>CAVPRL010000005.1:0-23439 GCA_963707845.1 uncultured Actinomycetota bacterium
CATCCCGGTCGTCCGCGTGGCGGCCTTCCCGGCGCTGCAGGGCGACGCCAAGTGGGGCGAGTCGATCCTCGAGCTGATGGCGGCGGTCGACGAGTCGATCCCGACCCCGGCCCGTGAGACGGACAAGCCGTTCCTCATGCCCGTCGAGGACGTCTTCACGATCACCGGTCGTGGCACCGTCATCACCGGTCGCATCGAGCGCGGCATCGTCAAGGTCGGTGAGGAGGTCGAGATCATCGGCATCCGCGAGGTCGCCCAGAAGTCGACCGTCACCGGCGTCGAGATGTTCCGCAAGCTGCTCGACGAGGGCCAGGCCGGCGAGAACGTCGGTCTCCTGCTTCGTGGCACCAAGCGCGAGGACATCGAGCGCGGCATGGTCGTCATCAAGCCGGGCACCACGACCCCGCACACCAACTTCGAGGCCTCGGTCTACATCCTCTCGAAGGAGGAGGGCGGCCGCCACACGCCGTTCTTCAACAACTACCGCCCGCAGTTCTACTTCCGTACCACGGACGTGACCGGCGTCGTGACCCTCCCCGAGGGCACCGAGATGGTCATGCCCGGCGACAACACGGAGATGGTCGTTGAGCTGATCCAGCCCATCGCCATGGACGAGGGCCTGCGTTTCGCGATCCGGGAGGGTGGCCGCACCGTCGGCGCCGGCCGGGTCACCAAGATCACCAAGTGATCCAGCACTGACACGAAGGGCCCCGACAGCCGTCAGGCTGTCGGGGCCCTTCTGTCTGTGCTGATCCCACAGCGGACCGCAAGTGGACCTGCGAACCCCAACCTCTAGGGTCGTTTCCGTGAGTGGAGCAAGCGTGGACGCAGCGGCAGTGGAGGCGGCCGCCGAGATCCTGCGCCCCGTCGTACGCCGCACCGAGGTCGAGCACAGCGTCCGGCTCAGCGAGATCGTCGGCGCACCCGTGCTGCTCAAGCGCGAGAACCGGCAGCTGACCCGCTCCTACAAGGTGCGCGGCGCCTACCACCTGATCAGCGGGCTGACCGACGCCGAGCGCGCCCGGGGAGTGGTCTGCGCGAGCGCAGGTAACCACGGCCAGGGTCTCGCGTGGAGCTGCGCCCGCCTGGGAGTCAACGGCCGGGTCTACGTGCCCGGTAACACGCCACGCCAGAAGCGGCAGCGGATCCTGGCGCTCGGCGAGGGCCGGGTCGACCTCGTCGTCGAGGGCAGCTCGTACGACGTCGCAGGCGCCGCTGCACTCGCCGACTCCGAGCGCACCGGCGCCGTCTACGTCCCACCGTTCGACGACGTACGCACGATCGCCGGCCAGGGCACCGTGGCCGTGGAGCTGATGAGCCAGATCGCGCTCCCGGTGCACACGGTCCTCGCGCCGCTCGGCGGTGGCGGGCTGATCGCCGGGCTGGCCGTGTGGCTGCGCGAGCGGCACCCGCAGGTGCGCATCGTCGGCGTCGAGCCACAGGGCGCGGCCAGCATGACGGCAGCGCTCGCAGCCGGGGGACCGGTCCTGCTGCCGGGGGTCGACACCTTCGTCGACGGCGCTGCCGTGGGCCGGGTGGGCGACGTGACGTTCCCGCTGGTGCGCGACCTCGTCGACGAGGTCGTCACGGTCGACGCCGGCGCCGTGTGCACCGAGATGCTCGATCTCTACCAGGTCGAGGGGATCATCGCCGAGCCCGCCGGTGCCCTGGCCAGCGCCGCCGCGCGGGAGCTGGCCGGCTCGTTCCCGTCCGACAGCGCCGTCGCCTGCATCGTCTCCGGCGGCAACAACGACGTCAGCAGGTACGGCGAGATCGTCGAGCGCTCGCTCCTCCACCAGGGGCTGCGGCACTACTTCCTGGTCTCGTTCCCCCAGGAGCCCGGCGCCCTGCGCCACTTCCTCGCCGACGTGCTCGCGGACGGCGAGGACATCGTGGTTTTCGACTACGTCAAGAAGAACAACCGCGAGACCGGCCCGGCACTGGTCGGCATCGAGCTCGACACCGCCGCCGGCCTCGCCGGGCTGCTCGATCGCATGGCGAGCAGCCCGCTCACCATCGAGCGGGTCCCGCCGGGCTCGCCGCTCTTCACCTTCCTGATGTGAGCGCGCGGACGGCCTCGCCGAAGACCTCGGTGTGCCGGTCGACGTCAGCCTCGGTGTGGTGGGGGCTGAAGAGCGCCATGTTGTGGAAGGGTGTCAGCAGCACGCCCCGGTTGAGGCACCAGAGGTGGAGGAAGCCTTCCAGCTCCTCGTCCACGGCGGCGGCCGCGGCAGCCCCGTCGCGCGGTGGCGGGCAGAACCAGTACTCCGCGCGGCAGCCCAGCCGCTGCACGTGCCAGGGCAGCCCGTGCTCGGCGATCACCCCGGAGACGCCGGCCGCGAACCGCTCGGCGAGTGGGACCGCCAGGGCGAAGTCCTCGTCGCGCAGGCAGGTCGACAGCGTGGCCCGGATCGCGGCCAGCGCGAGCGCGTTGCCAGTGAGCGTGCCGCCGACGCCGGCGACGTCGATCTCGTGGCCCAGCATCGGCCCGGAGAGCCGATCGGCCACCTCCGCGCTCAGCCCGTACGCCGCGCACGGGATGCCGCCGCCGATCGGCTTGCCCACGACGACGATGTCGGGGTCCAACCCCCAGGCGACGGTCGCGCCGCCCGGTCCGGCGCACAACGTGTGGGTCTCGTCGTTGACCAGCAGCACGCCGTACCGCCGGGTGATCTCGCGGACGCCCTCGAGGTAGCCGGGCTCGGGCAGCACGATCCCGATGTTGGTCAGCGCCGGCTCCATCAGCAGGCACGCCACGTCGCCGACGGCGAGCCGGCGGTCCAGGGCGTCGAGGTCGTTGAACGGGACCACGGCGGTCGTCTCGGCGACGTCGACCTGCGGACCGAGGGCGCCCGGACGCGCCACGACCCGGTCGCCGTCGAGCACGGCCAGGGTCTCGTCCACGGTGCCGTGGTAGCACCAGTCCATGACGGCGATCCGGGGTCGTCCGGTGAGGTAGCGCGCGAAGCGCAGCACGAACCGGTTCGCGTCGGTCGCCGACATCGCCAGCTGCCATGTCGGCAGTCCGAAGCGCCGGGCCAGCTCCTCGCCCACCCAAACGGCGTCGGCCGACGGCAGCATCGTCGTGATGCCCCGCCCGGCCTGCGCCGCGATCGCCGCGGTGACCTGGGGGAGTGCGTGCCCGGTCATCGCTCCGGTGTCGCCGAGGCAGAGGTCGACGTACTCGACCCCGTCGACGTCGACCAGCCGCGCACCGGAGGCGGACTCGAAGAAGACCGGGAAGCGCCCAGGCCACCGGGTCATCCACGGCATCGGTACGCCGGCGAGCAGTGGCCCGCGCGCCCGGTCGGCGAGCTCGGCGGACCGGGGGTGGGTCGCGACGAAGCGGTCGTCCTCCTCCGCGCGGAGCGACGCGATTCGGGTGCGGTCGATCATGACAGCGAAGATAGTGCCCATGAACGACGAAGGCGTCCGCCCGGCGCGCCCCCACCACAAGCTGACCGACGACGGCCGGCGGATGCGCGAGGTGCTGTCCTACTCCCGACGCGGCAGTCGGTTCACCCCGCGACAGCAGCAGGCCTGGACGGCGTACGCCGAGCGCTGGTGGGTGCCCGACGAGGCGGTCGACGAGCCGGGGTTCACGCTGTCGGGCCTGTTCGGGCGCGAGGCGCCGCTGATCATCGAGATCGGCTCGGGCATCGGCGAGTCGACGGTCGAGCTCGCGCGGACCCGGCCCGACCACGACGTCGTGGCACTCGAGGTGTGGCGCCCGGGCGTCGCCGACACCCTCGGCCGGATCGGAGCGGCCGGCCTGGTGAACGTGCGGATGCTGAGCGTCGACGCCGTCTGGTCGATCGAGCACCTGGTCGAGCCGGGTGGCCTGGCGGGGCTCTGGACCTTCTTCCCCGACCCCTGGCACAAGGCGCGGCACCACAAGCGCCGCCTCATCACACCGTCGTTCGTGGGCATGGCGGCACAACGGCTCGCGCCCGACGCCGAATGGCGGCTGGCCACCGACTGGGCCGACTACGCCGAGCAGATGGTCGAGGTCCTCGACGCCGAGCCGCTGCTCAGCGGTGGTGTCGTGGAGCGCTGGGCCGAGCGGCCGGTGACCAAGTTCGAGCGCAAGGGCCTCGCCGCCGGTCGCGACATCACCGACCTGGCCTACGTGCGCGCCTGAGTCGTACGGCGGACGACGAGCTCGGTCGGCAGGATCACCTGCTCCGGGCGCCAGTCTTCGTCGCCCAGGGCGGCGAGCACCTGCGCCGCCGCGACCCGGCCTTGCTCGTGCACCGGCTGCGCGACCGTCGTCAGGTCGAAGTAGCTGGCCATCTCGTGGTCGTCGATGCCGATCACCGAGACGTCCTCGGGCACCCGGAGGCCGAGCTCGCGGGCCGCGCGGAGGGTGCCGATCGCCATCTCGTCGGAGGCGGCGAAGATCGCGGTCGGCCGGTCCGGCCGGGCGAGCAGCTCGCGGCTCGCGCGCAGACCGCCGGCGACGGTGAACTCGCCGTCGGCCTCGAGCTCCGGGCACGGCGACAGACCGGCCTGCACCAGGGTCCGGCGATAGCCGGCGAGCCGGGCCGAGGGCGCGGTGAAGTCGAGGACGCCCTCGGTCGCGCCCCCGACGTACGCGATCCGTTCGTGCCCGAGGTCGAGCAGGTGCTGGGTCGCCGTTGCGGCGGCCTCATCGTCGTCGATCCGGACCGTCGCCCAGCCGGGCATGTCGGCGCCGACGATGGTGACCGGCCGACCGAGGCGGGCGAGCCGATCCAGCTCGTCCGGGCTGGGTTTGAGGCTGAGCACCAGGACGGCGTCGACTCGCTTGGTCAACAGGCTGGTCTCGAAGACCCGGTGTCGAGCGGTCGCGTCGCCGGCGAGGTTGTAGAGCAGCAGGTCGTAGCCGCGCTCGCGCAACACCTCCTCGGCGCCCTGGACGATCGCGGCGAAGAACCACTGGGTCACCCGTGGCACGATCACGGCGACCGTGCGGGTGTGCCCACTGGCGAGCCCGGCGGCGCTGGGGGACGGCACGTAACCGAGCCGGCGCGACGACTCCAGGACCCGTTCCCGGGTTGCCTCGGAGACTCCCTGCAGTCCGCGCAACGCGCGCGAGACCGTCGCGGTGGACATCTCCACGTCGCGTGCCACGTCCTTGATGCTGGTCACAGCGGGAGCGCTCCCACTTTCCCGGTAAAGGCACTACGGTGGTGCCTATGACCTCGCACCTCCCGGACGGATCCACCCTGGCCTTCGGCGCCGCGACCGCGGCGTACCAGATCGAAGGCGCCCACACCGAGGACGGCCGCGGCCCCTCCATCTGGGACACCTTCGCGGCGAAGCCCGGTGCGACCCGCGACGGTCGGGACGGCTCGGTCGCCTGCGACTCCTACCACCGGTTCGAGGAGGACCTCGACCTGGTCGCCGGCATGAACGCCGGTTGGTACCGCTTCTCGCTCGCCTGGTCGCGGATCATCCCCGCGGGCACCGGCGCGGTCGAGACGCGCGGGCTGGACTACTACGACCGGCTCGTCGACGCGGCACTCGCTCGCGGCGTGCAGCCGACCGCGACGCTCTATCACTGGGACCTGCCCCAGGCGCTCGAGGACCGAGGCGGCTGGCTCGAGCGCGGCACTACTGAGGCCTTCGCCGACTACGCGATGGTCGTCCACGAGCGCCTCGGTGACCGGGTGAAGGTGTGGGCGACCCACAACGAGCCATGGTGCGCGGCGTACCTCGGCTACTCGGCCGGCATCCACGCGCCGGGGCGCAAGGAGGGCGGCGCCGGACACCGGGCGGCCCACCACCTCAACCTCGCCCACGGCCTGGCCGCCGCGCGCCTCCACGAGGCCGGCGTGACCGACGTCGGCATCGTGCACAACCTGGCGCCGTTCTGGCCCGAGACCCCCGAGGCAGCCGGGGCCGCCGCCGAGCTCGACGCGGTCCGGAACCGGATCTGGCTGGACCCGCTCGTCGACGGGGCGTACGACGAGGAGCTGCTGCGCGTCGCGCCCGAGCTCGCCGACCCGGAGCTGGTCCGCGACGGCGACCTCGCGCTGGTGCGCGGCTCCGCCGACTGGCTCGGCGTCAACTACTACACGCCGTTCCGGCCGACGCTCGCCGACCCTACGCTCGACGTACACCCCGAGGTCGAGGCCTACCCAGGCGTGACTCCGGTGTCGTTCGTCGTCCGGGAGCCGCGCACCGACATCGGCTGGGAGGTCGAAGCGTCCGGTCTCGAGCAGCTGCTGGTCGACACCCACCAGCGCACCGGCCTGCCGATCATGGTGACCGAGAACGGCGCGGCGTACCCCGACGACACCCTCGTCGAGGGTGCCGAGGGACATGTCGTGGACGACCAGGACCGGATCGGCTACCTGCGTGACCACATCGCCGCCACCGAGGCCGCACGCGCGGCCGGCGCCGACGTCCGCGGCTACATCGTGTGGACGCTGCTCGACAACTTCGAGTGGGCCGAGGGCTACACGAAGACCTTCGGTGTCGTGCACATCGATCCGGAGGACCTCACCCGCACCCCCAAGGCGTCCTACCACTGGCTGGCCGGGCACATCGGCTCCGTCAGCCCTTGACGCTTCCGGCCAGCAGGCCGCGGACGAAGTAGCGCTGCAGCGACAGGAAGACGATCAGCGGCACGATCAGCGAGACGAACGCGCCGGCGGACAGCAGGAACCAGTCCTGTCCCCGGGTGCCGGACAGCTCGGCCAGGCGTGCCGTCAGCGGCGACACGTCGGGGCTGCCGCCGCCGAACACCAGCGCGACGAGCAGGTCGTTCCAGACCCAGAGGAACTGGAAGATGCCGAACGCCGCGATGGCGGGCGCCATCAGCGGCAGCATGATGCGGCTGAAGATCTGCACGTGCCCGGCGCCGTCGACCCGCGCCGACTCGATCAGCTCGCCCGGGATCTGCGACATGAAGTTGTGCAGCAGGTAGATCGCCAGCGGCAGCGCGAAGATCGAGTGCGACAGCCAGATCGTGTAGTAGCCGCCACCGGGAGCCTCAGAGCCGGTCAGCCCCAGGTCGACGTACAGGCTGAGCAGCGGGATCATCGTCACCTGGATCGGCACGATCTGCAGGGCGAAGACCGCCACGAACAGGAAGTCGCGTCCGGGGAACTTCATCCACGCAAAGGCGTACGCCGCCATCGTCGCGATGCTGAGCGGGATCAGCACCGCCGGGATCGTGATCACGATCGAGTTCACGAAGTACGTCGAGAGCGCGGTCGGCCCGTTGAGCACCTGGTCGTAGTTGTCCAGGGTGAAGCCCGGGTTGGTGAAGATCGTCCACCAACCGCTCGTGGTGATGTCGCTCTCGGGGCGGAACGACGTGATGAGCAGGCCGATCGTCGGGATCGTCCAGAGCAGTGCGATCAGGACCGCGGCGATCGAGGCCCACGGCGACGTGAGCGCCTTGTGCGCGCTGCTGGCGACCGTCTCCTTCGCAACGACGGACTCGACCGACATGTCATTGGGGTCAGCGGTGGTCATCGGGCCTCCAGCTTGCGCATCTGACGGACGTTGTAGATCACGATCGGCATCACCAGGACGAAGATCAGCACGGCCAGCGCCGCGCCGAGTCCCTGGTCGAAGGACCGGAAGCTCTGCACGTAGAACTCGTAGGCGAGCACGCTGGTGTCGAAGTTGCCACCCGTCGTGGTGCGCACGATGTCGAACGCCTTGAGGGTGGTGATGCTGATCGTGGTGAGGACGACGATCAGCGAGGGCCGGATGCTCGGGATGGTGATCTGGCGGAAGAGCTGCAATCCGCCGGCGCCGTCGAGGCGGGCGGCCTCGACGATGTCGTCGGGGATCGCCTTGATGGATGCGGACAGGATCGTCATCGCGAAGCCGGCCTGCACCCAGATCATGATCACGATCAGGAAGATGGTGTTCCACGGCTCGGTGAGCAGGAACCGGTAGGTGTCGAAGCCGAGGGTCTTGAGGATCGCGTTGGCGACACCGATCTGGTCGTCGGACGTCTGGCGGTAGTCGTAGACGAACTTCCAGATGATCGAGGCGCCGACGAGCGAGATCGCCATCGGCAGGAAGATCAGGGCCTTCGCGAACTTCTCGAACCGCGCCCGGTCGATCAGCACGGCGTAGATCAGGCCGATCGCCGTCGAGGCCAGCGGGACGACGACGACCCAGACCGCCGTGTTGAGCAGCACCCGGATCAGCGCGCTGTCGGTGAAGATCTTCTGGTAGTTGTCGATCCCGATGAACTCGTTGCCGGCCGCGTTGCGGAACGACTGGTAGACCGTGGAGATCGCTGGGTAGAGCAGGCCGACGCAGATCAACAGGACCGCGGGCAGCACGAACGCCGCGGACTGGATCAGCTCTCCTCTGCGGGAGCGCAGCCGCTGGGTCAGCAGCAGGATGACGGCGACGACTCCGAAGAAGAGCCCGATCGCGATGAACATCTGGACGAACTTCTCACCTGTGGACAAGTCGTTCTCCCGGTGGCTCGGGCGGCGGAGCGGCGGCTACGCGGCCGGGTGGACAAGGAGGATGGTGCCGGGCCGCGAGGGTCTCTCGTCCATGTTGGACGGGAGACCTACGCGGCCCGGCGGGGTGTTGCTGCCCGCCGGCTGGTCAGCGACCGGCCGGCGGGCGGTTGATCACGGCCAGGACGACTCGATGTTGTCGAGGGTGTCCTGCGTGCTCTGGTCCTCGCCGATCCAGGCGGTCATTTCCTTCCAGAAGGACCCGGCGCCCACGGCACCCGGCATCAGGTCCGAGCCGTCGAAGCGGAAGACGGCGTCGGGGTTCTGGAGGATCTCGACCGACGTCTTGTCGATCGGGCTGGCCACGTTGGCGATGTCCAGGTTCTTGTTGGCGCTGACGAAGCCACCGTTGGTGGTCGCCTTGCCCTTCTCGTTGACCCACTCGCCGCCGGAGATGTAGGTCATCAGGGCCTGCGTCTCGATGTTGTCGGTGAAGGCCGTCACGAACTCGCCACCGCCGAGGACGGGGTTGCCGAACTCCTCGCCCATCGGGGGCAGGTAGAACGCGTAGGCGTCGCCACCCTCGGACACGTCGGTGCCCTCGGGCCAGTTGGCGGCGTAGAAGCTCGCCTGGCGGTGCATCGCGCACTTGCCGTCGAGGATCGGGAGGCCACCGTCGGTGAACTCCGTGCTCGCGATCGACTTCGAGTCACCGAAGCCGCCGTTGACGTAGTCGTCGTTCTTCAGGATCCCGCCGACCTCGTCGAGCGCCTTGACGACGGCCGGGTCGTTGAAGGGGATCTCGTGGTTGACCCACTGGTCGTAGACGTCCGGGCCGGCGGAGCGCAGGAGCACGTCCTCGAGCCAGTCGGTGGCCGGCCAACCGGTGGCCTCACCCGAGCCGATGCCCGCACACCACGGCTTCATGCCGGTGGCCGCGATCTTGTCGGACAGGGCGAGCATGTCGTCCCACGAGGTCGGGATGTCCCAGCCCTTCTCCTCGAACATCTTCGGGGAGTACCAGACAAAGGACTTCACGTTGGCGGTCAGCGGCGGCGCGTAGAACTTGCCGTCGACGGTGCCGTACGCCTTCCAGTCCTCGCCGTAGAACTCGTCCACGTTGTCGGACACCGTCTTCGGCGCCTCGACGACCTTGCCGGTGTCCTCGACCAGGGTCTTGAGCAGACCCGGCTGCGGGACGAACGCGATGTCCGGCGGGTTGCCGCTCTTGACGCGGACGACCAGCTGGGCCTCGAACTCCTTGGAGCCCTCGTAGGCGACTTCGGCGCCGGTGCAGTCCGTGAACAGCTTGAATGAGTCCTTGTAGGGCTGGTCCTCGGGAGCGACGATCGAGGTGTAGATGCTCACCGACTTGCCGCTCAGGTCGCCGAACTGCGTCAGCTGCTCGCACTCCGCCTTGCCCTCGCCCGGTGACGTGCCACTGGCCTCGCTACTGCCTCCGTCATCGCTGCCGCCACAGCCAGCGAGGACGAGTCCTCCGCTGACGAGAATGGCAGCGACTGCCATTCCGCGACGCGTGTTGCGTGATCGCATGCGTGCATTCCTCTCTGGGTTGTCAGCAGGTCCGTCTAGTCCGCGCGCCTTCAAACCCGCTCCGTCCAGGACGATGCAAACGTTTACGCGCGTGCCCGTCAAGCACCGCCGGTCACGATTTTGTAACGCAGGTCACATTTCAATGGGAACGCTCCCATGCCCGGAAGTTAACCACGTCACGCGGGGGTCGCGCCGCAGGATCTCCAGGTTTATTTCCGGAGCGTGAACGCGGGCGTGCTCACGGCCGGGCGGCGAGGCGCCGCCGCAGCTCCGCCTCGCGGGCGAGCCGGGCGCCGTCGCGGTCGCGTCGGGTCGCGATGACGGCTGCGAGGAACGCCTCCGGCGGCGTGCCCGGAGGCGGCGCCGGGGCGACGTACTCACTGACCGCGGTCGCGAGCCGTTCGCCGATCGTGGCCCGGGAGACGGGGTCGATCTGCGGCAGTCGGCCCAGGAACTGGCGTACGCCGAGCGCCAGTCCGGTCGGCAGGGTGGCCAGGTCGGCCTGCGCCGCCCACGCCGCCAGCGGTGGCGGCATGGCGGCCGGGAGCGGCAGGTTGAGGCGGACCCGATCGCGGACGACGTACGTCCCTGCGGCGTAGTCGCCGAGGCGCTTGCCGCGCGGGCTGATCAGGGCGGAGAAGAACGCCGGTCCGCCGGCGAACGCGTAGATCTCGATGACGCCGACCAGTGCTCGCACGAACGCGTGCTGGAACGAGATCGGTCCCGCGTCGTCGCGGACGACGCGCAAGCCCATGGCCAGCTTGCCCAGCGACTTGCCGCGCGTCAGCGTCTCGATGGTCGTCGGGAAGACGACGAGCGACACGATCACCGAGGCGAGCACCGCGACCTGGAGCAGCGCCGCGTCCGTCTGCAGGGCCGCGATCACCAGCCCGAGGATGAGTGCGACGAACAGGCTGCAGCTGGCGATGACGTCGATCAGCCCCGACACCATCCGGGAGCCGAGCCCGGCCGGCGGCAGGTCGAGGGCCACCGCCTCGCCGGTGACGAGGTCGTCGGTGGTGAGCGTCGCAAACTCCGGGGTCGCCATCGCGGACATCCTAGGATCACCGCATGGACCTCGACGCGTACGTCGCGGCGCACCTCGCCGAGTGGCGTCGGCTCGACGAGCTCTCGCGTCGCCGACGGCTGTCGGGTCCGGAGTCGGACGAGCTGGTGGAGCGCTACCAGCAGGTCGCGACCCATCTCTCCGTCGTCCGCACCTCCGCGCCCGATCCCAGCCTGGTGGCCTACCTCTCGACGCTGCTCGCCCGGGCCCGCAACCGTGCGACCGGTGCCCGGACCAGCACGTGGCGCGGGGTCCAGCGCTTCTTCGTGGACCGGTTCCCCGGGGCGCTGTACCGCCTGCGCTGGTGGTGGATCGGCACGCTGGTGGCCAACGTCGTGGTGACCGGCGTGATGATCGCGTGGCTGCTCGGCCACCCCGCCGTCGAGCAGAGCATGCTCTCGCCCGCCGAGGTCGACCAGCTGGTCTCGCACGACTTCGAGGACTACTACAGCGAGTACGCCGCCAGCCACTTCGCCGCCCAGGTCTGGGTCAACAACGCCTGGGTCACCGCGCTGTGCATCGCCCTTGGGGTGCTGGGCCTGCCGGTGATCTGGCTGCTGTTCCAGAACATCGCCAACGTCGCCGTCATCGGCTCGGTCATGATCCGCCACGACCACGGTGGGCACTTCTTCGGCCTGCTGCTGCCGCACGGGCTGCTCGAGCTGACCGCCGTCTTCGTCGCCGGGGGCACCGGGCTCAAACTCTTCTGGTCCTGGGTCGAGCCCGGCGAGCTGACCCGCACCCAGTCGCTGGCCCGCGAGGGCCGCGCCGCCGGCACCATCGCGCTGGGCCTGATCGCGGTGCTGCTCGTCAGCGGGATCATCGAGGCGTTCGTGACGCCGTCGCCGCTGCCCACCTGGGCTCGCATCGGCATCGGGCTGATCGCCGAGGCGGTGTTCTTCGCCTACGTCTTCGTCCTCGGCCGCAACGCCTTCCACCGCGGCCAGACCGGCGACCTCGACGCGGCGCTCCTCGAGGACCGGGTGGCAACCCAGGCCTGACCGTTGAATCGGGAGTTCCGACGTTTGAGTCGGGAGTTCCGGTGGCCAGAAGTCCCGACTCGACGCTCAGAAGTCCCGACTCAACCCGTCAGAGAAGGCCGCGGGCCTTCAGGGACAGGTAGTGGTCGGCGAGGGCAGGCGGCAAGTCGTCGGCGTCGACCACGTCGACCCCGAGCGCCCGCAGCATCTCGGCGGTGTGGCGTCGACGGCCGATGGCCTGCTCGGCCGCGGCGGCGTCGTACACCTCGTCGAGGGTGGACAGGGTGCCGGTGAGCCGCTCGAGCTCCGGGTCGCGCACCGATGCGAGCACCACGCGGTGGTGCCGGGTCAGCGCTGCCAGCACCGGCAGCAGCCCCTCCTCGACCGCTGACGGCTCGAGCGGCGTCAGCAGCACGACCAAGGCACGCTGGCGGCCGAGGCCGTTGACGGCGCCGGCGATCGCGCCCCAGTCGGCCTCGGCGATCACCGGTTCCAGGTCGGCCATCGACTCCTGCAGCCGGGCGGCGATGTCACGGTTGCCCGCGAAGCGCAGCCTGCTGCGCACCCGGCGGTCGCCGGCGATGAAGTCGACACGGTCGCCTGCACGCGTGGCCAGCGACGCGAGCAGCAGTACGGCGTCCATCGCGGAGTCCAGCCGCGGTACGTCGCCGACGCGTCCGGCCGACGTACGCGACGTGTCGAGCACCAGTACGACGCGGCGGTCGCGCTCCGGCTGCCAGGTGCGTACGACGACGCTGCGGCTGCGAGCGCTGGCTCGCCAGTCGATCGAGCGGACGTCGTCGCCCTGGACGTACTCGCGCAGCGAGTCGAACTCGGTGCCCTGGCCACGCACCCGCACGGCGGCGCGGCCGTCCAGCTCCCGCAGCCGGGCCAACCGGCTCGGCAGGTGCTTGCGGGAATCGAAGGCCGGCAATGCGCGGACGGTGCCGTCGACCGGTCGGGTGCGTTGCCGCGACGCCAGTCCCAGTGGCCCGCGGAGCCGGACCGTCACGCCGACCGCGCGCAGGTCGCCGCGCCGCCGCGGCAGCAGGGGGGTGGTCAGCACCATCCGGTCGCCGGGTCGCAGCGAGATCCGGTGCCGGTTGCCCGTGGCGCCGACCGTCGGCTGCCACGCGTCGCGGACGACGCCGTACAGCCGTCGGCGCGAGCCGTTGGTGGCGACCAGCGACGTCGCGGTCGCCTCGCCGAGCCGGACCGACCCGGAGACGGGACGCTCGAGCGACAGGGCGGCGGGCGGCGGTGCGAGCACCAGGTCGACAGCGACCAGCAGGAGGACGGCCAGCACCCACAGCCACATCGTGCTCGTCTCCGGGCGCAGCAGGATCGCCCCCACTCCCAGCAGGAGCAGCAGCGGGACGCGACCGGAGATGGACACGAGACCTACCGGGGGACCGGCACCGAGCCGAGCGCGGACGCCAGCACCTGGGCGACCTCGACGCCCTCGAGCTCGGCCTCGGGGCGGAGCCCGAGCCGGTGCACGAGCGTCGCGTGGGCGAGTGCCTTGACGTCGTCGGGCGTGACGAAGTCGCGACCGGTCAGCCAGGCCCAGGCCCGAGCGGAGCGCAGCAGGGCGGTGGCCCCACGCGGGCTGACCCCCAGGCTCAGTGACGGCGACTCCCGGGTCGCACGGGCGATGTCGACGATGTAGCCCGCCACTTCCGGGCTGACCTGCACCTCAGCGACCGCCGCCCGGCCGGCGGTGATGTCGTCGGCCCCGGCCACGGGTCGTACGCCGGCGCCGGCGACGTCGCGCGGGTCGAAGCCGGCCGCGTGCCGCCGCAGGATCTCCAGCTCCGCGTTGCGGTCGGGGATCGGCAGCACCACCTTCAACAGGAACCGGTCGAGCTGGGCCTCGGGGAGCGGGTAGGTGCCCTCGTACTCGACCGGGTTCTGGGTCGCCGCCACCAGGAAAGGTCGGGGGAGCGGACGCGAGACGCCGTCGACCGAGACCTGGCCCTCCTCCATCGCCTCCAGCAGCGCGGACTGGGTCTTCGGGGGAGTCCGGTTGATCTCGTCGGCCAGCAGCAGGTTGGTGAAGATCGGGCCCTCGCGGAAGCTGAGCTCACCTTGCCGGCTGTCGATCACCATCGAGCCGGTGATGTCGCCGGGCATCAGGTCGGGCGTGAACTGCACCCGCCGGGTGTCGACCGACAGCGCGCCGGCGAGGGTGCGCACCAGCAGCGTCTTGGCGACGCCCGGCACGCCCTCCATCAGCACGTGGCCGCCGCACAGCAGGGCGACCAGCAGGCCCGAGACCGCGGCGTCCTGGCCGACGACGGCCTTCGCGACCTCCGTGCGTACGGCGGCGAGGCGCTCGCGGGCCTCCTGCCCGGCGGACGGGGGAGGGGGTGTCTCACTCATGGACGTCGTACCTCTCTGTCGAGCTCGGCCAGCCGGTCGGCCAGGGCGATCAGGTCGTGGTCGGTGGTGGGCGGTGCGGCGCGAGGCCCGAGCAGGGCATCGATGTCGGCGACGGCACGCCCGGTGTGGCGGGCGACGTCGCGCACCAGGGAGTCGGGGTCGGGATGGCTGCCCAGCCGCAGCCGCTCGGCGGCGCGGACCCGGGCGGCGGCGCGCAGCACGGCCGCGGCATGGGCTCGGTCGCCGGCCTTGCGGTAGAGCCGCCCCCGGCTCCGGGTGGTCTCGATGGCCTTCACCGCGACCGGGAGCGGCTCGACCGCCAGCGCCCCGAGTCGGCGGGACCGCCACACGAGCAGGGCGATCGTTGCGATCGCGACCAGCCCGAGCGCCGGTCGAAGCCAGCGCGGCAGCAGCGTCGCCAGACTGACCCCGTCGTCGGCGACGAGGTCGTCCAGCGAGGGCACGTACCAGACCAGCCGGTCGCTCTGGCCGAGCAGCCGCAGCCCGACGGCCGCGTTGTCCGCCCGCAGCACCTGGTCGTTGCTCAGTGCCTGTCCGGCACCCATCAGCACCAGCCCGGGCCGGGGTTCGGCGAGCAGGGTGCCGCCGTCCGTCGGGAAGCAGCCGCCGTCGACGGGATAGGCAAAGCCGAAGTCGACGGCGATCGACAGGTCGGCGTACGTCGGGTCGGCGCAGTCCGCCTCGACCGCGTCGTCGAGCTCCACGCCCATGGGCAGCGTGGCGAGGCCGAAGGCCTCCGTGGTGCCGGGTCCGGCATCGACGACGACCAGGCGACCGGGTGCCGCCCGTTCGACCAGTCGATCAGCGGTGCTCTGGCCGAGGAGCTCGGTCGACGTGACCACCACGGTCGTGTCGGCATCGACCTGGGTGTCGTCGAGGTCGTCGGCGCTGCGGGCGACGGTCAGGTCGACGCCCTGGTCCTCGAGCACCCGGGCCAGCGCCCGGGCCCCGCCGGGACCGGCGTTGTCGGGGTCCAGGTCCGCGTAGCGGTCCACCCCCTGCCCGGCGAGCACGATGACGGTGAGGACGGCGAGGGCCAGCCCGAGCAGGATCAGCAACGTCGACCGGCTGACGCGTCGGCGCCCGGTCCCCTGGGATGCCGCGGTCGGCGCACTCACCGGCGGCCCGCCAGTGCGTCGTCGAGCGCCAGCACGTCGGCCGCCTGGTCGCGGGTGGCCGGCCGGTCGCCGTACCGGACCGCGTCGAAGAGCTCGGCGCTGCCGGAGACCCGCGCCCGCTGGTCCGGGTACGTCGACGCCAAGGCGCCGGCGACCTCGTGGGCGGTGGCGCCGGGCCGGTCGTCGAGCCAGCCCCGCTCGACCTGGCGCACCGCCAGCGCGCGGAAGCCGTCAACCAGTGCCTCGGCGTTGCGTCCCTCGGCGAGCGCCCGCTCGGCCGCCGACCGCAGCTCGGCGGCGGTCACGGCGACGTCCTCGACGACCGGACCGGATCGTCCGGCCGTGCGCGGGGTCCGGCGTACCCGCGACAGCAGCCAGGCCAGAGCAAGGCCGAGCAGCAGGAAGGCGACGATCGCGGCGAACGTCGACAACGGCGGGGCCTTCGATGCCCCGTCGATCAGGTTGTTGACCACCCGGTTGATGCCGCTCAGGACCTGCTCGAAGATGTTGCGCTCGTGGTACTCCGGGTGCACCAGCTCGCGGCGCAGCAGCGAGCGCGCCTCGTCCCCCGACGGGTCGAGCGGCGGCTCTGCGGTGACCGCTCGCAGCACCAGGCTCACGACGCGGTGATCCCCGCCTGCGCCATCAGCTCGACGTCGTACGCCTCCTTGCGCATGCGCTGGTCGAGGTACTGCAGCGAGGCCACGGCCGAGGTGAACGGCGCGACGAAGGCCGTGGCGAGCACCGTGCCGAGCGCGTTCACCACGACGAGCACGAGCAGCGCGGTGCCCTCGTCGGAGATCATGAGACTGGCCACGGGGCCGATGATGGAGAACGGGATCGTGATGATCTGGGCAGCGACCAGGGTGATGACGAACGTGAGCACGCCGATGCCGAAGGTGCGCCAGAACTGACGCCGGGTGAGCCGGTAGCCGCGGCCGATGGCAGCGAAGACACCGATCCGCTCGATGATCAGGGCAGGCACCGGCAGGTAGGTCACCCGGATCCAGGTCCACCAGGTCACGGCCACCAGCAGCGGCCCGGTGACCACGAACCAAGCGAGGGCGACGACCCAGGAGTCGACCAGCAGCAGCAGGACGACCGACGCGACGACGTACCCGCCGAAGACAGCGGTCCAGATCAGCCCGATCAGTGCGGTGAGCCCGAGCAGGCGCCAGCGCGAGCCGCGGGTCGCTGCCCACGCCTCACCGAGTGAGAGCCTGCGGCCGATCGCGGCGGCCGCGGTGACGTGGGCGATCATCCCGGTCACGAAGACGAGGCCGACGTACTGCAGGACCGAGCCGATCAGGGTCGTCGCGTAGACCGCGGTCGTGCCGGTCAGGTCGGCGTAGTCGTCACCGAGCGCATCGCTGGAGAGGTCCACCGCCGAGGTGATGACGGCGGTCACGAGCACCGGGATCGCCATCGCGACGGCCGCGACGAGCACCGCCGAGCCGACCGTCGCCTTCGGGTTGAAGCGGATGATGCGGAACGCCGCGTCGTACAGGTCGCCGAGACCGAGCGGCCTCAGCGGCATCGCCCCCGGCCGGTGGGCGGCGCCCAGCATGCCGGGACCCCATTGCGGCACGGGCGGTCCCGGCACGTAGCCGGGTCCGTAGCCGGGCGGTGCGCCCCAGGTCGGCGGGGGTGGCGGAGGTGGTGGCGCCCATCCCGGCGGCGGTGGCCCCTCGCTACCCGACATGGGCACATCCTGTCAGGGTCAGTGCCCTGTCTGTTGCGGTACGGCGTGGCTGGGCAGCACGCACGCCGCGTCGAGGCCGAGCACGTGGTTGAGCCGGCCGAAGGCGAGCCACGACCCGAGGCACATCGAGATCTCGACGATCTCCTTGTCGGAGTAGTGCGCCTTCATCCGGGTCCAGAAGGCGTCGTCGAGCCCGTGGTGGTCGAGGGCGTAGCGCTCGGCGTACTCCGCGGCGAGGCGGGTGCGGTCGTCGAAGTCGCGGGTGGTGCGCCAGCCGGTGACCGCGTCGGCGAAGGTGGCCTCGACCGTCTCCCCGTCGCGCTCGGTGCGCCAGTCCTGGCAGAAGAGACAGCCGTTGATCTGGGCGATCCGCAGTCGGGCGGCCTCGAACTCACGCAGCCCCAGGGTCGTGTGCTCGTAGACGGAGCCGGCGAACTTCGAGGCCGCGACCCCGATGCCCGGCACCATCTCCCCCCACACGTACATGATCGGGTCCTTGTCCTCGGGCAGGTCGATGATCACGGTGTGCTCCTTCCGATGCGGCCGCTCGCGGGGGCGAGAGGTACGTCGAGCCCGTCGTACAGGCCGGGCTCTGCTGTGGTCAGCCAGGGGATGGCGTTGACGAGTCGGTTGGCGGCGGTGGCGTTGCCGCCGGCGGCCCGGTTGTCGCCCTCGTCGGTGGCCTCCAGGCTGACCTCGATGCGGGGGCGGCCCTCGATCACGACGCGGTGCGCCCCGGCTCCGCCGTCGGGCGGCAGCGGCCAGTCGGGTGCACAGTTGGGCCCGATCCGCGTGACGTGCTCGATCACGATCCGGGGTACGCCGTCGACGATGCCCTGCACCTCGAACCGGAGCGCCCCCTGGGTGCCCGCCTCGAACAGCCCCATCGCGTTGCTGACGTCGGCCTCGAGCGGTCGCCGCTCGAGCGTCTCGCGGATCTCGTCCAGCTCGACGCCGAGCGCCCGCGCGATCATCCGCACCTGGCCGCCCCACACCATCGTCGGCACGCCGGCCGTCACCATCGGTGGCTCGTAGTCCATCGGCTGGCCCATGCCGACCAGCAGCCGAACCGAGTCCGGCTGGTCGTACGTCGAGTAGTCGAAGATCTCCTGGCACCGGACCTCGTCGACGGTGCCGGCCACGGCGCTGACCAGCACCGGGAGCACGTCGTTGCCCCAGCCCGGGTCGACGCCGCTGGCGAAGAGCGCGCTCGCGCCCTCCTTGGCCGCCTGCAGGAGCGGGCCGGTCAGCTCCGGCGGCGCGCTGCGGTGGTCGTACAGGGCATAGAGCGCCGGGGTCACCACCACGGCTCCGGCGCTCAGGCATCGGGCGACATCGGCCGCCGCGGCGTCCGGCCGGACGTCACCCGACGCCGTGTAGGCGACCGCGCCCGCTCCGCCGAGCGCAGCCAGGGTCGCGTCGACGTCGGTGGTCGCGGAGACGCCCAGCGGGCGACCGAGACCGGCCAGGTCACCCGCGTCGCAGCCGACCTTGGCGGGGGAGGAGACGAGCACCGCGGCCAGCTCCAGGCCCGGGTGGGCATCGATGGATCGGATGGCCGCCCGGCCCATGTTTCCCGCCCCCCAGACCATGACCGGGATCGGCGGACCAGCGGACGGCGCCAGGTAGAACGTGTTCTCGTTCCGCATGGAGCGACGATAGCCCGACCTGCCGCCTGTCCGCATCGAATCGTTTCCCGGCCAGCTGGTCGGTAGATTTCGAGACGCGTCGCGCGTTCCCTTCGCTTCGCTCGGGCCCGCGCCGACGCTCCTCAATCTCCCCGGCTGGGCCCTCCCTCCTCGCAGGCTCGGAGTGAGGGGCCGGTGAATTTGGCGTGGTGCCAGATCTCTGTCAAGATAGTTCGGTTGCCTCGGCCGGGTTGCCGGGGTGCACCACATCTTGACTATTGAATCGCGTCTCCTGGACAAACTCAGTGGTCTTGGCCTGTGGCCGCACCGAACCGGAGACCCGATCTGCCTGACGAACCGTCGGGCGCCACCAACACCAACTGCGAGATCCCGGTCTCGTGTTGCGCCTCAACTGCGCGACACGCCCGACCGCGGGGGTCGGAGCTGGCGGGGTGGAGAAGCAGCAGGAAAGGGCCGACTCAAGCCGGAGGACGCTCGCAACACGTACGCGGTACAGATCGAGAAGGACGAGAGAGACCTATGGCGGGACAGAAGATCCGCATCAGGCTCAAGGCCTATGACCACGAGGTGATCGACACCTCGGCGCGCAAGATCGTGGACACGGTTACCCGCACGGGTGCCAAGGTCGCCGGCCCGGTGCCGCTGCCGACCGAGAAGAACGTGTACTGCGTCATCCGCTCGCCCCACAAGTACAAGGACTCCCGCGAGCACTTTGAGATGCGCACCCACAAGCGCCTCATCGACATCATCGACCCCACGCCCAAGACGGTTGACTCGCTGATGCGTCTCGACCTGCCTGCCGGTGTGGACATCGAGATCAAGCTCTGAGGTCGAGGACATGACTTTCGAACGCAACGTGAAGGGGCTGCTGGGCACCAAGCTCGGCATGACCCAGGTCTGGGACGAGAACAACAAGGTCGTCCCCGTGACGGTCATCGATGCCGGTGCCAACGTGGTGACCCTCGTTCGCACGCCCACCGTCGACGGCTACAACGCCGTCCAGGTCGGGTACGGCGAGATCGACGGCCGCAAGGTGAACAAGCCGCTCGCCGGCCAGTTCACCAAGGCGGGCACCACGCCGCGCCGCCACATCGTGGAGATCCGCACCGCCCTCGCGACCGACTACACAGTCGGCCAGGAGCTGCCCGTCGACACCTTCGCCGCTGGCGACGAGATCGACGTGACCGGCACCAGCAAGGGCAAGGGCTTCGCCGGCGTCATGAAGCTGCACGGCTTCCACGGCGTCTCGGCGTCCCACGGCGCGCACCGCAACCACCGCAAGCCCGGCTCGATTGGCGCCTGCGCAACTCCCGGTCGCGTCTTCAAGGGCACCCGGATGGCTGGCCGGATGGGTTCCGACACCGTCACGACCCAGAACATCACCGTCCACGCCGTCGACGTCGAGAAGGGCCTGATCCTGCTCAAGGGTGCCGTTCCCGGCCCCAAGGGCGGACTCGTGGTTCTCCGTACGGCCGCCAAGAAGCCGCAGGAGGTCTGAGCATGGCTACCACTGAGAAGCCCGCCGCGAAGAAGGCTGCCCCGAAGAAGGGCACTGCGAAGGCCGCGGCCCCCAAGTCGGTCAGCGTCGACCTTCCGGCCGAGATCTTCGACGTCGAGGTCAACATCCCGCTGATCCACCAGGTCGTCGTGGCCCAGCAGGCCGCTGCTCGTCAGGGCACCGCGTCCACCAAGCGTCGCGGCGAGGTCCGCGGCGGTGGCCGCAAGCCCTACAAGCAGAAGGGCACCGGTCGCGCCCGCCAGGGCTCGACCCGCGCGCCGCAGTTCGCCGGTGGTGGCGTCGTCCACGGCCCCAAGCCGCGCGACTACGACCAGCGGACCCCCAAGAAGATGAAGGCCGCCGCCCTGCGTGGCGCCCTCTCCGACCGGGCCCGCAACGACCGCGTGCACGTCATCGAGTCGCTGATCAGCGCCGACAAGCCGTCGACCAAGGCCGCTATCGCTGCCCTCGCGTCGGTCTCGGACCGCAGCAACTTCCTCGTCGTGCTCGAGCGCACCGACTCGGTCACCTGGCTGTCGCTGCGCAACGCCCCCGAGGTGCACATCGTGGCTGTTGACCAGCTCAACACCTACGACGTGCTGGCCTCCGACGACGTTGTCTTCACCAAGGGTGCTTACGACGCCCTGGTGAGCGGCGGCACGAAGATCGAGGAGGATGCCAAGTGAGCACCCTGCACAAGGACCACCGCGACATCCTGCTCGCGCCGGTCGTGTCCGAGAAGAGCTACTCGCTCCTCGACGCGAACAAGTACACCTTCCTGGTGCACCCGGACGCGAACAAGACCGAGATCAAGATCGCGGTCGAGAAGATCTTCAACGTCAAGGTGACCTCGGTCAACACGCTGAACCGTCCGGGCAAGACGCGCCGCACGCGCAACGGCCTTGGCAAGCGCAAGGACACGAAGCGCGCGATCGTCAGCCTCGCCGAGGGTGACCGCATCGACATCTTCGGAGGCCCGGTCTCCTGACCGGCGCGGACTAGAGGACTGAAGACACATGGCTATCCGTAAGTACAAGCCGACCACCCCGGGCCGTCGCGGCTCGTCGGTCGCCGACTTCGTCGAGATCACCCGGACCACTCCGGAGAAGTCGCTGACGCGTCCGCTGCCCAAGAAGGGCGGCCGCAACAACCAGGGCCGGATCACCACCCGGCACCAGGGTGGCGGTCACAAGCGGGCCTACCGCATCATCGACTTCCGTCGCTACGACAAGGACGGCGTGCCGGCCAAGGTCGCGCACATCGAGTACGACCCGAACCGCACCGCGCGCATCGCGCTGCTGCACTACGCCGACGGCGAGAAGCGCTACATCATCGCGCCCAAGGACCTGGTGCAGGGCACGCCGGTCGAGTCGGGTCCCAACGCCGACATCAAGCCGGGCAACAACCTGCCGCTGCGCAACATCCCCGTCGGTACGACGATCCACTGCGTGGAGCTGCGTCCCGGCGGCGGTGCCAAGATGGCTCGCTCCGCCGGCAACAGCGCCCAGCTGGTCGCCCGCGAGGGCTCGCGCGCCACGCTGCGTCTGCCCTCGGGCGAGATGCGGTTCGTGGACGTCCGCTGCCGCGCCACCATCGGTGAGGTCGGCAATGCCGAGCAGTCCAACATCAACTGGGGCAAGGCCGGCCGCATGCGCTGGAAGGGCAAGCGCCCGACCGTCCGTGGTGTCGTCATGAACCCGGTCGACCACCCGCACGGTGGTGGAGAGGGCAAGACCTCCGGTGGTCGCCACCCGGTCTCGCCGTGGGGCAAGCCCGAGGGCCGTACGCGCAAGCGCAAGGCCAGCGACTCCCAGATCATCCGTCGCCGCAAGACCGGCAAGGGTAGGAAGTAACAGAGATGCCTCGTAGCCTGAAGAAGGGCCCCTTCATCGACGACCACCTTCAGAAGAAGGTGGATGCCGAGAACGCCAAGGGCTCCCACAACGTCATCAAGACGTGGTCGCGCCGCTCCATGATCATCCCGGACATGATCGGCCACACGATCGCCGTCCACGATGGTCGCAAGCACGTGCCGGTCTTCGTGACCGACGCGATGGTCGGCCACAAGCTCGGGGAGTTCGCTCCCACCCGCACCTACCGCGGGCACGTCAAGGAAGACCGGAAGGGGCGTCGTCGATGAGCACCACCGAGCGCCAGCGCACCAGCGCGCGCCGCGAGACGCTTCTCGGCGACCAGCCGGGCGCCTACGCGAGTGCCCGCTTCGTGCGGATCACCCCGATGAAGGCCCGCCGTATCGTCGACATGGTCCGCGGCATGACGGTCGAGGAGGCTCGCCCGCTGCTCAAGTTCGCGCCGCAGGCCGCCGCCGAGACCGTCCTCAAGGTGCTCAACAGTGCCGTCGCGAACGCCGAGACCACTGAGGGTCTCGCCACGGGCGACCTGGTGATCTCCGTCGCGCAGGTCGACGAGGGCCCCACGATGAAGCGGTGGCGTCCGCGTGCGCAGGGTCGTGCGACCCGCATCAACAAGCGCACCAGCCACATCACGCTGGTCGTCCAGCCGGCCGAGGTCGTTGCTGCGGCGAAGGCGACCCCCAAGAAGAGGAAGAGTGCCTGATGGGCCAGAAGATCAACCCGAACGGCTTCCGCTTGGGCATCTCGACGGACCACAAGAGCCGTTGGTACGCCGACAAGCTCTACAAGTCGTACGTCGGCGAGGACGTCGCCATCCGCAAGCTGCTCTCCAAGGGCATGGAACGGGCCGGCATCGCCAAGGTCGAGATCGAGCGCACCCGTGACCGCGTCCGTGTGGACATCCACACCGCGCGTCCCGGCATCGTCATCGGTCGCCGTGGCGCCGAGGCCGACCGCATCCGTGGCGAGCTCGAGAAGCTCACCGGCAAGCAGGTCCAGCTGAACATCCTCGAGGTCAAGAACCCCGAGATCGACGCTCAGCTGGTCGCCCAGGGTGTTGCCGAGCAGCTCACCGGTCGCGTGCAGTTCCGTCGCGCCATGCGCAAGGCCATGCAGACCTCGATGCGGTCCGGTGCCAAGGGCATCCGGATCCAGTGCTCCGGCCGCCTCAA
>CAVPRL010000006.1:0-38462 GCA_963707845.1 uncultured Actinomycetota bacterium
CGTGCGCCGCGGCCGAGCGACGTCTCGCGGGGACGGATGCACGTGGCCGCATCGGTCGAGGGCTCCTCGTTCTACGAGGTGACCTTCCAGCGCCGAGTCGGCCACGGTCCCTGGCGGAGCATCGGCACGGACGACTCCGCGCCGTACCAAGTCTTCGACGACGTGAGCACGCTGCGACCGGGCACGTCGGTGGACTACCGGGCCGCCGTCCTCGACAACGCGGGTCACACCCGCGGCACCTCCGCGCGCTCGGCGCGGGTGCCCTCGCCGTCCGTGTGGATCACCTCCCCAGCCGGCGCGACGGCCACTGCGATCGACCCGGTGCACCTCGAGGCGGCGGTCGACCCCGAGCGCGCCGCGCAGTCGGTGACCTTCCAGCGGCGGGTCGGCAGCGGAGCCTGGACGACGCTCGGCACGGACACCTCGTCGCCGGCGTACACGCTGAGCGACGACGTGTCGGCGCTCCCGATCGGCACGACGGTCAGCTACCGCGCCGTGCTCCACGAGGGGTCGCTGCCGACCGTGACCAGCGCCCCGGTGACGGTGACGACCGCCGACCCGGTCCCGCTGCGCAACAGCGTCACCGTGGCCGGCAGCCTCCAGTCCGAGCTGGGCTGCCCGGACGACTGGCAGCCCGGGTGCGCCGCCGCCCACCTGACCTTCGACACCTCCGACGGCCAGTGGCACGGCACCTTCACCCTCCCGGCCGGCAGCTACGAGTGGAAGGTCGCGATCAACGACTCGTGGGACGAGAACTACGGCGCCGGCGGCGCCTCGGGCGGCGGCAACCTGACGCTCGACGTGCCCGCGGGAGGTGGCAGCTACGTCTTCACCTGGGATCAGGTGACCAAGGTGCCGAGCGTGGCGCCCGCGGGATAGCGGCCATCTTTACCGGTCACTTGACCGGTAAAGGTCGAGCGGCGTACTGTACCGGTACAGCGTCATTCAACAGAGCCCGAGGAGGAGCCATGACGTTCGACCCCATCGCCGCCGATCTCGCCGTCCGCGCCGCCCGCGCCACCGCAGGGAGCGCCCGCCCCGACGCCCCCGTCATCCCGGACCGCCCGACCCGGACCCACCGCGCCGTCGCCGCCCGCAGCCGGGTCGCGGCCCGGCTGCACGGCCTCGCCCACTGGGTGGAGCCCGCGCCGCGCCGTACGCCGCAGCACGGGTGAGTCCCACCCCGGCTGGGGTGACCCGCGATACTGGGTCTCCCATGGCCAAGGTGACCCTCCAGTCGATCGCGGACCGCGTCGGCGTCAGCCGGATGACGGTGTCCAACGCGTTCTCCCGCCCCGACCAGCTCTCGGCCGACCTCAGGGCGCGGATCCTGACCGCCGCCGACGAGCTCGGGTACGTCGGGCCCGACCCGGCCGCGCGGGCGTTGGCCCGCGGCCGCACGGGCGCCGTCGGCATGGTGCTCAACGACCGGCTCAGCGACGCGTTCGAGGACGCGATCGCCGCGGAGTTCTTCGCCTCGGTCGCCGACACCCTGGCCGACAACGGCCTGGCCCTGACCCTGCTGACGCCGAGCCGCGACGACTACGTCCCGTCGCGTGACGTCGCGATGGACGGCGCCCTGCTCTACATCTGCGAGCCGGACTCGGTCGACCTGGCCTGGCTGGACCGGCGCGGGCTGCCCCAGGTCGCCATCGACCAGCACAAGCGCGATCGGGTAGCCAGCGTCAACGTCGACGACCGTGGCGGTGCCCGCTCGGCCGCGCAGCACCTCGTCGACCTAGGTCACACCAGCATCGGGATCCTGACTCTGGCCGGCAACACCGGCGGCCCCTCCCCGAGCTTCCCCGCCGACCAGCGGATGCTCGGCTGGCACGACGCCCTGGACGCCGCCGGCATCGAGCCGATGGTCGCCATGTCGCCCTACCGTCCGGCGGCCGCGGCCCAGGAGGCCGCGCTCACCCTGCTCGACCGGCCCGACCGGCCGACGGCGGTCGTGTGCTTCTCCGACTCCTTCGCCCTCGGCGTGATCCGCGCCGCCGAGTCGCTCGGCCTGTCCGTGCCCGGCGACGTCTCGGTGGTGGGCTTCGACGACAGCTCGATCGCCGTCGTCACCCGACCGCCCCTCACGACCGTCCGCCAGGACGTCGCGCGCAAGGGTCAGCTCGCCGTCGCGACGCTGCTGGCGACGATGCGCGAGCAGGAGCCGCCCGACGACGTACTGCTCCCGACCGAGCTCGTCGTGCGGGAGAGCACAGCGCCGCCGCGCGCCTGACGTCGGGACCGCAGGTCCCACACTCGGACGCGCGACGTGTCCATACTCGAAGGTGGTTCGGCCCACCGGGCCGCGGACTCCTGGAGGAAGTCTTGGCAGCCATCCCCAGCACCACCAAGAAGCTATCGGCCGAGTTCCTCGGCACCTTCGTGCTCGTCTTCGGCGGTTGCGGCACCGCCGTCCTCGCGACCACCAACCCCGATGTCGGCGTCGGCTGGCTCGGCGTCGCGCTCGCCTTCGGCCTCACCGTGCTCGTGATGGCGTACGCCGTCGGCCACATCTCGGGCGGCCACTTCAACCCTGCGGTCACCATCGGCGCCGCCGCCGGTGGACGGATCGCCTGGAAGGAGACCCCGGCGTACCTCGTCACGCAGGTCGTCGCGGGCATCGCCGCGGGCGCCGTACTGCTCCTGGTCGCGAACGGCCTGGACGGCTTCTCGGCGAAGGACAGCGGCTTCGCGTCCAACGGGTACGGCGACCGCTCACCGATGGGCTACGACCTGCTCGCCTGCCTGGTGATCGAGGTGCTGCTCACCGCGGTCTTCCTGTGGGTGATCCTCGGCTCGACCGACAGCCGGGCGCCCAAGGGCATGGCGCCGTTGGCCATCGGCCTGTCGCTGACGCTGATCCACCTGATCAGCATCCCGGTCACCAACACCTCGGTGAACCCGGCCCGCTCCATCGGGGTCGGCCTCTTCGCGGGCAGCGACGCCATCTCGCAGCTCTGGCTCTTCATCCTCGCGCCCATCGCGGGCGGCCTGATCGCCGGCTTCACCTACGCGTTCCTGCTGGGTGACGACGACGCGGTCAGCCTGCCGGAGGCCATGGAGTCCTGAGCCTCGCCGTACGCCGCGGGACGTCATGCGGACAGGGCAAGCGGATGCTCTGTCCGTATGACGTTCTGCCGTATCGAGGCACAAGCGGTCAGGTCGCGATGAAGAGGATCTCGTCGCGGCCGTACTTCATGTCCGGGTGCGCCTCCGCGAGGTGCTGCTGGGTCAGCTCGACGAGCTCGTCCTCGTCCTTGCCCTTGACCACTTCGCCGCAGGGGCACGTCAGTCGTGTCTTCATGGCCCCAGAGTAGAACGCGTTCCAACCGCGGGCGACAGGACCCGGGCCGACACGTCGACCAGGCTCGCGGCCAGCTCCGCGGCGCTCGGCCGGTCGGGGCCGGAGTCCTGCAGCAGCCAGCCCCGGACGGCGCCGAGGAACCCGGCCGCGGCGTACCGCAGCACGGGCGGCGACGCGCCCGGCGCCCGCTGCGCGAGCTGCTGGACGAGCCAGGCCTCGACGGCGTCGCGGGAGGCGGCGAACGCCGTACCGCTCCCGATCGTGCGCTGCCAGGCGTCGCGCTCGCCGTCGAGCTCGGTGAGCCAGGCGAGCAGGAGGCGGTACGACGTCTCGGGCCCGTCGGCCTCCGGCAGCTCGGCGCGCAGGCGCCGGAAGCGGCCCTCGATGCCGGCGACTGCGACCTCGTCGAGACTGGCAAAGTGCTGGTAGAAGGTGGGCCGGCTCAGGCCCGCCTCCGCGCACAGGGCGGAGACGGAGATCTCGCGGGGCTCACGTGTGCGCAGCAGGGTGGTGAGCGCGTCGGTCAGCTGCGCCCGGCTGCGCTCGACGCGCGGGTCGTCGTGGGTATCTGCCACGGCTGAAGCACCTCCTCCCGATGAGTACGCCGCGTGTGACGAGTCTGACCCCAGTGTGGAGTGGCTCGTTCGCACCTCGCTAATTTACAGTTGTAAGAGATCTAAGAGAAGGGCTGGAGTCGATGGCGGTGAGCACGGTCGCGCCGACCGCGTCCCGCCGTACCTCGATGCCGGAGGTCCTCCGCGAGGTCGCCCAGCTGCTGGCCGCGTTCCTCGTCTACAACCTCGGCCGTGTGCTCGCCACCCAGGAGCTCGGCCGCGCCGACGCCCACGCGCACGGCGTGATCGACGCCGAGCGGTGGCTGCGACTCCCCGCCGAGGCCACCCTCCAGACCTGGGCGCTCGGCCACGACTGGATGGTCGAGCTGGCCAACCGCTACTACGTCTCGGTCCACTTCCCGCTCACGATCGCGGTGCTGGTCTGGCTCTACCGCTACCGGCGCCCGGCGTACCACTGGGCCAAGCGCGCCCTCCTCGGCGCCACCACCGTCGCGCTGGTCTTCACCGTGCTGCTGCCGGTGACGCCGCCGCGGCTGCTGACCTCGCTCGGGATGGTCGACACCGGCCACGCCGGCGGGATCTCGATCTACCAGGCGCCGGTGCTGGGCAGCATGTCCAACGAGTACGCCGCGATGCCGAGCCTGCACGTCGGCTGGGCGCTGCTGATCGCCGTCGTACTGATCGCCGCCTGCCGGACCCGGTGGCGCTGGCTGTGGCTGCTGCACCCTCTCGCGACGGTCTTCGTCGTGGTCAGCACGGCCAACCACTACTGGCTCGACGGCATCGCCGGCTCGGTGCTCGTCCTCGCGGCGTTGTGGCTGACCCGGCCGGGCTCTAAGGTCCGGCCATGGCACACGTCGACCGCGCAGCCCTCCTCGCCGGCTCCATCCGTCTCGCCTCAGGCGTCTCGTTCCTGATCTCGCCCGTCAAGGCGAACCGGTTCTGGGGCGACAAGGAGGACCCGGTCCCCACCACCCGGCTGCTGCTGCGGTCGATGGGCTACCGCGACGCCCTGATCGGCGGTGCGCTCGTCACGACCGCGCTGCGCGGCCGCGACACCCGCCGATGGTTCCTCGCCTCCGGCGGGGCCGACGCGTCCGACCTGCTCGGCGGGCTCGCCGTACACGACCAGATGTCGCGCTCCCAGCAGCTGATCGGCCTCGGCGGTGCCGTCGTCGGCATCGGGGTGGGGCTGTGGGGCGCGGCCCGGCCGCGCCGTTGACGGCACTTCTCAGGGAAGACTGTCACTTCTCAGGCGTTGCGTTGCCTGAGAAGTGACGGTTTCACCGGTGAACCGGTGAAACCGTCACCAGAAGCTCAGGCCTCCGCGTCGAGCGCAGCCGAGACCCGGCGGTGGGCCTCCCAGATCTCCTCGGGCACCCGCTCGAAGCCCTTGAGGTGCTCCTCGCGGAAGCCCATCTCCTGACGCCACCGCGCGTTGTCGATGGTCAGGATGATCTCGAGGTCCTCGGGCGTGATCTCGACGCCCTCGAGCTCGAGCTCCTCGACGGTGGGGATGACGCCGACCGGCGTCTGCCGACCGGTGACCTCGCCGTCCTTGAAGCGGGCCAGCCAGAGCAGCGCGCGCAGGTTGTCGCGGTAGCCGGGCCAGCGGAAGTGGCCGTCCTCGCCGCGCTGGAACCAGTTCACGTGCGCGAAGATCGGCTGGTCGGTGGCCGAGCCGATGATCTTCATCCAGTGCGCGGCGTAGTCGCCCTCGCCGTACGCCATGAACGGGCGCATCGACATCGGGTCGTAGCGCAGCTGGCCGTCGACGCCCTCGGCGGCGAAGGTCGCCTCGGCGCCGAGCGTCAGGCCGTCGTACACGCCCTCGGCCAGGTCGGTGATCGCGCGGACCAGCGGCTCGCGGTCACTGGTGCGGCCACCGAAGATGATCGCGTCGATCGGGACGCCGGCGGGCGCCTCGAAGTCGCCGGCGACGTTGGGCACGTTGGCCAGCGTCGTGGTGAAGCGGCTGTTGGGGTGCGCCCACGGCGACGTGTCGTCGGCCGCGCGCTCCGAGATCAGCTCGCCCTTCCAGTCCTGCCAGCCGGTGACGTCCTCGGGCGGGTTCTTCGTCATGCCCTCCCACCAGACCTCGTGGGTGTCGGCGTTGTAGGCGACGTTGGTGAAGATGACGCCAGAGCCGTCGCCGATCGAGTCGAGCGCGGTCGGGTTGGTCTTCTCGTTGGTGTCCTTGGCGACGCCGAAGACACCGTTCTCCGGGTTCATCCCGTAGACGCGGCCGTCGTCACCGACCCACAGCCAGGCGATGTCGTCGCCGTAGAACTCGACGTAGTAGCGGTCGCCCAGCGCGTCCGGCGCCAGCGTCATCGCGAGGTTGGTCTTGCCCGAGGCGCTCGGGAAGCCACCGCAGATGTGCCACTTCTTGCCGGTCTCGCGATCAGTGATGCCGAGCAGCATGAACTGCTCCGCGAGGAAGGCGCCCGACGCGCGGCCGTCGTAGCAGGCCTGCCGCAGGCCGTGGGCGATCTTGCCGAGCAGCGCGTTGCCGCCGTACGACGAGCCGTAGTGCAGGATCGTCCGCTCGTCGGCGACCGTCGCGAAGTAGCGCTGGTCCTCGGGGGTGCCCTGGCCGAGGTTCTCCAGGTCGCCGGTCACGTGGACCGCGCGGACGAAGCTGTCCGGGTCCTCGAGGTTGTCGACGTACGACGCACCGACGCGCGACATCCGGATCATGTGCAGCACGACCGGGCGGCTGTCGGTGAGCTCGACGCCTGCGGCGTACGCCTCCAGCGGCGATCCGGGCGGCGCCATCAGGTAAGGGATGACGTACATGGTCTTGCCGGCCGAGGCGCCGCGCATCCGCTCGGTGAGCAGCTCGGTCATCTCGGCCGCGGGCTTCCAGTTGTTGTAGGCGCCCTTGTCGGACTCCTTGCTGGTCGCCACGACCGTGCGCTCCTCGGAGCGGGCGGTGTCCTTGAAGTAGCTGCGGGAGTAGTAGCGGCCCTCGCCGGCGGGCAGCAGCTCGCCTGCGTCGAGCGCCTCCTGCACCAGGCGCGCGTCGTCGGCGGCGCTGACGACCTCGACCCGGTCGGGCTGGGTGATCGCTGCCCAGTGGGCCACGTACTCACGCACCCGAGGGTTGGTGAGACCTGCCTCGTCCAGCGCACTGTTCACATCGACCATGTCGGTTGCAACCCTCTCGATCCATCGGCGTGCAGGCACGGTACCCAACAACGTCTCTGCGACGGTCATCGGTCCGCGTTTGGGACGTCACATCCCAGTACACACTGGGCTTTCGTCTTCCGAGGGCTTAAGTCGCGACGCCCGTCGGCTACTTGATCTTGACCGTCGTCGACACCTTCACCGGAGGCATCCCAGCCTTGGTCACGGTCACCACCACGGTCACCTTCCCGCCCTTCCAGGACTTGCCGAGCTTGAGGGACGCGGCCTTGCCGACGACCTTCGACTTCGGCTTCTTCGCGCCCTTCTTCTTGGGCGTGTAGGTCCACGAGTAGGTCAGCTTCGCCCCGGCGGCGCCGGCGGGCAGCACGAGAACCGCCGACACCTTCTTGCCCGCCTTCGGGGTGCCCTTGAGCTTCGGCTTCGGGATCGGCGGCAGCGCCGGCGGCGTCGGCGCCATGGGCTTCGCGTTGAGCACGCCCGACGGCGCGCCGACGCCGACGGCGTTGGTCGCCACGACGCGGAACGAGTACGTCGTCCCGTTGACGAGGCCGGGGACGACCGCCGTGAGCACCGTGCCGGCAACGGTCGGCCCGTTGGCCCAGGCCGGGGAGCCCACCGTTTGGTACTGCACGGTGTAGCCGGTGATCGCCGAGCCACCGTTGCTCCCGGGCGCCGACCACGTCACGGTCGACGCGGCGTTGCCGGGTGTCGCGGTGCCGATCGTCGGGGCGCCCGGCGCGGTGGCGGCGGGCGGCGACACCGGGGCGGTCGGCGTCACCGTGACGCCCGCGGACGGCGGGCTGTTGCCGATCGCGTTGGTGGCCAGGACCCGCACCGAGTACGGCGTCCCGTTGGTCAGGCCGGTCACGACCGCGCTGGTGGCCGAGGCGCCGGCATTGACGGCCGCGCTCCATCCGCCGGACACCGGGCTCGCGACCTTTACCTGGACCTCGTAGCCGGTGATCGGAGCACCACCTGTCGAGGCCGGAGCACTCCAGTGCACGGTCGCCTGAGCGTTGCCGGCCGTCGCGGTGCCGATGACGGGCGCTCCCGGCACGGTCACCCCGGAGGTCGGCCTGGCGTTCACGCTCGACGACGGGGCACTGGAGCCGACCGCGTTCAGCGCGACGACGCGCAACGAGTACGACGTGTCGTTGTCGAGCCCGGTCACCACCGCGCTGGTCGCCGCGGCGCCGGCCGTCGTCGAGTCGGTCCACGAACCCGAGCCAGCGGACGCGGGCTTGACCTGCACCTGGTAGCCCGTGATCGCCGAGCCTCCGTCGTCTGCGGGCGCGGTCCAGGTCAGCGTCGCCTGGCCGTCGCCGGCCGTCGCGGTGCCCACTGCGGGCGCATCCGGCACGGTGGCGACCTCGACGCCGTCCTGGAGCTCCACCGCGCCCATGTCGGCGGCATCTGCGGCGTTGGGGATGCCGGGGACGTCCACCGGACGGTGCAGGCCACGCTGGTCTGCCCTGAGCCCGAACGCCTTGCCCGCGTCGAGCACCGGGCTGGTCTCGGACGGCGCCATCGTCTTGGTCGGGCCGCCGTTCGCGGCCAGCGGACCCAGCTCCGGGTCGGTGCCGACGATGTTCGAGCCCGCCGTCGTGTCCGTGACCGGGGTCGACCCGGCGTCCTCCACCAGGCTGTAGTCCAGGCTGAACGGGTCCGTCGAGCTGTCCAGCCCGAGGTCGCCGTTGGTGTTGTCCGCGACGATCGAGCTCCGCAGCACCTTGGCGCCGGCGCCGGCGGCCAGCCCACCGACCGTGGCGGCGGAGTTGCCCGCGATCGTGGTGCCCGCGAAGGTTTGCGTCGCGTCTCCGCCCAGCCCCGCGATGAAGACGCCACCACCCTGGCCGTCGGCGTGGTTGCCCGCGATCGTGGTGTTCTCGACCGATCCGGAGAACACGACCGAGGACCCGCCGTACAGCGAGCGGACGACGGTCAGACCGCCGCCGTCACGTGCCGTCGAGTTCCCCGAGATCAGCGAGTCGCGGACGATGGCAGAGGCCGGATCGTCCGAGTAGTAGGCGCTGCGGAGGCTGCCCAGCCGGACCCCGCCGCCACCGTCGTCGGCGGTGTTGCCGGTGACGGTGGACTCGTCGAGGGTGAAGGTGCGCGCCCGCTCGACGTCGATGCCGCCGCCCAGGTCGTCGGCCTCGTTGTCCGCGATCGTGGATCCGCTGATCTTTACGTTCTGGCCGCCGCTCACCGAGACCGCGCCGCCGCCCGCGGTCGCCCGGTTGCCGGTGACCTCCGAGTCCGTGATCTTCAGGTCGCCCGACTTGACCGCGACCCCGCCGCCGCTCGATCCCTGGCTGTCGGTGACGACCATCTCGGACAGGGTCAGCGACTTCGTCTGGGCGAAGATCGCACCGCCGGGCAGGTCGCGCTCGTACGTCGACTCGTCGTACGAGAGCTCCTCGAAGGCGTGGCCGCCGGTCAGGGTCAGGCCTGAGATCAGCACCTTCTGGCTCGGGGTGGCGTCGCCGTAGTCACGGCTGCCGAACTCGAAGATCCCGCTGTCGCCGCCGGCGTCGATGGTGAGCTCGCCGGCGCCGGGGCCTTGGAGCTCGAGACTGCCCCCGTCCAGGGAGGAGATCGGCCCGCTGGTCAGGTGGATCGTCCCGGTCACGCTCGGGGCGAAGGTGACGACGTCACTGGCGGGGAGCTCGGCGGCGAGCGCTACCGCTGCTCGCAGGCTGCCCTCACCGGAGTCGTTCGTGTTCGTGACGACCGGCGTCGGGTCCGTCTCCGGAGCCGGGGCGGGGTCCGGGTCGGCCAGCGGGGACTCTCCGGCCTTCAGCTCGACCGCACCCATGTCGGCGCCGTCACCGGGTGTCGCGCCAGCCACGCGGTCGAACGGACGAGCCTCCCAACGCTGGTCGCTCGTCAGCCCGAACGACTTGCCCTGGTCCACCACCGGGCTCATCGCGGTCGGCGCGATGGTCTTCGACGAACCGCCGTTGTCGGCCAGGGCGCCGAGCTTCGGATCCGTGCCGACGATGTTCGACCCCGGCGTCACGTTCGTGATCGGCGTCGTCCCGGCGTTCTCGACCAGGCTGAAGTCCAGGCTGAACGGATCGTCGGACGAGACCAGCCGGATATCCCGCTTGGTGTTGTCGGCGACGATCGAGTTCCGCAGCACCTTGGTGCCCGCACCAGCCGCCAGACCACCCACCGACGGGGAGGTGTTGCCCGCGATCGTGGTGCTCGTGAACGTCTGCGAGACGCCGTCCTCCTGATCGGTGACGAACACACCGCCACCGACCCCGTCAGCGTGGTTGTCGGCGACCGTGGTGTTCTCGAACCTCGTCGAGAACTTCACGACGTCGTCGTAGAAGCCCGGGAAGATGGCGACACCGCCGCCGTCGCCCTGGGTCGAGTTGCCCGAGATCAGCGAGTTCTCGATCAGCCCGCCGTCGGCGGCGTACAGCTGGTAGAGCAGGATCCCGCCACCACCCTGGTCGGCGTGGTTGCCGGTGACGACCGACTCGGACAGCGTGAACGACGCCGCGTCGTCGATGTAGATGCCGCCACCGATGGAGTCCGCGTCGTTGTCGGTGAAGGTGGAGCCCGTGATGATGACCGGTCCCGCCTGCTCGGTCGAGAAGCCACCACCCTGCCCGGACGCGTGGTTGCCGGTGACGACCAGGTCCGACAGCGTGACCGACAGTGCGTTCGCGAAGACCGCGCCGCCCTGGCCTTCCGCGTTGCCGCCGGTGAGCGTGAGCCCCGAGATCACGACCGCGCCGCCGTCACCGCTCGAGTAGTAGCCGTGGTTGAAGTCGAAGATCCGGCTCTCGCCGCCGGCGTCGATCGTCAGGTGCGTCGCACCCGGGCCGTCGATGGTGACGTCGCTATCCGCGGAGAGCTGGCCCGTGGTGAGCTCGATCGTCCCGGTCACGCTCGGCGCGAAGGTGATGACATCGTGCCCGGCGCTGGCGTCGGCCTGGGCGAGGGCAGCGCGGAGACTGCCGGCACCGTCATCGAGCTTGTTGGTGACCTGGAGCGACGCGGCCTCGGCCGGTGGGACGTAGATCACGGTCGCGCCGAGCGCGACCGTGGCGCCGAGCGCCAGGGTGCGCGAGCGCACCTGAGAGCGTCGAGCCTCCTTCGCGGCCCGCCGTTCGTTGGACCTGCGCATCGCCCTGCTCGTCACCCATGACCCCCTGGTCGTATCGATCCTCGGCAGCGGAGTCTGGCAAGACCAAGCCGTCCGCGCGGACATATCCCCAAAACTGGAGAAACCGGTCTCCACCCCGGCCGGTGCTGATTGGCTTCGCCCGTGAAGCTGGAGACCGAGTTCATCCGCCTGCCACTCGACTTCGATGTCGAGCGACTGCGCCACGAGGTACTGTCGGTGCCGGAGTCGAGCTGGCGGCCGCACCCCCAGGGGCATCCGGGCAACTCGGCGCTTCCGTTGATCGCCGCGGGCGGCAATCCGATGAACGACACCACGCGTGGCCCGATGGCCCCCACTCCGAACCTGGAGGGGTGCGAGTACCTGCAGCAGGTGCTGGCGAGCTTCGGCACCGTCATCGGCCGGGCGCGGCTGATGCGGCTCGACGGCAACTCCGAGGCGACCCTGCACGTCGACACCAACTACTACTGGGCCGAGCGGGTCCGGATCCACGTGCCGATCGTCACCAGCGACTCGATCACCTTCCAGTGCGGCGAGCGGTCGGTGCACATGCCGGCCGGACAGTCCTGGGTCTTCGACGCCTGGCGACAGCACAACGTCCTGAACCCGACCGGCGACCGACGGATCCACCTGGTTGCCGACACCGTCGGCTCTGCGCAGTTCTGGGACCTCGTCGACCGCGGCGCGCGACCGTTCTCCCCGGAGCCGGCCGGCCGCCCCTTCACCCCGGCGTTGGTGCCGCATCGCACCGGCGAGACCGCGCTGGTCGAGATCGAGCAGCACAACTTCCCGGCGATCATGACCCCGTGGGAGCTCCAGACCCTCGTCCGCGAGGTGCTGTACGACGGGCTCGCGCCCCGTACGCCGGACGCCGACACGGACGTCCGACGGTTCCGCGGCTCGACCGACGCGCTGGTCCGCCAGTGGCGCGCCGTCTGGGCTCGGTACGGCGGAGGCCGGGAGGGGCTGCCCACCTACCGCAACCTGCTGGCGGCGTACCAGCGTGGCATCGAGCCCGCGCGGGGCCGACTGGTCCTGCCGAACGGCACGGATCCGGTCGGGATCGCGCACCAGCTGATCATCGAGCCGGCCCTCGACGAGGCGCTGCTCCTGCGGGAGACGGTGGCCGTGTCGACCGCTCCCACGACCGCTCCGGTGACGACCCGGCCGCGACCCGAGCCGGCCGACGCCCCGCGTCCGACGCGTCGGACGTCGCGCTTCGACCGGCCGATCTTCGTCGTCGCCCCGCCGCGCTCCGGCACGACGCTGCTCTTCGAGACGCTGTCGCGCTCACCCAGCGTGTGGACGATCGGCGGCGAGAGCCACGGCGCGATCGAGAGCATCGCGCCGCTCCATCCGGCCGCTCGCGGCTGGGACAGCAACCGTCTCGGCGCCAGCGACGCCGGCCCCCAGGTGGTGGCGGCGCTCGAGGCGAACTTCTCCGTCGGGCTCCGGGACCGGTTCGGTCGCGCTCCCGACCCCGATGCCACCGGGCTCCGACTGCTCGAGAAGACGCCGAAGAACTCGCTGCGCGTGCCGTTCCTCAACGCGGCGTACCCGGATGCCTACTTCGTCTACCTGCAGCGCGACCCGCAGGAGAGCCTCAGCAGCATGATCGCCGCCTGGGAGTCCGGGCGGTTCACCACCTACCCCGACCTGCCCGGCTGGACGGGCACCCCATGGTCGATGGTGCTGACGCCGGAGTGGCGCAAGCTCGTCGGTCGCGACCTCGCCGAGGTGGTCGCCGAGCAGTGGCGGATGACCTCGGAGATCCTGCTCTCCGACCTCGACAAGCTGGCGTCGGACCGCTGGGCCGTCGTCGGCTACCACAACCTCGTCGCCGACCCCCAGGGCGAGATCGAGCGGCTCTGCGGGTTCCTCGACCTCGAGTGGGACCAGGAGCTGGAGCACGAGCTGCCGCTCTCGCGCTACACCCTGACACCGCCCAAGCCCGAGAAGTGGCGCCAGCACGCCGATCGTCTGGAGCAGGTGCTCCCCGCGACCGCCGACGTGGCCCGCCGGGGACGCGAGCTCCTGGCCCGCCCCGTCACGCTGCGGTCGCGACTCGAGGACACGGCCCCCGACCCCACCTCGCCGTACCGCAGCGTCAGCTCGGGGAACCTGCCGGCGATCCTGGACGAGCTGGGCGCCACGTTGCTCGCAAGCACCTACCAGACCGGCAAGCTCGTCGCCGTACGGTCGCTCGGGGACGGTCTCAACACGCACTTCCGCCCGCTCGAGAGCCCGATGGGGATCGCCTACCGCGACGGTCGGCTCGCCGTCGGCACCCGCTCCCAGGTGTGGGAGTACCAGAACCTCCCGCAGCTCACCCCTCAGCTCTCTCCACCGGATCGGCACGACGCCTGCTTCGTGCCGCGCAAGGTCAGCTACACCGGCGACATCCGCATCCACGACGTCGCGTGGGCCGGCGGCGAGCTGTGGATGGTCGCCACCCGGTTCTCCTGCCTCGCGACCCTCGACGGGGAGCACAGCTTCGTCCCGCGGTGGCGCCCGCCGTTCATCAGCGCCATCGCGGCCGAGGACCGCTGTCACCTGAACGGCATGGCCGTGGTCGACGACCGGGTGCGCTACGTGACCGCGCTCGGGGTGTCCGACCAGCCGCAGGGCTGGCGCGAGAGCAAGGCCGACGGCGGGGTCGTCCTCGACGTCGACTCCGGTGAGGTCGTCGTGTCCGGCCTCTCGATGCCGCACTCGCCGCGATGGCATCGCGACCAGCTGTGGTTGCTCGAGTCGGGTGAAGGGTCCTTGGTCAAGGTGGACGTCGACACCGGGGACGTCGAGACGATCGCCCAGCTCCCCGGCTTCACCCGCGGCCTGGCGTTCGCCGGGTCGCTCGCGTTCATCGGGCTCTCGGAGGTGCGGGAGGCCAACACCTTCGGCGGTCTGCCGCTGACCGCGCGGCTGGAGGATCGCCAGTGCGGCATCTGGGTCGTCGACATCGACACCGGTGACACGGTCGCCTACCTGCGGTTCGAGGACGTCGTCGAGGAGATCTTCGACGTCACCCTGCTCCCCATGCGCTTCCCCGAGATCGCGGAGCACGGGTCGGACCTGGTGACCAGCGCCTTCGTCGTACCTCCGCAGGCGTAGGGGGTCAGACGGCTGGGTCGCGGCGCCGGCGCACCAGCAGGAGCGCCAGCCCGACGACGAGCACGATCCCGCCGGCGACGTACCCGACGACCGGGACGATGGTCTCGAGGAGCCGCAGGCTCGAGATGTTGTCGTTGGCGTCGTCGACGTTCGTCTGCACCTGGTCGTCGGTGAACGCGAGGTCGAGGTCGAGGATCTTGCCGACGCCGTCGGCGACACGCTCCTGGTGCACGACCTGCTTGATGATCGCGCCGGTCCGCGGCTCGATGTAGTAGTCCGTGGTCTGGAGGTAGCTGCCGGTGACCCCGTCGATCACCTCGACGTCCTCGGCGCTCGCGTCGGCCTTGTAGAGGTAGGTCTCGAGCCCGTCGAGCTTCTCGGTGCCCTCGTACGTCGCGTCGACCGCGCCACCGACCATCCCGTCCCAGACCGGGTAGGTCTTCTTCTCGGAGCCGAAGGGCCACTTGTTCTGCAGGCCCTCCTGCTGCGGCGTACCCGCCGGCACGTAGTCGCCGTTGTCGACGGTGAGCGCCGTCGTACGGTCGGTCGCGAAGACCTCCGTCTCGGCGCTGACCAGTCGGCCCTGGGCGTCGTCGGCGTCGACGCAGCCGTCGATGTCGCCCTCGTCGCGCACCACGCACAGCGAGGTGGTCCAGGCGACGACGTCGTCGTCCGAGGCGTCCGCGTCGACCTGGTTGACGCTGAACGCCTGCACCGGCGACTCCTGCAGGCTCAGGTCGTCGCCACCGGCCACCTGCGCCGTGCCAGAGAGGTACGTCGTGTTGTCGGTGTCGAGCGGGGTCCGCTCGATCTGCCCCGGCGCCCAGACCTGGGCGACGACGGCGGCGACCACCAGGAAGGCGCCGAGGCCGACGAGGATCGGGGCGAGGATCTTGCGCATAGTGATGGGTGACTTCCGTCCGACGAGAGGCGCGCCGGCGGGCGTACCGGGCAGTAGCGTAAGGGCGGAACCCGCCCTAACGGACCCAGTGGGTCCGATATCACACTGCCCGGCAGCAGGCCCCCGGGTCAGTCAGACCAGATCCCCCGGTTGACCAACGCCACCGCGGAGTCGAGGACGCCGTCACCGGCGTCGGCGACCACGATCTCCACCTGCACGGGCACCCCTGGCGTGACCGCGCGGTCGCAGGTGAGCGGCACGGTCAGCCCGTCCAGCGAGGTGTGGTAGCCCTCGGCGACCTCGGAGTTGTCGACGTACAGCTGGCTGTTGCGGTGGTCGTTGATCGCGTTGACCGGCACCGGCTCGGACGTGCCCGGCACGACCGCACAGTTGGTGCCGTTGATGTAGACGGCCGCTACGTCGTTGTAGCCCTCGTCGACGTACTCGGGGTACTCCTCGGACCCGAACATGAAGCTCACGTGCAGGGTCTTGTGCTCCGGCTTCACGGTCACCTTGTACGACGCCGCGTCGTGCGTGTCGGAGTCGATCAGCGCGGACAGGCGCGCCGAGCCGGGTTGGTCCAGGTCGGTGGACGCCTTGAAGTCCGGGGCTCCGATGAGCTCTCCCGCCAGGCCGGTCGACAGCACCCAGGTGGTCTGGCCGGGGATGAGCCCGTCGACCCGGATGATCTGACCGTCGCCGGCATCCAACACCGGGTCGCTCAGGTCGACCCCGCCACCGTCGACGGAGTTCGTCGGGTCGGCGTCGGCGCACCCGGCCGGGAAGTCCCACGGCAACTTGTCGGTGCCGAAGTAGCTCCACTGCTGCCAGGACTCGGGCAGCAGCGACAGGCGCTTGGAGGTCCACTCGAAGTCCGGGCCGACGCCGTGGTACCAGACCCGCGCGAGCAGATCGAGGCTGGCGGAGCCGCCGACCGTGAACTGGCTGCAGAACTTGTCCGCGGTGTCGTAGCCGGCCTTCAGCCCCAGCTTCAACGGCGCGATCGAGCCCTCGATCCCGGCCATCGCTCCGAAGGTGCCGTCGGCAACGCCGGGCCCGAAGGCCACGGTGGCGCTGGCCGACGCCTCCACGGCCGCCTCAGCCCCGTAGATGGGAGTGTGCATGGACGCCACCGGGTCGACGGTGCCGGTGAACTTGTCGTCGATGCCGATGCCGAACTGGCCGTCGACGCGGACCATCGTGCCGACGGTCGCACCGATGTGGTCGACCTTGATCGTGCCGCTGATGCCGACCTCGGCCTTCACCTCGAACGACAAGGTCAGCGGCACCGGCCCGGCCATGAACGTCTTGGCCTGCCTCGGGAAGCTCAGGGTGCAGTCGTAGCTGCCGTCCTTCGACTTGTCCGCGCCCTTCGAAGCGGTGATCGCGATGCCGGCGTCCACGTCACCGGTGACCCCGAAGGATCCCTTGACGGTGGCGCCGTACGGGATCGAGAGCTTCTTGCCGTGGCCGAAGAGCCCGACCGTCTTGGAGTGCGTCAGGATGTCGCCGTCGAAGGACCCGACGAGGTCGACCGAAACGGAGGCGCCGACCTCCGCCGTCAGACCCTTCTCCGTGAGCGCAATGGTGCGGGCGAAGTCGTAGCCTTCCAGCTTGTCGGCGTCCTCGGTGACCGCGCTCGACTTCGGGTCGTCCGCCTTCTTCGGGCGGTCCTTGCACGAGGCATCCAAGGCGCTCGAGAACCCTCGGGCAGCCGGTCGAGCACCCCGGCGCGCGCTCGGCGCGACGTCCGTGGCCGGCACCGCGGAGAGGTTCGGCACGCTCATCGACAGGTAGTCGAACGCGTCGCTGAGGGACGCCTGCGCCAGGGCCGCCTCGCCGGACGTGGAGATCGAGCTGACCGTGCCGACGTAGCCCTGGGGCAGGCCCGGTGCCGGCGGCAGCACCACGGCCGCGCCGACCAGGGGCGCCCGGTCCCGGAAGCGTACGGCGACGCCCTTTCCCGTCGACCTGGCGCCGACCACGTCTTGCCGAGAGCCCAGGAAGGTGTCCTGGGCGGCGACGAACTCGGCGCCGGGCTGACCCTCGACGGGGAGCGTGCCGACCGTGAACGGCACCGGACCGCGCCACGAGCCGGCCGCCCGGGTGAACACCGACAGGGTGTACGTCGCGCCGGGCTGGAGCGCGCCGGCGACGGCCTGCCTCTTCTTCGTGACCTTGACGGCGCGACCGGCCTTCACCGACATCGCCGGCGCGCTCCCCGAGGTCAGTCGCACGACGCTGCGGACCTTCTTGCCGGACTTCCAGCGCAGGCCGATCGTCGTCGACGTGAGCTGCGTGAGCTGGGCGCCTCGCGCCAGGCCCTTGACCCGGCGGAACCGCACCGTCACCTTGCGCGTCTTGCCGGCCCGCACCTTGACCTTCTGCGCATGGATCGACGGCTTCAGCACGGTGCCGTTGACCACGACGGTCGTCGCCTTGACGGCCCAGCGCCCCGGACGGACCGTCAGCGTCTGGCGGGCGGCTGCCTTCCCGGGCGACTTTGCCACCACTCGGCGGGACGTGCCGGCCCCCACCGTGACGGTCGCGGGCAGCCCCTTCGGAGCCCGCACCGTCACCCGGATCTTGGCCTTCTTCGACTTCGACTTCGGCTTCGACCTCGGTCCGTGGTCCGCCTGGGGCGCGACCTGGACGACGCTTGGCGCCGTACCGGGCGACGCAGGGCTCGCGGCCGCGGTCGGGCCGCTTGCGCCCACGATGGCCAGGCAGCCGGAGACGACGAGGGTCACGGCGAGCACGGGTACGCGGAAGGACCGCATCGTTGAAGGCACGGCGGAACCCTAGGAAGCGTCCGGCCTATGCGCAGCCGAACGACATAAAAAGCGACGATGCCCGCCCGAAATAGGTGGTCAGACGAGGAGCGTTTGATGGAGATCGAAGTTGTCCCGGTACTTCTCGACCTGGACGTCCACGATGCTGCGCAGGAACGCAGCGTCCGGCAGCTCCTCATTCAGGCCCCGAAGTCGGTTGGACTGCGTGAACTCAGAGCTCTGCATGACGTAGTGCAGGACGCCATAGCCGTTCGGCGTCCCCAGGACGGCCATCACGTCCTCGTCCGTCAGCACATCCAGGGCCGGGTAGCTCGAGCAGAGCCAGACCGTGGCCATGCTCTGTCCGTTCTCGACCTTGCTCCTGGTGACCTTCCCGAGCTGCCGCGGACCGGGAGCCGCGTCCTCGACCGGCAGCGGTGCGGGGACGAGCTCTCGGTACTGCGCCAGCTGCAGCTCCCAGATCTGGCTCAGCCGCATGGCGAGAAGCTCGTCCTCGGGGTCGCCCGCCTTTTGCTGCGCGGTGGGGGCGTAGTTGGCATTGGCCGTCAGCTCCTGCTTACCGTCCTTGGTGATGATCGTGGACTGGTAACCCACCATCTTGTCACCCTCGTAGACAAGTGACTGGTGCTCGTAGTCGATGACGACCCTGCGACTGTCCCCAAAGGGACCCTTGACCCTGACGTCCCAGTCGTTGGCTCCCGCTGGCAGTGCGAACTCTCCGGGCTCCACCGTGCCGAGCTCCACCGCGGGCTCTTCTTTTCTCGTCTTCACCAGGGCTTTGAGATCGGTAGCGATCTTCCTGGCTGACGTCACGCTCTTGGCCCACTGCTCCTTCGCCCAGGCCGGGTACTCTTCCGCTCCCTTCTTCCCAGCCAGCAGATACGTCGACGGCACCTTCTCACCCTCCACCGGCTCCCGCATGCGGCGGACGGGAGATCCCGGCGCCTGAAGGGTGTGCGCCAGCTCGTGCGCCAGGACCCGCTCGCCGGCGGGGGTGGACGGCGCGTACTCCCCGGCTCCGAAGAAGACATCCTTGCCCGTGGTGAAGGCGCGCGCGCCGACCAGGCGGTTGAGGCTGGCCGACCCGGCGTCATCGTGGATGCGCACGCCCGAGAAACTGGCCGAGAACGCCGACTGCATGCGCTGAAGCAACGGTGCGTCGAGGGGCCGTCCACCGCCGCGTTCGGACTCGATGGTGGCGGTGGTGTCGCCATCGAGACTTCCTCCCTCGAGGCCCACGACGGCACCGGAGGACCCTGCGCCCGGGTTGCGACGCAGGTGCTCACAGCTGGGAGCGTGCCGGGGCTCGTCACCTGCGGCGGAGAGACGGCTCAGGGCCGTGTCGGCGATCCGGTCGGCGTCGGCCTCGGCGGCGTCCTCGGCGTGGCCGACCACGAGCGCGCTCAGCGGTACCGGCGCCGCGGGCGCGGGCATCTCGACGGTCGGCGCCGGCCTGGCATCGACTTGCTCCGTGGCTTCTTGGTGGGCGTGAGACCTGTCCATGAAGCGGCTCCTTCGGGCGGCTGGAACCCAACATGCCACGGTCCAGGTGCAGCACGCCATGAGGACGGAGCACTCGAAGCTCACCGAAATGAATAAAGCCGCAGGTCAGCTGACTGACCTGCGGCTTCCTTGTGCTGCGCGCCTGTAGGGATTCGAACCCCAAACCTTCTGATCCGTAGTCAGATGCTCTATCCGTTGAGCTACAGGCGCATGCCGCCCACTCGCGTGAACGACTGGACGAGGATAGCCGACCACCTCGGGGTTGCCGAAATCAGTGCGGCGCTCGACCTCGTGACTGCATCCGGCGAGGATCTGGGCGTGCTCCCCCGGATCGTCGTTGCTCTCGCCCTCGCCACCTACTTCGGGCTGGCCGGCTGCCGGGGCGACGAGCCGGCCGACCCGGCACCGAGCAACATCCAGGCGATCCCCGACCCGCCGTACGTCGACGGGCCGCTGACCGTCGAGCTGCGTCCAGCCCTCCCGCTGATGAGCGGAGATCGGCGTTGCCGTCCCGCGGCAGGGTCGGGGCTGCTCTGCTCCTCCGACGGGTCCGGGGGCTACCGCGCACTCGGCAACTCGGGGCCGGTGGTCGTCGACGAGGTCAGCACCACGCAGTCCGACGACCGCACCTCGTGGGGCTGGACGGCACGGTTCGCGCCCGAGTCGCGCGACGCCGTACGGCGGGCGCGGGAAGAGGCGACTGCCCTGGGCGGCGTGGTCGTGGTGACCGTCGGAGACGATGTCGCCGCGGTCCTCGCACCGGCCGATCTGACCCCTCGCCGAGCCGCCCGCTTAGGTCTGCAAAAAGCCGAAGCCTGGGCGGCCGTGAATGGCTTTTCCCGCTCAGAACAAGGGATGTGACGCTCCCCACGGAGCATTGATCGATCCAATGTGTGGCGGCCAGACTGCCCGGTACTGTCGCCCCAATCCGGAGCCCGGTGCTCCACCACCTCGCCGACAACGACGCCGAGCGATCCACCACTACTCCACGACACACCGTCGAGCGCTCGACGGCCGGAGCCCCCCTCCAGCGGGCGGCACCGCGAATCGCGAGAGGGAACAGGCATGACCGCCGACACGCAGGCCCCCGCCACCTACCCGACCACCCACCAGGGCATCGTCGACTTCGTCAACGAGGTCGCCGAGCTGACCCAGCCGGACCGGATCTACTGGTGCACCGGATCCGACGAGGAGTGGACGGAGCTCACCACCCAGCTGATGGCGACCGGGACCTTCACCCAGCTGAACCCCGCCATCAAGCCCAACTCCTTCTACGCCGCGTCGGACCCGATCGACGTCGCCCGCGTGGAGGACCGCACCTACATCTGCTCCGTCGACGAGCGCGACGCCGGCCCCACGAACAACTGGATGCAGCCGGAGAAGATGAAGGACCTCATGCGCGGGCTGTACGCCGGCTGCATGCGCGGCCGCACCATGTACGTCATCCCGTTCGTGATGGGCCACCTCGACGCCGAGAAGCCGATGTTCGGCATCGAGGTCACCGACTCGGCGTACGTCACCGCCTCGATGCGGGTCATGTCGCGCATGGGCAGCGACGTGCTGGTCCGGATGGGTGAGCTCGATGCGCCGTTCGTCCAGGCCGTGCACTCCGTCGGGCACCCGCTCGCCGAGGGCGAGGCCGACGTCAAGTGGCCGTGCAACGACACCAAGTACATCGTGCAGTTCCCCGAGGAGCGGACCATCTGGTCCTACGGCTCCGGGTACGGCGGCAACGCGCTGCTCGGCAAGAAGTGCTACGCGCTGCGCATCGCCAGCGTGATGGCCCGCGACGAGGGCTGGCTCGCCGAGCACATGCTGATCCTCAAGCTCACCTCGCCGGAGGGCACGGTCAAGTACATCGCCGCCGCCTTCCCGAGCGCGTGCGGCAAGACCAACCTCGCCATGCTGCAGCCGACCATCCCGGGCTGGACGGTCGAGACGCTCGGCGACGACATCGCCTGGATGCGGGTCGGCGCGGACGGTCGCCTGTGGGCGGTCAACCCGGAGTTCGGCCTGTTCGGCGTGGCGCCGGGCACCAACGAGCACACCAACCCGAACGCCATGCGCACCATCAACAAGGGCAACTCGGTCTTCACCAACGTCGCTCTCACCGAGGACGGCGACATCTGGTGGGAGGGTCTCGAGAACCCGCCCGCCAAGGCCACGTCGTGGAAGGGCGAGCCGTGGACGCCCGAGTCCGACGAGCTCTCCAGCCACGCCAACAGCCGCTACTGCACGCCGATCAAGCAGTGCGACATCCTCGCCGCGGAGTACGACGACCCGCGCGGTGTGCCGATCGACGCGATCCTCTTCGGCGGTCGCCGCAAGACCACCGTCCCGCTCGTCTTCGAGGCCCGCGACTGGACCCACGGGACGTTCCTCGGCGCCACGCTCTCGTCCGAGACGACGGCGGCCGCGGTCGGCGCCGTCGGCATCGTGCGGCGCGACCCGATGGCGATGCTGCCGTTCATCGGCTACAACGCCGGCGACTACTTCAGCCACTGGATCAACATCGGCAAGGACAACGACGCGGCCAAGCTGCCGAAGATCTTCTACGTCAACTGGTTCCGGCGAGACGACGAGGGCGGCTTCCTGTGGCCCGGCTTCGGCGAGAACAGCCGGGTCCTCAAGTGGGTCGTCGAGCGGATGGACGGCCAGGCCGCCGCGGTCGAGACCCCGATCGGCTACGTCCCGACCCCGGCCTCGCTCGACACCGACGGCCTCGACATGACCCCCGCCGCCCTCGAGGCCGCCCTCGAGGTCAACGTGGAGGAGTGGGCCGCCGAGATCCCGCAGATCCAGGAGTGGTTCGAGAAGTTCGGCGACGACCTGCCGGCCGTCCTCTGGACCGAGCTCGACGGCCTCCGCGCCCGGCTGGGGAGCTGACGCCTCACCGCCGTACGACTCTCACGAGGGCCCCGTCCGCTGGACGGGGCCCTCGGCATTTGTTCCCTGTGGAATCATCAGTCACACGGGGACAGGTAGGGGGACGAGCCAGGAGGGGATGTGGGGACACCCGACGCGGAGGCTCGCGCGCTCTTCGAGGCCGCGAGCACTGCGCTGTACGAAGAGATCGTGAGTTCCGGTGGCGTGGTCGCCGGCGACCCGCGGATCGAGCCGGGCGGCGAGCTGTACGCGCCGTTCGACCAGCTCCGCGAGCTGGGGCTGGTCCGCCTCGACCCCGAGAACGAACGCTGGGTCGCCGAAGACCCCGGGCTGGTCCATGGCCGCGTGGTCGCGCCACTGAGCCAGCAGGGAGCGTCGCTCCTCGAGGAGTCCTCCCGCTGGGCCGAGGCCATCAACGTCGTGACCCAGGTCTGGCGCAAGGCCCCCGAGGCCTCCGAGCGCGGACCGTTCCGCTACCTGCACGGCGGCGAGACGATCAACGGCTTCCTGGCCTCGGTCGTCCCCGAGGCCGAGGAGGAGGTGCTGACCGCACAGCCGCAGAGCGATCGACGAGGCTCCGAGGTGATGGCGCACGTCGTGCAGATCGAGCGCTCGCTGCTCGAGCGCGGAGTCAGCATCCTCACGCTGTACCAGCACAGCGCCCGCCGCAGCACCGCCACTCGAGAGTACGTCTCCGCGCTGACCCCCTTGGGAGCCGAGGTGCGGACCCAGGACGAGTTCTTCAACCGGCTGATCGTCGTGGACCGTCGAACGGCGATCATCCCGTCGCCCGACGACCTGCAGACCGCGCTCGCGATCCGCGAGCCGACGATCGTGGCCTACCTGGTCGACGTCTTCATGCGGTCCTGGGAGCGCGCCAGGCCGTTCACCAGCCACGAGGCGTCGGTGGTGAAGCACATCGCCGACGAGCAGCGGGCGATGACCATGCGCATGCTGATCGAGGGCCACTCCGACCCGGTCTCAGCCAAGCGGCTCGGGGTCAGTCCGCGCACCTATGCCGGGTACGTCGCAGACCTCAAGGACGAGTTCGACGCGGAGACGCGCTTCCAGCTCGGCTACTCGCTGGGCCGACTCGACTCAGTCCAGCCGGACGCCCCGACAGCGGAAACTGATTGAGGGCAGTGGTCCGGATGGACCACTGCCCTCAATCGGATGAGGCGGGCTCAGGGGGGTGAGCCTGTGGAGTCGGTCAACGTGGGGGGACGTGACCGGCTCCCGCCTCAGGAACGGGTTGGACCAGGTCAGCGGCGGACCGAGTACCAGCTGAAGTCGGCGTGTGCCGGGGCGGAAACTCCCAGGAGACCAACGCTGAACATCGCGGTGGCAACCACCACGGCTACCTTTCGCGCAACCTTCATATCTCTTCACCTCTGACTGTTGGGGCCCCACGGAAGGCCCGTTGTCACAAGTGTCGGCGATGGACAGGGAGGCTCGGAACCAAACGTTGCCTCACTTATCTGCATTGCAACATCCTGCAACTTGCACGCATCTGCAGCGTGGGCGGCCGCCCTGGGAACGGTTCCGGCCCCCTCCGCAACAGTACGCGAAGGGGGCCGGACACTGGCGGAGGCGGAGGGATTTGAACCCTCGATGGGGTTTTAGCCCCAAACCCGCTTAGCAGGCGGGCGCCATAGACCGGACTAGGCGACGCCTCCCGACAGCGAGCACAGGCTACAAGGACGCGGGTGCGGGTGCCGAATCAGGGCCACACCATGAGCAAGTCAGGAGAGTGGCCGCAGCCCCTGCCCGCGCTGGAGGTGTGCCTGGAGGTCGCGCACGAACTGCTCGCGGTCCACGTCGAGCAGGGTCACCGGGAGCGTCGTCGTACGCCCGTCGGCCAGCTTGAGCACCACCACCGGCAGGCCCTGAGGCGTCGAGGTGACGGCTTCCTGGACCTCGGTCCAGGCGGCGGCGTCCACCCCGGCGCCGCGTACGAGCCGCACTCGATAGCCCGCGGCGTCCAACCGGACGACGGCCACCCGGCGGGTCAGCAGGTGGCCGACCGCGAACACCGCCGCCACGCCGGCGGCGGCCGCCGCCGCGAGCACCAGGACGGACAGGCCGGCCACGGCGACCACCAGGGTCGCCACCGCGAGCAGGACCGCCAGGACGACGAGCAGCCCGCCGACGATCCGGGCGGCGATCGCCGGTGCGAACCGGTACTGCGAGACCTCGGGCGGCGCGTCGGGCATGCACTGATTGAACAAGACATCGGATTGGTCGCCCACAGCGGGTTGTCGCCGGGGCCCCGGGGGGCGACACTCGAAGTCCCTCACTCCTCCGGGCCACCGGGAGGCCGCCATGACCGTCACCGACACCGGACTGCCGGCCGCGATGCAGAGCCTGAGCCAGGCGGTGGACGCCTTCGAGCAGCCGGGGACGTCCCTCGGCCAGTGGCGCTGGCGGGTGCGTCAGCAGATGGCCGCCGTACGAGACGCCCTGGTCGCGGAGGCCGGCAACGGTGCCGACGGGTGGACCGTCGCCCGCCAGGGCGGCATGCTGCGCGAGCGCAACGCGCTGCTGGCCCGGCTCGGCACGCTCGGACCGCGGGTGCTCGAGCACCCGGACCCGGCCGTCGTCCACGTCGAGGCGCAACGGCTCCTGGTCGACGTCGGGCACCACGCCCAGCGTCTCCACGACCTCGCGTACGACGAGGTCGAGCTCGAACTGGGCGGCTCGGAGTAGACCCACTCCCCACGCCTTCTACACTGCTCGCGTGCCCGGATCGAGGTCCGGCACGAGGAGGGGTGCCGGAGCGGCCGATCGGAACCGCCTTGAAAGCGGTCGTAGGGAGACCTACCGCGGGTTCGAATCCCGCCCCCTCTGCTTCAGTTGCCCCGGCCTGTGGTCTTGATGACGAACTCCCAGTAGATGGTCTTGATCGAGATGTCGTCGATCGCGCCGGCAAGGCATTCGGCGATTTGGCTCAAACCGTTCGCGACGCCGGTGCCTGCGGTACGAGCACCCATCCGAGCGCGGATACCTCGAACGCAGATTGGCCGATTCGGGCCGCTGAGCTAACGGCACCTCCTACCCTGCGGGACATGTCAGAAGACAAGCCAGAGAGCCACGGTCACGACCTCACGTGGCTGGTCGTGGTCGCCGGCGCGGCACTCGTGACGGCCGGCATCGTGGCGCTGTTCGTCGTCAACGAGCACGACGCCGCTGCGTCCACCGCCATGATCATGGGATCAGCGCTGTTGTTCGGCGGCGTGGTGCTGCCCGACCTGTCGGGAGACTTCGAGCTGGGTCCGTCTGGGTTGAAGGGCAAGCTCGATCGTCTACGCAAGAGCACAGAGAAGGCAGAATCGCAGCTCGATGAAGCAGCAGATGAGCTGCAGCAGCAACCCGGCGTCGAAGCGCCCGATGCGCCACCCGACTTGATGTCTGGGGTCCAGCTCCCTGACTCATTCGACGAGACGGGCGAGCGCCGCATCAACGACATCCTGGACGAGGCGGCCGTATCACCGACCGCCGCGCTGATCCGCCTTGCGGGCGAGCTGGAGAGAGAGCTTCGAGCGCTCCTCGCGCAGACGGGCACAAGCGTTCGTCGGATGTCCGTGGGCAAGATGATCGCGACGGGCGAGGAGCGCAACACACTGCCCACCGAGGTGGCCGAGTCGATGCGGCTCTTCTGGTCGTTGCGAAACGACATCGTGCACGGTGCCTCGCGACCCAAGGAGGCGGAGCTTCTGCGAGCGGTGGACAGTGGTGTCACGATCTTGAAGTTGCTGATAACCCTTCCTCGCGAGCGTCACCACGTTCTCCAGGCGGATCTCCCGGTCTATAGCGACCTAGAGCGGACAAAGCTCGTCGAGGGCTGGTCGGCCTTGGTCCTGCTCAGTAGACAGTCGGAGCTGGTTCAGCATCAGCGGGTCTTCCTGACGCGCCGCACTGACTACCGGGCGGGCCAGTCCGTCGGCTACGCCTTCGATCTCGACTCGAAGATTGAGTGTGTCTACCTCTCTGACGGAACACAGGTCGCCACTCTGGAGTTCATCGCGGATGTGCTGCCGTGAACAGCTGCGCCCGGGATCGACGGAGCCGTCCACTCACCGGCCAGGGCCTTGACCTTCGAACGCACGAAGTTCCGCGCCAGCGCCCGCGGAGTGCCGCCGGTTCTTCGAGATGCCGTGTCGGCGGTAGCGGGCGCGAGGGTCGACAAGGCCGCGCCACGCATGCAAGTCGCCGGGCACGAAGCACCTCGGATCAACACCGCCGACCCTCACGCCGTCGCGTTCAAGCGCAAGCAGAATCAGCTGCAGCTAGAGGGCGAACAGCCGGAACAGACGCCCCAACGACGGGTCCACGTTGCCCACGACGACCTGGCGGGGTGCGACCTCCGCCGCCGCCTCCGGCACTGGCCTCGGCGCTCGAACAACGAGTGGGCGTCAGTCCCGCCCGCGCGCTGTCCAATCTCGTCCGCGAACGCGTCGGCCACCAGACCCGGCCCCTGCAGCGAGGTTGAGGAGCCGCGCGACCGACGAAGGAGGTCGCGACCGGCGTCTCGAAACCCAGTTTTCTAGTGAACAATCTCCACCAGCACGTCGCCCTCCTGGACGACGTCGCCGGGCGCGACCTTGATCGCGCGGACGGTCCCGGGCGCCTCGACCAGGACCGGGATCTCCATCTTCATCGACTCGAGCAGCACGACCGTGTCCCCGGCCGCCACCCCGTCACCCGGCGAGACCGCCACACTCAGGACGTTGGCCACCATCTCGGCCACGATCTCGGTCACCTGTTCGCGAGCCATGCAGCGAACCTAGTCGTTACTCCGCCGTACGCCGGTATCAGGGCGGGCGGACGCCACTCCTCCACGGCATGACGACGCTCCGGATCCGCACCGCCGTGGCCACCCTGGGTGGCGCGGAGCTCCCGCAGCCCTACGTGTGCGAGGACCTGGACGCGATGCTCCGGCTCGACGCCGACGTGTACGTCGGCTGCGGGGTCACCACCGGGCGGCACCAGCAGGCGTGGTGGCGCAAGCTCCGCGAGGCAGGTCTCGAGACCTACCACCGCCACGACGACGCGCCGATCTCCACCCGGCTCCCGGTCCTGCACCCCTGGACCGCTGCCGTCCGCCTGGACGTCGCGCTCGCGACCCAGGTGCTCGGGCCGCGCTTCTCCAGCCGGCGCCTCGAGCGCTGCCGCAGCCACGGCGTCACCAGCATCATCGCCGGCGATCTCGGCGGCCGCGCGCCGACGTACCACCCCGACCAGGTCCTCGTGGCCCACGTCGGCACGGTCGGGATCGTGGTCGTGCCGGCGCCGGGAGTCACCGTGTCCCTCACCGGAGAGCTGGCGGTCCCGGCCACGGAGCTGCACGGTGAGATGCCGGTGATCGCGGCCGACCTGACCCTGGCGCTGGCGCCCGTCAGAGCAGCGCGCGAGTGCGCCCCGGCTCCGGTCGAAGAGCTCCGGCTTCCTCAGCTCGACGACCACGCCGTCCACGCGGGCCGGTGAGAGCCAGGTCCAGCCGGATCACCACGAACCCGATGACCAAGCCGACCACGGCGCCGTACGTCACCGAGAGGACGCTCTCGGTCAGGGTGACGCTCGGGTTGACCAGGGCGTTCGCGACCGGCGCCGTGGCGGCGACACCGAAGGCGCACACCCACCATCCCTGGCGACGGCGGGCCCGCATGTGGACGCCCCAGGCGAGCGCCGGGATGCCGAGCACGGTCTCGAGGGGACGCGGGAAGGCGCCGAGGGTGTCGCGCGACCACGTCACGACGTCCAGCAGGTTGGTGACCAGCCCGGGCGTGCCGTAGCGCCGCAGCAGCTCGGCGTACGCGAGCGTGACCGCGAGGACGCCGGTGCCGAGCAGGACGATCACCACGCCGCGGCGGCCGAGCCCGTGCAGGCCGGCGCCCAGCCGGTAGACGAGCGCGAAGGCGCCGAGCAGCGACAGCCCGAGGGTGGCGTACTCGAACCGGACGACCTGGACGACCGGCTCGAAGCCGACCGTGGCGAGGGCACCGACGGCGGCCAGCAGGACGGCGACGACCACCTCGCGCACGGCCGCGGCGAAGCGGACCGCCGGGACGGTCGCCATCACGGCGAAGACCGCCGCCACGACACAGGTCAGCACCGCGGCACCCGTGCGCAGGGCGTCGTCGTCGCTGATCACCGCCGTCAGCCCGAGCGCGAGCGCGAGCGCACCGGCCACGATCGGCCGGCCGCCGGTGCGCACCGCGAGCGCCCAGGAGTACGCCGTCGCGACGACGACCGCTCCCGCGCTGCATGCCCAGCCGGGACCGACCTCGAGCAGGCAGGCGACCAGGCCGACGAGCCCCGCCAGGACCGCGACCGCCCACAGCACCAGCGGCCAGCGGGACCGGGCGAACCGCGCCCCGCGGCTGAGCTCGTGCGCCTCGGTCCGGTCGGCGGGGACGACCGCCGGCGAGTCGGGCGGCGTCTCGACCGGCGTCGCGGGTGGAATCGGCGCGCTCCGGGCCCGGCGCTGCCGCCGCGGCGCGGGCTCGGCGCGGCGACGGGGGGCGGACCTGGACACGGGGAGGAAGGTTACAGACGCCGGTTGGCCAGCGACGGATTGGTCCGGCGAGCCCGCTCCAGGGCGGTGTGCTGGAGCACAGCGGTCACGACCTCCGCACCGTCGCCCGCCTCGGCCAGCACCTCGCCGAGCGGATCGACCACGAGCGAGTGCCCGCTGTAGCGCGGCCCCGGCTGTCCGACGGCGACGACGAAGACGGTGTTCTCGATCGCGCGAGCGCGCACCAGGGTGCGCCAGTGGTCGACCTTGTGCGGACCCGCGACCCAGGCGGCCGGCACCACCAGCACCTCCGCACCGGCGTCGACCAGGGCTCGGGCCAGCTCGGGGAACCGGAGGTCGTAGCAGGTCATCAGGCCCACGCCGAAGCCCTGGAGGTCGAACACGACCGGCGCCAGCGGACCCGCGGAGAGCCGGTCGGACTCGCGGTAGCCGAAGGAGTCGTAGAGGTGGATCTTGCGGTACGCCGCGTCCGCGCCGCCTCGCGCGACCAGCGTGTTGAACGGCCGGCCGGCGTCCTGACCCGGCTCGAACATCCCCGCGACCACCGTGGCGCCGCGGTCATCGGCCACCCGGGAGACCTCGGTCGCGAACGGGCCGTCCAGCGGCTCGGCGTACGCGCTGACGTCGGAGCCTGCCTCGCCGAAGTCGCGGGCGAACGCCTCGGGGAAGACGACCAGGTCGGCGTCGCGAGGTGCGAGCCGGTCGAGGGACGCCCGGTTGGCGTCCGGCTCGAGGCCGGACGCCTGCTGGACGAGAGCCACGCGCAGACTGCCCACGGTGCGAGACTGCCACATATGACCTTCGCCGCGATCGTGCTCGCCGGAGGCCGAGCCGAGCGTCTGGACGGGGCCGACAAGGCGTCGGTCGAGTACCGCGGCCGGACCTTGCTCGAGCACGCCATCGAGGCGCTGGCCGATGCGGCCGAGGTGGTCGTGGTCGGCGACCCGGTGCCGACCACGCGCCCGGTGACCTTCACCCGCGAGAGCCCGAGGTACGGCGGGCCGGTCGCCGCGCTGCTCACCGGACGGGACGCGTTGCTCGGCTCCGCACACACGCTCGGCGTGCTCGCGGTCGACATGCCGATGGTGACTCCGTGGACGTTCCGCCGCCTGCACCACGCCGCGGACGGGTACGACGGCGCGTTCCTCACCGACAGAGACGGGCACCGCCAGCTGGCGGGTGTCCTCGACGCGGACCGGCTCGACGACGTACGCCCGGAGCCCGAGGACCAGCACGGGATGGCCCTGCGCACGCTGCTCGCCGACCTCGATCTCGCGCTGGTGCCGCCCGTCGGCGACGAGGGCCACGACATCGACAGCTGGGCGGATCTGCGCGACCTCTGAAGACGCCGCTCGCGTCAAGGGGTTGCGACACGGGCGGGGTGCGGCCAACCTTGGTCTCGTGAACCTGCACGACTGGATCGACGAGCTGAGCGACGTCCTCGACGTCGACACCGAGGTCGACGAGGGACTGCTGCTCGACCTGGCGCGGGTCGCGGCCCACAACGTCGCGCGACCGGCCGCGCCGATCACGACGTACCTCCTGGGGTACGCCGCCGGCGCCCAGGACGCGAACCCCGAGGAGATCGAGGCGCTGGCCGCGCGGGCGCAGAAGCTCGCCGAGAGCTGGGACAAGCCCGCGGGTGCACCGGACCCGGACGACGTCAACGACCCGATCCCCGACGACCGGGCGGTCGACCACACGGGCGAGGTCTTCGAGGACGACTGAGGTCTCGCGCGCTGGGGCGCCTCCCTAGGGTGGGAGCATGCGCGCCGTCATCGCCACCGCGCCCGGTGGCCCCGAGGTCCTGACCGTCACGGAGATCCCCGACCCCGAGATCGGGCCCGGCGAGGTCCTGCTCGAGGTGGCCGCTGCCGGCCTCAACCGCGCCGACCTGCTGCAGCGACAGGGCTTCTACCCGCCGCCACCCGGTGCCTCCGAGGTCATCGGGATGGAGTGCAGTGGCACGGTGGCCGCGGTCGGCGCCGACGTGACCGGCTGGTCCGTCGGCGACCAGGCCTGCGCGCTGCTGGCCGGGGGCGGGTACGCCGAGCGGGTCGCCGTACCGGCCGGCCAGCTGATGCCGGTGCCCGACGGCGTCGACCTGGTGACCGCGGCGGCGATCCCCGAGGTGGCGGCGACGGTGTGGTCGAACGTCTTCATGGTCGCCGGGCTCCAGCCCCAGGAGACGCTGCTCGTGCACGGCGGCGCCGGCGGGATCGGGTCGTTCGCGATCCAGCTCGCGCACCGGCTCGGCGCGCGGGTGGTCACCACGGCCGGGACGGCCGACAAGCTCGCCGCCTGCGCGGCGCTGGGCGCCGACGTGGTGATCAACTACCGCGAGCAGGACTTCGTGTCGGTCGTGGGCGAGCAGACCGACGGCGGCGTCGACGTCATCCTGGACAACATGGGCGCGAAGTACCTCGACCGCAACATCGACGCCCTCCGCACCCAGGGCCGGCTCGTGATCATCGGCATGCAGGGCGGCACCAAGGCCGAGCTCGACATCAACAAGCTGCTGCGCAAGCGTGGCGCCGTCATCGCCACCAACCTGCGCGGGCGGCCCACCGAGGAGAAGTCGGCGATCTGCGCGTCGGTCGTCGAGCACGTCTGGCCGCTGGTGGCCGAGGGGTTGGTGCAGCCGATCGTGGGCCGGTCGTTCCCGCTGGCCGAGGCCGGCGCGGCGCACGCCTTCATGGAGTCCGGCGAGCACAGCGGCAAGATCCTGCTGACGCTCTGAGACCCCCCGGCTACGGTTGGCGCATGAGTGAGGCGGACCAGGACCAGCACGTCGTGATCATCGGGCCGGACGGCCAGCCCGTCGCCGTACCCGCCTCGGCGGTGTCGGTCCAGCCCGAGCAGGACGACGAGTCCGGCATCACCGACCTGGTCGAGCAGCCGGCTAAGGTGCTGCGGATCGGCGCCATGATCCGGCAGCTGCTCGAGGAGGTGCGCTCCGCGCCGCTCGACGAGGCCAGCCGGATCCGGCTCAAGGAGATCCACACGGTCTCGATCAAGGAGCTCGAGACCGGGCTCGCGCCCGAGCTGGTCGAGGAGCTGGAGCGCCTGTCGCTGCCGTTCACCGAGGACGCCGTACCGTCCGACGCCGAGCTCCGGATCGCGCAGGCGCAGCTGGTCGGCTGGCTCGAGGGCCTCTTCCACGGCATCCAGACCGCGATGTACGCCCAGCAGATGGCGGCCCGGGCGCAGTTCGAGCAGATGCGGCGGGGCCTGCCACCGGGGGCGTCTGCCCCGGGGGGACCTGGGGTCGGCGGCGGCCAGGACGGGCCGGTGCCCGGCGACTCGGGCGGCATGTACCTCTAGCTTGACGGCCGTTCCTGTCGCTTGTCGGGGTTTGCAAAGCCCGACAAGCGCATGAATCCCCGGTCGACCGGGGATTCCTGCGACGGGTGGGACTAAGCCCGACGCCGCCCGCGCCAGGCCACGAAGACCAACCCGAGGACGCCGACGATCACCAGGGCGACGCCGGGGGCGGCGAGCCGCTGGACGTGCGCCGGGGCGTCAGCGACGGTCGTGAAGGTGGCGTCGGCAGGGGCCTCGGAGACCGTAGGGCCGGCCGGGCTGCCGGCGCCGAGCAGGCCCTCGACGCGCGCGACGTACGCCGCGCTCGCAGGGGCTGTGCCGCTGCGCAGCTCGCTGGTGAGGTCGCTGCCGTCCTCCTGGGCGAAGAACACGTACGCCGCGCCCTGCTCCAGTCGCGGGAGGCCGCACGCCCGGGGCCGGGTGTCGGTGGAGACCGCCACCTGCTCGTCGGCGAGCGCGCCCTGGTAGATCCGGTCGACGTCGACGGTGTAGGTCGCGGTGTTGCCCGTGACCTTCCGGTCCGCGACCACGCCGGTGAAGACGTCGTCGACTGCCGCCACCTTCTGCTCCAGGGTCCGGTCGCTCGGCGGGCAAGCCGCGAGCGACGGCGCGGCCAGGGCCACCACCGCGGAGCACGCGAGGAGGAGGGCGGCGAGGAACCGGCGGGCTACGGACACGGGGGACATCTCAACAGATCAGAGGCCGAAGACACCAGCGAGCACCTGCGCCACGCCGTCCTCGTCGTGGCCCGGAGCAAGGTGGTCGGCCGCCGCCACGACGCTCGGGTGGGCGTCGGCCATCGCGTACGACGTGCCGGCCCAGGTCAGCATCGGCAGGTCGTTGGGCATGTCACCGAACGCGATCACGTCCGCCGCCTCGACGCCGAGCCCGGCGGCGACCTGGGCGAGGGTGGACGCCTTGGTGACGCCGGGCGCGCTGATCTCGAGCAGCGCGGTGGTCGACGACCAGGTGACCACCAGCCGCCCCTGCACGACCTCCTCGGCCAGCGCCCAGAACTCCTCCGGGTCGAGCTCTTCGTGCCGCGCGAGCAGCTTGAGCGCCGGGCGGTCGAAGAGCTCCGCGATCGGAGCCCGTCGTACGCCGCCGGGCAGCTCGGCGCGCTCCATGAAGCCGGGCTCGAGGTCGATGCCCTCGAGCGACTCGACCGCGAACGTCGTGCCGGGCACCGCCGTACGCAGGTCCTCGGAGACCGCGAGCGCGGTGGCGGCGTCCATCGGCCGCACGGTGCGCGGCTCGTCGCGGGCGACGTCCCAAACGAGGGCGCCGTTGGAGACGATGGCGAGGCCGTGCGACCCGACGTGCTCGAAGACCACCTCGGTCCAGCGCAGCGGGCGGCCGGTCACGAAGACGACCGGGACGCCCAGCTCCTCCACGGCGAGCAGCACCTCGCGGGTGCGCTCGGAGACGCTGCCGTCGGTGCGGACCAGGGTGCCGTCGAGGTCGGTGGCGACCAGCCGGGGTTTCGGGGGTTTCGAGGCTCGCTGCGCTCGCACCTCAACCAACGAGTTCCCGGGCAGCGGGCGGGCCATCACGAGCTCGCCGTCCTCGTTGGCGCCGCGGAGCTCGGTGAAGCCGCACTTCGCCAGCACCCGGACGCTGGGCTTGTTGGTGGGCTCGACGCTGGCCCGGACGCGTACGCCGACGGCGTCGGTCTCGGCGAGCAGCGCCTGCAGTGCCTCGGTCGCGAAGCCCCAGCCGCGCGCCTCCTCGACCAGCCCGTAGCCGACCTCGACCTCAAGTACGCCGTCGGGCGCGGTCTCGGGCGGCCCGAAGAACCCGACCGAGCCCAGAGCCGTCGTGCCGCGGACGATGTGCCGTGGAGCCCACGGGTCGCCGGGCTGGTAGAGCGTCGCCGCGTCCCGGTCGTCCTGGCGCGGGTAGTCGGGGTGCCACGACGGGCGGCTGCGACCGGCGCGGATGTCCGCGGCCTCGTCCGGGGACCACAGCGGCAGGGTGAGCCGCTCGCTGGCGATCATTGAAGAAGGACCGTCTGAACTCACGCCCTACTCCGAGAGATCCGGCGGACCATCACTGGAAAAGTTGCGGAGCTCGGCGGCGACGACGTCCGCCGAGGGGCCATCCGCTTCGTCCACATAGCTCTCAAAGAGCTTCGCCGCACGATCCAGATGCGTCCACGTCAAGGAGGTCGTGGCCAGCTCCCGCCCCGCCTCTTCGTTCAGCTCGCTGATTGCATCGTTCAATGCTGCCGGCAGGTTCTCTGCGTCCAGCGATTCCATCAGATATCGCCGTTGCGCTGAAGGCGTCGGGTTCCCCATGTTGACCTTGAAGTCGAAACGACCTGGCCGAATGACCGCAGCATCAATGTCTTCCATCGTCCCGTTGAATGCGAGCGCGAAGATTACCCAGTGGGCGTCGCGAAGCCCCTGGAGCCTCGGAAGCATGCCGGCCGTGATGAAGGCGCCGGCCGTCCGGCTGGCCGACGAACCGGCAACGACCGGCCTGCTGCGAAAGAGATCCTCGCATTCGTCAAAGAGAACCACTGCGCGGCGGAGCAGCCCCAACTCGCGGAATACGCGATCCGCATTTCGTTCGACGCCGTCGATACCATCCTGCAGGAAGAGCGCCGGCGTCAGAGTCACCAGAGGCCAGTCGAGCGCCGTGGCCAGCGCGCGGCACAGACTCGTCTTCCTCGTTCCGGGCGGGCCTGGCAGGACGAACGACGCCGCGTTCTCGCTGGGCCGCTCGCATCCGCTGTCGAGTACGGGCTCGACGAATCGTTCGAAGAGTGCGTCCCTGATGCCGCCACCCTTCGTTGGATCACTGACGCGGCGCAAGCTCTTCCGCGCTCGTTCCTTGCGGGACTCGATCGGCTCGGCCGAGTCCCACACATCACGCTTCGGATCCTGTCGAGGCTCGGCGCCGAGGCGGCGCAGCACCATGGAGTCCTGCAATACCAACAGGGCCTTCCGCGTGACGCAGAACAGCATGAGGACCACCGAGCTGGTCCACGACTCGACCTCGTCGCCGTGTCGGGCGCGATCGTTGCCCCACCCGTGGAAGGGCTCGCTGGTCGAGCTCTTCGGGACGTAGCTCTGTTCGGCCAGACGAACCAAGCGCTCCAAGATCGTCAGGATTTCGAGCGCGTCACGGTCCCGGCCTTGCATCAGGCGGCGCTCCAGGATCATCGCCAGCGCGAGCCCGATCTCGTAGCTCGCAACATGGAGGAGCTTGCCGCCCGCCTGCGAGATGACCTTGGTGGTCGGCCACGCGCCGTCCGCGGACTGCGTTCGGCCGAGCACCCGTACGCACTCGGTGAGCAGCACGTCCGCTTCCACCTCATCGCACCGCGCAAGCAAGGCCAGGCCCGTCGCAAGCTCGCCCGGGTCGAATCGCGAGGTTGCCCCGGACGCGTACCACCCAACCTGCTGAGCAAGGTCTCTGGACACTCGGCGAGCCACCGGCACATTGACGTCGAGGTCCCACTTGCCGTGGACCGTGGCAGCGATCGCCATGTACAGGGTCACGAAGTCATGGCCCCAGGTTTCGCCGGCGTACGCCCTGCCCTTCCATCCTTGATCACGCAGCGCACCGACCGCCTCGCCGACCAGCTCGGCCGCGGACGCCGAGGTGCCTGGGGTCGACCTCGGCGATACCGTCGAGCGAGCCAAGGGCGATCGCCACCTGCATGTCGGTGAATACGTTGACCCCGTTCGAACTTGAGGCGGCCCGGTGATCGGGCACGGTGACGAAGTCGTTGAGCACCTGGTTCGTCGACGCCGTCACCGCCTTCCGGGCTTGCTTCAGCAGTTTGGCATCATGCTTGTTGCCGTCTTCTTCCAGCGCCCGGATCAAGCCGGCCAGCCCAATCGCCGACCGAGCCGTGGACGTCGCTCCGATCGGCACCTGATCCTCGGGCGTGGTGCTCTCCCGCACGAAACCCTGCCCCGCTTTGTCGTAGAAGGACAGCACTGCGGCTCCCGCGGTCTTCGCCAGATCTCCGAGGACAGTGACGTAGTCGGTGACGTCCTTCAGATCCGTCCAGTCGGGCTGCAGCCGGGCAGTCGCGATCATTGATCCGCCTTACTTGAGTTCTGGTGGTGTTTGGTGCGGAAGTATTCTCGCAGCTCCACAATGCGATCCCGTTCACTGTTCAGCTCGATGGTCATCATCCCCGCGAGGTGATTACTCGCCGACGCGTCGACGAAATGCGACTCCCATTCTACGATCGCGCCGTTTGCAATCTGGGCGACCCGACGAAAGCGAAAGGTCATGTCCCGCTGTTCACCGACGACCTCCCGCCAATACCTCTCGATCGCATGCAATCCGACGAGCGCTGGGACGTGTGGCTTCTCTCGATAGATGGCCTCCGGGGCGAAGATGTCTGGCAGGGCATCGACATCTCGAGACTCCCAAGCCGCGAAGTACTTCTGCAGGAGTTGGATCGACGGAGACGCAGCGGCCGCACGAACGACGATCCAGCGTGTCCGCCAGCTACGGGTCCCCAGGACGATGTGTTCGAGGATCGGAGTGTTAGCCCCGCCGGACGGTTGATCGACCAGCTTGGGACGACACCATGCCTCGATGTCCTCCCAGACCGGGTCTTCGCGCCTCTCGACCGTCAAGAGCGCGCCCGCTGGAGACACCAGTTCGTACGCCGCCGCCACGACTGCGCGGGCGGAGTCGCTCTCCGTCAACACGTGAGCACAGACCACCAGATCGGCGCCGTCGGACACCTGGGCGCTCAGACCGGGAGACGGAACGGTCATCTGGATCGGCCGCACCTCGATCTCGACACCGGGCACAGCGCGCTGCACGTGGTGGAGACAGGCGACAGCGAGCTCCAATTGCTCTTCCGACTGATCAACCAGGTAGACACATATCGAGCTGAGAGAGCTGTCGGTCGCCAGCGCATACGAAACGGCGGCAGAGGCAGAGGCTCCTGAACCACAGCCGACGTCGACGATCGTGCGTGGCGCATTCACGCGTGCGACGCGAAGGCTCTTCAACACCTTCCAGTAGTTGACCATCTGATAGGTGGCAGCGAAAGCCTCCGCTTCAACCGCATAGTCCGGTCGGAGGGCCCCCTTGATCTTGTCGACAAGCACGCGCATGCGCTTCGGACCCGACTCCACCGCGATCTCCGCCGCCCAGCGCGACACCGCCGCTTCGATGACGTCGCTGACGGCCTGGGAGGCGGGCTCATGCGGCGGGCTCGGCTGCGATGGCCTCCTGATCACCTCGAGCCCCTCTCCGAACCGCTGAACCATCGGTTGAGCTCATCGGCCAGCCCGTCCTCGTAGACGCTACCGGTCGTGTCGTCGGCGGCGTCGAGAACGGCTTGGAGCGCCTGCCCCATCGCCACCCCACGGCGCGCCCATGCGAACATCTCGAGGTCGTTGCGGCCATCCCCTACAGCTAGTGCGTCGTCTCCGGTCAGGCCGAGCTCGCGGGCGACGTGGTCCAACCCCGACGCCTTCGAGACGCCGACCGGCGCCAAGTCGAGCCACGCCGTGAACCCAACCACGTAGCTGGTGCCGTGCAGGCCGAGGTCGGCGGCGAGCGCGACGAAGTCGTCAGCGGTGGCGGCGGGGTCGCGGATGATCACCCGGCTCACCTCCGCGGCGATCAGGTCGGCCACCTCGGTGACGATCATGTCGCCGGAGAGCTCGCCCTCGGGGAAGTGCGAGTTCACCCGGTAGCCGACACCGCGCTCCTCGACCGCGACCAGCGCGGTCGGGTGCCGCTCGAGGATCGCCTCGACCGCCGGACGGGCGTCGAACTTCTCCTCGTGCACGACCTCGAGCGGCGGGTAGCGGAAGACGACCGCTCCGTTGGAGGCCACGATCCAGAGGCGGCCACGCTGCTCGTCGTACAGGTCGAGCAGGTCCGCGACGCCGGTCATGCCGTCGGGGGAGCGGCCGCTGGCCAGTACGACGTGCGCGCCGGCGTCGAGCGCCCGGTGCACGGCCGCCTTCACGGCGGGGGAGATCTCCTCGTGCGTCATCCCGGCGCCCTCGACCCACTTCAGGATCGTGCCGTCGATGTCGAGCGCGACCAGCCGCGGTGTCCAGTCCGGGTTTCGAGACAGGCGCTGCGCGCCTTCCTCAACCACCGATGGGCTCCAGGCAGCCTCGCGGCCACCCAGCCACGGCTGCAGTGCCTTCGGGACCTTGACCGAGCCGTCAGCCTGCTGGTGGGTCTCGAGGATCGCGACGATGGTCCGGGTCGACGCGCACAGCGTGCCGTTGAGGGTGGCCA
>CAVPRL010000007.1:0-40153 GCA_963707845.1 uncultured Actinomycetota bacterium
TGGATCCCCGGTCGACCGGGGATCCCTACGCTTGTCGGGGTTTGCAACGGCCGTCAAGCGTCAGGAAAGGCTGTCAAGCCTCGCTCAGGCGACCGCTGATGGCGGGAACAAGGCATCGCGGATCATGGCGGCGGTGGCCGCCGGCCGATCGAGATCGGCCCACACGATGCGGATGCACCGCCACCCCATCAGGCGGCAGATGCGCTCTTCGCGCTTCTTCTCCCTGACCACAACGTCAGAGGCACGTTCGCCCGGCCTGAGGAACTTCTCGTACTTGACCTTGCCGTCGAACTCCATGAACACACCGAGCTCGGGCCAGGCGAAGTCGACCCGATGGATCACCTGCCCGGACGAGTCGCGGATCTCGAACTGCGGCTGCGGCATCGGCAGGTGCTGACTGAAGCAGAGATGGTACGAACGTGCCTCCCCCACCGTCTCGATGCGGGGATCCGCCAGACGGAGCACCAGATCGGTCGCGAGGCTGTGCGGCCAGAACGTCATGCCGCTGTATCGCTCCGCGAGCTGCGACTGGGTGGTCAGACCGCGATGGAGGAGGTCATCGACGACCACGAGCCCGTGCTCGACGTCGGTCATGGTCGTGACCTCGAGAGCCACTCGGGTCGGCGACATCACCGGTACGCCGTTGCGCCTGATCACATCGCCAAGGTCGATGGTCCCCCGATGCTGACGTACGCCGGCCTCGGGCCGCCCGATCCGGCCGTCCACCCGCGTGACGTGGACGTCAGCCAGGGGCAGGCCCCAGATCGGCGCGTCGTACTCGAGCAGTCCGGACACGTGCGAGAGCACCAGGTCGGTCCGCGCCTGGGCGAGCACCGCACGCGCTCGAACCGAGTGACGCCCAGCGGCATCCAGCTCGCTCCAAGCCGGGCCGGCGACGTACGCCCCGCGGCGCGGCTTGGCCAGCACTCCAGATCTCACCATCAGCGCGAGTGCACGATCGGTGTACCCGTCCTCGAGGTATTGGCCGCGGAGCGCCACCGGACTCCGGCGCGGATCGTCGGGTGACCATTCACCGGGAGGCATCGTCATGGAGAAACGATTGCCCGCGACGACGGGCGACGACCACTCCACTGATGGGCCCTGTGGATAACCAGACAGGCTTTGCCGACGCTTGTCGGGCTTTGCAACGGCCGTCAAGCGCATGGATCCCCGGTCGACCGGGGATCCATGCAGGCTCGCGGACCTACCCCGGCGGCACCGTGTGACACACAGCCTCGACGTTGTTGCCGTCGGGGTCGCGCACGAACGCGCCGAAGTAGTGGTCGTGGTACTCGGGGAAATGACGGGGCTCGTGGAGGACCTCGGCGCCCAGCGATAGGGCAGCGTCGTGGAAGGCCCGGACCGCGTCCGCGGACGACGCGACGAACGCGATGTGGACCTCGCGGTTGGGGCCGGACGACGGACCGTCACCGTCGGGCTGGGTGCCGATCCAGAAGTCCGGCTTGCCGGGAGGGCCGTAGCCGAGGGCGACCTCGAAGTCGAGCACGCGGCCGTAGCCGAGCACGCCGAGGACCTTGTCGTAGAACGCCGCCGACGCAGAGAGGTCGGCGCAGTTGATGCCGAAGTGGTCGATCATCGGCCCATCCTGCCCGACTAGAGTCGTGCGGGTGAGTCACGCTGCCGTCCAAAATTCCCCGTACGAGCTCGCCGCCCACGCCGCGGAGCGGCTCGCGGAGCTGACCGGCGTCGCGCGCCACGACGTCGCGCTGGTGCTCGGCTCCGGATGGTTGCCCGCGGTCGACGCCCTCGGCGAGGCGACCGCGGAGATCGACACCACCGACTTGCCGGGGTTCTCCGCGTCTGCGGTCGCCGGCCACTCCGGCAAGATCCGCTCGGTCCGCGCCGGCGACAAGCAGCTCCTGGTCTTCCTGAGCCGCACCCACTACTACGAGGGCAAGGGCGTCGCACCCGTCGTCCACGGAGTTCGTACGGCGGCCCGCGCCGGCTGCCGCGCGATCGTGCTGACCAACGGCTGCGGTGGCCTCAAGCCCAGCTGGACGCCTGGTACGCCGGTCCTCATCAGCGACCACCTCAATCTCACGGGCAAGAGCCCGATCGTGGGCGCCACGTTCGTCGACCTCACCGACCTCTACAGCTCGCGGCTGCGGGCGATGTGCCGCGAGGTCGACCCGAGCCTCGACGAGGGCGTCTACGTGCAGTTCCCCGGGCCGCACTACGAGACCCCGGCCGAGGTCCGGATGGCCGGCGTGCTCGGTGGCCACCTGGTCGGCATGAGCACCACGCTCGAGGCGATCGCGGCCCGCGAGGCCGGCATGGAGGTGCTCGGCATCAGCCTGGTCACCAACCTGGCGGCCGGCATCAGCGACCAGCCGCTCGACCACTCCGAGGTCCTCGAGGCCGGCCGGGCAGCCGCTTCGCGCATGGGCGACCTGCTGGGGCGGATCGTCCCCCGGATCTGAGGTGACCACGGCCGAGCAGACCCGCGAACGCCTGGTCGAGGCGGCGACCGAGGTGTTCGCCGAGGAGGGCGTGTTCGCCGCGTCTCTCGTCGAGATCACCCGACGCGCCGGCCAGCGCAACCGCGGCGCGGTCCACTACCACTTCGGCTCGCGCGAGAGCCTGCTCGTCGCCGTGCTCCGCCAGCACGTCCCGTTCCTGGCCGCCCGTGAGGGCGAGCTCCTCGCGGCCGCCCGTACGACGCCCGCCGACGACCTCGGCTCGGTGCTGGAGGCGATCGTGCGCCCGGCGGTCGAGCTCGCGGAGACCGGGCCGTCGGGTCGCCAGTACCTGGTGATCGTCGGCCAGCTCGTCGAGGAGTTCGAGCGCCTGGACGAGGCCGTCGCCGCGGAGCTCAACGCCACCGGTGGGTACGCCGTCTACGAGCTCCTCGCGCAGCGGATGGCGCCTGTCGATGATGCCCTCCACAACGAGCGGCTCGCCCTGATCACCGGCTTCATCCTGCGCTCGGTCGCCGACCGGGCCCGCGCGAGCGAGCGGGCCAAGACCGAGAGCATGGAGCCGGGCCGCGCCCAGCTGCCCACCGAGCGGTTCGTGCGCAACCTGGTGGCCATGGCTGCGGGCATGGCGACCTGCCCGCAGATCTGACAGAGCCGTTGACGAGTAATACGCCCTCTTAGTACGGTCCCGACCAGCATCGAGTGATGGGGGTCACATGAGGGCAGTCCGCGTGGTCCGCCACGGCGAGCCGAGCGCAGCCATCGAGGTCCGGGACGACGTCGAGGTCCCGGAGCCGGGACCCGGCCAGGTCCGGGTGGCGGTCTCGGCCGCCTCGCTCAACTTCGGCGACATCGCCCGCTGCCGTGGCGACGTCGCGGCGGTGATGGCCCAGCCGCCGTTCACCCTCGGGATGGACCTCGCCGGGGTGGTCGAGGCGGCCGGGGACGGTGCCGAGGACTGGCTCGGCCGCCGAGTCGTCGGCATCGCGCCGCAGTCGTTCGGCGGGCTGGCCGAGCGTGCGCTCGCCGGCAACGTCTTCGATGCGCCGCCCGAGCTCGACGACGCCGAGGCCGCGGCGTTCACGCTCCCCTTCCACGTCGGCTACCTCGCCCTCCACGAGCGGGCCGCGCTCCAACCCGGCGAGACCGTGGTCGTCCGCGGCGGCGCCAGCTCGGTCGGTACGGCGGCGATCCAGCTCGCCGTCGCGGCCGGTGCTCGGGTGCTCGCAATCGCCGGTGGCCCGGAGAAGGCGCAGCTGTGCCGCGACCTCGGCGCCGAGGTCGCGATCGACCACACCTCCGAGGACGTCTTCGACGCGATCATGGACGCGACGGGCGACCACGGCGCCGAGGTGATCTTCGACCCGATCGGCGGCGAGCAGACCGAGACGATGTGGACCTGTGGCGCTCGCGGCGGGCGCTACCTCGCCGTCGGCTTCAACGACGACCCGGAGTCGGGCCTCACCGGCCGCCCGCTGCGCAAGCTGTCGATGGCCAACCTGTCCGTCCTCGGCGTGCTGCTCGCCTACCTCGAGGTCCCCCGAGACTTCCGCCGCTTCGGCATCAACCCGTTCCCGCCCGAGACCGGCCGGCGGGTGCACGCCGCCCTGCTCGAGCTCGTCGCCGCGGGCAGCATCCGGCCGGTGATCGGGCGCCGGATCGGCCTCGACGACGTCGCGGCCGCGCTCGAGGACCACGCCGCCCGTCGTACGTCGGGTCGCACCGTCGTGCAGATCGGAGAAACGGCATGAACCCCGACGACCTCCAGACCCAGGCCACCGAGCAGAGCGGCCTCGACGACTTCGGCGACCCGAGCTACCGCGAGGGCCTCGAGCGCTACTGCGACGCGCTCGTCAACGAGGCGCAGCTCAACGACCTCGGCAACGTCGCGCTCCCGCCGTCCCTGGTGGCTGCTCTCGTCAACCGCCTGAAGGTCGTCAACCACACCAAGCAACACCCGGCCGTCACCAGGGAGCGGATCGAGGCGCCGGTCGTCGTGATCGGGATGTTCCGGGCCGGCACGACGTTCCTCTCCCACCTGCTCGACGCCGACCCCGCCAACCGGGCGCTGCTCGGCTGGGAGTCGCAGGACTCGGTGCCGCCGCCGCTGCCGGGCGAGCGCAAGACCGGCCCCCGGGTCGACGCGGCCCAGGGCGGCGTCGACATGCTCGAGCTGCTCAACCCCGCGATCAGCGCGATCCACCACGAGGCCGCCGCCGACCCGACCGAGTGCATCGCCGTCATGGGTCAGGCCTTCCAGAGCATCTCGTGGGAGGCGATCGCCAACGTCCCGTCGTACGGCGCCTGGTGGCGGGCCGGCGACAACCGGGGCGCCTACGACTACCACCGCTTGGTGCTGCAGACCCTGCAGAGCGCCGGCGTCCGCGGCCGCTGGACGCTCAAGAGCCCGCACCACGCGCTCGCCCTCGACGCGCTGGTGGACACCTACCCCGACGCCCGGCTGGTGCTGCTGCACCGCGACCCGGCGACGCTGACCGGCTCGGTGTGCAGCCTGATCAACGTCATGTCGAGCACGTTCTCGGACGCCGACCACCGCTCCTACATCGCCGAGCACTGGAGCGACACGCTCGAGGAGTCGATCCGCCGGATCGAGGACTTCCGGGCCCGCCGCCCCGAGCACCAGATCCTCGACGTCCGGTACGCCGACCTGGCCCGCGACCCGGTCGGCACCGTGCGCGGCATCTACGGCTCGCTCGGGCTCGAAGCCGGCGCCGGCGCGTTCGAGGCGATGGACGCGCATCTCGCCGCCCACCCCCGCGGCGAGTTCGGCGGGCACCGCTACGACGTCACCGAGTTCGGGCTCACCGAGGCCGCCGTACGCGACCGGTTCCGGGACTACATCGAGCGCTACGACGTCGAAGGTGAGCACCTGGCACCGTCCGCGGGTTAACCTCCACCACGTGCCCCGCATCTCCGGCGAAACCCTCCAACAGCATCGCGAGCAGCTGCAGCGACGCGTGTTCGAGGCGTTCGCCGACCTGATGGCCGAGCGCAGCTTCGACGCGATCACCATGGCGGCCATCGCCGAGCGCGCCGACGTCGGCCGCACCGCGATCTACCACCACTTCCCCGACAAGGAGTCCGTGGTCGTCGCGTTCGCGTCGCACGAGACGGAGGAGTACCTCCACCGGCTCCGCGACGTGCTCACCGAGGCCGACGACCCGGCGAGCCAGCTGCGGCTCTACCTCCGCTACCACCTCGCCGAGGGCGAGCGGTTCCACATGGGCCTCGGCCCGCAGCTGTACGGCGTGCTCGGGCCCGACTCGCGCCTGGCGATCCGCCAGCACGTCGTCGCCGTCGAGGACGTGCTGCGCGGCATCCTCGAGGCCGGCATCGCCGATGCGACGTTCACCATCGAGGACGTCGTGACCACGATGTCCCTCATCCACGCATGCCTGAGCCCGCGGCACCTCCCGGCGCAGACGATCGAGTCGTTCGTCCTGCGTGCGGTGGGTGCCGCGGGCTCGGCGTGAGTGCTACTTCTTCTTGCTCTTCTTGACCTTGAAGGTGACGACCTTCTTGGCCGAGGTGAAGGCGTCAGATCCCGCGTAGACGACGGTCGCCTTCCAGGTGCCGGCCTTCAGCTTCGGCAGCTTCACGACGGCCTTGCCGGCCTTGGCCTTCGCCGACTTGGTGACGGCCTTCTTGCCCTTGCTGGTCAGCTTGATGGTGACCTTGCCCGCGGGCTTGCCACCGCTCGACTTCAGGGTGACCGCCAGCGCGCCACCCTTGGCGGTGGTGGGCTTCTTGGTGACCTTGGCGGACGCGGTCGTCGTAGCCTTGGCGGGCGTCGCGGGCGGAGCCGTCAGCTTCGACCAGTCGATGGTCACCGGCGTCTCGGTGTCCTGGCTGGTGCTGGAGTGGCTGTGCGCGCGCCAGGTGTAGACGGAGTACGCCGTGCCCTGCTTGAGCACGCCTGCGGCAGCGGTCAGCGTGGTGCTGAACTTGCCGCCGCCCTTGATCGCGGCCGCGGTGACCCACTGCGCTGCGGCGAACTTGTCCATGTCGGCCTGCGAGCTGGTCGACGGCAGGCCGCCGGCCGGGGCGAGACCGACGTACACGCCGTTGTCGCCCGGGTTGTTGTCGGTGCGGGTGAAGCCGGCTCCGTCGACCTTGATCGAGACGCTCTGGGCGGCGTACGACGGCGTGGCGGCGACGGACCTGGCAGCGTCGGCGTACGACGCGGTGAACGGAGCGGGTGCCTTGCTGTCGGAGGTCGCGGAGGTCGCGTAGAAGCGGGGGCGGACACCGCTGGTCACCTGAGCCAGGAACGACGGCGCGAACGACTTGCCGTCGACGGGGTGGCCGGACGTGGTGATGCCGAGTGCGGTCGCCTCCGGGGTGCCGGCGGCGAGCACGCCCGCCCAGTCCGGCGTGGCCGCGATCGAGCGCGTCGACCAGCGGTCGGCGGCGTCGAAGGTCGTGACCACGACCCGCGCGGGCGAGGTCGACTCCTCGGGGGAGCCGTTGCCGGCGAGGTTCCAGCCCGAGACCTGCGCCGTGATCCGGCCTTCGCCGTCGGCGTCGACGGTGACGGCCGGGTCCTCGATCTTCACCCAGTACTGCAGGGCACCACTGAACACGAACGAGCCCTTGACCGAGCCGTCGTACTGCACGGTGCCAGCGCCGGTGACGGGGTCGACGGTGGACGAGAGCGCCGGGAAGCTGACCACGCCGTCAGCGCTCTCCGTGACGCCGCCCGCGAGCTCGTGGGTCGCGAAGGCGGTGTCGAAGGTCGTGGAGACCTTCCAGTTGAACGAGCCGGTCGCGGCGGTGGGGGCCGTGGGCACCGCGGCGTCCGCGACGCCGACGAGCACGGTCGAGGCCATCGCGCCGGCGGCCAGGATCGCCAGCCTGCGGAGGCGCTTGTGCTGAGTCATGCGAGTTCCTTCTCATTGGGTCGGCGCGGTCGGCCGACAGGGACGAGCAGGGTGAGTGCGGCCGCGAGAAGCAGGCCGCCGCCGAGCCACCAGATCCAGGTGGCTTCGGACTCGGGTTCGGGCCGAGGCTCCGAAGTCAGGGGTGCGGCCACCAGCTGGGCCGCTGCGGGGAGGGTGCTGCCGGCCACCGGCACCGAGGCGGTCGGGAGCGCGGGTGCGGGGGGCGCCACCGGCGGCGCGACCGGAGCGACCGGGGCCGGCGCGGCGGTGACCGTCACCGTCACCGGCGGCGGCACGACCGGGTTCTTGAGCGGCTTCTTCGTGGGCACCGCGGTCGGCGTCGGCTCGACCGGCTCCTCGTCCGAGGCGAACGCGACGGTGAGCGGCAGCGGCACCTTGAACGGGTCGGTCGACGCGCCGCTGGACAGCCAGAAGGCCGCCGTACCCAACCGCTGCATGTAGTCGACGAACGTCTGCGGGAACGAGCCGAAGCTCGCGCCACCGGCGACCTGACCCACTCCGGTGACGGCCACGCCGAGGTACGCCGGCGTGGCGGTCAGGCCGGCTTCGCTGAGAGTGACCCCGGGCAGGTCCACCAGCGTCACCGTCGCGGCCGCCACCGGCGCCCACGAGTCGGGGTTGTCGACCGAGGAGGCATACCCGGACACGGTCGCGGTCAGGGTGCCGCGCCCGCCGGCCACGTCGAGGACCGGGTCAGAGATGGTGAAGAACGACATGCCGGAGTAGTAGAGGACGGTGACGTCGCCGTCCCAGGCGACGTGGGCGGTGCCGGCCGTGAGGTCGGCCGTGCCGATGCCGTCGGCGAAGACGAACCGATGGTTGCTGAAGGTCCCCGCCGTCGGCGAGCCCAGGTCGGCGCCGCCGCTGTCAGTCGTCAGCCCGGCCCAGGTGGCCGGCTTCCACGCGGAGCCGCTCCACTTCTCGACCGCCACGCCGCCGACCTTCTGGTGCCAGCCCTCGCGCGGCAGGGTCGTCCCGCCCTTGCCCGGGTCCGGCACCTGACCGGCGGAGAAGAAGTTGTAGGTCCGCGGCGCGAACGCCCGGTTGCTGGACTCGTTGTTGAGGCCCCAACGCAGGGCGACGCCGTCGATGGCGACCGGGCCGGTGGCAGGTGCCTCGGTCGGGTCGTCCGCGAGGGCGGGTACGGCGACGAGCACGCTCCCGACGAGGGCGAGCAGCACTCCCGCCACGCGATCACGCCGCACGACGCCTCCTCAGCAGTCCGAAGCCGAGCCGCACCAACGCGAGCAGCAGCACCAGCGCCGCGGCGCCCGCGAAGAGCCAGGCGGCGCGGGTGTCGTCGTCGTCGACGGCCTGCGGCTCGACGGTCTCGGTGCTGGTCTCGGCGGGCTGGACGGCGAAGCTCACCGAGGGCGGCTCCTCGACGCCGTACAGGCGCAGTTCGTGGGTGCCCGGCCCGGTGTCGGCGGGCAGGGTGATGATCCCGGCGAGGCTGCCGTCGGCACCGGCCATGAAGGGGCCGGCGCCCGCCGCGCCGTCGTCGAAGACCGCGGAGACCTGGGTGCCCGCGGGCAGCCCGGTCGCGCTGAAGGCCAGCACGTTGCCCGCGACCGCGGAGCCGCGGTCGACCTCGAGCGTCGCGGGACCCGCCGGCTTGGGCTTGGCGCCCGAGCCGGGCTCGGTGGTGGCCGGCGCGGTCGGGTCGGCGTCGGTCGTGGCGGTGCCGGTCGGCGTCGCGGAGGGGCTGGACGTCGTGCCGAGCGAGCCGACGGTGACCGGCGTGAACGTCTCGTTGTTGGCGTTGGTGACGCCGTGGGCGCCGACCGTGATCACGCCGCAGGTGACCTTGCGGCAGTCGACGGTGTGCACGGCGCCGGCGCGGTCGTAGGTCTGGAAGGTCGCGCCCGGCACCACGATCTGCGTCGACCAGCCGCCGGAGGCCGACATGGTGCCGCCGTTGGCGGAGGAGGCGGTGTCGGAGCCCGGGAAGGCGACGTACCTCTGGAAGCCCTGGTTGTTCTTGGCCTCGCTGTCGGGCACGTAGTAGTAGTCCTGGCCGGTGGCGCCGCCCTTGCTGGGCTGCCAGCCGGGCTTGACCGTGCCGAAGAAGACGTAGATGCCGCCGTGGCCGCCCTTGATCGACTGGAAGCCGGACCCGGAGACCTTGAGAGTGGTCGCGTACGTCGGGTCGATCTTCGCCTGCCCGCCGGGGTTGGCGATGCTCACCCGCGAGTCGGCGAGGGCCGGCGACGGGAGCAGTACGGCGGCGGTGAGGAGCGCGGCGGCGCTCAGGCGTGCGGCCAGGGCGTGGCGCATCGGACCTCCTCGGCTTCTGCGAGCGGCTCGGTCACGCGGCTGCGGACCGGCACGACGAGCAGGTTGCCGTCGTGGGTGATGACCTCGACCGGGTGCTCGTAGACCTCGGTCAGCAGCTCGGAGGTGAGCACGTCGGTCGGGCTGCCGTTGGCGCGCACCCGGCCGTGGGACAGCACGCAGATGCGGTCGGCGTACGCCGCGGCGAGGGACAGGTCGTGCAGCACCACGACGACGGCCGCACCGGCCTGCGCCGCGGAGCGTGCGACCGCCAGCAGCGACTCCTGGTGCCGGATGTCGAGCGCCGCGGTGGGCTCGTCGAGCATCAGCACCGGCGTCTCCTGCGCGAGCAGCCGGGCGAACGACGTGCGCGCCTGCTCACCGCCGGACAGCGTCGGGTAGAGCCGGTCACCGAGGTCAGCGACGTCGGCGCGCTCCATCGACTCCGCGACCACGCGGTCGTCGTCGTCCTCACGCTCGGTCCGGTGCCACGGCGAGCGGCCCATCCGGACCACCTCGTGCACCCGGAAGCCGAAGGCGAGCCCCTGCTTCTGCAGCTGCACGGCACGCTTGCGGGCCAGCTCGCGGGCGGCGTACGACGCGAGCGGCTTGTCGTCGAGGGTGACCTTGCCGCCGCTCGGGTCGACGTCGCCCGAGAGCACGCCGAGGAGCGTCGTCTTGCCGGCGCCGTTGGGGCCGACCAGCACGACGAGCTCGCCGCCGCGGATGTCGAGGTCGACGTCGGTGAGGATCGGGTGGCCGTCGTAAGTGACGCTGAGGCCGCGGGTGCAGATCATGGTCATGCCCAGCCCCCCGCCGTACGACGGGCGCGGCGGATCAGCCAGAAGAAGAACGGGCCGCCGACGAGCGCGGTGAGCATCCCGATCGGCAGGTCGGCGTACGCGACCAGGGTGCGTGCCCACAGGTCGGCCAGCACCAGGAGCACGGCGCCACCCAGGGCGCTCGCGGGCACCAGCAGCCGGTGGCCCGGGCCGGCGACCATCCGGATCAGGTGCGGCACGATCAGCCCGATGAACGAGATGATCCCGCAGAAGGCGACGGCCGCGGCGGTCAGCACCGCGACCACGACGATGGTCGACATCCGCAGGCGCTCGACGTCGACGCCGACGTGACGGGCGGCGCGGTCACCGAGCGCGAGCAGGTCGAGCTTGGGCGCGAGGTACATCGCCGCGGCGATGCCGACGACGGCCATCGGCAGCACCACGCCGACGTACTCCCAGCGTGAGCCGTTGAGGCTGCCGAGCGTCCAGAAGACGATCTCCTCGCGGGCCTGGGTGTCGCCGAGGAACATCAGGAACGCCAGGCCGGCGCTGGTCATCGCGTTGATCGCGATGCCGGTCAGCACGAGCGTGACGACCTCGGTGCGGCCGCCGTCGCGGGACATCACGTAGACGAGCGTGGTGGTGATCAGGCCGCCGATGAAGGCGCAGATCGCGACGGTCCAGGTGCCGGCGAAGGTGAGCTCGAAGACGATGGCGGTGGCCGCGGCGACCGCGGCACCGGCGGAGACGCCGACCACGCCCGGCTCGGCGAGCGGGTTGCCGAAGACGCCTTGCATCAGGGCGCCGGCGGTGGCCAGGCAGGCACCTGCGAGCGCGGCCATGACGACGCGCGGGAAGCGCACCTGCCACAGGGTGTTCTCCCCCTGCGGGTGGTGCGGCACCGGCCCGATGTCGAGGCCGATCTTGTGCATCAGCGAGCCGAGCACCTCCGACGGCGGGACGTCGAGCTGACCGTGGCCGGCCGCGAAGACCAGCGCCACGAGCAGCGCGATCGTGAGACCGCCGAGCAGCCCGATGCGGCCCGCGATCGCGCGGATCCCGGCGCGCTGGCGCTCGGCGACGGCGGCCGTCACGACGCGGTCCTCATGAGGCGTCTTCTGGCGCGTACGTCGCAACGGCGAGCGCCTCGAGGACGTCAGCGGTGATCGGGCCGAAGCCGAGGATCTGGGAGTCGTCCATGGCGACGAAGCGGCGGTGCTGGCCGGCCGGCGTCTGCGCCAGGGCGGGCAGCCGCTCGAGCATGCCGTCGACGCCGCCGGCCGAGTCGAGGCCTCCGGTCATCATCAGCACCAGGTCGGGCTGGGCGGCGACGAGGCCCTCGTCGGTGAGCGGCTTCATGCCGTTCCAGCCGATCTCGTCGGCCACGTCGTACCCACCGAGGGCGTCGATGAGCGAGTCGGCGCCGGAGCCCTCGCCGAACATGTAGTAGATGCCCGACTGGCCGCGCACGTAGAGGAAGACGGTCCGCAGCTTGTCGCCGGCGCTGGCCGGGGCGACCTTCGCGATCTGGGCGGTGACGTCGTCGATCTGCTGCTGGGTGCGCTTGGCGAGCGCGTCGCCGGCGGCGGGTACGCCGAGCGGGTCGGCGACCTGGTGGATCAGGTCGGCCACGTTGTCGAGGCCGCGGTCGGACTCGACGACGACGACCGGGATGCCGGCGTCGCGCATCTGCAGGACGACGTCCCACGGGCCGAGCGAGGTGTCGGTGATGATGACCGTCGGATCGAGCCCGAGGATCGCCTCGGCGTTGAGATCGTGGCCGTTCTGGGTGACCAGCGGCAGGCCCTTCGCCTCGTCGAACTCGGTCGAGACGTCGCGACCGACGAGCCGGTCGCCGAGGCCGAGCTCGAAGACGGTGCGCGACAGGGTGCCGTAGACGTCGAGCGCGAGGACCCGGCTGGTGTCCTTCACGGTGACCTTGGTGCCCTGGGCGTCCGTGACGGTGACGGGGAGCTTCGGCTCGGGACTGTCGGCGACCGGGTCGATCGGGGTGTCGGTAACCGCGGTGACCTCGCCGTCCCAGTCCCGTACGTCGTCGAGCGGCGTCACGTCGGAGAGCGGCGGCGTGACCTGCGACGCGACCGCGGCCGTGCTCGGGCCGTCGCCCGGCTCCTCGGAGCCGGCCTTCGACGACAGCCCGCACGACGCGAGGGCACATGCCAGCAGTCCCACAACGGTGCACAGCAGCGCACCCCTGACCGGCGCAGCCGGCCTTTTCACCCCACGCATGGCGGGAATCCTAGCAGTCGCTTAGGCTTGCCTTACCTAAAGCCCCGAGTTTCGGACAGACTGTCACAAACTTTCCGACACTCTGTCATCATGATGCTGACACCTTGTCGTATCACCTCCAGGAGAAGCCATGACCATCCTCGACCAGACCACCGACCTCGCTCTGTCGGCGGCCATGCGTGAGGGCTCGATGGCCGAGCACCAGGCGGCGGAGGACTCGTCGTTCATGGCCGACCTCCTCGGCGGCAAGGTCAACGAGCGCGGGTACGCCGACTACCTGCTGCGCCTGCGCGTCGTCTACGCGACGATGGAGGCGATCGTCGCCGAGCACCGTGACGACCCGGCCGTGGCCGCCGTCGCCGACGCCGCCCTCGAGCGCCTGGCCGCGATCGACGCGGACCTCGACCACTGGCTGGCCGACGGCGAGGACCGGACCGTCGACTCCCCCGCCGCCGAGGCCTACCGCCAGCGGCTGCTCGCCGCCGCGGCCGAGTGGCCGACGCTGATGGTCGCGCACCACTACACCCGCTACCTGGGCGACCTCTCGGGCGGCCAGGCGATCGGCCGCATCCTCGACCGCACCTTCGAGCTCGACGGCGCCGGCATCGCGTTCTACGACTTCCCGGAGATCGCGAAGCCGAAGATCTACAAGGACGGCTACCGCGCCCGCCTCGACGCCCTCGGCCTCGACGCCGCGGATCAGGAGCGGGTCGTCACCGAGGTCAAGAAGGCCTTCCAGCTCAACCAGGCGCTCTTCGTCGAGCTCGGCCACAACCTCGAGGCCTACGCCCGCTGACGCTTGACCGCGCACCCTTGACCTGGAGTGCGCTCCAGGGGCGACACTGGCGCGTGACCTACTCGATCGCCGAAGCCGCTGACGCCACCGGCCTGACGCCGGACACCCTGCGCTACTACGAGCGCGACGGGCTGATGCTGAGCCCGGTCGGCCGCTCGGCGACCGGTCACCGCCGCTACACCGACGCGGACCTGCGGTGGATCGACCTGCTCAACTGCCTACGGGGCACGGGCATGCCGATCCGCGACGTACGCCGGTACGCCGAGCTCGTGCGCGCCGGCGACGGCAACGAGACGACCCGGCTCGACCTGCTCCGGGCGCACCGCACGCAGGTGCTCGCCCAGCTCGCCGAGGTGCAGGAGCACCTGGGTGCGATCGACCGCAAGATCGGCATCTACACCTCGAAGCTCGACGCGCTTGACCTGGAGCGCACTCCAAGCGCTTGAGTGGGGACATGACGATCCAGACACGCACGCTCGGCACCACCTCCCCCCTCGACGTCTCCGCGCTCGGCCTCGGCTGCATGGGCATGTCGGAGTTCTACGGCAGCCCCGACGAGGCGTCCGGCCTCGCCACCATCCACCGGGCGCTCGACCTGGGCGTCACCTTCCTCGACACCGCCGACATGTACGGCCCGTTCGTCAACGAGCAGCTCGTCGGCAGGGCGATCGCCGGTCGTCGCGACGAGGTCCAGCTCGCCACGAAGTTCGGCAACGAGCGGCTCCCCGACGGCACCCGGGTCGGGATCAACGGCAGCCCGGCGTACGTGCGCGCCGCCTGCGACGCTTCGCTGCAGCGGCTCGGCGTCGACCACATCGACCTCTACTACCAGCACCGCGTCGACAAGACCGTCCCGATCGAGGAGACCGTCGGCGCCATGGCCGAGCTGGTCGCCGCCGGCAAGGTGCGCCACCTCGGTCTCTCCGAGGCCTCGGCCACCACCATCCGCCGCGCCCACGCCACGCACCCGATCACCGCGCTCCAGACGGAGTACTCGCTCTTCACCCGCGACCTCGAGGACGAGATCCTGCCGACGCTGCGCGAGCTCGGCATCGGGCTGGTGCCCTACTCCCCGCTCGGTCGCGGCATCCTCACCGGCGCCATCACGACGGAGTCGGCGCTCGAGGAGGGCGACTCGCGCCGCTCGGCGTACTTCCCCCGCCTGAACGGCGAAGGCCTGCGCGCCAACCTGGAGCTCGTCGACCGGGTCCGCGCGATCGCGGACGAGAAGGGCTGCACGCCCGGGCAGCTCGCGCTCGCCTGGGTCCTCGCCCAGGGCGACGACGAGCTCGGCGTCGCCCCGATCCCGGGCACCAAGCGGGTCAAGTACCTCGAGGAGAACGTCGGCGCCGTCAACGTCACGCTCACCTACGACGACCTCGCCGCACTCGACGCCGCGGTCCCCCGGGGTGCGGTCGTCGGCGACCGGTACGGCGACCTGAGCTCGATCGACAGCTGACGCAGCGGTGGTTGAGGTGCGAGCGAAGCGAGCCTCGAAACCACCACGGGTGGGCGGCGAGACGGTGGTTGAGGTGCGAAGGCCGCCAGGCCTGAGCCTCGAAACCTCCGCAACGTAGGCGGCGAGACGGTGGTTGAGGCGCGCCAGCGCCGAGCCTCGAAACCACCGCAGCGTAGGCGCGTCGGTGACCATGGCCTGCGGGTCCGCTCGGTCCGGCCGACACGGTGGTTGAGGTGCGAGCGAAGCGAGCCTCGAAACCACCACCTCGAAGGCAGGGTGGTCAGCACGGCCCGCTGGTCTGCTCGACTCGGCCGCCGACAGGCAGCTACGACGGGTACGGCGGGTGCGGGTCGACGCGGTCTCCCGGCTCCCCGGCCGACACGGTGGTTGAGGTGCGAGCGAAGCGAGCCTCGAAACCACCACCCAGATGTCGCCCCAAAATCGGGTGGAAGTATTTTCTCGGAAGTGTCCACATCCCGGTCAAAACAAGGGTTCTGAGCCCCCCACTGTCGGCGCCCAGTGCTTGGCTAGACCCATGAGCGAACGCCAGCACACCACCGGCACCGGGGAGTCGCCCGACTCCCCGGACCTGGTGCTGGCCGCGCTCCACGACCGCCATCTCGTGGTGAACCAAGCAGAGGTCGACAAGCTCCGACTGGCCGTCGACTGGGCGGTCATGCACCCCGTCGAGTCCATCGACCACGGCGCCGCGACCGTCGACGGCACCGAGGGCGAGCTCGCGATCGCCGGACCCGGTGCACCCCTGGTCGCGGAGTTCTGCGTCGCCGACCTCGCCCTCGCGCTCGGGATGTCGACCGACGCCGGACGCACCTACCTCGGCGACGCCATCGAGCTGCGCTACCGCCTCCCGCGACTGTGGACCGTCACCACCTCGGGGCGGGTACCGGTCTGGAAAGCCCGCCGGATCGCCCAGGCCACCAAGACCCTGTGCCCCGACGCCGCCGGCTACGTCGACCGGCACCTGGCCCACCAGGCGCACCGGTGCTCGTACGCGCAGATCGACCGCGCCATCGCCGACGCGCTGCGGTTGTTCGACCCGGCCGAGGCCGAGAAGCGCCGCCGCCAGGCCGCCGATGCCCGGCACTTCGACGTGGACCTCCAACAGGTGTCCTTCGACGGCACCGTGCACGTCGACGCCGACCTCGACCTGGCCGACGCCCTCGACCTCAACGACGCCATCACCCACGGTGCGGCCGAGCTCGGTCGCCTGGGATGCGAGGAATCGCTCGACGTACGCCGCTCACTCGCAGCCGGAGCCCTCGCTCGCCGCGAGCTCACCCTCGACCTCCAGACCGACCCCGAAGGTCGGCCGGCACCGCGCAAGCGGGAGCTGATGATCTACGTCCACCTCTCCGATGCCGGTGTCGCCGGGGTGGAGAACACCCGGACCGCGATCAGCGTCGAGCAGGTCAAGGACTGGTGCCACGGCACCAACACCACCGTGACGATCCGCCCGGTCATCGACCTCAACGACCACCTCACCACCGACGCCTACCGGCCCACCGAGACCATGCGCGAACAAGCGGTCCTCACCAACGCCACCTGCGTCTACCCACACTGCAGCCGACCATCACGATCAGCAGACCTCGACCACCTCGACGAGTGGGACGGCCACAACACCACCAGTACCAACCTCGCACCCCTCTGCAGGGGCCACCACCGCTACAAAACCCACGCAGGCTGGGAAGTCGTCCGCACCGGACCCACCACCTTCACCTGGACCAACAGCCACGGCTACACCTACGACTGGGACACCACCCACACCCGACATACCCACTGACACCACCCCGCCGGCACCGCCGGCGGGGCCATCGTCGTGCTCGGCAGATGTCAGGTTTCGTCAACTCCGGGTGTGCGAGACCGATGGTCACTAGGGTCCACGCCATGTCACTCGAAACCTCTGCGATCACGGCCTGGACCTTCATGCAGGAGATCCCGATCCCGCCTGACGTGGCTGGTCTCATGGTGGAGGGCGAGACGCCGGTCGCCGCCTTCAAGACCTTTCGGGACAGCGCGATCTTCACCACCAAGCGGCTGATCGTCCGTGACGCGCAGGGCATCACCGGCAAGAAGGTTGAGATCTACTCATTGCCCTACAGCGCCATCAACATGTGGTCCTCGGAGAACGCTGGCGGGCTGCTGGACACGAACGCGGAGCTCGAGATGTGGACGCGGGCTGGACACATCAAGATCAAGGTCGGCAAGGGCGCAGACATCCGGCGCCTGGACTCATTGATCGCGTGGGCGGTCCTCAAGTGAGCCAGTCGAAATGACATGGGATCTGCCGTGAACGTTCGCGCAGCCGCCGCTTCCGTCAGTCTCTGCGTGATCATGGTCATCGCAGCAGCCACGCTCGCCGGCTGTGGACCCAACCAGACCTACTCGTGCACCGAGGACGGTCTCGACGACCTCGAGAGTCTTGGCAGTGCCTTGACCTCGGCCTTCCCGGAGGCGGGTACGCCGACGGCGTACTCCGACTGTGACTCGTCCGGCAAGGCATCGGTTGAGGCGACGCATCCGGGCAGTGTCGCCTCCCTCGAAGGCACCCTGCCCCCCGCGTGGCACTGCGGCCCCGGAAAGGGAGACGCCGCTTGGGATCGCCATTTCCGATGCACGGTCGAGGGTCAGCCGACCCAGGTCATCATCGAGGCGCACGGCGACGACACCGCCGCCATCTATCTCCAGCCGCGCGCGCCGGCCGACTAGCACTACGGTGACGCCGTGCTGAACCCGAGAGCCCGAGCCGTCCTGATGGCGTACGTCGTGGTCGGGATCGTCCAGGTGACCGCGCAGGCGACCGGGCCGGGCTGGCTGGCCGGGCTCACCCAGGTGCTGCTGATGCCGGTCCTGGTGCTGGCGCTCCTGGTCCAGACGGGCAGCCCGAGGAGCCGGCTCGTGACCCTGACGCTCGGGGCACTCGCGGGCTCGTGGCTGGGCGACACGGCGCCGCGGTTCTTGGACGGCGACCCGGCGTTCCTCGCGATGGTGGGCTTCTTCCTGGTCGCGCAGGTCTGCTACATCGCGGCCTTCCGTCCGTACGCCGCCGACAGCATCGTCCGACGGAGTCGCCCCTGGCTCGCGGCGTACGGCGTCGTGGTGCTCGCCCTGATCGCGGTCTGCCTCCCGGGCGCCGGCGTGCTCGCGCCGGCGGTGCTCGTCTATGGGCTGTGCCTCGGCACGATGGCGGTGCTCGCGACGGGCGTGGACCGGCTGGCGTGGGTGGGCGGCGCGTTCTTCCTGGTGTCCGACGGGCTGATCGCGATCGACGCGTTCTCCGACCTCGACCTGCCGGCCCACGACGTCAGCGTGATGGCGACGTACGTCGTCGCGCAGGCGCTGCTCCTGCTCGGCGTCATCCGACGAGACGCGAGCGCAGACCAGCGACACATCCCCGCATCATCCGGTCGTGGTTCCAACGCAGCAGCGGACCCGCGACGTACGACGCCGCCCCCAGCAACCCCGGCACCCTGACCTCCTGCGCGAAGTCGAGCCTGGTCCCACCAGCGACCGGCACGAGGTCGAACCGCACCGAGCCGCACAGGTCCCCCGAGACGCCGACCTCGAGCACGTCGGGAGAGCGGTTCACGGCGTGCAGCACCAGGTCGAGCGTGTACGGCAAGACTGAGCGGCAGAGCACTCGCGCGTCGTCGGCTCCGAGCGAGGCGACGGCCACGACCTGCGGCCACCAGTCCGGGTAGTGCTCGAGGTCGACGAGCACGTCGTGCACGTCGACCGGAGCGGCCGCGACCTCCCAGCTGTCCCGGAAGGCGAAGGTGGGGCTCACCCTCGTATCGTGCCCCCATGACCGCCGTCGATGCCGCCGAACTCCTCGCCGCCGCCCGCGCCTGGGCCGCCGACGACCCCGACGACCAGACCCGCGCCGAGCTCGAGGCCGTGATCGCCGCGGTCGAGAGCGGTGGCGACGATGCAGACCTGGCCGACCGGTTCGACGGCACCCTCGAGTTCGGTACGGCGGGGCTGCGCGGCGAGCTCGGTGCCGGGCCCAACCGGATGAACCGGATCGTCGTCACCCGCGCCGCCGCGGGCCTGGCGGGCTACCTCCTCGACACCGGCCACCAGGGCGGCGCCGTCGTGATCGGGTACGACGCCCGCCACAACTCCGACGTCTTCGCGCGCGACACCGCCGAGGTGATGACGGGCGCCGGGTTCACGGCGTACGTGCTGCCGCGACCGCTGCCCACACCGATCCTGGCGTTCGCGATCCGCGAGCTCGGCTGCGCCGCCGGCGTCATGGTCACCGCGAGCCACAACCCGCCACGCGACAACGGCTACAAGGTCTACCTCGGCGACGGCAGCCAGATCGTGCCGCCCGCGGACGCCGAGATCGCGGCTCGCATCGCCGCCGTCGGCCCGCTCGCGGACATCCCTCGCGGTCGCGCCGGCAAGGTGCTCCAGGAGGAGATCGTCGACAGCTACCTCGACACCGTCGCCGGGCTGGTCGACGACGGCCCCCGCGATCTGGAGATCGTCTACACCCCGCTGCACGGTGTCGGCGGCGTGCCCGTGGAGCGGGTGCTCGAGGCGGCGGGCTTCGACGCCCCGTCGGTCGTGGAGCAGCAGGAGCAGCCGGACCCGGACTTCCCGACCGTCGCCTTCCCCAACCCCGAGGAGCCGGGCGCGATGGACCTGGCGATGGCGCTCGCCGAGCGCAACGGCGCCGACATCGTGGTCGCCAACGACCCGGACGCCGACAGGTGCGCGGCCGCCGTACCCGGCCCCCACGGCTGGCGGATGCTCCGGGGTGACGAGGTCGGCGCGCTGCTGGCGCACGCCGTACTGGCGAAGGGCAAGCAGGGCACCTACGCGTGCAGCATCGTCTCCTCGAGCCTGCTCGGGAAGCTGGCGGCGGCCGCCGGTCAGCCGTACGCCGAGACGCTCACCGGCTTCAAGTGGATCAGCCGGGTGGAGGGCCTGGCCTTCGGCTACGAGGAGGCACTCGGCTACTGCGTCGACCCCGATAACGTCCGGGACAAGGACGGCGTCTCAGCCCTGCTGCTGCTCTGCGAACTCGCCGCCGACGCCAAGGCAGCGGGTCGTGGGCTGGTCGACCTCCTCGACGACATCGCCCTCGCGCACGGCCTGCACGCGACCGACCAGCTCTCGGTCCGGGTCACCGACCTCGGCGAGATCGCGGCCGCGATGGCGCGCCTGCGGGCCACTCCCCCGACCGAGCTCGGCGGCCTCGCCGTCAAGGCGATCGACGACCTCAACCTGGGCAGCGCCGACCTGCCGCCGACCGACGGGCTGCGCTACCACCTCGCCGACGGCGCCCGGGTGATCGTGCGCCCGAGCGGCACCGAGCCGAAGCTCAAGTGCTACCTCGAGGTCGTCATCCCGGTCGACCCGGACGACGGCGTCGACGCCGCCCGGATCGCCGCCGTCGGCCGCCTCGACGCCATCCGCAACGGGATCAAGGCTGCGGCAGGGATCTGACCGTCGGGATAGTCCGTCACCTTCTGGTTATCCGGGAGCGCTCCCGGACAACCAGAAGGTGACGGACTATCCCGGCAACGGCAGGAAGCTACACGATCACCCAGACCACGAACGCCAGCACGAGCACGGCGGCGGCGACCAGCTCGGGCCACGCCCAGGTGTGCCGTACGCCGTCGGCGAGCACCTGCTGCTCCGGCGAGCCCTTGCGGATGCCGAGGCGGTCGCGCGCGTCCTGGGCGACGTACGCGATCCGGGCCTCGACGAAGGCCTGGTGCTGCTGGGTCGGGGCGGGGACGGAGCTGGTGGGCGATCGCGCGTCGCGGACCTTCGACCTCATCGTCTGCCGGACCGTGTAGCCGATCACCGGCGAGACGTACCGCTGGTCGCCGACCTTGACCGCGAGCACCTGGGTGACGATCACCGTGTCGATCGCCGCGAGCGGGACCCAGTGGGTGCCGAACATCCCCCGCATCACCAGGTCGTCAGTCGTCGTCCACAGTGCCGGGCGCAGCATCGCCGCCCAGACCAGGAGCCCGCCGAGCAGCGCCACGATGGCGACCCCGAGCGGCGTACCGACGTCCCAGCCCAGCACGGCCAGGATCAGCACGACGCCCGCGGTGATCAGGCCCGCGATGCCGCTGAACCGGCCGCTGGTCGGGGCGAACCGTTCGACGACGGCGTCGGGTGCAGGGTCGGTCACGGTGCTCATCTCTGGGTTGTTGTGCCGGACGCGGCCAACCCTATGCTGGGTCGGTGACCGCCACTTCCACCATCCTCGGCCCCGGGCTCGACGATGTGACCACGTCAGAGGCGTCGCTGCGGCGGTTCCTCCACGGACTGCCGGGTGTCGACCAGGTCGGCGCGGACGCCCGCGCCGCCGGTCTCGGCACCCGTTCGATCAAGACCACGGCCAAGGACTTCGCGCTCGACCTCGCGATCCGGATGGTCGACCTGACGACGCTCGAGGGAGCAGACACCCCCGGCAAGGTGCGCGCGCTCGCGTCGAAGGCGATGCGCCCCGACCCCGCCGACCCCGGCTGCCCGTCCGTCGCGGCGGTCTGCGTCTACCCCGACATGGTCGCGACCGTGAAGGAGACGCTGGGCAGCTCCGGCGTCCACATCGCCGCCGTGGCCACCGCGTTCCCGAGCGGCCGGGCCGCGCTCGACATCAAGCTCGCCGACACCGCCGACGCGGTCGAGGCCGGCGCCGACGAGATCGACATGGTCATCGACCGAGGAGCGTTCCTCTCCGGTCGCTACCAGCAGGTGTACGACGAGATCGTCGCGGTCAAGGCAGCGTGTGCAAGGGCAGATGGGGAGAGCGCGCACCTCAAGGTCATCTTCGAGACCGGCGAGCTGCAGACCTACGACAACGTACGGCGCGCCAGTTGGCTGGCGATGATGGCCGGCGCCGACTTCATCAAGACCTCCACCGGCAAGGTGCAGCCTGCGGCGACGCTGCCGGTCACGATGATCATGCTCGAGGCGGTCCGCGACTTCCGCGAGCAGACCGGCCGGATGATCGGCGTGAAGCCCGCCGGCGGCATCCGCACCAGCAAGGACGCGATCAAGTACCTCGTGATGGTCAACGAGGTCGCCGGTCCGGACTGGCTGGACCCGGACTGGTTCCGGTTCGGTGCCTCCACGCTGCTCAACGACCTGCTGATGCAGCGCACCAAGCTGAAGACCGGCCGCTACTCCGGCCCCGACTACTTCACGTTGGACTGATTCTGATGGCCAAGCAGACAACAACCTTCGAGTACGCCCCCGCTCCCGAGTCGCGCAGCATCGTCGACATCAAGCCGTCGTACGGCCTGTTCGTCAACGGTGCCTTCGTCGAGGGCCGCGGCACGTCGTTCAAGACGATCAACCCCGCGACCGAGGAGGTCCTCGCCGAGATCGCGGAGGCCGACGAGGCCGACGTCGACGCCGCGGTGAAGGCCGCACGCAAGGCCTACGACAAGGTCTGGTCGCGGATGCCGGGCCGTGAGCGCGCCAAGTACCTCTACCGGATCGCCCGGATCATCCAGGAGCGCAGCCGCGAGCTCGCCGTCCTCGAGTCGATCGACAACGGCAAGCCGATCAAGGAGTCGCGCGACGTCGACGTCCCGATCGTCGCCGCGCACTTCTTCTACTACGCCGGCTGGGCCGACAAGCTCGAGTACGCGGGGCGTGGCAACGACCCGCAGCCGCTCGGTGTCGCCGGCCAGATCATCCCGTGGAACTTCCCGCTGCTGATGCTCGCGTGGAAGATCGCCCCCGCGCTCGCGTGTGGCAACACCGTCGTGCTGAAGCCGGCCGAGACCACCCCGCTCACCGCCCTGCTCTTTGCGGAGATCTGCCAGCAGGCCGACCTCCCGCCGGGCGTCGTCAACATCATCACCGGCGCCGGCGGCACCGGGCAGGCGCTGGTCGCCCACCCGGGCATCGACAAGGTCGCGTTCACCGGCTCGACCGAGGTCGGCAAGGCGATCGCCCGCACCGTCGCCGGCACGGACAAGAAGGTCACCCTGGAGCTCGGCGGCAAGGCCGCCAACATCGTCTTCGACGACGCCCCGCTCGACCAGGCCGTCGAGGGCATCGTGACCGGCATCTTCTTCAACCAGGGCCACGTCTGCTGCGCCGGGTCCCGGCTCCTGGTGCAGGAGTCGGTCGCCGACGAGCTGCTCACCAAGCTCAAGCGCCGGATGTCGACGCTGCGCGTCGGCGATCCGCTGGACAAGAACACCGACATCGGGGCCATCAACTCCGCCGAGCAGCTGGCCCGGATCCGCGAGCTCTCCGACATCGGCGAGGCCGAGGGCGCGGGCCGCTGGTCGCCCGCGTGCGACCTCCCGACCACCGGCTTCTGGTTCCCGCCGACGCTCTTCACCGACGTCACCCAGGCGCACCGGATCGCCCGCGAGGAGATCTTCGGGCCGGTGCTGTCGGTGCTGACCTTCCGGACGCCGTCCGAGGCGGTCGAGAAGGCCAACAACACGCCGTACGGCCTCTCCGCCGGGGTGTGGACCGAGAAGGGCTCTCGCATCCTGTCGATGGCCAACCAGCTGCGCGCCGGCGTCGTCTGGGCCAACACGTTCAACAAGTTCGACCCCACCAGCCCGTTCGGCGGGTTCAAGGAGTCGGGCTACGGCCGCGAGGGCGGCCGCCACGGTCTGGAGGCGTATCTCAAGTGAGCGACCGCATCGACGTCCGCAAGACGTACAAGCTCTACATCGGCGGCGCGTTCCCGCGCTCGGAGTCGGCGTACTCCTACGAGGTGACCGACAGCAAGGGGAAGTTCGTGGCCAACGCCGCCCTCGCCTCCCGCAAGGACGCCCGCGACGCCGTCGGTGCCGCACGCAAGGCCTTCGGCTCGTGGTCGGGTCGTACGGCGTACAACCGCGCGCAGATCCTCTATCGGATCGCGGAGGTGATGGAGGACCGGCGCCCGCAGTTCGTGCAGTCCGTCGTCCAGTCGGAAGGGCTCACGCCCAGCAAGGCCGACAAGGTCGTCGACACCGCGATCGACCGGCTCGTCTGGTACGCCGGCTGGGCCGACAAGATCACCCAGGTCATCGGCAACGCCAACCCGGTCGCCGGCCCGTTCTTCAACCTCTCCACGCCCGAGCCCACCGGCGTCGTCGCCGTGCTCGCCCCGCAGGAGTCCTCGCTGCTCGGGCTCGTCAGCGTGGTCGCCCCGGTCATCGTCACCGGCAACACGGTCGTGGTGGTGTCGTCGTACGACCGCCCGCTGCCGGCGGTGAACCTCGCCGAGGTGCTCGCGACCTCAGACGTGCCGGGCGGGGTAGTCAACATCCTCATCGGTGCCGCCGCGACCATCGGGCCCTGGCTGGCCGCCCACATGGACGTCAACGCCATCGACCTGACCGGCATCGCGGGGGACGCCACACTGGCCACCGACCTCGAGGTCGCGGCCGCCGACAACCTCAAGCGCGTACGCCGGGCCCCGGCTGCCGAGCCGGACTGGACCCTCGATCCCGGCCTGGACCCGATGACGGCCTTCCTGGAGATCAAGACCGTCTGGCACCCGATCGGGGTCTAGCGAGCGGTCGGTTCTCAGGACGTCATGCGGACAGAGCATCCGCTTGCTCTGTCCGCATGACGTCCCGAGGCGAAGGTGGCCAGCACGCCTAGCGCGACGCGATCGCCTTCGCGAAGACCCCGAGGATGTCCTCGGGGGTGTCCGCACTGTAGGCCTGTCCCCCGGTCGCCTCGGCGATGCGCCTCAGCGCCGGGTAGTCGGCGTCGTCGCTGATCCCGATCCCGATGATCCGCACCGGGCGCTTCGGGCTCCGCGCCTGCTTGAGCTCCCGGACGAGACGGTCGAGCGAGATCGACCCGGGGTCGTCGTTGGCGCCGTCGGTCATCAGGATCACGGAGTTGGAGTACGCCGGGTCGTAGTCGCGCAGCGCCCGCTGGTAGGCGGCGAGGGTGGTGTCGTAGAGCCCGGTGCCGCCGGTGGTGAGCCGCAGCATCTGCTCGGCCTGGCCGTCGAGCCGGTAGCGCTGGCTGGTGCCGCGGACGTCGGCGTCGAGCCGGCGCATCGGCTCCAGCTCGCGCCAGTCTTTGCCCGGCCCGCCCTGGTCGATCGAGAAGACCCAGAGCCCGATCCGGGCGCGGTCCGGGAAGACCGCGAGCGCGGTCTTCGCGACCCCGACCGCCAGCTGCATCCGGGACTGCGTGCCCGCCATGAAGTCCATCGAGCCGGAGGCGTCGAAGACCGCGAGGACGCTGGACGGCTGGCTGATGTCCTGCCACAGCTGCAGGTCCGAGGCGGCCGCGAACGGCACCGGGAGCGGGAGCGACCGCACCGGTCCGACGCCCTGGGCGATCGGCTTGGCGATCGGCTTCCCGTCCGGCGGACGGAAGCCCTCCTTGGCCAACCGGGCCAGCCCGGGCTCCGAGGCGAACCACCGGGTCACTGCCCGCGCAGCAGCCAGGGTGCCGGCGTCCGCGGAGGCCGGGGCGTAGAGCGGGAACTGCAGCAGCGGCGCGCCCTTCGCGGGCACCCGCGCGTGCAGTGCGGAGCCGGTGCCGGCGTGCACGAGCTCCTGCTCGGTGACCGGCAACAGCTGCCCCCGGTCGAGGCCCTCGATCAGCCCGTCCAGGGACGCCTCGTCGGCGCGCCCGTCCCGCTGCTCGCCGTACCTCTGGGCCAGCGGCACCAGCGTCTCCCGGATCTGCTCGTCACTGGCACCGGTCGCGGTCATCTCCGAGCGCAGCGCCAGCATCGCCAACGCCCCGACCCCGTCGCTCAGCGGGTCGCGGAGGTCGACCGAGTCGGTGTCGAACGCCGCGCGCCAGGTGGCGGGCGCGACCGTGTCCGCGCCGCCCGCGAGCACGACCGGGGACGACGCCAGCGCGGGCCCGACGATGCGCAGCTGCACGTCCTCGCCGAAGAGCTGCGCCTGCCAGGTGTTGGACTCGGCAATCCAGAGGTCCGGCACGTCCTTGTCGAACTCGAAGCGCCGCGCGACCTGCACCGACGACGCGGGCTCGACCTCGAGCTCGACGCAGTCCTCGCGCAGCGCCGCGGCGGCGCTGCGCGCGACGTCCGCCATCGCCGGCGCGACCGACAGGGTCCGCGTCACCGGTTCGGCGCAGCCAGCCTCGGCGTCGGCGCTCGCATCGGGCGTGTCCCGCAGGACCAGTACGCCGACCGCGGCCACCGCGGCGAGCGACACCCCGACCGCGACGACCTTCGCACCTGTGCGCATGGCCGCAACCTAGGACCGGTCGCAGCCCACGTCTGCACCCCGCGAGCAAGTCGAGCCGACCGGTCCTGGGGGCATGGCCCAGCCGGGTCATGCCAGTCGCCCGTTTGTCCCAAGGGATCCGGGGGGAGGAACTCTGCATGACGCTGCACGTCGACCCCGGCGCCGTACGCCGCGCGTGGCTGCACGGGGCCGACGCCGGTGCCGAGCTCACCTCCGCCAGACGCCGTACGCCGGCCGCCGCAGGCACAGACCTGGCCGGCGTCGGGGCGGTCGTCAGCGACGCGGCCGCCGACCTGGCGGGGGTCCTCGAGGTCTGCCAGGCGCTCGTCTCCGAGCACGGCAGCAACGTCGAGGCCTGCCTGACGACGTACGACGCCACCGACCACGCGAGCGCGGGGGCCTTCGATGGCCTTCGGTGATGTGGCTCAGGACGCCCTCGAGGACACCGTCACCGAGCTGCGCTCGGTGCTCGCCGACCTGCAGGGCATCGACCTGTGGCCGCCTTGGGACGCCGCCGAGACCATCGTCGGTCTGGTCGGCCGGGCGATCGAGATTGCTTCCCAGCCGCCGGAGCCGGAGCCCGCCAACCTGCGCGACACCGCCGACGAGTGGCGGCTGATCGCCACCACGGTCGACCGCGCGCACACGTCGCTGGAGTCGCTGCACGACGAGACGCCGCCGGCGGTCTGGGAGGGCGAGGCGGGCAACGCGTTCCGCAGCTCGGTCACCGCGTTCGCCGGCCGCATCGACACCGTGCCGGACGCCGCTCGCGGCGTCGCGACCGCCCTCCGCACCATGGCCTCGTCGATGGACGCCGCCCGCAGTCGGCACGCCGACGCGTTCGACGGCCTGCGCGAGCACCTGTCGATCACCTGGGACGACCTGCTGCCGTGGCAGCTGGTCGACAAGCTCACCGGCATCGTGGGCGAGGTGATCGACGCGATCCAGGAGCTGATCGGCGCCTACGAGGATGCCACCGAAGCGACCGCGACCGCGCGTCGCGCGGTGACCGGCGCCATGGACGGCATCGAGCTGCCCCACCACCTGCCCGACAGTGTGTCCGCCATCGACATCGTCAACGAGTGGTCCGACGACGGCGGGCCGCTCGACGGCTCGACGCTGAGCCGCTACGACGACGCGATGGCCGCCATGACCCCCGACGAGCGAGCCGACGTACGCCGGCTGCTCGAGAGCACCGACGATCCGGCCGCCCGCGCCTGGATCATGGCTGCGGTGGCGTCCGGGCTCACCGGCGACGCCCTGACCAACTACGCCGACCGGGTCGGCGAGATGAGCCCGAGCGAGCTGCGCGACCTCGACCCGGGCAGCTTCCGCGGGGACGACGCCAAGCAGCCGGACCCGACGACGTGCGGCTCGTCCTCGCTGGTGATGTCGCGGATGGAGAACGACCCGGCGTACGCGCTGTGGATGCAGACCGGCTACGACCCGGTGACGGGAGCGACCGACCCCCGCACCCCGGCCGAGCGGTTCGCGGACGAGTCGCAGGCGATGCACGTGCGCACCAACCTGCCGCTCGACCGCGACCACGGCCTTCAGTTCCCGTGGCCGACGCAGGCCGGCACGCAGCCGTGGGCGCTGGCGGCGGAGATGTCGGCCGAAGGCGGGTCCGGCGTCCCGGGCACGTCGTACGACGTCAGCGTGGTCGACCCGGACGACCGGGGCAGCAGCTTCGACGCGGTCGTGCGGGCCAGCGAGGGCGGCACCACGGTCCCGATCTACGTCGGCGACGACACCCGTCCCGGGCACGTCACGCTGGTCACCGCGTCCGAGGGCGGCGACACGCTGTCGGTCTACGACCCGTCCAACGGCTCGACCATCACCGTCGCACGCGACGACTGGGTCAACGGGACCCTCGAAGTCGCGGGCTGGAGCGAGCCGTGGTTCGTCGTGGTCCCGGAGTCGTGAGGGCCTGGACCGCCGGTGCGGCCGCGCTCGCCGCGGTGCTGCTGACCGGGTGCTCGGACCTGCCCGGCGACCTGTACGCCGACGACGTCGACCTGACCCGCGCGCAGGCCGTCTGGGCGGACCCGTGGGTCGCTCCCAGCACGCTGTCGGTGCCGGAGGCCGGCTACGGCAGCAACGGCCAGGTGGACCGGCAGGCCGGCGCCCGGACCACGACGTACGTCGGGGGGGACGCGAGCACCGCCACGGCTCAGGAGGTCGCCGGTGCCGAGGCCCAGGGCTGGGCTCTCGTCGGGGCGACCTGCGACCCCGACGAGGTCCGCGCCGTACTGACCCGTGGTGGGACTGACCCTGGCGACGCTGCCGTCGCCGAGGTGCGGGCCGAGCCGGACGACGAGCTCGTCGACGTGTCGGTCGACGCCCAAGTCCCCCACCACCTCGACGAGGACTGGCCGGACCTGGGACCAGCGGTCGAGGTGGCGGACACCTGCCTCGCCGGCGCTTCCGGCAACCCGGCGCCCGAGCTGCCCGACGGCGAGCCGCGCGGGTCGGCCGAAGGCGATGTCGACCAGCCCGAGTGGTCCGGCGCCGGCCCGACGGCCGACGACGAGGCACGGGCATCCGCGCTCGACGAGGATCCGTGGTTCCAGGCGCTCGACACGGACGTCTCCGATCCCGACACCTCCGGCGGCGACCGGCAGCGGCATGCACCGTCCGCCGCGGGGACCCTGACCCCCGGACCCCGTCAGCCGCTGGCCGCGCTCGCGTCGGTGGTCGGCTCGATGACCGGCTGGCAGCCGACGTACGCCGCCTGCTCGCGCCCGAGCGGTGGTGTCGTGACCCTCCGGCTCGACGGCGACGCCGGGCCGGTCGTGGCCCGTCTGGAGGCGGTCCCGGGTGACGCGGGCGCCGTGTCCTGGACCGTCATGCTGCCGATCGTGGGCGGGCCCGACCAGTCCTGGGTCGACCAGGTGCCGACTCTCGAGACCCCGGCCTGCCTGGCCGACTCCTCCCCGCGGGAGCCGGTGACCGAGGGCACGCCGGTGGGGCTGATCGGCGAGCTGCAGCCACTGCAAGAATAGGCCGGTGCGCGCGCAGGTGATCGTCCTTGCTGGACCCTCCGGGTCCGGGAAGTCCCGGCTCGCCGAACGCGTCGGGCTGCCGGTCCTCCGCCTCGACGACTTCTACAAGAGCGCCGGCGACCCGTCGCTGCCGCTGATCACCGAGGGCGCCAACTCGGGCATCGTCGACTGGGACGTCCCGGAGTCGTGGCTGCTGGACGACGCGATGGCCGCCCTCGACGAGCTGTGCCGGACCGGTCGCACCGAGGTGCCGGTCTACGACATCTCGCAGTCCGCCCGCCGCGGCACCCAGGTCCTGGACCTCGGCGACCACCATCTCTTCGTGGCCGAGGGGATCTTCGCCCAGGAGATCGTCGGGACCTGCGGCGACGCCGGACTGCTTGCGGCGGCGTACTGCGTGCGGCAGCATCCAATGGTGACCTTCTGGCGACGGCTCACCCGGGACCTGCGCGAACGCCGCAAGGCGCCGCTGGTGCTGGTACGCCGCGGCCTGGCACTAATGCACGACCAGCGGCGGGTGGTGTCCCATGCCGTGGAGCGGGGCTGCTCGCCGGTGACGCCCGACGAGGCGTACGCCGCGATCGGGCTGCTGGCGGCCGGGGACACGGCGAGATGACGCTGAGCTCATGACACTCTGCTCATGAAAAACTGGCCGCGACAACCGGACTCCCGCACGTGCGGGCCGTCGAGCGTCGTGGTCGCGGAGAACCTTGCCGGTCCGTGGCCGGACTTCAGCAGGGACGTGCTCGCGATGCACCGCAGTCTCACCGGCGTACGTGACCGGCACGACCGTTGGCAGCTGCCGTGGCCGCGGATGTTCGGCACCCCGCCGTGGGCGGTGGCGCGGGAGCTGGGCGGAATGGTCCACCGCTACCGGCAGGCCGACGTGCTCGCTGCGCTTCCGACCCCGGTGCCGGTCTTCCTGGGCACCAGGTGGCTTCCCCGCCACGTCGTCCTCGTGCTCGACGAGCGTGACGGGGAGCCCCTGATCTACAACCCGGCGCTGGGCGCCGTCGTACCTCTGTCGTCGTCGCGGTGGAAGCGCCGCTGGTGGGCGGTCCTGCCGCGCTGACGGGTCAGGCCAGCGCCTTGGCCTTCAGCGCGTCGAACTCCGCCTGCGTGATGGCGCCCGAGTCGAGCAGCCCCTTCGCGCGGGCGATCTCGTCGGCCGGCGACGCGGCGCCGCCGGACACGGACCGGATGTAGTCCTCCTGGCTGGCCTGCGCCGACCGCACGGCGGCGATGTTGCGCTCCGCCATGCCCTGACCGCGCGCGATCAGGTACACCAGCGAGGTGATCAGCGGAAGGATGATCAAGAAGAACACCCAGACCGCCTTCAGCCAGCCGCTGGTGTCCTTGTCGCGGAACAGGTCCGTGAGGATCTGGAACAGCACGACCAGGTAGGCCATGAGCAGGAAGAAGGAGATGATGAACCAGAAAAAGTCCCAGAAGCTGTCCACAGCGTTCCTCTCAAATGCGTCGGAGCCGGACTCGGCCCACTATCGCGTCGAGGCTAATGTCCGGTGCCCTCACCCGGACTCACCTGTTCCGGGTGAGAGCGCGTCAGGAGTCCCTGGGCAAGGAACGGGCAGATCAGCACGGTCAGGGCGCCTCCCGCGACCAGGACCGACGCGTTCGTCGCGGTCATCTCGCCGGCACTGACGGCGACCGCGGTCACCGCGACGATGATCGGCAGCCCGGTGGCGGCGAAGAGACCCATCGACACGCTCTCCCGGCCGTCGAAGGCGCGTACGCCGTCGACGCGCGTGGTCCACGTCGCGAGCAGGACCAGGCCGCCGCGGACGAGCAGGATCAGCCCCACGAACGCGACCAGCGCGACCGGCTCGTCGAGCACCGCCTGCGGGTCGATCGCCATCCCCGAGGTGATGAAGAAGACCGGGATCAGCAGCCCGAAGGCCAGTCCCTCGAGCTTGTGCTCGAGGCTCTCGTGGCCCTGCGGGAGCAGGCGCCGGAGGACGAAGCCTGCCGCGAAGGCACCGAGGACGGCGTCCAGCTCGAACGTCGCCGCTGCGACCCCGAGCGTCACGAGCAGGAGTACGACGAGGCGGACCTGGGTCTGGCCGGAGGTCTCCGCGCCGCGCTGGATGACGCCGAGCACCCGGGACCCGTCGCGGCCGTGGCGCAGCGAGAACCGGCCGACCAGCACCGCGAGCAGCGCGAACGCGCCGAGGACGACCATCGAGCCGATCGGGCCGCGGGCGCCGAGCAGCACGGCCATGGCGACGATCGGCCCGAGCTCGCCGTACGCGCCGTGGTTCATCAGGGTCCTGCCGAAGCGGGTGCCGAGCATCCCGCTGTCCTTGAGGATCGGCAGCAGCGTGCCGAGCGCCGTCGAGGTCAGCGCGATCGCGACCGCGATCTCGGCGTGGATGTGGTCGGAGAGCCCGATCAGGCCGATCACCGCGAGCGCGACCCCGAGGCACACCAGCCAGGTAGCGAGCGCACGCCGTCCGCCCTTGCCGACCAGCTCCTCGACCTCGACCTCGTAGCCGGCGAGCAGGAAGAGCATCCCGAGGCCGAGCTCGCGCAGCATCTCGACGCCCTCCCCCGTCTCCGCGAGGTCGAGGACGTTCGGCCCGATCACGACGCCCAGCACGAGCAGCAGGACGACCTCGGGCACCTTGCCCCGCAGGAGCAGGCCGACCACAAGTGGCGCGAGGACGGCGCACAGCGCGATCCAGAAGATCGACTCCGCCGGTGACGGCATCAGGCCGTCCAGACGACGAAGACCAGCACCAGCCAGGCGGCCGCGACGCCCAGCGCGACCAAGAGGGTCAGGGACCCGAGCACGAACCAGGTGCGGCCAGCACCCTCCGCGACTCCCTCCGTGGCGGCCACGTCGACGCGGTCGGGGCGCTCGGGGTCGTAGGCGACCTCGAGCTGCTCACCGACCCGGGGTGGCGGCGAGGGTACGTCGGTGAGCGTGAGCGCCTCGACGGCCTCGGTCGCCCCCGCCGGCACGAAGCTCACCCGCGGGAAGTAGCGGGTGTCCGGCGCGGTGCCGAGGCTCAGATCCTTGGCCTCGAGGGCGACGACGGTGGCCGTCGCGGCGACCGCGCGACTGCGGAAGGACGAGGCGGTACGCCGTACGGCACGGCCCTTGAGCAGCAGCCCGACGCCGACCAGCAGGATGAGCACGGCCGAGCCGAGCAGCAGCACGGTCGGCACGTAGTGGATCTTCATGCCGCTAGGCCTCGTGGCGCAGCGCGGCGTACGCCGGCTTGATCACGTCGGAGATCAGGGCGAACCGCTCGTCGAACGGCAGGAACGCCGACTTCATCGCGTTGATCGTGAACCACTCGAGGTCGCTCAGGCCGTAGCCGAACGCCTCGACCAGCGAGGTCATCTCGTGGGTCATCGAGGTCTGGCTCATCAGCCGGTTGTCGGTGTTGACGGTGACCCGGAAGCGCAGCTGCTTCAGCAGCCCGATCGGGTGCTCGGCGATCGAGGCCGCGGCGCCGGTCTGGATGTTGGACCACGGGCACATCTCGAGCGGGATCCGCTTGTCCCGCACGTACGCCGCGAGCAGGCCCAGCTCGACCGAGCCGTCGTCGTGGACGGTGATGTCGTCGATGATCCGCACGCCGTGGCCCAGCCGGTCGGCGCCGCACCACTGGATTGCCTGCCAGATCGACGGCAGCCCGAACGCCTCGCCGGCGTGGATCGTGAAGTGGAAGTTCTCGCGCTGGAGGTACTCGAACGCGTCGAGGTGCCGGGTGGGCGGGTAACCCGCCTCCGCGCCGGCGATGTCGAAGCCCGCGACCCCGCGATCGCGCCATGCCACGGCCAGCTCGGCGATCTCCATCGACCGTGCCTGGTGCCGCATCGCGGTCAACAGCTGGCGTACGACGATCCGGTCGCCGCTCGCCGCGACCCCCTGGTCGAACCCCTCCTGCACCGCAGCGACGACCTCGTCGAGCGTCAGTCCCGTCTCGACGTGCTGCTCGGGCGCGTAGCGGACCTCGGCGTACACGACCCCGTCGGCGGCGAGGTCCTCGACGCACTCCCGGGCCACCCGGGTGAGCGCCGGGCCGGTCTGCATCACGCCGACCGTGTGGTCGAAGGTCTCGAGATAGCGCTCCAGCGAGCCGGAGTCGGCCGCCTCGGCGAACCAGCGGCCCAGCGACTCAGCGGTCAGGTCGCCGCCGACGTCGGGCAGCTGGTGACCGCAGTCGGCAGCCAGCTCGATGATCGTCTGCGGGCGCAGCCCGCCGTCGAGGTGATCGTGCAGGAGCACCTTCGGTGCCCGTCGGACCTGGTCGCGAGTGGGCGTCATGAGTCGATCCAATCAGACCGGTTACTTTGGGGACATGCGCGTCTTCAAGACCCTCGACGAAGTGTCCGCCGCCTTCGGTGAGGAGCTCGGCACCTCCGACTGGCTCACCATCGACCAGGAGCGCGTCAACGTCTTCGCCGACGCCACCGGCGACCACCAGTGGATCCACGTCGACGTCGACCGCGCCCAGGACGGCCCCTTCGGCGGCACCATCGCCCACGGCTACCTCACGCTCTCGCTGGTGCCCTTCCTCGGCAGCCAGGTGCTGAGCTTCGAGACGCCCGGCGCCAAGCTCAACTACGGCACCAACAAGGTCCGGTTCCCCCACCCGGTCCTCGTCGGCAAGCGGATCCGCGCCCACGTCGCGCTCGCCGACGTCGCCGACCTGCCCAAGGGCAAGCAGGCCACCCTGCGCTACACGATCGAGATCGAGGGCGAGGACAAGCCCGCCTGCGTCGCCGAGACCGTGGTCCTGCTGCTCCAAGGTTGAATCGAGAGTTCCGTGCGTCGAGTCGAGACTTTCGTCGTACGAAACTCGAGATTCGTACGACGAAACTCTCGACTCAACCCATTGAGCATCACCCAGGTCAGCTCTAGCTCACCAGCAGAGTTCCTCGGCACTTCCAGTACGTCGCAGCGACGCCGGCGTTCGCCAACTACGTGGCCTGCTGCTGAGCCCGCATCGGCTGGCTCCGGAGCGGAGCCACCCGGTTGCCTCAGAGGCCGGCTTCGTCAGGGTGCGATGTGAAGTCCCTGCCGGCGCCCGCGCGGCGGAAGGCATTGGCGGCCTGCTCTCTCGCGAGCCCGCGGAGGATCTGCCCGAGCTCGTACCAGAGCTGAGCCGCCCCCTGTCGGCGCCGATCCGCTACACGATCGAGGGCGACGACGAGTACCTCCGGGTCGCCGAGAAGGTCGTCCTGCTACTCCCCTGAGTCGGACGTTTCGCGGCTCAGGGGAGTAGGCGCCTTCGCACCTCAACCACGGCGTTGGTGGTTGAGGTGTGAGCCGCGCTAGCGGCGAGCCTCGAAGCCACGGCTCCCGGCTGCCGCACCCGGTCACGAGACCGAAGCCACAATCCCAATCCGCGGCGCAAACGCCTGCCGAGATTTCGCCGGACGCGCGTCGTCCAAGCGACCAGTCCGCTGAGTCGCTGGTCTAGTCGCGAGACCATCTTGGCAAGTCTAGGCAAATTCTGGACCGAATGCGTTCCGTTGGACTTGCCACAACTTTACCCTCCGGAGGTAGTCGGGCGCGCACCAAGCGCACCCGCTGTCGAAGGGGAGTCAGATGTCGCGGATCAAGCGTGGAATCATCGCCGGTGTTGTTGCTGGAGTCACCGTGCTGGGGGTCGTGGGGGTGCCGGCGACGCCGGCTTTCGCCAACCGCGTGTACTGCTGCTGAGCAGGTCGCGACCGGAGTGGCTCCGGACCGGAGTCACCCGGTCGCCTCGATGGGCGGCTTCTCTAGTGCGCGATGCCGAGCCCTTGCACGGCACCCGCGCGGCGGAAGGCATCTGCGGCGAGCTCGCTCTCGTCGAGCCCGCGAAGGATCATCCCGAACTCGTACCAGAGCTGCGCCGCATCCGTGTCGGCGCCGCTCCCGGTCGAGATGGCGACAGCCTGCTGATAGTGCCGTCGGGCCGAGTCGAGATCGCCCCAGGCGGCGGCGAGCCGGCCGCGCAGGGCGGCCTGGGAGGCCAGTAGCTCCATCGCATTCACGGGCGAGATGGCGACACTGGCCTCCAGCTCGGTCGCCGCCTCCCGGTACTGGCCCAGCAGCTCATGGGCGATCGCCACGCTGAGCCGGTGCCGGGCGGCATCCAGCGCGGTCGCCGTCGACCAGTCGAGCTCCTTGCCCGCCCGTTGCAGCATCGCGAGCGCGCCCGCGGCGTCGGGCGGTCGCAGGCTGAGCTGGAGGTTAGCGACGTGGTGGCGCATCCGTCCGAGGTTGCGGGTGTCACCCGACTCCTCGAACAGCTCCAAGGCTTGCAAAGCCGCTGCAAGCGCCTCCTCCGCCTGCCCACGGATCTCCAACACGTGGCTCGCGTTCCACATCGCCGACGCCTGGGCCACCGGCAACCCGTACCGGACGGCGTCGGCCGAGGCACGCATACACATTCGTAGCCCGTGCCCCCGATCGCCGCCTTGAATATAGGCGGCCGCTGTCGTGACGATGAGTTGCACAGACTCGGTTGTTACCGCCAGTCCGAGCCGCTCGACCTGTGCTCGTTGCGCCTCGCCCACCGCGATCGCTTCATCGAGTCGCCCGGACTCGCGCAGGCAACGACTCAGCGAGATCAGGTCCTTGACCCACCTCACGTCGGCGACGGGTTCGGCGATCAGAAGCGCCAGGTCGGCGGCGGCCCCGTCGAGATCGCCGGCGGCTTCACGGGCGCTCGCACGCAGTCGCAACGCGTTCTGGTGCAGATCAGGGGCGTTCATCCCCACCAGGTCGTCGAGCACCTCGTGGGCCACCGCCAGTGCCTCCGACGGGTCCGCGGACGACAGACTGAGCTCGGCGAAGTCGATCGTCGACTGGATGGCAGCACGCCGGTCGCGCGTCATCCCGGTGAGCAGCTCCTCGAGTGGCGCACCGACGTGCTCCGCGAGAGTGGTGAGCACCTTGAGTGTCGGACGCCGGCGGCCACCCTCGATGCGACAGACGTACGACGGCTCGACGGTGTCACCGGCAAGCTGCACCTGCGTCAGGCCGGCGGCGACCCGAGCCGCACGGAGCCGCGCCCCGAGCTCGGCGGGGTCCACCCGCGCCAGCAGCTCAGCACTTTTCGACGACACACCCTCATTGTCGCTACTCACAGCGGCGGGGAGACCGATTCTCACGGAAAGGCCCGCTAACTACGTTGCGGGACCGACCGTTCTCCGTCGGGCTGCACGACAGCAAGACCGGTGGCTTCGGCGGCCTCACGGTAGGCCTCGGCCGAAGACTCCCGATCGCCGAACTGGTCGAACATGGCGCCGAGCTCGTACCACATCTGAGCCGTGGCCCGGTCGCCCCGGACCTGACCGAGCACCCGTGCCGCCTCGGCGAGGATGGCGCGCGCCGCGTCCTGGTTGCCGGTGGCACGCCGGATCTGACCCGCCAGGAGGAGCCGGCTCGCGGTCAGGATCACGGACCCCGCCAGATCCTCTTCGGGCGGCAGCGCGCGCAACGCCTCGTCGTACTCCTTCTCGAGCACCAGGACCTTCGCGAAGGACAGCCGGATGGATGCCGCCTCGCGCAGGTCGGAGCTGTGCTGCACCGCGAGGGCCGACGCAACCGCCAGCCGCTCGCGTGCGGCTCCGATGTCCGGCTCCGGTCCAGCCAGCAGGAGCTCCGCGAACTGAGCATGGAATCGGGCCGACGCCGCCTGTGCCTGGGCATGGTCGGCGCGGGCGCGCGCGATCGAGGCGAACGCGGCGGCGAGGTTGAGGTCGGAGGCGGAACCCTTGGACCCACTTGCCGCGACGTAGGCGTTCAGCTGGCCCGCAGCATTGCCCGGTGTGGAGTCGGCAATGGTTCGGCACAGCTCGATCGCGCGTTCGTGGTCCCCACGGGCCTGTAGAGCAGCGGCGACCGAGCTCGCGACCTCGGCGGCCTCGGCGCTGGCACCCAGGCCGTGGTCGACCAGGAGCTCGAGGAGAGGTTCGCCGATCTCGATGCATCCGTTCGGATCGCCCGACTCCAGGTGACACCGGGTGAGCGTCAGTGATGCCGGAAGCCAGTACGGACCGCTCGCGCCGCTCTCCAGCAGGTCCTCGAGCGCGATGATGGCCTCGTCGAAGTGCCCCAAGACGTGGTTCGCTCTGGCCTCGAGGACCCGAAGCTGCAGCCAGAGGTCCGAGGAGGGACTGTCCGAGAGCGCCTCGCGGACGCGATCGAGATGCACCATCGCCTCCACGCCGTCACCGAGGGCGATGGAGATGGCGGCGTGGTCCAGCTCGAGGTTCAATTCGACCCGCTGGTCGGGGTTGACCCCGACTATGAATTGTTCGACCGAGACATTCGTCTTCTCCGCGAGCCTCACCAGCAACTTCAGGTCCGGGCGGCGATCACCCGACTCGATCCGGGATAGGTACGCAGACGAGATATCCGGGGTCGCGAGCTGCAATTGGGTCAGGCCCGCGGCCACCCGTGCCGCCCTGATGCGCCGACCCAGGAGACCAAGATCCATCGTGCGACTGAGCTCGGCGAGTTCCGTACCAACGTTCATGGACCTATTGTGTCCCCGACACGGTGAAACGTGTCGCAACTTGTGTCATCTTGTGACAAGTTTGCGTCAACCGGGATCACCATCCTCGAACAGGCGGCCACACTACCGCGACGGTACGCCGAGGTCGCCAAGTCCACTCTTTCTGCATCCAGCCTCGTGGCGCATTTTCCGACGGTGGAGATCGGAAAATGACAGTCGCCGACACGAACCATCCGCCGACCTGAGCAGACGGGCCTGGCGCTAAGGCCCGTGGTTCTAGGCATTCCGGCCAGGCGCCGGATTCCAGGAGGCGGCAGACAGGGTTGTCCCGCGGCCCCCGGCGCTGCGCCGCCGAGCCGCGGACACGACGTGCGCGTCCACCGGCCGGCCGTCGACGCGCCACCGCACCCCGCCCGACCATCCGCACAATTGGAGATCTGCTGCAAGCAGATTCATTTGCCGCATTGACAAAGCCTCAGATTATGCACTGGCTTCGACATCTGCCGATACTGACAGCCATTCGACTCGCTCGCAACCCATCCTCGAGACGGCGATCTGGCGTTTATATTGAACTGGATATCCCCAGCATTCCAATCATCGGCGTCGGACAGTCGAGGGCAACATCAGGGACCGCCTGACGTGTCAATATCTGACAGTGTCGCGTCCCTTGACTCCTCGAATTACTTTGACATTGTTCAATCATGGTTTCGGGACGATGTCACTACCAACCCACCGACGAGGACTGTCATGGTGAGCGTGCGCATTGAGCGCGGCCAACCAACTGCAGCCGCTGGAGCCATGGGAGGTCTCAGTGGTCACGTCGACCACGGGCACGGTGCCGCATCTGGTCGAGACCAGCGAGCTCGACACCGCGATCGAGCCACACGCCCTGTGCGGGACCAAGGCGAAGCGGCGAACACGTGCGCCGTTCGCCTCTCGCGGTTGCCTGCGGTGCTGCAAGGCCGCCCTCGACGCCGGACTCAAGATCGTCGTCGTCGGGTCCGACCACCAGCTCGTCGACCTGACCGAGGTGCGCCGGCGCCCCTAGTCCCGTGATGAGTGACGCATCGACCGACCAAGACCCGAGCTAGCTGGGAAGAGGGACCACGTTGGCACGACACCTCTCCGGAGGGCCCGAGGACTACGGCCGCACCACCGATCACACCGACGAGATCGCCACGCTGCGCCGGATGGCCGACGTGAGACACGAGCACTACGACCGGCTCGTCCTCCTGACAGCCGCCGAGCTGCTCAGGCTCCACGACGACGGGGCCATCGTCCTCGACCAATGGCGAGAACCACGCGCGCTGATCGAGCTGCTGCTCAAAGCCCCGATCTTGGAGTGCGGCCTCGACTAGGCGACCGTGCTCGGATTTCGAGCTCAGACGTCATCGCAATTCGTTGTCTTATAACGCGGAGAGGTGGTCAACAGGAGGCCGAAGGTGAGCCCGTGCGCTTTCGCCATGACGCCCGCTCGAAAGCGCGGACAGGCGACGGCCATTTAGGCAATGTACGCTTTAATTTAACTCTGGCGAGGCGTCATCGACCCACGCTGGCACGCTGCGGCAAGATTGCCCCTGTGCCCACCGTGATCCGGCCTCCCTCGCCCTGGAGTGAGGAGATGTATGAGGCGGTGGACGCTCTGACGAGCCGAATCGGACTCGGCATCATGCGGGAGCTCGCGACGAAAGGTCCTCAGACGGCCAGCGAGCTGATGAGTTCGCTGGCGCTCGCGCGACGCCAAACCCTGCTTCGGACGCTGTACCGGCTCGAGGAGGCGGGCGTGGTCGTCGCCGACCTCGCGCCCGACCAGCGCCGCGGCCGAGCGGCCGTCTACAGCCTCGTGCCCGAACAGGTCAGCATGTACTTCAAGCAGCTCGAGAGCTTCGCGCTCGGCAGCGAGATCGAGCCGCCACCGGTCGACGTCTGACTGCTCCCGCCCTGAGGGGTTGAGTCGAGACCTTCGTCAGTTGAGTCGAGAGTTCCGACGGTCGAATCTCGGGATTCGACCGTCAGAAGTCTCGATTCAACGCACGGAAGTCTCGACTCAACCCGTCAGGAGATCCGGTCGATGACCAGGGGGGTGCCTGCGTACGGCGACCCGTCCGGCTCGATGTCGTAGCCCCCGTCGAGTGAGGCGAGGGCGCGCTCGAAGCGGTGCTCGTCGTCGGTGAGCAGCGTGAAGAGCGGGTCGCCGGCAGTGACGCTGTCACCGGGGCGGGCGTGCCAGACGACGCCGGCGCCCGCCTGCACCGGGTCCTCCTTGCGGGCCCGGCCGGCGCCGAGGCGCCACGCGGCGAGTCCGACGGCCATCGCATCGAGGCGGGTCAGGACGCCCGTGGACGGTGCGGTCACGACGTGCTGCTCACGAGCCACCGGCAGGGGGGCGTGCGAGTCTCCGCCCTGGGCCTGGATCATCCGGTGCCAGGCGTCCATCGCGGACCCGTCGGCGAGCTTGTCCGCGGGGTCCACGTCAGAGCGGCCGGCACCGGCGAGCATCTCTCGGGCCAGGGCGAGGGTCAGCTCGACCACGTCTGCCGGGCCAC
>CAVPRL010000008.1:0-430247 GCA_963707845.1 uncultured Actinomycetota bacterium
CGTGCGCTCTACCCGGAGGCTCGCACCCACTGGGAGCGGATCGAGACCGTGGCCGAGTCCTTCGGCGACCTCGACCCGATGATGGACGCCCGCGAGGCCGACCTCGAGGACGGCCAGAAGTGGACCGGCTGGCACCTGATCGAGAAGGACCTGTGGCCCGAGGACGCCGAGGACTACACGGCGCTGACGGACAAGCAGCGGAAGTTCTACGCTGACGACCTGATGACCAACACGACCACCCTCGACGAGCGCGTCCAGGGCCTCGACTACACAGTCGACCAGATCGCGAACGGCTCGCGCGGCCTGCTCGAGGAGGTCGCCGCCGGCAAGGTGACCGGCGAGGAGGAGTTCTGGTCGCACACCGACCTGTGGGACTTCCAGGCCAACGTCGACGGTGCCCGGGTTGGCTTCGAGGGCGTCCAGCCGATCGTGGAGCAGACCAACCCCGAGCTCGCAAAGACGCTGACCACCCGCTTCGCCGACCTGCAGACGCTGCTGGACGCGCAGCAGACCGACAGCGGCTTCACGTTCTACGACGACCTGACCCCCGACGAGGTGCAGGACCTGGCGAACGCCGTCAACGCACTCTCCGAGCCGCTCTCCCAGCTCACCGCGGCGGTGCTGTCCTGACCGGAGTCTCCCGACGCGGACTGGTCGGCGGTGGCGTTGCCGCCGCCGGCCTCGCCGCAGGTGCGTTCGCCGCCGGTCGCGCGACCGCCGCGGACAGCGAGTCGCGCCCGGACGCCCGGGACGCGTACGCCTTCCGCGGCGAACACCAGGCCGGGATCACCACCCCGGCCCAGGACCGCCTGCACTTCGCGGCGTTCGACGTCACGACCAGCTCGCGCGACGAGCTGGTCGCGCTGCTGACGGCCTGGACCGAGGCCGCCGACCGGATGACCCGCGGACTGTCCGCCGGCGAGATCGGCCCGACCCAGGGGTCGGTCAACCTGCCGCCCGACGACACCGGCGAGGCGATCGGGCTCACCGCCAGCGGGCTGACGATCACCTTCGGGTTCGGCCCGACGCTCTTCCGCGACGACGACGGCAAGGACCGCTTCGGCCTCGCTGACCGCCAGCCTCAGGCACTGCGCACGCTGCCGCACTTCCCGGCCGACGTACTCGATCCGGAGAAGTCGTACGGCGACCTCTGCGTGCAGGCCTGCGCCGACGACCCGCAGGTCGCCGTGCACGCCATCCGCAACCTGGCCCGGATCGGCTTCGGCACGGTCGCGGTCCGCTGGTCGCAGCTCGGCTTCGGCCGCACCTCCACCACCTCGACGTCGCAGTCGACGCCGCGCAACCTCTTCGGGTTCAAGGACGGCACCGCCAACATCAAGTCCGAGGAGACCAAGGACGTCGAGGAGCACGTCTGGGTCGCGTCGGGCGCCGACCCCCAGGCCGAGTGGTTGGTGGGAGGCTCCTACCTCGTCGCCCGCCGGATCAACATGCACATCGAGATCTGGGACCGGCAGAGCCTCGGCGACCAGGAGGACTTCGTCGGCCGCACCAAGGACAGCGGCGCGCCGCTCTCGGGCGGCACCGAGTTCACCGAGCCGGACTTCGACATGCCGGGCAGCATCGGCCCGGTGATCCCCGCCGACGCACACGTGCGGCTGGTGCACCCGGACTTCAACGACGGCGCCCGGATGCTGCGCCGCGGCTACAACTTCGTCGACGGCTCCAACCCGCTGGGTGGTCTCGACGCCGGGCTGTTCTTCATCGCGTACGTCGTCGACCCGGACACGCACTTCATCCCGATCCAGAACACCATGGCCAAGCAGGACGCGCTGATGGAGTACCTCAAGGTCACCGGCTCCGCGCTCTTCGCCGTACCGCCCGGCATCGGCCCGGGGGAGTACGTCGGTCAGTCGCTCTTCGCCTGATCGGTGGTCACGTTGGTTGAGGTGCGAAGGCGCCCTGGCGCCTGAGCCTCGAAATCATCGTGGGCGGGCGTGGTGGTTTCGAGGCTCGCTTCGCTCGCACCTCAACCACCGATCCGCGCCCACTGCTGCTTCGTGATGACGAAGTACGCCGACTCGCCCTCGTACCACTTCTCGACGATCCCGCGGTCGGTCATGCCGATGCGGCGCATCACGGCCTTCGACGCCTCGTTGTCCGTGTGGCTGACCGCGATGATCTCGTGCAGCCCGCCGGCGAACCCGTGCGCCAGCACCGCCCTCGCGGCCTCGGATGCGTAGCCCTGACCCCAGGCGTCGGGGTGCAGGTGCCAGCCGATCTCGACCTCGCCGTCGTCGGCGTTGGGCAGCGTGAGCAGCAGGACGGTGCCGACGACGACCCCGTCCGACTTCCTCTCGGCGGCCCACATGCCGAGCGGCGGGTCGTCGCGCTCGGCGTACCGGTTGATCCGCGTGTGCGCCTCGTCGAGGTCCCGCATCACCACGGGCTCGCCGTCGCCGAGCCACTTGACGACCTCGCGGCGGCTCAGGATGTCGAGCAGTCGCTCGGCATCGGCATGGCGCCAGGGCCGGATCAGCAGGCGTTCGGTCTCGACGTGCATGCTCACACCTTCTCAGCCAGGTCGATCACCCGCTCGACCCCGATGTCCTCCAGGAACGCCGGGTCGTGGCTGACCACGACCAGCGCGCCGCGGTAGGAGTCGAGCGCCGACACCAGGGCGTCGTACGACGCGAAGTCGAGGTTGTTGGTCGGCTCGTCGAGCAGCAGGAGCTGGGGAGCGGGATCGGCCAGGAGCAGTGCGGCCAGCGTCGCGCGGAAGCGCTCTCCACCCGACAGGTCGCCGACCAGCCGGTCCGCCGCGGCCCCGCGGAAGAGGAACCGCGCCAGCCGGGCGCGCACCGCGTTGGGGTCCGCTTCCGGCGCCCGGCGCGCGACGTTGCCGACGACGGTGTCGTCGTCGTCGAGCAGGTCGAGGCGCTGAGGGAGCAGGGCCACCGGGACCTGGGCCTGCTCGACGAGCCGGTGGAGCAGCGTCGTCTTGCCGGAGCCGTTGGGTCCGATCACGGCGATCCGGTCGGGGCCACTGACCTCCAGGTCGTTGCCCTCGAGCACCACCCGGCCTCGCGGCACCTCGGTGCCGGGCAGGTCGACCCGGATCTCGCGGTCCTCTCGCAGCCGGGACTCTGCGGCGTCGAGCCGCTCGCGCGCCTGGTCGAGCCGGGCTTCGTGCACGCCGCGCAGCCCGGCCGCTGAGGCCTCGGCTCGGTTGCGCTTGTAGTTGATCTGCGCCTTGCCGAGCCCGGCGTTCGCCTCCGCCTTCTTGGCCTGGCGCCGTCTCCCGGCCAGCTGCCGCTCGGCCTCGGCCCGGTCGTTGCGCTGGCGTCGTACGTCGGCCCGCGCGCTGGTCACCGCGTGCTCCGCGGCCGCCTGCTCGGCCGCGACCTGGGCGGCGTACGACGAGTAGCCGCCGCCGTACCACCGCACCGCGCCACCGCGCAGGTCGCCGATCCGGTCCATCCGTTCGAGCAGCTCGCGGTCGTGGCTGACCACGAGCAGCGAGCGGGTCCAGCCGTCGACCACGTCGTACAGGCGGCGCCGGGCGTCGGCGTCGAGGTTGTTGGTCGGCTCGTCGAGCACGAGCACGTCGGGGCGCCGGAGCAGCAGCCGGGACAGCCCGAGCTGGGTGACCTCGCCGCCGGAGAGCTCGCCGAGGCGCCGCTCCAGGACGTCGGCAGGGAGGCCGAGCCGGCCGAGCTCGGCGACGGCCCGATCCTCGGCGTCCCAGTCGTCGCCGATGGCGTCGTACAGCGCCTGGTCGACGGCGCCAGCCTCGACGGCGTGGATCGCTCGGATGACCGGGCCGACGCCCAGGAAGTCGGCGACCGGCTGCCGTACGTCGAGGTGGAGGTCCTGCGGCAGGTAGCCGACGGTGCCGCTGACGGCGAGGTGCCCCGAGGTCGGGGTCAGGTCGCCGGCGACGAGGCGCAGCAAGGTCGACTTGCCGGCGCCGTTGACGCCGACCAGCCCGGACCTGCCGGGGGAGACGAGGAGATCGAGGTCGCTGAGGACCGTGGTGCCGTCGGGCCAGGCGTAGGTGAGGCCGGACGCGGTGATGACAGAGGTCGATGAAGGCATGCGTGTGCTCCGTGAGTGAGGTGGGTGGGGACCGGACCTCAGAGCTCCAACGGGACCTGCCTCTGGGAGGGAATGCGACCTGACGAGGGTAGACAGCGACCGTCGTGGGACGCCACCGGATATCCGGGCGTGGGAGGGGTAGAGTCGCGGGACGCACAGCGTCGTGCAGGCCGTCTTCGGCCCTCAACCCGCACCCCTCTCGAGGACTAACGCTGTGAACATGCCCGTCGTACTCATCGCCGAAGAGCTGAGCCCAGCCACCGTCGAGGCGCTGGGCCCGGACTTCGAGATCCGCCACTGCAACGGTGCCGACCGGGCCGAGCTGCTGTCGGCCATCGTCGACGTGGACGCACTGCTGGTGCGCTCGGCCACCAAGGTGGACGCCGAGGCACTGGCCGCCGCGGCCCGCCTCAAGGTGGTCGCCCGGGCCGGCGTCGGCCTGGACAACGTCGACGTGCGCGCCGCGACCCAGGCCGGGGTCATGGTCGTGAACGCACCGACCTCCAACATCGTCTCCGCCGCCGAGCTCGCGGTCGCCCTGATGCTCGCCGCTGCTCGCCACGTCTCGCCGGCGCACGCGGCGCTCAAGAACGGCGAGTGGAAGCGCTCGCGCTACACCGGCATCGAGCTCTACGAGAAGACCGTCGGCATCGTCGGCCTCGGCCGGATCGGCGTGCTGGTCGCGCAGCGCCTCTCGGCGTTCGGCATGAAGGTGATCGCCTACGACCCCTACGTGCAGGCCGGCCGGGCCGCCCAGATGGGCGTGCGCCTCGTCGACCTCGACACCCTGCTCGCCGAGGCGGACTTCATGTCCGTGCACCTGCCCAAGACCCCCGAGACCGTCGGCCTGATCGGCGTCGAGCAGCTGGCGAAGGTCAAGCCGTCCCTGGTGCTGGTCAACGCGGCCCGTGGCGGGATCGTCGACGAGCCGGCGCTGTACGCCGCCCTCAAGGAGGGCCGAGTGGCCGCCGCCGGCCTGGACGTCTTCGCGACCGAGCCGTGCACCGACAGCCCGCTCTTCGAGCTCGAGAACGTCGTGGCCACACCGCACCTCGGTGCGTCGACCGACGAGGCGCAGGAGAAGGCCGGGATCGCCGTCGCGCGCTCGGTGCGGCTCGCGCTGTCGGGCGAGCTGGTCCCCGACGCCGTCAACGTCCAGGGCGGCGTGATCGCCGAGGATGTCCGTCCCGGCATCCCGCTCACCGAGAAGCTCGGCCGCGTCTTCACCGGCCTGGCCGGCGAGGTCGCCCAGCAGGTCGACGTCGAGGTGCGCGGCGAGATCGCCGACTACGACGTCAAGGTGCTCGAGCTCGCGGCCCTCAAGGGCATCTTCGCCGACATCGTGGAGGAGCAGGTCTCCTACGTGAACGCCCCGCTCCTCGCCGCCGAGCGCGGCATGGCGGTGCGCCTGGTGGTCGACCCGGAGAGCCCCGACCACCGCAACCTGATCACGATCCGCGGCACCCTCGCCGACGGCTCCCAGGTGTCGGTCAGCGGCACGCTGGTCGGCATCAACCATCGCGAGCGGCTGGTCGAGATCAACGAGTACGACGTGGACCTCGAGCCCACCGAGCACCTCGCCTTCCTCACGTACGGCGACCGCCCCGGCATGGTCGGCACCGTCGGCGTGATCCTCGGTGACGCCGGCATCAACATCGCCGGCATGCAGGTCGCCCGCGACAGCATCGGCGGCCAGGCCCTGGTCGCGCTCTCGGTCGACACGGCCATCCCCGCCGACGTACTCGCCGACCTGCAGCAGGCCATCGACGCGGCCTCGGCGCGCGCGGTCGACCTGGTCTGAGTCGTTGCCCCTCGGCGATGCCGGTCGCGACGGCGTACGACCGTAAACTCGACCCTTGTGCCTGCTGCCGATCTGACCTCGTCCCCGACCGTGCGCGCCGCCCTGCGGTCGCCGGTGCTGCTGCGCACCGAGGTGCTGGCCGGGCTGGTCGTGGCGCTCGCGCTGATCCCCGAGGCGATCTCGTTCTCGATCATCGCGGGCGTCGACCCGCGGGTCGGGCTCTTCGCGTCGTTCACGATGGCGGTCGCGATCTCGTTCCTGGGCGGCCGCCCCGCGATGATCTCGGCGGCCACCGGTGCGGTCGCGCTCGTCATCGCGCCGGTGATGCGCGACCACGGCTACGACTACCTGATCGCCACGGTCCTGCTCGGCGGCCTGATCCAGGTCGTGCTGGCGCTCGTCGGGGTGGCCCGGCTGATGCGGTTCATCCCGCGTTCGGTCATGGTCGGGTTCGTCAACGCCCTCGCGATCCTGATCTTCCAGGCCCAGCTCGACCACCTGATCGACGTGCCGTGGGCCGTCTACCCGATGACCGCCGTCGGCATCGCGGTGATCGTCGGCTTCCCACGCGTCAACCGGATCATCCCGGCGCCGCTCGTGGCGATCGTCGCGCTGACGGCGTTCACCCTGCTCGCGGCGGTCAACGTCCCGAACGTCGGTGACGAGGGCGAGCTCCCCGACAGCCTGCCGTCCTGGTTCGTCCCCGACGTGCCGTACGACCTCGACACCCTGCGGATCATCGCGCCGTACGCGCTCGCGCTGGCGGTGGTCGGACTGCTCGAGTCGCTGCTCACCGCCAAGCTGGTCGACGACATCACCGACACGCACTCCGACAAGACCCGCGAGGCCTGGGGACAGGGCGCCGCGAACGTCATCACCGGGTTCTTCGGCGGTATGGGCGGCTGCGCGATGATCGGCCAGACGATGATCAACGTGAAGGTGTCGGGTGCCCGGACCCGGCTGTCCACCTTCCTGGCCGGCGTACTGCTACTGGTGCTGGTCGTCGGGTTCGGCGACGTGGTCGCGCTGATCCCGATGGCGGCGCTGGTCGCGGTCATGGTGATGGTCTCGGTCGGCACGTTCGACTGGCACTCGATCCGTCCCGCGACCCTGCGCCGGATGCCGAAGTCGGAGACCGCGGTGATGCTCGCGACCGTCGCCTTCACCGTCGCGACCCACAATCTCGCGATCGGCGTGGTGGTCGGGGTGCTCGTCGCGATGACGCTCTTCGCCCGCCGGGTCGCGCACCTGACCGACACGCACCGGGAGCTGGTCGAGGGCGCCGACGGCCCGACCGCCGTCTACCGGGTCACCGGCGAGCTCTTCTTCGCGTCGAGCAACGACCTCTACACCCAGTTCGAGTACGCCGAGGACCCCGACCGCGTGGTCATCGACCTGTCGGATGCCCACGTCTGGGACGCCTCGACGGTCGCCTCCCTCGACGCCATCACCACGAAGTACGAGCGCAAGGGCAAGACCGCCACCATCGTCGGGCTCGCCGGCGCCAGCGCCGACCGCCACGGGCGGCTCAGCGGCAGGCTGGCGTCGCACTGAGCCGAACCGCTTGACTGGGGCGATGTCGTCCGACCCCTGGCGCACCGACGAGCTCGACCTGACCGGCTACCTCGCGCGGCTCGGCACCCCGGCGCGGTCTCCCGACCGGGAGGCTCTCGCGGAGGTGCACGAGGCGCACGTGCGGGCCTTCACCTTCGACAACATCGACGTGCTGCTCGGCCAGCACCCCGGGGTCTCGCTCGACGTCATCCAGGAGAAGTTCGTCGGTCGTGGCCGGGGCGGCTACTGCTTCGAGCACAGCACGATCTTCGCCGCCGCCCTGGAGCGGCTGGGCTACGACGTACGCCGCCACCTCGGCCGGGTCGGTGACCCCGCGACCGGTGCCCAGCAGGGCCGCACCCACATGGTCGTCGAGGTCGTGCTGGACGGGCAGCGACTCCTCTGCGACCCGGGCTTCGGGATGAGCCTGCTGCGACCCATCGCGATGTCGGACGGCGCCGAGGACGACTACCTCGCCGGCTGGCGCTACCGGGTGCGCCGTACGGATGCCGGCTGGGTGCTCGACCGGCTGCGTGAGGCCGGCTGGGAGGTCGCCCACACCACCGACGAGCTCGCCGTGCATCCGCTCGACGTCGTCATCGGGCACCACTACACGAGCACCTACCCGGGCTCGCACTTCACGACCGGCCTGATGCTGACCAAGCACCTTGCCCGCCGCCACGTCACCGTGACCGACTCGTCGGTCACCATCCGAACCCCCGGTGAGCCGACCGAGCATCGTCCGCTGCGCGACGGTGAGCTCGCGGAGTGGTTGACCACGCTCGACGTACCGCTGACGTCCGATGAACGGACGCGGCTGGTCGACAGGGTGCGCTGAGTCGACGACCACAGGTTGTGCCAGGACGGCCTTGTCGGGTTCGGCAACATCTGAACGCAAGCCGCCCTGGTGTACGTCGATGGGGAACGGCGGAGGTCACCGGACCTCGGCCACTCGACGGACAGGGACACCCAGATGAACGCACCGCGCCGCTCGTTCAACGATCTCAGTCTGCGCGTGCGGATCTTCGCGATCGTGGCCGTCCTAGTCCTCGGCACCGTCGTAGTCGGGGTGACGGCCCTGCGCGGCGGCGCGACGATCGACGAGCGCCAGGAGGACTGGAGCACGGCCGTGTCCACGCAGCAGCAGGTCGAGCGCGGTCGCTACCAGCTGTTGTGGCTGGCCAACTGGCAGAACATCACCGCCTGGAAGACGCGCACCGACGGCGGTGCCAAGGCCGCGGCGGTCGACGGCGACAACCTCCCCAACTACGACGACGGGGTCAAGGGCTTCGAGACCGAGATCCTGGGTCTAGACCCGGACGACCTCGACGCGGCAGGGCGGGCGAGCCTGGCGGACATCGAGCAGCAGTGGCAGGAGTTTCTCGGCTACAACGACCAGATCTTCGAGCTCTGGCGCGACGGCAAGCTCGACCAGGGTGACCAGGTCTCGGCCGGCCCGAAGTGGGACATCTTCTTCAGCATCTCGACTGCTCTCGACGAGCTCCGCACGGCCGTCGACGCGAAGGTGGCGGCGAGCAAGGCGGCCATCGAGGACACCCGTACGTCAACCGAGCGGCTGACGATCGCGGTCATCCTGCTGACCCTGCTGGTCGGCCTCTTCCTCGCCTGGTTCGTCTCGAAGCGGGTCGTGAGTGGCCTGGACGCCGTACGCCGAGGCCTCCTCGCCGTCGCCCGTGGCGACCTCACGACCCGGGTGCCGGTGCGCTCGCGGGACGAGTCGGGCCAGATGGCCGAGGCGCTCAACGTCGCGGTGGAGGGCATGGCTGGCGTCGTCAGCGGCATCACCACGACCGCACGGAGCCTGACCGGCTCGGCAGCGGAGATGGCCGAGTCCTCGACTCAGATCGCCGCCGCCGCGGAGGAGACCAGCACCCAGGCGCAGGTTGTGACCGCTGCCGCGGAGCAGGTCTCCCGCAACGTGCAGACGGTGGCCACCGGCTCGGAGCAGATGGGCGGCTCGATCCGCGAGATCGCGCAGAACACCAACGAGGCGGCCCGGGTCGCGGCCGACGCCGTACGTATCACGGAGCTGACCAACGGCACCGTCGCCAAGCTCGGCGACTCCTCCACCGAGATCGGCAAGGTGATCAAGGTGATCACCTCGATCGCGGAGCAGACCAACCTGCTGGCGCTGAACGCGACCATCGAGGCGGCCCGGGCGGGCGAGGCCGGCAAGGGCTTCGCCGTGGTCGCCAACGAGGTCAAGGAGCTGGCCCAGGAGACGGCCCGGGCCACGGAGGACATCTCCAACCGGGTCGCCGCGATCCAGGTCGACACCACCGAGGCGGTGGACGCGATCGGTCAGATCTCGGAGGTGATCGGGCAGATCAACGACTTCCAGGCCACGATCGCCGCTGCCGTCGAGGAGCAGACCGCGACGACGAACGAGATGAACCGCAACGTCACCGACGCCGCCACCGCCTCCGGTGAGATCGCCTCGAACATCGCGGGCGTCGCCGACGCCGCCGGCTCCACCTCCGAGGGCGTGACGCGCGCCGAGCAGGCCGCCGCCGAGCTGGCTCGTCTGTCGGACGACCTCGGCGAGCTGGTCGGGCGGTTCACCGTCTGACCGCCGGCGAGCACTGGCCTTGACACCTGTCCCCGGACGGGTGGACGTTGAGGCGATCCGGGAACGCAGCAGAAGGAGGCGTCATGGCGGCCTCGATCTTCGCCAGGATCGGCACGATCAAAGGCGAGTCACACGATGCCAAGCACAAGGACGAGATCGAGGTCCTGTCGTGGTCGTGGGGACTCGCCCAGTCCGGCACCCTGAACCAGGGCGGAGGAGGCGGCGCCGGAAAGGTGAGCTTCCAGGGCTTCACCTTCACCCATCACGTCGACAGGGCGTCGCCGCTCCTGATGAAGGCGTGCGCCACGGGCGAGCACATCAAGGAGGCAACGGTCACCGTGCGCAAGGCCGGTAGAGGGGCGCAGGATTACCTCCTCATCACGATGTCAGACGTGCTCGTCACCAGCGTCTCCACGAGTGTCGACGTGGACGGCGACGGTACGGCGGAAGCCGTCGTGCTCGCGTTCGGGACGGTCGACCTCGAGTACAAGCCGCAGAAGCCGGACGGGTCGCTCGATGCGGGGGTCCACTTCGAGTTCGACCTCAAGGCCAACAAGGCGGGCTGATCACCGCTTGGTCTGTCATCTGCAGACATACGGGCTAACGCGGCGGATTTGATGCACCCTTGGCGCTCTGAATACACATGTGCAGCCTGAGCGCTTAGACGGGGCGGCCTGGTTCCAACCGTGACGACTTCAATTGAACTGACATGGCTCTGGAGTCGCGAGGTACTTGATGAGGTTGCCGATCTTCTCGATGCGGCGGGCCGGCCGGCGTGGTCGGCTGGCGTGGTTCCGATGTTGCCTTTCGGTTTGCGATGGCGGGGTAGGCACGCTCCGGCGCTGATTCGTTGTTCACCGCCGCACAGGGTTTGGAAAATCTGCGTCGGAGCGGACACCCCGCCGGTAGCCTTCCGGGGCGTCGGTGCCAGAGCGGCTCGACGGGTGGCTCAAGAGGTGGGAGGGGCCGTGGAGGCGGACAGTTTGGCGACATTCGTCGGAACGGGCTTGGCGCTGCTCGGGCTCGGGTTCGGAGTCGGGGCTGGGTGGGAACGTAGCCTGCGCCGTCCGCGAGTCGACCGCAATCCCAAGAGCCAACCAGCGCACGTGCTGTCCCAGATCAACCTCGAGTTCGCGAGGCCTGAACTGCGCCGGCTGGACGTCGTCGGTTACTCCGTGCACTCCATGTATGACCGTATTCAGGGGCTCATCAGCCACGCGCTCGGCTCGCGAATCCCAGTCCGCATCCTCCTCCTCAACTCAGATTCGGTGGGGCTGACCGAGAAGGCTTTCCTCGAACACCGCGCGACGACGCTGGACATGACCGCGTTTCGTGAGCGCAGCCGCACGAGCATCAGACGAACCGCCGAACGTATCTCTGACGGGGCAGAGATAGCCCGATACCAAGCGAACCTGGGTTCCGTGGACTGCAAGGTGCGGGTCTACAACGCTCTCCCTGTCTACCGTGCAGTGATCACGAACCTGGGGACAGTCTCATCGAGCTATCTAGACGACCTCGCACTTCCGTCGCGTGACTTCCCCATGGACGGTCCCGGGGCCAACCCTGTGGCAGAGGTCGAAGGCAAGCGCGCAGACCAGTGGTTCAACTACCTGTGGCAGTTCCGGTCGCGTCCCGTCGGCACCGAAGCGGTCTTGTTCGACCTCTACGACACGATTGTGCGGGTCGACCCGCAAGCCAGGCGCCGTCACCGGGACAGCGTGGCGAAGAAGATCGGTGTCGGAGCTGATGAGTTTTCCGGCTCGTGGCGCACGACGAAGGCCGCCAGCAATACCGGCCAGTTCCCGACCACCGCTCACCGGTTTGTCGAAGTCCTCGCCCTCCTGGGCCTGGCGGACCTCGCCCCTGAGCTCGCCCGGGAGCTTGCCGCGGCCGAACACAAGTTTTTGCTGGAGAACGTGCGAGTGAATTCGGTGATTCCGCACCTGTTCACCGAACTCAGAGAACGTGGCTACAAGACCGGTGTGGTGAGCAACTGTAGCCCGAGCGTCCTCACCTGGTTCGCCCATTCCGGGCTGATGGGCTTGGTCAACTCAGCCACCTTTTCCTTCGAGGTCGGGGCGGCCAAGCCTGATCCGAAAATCTATGAGGCTGCCGCGGCCGAACTCGACGTTGACGTGGCCGCGTGCACCTTCGTTGGCGACGGGGAAGATGACGAACTGTCCGGAGCGTCAGAAAGCGGGATGGCGGCCGTCCGTGCCGCGTGGTACGCAGACAACACCCAGTTCAATGCCCCGCAGGTCGCCCATAGCGTCCGCGACGTGGCACAACTCATCGATGCCGAGGCCCTATGGCAGTTGTGACGGCCGTCCTCGGGGATGGCGTGACCCTTGCTTGGGCGCCCGGAAGGGCGACCGTGCTTGGCGACCACACCGACTACAACTACGGGCTCGCCATTGCCGTGGCCACGCGCGCCGGGACAACGGTGACGACCCGGCCGGCCACCCGGTGGTCCTTCAGCTCAGACGCGCCTGGCTTGGCGATTGACTGGGTCAAGTACCCGCAAGCCTGCATTGACGCACTCGACGACGCAGGCATCGGCTTGCGTCCTGCAGGAATTCAAGTCACCAGTGGGTTGCCTCACGGGCGCGGGCTTTCGTCCTCAACCTCCCTCACCACTGCCACTTTGTCGGCCCTCGCTTCGGCTAACGGAGTCGACCTGGCTCCCGAACGCCTCGCAGCCCTGTCGCAGGACGTCGAAAATACCTATCTGGGAATTCCGTCCGGGTCTCTAGACCAAGCCGTCATCGTCCACGCCGACAACGGGGTGATGCAATACTTCGACTTCGCCGTAAGCACTGCCACCAGCCTGCCGACACTCCGACTACCGCGTCACCGGTTCGTCCTGGTCGACAGCGGACAGTCGCGCCGACTGGGACCGCACAACATCGGTGCCCGCCGCTTCGAGTGCTCCGCAGCCGCACAGGCGGCAGCCGGCAGCACGGGTGCTGGGGCGTGGCAGCGCATCCAGGCGATGTCTGAACGTCAACTCGACTCTCACCCGTTAACTGGTACACAACGGCGCCGAATTGACCACGTCCGCAGCGAGAACAGTCGAACCGCTGCCCTCGCTTCTGGCGCCGATTCAATGACAGAGCACCAACTGGCCGACCTCATCAACTCATCACACGAGAGCCTCAGAGATAAGTTCGAGGTCAGCACCAGAGTTCTTGAAGACCTGCGCGACAGCCTCCTCTATACCCCAGGGGTGCTTGCAGCCCGAGTTGTGGGAGCGGGCTTCGGCGGGTGCCTGCTGGTTCTTGTAGAAGACCCCCACATGCTGCCGCATAGATTCCTCGAGCTCGCCACCCCTGTCGAAGAACCCCATGCAGATCGGTGAAGCAACCGTGCTGCTCACCGGCGCAGCGGGCCTGCTGGGGAGGCACCTGACAGCGCAAGTGCAGCGCAGCGGGGGGAATGCGTATCGCACCGACAGGGTGCCCATGCCGGGGCCAACCTTCGCGGCGGGCCTCGTCGCGGACGTTACCGACCTGGCGTCACTGAACCCGTTGGCGGCGAATCCCGCGCCGACGGTAATCCACTTGGCGGCCCAACATTTCATTCCCACATGCGAAGCCGACCCCACCGGCACGCGTGAGACGAACGTGACCGGTACCGCGAATGTCCTTGCCATGGCGCGCCGTATGCAATCCACCTGCGTCACCTTCGCCTCGACCGCCGATGTCTACATGCCAAGCGGCAGCCCACTCGACGAAACCTCGCCCCTCGGGCCGCCCTCCGTCTATGGCGTAACCAAACTCGCCGGGGAGTCCCTGGTGCGGCAGTGGCAGAGCGAGCAGGAACACCGATGCGCCTACATACTGAGGGTGTTCAACATGGTCGGGTACGGCGACAGCGTTGCCCACCTGATTCCCAGCCTGACCGGGCAATTGCTGGGTGGCGCTAAGACCGTGTACGCCGGGAATCTCGACACCGTGCGTGACTACGTCTGGGCAGGCGACGTGGCCGCCCTGATACTCCGGCTTCCAGTCCGACCTGGCGTGCACGTCCTCAATGTGGGCTCCGGCACCGGACACACCGGCCTGGACGTGCTGCAGACGCTGTGCGACCTCACAGACCGCAACCCTGCCGTTGAACAACGCACCGAACTCGTGCGGGCCGTTGACCGACCGGTGCTAATTTGCGACGCCAGCCTTCTCCGCGCTCAGTTTCCGGAGTTCCCACAGCGGTCACTGGCCGAAACGTTGGCGCTGTCTTTAACGGCTGCACACGAGGTACCGCCCCCGGACCAGTGACCAACCGTCAATTGGGCCGCCGCCACGTTTCGGCGCCGCCGAATGCCGCAAGGAAGTAGGAGGGTCGGTACAGAGACGGCGGAGCAGGGACCGGCAATCGGTGGCAAGGTACAGAGAGGTCAAGTTCGTCGTTCTGCTCGGCCAGGACCTCCGAGCCTGATGATGGAGGTTCGGTCGGGGAAGATCCCGACGACGTCGGTACGGCGGCGGGTCTCGCGGTTGAGGCGATCGTTGGGGTTGTCGGACCAGATCTGTCGCCACACGGCCTCGGGGAAGGCGGTGAAGACCAGGACATCGCAGCGGTGTTCCTCGAGGCGGGCGTGGACCTCGGGCAGCTGCTGCTCGGGTTTGTCGAGGAGTTTGCCGTACTGGTGCTGCACGGCCCCGGCTCGATCCGGTCAACACCGAGTGCGGCGTCGCCTTGACCCCGCCCCAGGCGTGCTTGGGACAGATCGACATCGGGTGCGCGGTGTAGCGCGTGCGACACCGTTGCCACAACGTGCTCGGAAGTGCGGCGCCGATCGCGTCGACCAGCCCGGGGCAGACTGGTGCGTCACTTCTGGGCGGTGTGCCTTACCGAGCCGGCGGATCAGGCGACCATCACCCGGCTGGCTCTTCCGGGTGACGTGGGCTGGGACTGCACGACCGCCCAGGCGGCAGCGATGCGCCGTACGGCCTCGACCAGTTCGTCGGCGGGGCGGGTCCAGGGGATCCGGATGAAGCGGTCGAGCCCGCCCTCGGCGGCGAAGACCGGGCCGGGGGCGATGATGACGCCGCGGCGCTCGGCCTCGGTGGCGAGGGCGGTGCCGAAGGCGCCGGGGAGCTGGCACCACAGGGCGAGCCCGCCGGTGGGCCGGTGGAAGGTCCACTCGGGCAGCTGCTCGTTGACGGCACCGACGAGGGCGTCGCGCTGCTCGCGCAGCCGCAAGCGGTTGGCCGCAAGGATCTCGTCGGCATCGCCGAGCAGCCGCGCGAGCACCAGCTGCTCGAGCACGGGAGCGCCGAGGTCCAGGCTGACCCGGGCCTGGGTGAGCCGCTCCATCTGGCCGTACGGCGCCCGGATCCAGCCGAGCCGCAGGCCGCCCCAGAAGGACTTGCTGGCGCTGCCGATCGTGATCGTCTCCGGGGCGTACGACGCGAACGGGCGCGGCATCGCCTGCCCTTCCAGCGCCAGCGCTTGGTGCGCCTCGTCGACCACGGCGACCGTGTGCGCGCGGCGCAGGTGAGCGGCGTACGCCTCCCGCTGCTCGTCGGTCATCAGGTGCCCGGTCGGGTTCTGGAAGTCGGGGATCAGGTACGCGAGCTTCGGCGACGTCTGGCGCAGGGTCGCCGCGACGGCGTCGAGGTCCCAGCCGTCGGGGTCGACCGGGCTCGGCACCAGGCGGGCGCCCGCGTGCCGCAGCGCGTCGGTCGCGTTGGGATAGGTCGGCGTCTCCACGAGCACCCGGTCGCCGGCGCCCGAGAAGGCCTGCGCCACGATCGCCGCCGCGGTCAGCGCACCCGGCGTCACCATGATCTGGTCGGGCGAGGTCGCCAGCCCCCGCTCGTCGTACGACGCCGCGATCGCCGCCTGCAGGCTCGGCAGCCCGGCGGGGAAGTAGCCGTGCCCGCCGAGGTACGCCGGGAGCTCGGCCGCGGCGTCGGCGTACGCGTGGGCGATGCCGGGTGGGGCGGACGGAGCCGCGCAGTTGAGGTCGATCGCGTCGCCGTCGCCGGGCCGGGGGAGCAGCGCCCGGTCGTGGGCGCGGCTGCGGCCGCCGGGCACCCGGGTGAACGTCCCGGCACCGCGACGGGCCTCGGCATAGCCCGCGTCACGCAGGGCGGCGTACGCCCGGGTCACCGTGGTCCGTGAGACGGCCAGTGCCTCGGTGAGCTCGCGCTCGCTGGGCAGCCGGGTGTCCACCGCGATCCGACCGTCGCCGATCAGCAGGACCAGGGCGTCGGCGAGGCCGGCGTACGCGGGGGAGCGGTCGAAGTTGCCCACGAGAGTGGCCACGCGGGAGGCGCTGATCGCGGTTGGCATGCAGGCCACTCTTCCACGACTGGCTATTCAAGAGAAGGCCAATCTGCCTCATGGTGGACGCGTGACCACGATGACCCTGGCCGACCTCGGCCCCCTCGCTCAGCTGCGCACCGGCCGCCTGGCCCGCCGGCTCCCGCAGTTGTACGTCGGCCTGGTCGCGTACGGCGTCTCGCTGGCGATGATGGTGCGCGGCGACCTCGGTCTGGCGCCGTGGGACGTGCTGCACTCCGGCCTGATCCGCTACGTGCCGATCACTCTCGGTCAGGCGGTCGTGCTGATGAGCTTCGTGGTGCTGCTGCTGTGGATCCCGCTGCGCGAGAAGCCCGGGCTCGGGACCATCTCCAACGCGCTGGTCGTGGGCTTCTCCGCCGACGCCACCCTCGCGCTCCTCGACCGCCCGGACTCGATGGCGCTGCGGATCGCCCTGATGGTGGGCGGGATCGTCCTCTGCGGGCTGGCGAGCGCGATGTACATCGGCGCCCAGCTCGGCCGCGGTCCGCGCGACGGGCTGATGACCGGGCTCGCCCGGCGCAGCGGTCGCTCGCTGCGGGTGGTGCGCACGGGGATCGAGGTCACCGTCGTGGTGATCGGCCTGCTGCTGGGCGGCACGCTCGGTCTCGGCACGGTCCTCTACGCGCTCGCGATCGGGCCGCTGACCCAGCTCTGGCTGCCGGCGTGGACGATCGCGCCGCGCTCGACGGGTGGTTTCGAGGCTCGTCGCTAGCGCTCCTCGCACCTCAACCACCGGTGGTCGTCGCTAGCGCTCCTCGCACCTCAACCACCGGTGGTCGTCGCTAGCGCTCCTCGCACCTCAACCACCGGTGGTCGTCGCTAGCGCTCCTCGCACCTCAACCACGCCATGTGTATATGATCTACACATGGCCTACAGCACCATCACCAATCTCGACGTCAGCGCGGCACAGAAGCACAGCCACGAGCTGCTCGACCGCGTCCTGAGCACCGAGTCGACGACGTACGTCACCGGCCCGACGGGCAATGGCAACGGCGAGCGCGTGCTCGTCCTCGGCGGCACCGGCTACATCGGTCGCGCACTCGTCCCCGAGCTGGCCCGGCGCGGCTACCGCCCCGCCGTGCTCGCCCGCAACGGCGAGGTCAAGAACGAGGCGGAGTACGCCGACGCCGAGGTCATCGTCGGAGACGCGACCAAGGCCGCCGACGTGGCCGCCGCGGTCGCCGCCGCGCCGACCGCCGTGGTGATCTCGCTGCTGAGCGGCCGCAAGCCCAACGACGCCGAGGACTGCCGCCAGGTCGACCACGAGGCCGTCGTCCACGGCATCAAGGCCGCCGTCGCGCACGACGTGAAGCAGTTCATCCACATCAGCGACTACGGCGTCTACCGCCCCGAGCTGATCCCGCAGGTCTACAAGATCCAGGTCGAGGGCGAGCTGATCGGCCAGCACCACGGCTACGTGCCGTGGACGATCATCCGGCCGACGGCGTACTTCCCCTACCTCTCCGTCGCCTTCGGTGACGTGAAGAACGACCTGGCGTACCGGATCTACGACCACGGTGAGTACAACGTGGTCAACCCGATCGCGCGCGAGGACCTCGCCGAGTTCATCGTCAACCAGGTGCTCAACGACGACGCGATCGGCCGGATCCTGCCGGTCGGCGGTCCGTGGACGGCCGACAACACGGTCACCCTCAAGGGCGCCGGTGAGTTCATGTTCGAGCTCAACGGCAAGGAGCCCAAGTGGGAGGTCGTCACGATGGCCAGCTGGGACAAGAAGATCGCCCGCCTGTCCAAGCTGAGCAAGGTCACGAAGCAGCTCAAGCCGGTCGTGTTCTACCTCGAGGCCGCGAAGTACTGGTCGGTCGTCGACCACGTCGCGCCGCCGTACGGCACCCGCACGCTCAAGGGCTTCATGGAGAAGCTGGTCGACCGGGACTTCCCGACCGGCAGCTACCGCGAGCGGATGCGCTCGGGCACCAACGTGATGCCGACCGACATCTGACGTAGGTCGGGTGGTTTCGAGGCTCGCTTCTCTCGCACCTCAACCACCGATGGGGCAGATCTGACAGACTTCCGGCACACCAATCGGGAGGGGACGTCAATGACCGAGGACCAGGGCGAGGCGGCCGTCGCGCCGCTCGCGCCGCCTGAGCCGGTGATCACGCTGACGGCGCCCGAGGCGCCGGCCGCGGTGACGACCACGCAGGCGCCTCGGATGGCACCCCAGGTCTCCGCGGAGGCGCTGCCCGAGCTGGACGCCAAGGTCGACGGCTTCATGACCGCGCTGAGCGCGACCGCGGTCAACAGCCCGGAGTTCGCGGCCCAGGCCGAGAGCGTGCGCACCATGGGCGACGCCGACATCCGCAAGGCGGCGGAGACGTCCAACCGGATGCTCGAGCAGCCGGTGCGCGCCCTCAAGGAGGGCGGCATCGCCCAGGGCTCGACCGTCGGCAAGACCCTGCTGGAGCTGCGTCGTACGGTCGAGGACCTCGACCCGAGCCAGGCCACCGGCGCGCGCAAGTGGCTCGACCTGCTGCCCTTCGGCGACAAGGTCACCGACTACTTCCGCAAGTACCAGTCCGCGCAGAGCCAGCTCAACGGGATCCTGCACAGCCTGCGCAACGGCCAGGACGAGCTGACCAAGGACAACGTCTCCCTCAACCTCGAGAAGACCAACCTGTGGGCGTCCATGGGCAGGCTCAACCAGTACGTCTACGTCGCCGAGCGCCTGGACACCAAGCTGTCGGCAAAGATCGCCGAGCTCGAGCTGTCGGACCCCGACGCCGCGAAGGCGCTGTCCCAGGACGTGCTCTTCTACGTACGCCAGAAGCACCAGGACCTGCTGACCCAGCTGGCCGTCTCGATCCAGTCCTACCTGGCGATCGACATCATCATCAAGAACAACATCGAGCTCATCAAGGGCGTCGACCGCGCGTCCACGACGACCATCTCCGCACTGCGTACGGCGGTCATCGTGGCCCAGGCGCTGGGCAACCAGGCGCTGGTGCTCGACCAGATCACCGCGCTCAACAGCACCACGTCCGGGATAATCCAGCGGACCTCCGAGATGCTCCGCGACAACTCCGCGGCGATCCAGGACCAGGCGGCGTCCTCGAGCATCGGGATCGAGCAGCTGCAGGCGGCGTTCGCCAACATCTACGCGACCATGGACTCCATCGACGAGTTCAAGCTCAAGGCGCTGGACTCGATGTCGGCGACGATCGGCGTGCTCGAGACCGAGGTCGACAAGTCGCGCGCCTACCTCGACCGCGTCCAGGCCCACGACGCGCGCAACGCGGCCGGCACCCTCGACCTCTCGACGTTGCCGACCACCTGACCGTGGGTCTGAAGTCGTGGCTGGGGCGCCTACGTGGTGAGGACGAGGCGGCCGGTTCGGCCATCCCCTCCGTCCCGACCGAGCAGGACATCCTGGCCGCGCTCAACCGCGTCAACGCGATGCTCGTCGAGGGCAATGCGCCGCCGATCATCACGTCGCGGGTGCAGCGGATCGCCCGCACGATCCGGGACACCCTGCCGCAGCTGCGGCACCTCGGCGCCGGCACGATCGAGAGCTACTCGGTGATGGCGACGGCCACCGACTACCTGCCCGAGGCGGTCGGCGGCTACCTGCGACTGCCCCGTGAGTGGGCCGACACCCGCCCGATCGACGGCTACAAGACCTCGCTGATGGTGCTGGTCGACCAGCTCGAGCTGCTCGCCTCGACGATGGACAAGATCCTCGACGCCGCCAACCGTGCCGACGCCCAGGCGCTGATCGCGCACGGCATGTTCCTGCAGGCCAAGTTCGGTACGCCGTCCGGCCCCGACCTCACGCTGGGACCACCGTCATGAACCTCGCAGAGGCACTGCTGGCACTCGAGGCCGCCGCGACGGCCGCAGGTGTGAACCCGGCCGAGGCACGGACCGAGGGTGAGCGGCTGGCCGCCACCGTCGCCGAGCCGGCCCGGGGCGCGTACGTCGACTGGGCCGAGCAGACCGGCGGCGGGCGCACCGCCGAGGACTTCATGGACGCCGCGTCCAAGGGCCGCCGCTACCGATCCGCGCCCACGCCGACCATGAGTGCCCTCGCCCTGACCCGGTCGGCACACGCGCCGGCGTACGCCCAGGCGCTCGCGGATGTCGCGCTGGCCGGCAGCACCCTGGGGGAGGCGACCCCGCGCACCGTCGGCAACGCGGCGACGGCCGCTGCCGCCCAGCTCGTCGAAGCGCCGCCCGGTCCGGCCCAGGCGGCGCCGCCGGTCCAGCCTCCTGCGGCAGCACCGCCCGAGCCCGCGCCCGCTCCGGAGCCCGAGCCGAAGTCGGTCGAGGAGCTGCTCGCCGAGCTCGACGCCCTCGTCGGGCTGAGCGAGGTGAAGGCCGAGATCCACCGCCAGGCAGCCGTGCTCCGGGTCGAGGGCCTGCGCGCCGAGGCCGGTCTCAAGGCCACGACGATCACCCGGCACCTGGTCTTCAACGGCAACCCCGGCACCGGCAAGACCACGGTCGCCCGGCTGGTCGCCGGGATCTACCGCGCGCTCGGCCTGCTCTCCCAGGGCCAGCTGGTCGAGGTCGACCGCTCCGAGCTGGTGGCCGGGTTCCTCGGGCAGACCGCCATGAAGACGGCCGAGGTCGTGAAGTCGGCAGTGGGCGGGGTGCTGTTCATCGACGAGGCCTACTCGCTCTCCGGTGACCAGTACGGCACCGAGGCGATCGACACCCTGGTCAAGGAGATGGAGGACAGGCGCGACGACCTGGTGGTCATCGTCGCCGGCTACCCGCTCCCGATGGCGGTCTTCATCGCCCAGAACCCCGGCCTCGAGAGCCGTTTCCGCACGACCATCGACTTCGCCGACTACACCGACGACGAGCTGGCCTCGATCTTTCAGGTGATGGCGACCGCCGCAGAGTACGACGTCGCCGAGCCGGTCATCACCCGGCTCCGCGAGATTGTCGGAACCGTGACGCGTGGCCCGACCTTCGGCAATGCTCGCTATGTGCGCAACCTGCTCGAGGCGGCGATCGGCGCCCACGCCTGGCGGCTGCGCGACATCGAGACGCCGACCGTCGAACAGCTGCGCACGATCCTCGCCGAGGACCTCGAGCCGGTCGAAGAGGAGACCGCATGACCCAGACCCAGGTCGCACCACCGCCGCAGACGAAGGCCGCTCGCACCGAGGACGTGCCGAGGCTCCTGAACCGGTGGCAGGTCCTCGCCGTGCTGGCTTGCTTGGTCTTCGCGGCGTTGACGGCCGGTCTGCAGGCCCTGGCCTGGCACTCCAACCGTGCCGCGGCCGACAACACCGAGCAGCTGGTCCGGGTGCAGAACATCCAGTCCACGCTCTTCCGCGCCGACGCCCTCGCCACGACCGCCTTCCTCACCGGAGGCCTCGAGCCTCCGGAGCAGCGGGCGGCGTACGACGAGGCCATCGAGACCGTCACCCGCCAGATCACCGAGGCGGCCGAGGCGCAGCCGGCCGACCGCGAGGCGCTCGCCGACCTGAGCACCGCCGTCACCGACTACAACGCCACGATCGCGCAGGCTCGGGCCAACAACCGCCAGGGGTTCCCGGTCGGCGCCGAGTACCTCCGCACTGCATCGACCGGACTCCGCGACACCAGTGTCGAGGGCTCCGCGATCCCGATCGCCAAGGCACTGGTCGCGGCCAACGCCGAGCGCGCCGAGGACGAGCTCGGCGCCCAGCACCCCTTCCTGATCCTGCTTCCCGGGCTGGCCGCGCTCGGCGTGCTCTGGTGGGTCAACCGTCAGCTGGCCCGCCGCTTCCGGCGGCGGATCAACCTCGGCATCGCGGCCGCCGCCCTGACGGTCGTCGTCCTGACGCTGGTCGCGTTCGTGGTCGCCGCCGTCCAGGCGGGCAACAACAGCGACCTGCGCGACGGCAGCTACCAGACGTCGTACCAGGAGTCCACGGCGCGGACCGCGGGCAACGACGCCAAGGCCAACGAGAGCCTCCGCCTGATCTCCCGCGGGTCCGGCCAGGTCTACGAGGACCGGTGGGCCGCGGCCTCGGCCGTCGTGAAGGACAACGCGTCCGACGTGACCAGACCGATGTGGGACGACTACGTCACCGTGCACGAGGAGATCGTCTCCCTCGACGACGGCGGGCGGTACGACGCGGCGGTCGAGCTCGCGACCACGCAGGAGGACGCTGGGTCGACGGCCAAGCTGGACGCGTTCGACGAGCGGTCGCAGCAGGTCATCAGCGAGTCCGGCGCCCAGACCACCGACGCGCTGCGCAGCGGCAACACCGGCATCCTGGTCCTGGCGATCGTGACGCTGCTGCTCGGCATCGCCGCGGCGGGGTTGGCTGTCTGGGGCATCGGGCTGCGACGGAGGGAGTACGCATGAAGCGCCGTCGTACGACACTGCGTGCCGTGGTGGTCGCCGCCACCTTGCTCGTGCTGACCGGTTGCGGCTACTCGGCCACACCCGTCCCGCAGGCGGTCGTGCCGGAGCCGGCCGCACCGGCCTCGACAGCGCCGTGCACCGACACCGGCAACCCCACCCGCTCCTACGCGCCGGTGGCCGGTGGTCTGCCGGCGCCACGCGATCTGCTGGCGGGCTCGACGATGGCCGAGATCCGGGATCGCGGGTTCCTGGTCGCCGGCGTCTCGGGAGACAGCTACCTGCTGGCGTCGCGCAACCCGTTCACCGGGGTGATCGAGGGCTTCGACATCGACATGGTCAACCAGGTCGCGGCGGCGATCTTCGGCACCGCGAAGGGCCACGTGCAGCTGCGCGTCATCTCGGCGGCCGACCGGATCCCGCTGCTGCAGTCCGGCGACGTCGACATCGTCGCGCGCAACATGACGATCAACTGCAGCCGCTGGGACCAGATCGCGTTCTCGGCGGAGTACTTCCACTCCGGCCAGAAGATCCTGGTCCAGAAGGGCTCCGGCATCACCAAGGTCGCCGACCTCTCCGGCAAGCGGGCCTGTGCCCCGGCCGGCACCACCAGCCTCGACCAGATCCAGGAGCTGGCGCCCGACGCCATCCCGGTCACGGCCGGCAACCACACCGGCTGCCTGCTGAAGTTCCAGAACGGTGAGACCGACGCCATCACCGGCGACGACACGGTGCTCGCCGGGCTTGCGGCCCAGGACCCGTACGCCGTGGTCGTCACGGGGGAGGCACTGACCGACGAGCCGTACGGGATCGGCGTCAACGCCGACGACGTCGACCTGGTGCGGTTCATCAACGGCGTCCTCGAGCGGATGCGCGCCGACGGGTCGTGGCAGGCGTCGTACGCGAAGTGGTTCCAGCCCTCGCTGAAGGTGGACGCGACGCAGCCGACCCCGGTCTACGGTCGATGAGCTGCCCATGACGACCGCCCCCGTCGCACCCGGCGCGATCGGCACCGCGCCCGAACCGGCCGTGCTGCAGGTCTACCTGGGCGCGCTCGACGACTGGGTGCGCGCGCGGCGTACGGAGCTCGACGAGCTCGACAGCGCCGCCCTGGCCGCCCAGCGCGGTGCCGACGTCGCGTCCGACATGATGCTGTCGCTCGCGCTGTGGAAGGCGGTCTCCGACCGCTGGCAGCTGCTGTGGGCGACGTGGGACGGCGGCCGGGTGGGCGTCACCGAGCGCACCAAGATCACCACCCTGATCTGGGGCCGCCTCGACGGCACCCTGGACACCCAGGACGCGCTGGCCGTGTCGCTGCCCGAGGCCTGCCGGCTCTCCGACGCGCTGGCGGGTCAGCTGCGCACCACGCTGTCGCTGATGCCGGGCGCCGACGCCGCCGCTGCGCGGATCAAGGACCTGCGCGCCCAGCTCGAGCGGGTCCGCGACCAGGTGGGCCTGGAGCCGGCGGTAGCCCGGGACGCCGCCGTCGAGCGGCTGGCGGGGCTGCTCCAACGGCTGGCCGACGTCACCGAGCGGGCGCAGCGCGGCGCCGACGTGGGCGGCCTCCTCGCGCCGCTGGAGAGCGACGCCGCGACCTTCGAGCGCGACCTGATCGTCGGCAACGCACAGCGGCGCGACGCCCGCGACCAGCTCGTGTCGGCGCGCGAGCTGCGCGCCGACCTGGTGGCGCGGGCCGAGGCGCTGCGGTTGCTCGCGGCGACGTGCGTCCGCACCGTCGACCCGTCGCCGCGGTACGCCGTACCCGACGTCGAGGCGCTCGGCCCGATCCCCAACACGCCCGAGCGGATCGGCCCCTACCTCCAGCGGCTCGACCGGGTCTCGCAGGCGCTCACCCTCGCGCAGCAGAAGTACGCCGACGCGCTCGCCGAGCGCAGCCAGCTCCTGGACCTGCTCGAGGCGTACGTCGCCAAGGCCCGCGCCCTGGGAGTCGCCGAGCGCCCGGACCTCGCCGACAGCGAGCGGCGGGCCCGCGAGGTCATCGCCCGCGAGCCGGCGCCGATCGCCGTCTGCCGCCAGCTCGTCGGCACCTACCAGACCTGGGTCGACCACTCGAAGGAGTCCGCATGAAGTGCACCCAGCCCGGCTGCGGCGGCACCATCGCCGACGGCTACTGCGACGTCTGCGGGATGGCCGCCGAGCCGGCCGCAGCGGCCGCCAGTGTCGCGTCTGCCAGTGCCGCGGACGGCACCGGGTGCACCCAGCCCGGCTGCACCGGCTCGATCCTCGACGGCTACTGCGACGTGTGCGGCTCGCCTGCCGGCAGCGTGGCGCAGGAGGCGCAGCCGCTGTCGGGCGGTGACGCCTCGGTCGCGACCTCGGCCAGCAAGGTGCAGTCCGCCGCGATCGGCTCGCGGCTCGCGCAGTCGTCCGGGACGACCTCCACCCGCCGTACGCGGTCGGGGTCCCAGCGGGTGCGCGCGGCCCGCCTCGGCGCCGGGCTGACCGTCGTACCCCCGGCTCCCGCGGTCGACGCCAGCAAGGCGATCAACCCCGACCCGCAAGTCCCGGAGGAGAAGCGCACCTGCTCCAAGTGCGGCAACGCGATCGGCCGCAGCATCGACGGCAAGCCGGGACGCACGGAGGGCTTCTGCCCTCAGTGCGGGCAGGAGTTCTCGTTCACCCCGAAGCTGCAGCCCGGCGACGTCGTCGGCGGTCAGTACGAGGTGGTCGGCGCGATCGCGCACGGCGGCCTCGGCTGGATCTACCTCGCCCGGGACCGCAACGTCTCCAACCGCTGGGTGGTCCTCAAGGGCCTGCTCAACTCCGGCGACCCGGACGCGCTCGCCGCGGCCATCGCCGAGCAGCAGTTCCTCGCCCAGGTCGAGCACCCGCTGATCGTCGAGATCTACAACTTCGTGACCCACGAGGGCGCGGGCTACATCGTCATGGAGTACGTCGGCGGCAAGTCGCTCAAGCAGATCCTCAAGCAGCGGATGCGCGACAACAACGGGGCGTACGACGCCCTCCCGGTCGACCAGGCGCTCGCCTTCATCCTCGAGGTGCTGCCCGCCTTCCAGTACCTCCACGACCTCGGGCTCGTCTACTGCGACTTCAAGCCCGACAACCTGATCCAGGTCGGCGACGCGGTCAAGCTGATCGACCTCGGCGGCGTACGCCGCATCGACGACCAGGACTCCGCGATCTACGGCACTGTCGGCTACCAGGCGCCCGAGGTCGCCGAGGTCGGGCCGAGCGTCGCCAGCGACGTCTACACGATCGGCCGCACGCTGGTGGTGCTCTGCATGGAGTTCCGCGGCTACCAGGGGACCTACCTCCACACGCTTCCGCCCGTGGAGTCCACGCCCCTCTTCACCCGGCACGACTCGCTCTACCACCTGATCGCGAAGTGCTGCGCCGCCGACCCGGCCGACCGGTTCGCCTCGGCCGACGAGCTGCGCGGCCAGCTGCTCGGTGTGCTGAGGGAGGTCGTCGCCGCCCGCACCGCCGGCACCGCGCTCACCTCGGCCGCGTCGGTGCTCTTCGAGGCTCCGGCCGCCTCCGTCTCGGTGCTCTCGTGGTCCGAGCTGCCGGCCCTGCGCCCCGACACCACCGACGACCAGCACGCCTGGCTGTCCAGCGTCGGCAGCGAGGACCCGGCACAGCGGCTGAAGGACCTCGAGGGTGCCCCCGAGGCGACCGCCGAGGTGTTGCTGGCTCGCGCCCAGGCGGCGCTGGAGATGCACGACGCCACCCAGGCCCACGCGTACGCCGACGAGCTGCTCGCCCAGGACCCCTGGGACTGGCGCGCGCTCTGGATCGACGGGCTCGCCGCGATGCAGGAGCAGGACTGGCCTGCCGCCCAGTCGGCGTTCAACGCCGTCTACCAGCAGGTGCCCGGCGAGCTCGCGCCCAAGCTGGCCCTGGCGATCGCCTGCGAGAAGGGCGGCCTGCCCGACGTCGCCGAGGGTCTCTACATCACCTGCGCGGCGACGGACGCGACGTACGTCGCCCCCTCGGCCTTCGGCCTCGCCCGGGTCCGCGCCGACCGCCTGGACACCGCAGGCGCGGTCGCGGCGCTCGACCAGGTGCCGTCGACGAGCCGGGGCTACCCGGAGAGCCGTCAGCTGCGCGCCGAGGTGCTCCTCGCCGGCGGCGGCAGCGACCTCGCCGTGCTCGACCAGGCGATGCGCAGCATCGAGTCGGTCTCGATGGATCCGATCGCGCGCCAGCGCTACACGGTGCGCATCCTCAGCCAGGCACTGGACGTGGTGACGGCCGGCAACGCCGCCGCACTGGGTGCTGCGTCCAGCCGACCCGAGCCCACGGTGGGCAGCCACCCGGCGACGGAGGACGGGCTGCGCGACGGGCTCGAGACGGCCTATCGCGCCCTCGCCCGCGACGCCCCCCTCCGCGAGGACCGGGTCGGGCTCGTCAACCAGGCCAACGCCGTACGGAGCTGGACGCTGACATGACCGAGACCACCTGCCCGTCCTGTGGCGCCGTCGCCGCGACGGGCTCGAAGTTCTGCGAGAGCTGCGGGGCCTCGCTCGGCGGCGAGGCGCCTGCTGCGCCGGTCGCTGCGCCCGCGCTCGACGACCTCAGCCCGATCAGCGCCCCGACCCGCCGCAGGCCGACCGACCCCGTGGCCGACCCCGGTCCGCGGCCGTGCCTGGTCTGCCAGGGCGTCGTCGGGGCAGACGGCTACTGCGAGACCTGTGGCGCCAAGGCCCCGACCGAGCGCGACCACTTCCGCGAGACGCCGGCCTCCTGGGTCGCCGGCGTCTGCGACCGCGGCATCGTCCACCACCGCAACGAGGACGCCATGGCGCTCCTCGCCTCCGAGGCACCGGGTGAGCGGGCGGTCCTGGTCGTCCTCGACGGGGTCTCGAACTCCATCGACTCCGACGTCGCGTCGCTGGCCGGCGCCAAGGCCGCGCGCGAGGCCCTGCGCACGCCGTTCCCCCGTGGGATGGGTACGCCGGCCAGCCGGGCGAGCGCGATCACCCAGGTCTTCGTGACCGCGGCGGCCGCCGCCAACGCCGCTGTGGTCTCGGTGACCGACCCGGCCTCGACCAACCCCGCGTCGGCCACCCTCGCGGTCGCCGTCGTGGAGGGCAGCCTGCTCGCCTACGCCAACATCGGCGACTCGCGCGTCTACTGGCTGCCCGACGGCGGCCCCGCCGTCCAGCTCACGGTCGACGACTCGGCCGCCCAGCAGCAGATGGACGCCGGCGTACCTCGTGCTATCGCGGAGACCTCACCCCAGGCGCATGCGATCACCAAGTGGCTAGGACGCGACGCACCCGACATCACGCCACGCACCGGGCAGCTCGAGATCACCAGCCCGGGTTGGGTCCTGGCCTGCTCCGACGGCCTGTGGAACTACGCGTCCGAGCCCGAGGCGCTGGCCGCCCAGGTCGCTGTGGCTGGCACCGCCGTACCTCTCGAGCTCGCGCTCGCGCTAACGGCGTTCGCCAACGCCCAGGGCGGTCGCGACAACATCACCGCCGCCGTGGCGCGGGTGCAGAATGCCAGTGCACCCGCGCTCGACCACCAGCTCGACCACCAGGAGGAGTCCGATGGCTGAGTTCACCGCCAGCGTCTACCAGAACGAGTTCCTCCCGGACGGAGGCACCGACGTCAACGCGATCGTCACCGTGACCTGCTCCGGGGCCGGCACCGCCGGCCAGACCGGCGGGGGAGCGGCCGGCGAGATCATCATCGTCGACACCTCCGGCTCGATGGGCCCGGAGACCATGCAGGCCGCCCGCTCCGCCGCCCAGGCCGCGCTCGCGGAGATCGTGGACGGCACCTGGTTCGCGGTCATCTCCGGCTCCGACCACGCCGAGCTCGCCTACCCGAAGGTGTCGTCGGGACCGGGCATGGTCCGGATGAGCCCGGCGTCCCGCGAGGAGGCCAGCGAGGCGATCGGCCGGTTCAGCGGCGCCGGCGGCACGGCGATCAGCACCTGGCTCGACCTCGCCGGCACCATCTTCGCGTCGGTGCCCGAGGTGACCCAGCGGCACGCGATCCTGCTCACCGACGGTGAGAACCGGGAGCGGCCGGGTGCGCTCGACACGGCCATCACCCGGGCCACCGGCTACTTCCAGTGCGACTGCCGCGGCGCCGGCACCGACTGGGTGGTCGAGGAGGTCCGCCGGATCTCCCAGGCACTGCTCGGCACCGTCGACATCATCCCGGAGCCCGCCCAGATGCAGGCGCAGTTCCAGCAGATGATGCGCGCCTCCATGTCGCGCGGCGTCGCGGATGCCCAGCTGCGGGTGTGGACCCCGCAGGGCGCCCAGATCCTCTTCGTACGGCAGGTCTCGCCCTCGGTCGAGGACCTGACCGACCGGCGGGTCGAGGTCAACCCGCTGACCGGCGGCTATCCCACTGGCGCCTGGGCCGACGAGTCCCGCGACTACCACGTCGGCGTCCGGGTCGCCGCCAAGGCGATCGGCCAGGAGCAGCTCGCCGCCCGGGTGCAGCTCGCGATCGGTGCCGACGTCGTGACCCAGGGCCTGGTCAAGGCGACCTGGTCGAGCAACTCCGAGCTCACCGCCCGGATCGACCAGCAGGTCGCCCACTACACCGGCCAGACCGAGCTCGCCGCGATGATCCAGGAGGGACTCGCCGCCAAGGCCGCGGGTGACGAGGCGACCGCCACGACCAAGCTCGGCCGCGCCGTACAGCTCGCCGCCGAGACGGGCAACGACGAGGCGACGTCCAAGCTGCGCAAGGTGGTCGACATCGACGACGAGAAGGAGGGCACCGTCCGGCTCAAGGCGGCGGTGGCCAAGGCGGACGAGATGGCCCTCGACACCGCCTCGACGAAGACCACCCGGATCAAGAAGTGAGCACCTGTCCGGCCGGGCACGAGACGACGGCGACCGACTACTGCGACGTTTGCGGCATCGCGATGGGTGCCGCACCCTCGCCGGAGGCGGCGCCGGCCGCCGTGTCCGACGCATCACCCGACGCCGGCACCTGCCCGAACTGCTCGGCGGCCAACCCGGCCAACGCGCTCTTCTGCGAGGCCTGCGGCTACGACTTCACCACCGGGTCCATGCCGCGTCCGGTCAGTCCGCCGACGGTCCCGGTCCCGGCACCGACCGTGCCCGACGCCGGAGCCAACCCGTCGCCAGCACTCACGGACCGTTGGGTCGCGGAGATCTGGATCGACCCCGACTGGTACGTCGACCAGAAGTCCACCGACCCGCTCCCGTCGCCGGGGCTGCCGCTCGTCGTCCAGCTCAAGAACACCTCGGTGCTGATCGGCCGTACCTCACGCAGCCGCAACATCACGCCCGACATCGACCTGTCGTCCGACAACGGCATCAGCCGCCGGCACGCCCAGCTCACGACCGACGGCAGCCGCTGGTGGGTCGAGGACCTGGGCTCTTCCAACGGCACGTACGTCGGCGGCAACGTCGGCGCCCTGCCGACGACGCCGGTCCCGCCCGGGCAGAAGCAGGAGGTCTCCGCCGACGACCGGATCTACGTCGGCGCCTGGACCCGGATCGTCGTACGCCGGGCGACGGAAGGGGAGTAGGGCTTCGGTGGTTTCGAGACAGGACTTCGTCCTTCCTCAACCACCGAGCTCGGTGGTTGAGGTGCGAAGGCCGTCAGGCCTGAGCCTCGAAACCACCACCAATTAGCGCTTGGTGGCGATCACGACCGACGCGTCGGGAGCGACCAGCACCTCGACGGCGGTGAAGCGCTCGTCGGTCAGCCACTGCTCGCGCAGGGTGTCGACGCGTCCGTAGGTGACCGGCGGCCACATCTCGCACGGCGCGAAGTCGTCGAGCACCACGAGCCCGCCCGGCTCCATCAGGTCGGCGATCGAGTCGACGCTGACCTCGGTGGGCTCCCCGGAGTCGAGGAAGAGGAGCGAGAACGGGCCCTCGTCGAGCAGCGTCGACCAGTCGGCCGAGCGCACCTCGACCTGCGGGTCGTCCTCGAAGATCAGTGCCGCGGCGTCCCCGAGCTTGGCGTCCAGCTCGGCGCTCAGGATCTTCGCGTCGCCGCGTACGCCGGAGCGCAGCCACGCCGTACCCACGCCGCAGCCGGTGCCGAACTCGGCCATCGTGCCCGCACGGGTAGCGGCCAGGGTGGCCAGCAGTCGGCCGGTCTCGTTGCGGCAGAACGACGCATAGCCGGCCTTGCGGGAGACATCGAACGCACGCTGGACGATCTCGGGGACGTCGGGGGGAGCGCTCATGGAACGAGTCTTTCATTGCGGGACGGGCGTCTCGGATGGCGAACACTCTGCGAAATCGGCTGACCGTCGCGCCCGGGTCGGCGTACCGTGCACTCACCATGCGGAGCGTCTTCGTACTTATCGCTTACCGCGGCGGGGCCTGAGAGAGGCCACCTCGCCGCGGTGATTCGGCGTTGACGGCCTCTCGATACATCTGGATCGAAGATGCCTCCGCCGCGATGGAGCGCCCAGCAGTACGGCGCGACCCGCTTCTGATGGTTCTTTCTCATCTCGTGTGATCCACGAGCCGATTGCTCTCTTGCAACGGGTCATCTTCGTTCCAGGTGTGTCGAGACCGTGCGGACACCACACCTGAGAACACACACGAGAGAGAGCAGAACCATGTACGACATGTACCCCGAGTGGGGACCGGCTCAGCACCACCCCGACAACCCGCGCAGCCACGAGAACATCACCCAGGCCGTCCAGGCGTCGCTCGACCTGCGGGACAACGGCGGCGAGCGCCCCGACGACAACTAACCTCTCGCCTCATGACCACTGACTCGAACCCACCCAGCACCGGCACGATCAAGCTCGCCGTCATCCCCGGCGACGGCATCGGCCAGGAGGTGACCGCCGAGGCACTCAAGGTGCTCGAGGTCGCGTCACCGGCCGGCGTGAAGTTCGAGCAGACCCGCTACGACCTCGGCGCCGAGCGCTACCTCACCACCGGCGAGGTGCTGCCCGAGTCCGTGCTCGGCGAGATCCGTGAGCACGACGCCATCCTCCTCGGCGCGGTCGGCGGCAAGCCCAACGACCCGAACCTGCCCCCGGGCATCCTCGAGCGCGGGCTGCTCCTCAAGCTCCGCTTCGAGCTCGACCACTACGTCAACCTGCGGCCGTCCCGGATCTTCCCGGGCGCGTCGTCGCCCCTGGCCAACCCAGGTGACGTTGACTTCGTGGTCGTCCGCGAGGGCACCGAGGGTCCCTACACCGGCAACGGCGGCGCCCTGCGCGTCGGTACGCCGGCCGAGGTCGCCACCGAGGTCTCGGTCAACACCGCCTTCGGCGTCGAGCGCGTGATCCGCGACGCCTTCGCCCGGGCCCAGCGCCGTCCGCGCAAGAAGCTCACCCTGGTCCACAAGACCAACGTCCTCGTGCACGCCGGCGCCGTCTGGTGGCGGCTCTTCCAGGAGGTCGCCACGGAGTACCCCGACGTGACCACCGACTACATGCACATCGACGCCGCGACGATCTTCATGACCACGGACCCCGCGCGCTTCGACGTGATCGTCACCGACAACCTCTTCGGCGACATCATCACCGACCTCGCCGCCGCCATCACCGGTGGCATCGGCCTGGCGGCCTCCGGCAACGTCAACCCCGACCGGACGGCCCCCTCCATGTTCGAGCCCGTGCACGGCTCCGCGCCCGACATCGCGGGCCAGCAGAAGGCCGACCCCACCGCCGCCGTACTCTCCGCGTCCCTGCTGCTCGACCACCTCGGGTACGCCGACGCCGCCGCGGCCATCGAGACCGCGGTGATCGAGGACCTGGCCGCCCGCGCACCCGGCGCTGCTCGCCGTACCTCTGAGGTCGGCGACGCCATCGCCGCGCGAGTAGCCGGCTGACGGCTGCCCGCCGTCGCTTGCCCCGTTTCACCGGCTGACCGGTGAAACGGGTACGACGCGCCGGACGTCGTCGGCGTGTCGTGACGGTTTCCCACGTCCAGTCCCCTCACAGGCACGCCTCCAGCCCACCCGAGCATTTACCTGGAAGGCCTACTAAGTTGTCACCCATGGAGATCAGCACGTCCCCGTCGACCACGACCGTCGACGACGCCCGCCTCGCGGAGATCCTCGAGAACCCCGGGTTCGGCCAGCACTTCACCGATCACATGTTCACCGTCGAGTGGACACCTGACGCCGGCTGGCACGGTGGCCGGATCGAGCCGTACGGTCCACTCACCCTGGATCCGGCGACCGCCGTCCTGCACTACGCGCAGGAGACGTTCGAAGGCATGAAGGCCTACCGCCACGACGACGGCTCGATCTGGTCCTTCCGGCCGGAGGAGAACGCCGCGCGGATGGTGCGCTCCAGCCACCGTCTCGCGCTGCCCGTGCTGCCGGTCGAGGACTTCGTCCAGGCGGTCGACGCGCTCGTCGCCGTCGACCAGCGCTGGGTCCCGGACGGCGCGGGGGAGAAGAGCCTCTACCTGCGGCCGTTCATGTTCGCCTCCGAGGCGTTCCTCGGCGTGCGGCCGTCCCAGCACGTCACGTTCATGGTGATCGCCAGCCCCGCGGGCGCCTACTTCAAGGGCGGCGTGAAGCCGATCTCGCTCTGGCTGACCGAGGAGTACACCCGCGCCGGCCGCGGCGGCATGGGCGCGGCGAAGACCGGCGGCAACTACGCCAGCTCCTTGGTCGCCCAGCAGGAGGCCACCAAGCACGGCTGCGACCAGGTCGTCTTCCTCGACGGCCAGGAGGGCAAGTACGTCGAGGAGCTCGGCGGCATGAACATGTACTTCGTGCACGCCGACGGCCACATCGTCACCCCCGAGACCGGCACGATCCTCGAGGGCATCACCCGCGCCAGCATCATCGAGCTCGCCGGCAAGCTCGGCCACCAGGTCGAGGAGCGGAAGTTCTCCATCGACGAGTGGCGCGAGGGTGTCACCAGCGGCGACATCACCGAGATCTTCGCCTGCGGCACCGCGGCCGTGATCACCCCCGTCGGCGAGCTCAAGTGGGACGGCGGTTCGATCCCGACCCCCGAGGGTGGCCAAGGCCTGTGGCAGCAGATCCGGCAGCAGCTGGTCGACATTCAGTTCGGTCGCGCCGAGGACACCTTCGGCTGGATGCACAACATCTGCTGACGGAGGCGGTGGTTTCGAGGCTCGCCGCTAGCGCGGCTCGCACCTCAACCACCGTGTCGGTGGTTGAGGTGTGAAGGGCGCTAGGCCTGAGCCTCGAAACCACCTCGGCGTACCAGGTCTCGGACCCCGGTGGCGCGCCTCGCGGGGGCATCGCTAAGGTTAGGCTCGCCTAAGAAAGCGAGCTCTTCATGCGTCTGCGTACTGCCCTGGTCACCGCCGCGTTGACCCTCCCGTTGCTGCTCACCGCGTGCGGCTCCGACGACTCCGAGTCGCCCGCCGCCGCCGACCCGGCGCCGTCCGGGGCGGCCGCGGGCGGCACCTTCCCGGCGACCGTCGAGCACAAGTTCGGCGAGACGGTCGTGCCCGAGGAGCCGAAGCGGGTCGTCAGCGTCGGCGTCAGCGAGCAGGACGTGCTGCTCCAGCTCGGCGTCGTACCCGTCGGCGTGACCGAGTGGTACGGCGAGCAGCCGGACGCCACCTGGCCGTGGGCGCACGACCTGCTCGACGGTGCGCACCCCGAGGTGCTCAAGACCGACGACGGCTTCGAGTTCGAGAAGATCGCGGCGCTCGACCCCGACCTGATCGTGGGCACCAACGCCGGCATGACCAAGAAGGACTACCAGCTGCTGTCGGCGATCGCGCCGACGATCACCAGCGACGAAGGCGCCAACGACTTCTTCTCGCCGTGGCAGGACCAGGTGCTGCAGATCGCGCGCGGCCTGGGCCGCGAGGCGGACGGGCAGCAGATCGTCGACGACCTCGAGGCCGACTACGCCGCGGTCGCCGCCGAGCACCCGGAGTGGGCCGACCTGACCGCGACGTTCTCCCAGGGCGCGCCGTACGACGGCATCCTCTACGTCTACCCGCCCGGGCTGAGCACCGACTTCCTGACCGAGCTCGGGTTCACGATGACCACCGGCTTCGAGGACTACGCCCCGGAGGGCTCGCAGGCCGAGATCTCCGCGGAGAACGTCGGTCTGATCGACGCCGACGTGATCGTCTTCGCGACCGAGGACGAGAAGGGCTTCGACAGCCTGCAGGAGTTCGGCACCGTCGGCTCGCTGCCGGCTGTCAAGGAGAACCGCGCCGTGTACACCGACGGCACGCTCGCGGGCGCCGTCTACTTCGACACCCCGCTCAGCCGCGCCTACGTCCTCGACAAGCTCACGCCGATGCTCGAGCAGGCCGCCGCCGGCGAGGCGCCGCGCGCCTTCCCGTCCTGACCCCGTCCTGCACGCCCCATCCATCAAGGAGCACGATGAACCCCACCCGCCGCAGCTTCCTCGCCGGCCTCTCCGTCCTGGCGGTCGCGCCGGTCCTCGCCGCCTGCGGCAGCGACGGCAGCGACTCGGGCAGCGCCGCCAAGCCGTCCGGGAGCAGCGCCCCGGAGGAGTCGGCGTTCCCGGTCACGATCAAGCACAAGTGGGGTGAGACGACGATCGAGAAGGCGCCTGAGCGCGTCGTCTGCATCGGCCTCACCGACCAGGACACGCTGATGGCGCTCGGGATCGTGCCGGTCGGCGTGACCTACTGGTTCGGCGACGAGAAGCTCCAGGGCGTCTACCCCTGGGCGCAGAAGTACCTCGGCGACGCCGAGCTGCCCACGGTGCTCAAGGACACCAACGGCGTGGAGCTCGAGAAGGTCGCCGCCCTCGCCCCGGACCTGATCATCGGCCAGTACGCCGGCCTCACCGAGCAGGACTACAAGAAGCTGAAGGCGATGGGCGTCCCGGTGGTCGCGCAGAGCGGCGACTACACCGACTACGGCACCCCCTGGGACGAGGCGGCACTCACCCTCGGTGCCGCGATCGGCAAGCCGAAGGCCGCCCAGGAGCTGGTCGACTCGGTCAAGAAGCGGATCACCGACGAGGCCGCGAAGCACCCGGAGTTCAAGGGCCAGACCGCCGGCGTCGTCACGCCGTACGAAGGCCTCTTCCTCTACGGCCCCGAGGACCCGCGCTCGCGGATGCTCCTCGACCTGGGCTTCGACCTGCACCCGCTGATCACCGACGCCGACGACAGCGAGTTCGGCGTCTCGCTCAGCGCCGAGCGCACCTCGGACCTCGGGGACGTCGGGGTCGCCGTCTGGATCGACTACGAGGCCGACAAGCAGACGGAGAAGCTCTTCGAGGCCACCACGGCGTACGACGAGGGTCGCTGGTTCGACATCAACGAGGAGGACAACGGCAGCTACTACGTCGCGCACAGCTTCGTGACGCCGCTGAGCATCCCGTACCTGCTCGACCGCTACGTCCCGCAGCTCGCCGCCGCGGCCGACGGTGACCCGAAGACGGAGCCGCCGGCCGTCAAGGACTGACCAGCACGCCCGCGTCCTGCCGGTAGCGTGCGCGCATGCGCCTCAAGCTCGGCCGCCCCGACATCGGCCAGTACGCCCACCGCTTCGACGTACCGCCCGCCACCGGGCCGCTCGGCGTCACCTTCCTCGGGGTCGCGAGCCTGCTGCTCGACGACGGCGAGACCGCCGTGATGACGGACGGTTTCTTCTCGCGGCCCTCGCTCGCGAAGGTCGCGCTCGGCAAGGTCGCCCCCGACCTCGCGCGCATCGACGCGGTCCTGTCCCGAGCGGGCGTGGAGCGGCTGGCCGCGGTGCTCCCGGTGCACACCCACTACGACCACGCGATGGACTCGGCCGTGGTCGCCGACCGCACGGGCGCGGATCTCGTCGGCGGCGAGTCGACGGCGTACGTCGGGCGCGGCCACGGCCTGCCCGCCGCGCGCATCCGGGTCGCCACGCCCGGCGAGCCGATGACGTACGGCGCGTTCGCGCTCACGCTGGTCGAGTCGCACCACTGCCCACCGGACCGGTTCCCGGGCGAGATCACCGAGCCCGTCGTACCTCCCGTGAAGGCCGGTGCCTACAAGTGCGGCGAGGCCTGGTCGATCCTGGTCGAGCACGCGAGCGGCCCGACTGCGCTGCTGCAGGGGAGCGCCGGGTACGTCGCGGGCTCGCTCGCCGGGCGACGTGCGGACGTCGCCTATCTCGGCGTCGGTCAGCTCGGGGTGCAGAGCGAGGACTACCTCCGCACCTACTGGGCCGAGACGGTCGAGGCCGTCGGCGCGCGGCGTGTGGTGCTGACCCACTGGGACGACTTCTTCCGCCCGCTCGACCGACCGCTGCGGGCGCTGCCCTACCTCGGGGACGACCTCGATGTCACCATGCGGGTGCTGGACGAGCTCGCCGCCGAGTCGGGCGTGAGCATCCACTTCCCGACGGTGTGGCGGCGCGAGGACCCCTGGGCGTAGCGGGACCTACGAGACGATGTCCTGGTCGGAGGACAGCCAGCCGGCGAGCTCCCCCATGTACTTCGTCTGCGACGGGTAGTCCATCGACAGCGACTCCCAGTCGTGGATCTGGCCGTCCTGGTACGCCGCGAGCCGCGCGAACGTCGGCTGCTCACCGAGCTGCTCGGTCGAGTAGGAGTTGCGGGTGGCGTTGAGGTAGATGTCGGCCTCGTAGCGGTCGGCGTTCTCCCAGCTGAGGATCTCCCAGTAGTAGTCCTTGCCGCCCATCTTCGTGAAGCTCACCCCGATGTCCTGGTAGTACTTCAGCGCCGGGTCGTCGGGTGCCTTGGCGAGGTAGAGGCCGTCCGCGTCGGCATACATCGGGACCACCGAGAGGCCGCTCTCGGCGGCCTTGGACAGGTCGTCGGAGGCGGCCTGGAACGCCGCCTTGTCGTCGGCGACCTGGCTGCCCTCGCCGGTGTCGACCCCGAGCGAGGCCACGAGCTTCTCGTTGGTCTCGATCACGTCCTTCATCGAGCCGACCTGGGCGACGGCGACGACCGGAGCGATCTCCTTGATCTTTGCCAGCTGGGTCTCGTCCTTGAAGCCGTACATCTCGTCGGGGGTGTCGCCGTCGTACGACGTCGCGACGATGATGTCCGGCTTGGCGGCCGCGAGCTGCTCGAGACTGATCTCGCCGTACACCTTGCCGACGACCTCGGTCTCCGAGAGGTCGAGGCCGTCGAACATCGAGTCCTTGGCCGGGTCCATCCAGGTGAAGATCGCGACCGGGGTGACCCCGAAGTTCCACAGCGCGGCGGCCGCGTCGCCGTACGCCGCGATCCGCGTCGGCGTCTGGTCGAGCTCGACGGTCTGCCCGAGGTCGTCGGTGTAGGACCACGGGCCGTCGCTGGGGGTCGCGCTTCCGGCGGCGGCCGGGGCGTCGCCCCCGTCGCTGCCGCAGGCGGCGAGGACGGCGGCGGTCGCCAGGGCGACGCCTGCGGCGAGGAGCCGGCGCCGGCGGAGAGGGAGCTGGGTCTCAGGAGTTCGGCGCATCGGCGAGTTCTTTCGTGTCTGCATCGGTGGACAGCTCGACCGAGGCGGCCGAGGAGGTGGGGACGATGATCGGCAGGCCGGTGCGGGGGTCCGGCAGCACGTCGGCCTCGAGACCGAAGGTCTCGGCCAGCATCGCGGGGGTGAAGACGTCGGTCGGGTTGCCCTGGGTGACCAGGACGCCGTCCTTCATCACGGCGATGGTGTCGCTGTAGCGCGCCGCGAGGTTGAGGTCATGGAGCACCATCACGACGGTGCGACCGCGCTCGCGGTTGAGCCGGGTCACCAGGTCGAGGACCTCCACCTGGTGCGCGAGGTCGAGGTACGTCGTCGGCTCGTCGAGCAGCAGCAGGTCGGTGTCCTGGGCGAGCGTCATCGCGATCCAGGCGCGCTGCCGCTGCCCGCCGGAGAGCTGGTCCAGCGGCCGGTCGCGCAGGTCGGCGGTGTCGGTCATCTCGAGGGCCAGGTCGACGATCCGCTCGTCCTCCGGCGACCACTGGCTGAACCACCGCTGGTGCGGGTGCCGGCCGCGGCCGACCAGGTCGCGCACGAGCAGCCCGTCCGGCGCGATCGGGCTCTGCGGCAGCAGCGCCATGGTGCGCGCGACGTCGCGGGTGTGGAGCTCGTGGATGGACTCGCCGTCGAGGAGCACCCGGCCGCTGGTGGGCTTCAGCAGCCGCGACATGGTCCGGAGCAGGGTCGACTTGCCGCAGCCGTTGGGCCCCACGATCGTCGTGACCTTGCCGTCGGCGAGCGTGATCGACAGGTCGCGGACGACGGGGTCGCCGCCGTACCCGATCGTGACGGCCTCGGTGCGCAGGCGAGAGGTTGTCATGCTGAGACCTTTCGGTTTCGGCGGAGCAGCAGCCAGATCAGGTACGGCGCACCGATGGCGGCGGTCACCAGGCCGGCGGGCAACGGGAACGGGATGATCACCCGGGTCACGAAGTCGGCCGCGACGACCAGGCAGGCGCCCAGCACCATCGAGGCGAGCATCGGCGGGCGGGAGCCGGCGGTCAGGCGCAGCGCGATCTGGGGGACGACGAAGGCGACGAACTCCAGCGGTCCGACCGCGGACACCGACACGGCGACCAGGCCGACGGCGGCGACCAGCGTCATCAGCTGGGTGAGCTGCAGGCGTACGCCGAGACCGCGCGCGGAGTCGTCGCCCAGCTGTAGGGCGTTGAGCGAGCGGGCGAGCAGGATCGAGACCGGCACCAGGACCGCGAGGGTCCAGAGCAGCGGGGTCGCCTGCTCCCAGCCGCGACCGTTGAGCGAGCCGTTGAGCCAGACCTGGGCGCTCGCGGCGTCCTCGATCCGGGCCTTGACCAGCAGCCACGACGTACCGGCGGAGAGTGCGAAGCTGAGGCCGATGCCGATCAGCACCAGGCGCTGGCCGTCGATGCCGCGACGCCACGACAGGACATAGAGCAGCGTCGCGGTCAGCAGCGCGCCGGCGAAAGCGGCCATCGGCAGCCCGACGGTCTGCAGGGTGCCGGCCACCAGTCCGCCGCCGTACCCCGAACCTCCGGCGAGCACGATCACGCCGACGGCGCCCAGGGCGGCACCTTCGGTGACGCCGAGGATGTCGGGGCTGGCCAGCGGGTTGCGGGCGAAGGTCTGGGTGAGTGCACCGGCCAGCCCGAGGGCCGCCCCGACCAGGATCGCGACCAGCGTCTGGGGGAGCCGTAGCTCCATCACGATGAACTGCTGCCCGGCGTCGCCACCACCGAGCAGCGTCTTGACCACGTCGGAGATCGGGATCTCGAAGTCGCCCATCGACAGGTCGAGGGCGACCAGCACGGCGAGCACGACCAGGCTGCCGAGCACCGCGATCCCGGCGCGCAGCGGGACCAGCCAGGACAGCGGGCCGACGCGCAGCGGCGTGCTGAGGGTGGGGGAGAAGCGGGGCTCGCTCTTCTCGCGGGTCAGGACGCTCATATCCGCACCATCCGGGTACGGCGGACCAGGTAGATGAAGATCGGGCCGCCGATCAGCGCCATCACGATGCCGACCTGGAGCTCGCCGGGGCGTACGACGACGCGGCCGATCACGTCGGCGCCGACGACGAGCAGGCCGCCGATGAAGGCCGAGTAGGGGATCACCCAGCGGTAGTCGACGCCGGCGAAGTGGCGGGCCACGTGCGGCACGACGAGGCCGACGAACCCGACCGGGCCGCACGCCGCCGTCGCCGCGCCGGTCAGCAGCATCACGCCGAGCACCCCGATGACCTTGTAGCGCATCGGGTGCATGCCGAGCGAGACGGCGACGTCGTCGCCGAGCTGGAGCAGGTTGAGGGTGGAGGCGCTCAGCCCGGCGAGCACCAGACCGGCGACCATGAACGGCAGCACCTCCCAGAAGACGTCCATGCCGCGTCCGGACACCGAGCCGACCGCCCAGAACCGGTAGGCGTCGAGGGTGTCGATGTCGCGGAGGACCACGACCTGGGTGAGCGACAGCAACAGCGCGCTGACCGCCGTACCGGCCAGCACCAGCGAGACCGGGTCCGGTCCGCCCTTCGTGGAGCCGATCGCGAACACCGCCGCGGCGGCCAGGCCGGCCCCGGCGAGCGAGAACCACGCGTAGCCGGTGAGGTCCTGGACGCCGAAGGCGTAGATGCCGATGACCACCGCGAACGCCGCGCCCGCCTCGACCCCGAGCAGTCCGGGGTCGGCGAGCGGGTTGCGGGTGTGGCCCTGCATGAGCGCGCCGGCGATGCCGAGGGAGACGCCGACGGCGATCGCCAGGATCGTCCGCGGGATGCGCAGGTCGTGGACGATCGTGGAGGCGTCCGACCCGTCGGGGTGGAAGAGCACATCGATCACGGTGCCGAGCGAGATCGGCCGGCTGCCGACCGCGAGGCTGACCAGCCCGGCCAGCACGAGGAGCAGGGTCAGCACCACCAGCCCGCGCACGGAACCGCGGCGCAACTGCGGCGGCTGCTCCGGAGTCGTGGCGACCGGGTGCGGCGCGGTCGAGGTCATGGAGGTCCTGGGGTCGGCGAAGAGGTAAGGCTTACCTTAGTCCGACTTTCGACGCGGGTCGAAGGGGGGTGCGCTCCTGCCGGGCTGCAGGCCCCGGCACGGGTAGCCTCGGGCCGTGACGACGTACCCCTCCGGCGCCGGGCCCGCTGAGCGCCCCACCGTCGGCGGGTACACCCTGTTGGCGAAGCTCGGCGAGGGCGGCATGGGCGTGGTCCACCTGGCCCGCCGCGGTGACGGTGACCGGGTCGCGCTCAAGGTGCTCCGGCCGCACATCGTCGGCGACGACGAGGCCCGGCACCGGTTGGCGCGTGAGGTCGGCTCGCTCCAGCGGGTCAGCAGCCGCTGGGTCGCCGGCATCGTCGACGCCGACCCGTGGGCGCCGATCCCGTACGTCGCCACCCGCTACGTGCCCGGTCTCTCCCTGCACGACCTGATCGTGGAGGAGGGCGCCATCACCGGCCCGGACCTCTACTGGTTCGCCGCCGGGTTGGCCGAGGGCGTCACGTCGGTGCATGCCGTCGGGGTGCTGCACCGCGACGTGAAGCCGTCCAACGTGCTGATGGAGGGGCGCACCCCGATCCTCATCGACTTCGGGCTGGCGCGGGTCGCCGACGACCCGAAGCTCACCCACACCGGCTGGCTGCTCGGCACCCCGGGCTACCTCGCCCCGGAGATCCTGTACGGCGAGGACGCGACCGCCGCCTCCGACGTCCACTCCTGGGCCGCGACGGTGGCGTACGCCGGCACCGGGCACCCGCCGTTCGGCCGCGGCCCCTCGATGGCGATCATGGACCGGGTCCGGCGCGGCCAGTTCGACCTGACCGGGCTGCCCGACGACCTGCACCAGGTCGTGGCCGCGGCGCTCGACCCGGAGCCCCGCAACCGGCCCACCTTCCCGCAGCTCCTCGACTGGCTGCGGCCGCTGACGAACCGTCGCGACGCTCCCCAGGTCGCGCCCCCGGTCGCCGTCGAGCACGACCCGTACACGGTGCCGCTCGCCCTGGCCGCGCAGGCGGGCGCCGACGACGAGACCGACGTCTGGCCCGGCCACAACGCCGCCGAGCCCTACACGCTCGCGCTCCCGCCCGAAGGCGCGACCGAGCTCTACGAGGAGCCGCGGGCGTCACTCGGCGAGCGGATGCGGCGCGGCAGCCTGCTGGTGGCGCTCGTGCTCGCATCCGGTGCCGGTGCCGCGGCGTACCCCTGGCTGACGGTCAGCCTGCTGCTCCTGCTGACCTGGCTCACCCGCAGCATCTCGCTGGCTGCGTCGGCCCACGACCAGCGCCGGCAGTACCGCGGGCGCAAGTGGTACGACGGCGTGCAGCTGCTCGTCGCCGCGCCCTGGCACCTGGTGCAGTCGATCCCGGGCGCCGTGCTGCTCGGGCTCTGGGCCCTCGGGCTCTCTGCCGCCGCGGCGCTGGTCTGCTATGCCATCGCCACCGGCATCGAGCTGGCGCTCTTCGTCTGCGGCGTCGTGCTCGCCGGCTCGCTGTGGTGGGGGCCGGGTGGGTCCCGCCTGCGCGGACCGGTCAACCGGGTCGTCGTACCTCTTGCGGCGGATCCGCGGCGCTGGGCCGTCGCGCTGGTCGTCGTCCTCGCTGTGGCCGCGGCGCTCGGCTTCCGCGCCGACGTGACGGGGGCGAGCTGGGACCCCGCCGGCGGCCAGCCGCATGCCGAGATGCCTGGTCCGTGATGCGGTCGCCGTGGCACGATGGCGACGTGCATCACTGCGTGATCATTATTCGCTAGCGCGTCGCCACTCCCGACCAGGAGCCCGACGCGCAACCTCTCGTGCCTCGAGAGGTTTTTTTATGCCCTCGACACGTGAACCGAACAGGAACCCGATGGACCTCCACGGCGACTTCCACGTCTACGACACGACCCTGCGCGACGGCGCCCAGCAGGAGGGGCTCAGCCTCTCCGTCGCCGACAAGCTGTCGATCGCGCGCCAGCTCGACGACCTGGGCGTCGGCTACATCGAGGGCGGCTGGCCCGGCGCCAACCCGAAGGACACCGAGTTCTTCCGGCGCGCGGCCGCCGAGCTCGACCTGCGCAACGCCCGGCTGGCCGCCTTCGGGGCGACCCGGCGGGCCGGCGTACGCGCTGCCGACGACCCGCTCGTCGCCGCGCTCCGAGACAGCGGCGCCGGCGTGGTGACCCTGGTGGCGAAGTCGCACGACCGGCACGTCGAGCTCGCCTTGCGGACCACGCTCGAGGAGAACCTTGCGATGATCCGCGACACCGTGACCCACCTCCGCGAGGAGGGACAGACGGTCTTCCTCGACGCGGAGCACTTCTTCGACGGCTACCGGGCCAACCGCGACTACGCGCTCGAGGTGCTGCGCACGGCGTACGACGCGGGCGCCGAGGTGATCGCGCTCTGCGACACCAACGGGGGCATGCTGCCGAGCTGGGTCGGCGACGTCGTCCACGACGTCCGCGAGAGCGCGCAGGTCCGGGTCGGTATCCACTGCCACAACGACACCGGCTGCGCGGTCGCCAACACGCTGGCCGCCGTCGACGCCGGGGCGACCCACGTGCAGGGCACGATCAACGGGTACGGCGAGCGCACCGGCAACGCCGACCTCGTCTCCGTCATCGCCAACCTCGAGCTCAAGCTGGACAAGCGGGTGCTGCCGCAGGGCCTGCTCGCCGACGCCACCCGGATCGCGCACGCGGTCGCCGAGGTCACCAACTTCCCGCCCGCGTCGCGCCAGCCGTACGTCGGCAGCTCGGCGTTCACCCACAAGGCGGGCCTGCACGCCAGTGCGATCAAGGTCGACCCGGACCTCTACCAGCACATGGACCCGTCCGGCGTCGGCAACGACATGAGGCTGCTGGTCTCCGACATGGCCGGGCGCGCGTCGATCGAGCTCAAGGGTCGCGAGCTCGGCTTCGACCTGTCCGGGGACCGGGAGCTGGTCACCCGGATCACCGACCGGGTCAAGGTCCTGGAGAACGGCGGCTACACGTTCGAGGCCGCCGACGCGTCGTTCGAGCTGCTGCTGATCGAGGAGGTCGAGGGCGCGCGGCCGTCGTACTTCGAGGTCGAGTCGTGGCGCGTCATCACCGAGACCCTCAACAACCGCGCGGCCGGCGACGAGGCCGTCTCCGAGGCGACCGTGAAGCTCAAGGCCGACGGCGTCCGCTACGTGATGACGGGGGAGGGCAACGGTCCGGTCAACGCCCTCGACCACGCACTGCGCGAGGCGATCGGCCGGGCCTACCCGGAGGTCGCGAAGTTCGAGCTCATCGACTACAAGGTGCGCATCCTCGACCAGGGCCACGGCACCGACGCCATCACCCGGGTGCTGATCGAGACCAGCGACGGCGAGTCGTCGTGGGTCACGGTCGGCGTCGGCGCCAACCTCATCGAGGCGTCGTGGGGCGCGCTCGTCGACGGGGTCACGTTCGGGCTGCGTCGCCGGGAGGCGTGACGATGCGGCGGACCAGGTCGACCCAGCCGTCGTAGATCCGGTCGACCGGAAACCCGTCCACCGAGACCTGCTCCAGGATCGGCAGCTCCAGCGGGGCCAGGACCGCGACGGCGAGCAGCGGGAGGTCGCCCGTCACGCGGAGCTGCGAGAGCAGGTAGCGGACGTGGGTCACCGCGAACGAGTAGGCGCCCGCGGACCGCGCGCCCGCGCGCCCCGCCTCGCGGATCAGCTCCGCGTGCAGCAGGGTGGTCTCGAGCCGGGTGCGCCCGAACACCAGCAGCCGGTCCCACGGCTCGGCGCCCGGGCCGAGCGGCGGCGGGCCGCTCATCACCTGCGCCTGCCACTCGCTCTCGGAGTGGTCGAGCACGGCCGCCATCAGCCCCTCACGCGACTCGAACCGCCGGAAGAGGGTGCCCTTGCCGACGCCCGCCGCGGTCGCGACCGCGTCCATCGTGACGGCGTGCGCGCCGTCGCGCTCGACCAGCTCCTTCGCGGCGCCGAGCAGGCGCTCCCGGTTGCGGGCGGCGTCGCGACGCTCCGGTAGGGGAGCGCCGACGAGCGGCAGCAGGCGTGGTTCGGACATGTCGGCACGACCCTAGTGAGCCAGCGCACGCCGTACCCGGGAATGGAAAACGGACCGTGGTCCGTTTTGACTGGCATGACTCACACCACGATCGCCGTCCTCGTCGGCAGCCTCCGCGCCGACTCCGTCAACCGCAAGCTGGCCGAGGCGCTGCGCGACCAGGCGCCCGAGGGTGTCAGCATCGAGATCATCGACGGTCTCGGCGAGGTGCCGTTCTACAACCAGGACGTCGACAACGCCGCCGACATCCCCGCCGCCGCTGCCCGGCTGCGCGAGCAGGTCGCGTCCGCGGACCGGGTGCTGGCCGTGACGCCGGAGTACAACGGCCGGATGCCCGCCGTCCTCAGCAACGCCATCGACTGGCTCTCCCGCCCGTACGGCGCCGGCGCGCTGGTCGGCAAGCCGTTCGGTGTCGTGGGCGCGACCCCCACGCCGTACGGCGGCCAGTGGGCGCACGCCGACGCCGTCCGCTCGGCCGGCATCGCCGGTGCGACCGTCGTCGAGGACGTCACCGTCTCGCAGTCGGCCCTCGAGGTCGACGTGCTCACCGACCCCCAGGTGCAGGCGCGCCTCGGCCGGGCCGTCCAGGTCCTGGTCGACTTCGACCGGGAGACCGCGGCGGCCTGACCTGCCGTCTGATCCGCGCCCCATGCGCGGGGCGCTAGCGTCGGGTCGTGGCCGAACTCCATGACCTGACCGCGCTCGAGCAGGGCGCCCTGGTGCGCCGCCGCGAGGTGTCGCCCCTCGAGCTCACCGAGCACTACCTCGAACGCGCCGACCGACTCGACTCGGTCGGCGCGTTCGTCACGCTCACCCCCGAGCTGGCGCGCGAACGGGCGGCGGGGCTCACTGCCGGTCTGGGTGGCGCCGCCGCGCCGGACGGCCCGCTCTTCGGCGTGCCGACGGCGATCAAGGACCTCAACGCCACGGCCGGGGTGCGCACCACCTTCGGCTCGGCGGCGTTCGCCGACTACGTGCCGGACGTGTCCGACGGCGTGACGCTCTCGCTCGAGGCGGCCGGCCTGGTCAGCCTGGGCAAGACCAACACGCCCGAGTTCGGCTCGCCGTGCTACACCGAGCCCGACGTGGCGCCCCCGGCCGTCACCCCGTGGGACCGCACCCGCACGGCCGGAGGGTCGTCGGGCGGAGCGGCGGCGGCGGTCGCCGCCGGCCTGGTCCCGCTCGCCCAGGGCTCCGACGGCGGTGGCTCGATCCGGATCCCGGCCTCGTGCTGCGGGCTCGTCGGGCTCAAGCCCACGCGCGGACGGATCAGTGGTCACCCCATGTACGGCGACCCGGTGGGTTTGGCGACGGCCGGGCCGATCGCCCGGACGGTCGCCGACGCGGCGGCGATGCTCGATGTGCTCGCCGGTCGTCGGGTGGGGGATCCTTCCTGGGCGCCACCTCCTTCCGAGACGTTCCTCGCTGCTGTCGGTCGCGATCCGGGGCGGCTCCGGATCGGTCGCTTCATCACACCAGTGATCACCGACACTCCGGTCGACCCCGCGTGTGTGCAGGCCTGGGACGACGCCTCGCGGCTGCTGGAGTCGCTCGGCCACCAGGTCGAGGACGTCCCGGTGCCGCTGCCGCCCGAGGCGGTCCCGGTCTTCGAGACCTGCTGGGCGGTGCTGACCGCGCTCTCCGTCGTACCTCCCGAGAAGGAGCACCTCCTCCGGCCGCTCACCCGTTGGCTCTCCGAGCAGGGGCGCGCGGTGAGCGGGCCGGAGTTCGGGCTCGCGATCGGAGCGATGCGTAGGTACGCCGCCGAGGCGCTCACCGCGCTCGCGCCGTACGACGCCGTGCTGACGCCGACCTTGGCGAGCCCGCCGGTGCTGGTCGGCGCGATGCGCGACGACGCCGACCCGCAGGCCGACTTCGACGCCCAGAAGGCGTTCACGCCCTGGACCTCGGCGTGGAACGTCACCGGCATGCCGGCGATCTCGTTGCCGCTGCACTGGACGCCCGACGGACTCCCCGTCGGCGTGATGCTCGCTGCTCGGCCGGCCGAGGAGGAGCTGCTGCTGGCACTCGCCGCCCAGGTCGAGACCGCCGCGCCCTGGGCGGACCGGAGGCCACCGGGATGGTGAGCGTGCGCCACACCGCGCAGCTCTCGGCCGACGAGCTGACCGCCGCCCGCGCGCTCTGCGACGCGTCGTACGACGAGTTCGGCGACGCGGACTGGGAGCACGCGCTGGGCGGGATGCACGCGCTGGTTGTCGAGGACGGCGTGCTGGTGGCCCATGCTGCGCTGGTGCTGCGCCGGCTGCTGCACCGAGGCCGGGCCCTCCGCTGTGGCTATGTCGAGGCGGTCGCCACTCATCCCGACCACCGGCGACGCGGTCACGGCGACGCGGTCATGGCCGAGCTCGAGGCGTTGGCGCCGGCGTACGACCTGCTCGCGCTCTGCTCCTCGCGCGCCGGGCGGCCGCTCTACGAGGCGCGCGGCTGGGCGCTCTGGCGTGGCGCCACCTCGGCTCTCACGCCGGACGGGCTGCGGTCGACGCCGGACGAGGACTCGATCTACGTCCTCGGCGGCGCGGTCGACCTGGACGCGTCGATCACGTGCGACTGGAGAGAAGGAGATCTGTGGTGACTCCTCGACCGCTGGCGGCGGCGGGTGCATCCTGGACCCTGTGGCAAGCCCGTCCCGCCTGCTCTGCCTGGTCGGCTACCACGTCCCGGCCAACAGGTTCCGGCGTGAGTACAACGACGAGGGTCAGGTCGTCGTGCTCATCTGCCCCCGCTGCGGCAAGCGCAAGGACCCGCTGGTTCCTCAACCAGTCGCTGCCCGCTGAGTAGCGTGGACGCATGAGCCGTCCCGTGATCGTCGTCGTCGGAGCAGGACCCGGTGTGAGCGGATCGGTGTCGCGCCGCTTCGCGCGCGAGGGGTACGACGTCGGCCTGCTCGGCGTCGACGAGGAGCAGCTGGCGCAGCTGGGTGGTGAGCTCGAGGCGCTCGGCGCGAACGGGCAGATCGCCGTGGTCGACGTCACCGACGGCGATGCGACGGCCGAGGTCATCACCGCCATGGCGGAGACCTTCGGCGGGATCGACGTGCTCCACTTCAACCCGAGCGCGTTTCGCGAGAAGGATCCGCTCGAGCTCACGGCGGCCGAGCTGCTCGAGGACGTAGCGCTCGGTGTCGGCGCGCTGCTCACCAGCGTGCAGGCGGCGCGCCCGTTCATGTCCGCGGGCGGCCGGGTGACCGTGACCGGCAGCATGGCGGCCGACAAGCCCTGGAACCGGGCCGCGTCGCTGGGCGTGCAGAAGGCCGGCGTACGCAACCTGGTGCTCAGCCTCGACACGACCCTCGAGCCGGACGGCATCCGCGCCGTGTCGGTGACGGTGCGCGGCACCCTGGGTCGTGAGGGGGCATTCACGCCGGACCGCGTCGCCGACGCGATCTGGGCCGCGGCCCACCAGGACGAGGCCGACTGGCAGAGCGAGGTGCCGTACTCCGGATGACGCCACGTACGCGGAAGGCCCGGGTCGAGGACGTCCACGAGACCGCCCTCGCGATGCCGTACGTCGAGCTCGCACCCGGCACGCACCGACCCGTCTACCAGGTCGGCAAGAAGTCGTTCGTCTTCTTCCGTACGCCGCGGCCGGACGCGTTCGACCCCGAGACCGGCGAGAGGTACGACGACGTGATCGTCTTCTGGGTCGACCCGGTCGACAAGGACGCGATGGTGCTCGACGAGACCACGCCGTACTTCACCACCCCGCACTTCAACGGTCATCCGTCGGTGCTGCTGCGCGGCAGCCGGATCGGCGAGCTCACCCGCGACGAGGTCGCCGAGGTGGTCCAGGACGCCTGGCTCTCGCGCGCCTCGAGGCGGCGTGCCGCCGAGTGGCTCGCCGCACATCCGCCACCCTGACGTCAGTCGTCGCCGATCCCGCGCGCGTGCAGGGCATCACCGGTCTCGTGGGCGCGGGCGACGACCCGCACCACGAACGGGGCGAGGAAGGCGCGCGGATGGCGTACGCCGCGGGCGCGCGCAGCGTCGCGGGTCTCGACGGCCAGGGCGACCGTGCCGGGCAGTGCCTGGATCGCCAGACCGATGGTGAGGGCGACGCGCTCGGGGTCCACGCCGATCGGCCGCAGGGGAGTGATCCAGCGGATGAACGAGTCCAGCATCGCGTTGACCGGGGTGGTCGCCGAGACGACGACGGCGGCGATCGACAGGGCCAGCAGGTCGACGAACGTCTCGATCGCCTTGTCCCGCCCGTACCACCACCACTGCAGCGCGCCCACGAACACCGCGAGCAGCAGCACCGTGCGCGCCGCCCGCACCAGCGTGCCGAGCTGGACCCTGGCCAGCAGCGCCAGCGCGAGGGCGATCGCCAGGAACACCCACGCCCACGGCATGCTCCGCACCAGCACGATCGCCAGGCTGAGCACCATCAGGCCGCCGAGCTTGGCGCCGACCGGCAGCCGGTGCAGCAGGGTCGTGCCCGGCTGGTAGACGCCGACCAGCCCGGTGGTGCTCATGTCGCGACCGAGGCGAGGTAGTCGTCGACCGCGGCGTCGGCCGGCCCGTCGTACCGCACCTGTGCATCCTCGACGACCAGCACGCGCTCGCAGCGGCGCGCCAGGTCGAGGTCGTGGGTGACGAGCACCAACTGCTGGTCGAGGCCGAAGAGCAGGTCGGCGACCCGCCGGGTGTTGGCCAGGTCGAGCAGGGTCGTGGGCTCGTCGGCGACCACGATCGCGGGCTCGACGGCGAGGACGCCGGCGAGCGCGAGCAGCTGCTTCTGCCCGCCGGAGAGGGCGTGCACGCTGACGTCGGCGTGCTCCGAGAGCCCGTAACGGCCCAACACCTCGAGCGCCCGGTCGTGGCGGCGCGCGGCGTTCTTCTCGTGGCGCCGCAGTGACAGCTCGACGTCCTCGACGCAGGTAGGCATCACCAGCTGCGAGGCCGGGTCGGTGAAGCAGAACCCGACCCGACGGCGTACGGCGCCGCCGTGCCGCGCGACATCGACGCCGTCGACGAGGACGCGACCGCTGGTGGGCGCGACCAGGCCGTTGACCATCCGCGCCAGGGTGGACTTGCCGGACCCGTTGGCACCGATGATCCCGACGCGTTGCTGGGTCAGCTCGAGCGTGGTCGGCTCGAGGACGACCCGGGTGCCGCCGGCGACGGGGACGCTGACGCCGGTGGCATCGAAGGTGATCGTGGGCAAGGGATCAGCGGTCGATCCGCTGCATCCACGGGAACGCGCGGAACACCTCGGCGGCGACCAGCGCGACCAGTGCGGTCTTGAGGATGTCGCCGAGCCAGAACGGCGTGTCGTAGGTGAGCGCCTCGTGCCACGAGACGTCGAAGTAGAGCTTCATGCCGGCGATGCCCATCGGGTGGATCACCAGGATGCTGGCGGTGATCGAGCACGCGAACACCCAGATGGCGCGGGTACGCCGCTCGCGCGCGACGTACTTGACCAGGAAGCCGGCCAGCGCCGCGGCGATCGGGAAGGAGTAGAGGTAGCCCGCGCTCGGGCCGGAGAAGACGCCCAGGCCGGAGGAGTGCTCGGCGAAGACCGGCAGCCCGAGGACGCCGAGCAGGAGGTAGAGGGAGACGGCGAGGAAGCCGCGGACCGGTCCGAGCACGCAGCCGGCGAGCATCACGCCGAAGGTCTGCAGGGTGATCGGCACGCCGGAGCCGCCGGCCGGGATCGCCCCGATGTAGGCGCACGCCGAGATCAGCGCCGCGAAGCCCGCGATCAGCGCGATGTCGGTCGTCGTCGAGCGACGGCGCGCGACGGGCGCGTCCGCGGTGGGGGTGGTGGGGGTCTCGGCCATCGTCATTGCTCGGTTCCTTCGATCGGACCTGAACGGTGTTCAGGTGAACGCCGTTCAGGTTAGGGTTCGGACCGAACCCGGTCAATCGTGACCGACGAGTAGTTCTGCGGGAAGGGGTGTGACGTGCGCTACCACCGCGCCGACGTCGTCGACCAGGCACTGACCGTGCTCGACAGCTACGGGCTCGCGGACCTGACGATGCGCCGCCTCGGCGGCGAGCTCGGCGTCCAGCCCAGTGCGCTCTACCACCACTTCCCCAACAAGCAGTCGCTGCTCGCCGCCGTCGCCGACGAGATCCTCGCGCGTGGCCGGCGTCACGTCACCTCTGGCCAGAGGCCGGGCGTCTGGGACGCTCGGGTCGAGGCCGTCTGCACCGAGCTCCGCGACGCGATGCTGGCCTACCGCGACGGCGCCGAGCTGGTCGCCACCGTGCGCTCCTTCGGCCTCGGCGCGGCCACGCCGTACGACGAGCTCGCGGAGGCGCTCACCGACGGTGGGCTCGACCCGGCGCTGGTCCCCACCGCCGCGCGCACGCTGCTGCACTACGTCTTCGGTCACGCCGTCGACGAGCAGACCCACCTGCAGGCCGGGTCGGTCGGCGCCATCGCGGACGCGCCGCGCGAGGACTCCGACTTCGCGCTGGGTCTGCAGATCGTGGTCGACGGGATCCGGCCGCTTGCGGGTGCGCGCTCGGTGTAGGGCCCGATCGGGGACGTCCAGCCGGGAGCGCCGTGCGCCGACGGACCGAAGTCGCCGATCAAGCACATGGCCGAGCGTGCTGACGGTTGTTGAAGAGCCCTTTGGTCCGCTCGACTACGAATGCGGTGCCAGGTTCGAGCTCGGTCTCGTGGTCTCGCCAGGAGCGAACCTCTCGACGCGATCGACCCCGGCGAAGTAGCGGTTGTTCGCGAACCAACTGTTGCTCCAGCCGCTGCACCTGAAGGGCCGGGCGATGAGCCTCCCTCGCGTCAACCAGTGCGACCAACATCTGCGAACTCGTCGCCATGAACACGGCAACGGCGATCAGAAACGTCAACATCCCCGCATCGTGGCCGGCGGCACCGACAGCCGTCCCGGCTGGCGGCGGTCGTACGTGCACAAGTCGTTCGCAGAGGCATAGCTGAGCGAGTGCTCTCCGAGAGCGAAGCGCTTCTGTCGTCCGCCTACGACCGGTTGCGCTCCACGGCGTTGCGGACCAGAGCGACGAACGCGTCGTCGTCGAGCGCGTCGGACTCGTGGAGGTCGATCGCGCGCCGGGTGCCGGCGTCCAGGCTGGCGTTGAAGAGCCCCGACGGGTCGTCCAACGAGGCGCCCTTGGCGAAGGTGAGCTTCACCTTGTCCTTGTAGGTCTCGACCGTGCAGACCAGGCCGTCACAGGAGAAGGTCGGTACGCCGTCGGGGTTGGAGGCCTTGCGCCACTTGGCCTCCTCGACCATGTCGGGCTCGGCCGTCAGGATCAGGGCCCGGACCTTCTCGATCGTCTCGCTGCGCCAGTCGTCGCTCACGAGAGGCGACGATACCGGCGCTACGTGGTCGCCGGCTCGGGATGCCGCCGAGCGGCCAGCCGGCGTGCGACCTGGATCCCGAGGATGGCGAGACCGATCATCGGGATCGCCTCGAACAGGACGAGCACCGGGTTCGTCGGGTAGTCGAGAGCCTGCGAGATGAGCAGCGTCGCCGGCAGCCCCAGGAGACAGCCCGCGACCAGGCCGGCGAGGCTCGGCAGGATGACGGTGCGGATCGAGGCGCCGAACCTCATGCGCAGCGCGATCGCGGCGCACAGCAGGACGGTGACCACCGCGAGCGGGTAGCCGATCGCGACGAAGGCGTTGTCGCTGGCCGTCGGGGCGACGACGCTCATCGCGGGCCAGACGACGAACCAGACCAGGACGACACCGGTAAGCGCACCCAGGAGCGCCGTGACCACGACGCTGCCGGGTGAGGCCGGGTCGCCGGACGGTTCGGCAGCGGCGTGTCCGTGTGCGACGGCGACCTGGTCGGCGAACTCGTCGGGGTCGGTCGCCATGAGATCTCCTGGCGCGGCGCCGGCCTGCAGTGCCTCCTCGACGTCCCGATCCAGCTCTCGGCGCAGTCGACCGCGCTCGTACGTCGGCACGCCCGTCGTGCGCCAGCGTTCGTCGACCCGATTGAGCCAGTGCTGCAGTTTGGCGTCCATCTCCTCATCCGGCATCTCGTCATCCGGCATGGTGTTCCTCCGTCTGCTCGGCGGTTGCGTCCAGGAGTGCTGCGACGCGCTGGTGGTGGACGCGCCACTGGTCGGTCCAACGGCGCAGGGCTGCGTGTCCCCGGGGAGTCAGGGTGAGGACATTGCGGGCGGGACCGCCCTGCCCGCGAGCGGCGTGCTGCTCGACCATGCCCAGCCGGCGCAGCCGCGTCACCAAGGGGTAGACGGTCCCGTACGACAGGTCGGTGAAGCCGTGCTCGGCGAGCCGCTGCACCACGCCGTACGCGTGCAGCGACTCCTCGCGGAGGACGGCGAGGACGCAGAGGTCGAGCGAGCCCCGGTGCATCAGGGTCGTTCTCTCCGCGCTGTCGTCGGCAACTACCATGTCTCGCACAGTACTAGGCGCCGCCTAGTCTGTCACCGGTTCGGTCAGGAAGCCGGGGCCGCCTCGCGCGGAGTCAGCGCCAGCAGCGGTCGCGGCCAGGTCGCCGTCGAAAGCCCGCCGCCAACGGCGCGCTGCTCGAAGTGCAGGTGACAGCCGTCGGGCGCGCCGCTGTCGCTGGCGCGTGCGAACATCGTGCCGCGCCGTACGACCTGGCCCTCGCGCACGTAGACCTGCCGGGTGTGGCCGATGACCAGGTCCCAGCCCAGCCGGTTGTTGCGCAGCAGCAACGGGTTGTCGCCGTACGCCGGTCCGAGGGAGTCGTTGGAGATGACCTTGAACTTGTACGGCGCATACAGCGGCGTACCGCACCGCATCGCGATGTCGAGCCCGTGGTGGAAGCCGCGCTGGTCGCTGCAGCGTGAGTCGGGGGAGTAGTACGGCGCGGTCGTGCAGCCGTACGGGACCATCACGCGGTGCGCGCCCTTGAACCACGGGGACTCGTAGCGGGTCTTGTCCTTGGTGTAGAAGACCCACCGCGGGTCGGCGTGCGCGGCGGTCGTCAACGATCCGACGAGCACCAGCCCGAGCAGGGCGGTGAGCAGCAGGCGTCCGAGTCGCATGGCGGTCACGCTAGCTCGAACTCACCCGCCGCGAGGCTGCGCAGCACGCAGAACTCGTTGCCCACCGGGTCCGCCATGACGACCCACTTCGTCTGCCCCTGGCCGATGTCGACCCGGCGCGCACCGAGCGCCTCCAGCCGCGCGACCTCGTCGGCCTGCGAGCCGTCGATCGGCGTGAGGTCGAGGTGCAGCCGGTTCTTGCCCGCCTTCGCCTCGGGGACCGGGACGAAGAGCAGCGCCGGGGCGACCGGAGCGATCCGGATCGCCTCGAGGAGCTCGGCGGCGGGCAGCTTCGCGGGTCCGATCTCGACGTAGTCGTCACCGGCGTGCAGCACGACGTACCCGAGCGCGTTGCACCAGAAGTCGGCCAGGCCGGCCGGGTCGGCGCTGTCGATGACGGTCTCGGTCAGACGGGAGGTCATGCGATGGATTGTCCCGCCTGGGCGGCCGTCGTCGGGATAGTCCGTCACCATCTGGCTGCCCCTTCCGGCGTGTCGACAGCCAGAACGTGACGGACTATCCCGGCACGGCGGCTCCGGTGACCACCAACAACCGCTCGCACTCCTCGATGAGGGACGCCCGCAGCGGCTCGCCACGAGACGCGAAGACGCGCTGCGCGTCGGCGTACTCCGCCTTGCCGGCGGCGGTCTCGATCTGCACTGGCTCGAAGCCGAGGTCGAGCAGGTCGTACGGCGCCGCGCGCATGTCGAGCTCGCGGATGTCACGGGCGAGCTCGAAGCAGTCCGCGACCAGGTCGGAGCTGATCATCGGGGTGAGCCGGAAGGCGTGCTTGTAGAGGTCCATCCCGGCGTGCAGGCAGGCCGGCTGCTCGAACTCCGCGCGGTCGGCCGAGGTGGGCGAGAGGGTGTTCAACGGCGCCGCCGGCGGGGTGAAGAAGCGGTAGGCATCGAAGTGCGAGCAGGCGATCCGGTGCGACTCGACGACCTCGTCCGTGCCGGCAGGTCCGAGCCGCAGGGGCCAGTCGGCGTGGCGGGTCTCGTCCTCCGAGAGTCGGTAGACCATCGCCCACTCGTGCATCCCGAAGCAGCCGAAGTTCGCCGGCCGTGCGGCGGTCGCCCGCAGCAGTCGCACCAGCGCGGTGAGCAAGGGCTGCTGGGACGAGACGTACGCCGCCGTGACGGCGCCGTCGAGGTAGCCCTTCAGCCCGTCGTACTCCGGCGCGTCGGCCAGCGCGACGCCGTACCCCGGGTGCCAGCGGCGCAGCTGCGCCGGGCGCTGCGAGTAGTAGGTGAAGAGGAAGTCGTGGACGGGGTGCTTCACGCGGTCCGAACGCCGGGCCAGGTGCGGTGCGACGAAGTCGTCCACCCGCGCGGCGTGGGCCGCGGCGCGCGGCTCCCACTCGTCCCGGGTCAGCGTCTGCACCGACCGATCGTAGGCAGCGGACCGGTCGGCGAGCACGTTCGCGGCCTTTTCCGTACGTGAAGCGTCCGATAAAGCCGGGATCGGGTGTGACGGCGGTTACGGTGCATCCGTGGATCACGACTCTCTGCCCCTCGCCCGGTCCCGCCGCGCGCACCGCGTGCGCCCGGCCCTGATCGGCCTCACCTCCCTCCTGCTCCTGGCGCCGGTCATGGCGGTCGCTCCGGTCGTCTCGGCCGATGCCGCACCGGCCGATGCCACACGGACCCCGGCCCACGCCGAGAAGCAGCAGCCGAAGAAGCCCAAGAAGAAGTACGCCGCGGACATCCGGATCACCAAGCACGGCATCCCGCACATCGAGGCCGACTCCTTCGCCGACCTCGGCTACGGCTCCGGCTGGGCGACGACCGCCGCCGCGACCTGCAACCTGATGGACACCATGCTCACCGCACGCGGCCAGCGTTCGCGCTACCTCGGCGCGGACGCGACGTACAACGACCGTGTCGGCGGTGTCGGCACCAACCTCCAGTGGGACACGCTGGTCACCGACCTGCACAACCGCGGTGTCGTCGAGGGGCTGCTCAAGGACGACGTCGCCGGCCCGAGCGGCCGCGCGAAGGGGATGGTCCGCGCCGAGGCGGCCGGCATCAACACCTGGCTGCGGACGCACAAGATCACCGACCCGGCCTGCGCCGACACCGCGTGGATCAAGCCGGACGTCACCAGCAAAGACATCTGGTACGCGATCTACCTCGCCCAGCTGATCGGCTCGACGACCCGCTTCCTCGGCGAGATCACCAGCGCGACGCCGCCGACGGCCGGCCAGCGGGTCGCGACCCCGCAGCTGAGCCGTGACCAGCTCGCCCACAACCTCGGCGCCGACGACGCCAGCTCGTTCGGCTCCAACGCCACGGCGGTCGGCGGCAAGTCGACGACCACCAAGCGCGGCATGCTGCTCGGCAACCCGCACTTCCCGTGGCTGGGCCGCTACCGCTTCACCCAGATGCAGCTGACGATCCCGGGCAAGTTCAACGTGGCCGGGGGCTCGCTGCTCGGCTTCCCGACGGTCAACATCGGCTTCAACCAGGACGTCGCCTGGAGCCACACCGTGTCGACGGGCTACCGCTTCACGCCGTACCAGTACACGACGGCAGGCAGCCCGACGTCGTACAAGACCACCGACGGCGTCCGCCAGCTGGAGCGCCGGACCGTGAGCGTCAAGGTGCGCACCGACGCCGGCGTGCAGACCGTGACTCGCACGCTCTACCGGACCCCGCAGGGCTACGTCCTCAACTCGCCGTCGCAGTTCATGACGTGGAGCGGCTCCAGCTTCTGGGCGATGCGCGACGCGAACGCCGAGCACCTGCGCACCCTCGACACCTTCCTCTCCATGGCCCAGGCGTCCTCGGTGAGCGACCTGCTGCGCCGCCAGGACCGTGGCGGCGGCGTCCCGTGGGTCAACACCATCGCGGCCGACCGCGACGGCAAGGTCCTGTACGCCGACCACTCGGTCATCCCCAACGTCACCGATGAGCTCGTCGCCAAGTGCCTGACCGGCACCGGCCAGCTGATCTACAGCGCGGCCGGTCTGCCCGGTCTCGACGGCACGCGCGCCGACGGCGCCTGTGCCTGGGGCACCGACGACGACGCCCAGCGCCCGGGGATCCTCGGGCCGCAGCACCTGCCCGACGTCATCACCGACAAGTGGGTGATGAACGCCAACGACTCCTACTGGGCGCCCAACGACAGCACGCGCCTCAAGGGCTACCCGCGCATCATCGGCTGCGAGAAGTGCGAGCGCTCGATGCGGACGAAGGTCGTGATGGCCTACGTGCGCGACCAGCTCAAGAAGGGCAAGGAGTCGCCGGCGACGCTGCGCTCGCACGAGTACGCCAACCGGGTGTACGCCGCCGAGGTCGCCCGTGTGGGTGGGCGTCTCGACCAGGTCTGCGCCGCCACCGGCCTGACCGCGGCCTGCGAGGTCCTGCACGACTGGGACGGCCGTTCGGACACCACGTCGGTCGGCACGGCGATCTTCCAGGAGTTCATGCGGTTCGCCAACGCGGGCGGCGTCGAGCTCTGGCAGGTCCCGTTCTCGGCGAAGCACCCGCTGACGACGCCGCGCACGCTGTCGACCTCGCAGCCGGTCGTCAACGCGATGGCGAAGGCGATCAACACGCTCACCGCCCGGGGCATCGACCTGGCGGCGCCGTACGGCTCCATGCACCTGGCGGCCGACCGGGGCGACGAGGGTGCGCACATCCCGATCAGCGGCGGCCTCGGCAACGCCACCGGCGACGCCAACGCGACCTCGTCGTCGGGCACCGACGACCCGGTCGTCGGCGGCGTCAACGTGGGCTCGTCGTACATCCAGGCGATCGCCTTCCGCGGGACGAAGAAGATCGACGCCCGCACGATGCTGACCTACAGCCAGTACGAGAACCCGCGGTCGCCGTGGTCCAACGACCAGACCCGGCTCTTCTCGAAGGAGCGCTGGGTCGTGTTCCCGTGGACCGACGAGCAGATCCGCAAGGACCTGGTGCGGACCGTCCGGATCCGCGGCTGACGCCCGTAGCACCGGGGTCGATAGGCTCAGTGGGTGCGTATCGCGAGATTCACCACGGGCGAAGACCCGATGTACGGCGTGGTCACCGGCGAGGTCGACCAGTTCGGCCAGCCCGACCCCGAGAGCGTGGTCGTCGCCCTGGCGGGCGACCCGCTGTACGTCGGGGTGAAGCTGCTCGACCAGGAGTTCAAGCTGGAGGACGTCCGCCTGCTGGCGCCGGTGCTCCCGCGGAGCAAGGTCGTCGGCATCGGGCGCAACTACGCCGCGCACGCGGCGGAGATGGGCAACGACGTCCCGACCGAGCCGCTGATGTTCCTCAAGCCCAACACCAGCGTGGTCGGCCCCGGCGACCCGATCTTCTACCCGCCGCAGACCAAGAACCTGCACTTCGAGGGCGAGCTCGCCGTCGTGATCGGCCGGATCTGCCGCGACGTACCGCCCGAGCAGGCGACCGACGTCATCCACGGCTACACGATCGCCAACGACGTCACCGCGCGCGACCTGCAGAAGGGCGACGTGCAGTTCACCCGGGCCAAGGGGTTCGACTCGTTCTGCCCGCTCGGCCCGTGGGTCGAGACCGACCTGGACCCGGCCGACTTCGCCGAGGGCCGCGCCGTCCAGACCTACCTCAACGGCGACCTCAAGCAGGACGGGTCCACCAAGGACCTGATCTTCGACATCCCCACGCTGATCGCGTACGTCTCCAGCGTGATGACGCTGCTCCCGGGCGACGTCATCCTCACCGGCACCCCCGAGGGTGTCGGTCCCATGGAGGTCGGTGACGAGGTCGAGATCTCGATCGCCGGTCTCGGCACTCTCACGAACAAGGTGGCACAGCGATGAGCACCCCGGTCCGCGTCCGCTTCTGCCCGTCCCCGACGGGCTCCCCGCACGTCGGCTTCGCCCGGGCGGCGCTCTACAACTGGGTCTTCGCCCGTCATCACGGCGGCACCTTCGTCTTCCGCATCGAGGACACCGACAAGGAGCGCAGCACCCAGGAGTCGTACGACGCGATGCTGGAGACGATGCGCTGGCTCGGGCTCGACTGGGACGAAGGCCCCGAGGTCGGCGGCCCCTACGCGCCGTACCGCCAGAGCGAGCGGACCGACCTCTACACCGACGCACTGGCCAAGCTCGCGGCCTCGTCGTACACCTATGACTGCTTCTGCACCACCGAGGAGGTCGACGCGCGCCGCAAGGCGAGCGGCTCCAAGGTCCAGGGGTACGACGGGTTCTGCCGTGAGCTCTCGGGCGAGCAGCGGGCGGCTTTCGAGGCCGAGGGTCGCCGGCCGGTCGTCCGGTTCCGGATGCCTGACGGCTCGGTCACGTGGACCGACCTGGTGCGGGGGGAGATCACCTTCGAGACTGAGTTCGTCCCGGACTTCGCGCTGTGCCGGGCCAACGGCGACCCGCTCTACACGCTGGTCAACCCGGTTGACGACGCGCTGATGCGGATCACCCACGTGCTGCGCGGCGAGGACCTGCTCTCCAGCACCCCACGCCAGATCCCGCTGCACCAGGCGCTGGTCGAGCTCGGCATCTCCGACGCGGTGCCGGAGTTCGGTCACCTCCCGCTGATCATGGGCGAGGGCAACAAGAAGCTCTCGAAGCGCGACCCGCAGGCACACCTCTTCATGTACCGCGACCAGGGCTTCCTGCCCGAGGGCCTGCTCAACTACCTGGCCCTGCTGGGCTGGGCGATCGCCGCAGACCGCGACGTCTTCTCGCTGGAGGAGATGGTCGAGGCGTTCGACATCAAGGACGTCAACCCCAACCCGGCGCGCTTCGACTCCAAGAAGGCCGACGCCATCAACTCCGCGCAGATGCGGCTGCTGTCAGTCGACGAGATCACCGACCGGGTGCTGCCTTTCCTGCGCGAGGCCGGCGTGGTGTCCGACCCGCTGAGCGACGCCGACGCGCAGCTGCTCGAGCAGGCGATGCCACTGGTCGCCGAGCGGATCAACAAGCTCACCGAGGCCGTCGAGATGCTCGACTTCCTCTTCGTCGAGGAGACGTCGTTCGCCGTGGACCCGGCCGACGCGGAGAAGTTGCTGAACGACGACGGGCGCGCCGTCGTACGACGTGCGCTCGACAAGCTCGAGGGTCTCACCGAGTGGTCGACCGCCGCGATCCAGGACGCCCTCCAGGCCGAGCTCGTCGAGGCGATGGGCCTCAAGCCACGCAACGCCTTCGGCCCGGTCCGGGTGGCTGTCACCGGCCGCCGGATCTCCCCGCCACTCTTCGAGTCGATGGAGCTGCTCGGTCGCGAGCGCTCGCTCGGTCGGCTGCAGAGCGCTCTGGGCTGACATGTCCGGTCTGCCCTACCACCTCGTCCAGCGGGGCGGCCGGACCGGCGTCTGGCGACCGATCCTCGGGGTCTTCCTGCTGGTGGTGGCGTTCGTCGTGATCGTGCCGGTGCTCGTCAAAGACGCGTTCGGGCTCGGGTTCGCGCTTGCTGGGCAGGACGTGAGCGAGGGCCTGGCACGGATCACCGACTTCGACAACCCGACGCCGCTCGGGCTCGCCTACCTCAACATCGCTCTCGCCGGCGCCATCCCGGTCGCCTGGCTGCTGACCCGCACGCTGCACGGCCTCCACCCCGGTTGGCTGGCCTCGATCGCGCCGCGGATCCGGTGGCGCTGGCTGCTGGTCTGCTTCGGGCTCTCCGTCGTCGCGCTGTTCGCGACGCTGGTCGTCTCCCTGCTGGTGCCGTCGTCGGCGGACGACCCCCAGGTGGGTGGTCAGCTCAACGAGTTCACCAGCACGACGCGGGACTACCTGCTCGTGATCCTGCTGTTCACGCCGCTGCAGGCGGCGGGGGAGGAGTACGCGTTCCGCGGCTACCTGACCCAGGCGTTCGGCAACGTCTTCGGCCGGGCCTGGGCCGCGGTGCTCTTCCCGGCCCTGCTCTTCGCGCTCGCCCACGGCAGCCAGAGCGCGCCGGTCTTCCTCGACCGCTTCGCCTTCGGCGTAGTGGCCGGCCTGGCCGTCGTACTCACCGGCGGGCTCGAGGCCGGCATCGCGATGCACGTCCTGAACAACTGGCTGGCCTTCGGCATCGCGCTCGCGTTCAGCGACATGGCGTCGACCCTCAACCCGACCGGTGACAGCTGGTGGACCATCCCGGTGACCCTCACGCAGTCGCTGGTCTTCCTCGGTCTGGTGGTCTGGGTAGCGCGCAGGATGGGGCTCCGGACGGCCACCGAGACGCCCGCAGGGCCGGGCGTTTTGGTCGGCTCCAGACCTCGCGTGTAAGGTTTCTTCTCGGCCCGGCGACGGGCTCGAAGGCCCTGCTGATGGGGGCCATTGGGATATGGTGTAATTGGCAACACGACTGGTTCTGGTCCAGTTATTCTAGGTTCGAGTCCTAGTATCCCAGCGAAGATCGCCGCCTCAGAGGTGGCGATTTTGTGCGTCACGAAGGCTCCGGCTAGAGTTTCGCAGGTTGTTAGGAACAGTGTTCGGGAGCTTCTCCCGGGGACATGCCCCCGTTGTGTAGCGGCCTAGCACGCCGCCCTCTCAAGGCGGTAGCGCCGGTTCGAATCCGGTCGGGGGTACAACACAGAAGGCCCGGTGAAGGCGCGAAAGCGCTGGAGCCGGGCCTTCTGCGTTGTACCCCCATCCGGGGACCGACTCGGCGAGCTCTCGGCGAGAGCGACGGATCAGGGGACGCGGAGCTCCCGGATGGGGTCTCGAGTCGCGGCCAGGGCCGCGGGGACCGCGGCCGAGATCGCCGCGACCACCAGCGCCAGGCTGATGACGGCGATGAAGTAGTCGAAGCTGGGGACGGGGTCGCCACCGGCAACCAGCGCGCCCGCCGAGCATGCTGATCCGAGCAACGCGCCGGCGAGGCAGCTGAGAATCGTCTGGGCGCTAACGAAGCCCATGATCCATGCTCGGGAAGCACCCAGAGCCCGGCGACGCCCGAAGTCCTTGCGCCGCAGCAGGACCAAACCTGACAGCAGGGCGGACACGAGCAGACCCGACACGGTCAGCACTGAGAGGACGAGTCCGATCCCCAGGGACTCGAACTGGCGCCCGATCTGGTCTTGGAGCTCGACGACTGACGGGTCGGAGGTGATGCGGATCAGCTCGGGGTCACGGGTAGGAAGCATCGTCGCCAAGGTCTCGGTCAGCGGCGTTATGAGGGCTGAGTCTGTGGTCACGATCATGAGAGACGCCACGGGCTCGCGGTGGCCCGGTCCTTGGTGGACGAGGGCGATCGGTTCAAGGCCGTCGAGCAACGCTGACTCGGGCATGACACCTGTCACGGGGAACTGGAGCCCGCTGTCGGCGACGGTGTAGCCGGCCACCGACGTGAGCCCGAGGGCGGCCATGGCGCGACGGCTCACCAACAAGCCCGTGCGAGGGTGCTCCGGAAGCCCAACGCGGGCGGGGTCTCGTGTCCACAGGCTTCGTTCGCCGACGCGAACTCCGTCGGGCAGCAATCCGTTGTGCACGTCGGTCACCGGACCGAAGGCCCCCGCCCATTCGACACCTTGGAGCGCGCTGATGCGTGCCAGGATGCTCACATCCAAACCAGCCGAAGGCTGAGCTCGAACACTGATCGTGCGAGCCCCCACAGATTCGAGGCTGGCGATGGCTTCCCGCTGCGATCCCACGGCCTTTCCGTTGGTCAGCACCACCCCGGACACCATGGCTGCGAACACCAAGACCGTGATGAGGCTCGCAACCCGTTGCGACCGAGTCGCCCTGGCTGCTTCCGCACAGACGACTGCGGCTCTGCGCCACGCGTTCATGTCAGCTCGACTACGCGTGTGCACGTGTCAGCGACATGCTGATCATGGGTCACCACCACGACGACCGACCCGGTTTGCGCATGCTCTCTGAAGGCGTCGAGCACGACATCCCCCGTCGCGCGGTCGAGGTTGCCGGTGGGTTCGTCCGCGAGGAGCACACGGGGGCGGTTCAACAGTGCGCGGCACAGGGCAATCCGCTGTCCCTGTCCGCCGGAAACCTCACCTGGGCGTGCTCGGGCTCGCGACTCGACCCCGAACCGATCGAGGAGCTGACGGGCGCGGGGGATGGCGGCCGCTCGGGGCAGCCCGTTGTACAGGTGGGTCTCGATGACGTTGTCCTCGATGGTTCGCGTGGGATCCAGCGCCGCGTCCTGGAAGACAAAACCAAAGTCGGACGAACGCCTCCTGGATCGCACAGCGTCGCTGTCGGTGCTGACCGGAGCTCCGTCCAGAAGGATGGCGCCGGCTTGAGGCTGGAGCATCAGACCGAGGATGTACAGCAAGGTCGACTTGCCGCGCCCCGACGGTCCGACGATCGCCGTGACCTCTCCCGCATGAAAGTCTGCGCTCCAACCGTTCAGGATCGGTCGTGTTGCCTCGTATCCGAACGTCACGGCTTCCGCGGTGAGCATGCGCTACGACGCCGACTCTGCCGGGGTGCGGACGTTGGTGCCTTCATCGATCCCCTCGATGACGGCAAGCCCGTTCGCTTGGGCCCGTACCTCGACCGGCGCGCGGCGCCCCGACGCCATGACGACGGCGATCGTTCCGTCGGCGGACGTTGTCAGGGACGAGGTCGGGACCGTGATGCCGTCGACCGACTCTTGGAGCACGATGCGCGCGGGGAGCGTGGTTTCTCCACGGACACCGATCGTGTCGCACTCCTGGCGGCAGATCGGGCGGGGGCCGGTCGGCTCGAGCCCAAAGGTGACGCTGGCTTGCTCAGAGTTCGTGGTGCCCGCGTCGGTGCGGGCCCGCCACTCCTGGCCTTGGCCGTTGTCGATGACCACGAGGGTGTCGGCACCGATGGTCGCGGCCTGTTCGTCGGCCACGGGCAATGTGAAGCGGGGAACTCGACCGAGGATCGTCAAGACCGGCTGCCCGGACGACACCGAGGCACCGACTTCGATGCTGGAGTCCAGGCGGATACTGGCCACCTGGCCCATGGCCGTAAACACCAGGTCTCCGGCGCGGACCACCCCGTCGCCGACCATCCCCTGGCGCTGCTGAAACGTCCGAACAGCCGCGGCGGTGGACGAGTCGAACGTCGTGTCCGCCGTACTGAGGAGACCTTGGGACACCAATAGGTCCTCGAGCTGCGCGACGTCTGCGCCCTTGTCTCCCTGTTGCAAGTCGCGAAACATCGGCACCGAGCCGCGGGCGAGGAAGACAGGACGCAGGTCGACCGAGAACAGGCGTTGGCCGGGGCTGACGAGAGCTCCGGACTTGATGTCGATCGTCGTCACCACCCCGTTGGCCCGGCCCAGCGCCTGATGGCCGCTTGGCCAGGATGCGACAACGTTGAGGTTGAGGTGGTGCTCCACGGTCCCGGTCCGTGCAGCGACGAGCACATAGGGCTGCTCCTCCCGGAGAGTTCCAGCGGGGTCCGCCACCCGCCCAGCTGCCCAATAGGTCAAGGCGCTGCTCAGTACGACGGTGCAGACGACCAGCCCTGCTCTTTTCAACAAGGTTCAATTCCTTAGCCAGGCAGGGGCCCATGCATCATGCATGGGCCCCCGATGGTGTCACATCAGCTTGCGCAGGTTGCGGTCGGCGCGGTTGTCCACGACGAGGAGTTGGCGTACCAGTGCACGTTCTGGTAGATCGAGAACTTGAACGTCGGTCCGTTCCAGGTGAAGTTCTGAGAATTCGCGTTGTTGTTGTTGACCCACGTGCCATTTCCGTTGCCGGTGGTGGTGAGTGTCAGACGCGGGACGAACGGGAGATTGCACTGCTTGTTGCCGTTGTACGTGCCCGAGAACGCCTCTGCTCCCGACGGCAGTGTCACGACGACCAGAGCCGCAGCGGCCGCGGCGATGGACAACTTTCCGAACTTCGTTTTCAAAATCTCTCCTTACTAGGGTCTCCCATGTGTCGTTCACATGGGACTGGCATTTCCAGACCGGCTAGAGCCCGGAAATGTTCATGAACCAGACGGGAGGCGGGCAGTCCCGCGTGGCGTTGCGCATCTCTCCCTGAGAGAGGTGCATGAAGCCGGGCATCATCGCGAAGTACTGCGCTTCGGTGCCGAAGGAATCGCGGTACTTCTGCAGCGACGGAGGTTGGTCGCTCTCGATCCCGAGCTTCGTGAGGCAGGTGTGTTGGTCGCTTTCTTGCTGAAACATCTCGTCGATCTGTCCGGGCGTGAGATTGTTGATGCGGTCCCACCCGCTTTCGGCTTCGCATCGCTTCGACGCGGCCTGGTAGGCGGAGACCTGCTCGCTAGGCACCTCGGGACCGTCGACTCCGCCGGTCCAGCTCCGAGTGACTTTCCATCCGGCCTTGCTCATGCATTCCACCAAGCGGTCCGTCACCGGACTCGCAGGCATCGCGGAGGTTGCATTCTGAGCGCCTGCCTGGACTGGGTCGGCCGCATCCTCCGACCCTGATCCGCTGCCCTGGGCGCAGCCTGCCAGCAGCAGGATGGCGGCCAGGAGGGCAGCTGACGGGAGACGCAACCGGCGACGAGGCCGATCCGATGCGGAACGGCCGGGTTCGGCGCGGGGGCCGCAGTCGGAAATCTTAGTTGCTACGTGTCGCGTTGAAAACAAAGTGAGCGGCCCGTCCCGAGTGGAGTGTGTTGGCGTAGGTTCCCCGGTTGACTTCGATAAATCAAGAGCGCAAACCGAAAAGACTAGACCGCGGTGCGGACCGGCTGGCGCCGACTCGACAAGCCGCCGCGGAAGGCAACGTCACCCGGAAAGAGTGATGCGTCGGCACCGGTGCGCGGGCCACAGTCCTGACCTAGAGGAGTGTGCCCATGCCGGCCGAACGTAGCCCGTCCATCGATGCCCCGGTCGGCGCGCCACGTCGCGCCGGCCTGGTGCTGACAGCGCTGATCCTGGGTGCGGCCGTCGCCAACCTCAACCTCGCGGTCGCCAACGTCGCACTGCCGTCGATCGGCAAGGCCTTCGACTCGTCGCAGACGTCGCTGAACATGATCGCCGTCGGCTACTCGCTCGGCCTGGCGGCCTCGGTGCTCTACCTCGGTGCGGTCGGGGACCGGTATGGCCGCAAGCTGATGCTGCTGCTGGGCATCACGCTGTCGATCCCGGCCTGCCTGCTGGCGGCGTACGCCCCGAACGACACGGTGCTGATCGTCGCCCGGATCTGCGGCGGCGTCGCGGCGGGCATGGCCTACCCGACCACCCTGGCGCTGATCGCGGCCCTGTGGTCGGGGCCGGGGCGGACCAGGACGATCGCGCTCTGGTCGGCACTCGGCGGCGCCATCTCGTCCTTGGGGCCGCTGATGTCGGGCTTCCTGCTCGAGCATTTCTGGTGGGGGTCGGTCTTCCTGGTGACCCTGCCGCTGGCGGTCCTTGCCCTGGTGATGGCGGTGGTCTTCGTGCCCGCCCACGTCAACGAGGGCTCGGAGCCCGTCGACAACCTCGGCGGCGTCCTGTCGGTGCTGATGATCGGTGCGCTGGTGATCGGCATCAACTTCGCCGCCGTACCTGGATCGACGACGCTGCTGATCGGGATGGGAGCCATCGTGCTGGCCGCCGGCGGTGCCTTCGTGCTGCGGCAGCGGCGGACCGCCAACCCGCTGTACGACCTCGACGTCGCCGCCCGCCGGATCTTCTGGGTCGCCGCGCTCGCCGGCATCATCGTCTTCGGCTCCCTGATGGGCGCGATGTTCATCGGCCAGCAGTTCCTGCAGAACGTCCTCGACTACTCGACCTTGGAGGCCGGGACGACCATCATCCCGGCGGCCGTGATGATGGTGCTGATCGCGCCGCGCTCCGCCAAGCTCGTCGAGTCGCACGGAGCGCGTTTCACGCTGCTGGTCGGCTACGGGTTCGTGTTCCTCGGCTTCCTCACGATGCTGCTGGTCTGGAACGAGGACAGCGCCTACTGGCACGTCGCGCTCGCCTACGCCCTGGTCGGCACCGGAGTCGGGTTCGCCGGGACGCCTGCGTCGCACTCGCTCACCGGTGCGGTGCCGGTGCGTCGCGTGGGCATGGCGTCGGGCACCGCCGACCTGCAACGGGACCTGGGTGGTGCGGTGATGCAGAGCATCTTCGGCGCCTTGCTGGTGGCGGGCTACGCCTCGTCGTTCACCTCGGCGATCGGCGGCTCGTCCGATGCCGGCATGGTGTCGGACAGCACCGAGGCCGCGCTGACCAAGTCCTTCAACAGTGCCGCCGCCGTCGCCCAGCAGAAGCCCGAGTACGCCGACCAGATCACGGCCGCCGCGAAGGAGTCCTTCCTCGCGGGTGACCACTGGGCCTACACGGCCGGCATCGTCGCGGTGGTGTTGGGTGCCGCCTTGGTGGCGACGATGTTCCCCAGGAAGGAGCGCGAGCAGGAGCTGCTCGCGGCGTACCAGGCGCAGGACGAGGCGGGGTAGAGCCGGGTCGCCCTTTTTGGGTGGTGTGCCCGTTCGGTCCCCGGTGACAACGTGGGGAGCCACGGCGGCGCACCATCGGGAGGACGCATGACCGAGACGACCCTGTCCGACGACGAGCTCGAGCTGTTGGACGCGTGGTGGCGAGCAGCCAACTACCTGGCCGTCGGCCAGATCTACCTGCTCGACAACCCGATGCTCGCGCGGTCGCTCGAGCCCGAGGACATCAAGCCCCGGCTGCTCGGGCACTGGGGGACCACGCCCGGACTGAACCTGGTCTACACGCACCTCAACCGGCTCATCCGGCAGCGCGACGTCAACGCGATCTTCCTCGCCGGACCGGGGCACGGCGGCCCGGCGGCGGTCGCCTGCGCCTGGCTCGAGGGCACCTACAGCGAGCTCTACCCGCGGATCAGCTACGACCTGACCGGGATGCAGCGGCTCTTCCGCCAGTTCTCGTTCCCCGGCGGGATCCCGAGCCACGTCGCCCCCGAGACGCCGGGGTCGATCCACGAGGGCGGCGAGCTCGGCTACGTCCTCTCCCACGCGTACGGCGCCGCGATGGACAACCCCGACCTCGTGGTCGCGGCGGTCGTCGGCGACGGTGAGTTCGAGACCGGCCCGCTGGCTGCGTCGTGGCACGCCAACAAGTTCGTCGACCCGGTGTCGGACGGCGCCGTGCTGCCGATCCTGCACCTCAACGGCTACAAGATCGCGAACCCGACCGTGCCCGCCCGGATCCACCGCGACGAGCTGGAGAGCCTGCTGCGGGGCTACGGCCACGAGGTGATCACCGTCGAGGGCGACGACCCCGCCGACGTACACCGGCAGATGGCCGCGGCGATGGACCACGCCCACGACGTGATCGCCGAGATCTGGCGGGCCGCACGCGAGGACGGCGACGTGGAGCGCCGGCCCTGGCCGATGATCCTGATGGTGACGCCGAAGGGCTGGACCGGCCCGAAGGTCGTCGACGGGCTGCCGGTCGAGGGCACCTGGCGGGCGCACCAGGTGCCGCTCGCCGGCACCCGCGACAACGCCGAGCACCGCGCCCAGCTGGAGGAGTGGCTGCGGTCCTACCGGGCCGAGGAGCTGTTCGAGGACGGCGTGCCGATCGAGGCGCTGCGAGCACTCGCGCCGGGCGGCGCGCGCCGGATGAGCGCCAACCCGCACGCCAACGGCGGGCTGCTCACCAAGCCGTTGCAGCTGCCGGACTTCCGCAACCGGGCGGTCGAGGTGACGGCTCCCGGGGCCTCGATCCACGAGCCGACCAAGGTGCTGGGGGAGTACCTCGTCGACGTCGTACGCGACAACCCCACCAACTTCCGGATCTTCGGCCCGGACGAGACCGCATCCAACCGGCTCAACCCCGTCTACGCGGTCACCGACAAGGTCTTCGCCGGCGACATCGTCGACACCGACGAGCACCTCGCCCGCTCGGGCCGAGTGGTGGAGATCCTGTCCGAGCACACCTGTCAGGGCTGGGTCGAGGGCTACACGCTCACCGGGCGGCACGGGCTGTTCAGCTGCTACGAGGCGTTCATCCACCTCGTCGACTCGATGTTCAACCAGCACGCGAAGTGGCTCAAGACCACCCGCGACATCCCCTGGCGGCCGCAGGTGCCGAGCCTCAACTACCTGCTCAGCTCCCACGTCTGGCGCCAGGACCACAACGGGTTCTCGCACCAGGACCCCGGCTTCATCGACCACGTGGTCAACAAGCGGGCCGAGGTCGTCCGGGTCTACCTCCCGCCGGACGCCAACACCCTGCTCTCGACCATGCAGCACTGCCTGGAGAGCCGGCACTACGTGAACGTCGTGGTCTCCGGCAAGCAGCCGTCCTTCGACTGGCTGACGGGGGACGAGGCCGACCTGCACTGCGCTCGGGGTGCCGGCATCTGGGAGTTCGCGTCCAACGACGAGGGACGCCCGGAGGTCGTGATGGCCTGCGCGGGTGACGTGCCGACGTTGGAGATCCTCGCGGCTGTCAAGATCCTGCGAGAGGCTTTGCCCGAGCTGCGGGTCCGGGTCGTCAACGTCGTCGACCTGATGCGGCTCCAGGACGAGACCGAGCACCCCCACGGGATGCCGCACGCCGACTACGACAGCCTCTTCGGCACCGATGTCCCGGTGATCTTCGCCTACCACGGCTACCCGTGGCTCATCCACCGGCTGGCGTACCGCCGGGCCAACAACCACCACCTGCACGTGCGCGGCTACAAGGAGGAGGGCACCACGACCACGCCGTTCGACATGGTGATGATGAACGACATGGACCGCTACCACCTGGTCATGGACGTCATCGACCGTACGCCGAGCCTCGGCGCCCGGGCAGCGTCCCTGCGCCAGGAGATGGTCGACACCCGGCGACGCGCCCGGCAGTGGACCCGCGACCACGGGGACGACCTGCCGGAGGTGCGGGACTGGACGTGGACCGACGACAGTGCCGAGCTGGGACGGGACACCTCGCCGTCGGTCGCGGCCTCGACCAGCGCGGACTTCTAGCCCACGAGAGCGGCCGCCTCGCGGGCGATCGCGAGCTCCTCGTCGGTCGGCACCACCAGCACCACGACCCGCGAGGAGTCGGTGGAGATCCGGCGGGCGTGGGTCGCGCGCGCCCGGTTGCGGTCGGCGTCGATCTCGACGCCCAGCCGGTCGAGGCCGCTCAGCGCGTCCTCGCGCAGCCGTGGGTTGTGCTCGCCGACGCCCGCGGTGAAGGTGATGACGTCGGCGCCGTCGAGCACGGCCAGGTAGGCGCCGACGTACTTGCGGATCCGGTGGCAGTAGACGTCGTACGCCGTCCGCGCGCGCTCGTCGCCGGCGTCCAGTGCCGCGAGCAGGTCGCGGAAGTCGTTGTGGCCGGCGAGGCCCTGGAGCCCGGAGCGGTGGTGGAGGAGGTCCTCCAGGCCGTCCGAGTCGAGGTCGCCGTGCCGCAGGAGGTGGAGCAGCACCCCTGGGTCGAGGTCGCCGGCGCGGGTGCCCATCACCAGGCCCTCCAGCGGAGTGAGGCCCATCGATGTCTCGACCGGCCGACCGCCGCGGATCGCCGCCGCCGAGGCTCCGTTGCCGAGGTGGAGCACGATCTGGTCCAGGTCGGCCAGAGGGCGCTCCAGGTGGTCCGCGACCGCCCCGGCGACGTACTGGTGGCTGATGCCGTGCGCGCCGTACCGCCTGATCTGCTGGCTTTCCGCCACCTCGGGGTCGATCGCGTACGTCGCCGCAGCGGCCGGCAGGTCCGCGAAGTACGCCGTGTCGAACGCGGCGACCTGGGGGAGGCCGGGGAAGTGCTCGCGGGCGCTGCGGATGCCCGCTGCCGCGGGTGGGTTGTGCAGCGGAGCGAGGCGGGCGAGTGCCTCGATCTCGGCGAGCACCTCGTCGTCGACGACCGTCGCGCGGGTCAGGTGCGGGCCACCGTGCACCACCCGGTGCCCGACCGCGAGCAGCGCCGGCTCCTCGATGCCCTGCTCGGCGAGGTCGGCCTGCATCGCGTCGAGCGCGGCGGCGTGGTCGGGCACGTCCTGACCGCCGATCCGGTCGACGACCCCGTGCAGCGAGGTGGTGCCGCTCGCCGGGTCGACCACGGCGTACTTCAACGTCGAGGACCCCGCGTTGAGCACCAGTACTCGGGTCCTCGGCTCACTCATCGGTTCGGCTTCACCAGTGGGAAGAGGATCGTGTCGCGGATGCTGAGTCCGGTCAGGTTCATCACGAGCCGGTCGACGCCCAGGCCCATGCCGCCCGTCGGCGGCATGCCGAACTCCAGCGCCTCGAGGAAGTCCTCGTCGACCTGCATCGCCTCGGCGTCGCCGGCGGCCGCCAGCAGCGACTGGGACACCAGCCGCTCGCGCTGGTCGAGGGGGTCGACCAGCTCGGAGTACGCCGTGCCCTGCTCGGCGCCGAAGATCACCAGGTCCCACTTCTCCGTCAGCCGCGGGTCGAGACGGTGCGGGCGCGTGAGGGGAGCGTTCTCCTTGGGGAAGTCCGTGTAGAAGACCGGCGTCGTGGTCTGTCCCTCGCAGAGCTCGCCGTAGATCTCCTCGAGCACGAAGCCCCACGAGGGCTCGAGGTCGAGCTCCAGCCCGATCCTCTCCGCGTGGCGCAGCAGCTCCGAGAGCGGGGTGTCGGCGGTGACCTCCTCGCCGAGCGCCTCGGACACGGCCTCGCAGATCGTCTTCACCGGGAAGGAGCCGGACAGGTCGTACTCGACGACCTTGCCGTCGGCATCCGGACGCCGGGCGACGGGGCTCCCGTAGATCGCGACCGCCGCCTCCTGGATCAGCTCCTGGGTGAGGACGCGCATGGTGTTGTAGTCGCCGTACGTCTCGTAGACCTCGAGCGAGGTGAACTCGGGGTTGTGCTTGAAGTCGACGCCCTCGTTGCGGAACTGGCGGCCCACCTCGAAGACCTTCTCCATCCCGCCGACGAGCAGCCGCTTGAGGTGCAGCTCGGTGGCGATCCGGAGGTAGAGATCCATGTCGTAGGCGTTGATGTGGGTCTCGAACGGGCGCGCGTTGGCGCCGCCGTGGACCGTCTGCAGCACCGGAGTCTCGACCTCGGTGAACCCGCGCGCGTGCAGCGAGTCGCGGATGCTGCGTACGACGGTCGCGCGCTGGTAGGCGACGGTGCGGGCCTCCGGCCGGACGATCAGGTCGAGGTAGCGGAACCGGACGCGGGCGTCGGGGTCGCTCAGGCCCGCGTGCTTGTCGGGCAGCGGTCGCAGCGACTTGCTGGTCAGCGTGACGGAGTCGGCGCGGACGGTGAGCTCACCGGTGTGGGTGGTCATCAGCTCGCCCGTCACCCCGACGTGGTCGCCGAGGTCGATCGCGTGCTCCCAGAACGCCAGCCCGTCGGCACCGACGCGGTCGACGTCGACCATCACCTGGAGGTCGCCGCTCCCGTCGCGCAGGGTCGCGAAGCCGAGCTTGCCCATGTCGCGCTTGAGCATCACCCGGCCCGTGACCGCGACGCGGGTGCCGGTGGACGTGTCCGGTGCGAGGTCGTCGCCCGCCTCGGCTCGTGCCTGCGCGAGCGAGTGCGTGCGCGGGAAGCCGACCGGATAGGGGTCGACGCCCTGCTCCCGCAGGCGGTCGAGCTTGGCCCGGCGTACGCGCACCTGCTCGGGGAGGTGGTCGGTCGAGAGCGCCTCCGCGAGGACGTCGCGCGGCGGCGGGATCAGGGCCAGGACCGCGGCCGCGTGCTCGGCCCCGCCGGTCTCGAGCGCGTCCTCCGAGCGCCCGGTGCGGTGCAGCAGCGAGATCGTGGGGCGGGTCAGGAAGCCCTCGGCGCTGCCGGCCGCGATGCCGACGCGCGGGAGGTCCGAGGTGTACTCGAAGCAGATGAAGCGCGGCTGCCACTCCGGGAGGTACTTCGCGTTGGAGCGGTAGAGCGACTCCAGCTGCCAGTTCTTGCTGGCCATCAGGAGCCCCTGCCGCCAGAGCCGGAGCACCGGCCCGGCGCCGATCTGGGCGCCGCGCTCGAACGCCTCGCGGAACATGGCGAAGTTGAGCGAGACCGGACCGATCCCGAAGGTGGCGGCCTGCCCGGCGAGGCTGGCGACCATGAACTCCACGAGTCCGTTGTCGGCGGTGGGGTCGCGTCGCATCAGGTCGAGGGACAGCCCGCTGCGTCCCCAGGGCACGAAGCTGAGGAAGCCGCGCAGCCGACCGTCGGCGTCTATCGCCTGGACCAGGACGCAGCCACCGTCCAGCGGGTCCGCGAGCCGGCCGAGCGCCATCGAGAAGCCCCGCTCGTCACCGCCGTCGCCGCGCCAGGCGCCGGCGGCATCGCTGAGCGCAGCGAAGTCGGCCTCGGTCAGCGACGCGTGCCGCACCACCCGGGCGGTGTAGCCCCGGCGCTGGAGGCGCGTGAACGAGCGGCGTACCTCCTTCATGCCGGGACCGGTGAGCGAGAACGCCGCCATGTCGACGATGGCCTCGTCGCCGATGTCGTACGCCGTGAGCCCGGCGTCGGCGTACGCCGTGGCGCCGTCCTCGCCGGCTCCCATCACGGCGACCGACCACCCGTTGCGGCGGGCGTGCTCGAGCCAGGCCGCGATGGCGGCCGCCCAGTGCGGGGGCTCACCGAGGGGGTTGCCGCTGGCGAGGCAGACCGACCCGAAGACGGCGTACGAGACTCCGGCGTTCGCGGACTCCGGGTCGCCGGTGTCCCAGACCACCGCCTTGTCGCGGCGGGTGGCGAAGTAGCCGAGGGAGTCGTGGTCGCCGAAGTCGCGCAGCAGCGCGCGGACCTTGGCCTCGTCGGCGACTGCGAGGGTGCGCGAGTCGCGGGGTGCGCGGAAGAGGATGCTCGCGGCGAGCACCACGACGACCGTCCCGGTGATGCCGACGACGGCTCGGACCCACAGCGGTGCTGAGACATCGACGTCGTCGCCGACGCGGCCGATGTCGGCCAGCATCGAGTCGTAGACGAAGGCCGCGGACGAGCCGAAGCCCGGCGACTCCCCGAACAGCGAGACCAGGGCGGCACCACCGAGGAGGACGACCGCCCCGCCGGCCAGGAACGTGACCACGGCCCAGCGCAAGCTGCCTGCCACGCGCCGTACGACGAACTGCCGGCGCGCCAGGAGCACGAGCACGATCGCACCGGTGACCAGCACCAGGCCGATCAGGTTGAGCACGACGGACCGGCCGTCGATGACGTCGTAGACCCGGCCGATCTGGGGGAGGCAGAGCCACCAGACGAGCAGGATCCACCACGCAGCGCGGAGCCGGCGGCGCAGGGCGACGGCAGTCACGGCCAGCAGCGCGGCGTACACGAGACTGGGCACGATCGGGATGGTCAACAACGACACGACGTCGTCGGAGGACGCGAAGTAGTGCCGCCACGAGGGGACCAGCGCGACCACGGTGACGAACACCGTGGCGACGAGCATGGCGCCCGCGAACCGGTCCGGCCAGCGGTCGTCGACCGGACGCCGGCCGGCCACCTCGGGTGTCGCGGACACGAGGGTGTCGGTCATCGAAACCTCAGCTCCTGAGCTCGGTCGGCGGTGCACTCGAACCTAGGGCGTCGGGCTGGGTGGCGAGGTCACCCGTTTCGTACCGGTCCTCGCTCCTTCGGTCGCTGCGAAGACGGCGAGGCAGCCGATCCAGGCGCTGATGAACAAGATGTGGACGCGCTGGCTGACACCGACCGCCCAGCTCGGGTCCCCGGTGACGTTGAAGAGTTCGAACAGGATGCTGGCCACGACGCCGCCGAGCCAGAAGACCCACCAGGCGCTGCGGTGGAACCATCGTGGGCCGGTCCCTCGCGTCGCGAACCAGGCGGCCGCGACCCCGGCGTACAGCGCGGTGTCGGAGGCGATGCTGCTGCCGTCGTGGATGGTGGTCTGCAGCTGCTGGCCGGCGCCGTCGCAGAGGACCCCAGGACCACAGGGGGCCGGCACGAACGCGGCGACAGCGGCCCCCAGGGCGAAGACGACCGTGCCCCACACGACGATCTCGCGCCACACTCCGGGGCGCAGCCCGGCACGCACCCAGGGCAGCAGGGTGACGACGAGGACGGCGCACGCCACGTCGGTGACGCGGAGCAGCACGGCGTTCGGCTCGCCGGGGGCCTCGAGGAAGCTGACGATCTGGCCCATCCCGGTGAAGTCGCTCAGGACCCAGTCGATCAGGAAGTTGGAGTAGAGGAAGGCAGCGACGAAGCCGATCGTCACGAGCGCGATCGGCCCGGCGCCGCTGATGCGTCGGCCGGTCATGAGGTCCCTCCTGCGGTGGACCTGCGGGCCGCGTACTCGCGTGCTCGGTGGCTGGACAGCGACAGCAGCACCAGGATGCTGCCACCCACCGTCGGCAGCTCGGCGAGTCCTACGCGCTGGTGGTCGGTGCCGACGCTGGACAGGAAGTACGACGCGACCGTGACGGCGCAGGCGGTCATCAACGCCAGCCGCGCCCAGTTGCGACCGGCGAGCACGGCGAGGGCCAGGCCCAGGTCGATCGCCGCGGCGACGGCCAGCACCACGACGACGTACGGGTCCGGGTCCGGGTCACGATCGACGAGCAGCACGGCGAGGGTCAGCAGGTAGGCGACACCACGCGCGAGCGCGACACCGACGCCGAAGACGGTCTGCCAGGGGCGGCGGTCGCGGCTGTCCGTCCGGATCGCCACCGCGTCCGCGGGGGCGGGCAACCGGCGTACGTCGAGGATCGGCAGGTCACCGTCGGTCTGGATCCGGTCCCCGCCGCCGTTGCGGGCGTGGTAGCCGGACGAGAAGCTCGTGATGACGTCGACCCCGACTGTCGGCGAGGCCGCCCGCACCGTCGAGACGATGTGGTCCCGCTCGACGTCGGTGTCCTCGGCGATCCGATGGGTGACCTGCAGGGTGAAGAGGGACAGCCCGACGCTGCGATCGAAGGTGCCTGCTGCCAGCCAGTCGACGGCGAACCCGCCGGGCAGGAGCCACCCGTCGGGGCAGCGCCAGAACCGCACGTGGTGACGGCGCAGCGGGCTCCCCTTGACCTCTCGCTGGTAGGCGAAGTCTTGCTGCCGGTCGAAGAGGTGCAGCGGGCTCACCGGCGCCTCGGGATAGCTGCGCCGTCGCAGGGTCGTGGTCACGATCCGCAGTCCTGACCTCGGGCCGAGGTTGTCGGCGCGCGTCCAGCCAGCCGCCGACATGGCGACGTGAACGGCTCCCTCGCCTCCGCGAAGCCCCAGGTTGACCGGGTCCCCGAGCAACCCGTCGCTGGTCCGCGCACGGCCGATGAAGTAGCCCGGGACGTAGACGTGCGTGAGGATCCGGTGCAGCCGGGGCAGGACGAGATAGCTGAAGAAGACCCAGAAGACGACGAGCAACAGGGCGGGCCACCCCGGTCGGACGCCGTCGCGCAGCAGCAAGTAGGCCAGCCACAGCGCGGCGGCCGAGCTGTAGGCGAAGAACACCCCGTCGACGACGTCCAGGATGATGAGGCGGCCCACGACACGTTGGGTTGGCCGCATAGGGCCCAGTGTGCCGGACGGATCGAGTCCTGGTCAGTGCCCCGATGGATACAGTCGGCGCGTGGCATGGGGTCTGTTGACGGCGTTCGCGGCCGCGTGCTGCTACGCGCTCGGGTCGATCTTCCAGGCGGTCGCGGCCCGCAGCGTCCCGGACGCCGAGGGACTCGACCCACGCTTCCTGATCCGGCTGCTGCACTCGTGGCGCTACCTGCTCGGCGTCGGGCTCGACGGGGTCGGCTTCCTGCTGTCGCTCGTCGCGGTGCGCGCGCTGCCGCTGTTCGTGGTGCAGTCGGTCGTCGCCAGCTTCCTGGCAATCACGGCCGTGCTCGGCGCGGTCTTCCTCAAGATGCCGCTGACCCGCTCCGACCGGATCGGTCTGGGGGTCGTGGTCGCCGGACTGGTGCTCGTGGGTGCCTCCGCAGCCGAGGACAGCAGCGTGGACGTGAGCGACGCCGAACAGTGGGGTGTGCTCGTCGTCGCCGTGGTCCTGGCGCTGGTCGCGGTCCCGCTCGCTCGTGTCCCCGGAGTGCGCGGCGCCTTCGGCCTCGGTGCGGTCGCGGGGCTGGCGTTCGGGGCGACCGCGGTCGCCTCCCGGATGCTGCCGGGCGACCTCAGCGCGCTGCTGACCAGCCCGGCGACGTACGCCTTGGCCGTGGCCGGCATCGTGGCGATGCTGACCTACTCGATCGCGCTCCAGCGCGGCAGCGTGACCCAGGCGACGGCTCCGCTCGTCGTCGGTGAGACCGTCGCACCCGCACTGGTCGGCATCCTGCTGCTCGGCGACCACACCCGACCCGGCTGGGGCTGGGTGGCGCTGCTCGGCTTCGTCGTCTCGGTCGGCGGCGCGCTCAGCCTGGCCCGGCACGGCGAGGTCGAGACCAGTCAGGCGCCCCACTCGGGTCCGTGACCGAGGTGACGGAGGTGGGCGGTGACCGCTCGCCAGCAGACGAAGGCCATCAGCCAGCCGATCGACAGCGCTGCCGCGTGTCCCGCAGCCGTGAAGGAGCGCTCGATCGCACCGGGCAGCAGCCAGTAGAGCGCCAGGCCCGCGCACCACAGCCAACGACGTCCTGCCGGCACGAACAACGTGAGGAACCCCATCGAGCTCGCCAGCACGTAGCTGACGCCGACGTCGGTGGCGGTGCGCACGGACGGGTCGACGAGCTGGTGGAAGATCCCGCTCTCCAGCGCGGTGGCCACGATGATCGTGGCGCCGATGTGCCCCGACAGGCCGACGATCAGGGCAGCTGCCCGGCCGATGAACCGCTGCGCATAGGCCAGGACGACCAGCAGCATCGCGACCAGCACGAGCCCGGCCAGGTGCGGTACGACGAACGCGCTCGCCAGCAGGGACTGGACGGGGTGGTCGCGCAGGTTGGCCAGGTTGGAGCTGGTCTCCGCGATGATCCGCTGCTTGTCCTCCTCGGAGATGACGTTGAGGACGACCGTCACCGCGGTGACGACGCCGCAGTAGGCGATGGCCAGGTCCGCGCGTCGGATCGTCCGACCGGCGTCGGCGAGGGCTCGACGCACGATCATGGCTGCCATCCTGCCGGACGGCACCCGGGGACTCGTGTCAGCGCAGCTCGCCGCGCACGGCGCGCCCGGGGTAGGCGTCGAGGTCGAGCTCGGCGTCCCTGATCACGAAGCTGCCGCCCACCATCAGGTGGCGTACGCCGCTGGACGGCCGGACCGGGTCGGCGGCCGTCGCCTGGTCGGTGACGGCGCGCGGGTCGAGGACGACGAGGTCGGCGTCGGCGCCCGGCGCGAGACGGCCCTTCCCACGCATCGCCGGAGCCACGTCGTCGAGCACCCGCGCGGGCAGGTAGGCGCAGCGGCGGAACGCCTCCGGCCAGTCCCAGAGCCCGTGCTCGAGCACCATCAGCCGCAGGCTACGGGCGAAGGTCCCCGACGTGCGCGGGTGCGTCGACGCCCCGGGCGGCAGCGGCCACTCGCGGGTGTCGGCGCGGTGGTCGGGCCACTCCAGCGGCATCGCGTCACTGGCGACGATCGCGTCGGGGTAGGCCAGCGCCCGCCGGAGCAGCTCGCGGTCCGCCTCGTCGCGCTCGTCGAGGAACTCCACGATGCAGGTCGCGCCCGGGTCGAGCTCGCGGACCTCCTCGAGCCGGCGTACGTCGGCGATCCGCTCGCCGCTGCCGACCATCACGATGCTGGACGGCGTCAGCCCCCAGGCGGGAAGCCGTTCGGGCGCGAGGAAGAAGGCGCCGACGCTGGTGCTGCCCATGCCGTACGGGTAGGCCTCGACCGTGACCCGCGAGCCGGCGGCACGGGCCGCGTCGAGCGTGCCGAGGACCCGGTCGACGTGACGGCGCGAGGTGCTGTTGACGTGGCAGTGGTGCATCGCGGCACCGGTCTCCGCGGCTGCGATCGCGACCTCGCGCGATCCGTCGATCGGTGTGGTCGGGTCGGCCTCGACGAGCTCGCGGACGTGGGTGAACGTCGGCGCTCCGGCGGCGGCGGCCAGGCGCGCCACCGCGAGGTACTCCGCCGGGTCCGAGCGGGGCGCGTAGCCCATCAGGACGCCGATCCCCAGCGCACCGGCCGCGAGCTCGCGCTCCAGCAGGTCGAGCCAGGCCGCGAGCTCGGCGGGGGACGAGGTGCGCTGCCAGTCGAGGTTGCCGAGCAGACCGGCCGAGCGCTCGAAGTCGGCCGTCGGCGTCACGCCGGCCAGTACCTGTCCGCGCGCGTCGGACCACGACGCGGAGAAGCCGTAGTTGAGCACCCGTCCCGCGGCCGCGGCCTCAGCGTACGCCCGCTCGATCGGCATCAGCCCGGCCTCGAGGTCGAGGTTGGTCGTCACACCGTCGAAGGCCTGCAACCGCTGGCCGGCGATCGAGTGGACGTGGCTGTGCAGGTCGACGAAGCCGGGTCCGACGACCAGGCCCGTGACGTCGACGACCGTCGCGTCGCCGTCCAGGACGGGCACCGCCGAGATCTCGGCGACCGTCCCGTCGATCACGACGACGTCGGCGACGGTCTCCGTCCCGGCCTCGGGGTCGATGACGCGGCCGCCGCGGAGGATCGTCGTGGTCATGCCCCGATTGTGCTGCCCGCCCCTCAGGAGACGGACGTCGGGGCGTCCGCGATCTTCACCAGCGCCACCACCGGCATCTCGGGGACGGCGTCGGCGAGGAACCAGCGGAACGCCAGGTTGCCGTGCGGCTGGTCGAGGGTGGTCATCGCGTTGGGGTGCGCCAGCTGCGAGCGGGCGATCACCACGGTGACGGTGCCGTCGGCGTTGGGTACGGCGGACCCGTGGTTGACCGAGATCCGCCCGTCGGTGACGTTGTGGCCGGCCATGAACTGGTTCCACACGATGACGTTCCAGAAGCGGCACGTCGGCGGCCGGTGGGTCACCACCAGGGCCTCGTCCGGCTCGAGGTCGTAGCTGCCGAAGGAGTAGCAGGCGTCCGTGGCCGACCAGCCGAAGTTGAAGTCCGGCACCTGGTACGGCGCACCGAACGTGTTGGCCACCTGGGCGATCTCGTGGCCGAGGTCGTGGCGCTCGTCGTCGTTGCGCACCCCGATCGCGAGCGGCACGATCGCGAACATCGTCCGTATCCAGGTCAGCGTCGACCGCAGCGCCTGCGCGGTGTCGGCGTCGGTACGCCGGACCGGGTCCGGCTCCTCGAGCGCCTCGATCTCCCAGAGCACACGGCGGCCGGTCAGCGGGTCGTTCTGGTAGTCCCGGGTGAGCGCGACCGAGGCATCCGGGGCGAGCTCGACGAACGTCCCGTCGTACCCCTCCGGGCGCCGCGGCGCGAGGACCAGCTCGAAACGGCCGTCTGCGTCGAAGCTCAGGTCGCTGTCGTTGACGACCCCGATCACCCGGTCCGACCAGGCACCGGGGGAGGGCTCGTTGTAGACGGTCAGCGAGAAGTAGGCGCTGTCGCCGCGCTGCCCGGTGATCCGGTAGCCGCGTTGCGGGTCGAGCACGACGTACGAGTAGTAGGAGTCGGTGTTGTCACCGCCCCAGCGCTTGTCGCGCCGGAAGGGCGTGACGGTGTCGACGAACACCGGCCGGCTGGTGTCGGCGTACAGGTAGGTGTCGAGGCCGACGCCGAGGATCGTCGTGAGCATCCGGTAGCCGTCGGCCACCGCCCGCTCGCCGCTCACCGCGCGGTCGCCGGCGAGGAAGGTCTGGTCGAGGTCGCGGAGTCCGTCGAGCAGCTCGTGCCAAGCGGCGGTCGATTCGTAGGTCATGGGGCGATGCCTCTCAGGAGGAGGGTGGTGGTGGTGTCGATCCAGGCGTCGTCGAGGTCGGAGTCGCCGCGGACGAGGAGTGCGAGGAGGACGCTGCCGCCGATCGCCTCGATGACGGCGTCGGGGTCGAGGTCGGCGCGGGCCTGGCCGGCGTCGACCGCCGCGGCCAGGCGGGACCGGGCGGCGCCGAGGGGACCGGACTGGAAGCGCTCGAGCAGGGCGGCGTGCAGCGTCGGGTCCGCTGCGAACTCACCCATCAGGCCGGGTACGGCGGCGCGCGCGACCGGGTCGGCGAACATCGCGACGACGTTGGTCACCATCACCCGCAGGTCGGCGTCGAGCGACCCGGTCTCCGGTACGGCGAGCGCGTCGCCCTCGGACGGGAACGCGGCCTCGTGCACCAGGTGCGCCTTGCTGCGCCAGCGGCGGTAGATGGCGGGCTTGGTGGTCCGGGCTCGCTCGGCGACGGCGGCGACCGTCAGGTCGGCGTACCCGACCTCGACGAGGAGCTCGGCGGTCGCAGCAAGCACCGCGGCGTCGATGCGCCGATCGCGTGGTCTACCGGGGGCTGTCGTCATTACGAAACTCACAGTAACGTAACTGGCGTCACATCGACAGAAGGGTGCGCACCATGTCTGAGCCGATCCATCTCGAGGACCTCGAGGAGCCGGCGTTCGCTCCGGAGATCGCGGAGATCCGCGTCATCATGGAGACGATGGCCGAAGCCTGTCCGCTGGACTCGGCCGCGCTGCACGAGCAGGCGCGCACCGAGACCGGGCTGAGCGACTTCGGCGCCCGTGACTACGAGGAAAGGCTCGACCTGCTCCTCGCCGCGATGCGCGAGATCGACGGGCTCGACGGTCCGGGCCGGCTGAACCTGCACTCCCAGCTGCTGCAGATGCTCCGCAACCGGCTGCTGCTGACCGACCTGCTCACCCGGCACCCCGAGATCCACGAGATCGAGCTGGTGCCGCCGGTCGTGATCGCCGGCCTGCCGCGCACCGGGACGACGCACCTGCACAACCTGCTCGCGGCCGGACCGACCTTCCGGACCCTGCCGTACTGGGAGAGCATGGAGCCGCTGCCTCTGCCTGCCGAGGTGGGGGTGGAGCCGGACCCGCGCCGGGCCCGCTCCGACCTGGCCGTCGACTTCATGAACGCCGCGATGCCGCACTTCGCGCTGATGCACGAGATGACGACCGACCACGTGCACGAGGAGATCCAGCTCCTCGCCAACGACTTCTCCACGATGTTCTTCGAGACCATCGCCGAGGTCCCGGCGTACCGCGACTACTACCTCGAGCACGACCAGACGCCGCACTACCGCTACCTGCGCACCCAGCTCCAGGTGCTGCAGCACGTGCGAGGGGGCCGGCGTTGGCTGCTGAAGTCGCCTCAGCACCTCGAACAGCTGCCGGTGCTCGAGACGGTCTTCCCGGACCTGACCGTGGTCGTCACGCACCGAGACCCGGTGCCCGTGACGATCTCGATGGCGACGATGGTCGCCTACTCCGCACGGATGCACCGGGCTCCGGTCCCGGCCGCCGAGCTCGGTCGCTACTGGGGCGACCGGATCGACCGGATGCTGACAGCCCTGGTCCGCGAGCGCGACGCGGTCCCGGCCGAGCGCTCGATCGACGTCCGCTTCGACGAGTTCATGGCCGACGACCTGGCGATGGCCGAGCGGATCTACGAGCTGGCCGGCGAGCCCGTCACCGCCGAGGCGGGAGCTGCGATGGCGGACTACCTGGCCGGCCATGCGCGCGGTCGGCTGGGCACCATCGACTACCGGGCGGCCGACGTCGGGCTGGACGCCGACGAGCTGCGCGAGCGGTTCGCGCCGTACGTCGCCAGGTTCCTCGCGTAGGGCTCAGCCGTCACACCAGCCACACTGCTCAGGCAATGCTGTTACTTCTCAGGCGTTGCGTTGCCTGAGAAGTAACGGTTTCCCCGGTGCACCGGGGAAACCGTCACCGGCCGCCGGTCGCCTGGTGCAGGAGGGTTGGGGCGCTGAGCTGGGTTTCCCCGCCATGGTCCTGGACGAGGATGGCGCTGACGTGCCCGGCTTCGTGTTCGACTCGGAACACCTCTCTGAGCACTGGCAGCGCCTCGACGACTTCGAGGGCGACGGCTACGCGAGGGTGGTCACGACCGCGAGGCTCGACGGCTGCGGAGCCATCGAGGCGTACGTCTACGTGCTCAGGAGTGCCTAACTGCAGAGACCGTTCGCGGCGGCCTGGTCCTTCGAGCCGCTCTGGTTCTTGCCGCTGATCGCGCCCTTGCCGAGCGTGCCGAGTGGCTCGTCCTTCCTGACCTTCGCCCACAACGCCGGCGCCGCGTCGGTGAGCTGCAGGCGGCCCCAGTACGGGCTATCGGTCGGGAAGTCGGCGGTCGGGGCGGTGACGAACCGGATCTTGTCCAGGTTGGCGTCGCGCAGCGAGAGGCCGAGCTTGCCGAGCTTGCCGACGCTGTCGATCTCGGGATCGGTCGTGATGGAGCCGGCGAGCGCGCGGGCGAAACCGACGACCTTGTCGGGACGAGTGAGCGTCTGGGCCGACATCACCTTCGACAGCATCGAGGCGATGAACGCCTGCTGCCGCTTCATCCGGCCGAGGTCGGAGTTCGGCGTGGAGCTGCGCTGGCGCACGTAGGCCAGGGAGTCGTCGCCGTAGAGCTTCCGGGTGCCGGCGTCGAGGTGGATGTTGTGCTCGTCGTCGTCGATGTCCGACGGGATGCACACCTCGACCCCGTCGACCGCGTTGACCATGTCCTTGAACCCGGCGAAGTCGACCACGATGTAGTGGTCGACGTAGATGCCGGTGAGCTCCTGGACCTGCGCGGCGGTGCAGGCCGGCCCACCGGCGGCCAGGGCGTCGTTCCACATCACGTTGGTCTCGGCCGGGACGGTCTTCCCGTCGACGGTGCACTCGGGCCGGTCGACCAGGGTGTCGCGCGGGATCGAGATGCCGTACGCCGACTTCCGGCCCTTCGCGACGTGCAGCAGGATCGTCAGGTCGGACCCGCCTCCACCGGCCTCGCCGTCGATCCCGCAACCGTCGCAGGCGCGGGTGTCGGTGCCGAGGACCAGGATGTTGAGCGCGCTCTTCGGGAGCTTCGGCTCCCGCGCGACGCCGGGCGTGTGCGGGATGGGCGCACCGACGTCGATCTGGTGGTTGACCTGGTTGTACGCGAAGGCGACGGTCGCGCCGGTGACGAGTGCGACGACGAGCTCGGTCACGAGGATGACCCGCAGCGCGGTGCGTCGTTGGTGGCGGGTCGCCTTGGCCAAGTCAGGTCCTTCCAGGGAGTGTCCCCGAGACACTGTGGCGTCAGCCTACGTCGCCGGTCGCAGGTCGCTGGCCGGAACGATCTCACCCACCAGGGTGGCGATCGCGGTGGGTGCGTCGACGGCCACGAAGTGCCCCGTCCCGGGCAGCTCGCGGATCCGGTAGCCGTGGGCGTCGCGCAGCGCCTCGGCAGCCGTACGCCGGACGGCCGGCGACCGCGCGCCGTACGTGACGAGCACCGGGCCGGCCGGCGCAACGGGCGGCCCGGGCTCCACGGAGCGGAACATCGCGAGCTCGCGAGCGGTGACCGCGTCGTCCACGCCACCGGCCATCGCCGGTCGCCAGGACCGGCCGTAGAGGGTGGCGCCGAACTCCTCGGTCCCACCCCGCGCGAACGCCTCGGCCGCCGGGCCGAGCAGGCCGGGCGCGAGGCTGCCCGCCGCCGGCTCGTGCAGGATCGCCCCGGCGATCGTGGCGCCGGCCGCGGCCAGGGCGAGACCGAGGGTCGCGCCGCCGCTCATGCCGACGACCCAGGCGCCCTCGACGTACGGGCCCAGCCAGGCGAGCTCGCGCGCCAGGTCGCCGGTCCGCGGGCGCTCGGGTGCGACCACGTCGTACCCGGTGTCGGCTGCCGTCAGCAACGCGGCGACGGCGTCCCACACGCGCGCCGTCGTGGCGGCTCCGTGCAGCAGGACGACGCGGGTCATGTCCGGAGGCTAGAGCAGTTCCGCAGCGCGCAGGCCTAGACCGGTGCCCGTTCGACAGAACGTTACAGAGGCCCGCGATCAGCCGAAACATTCCGCATACAGGGTCGTATACAGCTTCGGATACAGCCTCTCGGGACGGAAGAAGGACGCAGTGGTGACACGCACGGCCGGCGGGACCAAGGCAGTGGAGAGCCTGCGCGAGCGGGCCTACACACAGATCAGGAGGATGGTCATGCTCGGGGAGTTCCCGACCGGCCAGCGCCTGGCCGAGGAGCAGATCGCCGAGCAGTTGGAGGTGTCGCGGACCCCGGTCCGGGAGGCGTTCGTCCGGCTGCACGCCGACCGGTTGCTGCGCCGCTTCTCCGACGGCGGCTACTACGTCGCCGAGATCGACCTCTTCGACCTGCGCGACCTCTACGAGCTCCGGCTCACCCTCGAGCTCCGCGGGATCACCCGCGCCGACGAGGACGGCATCGAGCACGACCAGGAGGCACTGCTCGAGCTGCAGGAGGAGTGGCTGGCCATCCAGCACGACCCGCCGGAGCCAGACGGGTCCTTCATCGAGCTGGACGAGAGCTTCCACCTCGCCCTGCTGCGGTCGTCCGGCAACCTCGCCCTGGCGGAGATGCTCGAGACGATCAACGTGCGCATCCGGCCCGTGCGCACCTACGACTTCCTCACCGAGGACCGCATCACGACGAGCATCGCCGAGCACCTCGGGATCGTCGAAGCCCTCCTCAACGGCCGGATCCAGCTCGCCGCCGACCGGCTGCGCGAGCACATCGGCGCCTCGCTCGACGTGGTCGAGCAACGCGCCGCCGACGCGATGCGGCAGCGAGCCCTGCGCAGTCGCAGCACCCGGGAGGGATAGATGACGACAGAACCGGCGGCCCGCAGCCGCCATCGCCAACCGCTGCTCGAGGTGCTCGGCCTGACCAAGCACTTCGGCGAGGTGAAGGCCAACACCGACGTCTCGATGGAGGTGTGGCCCGGAGAGGTGCACGCGCTGGTCGGTGAGAACGGCGCCGGCAAGAGCACCCTGCTCAAGATGATCTACGGGGTCTACCACCCCGACAGCGGCCAGCTGATGGTCGACGGCAAGGAGGCGCCGGTCGCCAGCCCCGCCGACGCGCGGCGCTACGGCATCGGCATGGTGTTCCAGGACCTGCGCCTGGTCCCCGCCTTCACCGTCGCCGAGAACGTCGCCCTGGCGATGCCCGAGGGGATGACTCTCCAGCTCGGCAGGCTGGCCGACGAGATCACCGCGGCCAGCGAGAAGTTCGGGCTCGCGGTCAACCCCGCCGCCAAGGTCGGCCACCTCTCGATCGGCGAGCGGCAGCGCGTCGAGATCCTCAAGGTCCTGATGACCGGCGCCCGCCTGGTGATCCTCGACGAGCCGACCAGCGTGCTGGCCCCGTCGGAGGTGGAGGCGCTCTTCCGGGTGGTCGACCACCTGCGCGGCCAGGGCTTCGGCGTTGTGATCGTGACCCACAAGCTCGACGAGGTCCGCACCATCGCCGACCGCGCAACCGTGCTCCGCGGTGGGCGTACGGTGATGGAGAACGTCGTCCCGTCCGACTACACCAACGCCCAGCTGATCGAGGCGATGGTCGGTCGCAGCGTGTCCGACCTCGAACGCGGTCCGTCGGTCGCGCTCGTCGAGTCGGGGTCGGCCGCCCTGGAGCTGGTCGGCGTCGACTGCGTCGGTGACAAGGGCAACCTCGCCCTCAAGGGCGTCTCGGTCACCATCCGTCCGGGCGAGCTCGTCGGCATCGCCGGGGTCGCCGGCAGCGGCCAGCGCGAGCTCTGCGAGGTCGCGCTCGGCCTCCGCAAGCCGCAGCGCGGCACCGTGCAGATCGACGGACGCGACGTCCGTACGCCGGCCGACGCGATGGAGGCAGGCGCCGCCAGCATCCCCGAGGACCCGGTCGCCGACTCGGTCGTCACCCGGCTCAACGTCGTCGAGCACATGGTGCTCAACGGCCGGCCCTTCCCGAGCAAGCGGCTCGGCATCGACTGGCGTACGGCGCGGCGACGGACCGACGAGGAGAACGACCGGCTCGGCCTCCGGATCGCTGCCTGGAACCGCCGCGTCAGCGACCTGTCCGGCGGCAACATCCAGCGGGTCGTGCTGACCCGCGAGCTGGCCATCGAGTCGACGCTGGTCGTCGCGGCGTACCCGAGCCGCGGTCTCGACATCGCCAACGTCCGGCGTACGCAGGAGATCCTCCTCGAGCGCCGCGACCAGGGCGCCGGCGTCCTGATGGTGAGCGAGGACCTCGACGAGCTGATGAGCGTCGCCGACCGGATCCTGGTCATGCACGACGGGCACATCTCCGGCGAGATCGACAGCGCCGACTTCGACCGCCAGAAGATCGGCGAGCTGATGATCGGTGGCGCGGCATGACCGCCGCGACCGCTGACCTCCAGCTCCCCAAGGAGCGGAGCAAGGCCCAGGCCCGGCTGATCCAGGTGCTGCCCGTCGTCGTGCGCTGGGTAGGCGCGATCGGCGGGGCGCTGCTGATCTTCAGCATCCTGCTGATGATCAAGGGCACCAACCCGGTCGACGCGTACGCCGACATGTGGGCCTCGACCTTCCAGCGGTCCGCGTCGGTGGAGGAGATCTTCACCCGGATGACTCCACTGGTGCTGGCGGCCCTCGCGGTCGCCGTACCGGCCCGCGCCGGGCTCACCAACGTCGGCGGCGAGGGCCAGATCATCATGGGCGGCGTCGCGGCCTGTGGTGCCTACCTCCTCCTCGGCGACGCGATGGCGCCGGCGGTCCTGCTGGTCGCGATGATCGCCGCGAGCGTGGTGGTCGGCGCCCTGTGGGCCGGCCTGGCGGCCGTCCTGCGACTCGCGGCCGGCGTCAACGAGGCGATCAGCACGCTGCTGCTGAACTTCATCGCCCTCGACGTCCTGCTCTTCCTCATCTACCAGCCCTGGCGCGAGAGCCGCACCGGGCAGCCGGCCACCCAGGAGCTGACCGACCTCGCCAAGCTCCCGGTCGTCGCAGGCACGGCGGTCAACATCGGCATCGTGGTCGCGGTCGTGCTCGTCGTCGCGGTCCAGGTGCTGCTGACCCGCACCCGGTGGGGCTTCCGGGTCTCGGTCGCGGGTGGCAACGCGGAGGCCGCCCGGCGCTCGGGCCTCAAGGTCGCGTTCCTCGTGCTCTCCGCCCTGATGATCGGCGGCGCCCTGGCCGGCCTCGCCGGGATGATCCAGTTCTCGGGGGTCGAGTACAAGCTGCGCCCGAGCTTCGGCCACCAGCTCGGCTACATCGCCTTCCTGGCCTGCTGGCTGGCGCGGCACAAGCCGTTCCCGATCCTGCTGGCGTCCTTCGTCTTCGCGGCACTCTCGGTCGGCGGTGACAGCCTCCAGCTCGACTCTGGTGTGCCGGCCGCGTCGATCTACGTCCTCACCGCGCTGATCCTGATCGCGGTCCTCGGCTTCACGACCCCCCGGAAGAAGACGGCATGAGCCTCATCGTCGACGTCCTCAGCGGCGGTGTCCGCGGCGGCACCTCCATCATGTACGCCGGTCTCGGCGAGACCGTCAGCGAGCGCTCGGGCGTCATCAACCTCGGCACCGAGGGCTCGATGCTGGTAGGCGCGCTCGGCGCCTACGCGGTCGGCGTCGAGACCGGGAGCCCCTGGATCGGGGTGCTCGCCGGCGCCGCCGCAGGCGGGCTGCTGTCCCTGCTCCACGCCTACCTCGTCGTACGCCGCGGCGCCAGCCAGTTCGCGTCCGGGCTGACCCTGCTCTTCCTGGCGCTGGGGTTGACCTCGCTCTTCGGGGCGTCGTACGTCGGCCAGCCGGTCGTCGGGTTCGACAGGTGGGACGTCCCGCTGCTGTCGGGCATCCCGTTCGTCGGGCCGATCTTCTTCCAGCAAGACCCGCTGCTCTACCTGAGCTACTTCATGGTCCCGCTGGTCTGGTTCGTGCTCTTCAAGACCCGCATCGGCCTGCTGATCCGGACGGCGGGGGAGCGCTCGGACTCCCTGACAGTGCACGGCTACAGCGTGCAGACCTGGCGGATGATCGCGGTCACCGTCGGTGGCTGCCTGGCCGGCATCGGCGGGGCGCACCTGTCGACGGCGTACGCCAATGCCTGGTTCGAGAACATGGTCGCCGGCCGCGGCTTCATCGCCGTCGCACTGGTGATCTTCGCGGTGTGGAGCCCGTTCCGGGTGATGGGCGGCGCCTACCTCTTCGGCACCGCGATCGCGCTCGGCCCGGCGCTCCAGGCGCGTGGCTACGAGATCAACCAGTTCCTGCTCGACGCCGTCCCGTTCGTGCTGACGCTCGTGGTCCTGACCGTCCTCGGCAAGAAGACGCTGTCGTCCTCGCCGGCCGAGCTCAAGCGGGTCTTCGAGAACGCCCCACCCGCCACCTAGCCCCACCCAACCCCGAGAAAGAGACATCGCGCCCAGGCCTCCGGAGCTGGAACTCAGGGCTTGGACGCGATGAATGAACACACCGAAAGGATCGTCATGTCCATGCGCAAATCTACCCTCGGGGTGCTGGCCGGCCTAGCTGCCGGAGCGGTCATCCTCACGGGCTGCTCGTCCGCCACCGAGACCAAGGCCACGGCCAGCGAGGGTGCACCCGGAGAGGGCACCGACGCCGTCGGGTTCATCATGGTCGGCCCCAAGGACGACTACGGCTACAACCAGGCCGTCTACGAGGGCAGCGAGGTGATCAAGAAGGAGTTCCCCGACGTCGAGGTGATGACGGCGGAGAACGTGCCCGAGGACGACACCGCGGCGACCACGATGGAGCAGATGATCGACAAGGGCGCCAAGCTGATCTTCGCGACCAGCTACGGCCACCTCGACGCCGCGCTCAAGGTCGCCGAGGAGCACCCGGACGTCGTCGTCGTGCAGCAGGGCAACACGATCACCGACGACGTGCCGGACAACTCCGGCACCTACTTCGGGACGGTCTACGAGCCGATGTACCTCGCCGGCATCGCGGCCGGTGCGTCGACGAAGACCGACAAGCTCGGCTACGTCTATGCCTTCCCGATCCCGCAGACGATCGCGAACATCAACGCGTTCGAGCGCGGCGCGCAGTCGGTCAACCCCGACGCCGAGACGGTCACCGTCAGCACCTCGTCGTGGTGCGACCCGGGCAAGCAGCAGGCCGCCGCCGAGAGCCTCCTGTCGCAGGACGTCGATGTGCTCACGCAGCACCAGGACTGCACCGCCACCGTCATCCAGGCCGCCGAGAAGGCCGGCGCGATGACCGTCGGCTACCACGCCGACGCCTCCTCGATCGCCCCCACCGGCTGGCTCACCGGCGCGGTCTGGGACTGGGGCCCGCTCTACACCGACATCGTCAACACCGTGATCGACGGCGACTTCGTCGGCAGCGAGTACAACGACAACTTCCGGGTCGGCTACAAGACCGGCACGAACCCGTTCGTCCTGGCGCCGTACGGCCCGGACGTCACCGACGAGACCCAGACGAAGATCACCGAGGCGCAGGAGTGGCTCGGGACCGACGAGGGCTCGCCGTTCGTCGGGCCGGTGCTCGACCAGGACGGCAAGGTGAAGGTCGAGGACGGCGACATCCCGACGTACGCCGACGTGGATGCCATGGACTACTTCGTCCAGGGCGTCGTCGGCAAGCTGGCGCAGTAGATCCATGACTCGGACCATCGCCCACACCACGCCCTACGCCTGGCCCTGGGACGGCGCGTACGCGCCCTCCCGGACCGCGCTGCTGGTCGTGACTGTCCCCGGTGTCCCCCCGCCGGGGGCAGGTGTGGAGGCGCTGGCCCGGGCGCTCCGTCCCGCCGGTGGTGTGGTCGTCCTCGTGACGACCGCACCACCGCGGGCGGCCCGCCAGGCAGTCGGGACAGCGGTCGGGACAGCGGTCGAGACATGGGGCTCGACCGACTCCTGGGTGGACCACCGCGTCGAGTCGGCGGGCGTCGACGGCTTCTTCGGCAGCCCGCTCGACGGGCTGCTGCGCTCGCTCGGCCGCGACCAGCTGCTGCTCACCGGTGCCTGGCTCGAGACCGGCGTGCACTCGACGATGCGCTCGGCCAACGACCGCGGCTACGAGTGCCTGCTGGTGCTCGACGGCTGCACGGCGTACGACCCGGACCTGGTCGCCGCCTCCCGTTCCCAGATCGAGATGTCCGGAGGGATCTTCGGCGCCGTCGGCAGCACCGACGACGTCCTAGCCGCCCTCGCCCCCGAAAGTGACCTCCGCATGAACCCCCGCATCAACCTCCGCTTCGGCGCGCTCGACGCGCAGCCCTACGCCTGGCCGTACGACGGCTCGTTCTCGCCGGCGGCGACGGCACTGATCAACATCGACTGGCAGGTCGACTTCTGCGGCCCCGGCGGGTACGTCGACCGGATGGGCTACGACCTGTCCCTGACCCGCGCCGGACTGCCCGCGACCCAGCGGGTGCTGGCCGCGGCACGCGAGGTCGGCATGCTCGTGATCCACACCCGGGAGGGCCATCGCCCCGACCTCGCGGACTGCCCGCCCAACAAGCTCTGGCGCAGCGAGCAGATCGGCGCCGGCATCGGGTCGGACGGGCCGTGCGGCCGGATCCTGACCCGCGGTGAGCCCGGGTGGGAGATCGTGCCCGAGGTCGCTCCGATCGACGGGGAGCTGATCGTCGACAAGCCGGGCAAGGGCTCGTTCTACGCGACCGACCTGGACCTGCTGCTGCGCACCCACGGCGTCACCCACCTGATCTTCACGGGCATCACCACCGACGTGTGCGTGCACACCACGATGCGCGACGCCAACGACCGCGGCTACGAGTGCCTGCTGCTCACGGACTGCACCGGCGCGACCGACCCCGGCAACTACGAGGCCGCGCTGAAGATGGTCACCATGCAGGGCGGTGTCTTCGGGGCGATCGCGCCGTCGGAGGCGCTGCTCTCCAGCCTCGCGGCCGGAGCCGTCGCGGCATGACCCGCGCCGGTCATGGGGACCGGGTCGGCGAGCTCGACATCACGACGCTCCGCGAGCGCTACCGCTCCGGTGAGCTGACCCCGCTCAGCGTCGTCGACGCCGTCCTGCAACGGATCGCCGACCGCGGCGACGACGCCGTGTGGATCAGCCGGGTGCCGCCGGACGACGTCCGGGACGCGGCCGCCCTCCTGGACCCGAGGTCGATCGACGACCTTCCGTTGTACGGCGTGCCGTTCGCGGTCAAGGACAACATCGACGTCGCCGGGCTCGAGACGACGGCCGCCTGCCCCGGTTTCGGGTACGTCGCGGTCGCGTCGGCGCCGTTGGTCGAGTCCCTCCTCGCCGCCGGCGCGGTGCTCGTCGGCAAGACGAACCTCGACCAGTTCGCCACCGGCCTCAGCGGTGCGCGCAGCCCGTACGGCGTACCCTCCAGCGCCCACGACCCCGACCTCATCTCGGGCGGGTCGAGCTCCGGCTCCGCGGTCGCCGTCGCCGCGGGCCTGGTGTCGTTCGCGATCGGCACCGACACGGCCGGGTCCGGCCGGGTGCCCGCCGCGCTCAACGGCATCGTCGGGCTCAAGCCGTCGATCGGCCTGGTCAGCGCGACGGGGATCGTCCCGGCCTGCCGCTCCCTGGACTGTGCCTCCGTCTTCGCCGGGTCGGTCGCGGACGCCGCGGCCGTGCTCCAGGTGGTCGGCGGGTTCGACGAGCACGACCCGTGGGCACGTCGTACGCCGGTGCCGCCCGCCGCGCCCGCCTCGGTGGCGCTGTCGGGCCTGCGGGTGGCGGTGCCGTCCGGCCCGCAACGCTGGGGAGACCGGGGGGAGCAGGCGGCCTGGGACTCCGTGCTCGCCCGGCTGGTCGCGGCCGGGTCGATCCTGGTGTCGGTCGACCTGAGCGCGTTCCTCGACGCCGGCCGCCAGCTCTACCAGGGAGCCTGGGTCGCCGAGCGCCGTCACGGTCTCGAGGAGTTCCTGGAGACGCACCCCGACGACGTGCTGCCCGTGATCCGGACCATCCTGGACGATGGCGAGTCGGTCGCCGGTGCCGATGTGTTCGGTGCGCTGACCCGGATGCAGCAGCTGCGCCGCTCGGCGTACGCCGTGCTCGACTCGGTCGACGTGCTGCTCACCCCGACGGTCACCGAGACGTTCACGATCGAGGAGATGCAGGCCGACCCCATCGAGCTCAACAGCAGGCTCGGCACGTTCACGACGTTCACCAACCTGCTGGACCTGTGCGCTGTCGCCGTGCCTGCTGGTGGCCCGCCCGGGGCGCCGTTCGGCGTCACCGTCCAGGCCCGAGCGGGTTGCGACGGCCTGGTCGCGTCGGTGGCCGGTGCACTGGAGGCGCAGCGCTTCGGCTGTGCCGACGAGGGGCTGCTGATCGCGGTCGTCGGAGCCCATCTGCGGGGGATGCCCCTGCACGACGACCTCGTCGTGCGTGGCGCCGAGCTCGTCGAGCAGACCACCACCGACGCGTCGTACCGCCTCTTCGCACTGGCCGGCACGGTCCCGCCGAAACCCGGTCTGCGGCGGGTCCACGCCGGCGGTGCGGAGATCGAGGTCGAGGTCTACCGGATGCCGCTGGAGCAAGTGGGTGGCTTCCTCGCGACGGTCGCCGCCCCGTTGGCGATCGGCCAGGTGACACTGGCGGACGGGCGCGTCGTGCACGGCTTCGTGTGCGAGCCGCAGGGGTTCGACGACGCCGTCGACATCACGGCGTACGGTGGCTGGCGGGCGTTCCGGGAGGCCGCCGTACCAGGCTGACGGTGATGTCCGATTCCCGCCAGAGTGTGTCGGTGGCGTGGGAGAGGATGGAGACATGACCCCGACCCCCGAGACGCGGATGGCTCCCCAGCTGGATGGCGAGTCCTGCTACCGCGCGGTGAAGTCGCGGGACCGCCGCTTCGACGGCGTCTTCTACACGGCGGTCCGCACCACCGGGATCTACTGCCGGCCGTCCTGCCCGGCGCGCACCCCGGCGTTCCACAACGTGACGTTCCACCCGAGCGCGGCCTCGGCCCAGGCTGCCGGCTATCGTGCCTGCAAGCGCTGCCTGCCCGACGCGACGCCTGGGAGCCCCGACTGGGACGTCGCGGCGACCGCGGCCGGCCGGGCGATGCGGCTGATCGCCGACGGTGTGGTCGACCGCGACGGGGTCGAGGGGCTGGCGGCTCGGGTCGGCTACACGTCGCGGCACCTCGGTCGCATCCTCGGCGCCGAGCTCGGCGCCGGCCCGCTGGCGCTGGCCCGGGCACGGCGAGCGCAGACCGCTCGCGTGCTCATCGAGACCACGGACCTGACGTACGCAGACGTGGCGTTCGCGGCCGGCTTCTCCAGCGTGCGGCAGTTCAACGAGACCGTGCGCGAGGTTTACGCGTCGTCGCCGACCGAGCTGCGCGGGCGCCGCGGCGGTCGCCCGGCGACCGGGACGATCGTGATGCGGCTCGCCGTACGGACGCCGTACGCCGGGAAGGCACTGCTCGACTTCCTGGCGCTGCGTGCCGTGCCCGGCGTGGAGGCCGCGGGGGAGGGTTGGTACGCACGGACGCTGGCGCTGCCGCACGGCTCCGGCACGGTGCGGCTGGAGATCCCGGACGAGCCGGAGCCGCAGCAGACCGCGTTCGTGACGGCATCGTTCGCCCTGGAGGACCTGCGCGACATCAGCGCCGCGACGGAGCGGGTGCGGCGGCTGCTCGACGCCGACTGCGACCCGGTCGCGGTCGGCGACGCGTTCGCGGGCGACCCGGTGATCGGCCCGCTGGTGCGGGAGTGGCCGGGTCTGCGGGTGCCGGGACACGTCGACGGGCACGAGGTCGCCGTCCGCGCCGTCCTCGGTCAGCAGGTCAGCGTGGCCGGCGCGCGCACCGTCGCCGCGCGCCTCACCGCGCTCCACGGGCGGCCGATCGCCCATCCCGTCGACGGGCTGACGCACCTCTTCCCGGACGCCGCGACCCTGGCGTCTCTCGACCCCGAGGACCTGCCGATGCCGCGTGCTCGCGGCCGGGCGCTGATCGCCCTGTGCGCGGCACTCGCCTCCGGCGAGATCGCCCTCGACCGCGGCCCGGACCGCGACGACGTACGCCGGGCGCTGCTGGCGCTGCCCGGCATCGGACCCTGGACGGCCGACTACATCGCGCTGCGGGCCCTCGGGCATCCCGACGTCTTCCTGCCGACCGACATCGGCATCCGCGACGCGCTGGTCCGGCTCGGCCGGGACCCGGCCACAGCGGCTCGGCTCGCCGAGTCCTGGAGCCCGTGGCGCTCCTATGCCCAGCTCTACCTCTGGCACAGCTCTACTCTCACTGCACACCCGAAGGAGCACTGACATGTGGACCGAGATGGACTCCCCGATCGGCCCGTTGCGCCTCGTCGAGCACAACGGCGCGATCACCGCGATCGAGTTCTCGCCGTATCCCCCTTCTGTTGGGCAGAGTTCCGACGGCCGGGTCCGCGGCGCCCAGTCGGACACCGAGCCAGTGCTGGTGGAGGCGGCCCGTCAGCTGACGGCGTACTTCGACCGCGACCTCAAGGAGTTCGACCTGCCCCTCGACCCCGTCGGCACGGATTTCCAGCGGCGGGTCTGGGACCAGCTGCTTGGCGTCGGCTGGGGCGAGACCGCGTCGTACGGCGAGATCGCGCACCGGCTCGGCATGACCAACGCCGCCTCACGGGCCGTCGGCCTCGCCAACGGCAGGAACCCGATCCCGATCGTGATCCCGTGCCACCGCATCATCGGAGCCAACGGCACTCTCACCGGGTACGCCGGCGGTCTGCCCCGCAAGCAGCTGCTCCTCGAGCTGGAACAAGACGCACTTTTCTGAGGGGTTTGTCGTCGAGAGACGCGAACTGGTCGTCAAATCGGTGATCTCAGAGCCATCTCACGTCACTCGACGACGGTGGTCACTCCGCCGCAGCCCGCCGCAGCGACTCGGACAGTCGCTCGGCGGCAGCCAGTACGGCGGGGGCGTGCATCCGGCCGGGCTGACGCGAGAGCCGCTCGAGCGGACCGGAGACCGACACCGCGGCGATGATCTTGCCGCCGGGGGAGCGGACCGGCGCGGAGACTGACGCGACGCCCTGCTCGCGCTCACCGACCGACTGGGCCCAGCCGCGGCGACGGATGCCGGACAGTGCGGCGGCCGAGAACGCGGAGTTCTGCAGGCCGCGGTGCATCCGCTCCGGGTCCTCCCAGGCGAGCAGCACCTGCGCGGCCGAGCCGGCGCGCATGGTCAGCTGCGAGCCGACAGGGATGGTGTCGCGCAGGCCGCTGGGGCGCTCGGCCGCGGCGACGCAGACGCGGTGGTCGCCCTGGCGGCGCCAGAGCTGGGCGGACTCTCCGGTGATGTCGCGCAGGCGGGCGAGCACCGGGCCCGCGGTAGCGAGCAGACGGTCCTCGCCGGCGGCGGCGGAGAGCTCGGCGAGCCGGGGACCGAGCACGAAGCGGCCCTGCATGTCGCGGGCGACCAGGCGGTGGTGCTCGAGTGCGACGGCCAGGCGGTGCGCGGTCGGGCGGGCCAGTCCGGTGCCTGCGACGAGGCCCGCGAGGGTGGCCGGTCCAGACTCGAGGGCGGTGAGCACGAGGGCGGCCTTGTCGAGCACGCCGACTCCGCTGGTGTTGTCCATATGGCAATACTGGCGTCTCAGATCATGGGATGCAAGCGGTACGCTCTGTGACGTATCCACCAACTGAACGAACATCGAGGGAGTCAGTCATGGGCAAGACCCTGGCCGAGAAGGTCTGGGACGAGCATGTCGTCCGGTCGGTCGACGGAGAGCCGGACCTGCTCTTCATCGACCTCCACCTCCTGCACGAGGTGACCTCCCCGCAGGCCTTCGACGGGCTCCGTCTCGCGGGTCGCCGGGTACGTCGTACCGACCTCACTCTGGCCACCGAGGACCACAACGTCCCGACGCTCGACTGGGACAAGCCGATCGCCGACCCGGTCTCCCGCACGCAGGTCGAGACCATGCGGCGCAACGCCGAGGAGTTCGGCGTCCGGCTGCACCCGCTCGGCGACATCGAGCAGGGGATCGTCCACGTCGTCGGCCCGCAGCTCGGCCTGACCCAGCCCGGCATGACGATCGTCTGCGGCGACAGCCACACCAGCACCCACGGGGCGTTCGGCGCGATCGCGTTCGGCATCGGCACCTCTGAGGTCGAGCACGTGCTCGCCACCCAGACGCTGCCGCAGGCCAAGCCGAAGACCATGTCGGTCACGATCAACGGAAGCCTTCCGGCCGGCGTCACCGGCAAGGACATGGTGCTCGCGCTGATCGCCCACGCCGGCACCGGCGGAGGCCAGGGCTACATCGTCGAGTACCGCGGCCAGGCCATCGAGGAGCTCTCGATGGAGGGCCGGATGACGGTCTGCAACATGTCGATCGAGTGGGGTGCCAAGGCCGGCATGATCGCTCCCGACCAGACGACCTTCGACTACATTGAGGGCCGCCCCGAGGCGCCGAAGGGCGCCGACTGGGACGCCGCCGTCGCGCACTGGAAGACCCTGCGCACCGACGACGACGCGGTCTTCGACCGCGAGATCGTCATGGACGCCAGCACGATGACCCCCTTCGTCACCTGGGGGACCAACCCCGGGCAGGGTGTGCCGCTCGGCGCCAACGTCCCCGCCCCCGAGGACTTCGACGACGACCAGGACAAGGTCGCTGCCGAGAACGCCCTGCGCTACATGGGTCTCGAGGCCGGTACGCCGATGCGCGAGGTCAAGGTCGACACGGTGTTCGTCGGCTCCTGCACCAACGGCCGCATCGAGGACCTGCGGCTCGCGGCCAGCATCATGGAGGGTCACCACGTCGCCGCGGACACCCGGATGCTCGTCGTCCCGGGCTCGGCCCGCGTGCGTCTCCAGGCCGAGGACGAGGGCCTCGACGTGATCTTCAAGCAGGCAGGCGCCGAGTGGCGTGGTGCTGGTTGCTCGATGTGTCTGGGCATGAACCCCGACACGATCGCGCCCGGTGAGCGCAGCGCCTCCACCTCCAACCGCAACTTCGAGGGTCGTCAGGGCAAGGGTGGTCGCACCCACCTGGTGTCCGTGCCGGTCGCAGCGGCGACCGCCATCCGCGGCACCCTCTCCTCGCCCGCCGACCTCCAGCCCGTCACCGTTGGGAGCAACTGAGATGGACAAGTTCACGTCCCACACCGGCGTCGGCGTGCCGCTGCGGCGCAGCAACGTCGACACCGACCAGATCATCCCGGCCGAGTACCTCAAGCGGGTCACACGCACCGGCTTCGAGGACGGGTTGTTCGCCGCCTGGCGCAACGACCCGACGTTCGTCCTCAACAACGAGGCGTACGCCGGCGGCTCGGTCCTCGTCGCCGGTCCCGACTTTGGCACCGGCTCGTCGCGCGAGCACGCCGTCTGGGCGCTGCAGAACTACGGCTTCAAGGCCGTCATCTCGCCGCGCTTCGGTGACATCTTCCGAGGCAACTCCGGCAAGGCCGGACTCGTCGCCGCACAGGTCGACGAGAAGGTCGTCCAGCGGATCTGGGACCTGCTCGACGAGCAGCCCGGTGCGACCGTGACGGTCGACCTCGAGTCGCGCACGGTGCGTGCAGGTGATGGTGTCGACGTCATCGAGGACTCCTTCGACATCGACGACTACACCCGCTGGCGCCTGCTCGAGGGTCTAGACGACATCGGCATCACTCTCGGCCACGAGGCCGACATCGCGACGTTCGAGGCGACTCGTCCTGCGTGGAAGCCCGTGACCTTGCGCGCGAGCTGACGCTCACTCAGCAGTCCGTCGATGCCGAGTTTTCCCAGCCCTGGCTGGGAAAACTCGGCATCGCTGCATGTGGGGTTCGTGGTGTTCATAGCCCCGCTATATCGGCAGACGCCTGCCGCTGAGCCGGTCTGAGGTCGGAATGCCCGGCCGCGACTGGCCGGGCCGCGAGGAAAAACACCGCGCAAAACGCCGCTTGGTGATTGTGAGTGCGGCCACGTTTACCTAGCGTGCATTGGAGAAAGTCGAGCATCGGCTCGGCACAGGCGTTCATTGGAAGGGAAGACAGTGAACAAGTCAGAGTTCATTGACGCACTCTCGTCACGTTTCGACGGGAACAAGAAGGCGGCGTCGCACGCGTTGGAGTCCGTGCTGGACACGATCACGCGTGAGGTTGCGAAGGGTGAGAAGGTCGCGATCACCGGCTTCGGCTCGTTCGAGAAGCGGATCCGCGAGGCGCGCTGGGTGCGTAACCCGCAGACCGGCGCTCGGATCAAGGCGAAGAAGACGGCGGTGCCGAAGTTCACCGCCGGCGCCGACCTGAAGAACGTGGTGTCGGGTGCCAAGAAGCTGCCCAAGCTGACGCTGGCCGCCGCGCCGGCCGCCGCGAAGAAGGCGACCGCTGCAGCGAAGAAGGCCGCACCGGCCAAGAAGGCGGCGCCCGCCAAGAAGGCCGCACCGGCGAAGAAGGCGGCCCCGGCTGCCAAGAAGGCGGCTCCGGCCAAGAAGGCGGCTCCGGCGAAGAAGGCGCCGGCCAAGAAGGCTCCGGCTGCCAAGAAGGCGGCGCCGGCGAAGAAGGCAGCACCCGCCAAGAAGACCGCTCCGGTCAAGAAGGCGGCTCCGGCCAAGAAGGCTCCGGCTGCCAAGAAGGCGCCGGCCAAGAAGGCCCCGGCGAAGAAGGCTCCGGCCAAGAAGACGGCCAAGAAGGCCTGACGCCACCGCACCGTCGAACGGGCCGCCACCCACAGGGGTGGCGGCCCGTTCGTGTGTCAGGAGGTGGCGTCCCCGGCAAGCAGCGCGACCGCGGTGCTCGGCCCCACGCCCAGGGCGACCGCCTCGTCCAGGTCGGCCGGGTCGTCCACGTCTCGGCGTACCGAGGCGGGCGCGTCGATCAGCTCGTGCGCACCCGCGGCGACATGGGCCGTCCGCGACTCGGGTCCGAAGTGCGGGTCGAACTCGTCGTGGCCCGCCACGTACAGCGTGGTCCCCACTCCGGCCGCGTCGGGGACGAAGCTCGGCCTGGTGGTGTCGAGGTCGCTCAGCAGCTCGTCGAGGTCATCGGTACGCAGGGCGGGCAGGTCGGCGCAGATGGCGACCGGCACCAGGTCCGGCCACCGCCGCCTGGCCTCTGACGCCGCCTGACGCAGGGTGCCGTTCAGGTCGCCGGACACCCCGTCGGGGATCGCGGTGCAGCCGAGCGCAGACAGCACGTAGGAGAACTGCGCGTCGTCGGTCACGACCAGCACCTGGTGCACCGTGCTTGCCCGCAGGCACGCGAGGACGGTGTCCTGGGCGAACGACTCCGCCAGCCGCCGTCGAGCGGCGCCGCCGTCGAGTCCCGCGAGGCGCGACTTGCCGACGGCGGGTGGCTTGACCGGCACCAGGACGGCGTAGCGGGCGGCGGGCTGAGCGGACATTGCCCCGATCCTGTCAGGCCGGTGGACTAGCCTGCGCACGTGGTTGTTCGGAAGCAGACGCAGCGGCGCGGCTGGGCATGGTGGATCGCGGTGCCCATCGTGCGGCCCGCGCTGGTCGCGACGACCACCCATGACTGGATCGGGGGAGAGAACATCCCGGAGACCGGGGGGTTCATCCTGGTGCTCAACCACGTCTCGCACGTCGACCCGCTGACCGCCGCCCACATCGTGTACGACCACGGCCGGCTGCCGCGCTACCTCGCGAAGTCCGGCCTGTTCAAGAACAAGGCGCTCGGCTTCTTCCTCCGGGCGGCCGGGCAGATCCCGGTCGAGCGGCTGAGCAAGAACGCCGCCGGTGCCTTCGACGCCGCCGTCGCCGCGGTGCGACAGGGGGAGTGCGTCGTGGTCTACCCGGAGGGCACGATCACCCGGGACCCGGACGGCTGGCCGATGACGGGGAAGTCCGGCGCCGCGCGCATTGCGCTCGAGACCGGTTGCCCGGTCATTCCCGTCGGGCAGTGGGGCGCGCAGGAGATCCTGGCGCCGTACGCCAAGAAGCCCGATCTCTTCCCCCGCAAGCGGATCACGATGAAGGTCGGCACGCCCGTGGACCTCTCCGACCTGGTCGCCCAGCAACGGACACCGGCGGTGATCCAGCAGGCGACCGACCGGATCATGGCGGCGATCACCCGCCTCGTCGAGGAGGTCCGCGGTGAGAAGGCCCCGGCCGAGCGGTTCGACATGAAGAAGCACGGCGTGCAACAGATCGGCAACCCCAACAAACGGGCGCGGAAGGAAGACTCATGAGTGGCAAGGTCGCGGTGCTCGGTTCGGGGTCCTGGGGGACCGCCTTCTCGATCGTCCTCGCCGACGCCGGCAACGACGTGAACCTGTGGGCCCGGCGCGAAGAGGTCGCCGCCGCGGTCAACGAGCAGCGGGAGAACACCGACTACCTGCCCGGTGTCGAGCTGCCGCCCGCGATCCAGGCGACCCACGACGTCGAGAAGGCCCTCCACGGTGCCGATGTCGTGGTGCTCGCGACGCCGTCACAGTCCCTGCGCGAGAACCTCACCCAGTGGGCGCCGTACGTCGAGCCCGGTGCGACGTACGTGTCGCTGATGAAGGGCGTGGAGCTCGGGACGCTCGAGCGGATGAGCCAGGTGATCGCCGAGATCACCGAGGCCGGACCGGAGCGGATCGCGGTCGTCAGCGGGCCCAACCTGGCCAAGGAGATCGCCCGTCGCGAGCCTGCGGCCTCGGTCGTGGCCTGCGAGGACGAGGACGTGGCGAAGACGCTGCAGGCGCGGTGCCACTCGCCGGCGTTCCGGCCCTACACCAGCATCGACGTGCTCGGCTGCGAGCTCGGCGGCGCCTACAAGAACGTCGTGGCGCTGTCGGTCGGCATGGCTGTCGGTCTCGGGTTCGGCGACAACACGACGGCTTCGCTGATCACCCGTGGTCTTGCCGAGACGGCGCGTCTCGCAATGGCACTCGGCGCCAACCCGCTCACACTGATGGGGCTGGCCGGACTCGGCGACCTGGTCGCGACCTGCTCCTCGCCGTTGTCACGCAACCGGACCTTCGGCGAGAAGCTCGGGCAGGGCATGACGACGGCCGAGATCTACGCGTCGACACGTCAGGTCGCCGAGGGAGCGAAGTCGTGCTCGTCGCTGCTCGCCCTCGCCGAGCGCACCGGGGTGGACGCACCGATCGCCCACCACGTCGACGCGCTCGTCGACGGCCGGATGACGGCCGAGCAGATGATGGACGCGTTCATCGCCCGTGACACGAAGGCCGAGACGGACTAGAGGGTCGGTGGTTTCGAGGCTCGCTTCGCTCGCACCTCAACCACCGTGTCGGCTCGCTTCGCTCGCACCTCAACCACCGTGCCCGGCTCGCGTCGCTCGCACCTCAACCACCGTGCCCGGCTCGCGTCGCTCGCACCTCAACCACCGTGCCCGGCTCGCTCCGCTCGCACCTCAACCACCGACCGACTAGCGGGTCGGTGGTTTCGAGGCTCGCTTCGCTCGCACCTCAACCACCGTGCCCGGTGGTTGAGGTGCGAAGGCCGTCAGGCCTGAGCCTCGAAACCACCACTAGGTCGGCTCAGACCAGCCCGTCGAGCGCCGACTCGAGGTCCGCCCAGAGGTCCTCGACGTCCTCGATCCCCACCGAGAGCCGCACCAGGCCGTCCGGGATCGTCGCCGGCTCTGCCTTCCAGCGGCGCCGGCGCTCCAGGGTCGACTCGACCCCGCCGAGCGACGTCGCGTGGATCCACAGCCGGGTCTTGTGGCACAGCAGGTCGGCCGCCATCGCGCCTTCGGTGAGCACGACGGAGATGATCGCGCCGAAGCCGGGGTAGCGCACCTCGCCGATCGCCGGATGGTCGGCCAATCGGCGGGCCAGCTCGGTCGCGTTGGCCTGCGCCCGCTCCACCCGCAGGTGCAGGGTGCGTACGCCGCGCAGGGTCAGCCAGGCCTCGAACGTCCCGGGGATCGCCCCCAGCAGGTCGCGCCGCCCCTTGAGTACGCCGTACAGCTGGTCGTCGGTGGTCATGATCGCGCCCATCTGGACGTCGCTGTGGCCGGCGAGGTACTTGGTCGCCGAGTGGACGACGATGTCGGCCCCCATCTCGAGCGGCTTCTGGAGCAGCGGCGTGGCGAAGGTGTTGTCCACGACGACGTACGCCCCGGCCTCGTGGGCCGCGGCCGCTATCGCCGGGATGTCGGCGAGCTCCAGCGCCGGGTTGGTCGGCGACTCGAACCACACGAGCGCCGCGTCGTCGCACGCGGCGGCGACGGCCTCGGTGTCGGTGATGTCGACGAGCCGGGCGGTGATCCGCCCCCGCGCCTCCAGGTCGGCCAGCTGCAGCAGCGTGCCCGTGTAGGAGTGCACCGGCGCGACGACGGTGCCGCCGTGACCGACGAGGTCCAGCACTGTCGAGACCGCGGCGAGCCCCGACGCGAAGGTCAGGCACCGCCCGCCCTCCAGGGCACCGAGGACGTCCTCCAGCGCGGTCCACGTCGGGTTGCCGTAGCGGCCGTACTCGAGGTCCCCACCCGCGACGTACGTCGCCGCCATCACGATCGGCGGGTTCAGCGGCTGGTCGGGCTCGTGGGCGGGGCGGCCCGCTGTGACGGCGACGGTGGCGGGCCGCAGGTCCTCGGTCATGGCACGACGCTAGCCGGATAGGGTCGTGCCGATGAACTCCCCACTCCACCGGGCACCCCGCAAGCCCCGCGTCGCCGTCGTCTTCGGCGGTCGGTCCAGTGAACACGCCATCTCCTGCGTCACCGCCGGGAGCGTGCTCGCGGCCATCGACCCCGAGCAGTACGACGTGGTGCCGATCGGCATCGCGACGGACGGGCGCTGGGTGCTGGAGTCCGGCGATCCCGAGCGCCTGCGCATCACAGGCCCGGACCGGCTGCCCGCTGTCGACGGCGACCGCGCGACGATCGCGCTGGCCCCCGAGGCTGCCTCGACCGGCCTGGTCGTCACCGAGCCCTCCCAGCCACCGCGCACGCTCGGCGACGTCGACGTGGTCTTCCCTCTGCTGCACGGTCCGTGGGGCGAGGACGGGACCATCCAGGGCATGCTCGAGATGGCCGGCGTGCGGTACGTCGGGGCCGGCGTGCTCGCCTCCGCCGTCAGCATGGACAAGGCCTACATGAAGGTCGTGCTTGCCGCTGCCGGGCTGCCGCTGCTCCCGTCGGTGACGGTCACCGCCGGGGAGTGGGAGGCCGATCAGGCAGCCTGCCGCGAGCGCGCCGACCGGCTCGGCTACCCGCAGTTCGTGAAGCCGGCGCGAGGCGGCTCGAGCTTCGGCATCTCCAAGGTTCACGACGCCACCGAGCTCGACGCCGCGATCGCCGAGGCGGTCCGCTTCGACCCGAAGGTGCTGGTCGAGACCGCGGCCGTCGACGCCCGCGAGATCGAGTGCGGCGTCCTCCAGGCACTCGACGGGACCCCCGAGACCAGCCTGCCGGCGGAGCTGCGGGTCGGCGGCGACCACGAGTTCTACGACTTCGAGGCCAAGTACCTCCCGGGCCAGCACACCGAGATCGACATCCCCGCAGACCTTCCCGCCGAGGTGACCGCGCAGATCCGCGAGCTCTCCGTGCGCGCCTTCCAGGCCGTCGGCTGCGAGGGCCTGGCCCGGGTCGACTTCTTCGTGCTGCCCGACGGCCGGGTCGTCGTCAACGAACTAAACACGATGCCGGGCTTCACCCCGACCTCGATGTACCCCCAGATGTGGGCCGCCTCCGGCGTCGACTACCCGGGGCTGGTCGACCGGCTGATCCGGCTCGCGCTGGCACGCGACACCGGCCTGCGCTGACGTCGGGCTAGAAGTCGGACGCTCGCAGGCAGGAGTCCTGCAGCTTGAGGTGCTGCTTCAGCGGCGCCGCCAGCTCGGAGAGCGCGCTCGCGCCCCGCTCCGGCAGGTAGTCCTCCGGGACGTGCAGCTCCACCCGGGGCAGGTAGCCGTCGGCCGTGAACGTCGCGTCCCCGTCGCCCTCGGCGTCCTCGTTCGACACCAGCCAGCCGATGCCGTCGGCGTCCACGCACTGCGGCACGTCGGTGAGGTCGACGGCGTCGACCCCGCAGGTCAGCACGATGGCCGGGTCGCCCCAGGCGGCGCCGTACGCCGTCGCGCCGGTCACCTCGACGGCCTTCTCGCCGACCAGGGTGTCGGGGAGGTCGGCCACGAGTGCCTGGCAGGCGGCGTCCTGCGCCGCCGGGAGGTCCGGCTCGTTGATCTCAGGCGGGCCGCTCCTGCATCCGGTCGCCAGGAGCAGCACCGCGCACGCGACGACGCCCCGGGTCCGCAGGGACACGGGGCGTCGGGGACGCGTGGGGACCGGCACTCAGATGTGCACGACCGGGCACGTCAGCGTGCGGGTGATGCCGTCGAGGTTCTGGACCTTCGAGACCACCAGCTTGCCGAGCTCGTCGACGTTGCGCGCCTCGGCGCGCACGATGACGTCGTACGGACCGGTGACGTCCTCGGCGAGGGTCACGCCCTTGACCTGGGCAATGGCAGTTGCGACCTCAGCGGCCTTGCCGACATCGGTCTGGATCAGGATGTACGCCTGGACGACCATCGAGCTCTCCCTGGGGTTGCTGGCTAACGTGCGGGGGCCAACCTACCGCGCAGTCAGGGCGTGTCGGAAGGTGGCCGCCGGTCGAGCCGGTCCGGCATCTGGTGGGATGGGTCCATGGCTGCTCCCGCCCCGTTCCCGCCCGACGCCACACTTGCCGACGCCGGGGAGTTCGGAGTCATCTCGGCGCTCGTCGACCTGTTCCCGCAGGGTGAGCACGTGCTGGTCGGCCCCGGCGACGACGCCGCCGTCCTGCGAGTCCGCACCGGACACGTAGTCGTGTCGACCGACCTGATGGTCGAGGGCCGCCACTTCCGCCGGGACTGGGCCTCCGCCGAGGACATCGGGCACCGGGCCGCCGCCCAGAACCTGTCCGACATCAACGCGATGGGCGGCCGCGCCACCTCGCTCACGGTCGGACTGGCTGCCCCCGCCGACCTGCCGGTGCAGTGGGCGCTGGACTTCGCGCGTGGCTTCGCCGACGAGTGCGCGCTGGTCGGCGCCAGCGTCGTCGGGGGAGACCTGACCCGCGCGGACGAGATCGTCATCGCGGTCACGGTGCTCGGCGCCTGCACCGAGTCGCCGGTGCTGCGTTCGGGCGCGCGACCGGGTGACGTGCTCGCGATCTGCGGCCGGCAGGGGTGGGCCGCCGGCGGACTGGCCGTGCTGGGCCGTGGCTTCCGCTCTCCACGTGTGCTGGTCGAGGCCTACCGGCGCCCCGAGCCGCCGTACGACGCCGGGAAGGTGGCCGCCGAGGCCGGCGCCACGGCCCTGATCGACGTCTCCGACGGCCTGCTCGCCGAGGCCGGGCACATCGCGGACGACTCCGGCGTCGCGATCGACGTGCACGCCTCGGCGTTCGACATCGCGGAGCCGCTGCACGCGGTCGGCTCCGCTCTCGGTGCGGACCCGATCCAGTTCATCCTCGGCGGTGGGGACGACCACGCGCTGCTCGCCACCTTCAAGGACCTCGCCGCCGTGCCGGGCGGCTGGGCGGTCATCGGCGCGGTGAGCGCCGGCTCCGGCGTGACGGTCGACGGCGCGCCGTACGACGGACCCACGGGCTGGGTTCACTTCTGACCCACTTCTCGGCCTGGTCCGTCACTTCTCAGGCGTTGCATCGGCCGAGAAGTGACGGTTTCACCGGTGCACCGGTGAAACCGACACCCGGCCCAGGGCATGCGAAAGGCCCCGACCGCGGAACGGTCGGGGCCTTCGCGAAGAGCTAGGTCAGCGCGAGACCTTGCCGGCCTTGAGGCAGCCGGTGCACACGTTGAGACGCTTCGGGGTGCCGTTGACGGTCGCCCGGACGCGCTGGATGTTGGGGTCGAAGCGGCGCTTGGTGATCTTGCGCGACCACGGCCGGTTGTTGCCGAAGCCCGGCTTCTTGGCGCAGATGTCGCAGACGGCAGCCACTGGGTACTCCTGAACGAATCGATGGTCTTGAGAGCTGGTGTTGAGAACAAGGGGCCCGCGAACGGGCAACCGCACAAGAGTATCCGACAGGCCGCCGAGGCGAAAATCGTGCGGCTGGCACTAGCCTGTGGCACTCATCTCCCCCGAAGCCTGCCCCGAAGTCTGCCGAGCCCCACCCGCCATTCTGCCCGATCGAGGACGCGATGATGGAAGTGCCGATCGAGGGTCGCATCACCCTCGCCGTGGTGCTGCGCTTCGTCGATGTCGCCACCGACGCCCTCGCCGGGGCGCGCGAGGAGATCGACGCGCTCAACGTCTACCCCGTGCCGGACGGCGACACCGGCACGAACATGTACCTCACCGTCTCCGCGGCGCGCGACGCCGTACGAGCGCTGACCGACCAGGAACCCGACGTCGACCTGGGGACGGCGCTCGAGACGTTCGGGCGCGGGGCGCTGCTCGGGGCGCGGGGCAACTCGGGCGTGATCCTGAGCGAGATGCTGCGCGCGATCGCCCGCCGGATCGCCCGGGCGGGAGCGGACGAGCACACGGCCGCGGTGATGGCCGACGCCCTCGTCAACGCGGCCGACGCGAGCTACGCCGCGGTCGGCACGCCGGTCGAAGGCACGATCCTGACGGTGAGCCGGGCCGCGGGCGAGGCGGCGGCACAGGTCGCCGCGGCACCGGGGGCCCGGGCGCGCGACGTCTTCGTCGCGGCGGCCGCCGCGGCCCGCGAGGCATTGGCACGTACGCCGGACCTGCTGCCCGTGCTCCGCGACGCCGGGGTCGTCGACGCAGGTGGTCGCGGGCTGAGCGTGATTCTCGACGCCGCCGAGACCGTGCTCACCGGCCGTCGGCCGACTCCGGTCACCTCGCCGCTCGGCACTCGCCAGATCCCGGTGCCCATCGCGGCGACCCAGGGCGACCTGACGCCGGACGGGCCTGCCTACGAGGTGATGTACCTCCTGGACGCCGACGACGCCGAGATGCCCCGGCTCCGGGAGACGCTCGGAGGGCTCGGCGACTCGCTGGTCGTGGTGGGCGGCGACGGGCTCTGGAACGTCCACGTCCACGTCGACGACGTCGGCGCCGCGATCGAGGCGGGGATCGAGGCGGGCAGACCGCACCGGGTGCGGGTCACGCACTTCGCCGAGCAGGTCGACGCCGCTGGCATCCGGGCCTCCGAGCGAGCCGGCCGACGCGTCATCGCGGTGGCGGCCGGACCGGGACTCGCGAGCCTGTTCGACGAGGCGGGTGCGGTGGTCGTGGTCGGTGGACCCGGCCAGCGCCCGTCCACCGGCCAGCTGCTCGAGGCGATCACCGCCTGCGGGGCCGCCGAGGTCGTCGTGCTGCCCAACGACGCGGACTCCGTGCGGGTCGCCGAGATCGCCGCTCGTACGGCGGAGGCCGACCTCGGTGGGTCCCTCCGCGTCGCGGTGATCCCGACCCACGCGCAGGTGACCGGCCTGGCCGCGATCGCCGTCCACGAGCCTGGTCGAGCGTTCGACCAGGACGTCCTCGAGATGACCGCGACCGCCCGGCACGCCCGTCAGGGGGCGGTCACGATCGCCGCCAAGCAGGCGATGACGATGGCGGGGCCGTGCGAGCCGGGCGACGTGCTGGGCGTGATCGCCGGGGACTTCGCGGTCGTGGGGGACGACCTCTTCGCCGTCGCGACCGACGTCCTCGACCGGTTGCTCGGCAGCGGCGGCGAGCTGGTCACGATCGTCGGCGGCGCCGACGACACCGACGGCGCGCTGGCGACCCGGTGCGCGGCGTACGTCGAGGAGCGCCACCCCGCTGTCGACGTCGTGGTGTACGACGGAGGTCAGCCGCGCTACCCGCTGCTGATGTCTGCCGAGTGACCCAGAAGGCACGCCCATGATCACCCTCGACTCGCCGGTCGCCACCGTCCTCGGCGACCAGAAGAAGAAGCGCGACGCCATCGTCGAGCGGCTCGGCCTGCGCACGGTCGGGGACCTGCTGCACCACTTCCCGCGCCGCTACGTGAAGACCGGCGAGCTGACCAAGGTCGAGCAGCTCCACGAGGGCGAGATGCTGACCGTGTCCGGTCAGCTCGGGCGGTCGCACGTCGCGTCCTACAAGGACAAGCGCACGGGCCGCCCGGCGTACCGTGTCGACACGGTCGTGCACACCGACGGTCCCCGGCTGCGGATGTCGTTCTTCGCGAAGTCCAAGGGCGTGGCCGAGTGGAACACCACCCGTCTCAAGGAGGGCCGCCGCGGGATCTTCCTCGGCAAGGTGGGTCGGTTCCGCGACGAGTGGCAGCTCACCAACCCGCAGATGGTGCTCTTCGGCGACGGCGGTGAGGACACGGCCGAGCTCTCGCTGGAGACGCTGCGCGCCTTCTACCCGATCTATCCGCTCACCAAGGGCGTCGACTCCTGGGACATCCAGCGTGCCATCGCGTTCGCGCTGTCGGTGGTCCCCGATGTCCCCGACCTGCTGCCGGAGGTCACCCGCACCGAGTACGACCTGCTCGACGCCCGCACCGCCCTCGAGCTGGTCCACGCTCCGGGCACGTACGGCGAGATCACGCTCGCGCAACGCCGCTTCCGCTTCGAGGAGGCGCTGGTCACCCAGCTGGTCCTGGCCCGGCGCCGGCGCGCCGTACGCGACCTCGGAGCCCAGGCGCGCACCGGAGGCGACGGGGCGCTGCTGGCGGCGTTCGACGAGCGGTTGCCCTTCGAGCTCACCGCCGGCCAGCGCGAGATCGGCGCGCAGATCGAGGCCGACCTCGCAGAGGCGCACCCGATGAACCGGCTGCTCCAGGGCGAGGTCGGCTCCGGCAAGACGCTGGTCGCGCTCCGCGCCATGCTGCGCGTCGTCGACTCCGGCGGCCAGGCCGCACTGCTGGCCCCGACCGAGGTCCTCGCGCAGCAGCACCATCGCTCGATCACGGCGATGCTCGGTGACCTCGCGTCCGGCGGGATGCTCGGGGGCAGCGCCGACGCCACCAACGTCGAGCTGCTGACCGGTTCGATGACGAAGGCGCAGCGCACCGCGCCGATGTCGCGGATCGCGACGGGAGAGGCCGGCATCGTGATCGGCACCCACGCGCTCCTCGAGGACAAGGTGATCTTCCATGACCTCGGCCTCGTCGTCGTCGACGAGCAGCACCGCTTCGGCGTCGAGCAGCGGGCCGCCCTGACCGACAAGGCCGGCACGCCCCCGCATGTGCTCGTGATGACCGCGACGCCGATCCCGCGCACGGTGGCGATGACCGTCTTCGGCGATCTCGAGGTGTCCACGCTGACCGAGCTGCCTGCAGGCCGGGCGCCGATCCAGACCAACGTCGTACCTCTCGCCGAGCACCCCACCTGGTTCGGCCGGGTCTGGGAGCGGGTGCGCGAGGAGGTCGAGAAGGGCCACCAGGTGTACGTCGTCTGCCCGCGCATCACCGGCGACGAGCAGGAGCAGGGCGAGAGCGACCAGCTCGAGCTCGACGAGGACGGCGACACCGTCACGCCGGAGCGGCCTGCGGGCGGTCTGGCCGCTGTCGAGGAGGTCGCCGCGCAGCTCACCGCCGGACCACTGGCCGGGCTGCGCGTCGAGAAGCTGCACGGCAAGATGCCGCCGGAGGACAAGGACCGGGTGATGCGGGCGTACGCCGCGGGCGACATCGACGTGCTCGTGGCGACGACCGTGATCGAGGTCGGCGTCGACGTCGCCAACGCGACCGCCATGGTGCTCATCGACGCCGAACGGTTCGGCGTCTCCCAGCTCCACCAGCTGCGCGGCCGGGTCGGGCGGGGCGGGCTGCCGGGGCTGTGCCTGCTCGTCTCGCGCGCCGAGCTCGGCAGTCCGGCGCGCGATCGGCTGGTCGCCGTCGCCTCCACCACCGACGGCTTCGAGCTCAGCCGGGTCGACCTCGAGCAGCGCCGCGAGGGAGACGTTCTCGGCAAATCGCAGTCGGGCTACCGCTCGGGCCTGCAGAATCTGCGCGTGCTCCGCGACGAGAAGACGATCGTGCAGGCGCGAGAGGCCGCGGTCGGGCTGCTCGACGCCGACGCCGACCTGGCCCACGCGCCCGACCTCGCCGTGGCGGTCTCCCGCCTCGAGGAGTCCGTCCAGTCCGACTTCATGGAGAAAAGTTGAGCACCCCACGGAATCGCGGCCTTCCCCCGCTGCGCTCCTCCAGCCCACGATTCCGCGGGGACCCCGCATGACGCGGATCATCGGCGGCAGCGCGGGCGGGCGCAGGCTCGCGACGCCGCGCGGCGCCACCACCCGGCCGACCAGCGACCGGGTGCGCGAGGCGCTGTTCTCCGCCGTCGAGTCCTGGTGCGGCTCGCTGCACGGGCTCCGCTTCCTGGACCTGTACGCCGGGTCGGGCGCGGTCGGCCTCGAGGCATGGTCCCGGGGCGCGGGTGTCGTCACGCTCGTCGAGCAGGACCGTCGTACGGCGGCTCTCATCTCCGAGAACGCCCGCACGATCGGGTTCCCCAAGGCGACCGTGGTCGCCGGCTCGGCGGCCGCCACGCTCCGCAAAACCCCGAGCGCGCCGTACGACGTCGTCTTCTCGGACCCGCCGTACCCGCTCAGCGAGGAGGACGTCGCCACCGACCTCGCCCTGCTCGTCGAGCACGGCTGGCTGGTGCCCGGCGCCCTCGTGGTCGTCGAGCGGTCCGCTCGCAGCCCCGAGCCCACCTGGCCCGACGGCTTCACCGACACCCGCGCCAAGCGGTACGGCGAGACCACGCTCTGGTACGCCGAATCTGGTCCTGGGAAGCGGTAGCCTCCACGCCATGACCCGCGCCGTGTGCCCCGGATCGTTCGACCCGGTGACCAACGGTCATCTCGACATCTTCCGGCGGGCCGCCGCGATCTTCGACGAGCTCGTCATCGCGACCGGGACCAACCTGTCCAAGTCGCGGCTGTTCGACCCCGACGAGCGGATGGCCATGCTCGGCGACGTGTGCGCGGAGCTCCCCAACGTCCGGGTGATGGGCTTCACCGGACTGATCGTCGACTTCTGTCGTGAGATCGACGCGCAGGCGATCGTCAAGGGTCTCCGCGGTGGCAACGACTACGAGTACGAGCTGCCGATGGCGCAGATGAACGCCCATCTGACCGGGGTCGAGACCGTCTTCATCCCGACGAACGCGTCCCTCGGCTACGTCTCCTCCAGTCTGGTCAAGGAGGTCGCCTCGCTCGGGGGCGACGTCTCGGCGCTGGTGCCGCCGGTCGTGCACGACCGGCTGGTGGCCCGGCTCGCCGAGCGCTGAGTTGGTCGCTTCCGAACCTGACCGGTACGCTTCTCGCTGATCTGTTTGTGCCTGAACCGGAAGTAGAAACCTGAGCAGCCTGGACCCGAGAGCGCCGCTCGTGCTCGACACCCGCGAGCTCGGCCGCCGCCCGGGGTCCCAGCGACAGGTGGAACTGACTGTTCCGGCGCCCGCAGATCTGGGCATCGAAGTCCTCCGTGTCCCGGAAGGCTCGCCGGTCGACCTCGACCTGCGGCTGGAAGCGGTCATGGAGGGTGTGCTGGTCACGGGGACCGCTACGGCGGCTCTCGACGGTGAGTGCGCGCGGTGCCTGGAACCGATCTCCGAAGACACGGTGGTCCGGTTCCAGGAACTGTTCGTCTACGACGGCCAGGACTACTCCTCCGGGGAGGACGACGGGGTCAGCATGCTCGAGGGAGACCTGGTCGATCTCGAACCCCTGCTGCGGGACGCGGTGGTGCTCGCACTACCCTTCCAGCCGCTGTGCATGGAGGACTGTCCCGGGCTGTGCGTCGAGTGTGGCGCCCGGCTGGCGGACGACCCGGACCATGCGCACGACGAACCGATCGACCCCCGCTGGGCCGGCCTCACCGCCCTCCAGCAGGACCCGGAGCAGGACCAGTAAGCCCACGAGCACCACCCCTGCACGACTTAGAATGACCACACACGACCGGCCCGACCGGTCCTGGTAGAGGAGAAAACAGTGGCTGTCCCGAAGCGGAAGATGTCGCGCAGCAACACGCGCCACCGTCGCTCTGCCTGGAAGGCCGTCCCGGCCAACCTGGCGACCTGCGCGAACCCCGCCTGCGGTGCCAAGCACCTCCCGCACACGGCGTGCGGTGAGTGCGGCCAGTACGGCGCGCGCGCCGACCGTCGTCAGGTCCTCTGACCGGTCCTGGTCCGCTGACCAACTACGCCGCGCTGCGAGCAGCACTCGGGGATCCGGAGCTGGACCCCGAGCTGCTCGAGCGCGCGCTCACGCATCGCTCGTACGCGTACGAGAACGGTGGCCTGCCGACCAACGAGCGGCTGGAGTTCCTCGGTGACTCCGTGCTCGGGGTCGTCGTCACCGAGACGCTCTACCGCACCCACCCGGACCTCTCCGAGGGCCGGCTGGCGAAGCTGCGGGCGGCCGTGGTCAACGCGCGTGCCCTGGCCGAGGTCGGTCGCGGCATCGGCATCGGTGACCACGTCATGCTCGGCCGTGGCGAGGAGTCGACCGGCGGCCGCGAGAAGGCGTCAATCCTCTCCGACACCGTGGAGGCCGTGATCGGCGCCGTGCACCTCAGCGGCGGCGGCTTCGAGACCTCCGCGGTCGTCGTGCACCGCCTGTTCGACCCGCTCATCGAGGCCGCGTCCGCGATGGGTGCCGGCCTGGACTGGAAGACCTCCCTGCAGGAGCTCTCCGCCGAGCACGGGCTGGGCGTCCCCGAGTACGTCATCGCGGACGAGGGCCCTGACCACATGAAGACGTTCACCGCCCAGGTGCGTGTCGGCACCGGCCTCTACGGCAACGGCGTGGGCCGGTCCAAGAAGGAAGCCGAGCAGGCCGCCGCCGAGACGGCGTACGGCGAGATCGTCGGCTCCATCGGCGCCGAGGCAGCGGCCAAGACCGCTGCCAAGGCCACCGCCGAGACCGCCGACGACACCGACCTGGGCTGACCGCTTCCGGTGCCCGAGCTGCCCGAGGTCGAGGTCGTCCGCGCCGGCCTCGAGCGCCACGTCGTCGGGGCGACGATCAGCGCCGTCGAGGTGCTGCACCCGCGTCCGGTACGCCGTGACCCCCGCGGTCCGGTCGGGTTCGCCGCTGCCCTCACCGGTCGCCGGATCGACTCGGCCCGGCGCCGCGGCAAGTACCTCTGGCTGCCGCTCGACAACGGTGACGCCCTGCTCGGCCACCTCGGCATGAGCGGCCAGATCCTCGTCCAGCCGCCCGCGGCGCCCGACGAGCGGCACCTGCGGGTGCGGTTCGCTCTCGACGGAGCGGCAGACGGTCGAGAGATGCGGTTCGTCGACCAGCGGATGTTCGGCGGGCTGTCGATCTCGACCGGGGGAGCGGAGCTGCCTCCGGAGATCGCCCACATCGCCCGCGACCCGCTCGACCCGCAGTTCGACGACGACGAGTTCGTCCGTACGGTGCGCAAGCGGACGTCCGGGGTCAAGCGCCAGCTGCTCAACCAGAACCTGATCTCCGGTGTCGGCAACATCTACGCCGACGAGGCGCTGTGGCGCGCCCGCATCCACGGCGAGCGGCCCGGGGACCGGCTCACCGCCGTCCAGGTCCGCGAGCTGCTCGGCCACGCCCGCGAGGTGATGGTCTCCGCGCTCGGCCAGGGCGGCACGTCGTTCGACGCGCTCTACGTCAACGTCAACGGGGAGTCCGGCTACTTCGACCGCTCGCTGCACGCCTACGGTCGCGAGGGTGAGCCGTGCGAGCGGTGCGGTACGCCGATGCGACGGGTCGCGTTCATGAACCGGTCGTCGTACTTCTGCCCGGTGTGCCAGCCCGCGCCGCGACGTCGTCGCTCGACCGCCACCACGACTGTGCCCCATCCCGAATGACCTGGTTTCGAGACGGCTCGCTCACTCCGCCGCAGGCTCCGGACTGAGCCGACCCTCCTCAACCTCGTCGCTGATCGGGGACTTCGCGAGCTCAGTCCCCGCGCTCCGAGATTGACCCGTGGCGCGGCGGGTGGGACTCTTGAAGACGGCCCGCCCTCTCGCGAGTCGACCCCTTTCTCCACACCCCCGGAAGGCTTTTTCATGGCCAAGGCGCTGATCGGCTACATGAACAGCGACCTGCGAAGCCCCGCCCTCGCCGCCGAGAACGCTCGGCTGCGTGCGCGCGTGGGTGAGCTCGAGGCGCTCGCTGGGCGCCTGTCCGAGGAGAACGACCGGCTGGCCCAGGCACACGCCGCCGCCCTCCTCGAGATCGAGACCTCGCACCTGCAGGAGATGCAGCCCGCCTGAGCGGCTGTCCATAAACAACTCGCGATCGTCGGGTCGCGCGGGTAGCGTCGCGCCCTTGTGAGCAGCATCGTCGACCTCGTAGCGCCCCGCAGGTTGGGTGCCGGGTTCCGCTGGCTGATCGCCTCGTCGTGGGTCTCCAACCTCGGCGACGGCATCGCCATCGCTGCTGGCCCGCTGCTCGTCGCGTCGATGACGCACGACCCGATCCTCGTCGCTCTCGCCGCGCTGCTGCAGTGGCTGCCACCGCTGGTCTTCGGGCTGTACGCCGGCGCGCTCGCCGACCGGCTGGACCGTCGGCTGATCATCGTCACGGTCGACCTGCTGCGCGCCGTCGTCCTCGTGCTGCTAACCGCCGCCGTCGCCACCGACGTGGTGTCGATCTGGCTCGTGCTGGTCGCGATGTTCCTGCTCGGCACCGCCGAGGTGTTCGCGGACAACACCTCCGCGACGTTGATGCCGATGCTGGTCCAGCGCGACGACCTGGCGGTCGCCAACGCGCGGCTGACGAGCGGCTTCATCACGGTCAACCAGCTGGCCGGACCGCCGATCGGGGCGGCGCTCTTCGCGCTCGGCCACGCGGTGCCGTTCGCGACGCAGGGGGTCCTGGTCGCGCTCGGCGCGGTGCTGGTCTCCCGGGTGGCCCTGCCGCCGCACGGGCGCGGTCCCGCGCCCGACACCCACCTCCGCCACGACATCGCCGAGGCGTTCCGCTGGGTGCGGCACAACGCCGCCGTACGCACGCTGGTGCTGACGATCTTCGTCTTCAACATCACCTTCGGCGCCGCGTGGTCGATCCTGGTGCTCTACGCGACCGAGCGGCTCGGGATGGGGCCGATCGGCTTCGGCCTGCTCACCACGGTCTCGGCGGTCGGCGGGCTGCTCGGCACGCTGTCCTACGGCTGGATCACCCGGCGGGTCAGCCTCGGCAACCTGATGCGGATCGGGCTGGTCTTCGAGACCTTCACGATGCTCGCGCTCGCGCTGACGACGACCCCGTGGGTGGCGATGTTGATCTTCTTCGCGTTCGGCGCGCACGCCTTCATCTGGGGCACGACGTCACTCACCGTGCGCCAGCGGACCGTCCCCACCGAACTGCAGGGCCGGGTCGGCAGCGTCAACCTGGTCGGCGTCTTCGGCGGCCTGGTCATCGGCTCCGGCATCGGCGGCGTGCTCGCCCAGCACTGGGGCGTGACGGCGCCGTTCTGGTTCGCCTTCGTCGGGTCGGCGGTGTTCGTGGTGCTGATCTGGAGCCAGCTGTCCCACATCGCCCACGCCGACGAGGCCGCCACCCCGGCTGCTGCCTGACTCGACTCGGGGCTGGCCGCGGTCGCCCCACGGGTCTCAGCAGTCACAACGCCCGTGCGGTTTGGTCACCAACCGCAGAAAACAGGCCCGCGGATCTGCGGTTGGTGACCAAACGGCGCACGCCGCGAAGTACGCCTGACCCGGAGAACCCGCACCCGGGATGCCGCCGATCGGGGGTGGCTCCCGGTAACGTGTGCCCTGCTGAGCTTCCCCCACGGCCGGCTGCGAGGATGCAGCGTTCGTATCAGTACCTCGATACCGATGAGCTGGGAGCCGCACGTTGTACCTGAAGAGCCTGACCCTCAAGGGGTTCAAGTCCTTCGCCTCGGCGACCACGCTCCAGCTCGAGCCCGGGATCACCTGCATCGTGGGTCCCAACGGCTCCGGCAAGTCCAACGTCGTCGACGCGCTCGCCTGGGTGATGGGTGAGCAGGGCGCGAAGTCGCTGCGCGGCGGCAAGATGGAGGACGTCATCTTCGCCGGTACGTCGGGGCGCCCGCCGCTCGGCCGTGCCGAGGTCGTGCTGACCATCGACAACTCCGACGGCGCGCTGCCGATCGAGTACTCCGAGGTCACGATCACCCGCACGATGTTCCGCAGCGGTGGGTCCGAGTACGCCATCAACGGGAGCTCGTGCCGTCTGCTCGACGTCCAGGAGCTGCTCTCCGACTCCGGCATCGGCCGCGAGATGCACGTGATCGTCGGGCAGGGCCAGCTCGACACGATCCTGCACGCGACGCCCGAGGACCGCCGCGGCTTCATCGAGGAGGCCGCCGGCGTCCTCAAGCACCGCAAACGCAAGGAGAAGGCGCTCCGCAAGCTCGACTCCACCGAGGGCAACCTGACCCGGCTCAACGACCTGCTGGTCGAGATCCGGCGCCAGCTCAAGCCGCTCGGGCGCCAGGCCGAGGTCGCGCGTCGGGCGCAGACCGTGCAGGCCGACGTACGCGACGCCCGGGCCCGTCTGCTCGCCGACGACCTGATGACCGCGCGCTCGTCGCTGCAGCAGGAGATGGCCGACGAGTCGATCCTCGTGGCCCGTCGCGAGCAGGTCGAGGCCGACGTCGCCCGGGGCCGGGCGCAGGAGCAGGTCCTCGAGGCCGCCCTGCGCGAGGACCTGCCGGCGCTCGCCCGGGCGCAGGAGACCTGGTTCGCGCTGTCCGGCCTGCGCGAGCGCCTGCGGGGCACCCAGTCGCTGGCCGCCGAACGGATCCGCAACGCCGCCGGCACCGCCGACGTCGAGGAGGCCCGCTCCGGTCGTGACCCCGAGCAGCTCGAGGCCGAGGCCGCGCAGGTCCGCGAGCAGGAGCAGCGGATCACCGCCGAGGTCGAGGGTCACCGGGTAGCGCTGGAGGCGGCCGTCACCGCGCGCCGCGCCGCCGAGGATGCCGCCGCCGAGGAGGAGCGCAAGATCGTCGCGCTCCAGCGCGCCGCCGCCGACCGCCGCGAGGGACTGGCCCGGCTGCACGGCCAGGTCAACACGCTGCGCTCGCGCGCGACGGCCGCCGACGAGGAGGTCGGCCGTCTCGGCCTGGCCCGTGAGGAGGCCGTCGCCCGCGCCGACCGGGCCCAGCGCGACTTCACCTCGCTCGAGACCCGGGTCGCGGGTCTCGACGCCGGTGAGGAGGGCCTCGACGCCGAGCACGAAGCAGCCACCAACGCCCTCGACGACATCGAGGACCGGCTCGCCAAGGCCCGCGACGAGGCCTTGCAGGCCGACCGCGACCGCACCGGCCTGGCCGCCCGCAAGGACGCGCTCGAGCTCGGCCTCAACCGCAAGGACGGCGTCGGCGCCCTGCTGGCCGCCAACGACGAGATCTCCGGCCTGCTCGGCTCGGTCGCGGCACTGGTCACCGTGCGCTCCGGCTTCGAGACCGCGGTCGCCCAGGCGCTGGGCTCCGCCGCCGACGCGGTGGCCGTCATCGACGCCGACGCCGCGGTCCGCGCCATCGACCACCTCAAGGGTGCCGACCTCGGCCGCGCCGGGATGCTCCTCGGTGGCGCGCCCGCGCAGGCGCGCGACTCGGCCCAGGACTGGCCGCACCTGCCCGCGGGGGCGACGTACGCCGCCGACGCCGTGGAGTGCCCCGACACCGTCCGCCCGGCGCTGACCCGCCTGCTGGCCAAGGTCGCCGTCGTCGAGGACCTCGACGCCGCGCGTGCGCTGGTCGCCTCCCTGCCCGACGTCACCGCGGTGACCCGTGAGGGCGACCTGATCGGCACGCACTTCGCGTCCGGCGGCTCCAGCAGCCAGCCGAGCCTGATCGAGATCCAGGCGGCCGTCGACGAGGCCGCCGAGCAGCTCGCCGAGGCGATCGCCTCCTCGGAGCGGCTGGGCTTCGACATGTCCCGCCTGGAGAGCGAGCGGCTCGAGGCGCGCAAGCGCGTCGACGTCGCCCTGGCCAAGCTGCACGAGTCCGACGCCACTCTCGCCGCGGTCGCCGAGGAGCTGGGCCAGTACGGCTCCCAGGCCCGCGCCGCCCGGGGGGAGGCCGACCGGCTCACCCAGGCGATCGAGAAGGCGGAGGAGGCCCGGGTCCAGGCGGTCGCCGGGCTCGCCGACCTGGAGACTCGGCTCGTCGCCGCCGAGGACGCGCCCGAGGAGGAGCCCGACACGACCGTCCGCGAGCAGCTGACCGAGGCGGCCCGGACCGCCCGCCAGGGCGAGATGGACGCCCGGCTCGCGCTGCGGACCTCCGAGGAGCGCTCCCGGGCGATGCACGGCCGTGCCGACTCCCTGCTGCGCGCGGCCGAGAAGGAGCGCGACGCCCGCGCCCGCGCCGCCGAGCGCCGCGAGCGGCTGATCCGCGAGGGTCGCGCCGCCGAGGCCGTCGGCACCGCGGTCAGCTACGTGCTGAGCCGTCTCGAGGTCTCCGTCCACCAGGCGGCGCAGGCGCGCACCTCGGTCGAGCAGTCCCGCAGCGGTCGCGAGCAGGAGCTCCGCGACGTGCGTGCCGCCCTGCGCGACCTCGGCAAGGAGCACGACGAGCTGGTCAACTCGGTGCACCGCGACGAGATGGCCCGCACCCAGCAGCGGATGCGCATCGAGCAGCTCGAGGAGCGCGCGCTGGAGGAGCTCGGCCTCGACGGCGACGGCCTGGTCAACGACTACGGCCCCGACCAGCTGGTCCCCTTCAGCGGCGAGGTCGCCGACGGGGAGGAGACGCCCGGGCCCGCGCCGTACGTCCGCGAGGAGCAGGCCAAGCGGCTGCGCCTCGCCGAGCGGTCGCTGCGGGAGCTGGGGCGGGTCAACCCGCTGGCGCTCGAGGAGTTCTCGGCGATGGAGGAGCGGCACAAGTTCCTCACCGAGCAGCTCGAGGACCTCAAGCAGACCCGCAAGGACCTCCTCGACATCGTGCGCGAGGTCGACTCCCGCGTCGAGCAGGTCTTCACCGAGGCGTACGCCGACGTGAGCCGGGCCTTCGACTCGACGTTCTCGCGGCTGTTCCCGGGTGGTGAGGGCCGGCTGGTGCTGACGACCCCTGACGACATGCTCAACACCGGCATCGAGGTCGAGGCACGGCCCGCCGGCAAGAAGGTCAAGCGGCTCTCGCTGCTCTCCGGTGGTGAGCGCTCGCTGGTCGCGGTCTGCTTCCTGGTCGCGCTCTTCAAGGCACGTCCGTCGCCGTTCTACATCCTCGACGAGGTCGAGGCCGCGCTCGACGACACCAACCTCGGCCGCCTGCTGGAGATCTACGAGGAGCTGCGCGAGAACTCGCAGCTGCTCGTCATCACCCACCAGAAGCGCACGATGGAGGTCGGCGACGCGCTGTACGGCGTGACCATGCGCGGCGACGGCGTCTCCGCGGTGATCAGCCAGCGGCTGCGTGAGGCGGAGTCGGCCTAGTGTCCGATCGCCCCACCCGCGCCGACTACGTGGCGTGGCGGACCGTCACGACGCGCTGGCGCGACGACGACGCCTACGGGCACCTCAACAACGCGACCTACTACGAGCTCTTCGACACCGCGGTCAACGCGCACCTCTACGAGGCCACCGGCGTCGACGTCCGCAAGCTGCCGCAGATCGGGGTGGTGGCGGAGACGTCGTGCCGCTACCTCCGCGAGCTCGGCTTCCCGGCCCCGATCGAGACCGGGCTGGTCGTCGACAAGGTGGGCACCTCCAGCATCATCTACCGGATCGGTCTCTTCCAGGGTCCGGGCGACGAGGCGGCCGCCGAGGGCCGGTTCGTGCACGTGTACGTCGACAACACCGACCCGGCCCGCCCGGTCACCCCGATGCCCGACGTGATCCGGGCCGCAGTCACGCCGCTGCTGCGCGGCGGTTCCGACTAGTCACGAGCGGTGTGGCACGGTGGGGGAGCGGGTAGTCGTCTGACTGCCGGTTCTCTCGGGAGGTAGCTGCGTGGTCCCCATCGTAGTCGTGATGGTCCTGATCCTGGTCTTGGCCGGTCTGGTGGCGGCGTACGTCGCCTATCCGCACCGGGGCGAGCGGATGCCCGCCACCCCGTGGCTGGGCGACGCGATGGCGAAGGCGGCCGATGCCGCTCCGCTGATCGCGGAGGAGGACGAGCGGATCTTCGACCTCACCGGTGACTACCGGGACTCCGACCGCCGCCGCTGACCGGCAGCCGGGTCGGCTCTGGTTGGATTGAGCCATGAATCAGACGGTGTTGCTGGTGCTCGTGATCGCCCTCGTGGCGCTCGCTCTGGTCGCGGTCGTCGTCGGCCTGACGGTCTCGAGCCGGCGCAAGGCGACGCCGCCCGCGGCGCCGGCGCCGGACGTCATCGTTCCTCCGCCGAGCGAGGCCGATGTCGCCGAGCCGGCGGTCGAGGCGCCCGTAGAGGTCGCTCCGACCCTGGAGAAGCCCGAGGGCACCGCCTCCCGCCTGGTGCGGCTGCGCCAGCGCCTCGCAGGCACCCAGAGCGGCCTGGGCCGCGGCCTGCTCGCGCTGCTCTCGCGCGACCGCCTCGACGAGGACACCTGGGAGTCCATCGAGGACACCCTGATCACCGCGGACGTCGGTGTCGCACCGACCCAGGAGCTGGTCGAGCGGCTCCGCACCCGGCTCCGGGTCGAGGGCGGCGGCGAGGACGTCCGGACCGTCCTGCGCGAGGAGCTGATGACCCTCGTGGACGCCGGGATGGACCGGCGGCTCCAGGTCAGCGGCTCCGAAGGCAAGCCGGGCGTCGTGCTGGTCGTCGGCGTCAACGGCTCCGGCAAGACCACCACGGTCGGCAAGCTCTCGCGCATCCTGGTCGCCGAGGACCGCAAGGTCGTGCTCGGCGCCGCGGACACCTTCCGCGCGGCCGCGGTCGAGCAGCTGGCCACCTGGGGCGAGCGGGTCGGCGTGGACGTCGTCCGCGGCCCCGAGGGCACCGACCCGGCGAGTGTCGCCTTCGAGGCCGTCAAGGAGGGCGTCGAGACCGGAGCCGACACCGTCATCGTCGACACCGCCGGGCGCCTGCAGAACAAGGCCGGCCTGATGGACGAGCTCGGCAAGGTCAAGCGGGTCATCGAGAAGCAGGCGCCCGTGACCGAGGTGCTGCTGGTGCTCGACGCCACCACGGGCCAGAACGGCCTGATCCAGGCACGGGTCTTCGGTGAGGTCGCCGACGTGACCGGCATCGTGCTCACCAAGCTGGACGGCTCCGCGAAGGGCGGCATCGTCGTGCAGGTGCAGCGCGAGCTCGGCGTGCCCGTCAAGCTCGTCGGCCTCGGCGAGGGCGCCGACGACCTGGCGCCGTTCGAGCCCGGCGCGTTCGTCGACGCACTCCTGGGCTGACCAAACCTCCCGAGAGCGGCCGTAACACCGAAGTTACAAAGCGGGGGATCTCGTTTCCTGACCGCAACACGCGGCAACGCGGGTCGAAACCTCTGCCTTCGAAGGTGTCTGGCAATGGGGCGGACCCCCGGAGCCGACAGTGCGGTCGTCGCCGACACCCGCCCTCCCGAGATTTCTCCCTGGAGGTTCTGTGGACGGCTATTACGCCTTCATGCTGGTGGCGACAGCCCTCGTCCTGATGATGACCGTGCCGGCGCTGGCGCTCTTCTACGGCGGCATGGCGCGGTCCAAGTCCGTGCTCAACATGATGATGATGTCGTACGTCGCCTTTGCGATCACCGCCATCGTCTTCGTGCTCTGGGGCTGGTCGATGGGCTGGGGCGGCGACGGTGCCGGCAACGCGAACGGCAAGCTGATCGCCAACCCGTTCGACATGTTCGGTCTGGACGGCGTGTCGCACATCAACTACATCTACGTGGTCTTCCAGCTGACGTTCGCCGCCATCACGGTCGCGCTCATCTCGGGTGCCATCGCCGACCGGGTCAAGCTCGTCTCGTGGATCGTGTTCGTCCCCGTGTGGCTGACCGCCTGCTACTTCCCGATCGCCCACAACGTGTGGGGCGGCGGCTGGTTGGCAGGGCAGCTCGCCAAGGGCTCGACGTTCGCGCAGGACTACGCGGGCGGCACGGTCGTCCACATCAACGCCGGTGTGGCCGGCCTGGTGCTCGCCCTGATCATCGGCAAGCGCGTCGGCTTCATGAAGGAGCCGATGAAGCCGCACAACCTGACGCTCACCATGATCGGCGCCGGGCTCCTGTGGTTCGGCTGGTACGGCTTCAACGTCGGCTCGATCGTGTTCAGCGCCGACTCCCTTGCGGACCCGGCTGCGTTCTCCGAGCAGTTCCAGGGCGAGACCGGCGTGACGTTCCTGAACACGACGATCGCGACCTGCGCTGCCCTGCTCGCCTGGCTGATCGTCGAGCGGATCCTGCACGGCAAGGCCACCTCGCTGGGTGCCGCGTCCGGCATCGTCGCGGGTCTCGTGGCGATCACGCCCGCCTGCGGTGCGGTCAACCTGGTCGGCGCGATCGTCGTCGGTGCTGTCGCTGGTGGCGCCTGCGCTGCCGCGGTCGGCCTGAAGTTCAAGGTCGGCATGGACGACTCGCTCGACGTCGTCGGCGTCCACCTCGTCGGCGGCCTCGTCGGCACCCTGCTGATCGGCCTCGTGTCGACCTCCAGCGCGCCGGGTGGCATCGACGGCCTGTTCTACGGCGGCGGGTTCTCCTCGCTCGGCGACCAGGCACTCGCGGCACTGTTCACCATCGTGTGGACCGGTGTCCTGACCACGGTCATCGCTCTGGCCATCAAGTACACCCTCGGCTGGCGGGTCTCGGACGAGGCCGAGGTCGAGGGCATCGACTCCGACCAGCACGGTGAGTCGGCGTACGACCTGCACAGCGGCCTCGGCGGCGGGACCACCTCGCCGTCGTCGGTCCTGGCCAAGAGCACCGTTTCGGAAGGAGCGAACGCATGAAGCTCGTGACCGCGGTGATCAAGCCGCACAAGTGGGAGGACGTGCGCGAGGCGCTCGAGACCTTCGGGGTCACCGGGATGACCGTCAGTGAGGTCAGCGGCTACGGCCGGCAGAAGGGCCACACCGAGGTCTACCGCGGAGCGGAGTACGACATCGCGCTCGTCCCGAAGATCCGCATCGAGATCGTCGTCGACGACGAGGACGCCGAGGACGTGGTCGGCATCGTCGTGAAGACCGCGCAGACCGGTCGGATCGGTGACGGCAAGGTCTGGGTCAGCCCGGTCGACACGGTGGTGCGGGTCCGCACCGGTGACCGTGACTCGGCCGCCATCTGATCCCTGAGGTGCAAGTCCGGCCCGGCTCCCCGGCAGGGAGCCGGGCCGGTGCTTTGATCGGTCCACGCACGGCCCGACCCCAGCCCGAACCCGGAGGAGTCTCGTGAAGCTCGTCACCGCCGTCATCAAGCCCCACAAGTGGGAGGACACCCGCGCCGCGATCGAGGCCGCCGGGGTCACCGGGATGACCGTCAGTGAGGTCAGCGGCTACGGCCGGCAGAAGGGGCACACCGAGGTCTACCGCGGTGCGGAGTACGACATCGCACTGGTGCCGAAGATCCGGATCGAGATCCTCGCCGCCGACGAGGATGCGGCTGCGATCGTCGACGGGATCTCCGCGGCGGCGCGCACCGGCAAGATCGGCGACGGCAAGGTGTGGGTCACCCACGTCGATTCGGTGCTGCGCGTGCGCACGGGGGACCAGGGAGAGGCAGCCCTCTGAGCGCCGCCGACAGAGCTCGACGGACAGGCGAGGCCGACGCGCTCTGCGCCACGGCGTACTGCGGCAGCGGCGGCCCGGAGGTAGGGGCTGCCTTGGTGGCCGTCGGGGGCTACGGACGCAGCGAGCTCGCGCCGTACTCCGACCTCGACGTCGTCCTCGTCTCCGACGAGGGGGTCGACGTCAGGTCGGTGGCGGAGCAGGTCTGGTACCCGCTCTGGGACTCGGGCGCCAGGCTCGACCACTCCGTGCGCGCGATGCCGGAGATGGTCGCCGCGGCCGACGCCGACCTCAAGGTCGCGCTCGGTCTGCTCGACGTACGCCATCTCGCCGGCGATCCCAACCTGACCCTGCGGCTGCGGACGACGATGCTCGCCAGCTGGCGGCGTACGGCGAAGGAGCGGCTGCCGGCGCTCAAGGAGATGGTGTGGGCACGCCACGAGTCGATCGGCGAGGTCGCCCACCTGTCGGTGCCGGACATCAAGGAGGCCGAGGGCGGCCTGCGCGACGCCACCGTGCTCAAGGCGCTGGTGGCGACCTGGCTGGTCGACGTGCCCCACGTCGAGCTGGAGCGGGTGCGCCTGACGATGCTCGACGTGCGCGACGCCCTGCAGGACAACGCCGGCCGTCCGACCGACCGGATCAACCCCGAGCAGTGGAGCGACCTCGGGCACGCGCTCGGGCTCGCCGACGCGCGGGCCGCTCAGATCCACGTGCGCGAGCTCGGTCGCCGGATCACCCACCTCTCGCACCTGACCTGGCGCCGGGTCGACGCTGCCCTGGCCCGGCCGGCGCCCAACCAGCGCGCCCGGCGGCCCGAGCTGACCCCCTTGGCCTCCGGGGTCGCGCTCGCCAACGGCGAGGTGGTGCTGGACCGCACGGCCAAGCCCGCCGAGGACCCGGTCCTGCTGCTCCGCGCGGCGACTGCTGCCGCCGAGCACGACGTCGTCCTCGCCCCGGCGACCGCGGCTCGTCTCGCCCGCGAGGGCGTCGCGCTGCCGACCCCGTGGCCGGCCGAGGCACGCCAGCTGTTGGTGCGGCTGCTCGCCTCCGGCCGGGGCCTGCTCGGGGTGTGGGAGACCCTCGAGGAGACCGGCGCCCTCAGTCGGGCGCTGCCCGAGTGGGACCGGATCCGGATGCTCCCGCACGCCTCCGCGATCCACCGGTTCACCGTCGACCGGCACGTCGTCGAGACGTGCATCGAGGCGTCGTCGCTGATCCGGCAGGTCGCCCGGCCCGACGTGCTGATGGTCGCCGCTCTCCTGCACGACATCGGCAAGGGGAGCCTCACCGAGCACAGCGTGGCCGGCGAGCCGCTCGCCCGCGAGGTCGCGACCCGGATGGGCTTCGCTCCCGACGCCGTCGAGCTGATCGCCCGCCTGGTCCGCTGGCACCTCGTGCTCGCCGAGACCGCCACCACCCGCGACCCCGACGACCCCGCCACGGTGGAGCTGATCACCCAGCGCCTCGAGAGCGCCGAGGCGCTCGACCTCCTGCTCGCGCTGTCCGAGGCGGACGCCAAGGCGACCTCGCCGAAGGCCTGGTCGTCCTGGCGGGCCGGACTGATCCGCGACCTGGCCCGGCGCGCCCGCGCGGCGCTCGACTCCGGGGTCGCGCTGCCCCCGATCGTCACCGAGGACGTGGCGATCCCCAAGGAGGTACGCCGGGGCTCGGCCGCGATCACCGTGGAGCATGACGCCGACGGCACCCGGGTCACCGTCATCGCTCCCGACCGGGTCGGGCTGCTGGCCGACTTCGCCGCGATGTTCGCGCTGCAGCGGATCCCGGTGCGCGCCGCCCGCGCCTGGGCGCAGGAGCAGTACGGCGTGTCGGTCTGGGAGGTCGGCGTGCCCGACCTCGACGCCGCCGTGCTGCGGACGCGGTACGAAGCGGTCGTGGCCGGCCGGGTCGAGGCGGCCGAGCGGCTACGCCGGGCAGCGGCAGCCGACGCGCTCGAGCCGACCGTCGCCGTACGCCCCGAGGCGTCGGCGCACGCCACCGTCCTGGAGATCCGCACCGGCGACCGGCCGGGGGTCGTCTACCTGGCCTGCGCGGCGCTGGCCGACCTCGACATCGCCGTGCGCTCAGCCCACGTCGACACGCTCGGGCCGCAGGCGGTCGACGTCTTCTACCTGCAGGAGGCACACGCGGGGGTGCTCAGCGACCAGCGGGCGGCCGAGGCGGCGCACGCCGTACGCGCGGCGCTCGCCCAGCCGGTCACCCAGCCGGTCACTCAGCCGGCTACTCAGGCCGGGGGATCTTGACCGTTCCGCGGTGCAGGTCGACCTTCCAGCCCGGCTGGCTGTCGTCCTCGTCCGGCGTGGGCACGACCTCGGTCTGGTTCTTGTGGTCGTCGATGTCCTCGCGGGCCCGGGCCGCGCCCGGGTCGAACACGCCCAGCCCGGTGCCCATCGAACCGCCGGCGGACACCGCGTTCGGGTCCGGGTGGGCCACCATCCTGGTGCCCAGCCAGACGATGACGCCCAGCAGCAGCACCGATGCGACGATGACCGCCAGGATGACCATGCCGCCAGCGTACGGCGTACCAGGGCGCGCCGGTTAGGCTTGGCGCCTGTCTGACACATTTCAGGACCACGAGTAGGACCACGACTTGTTCGCCACACTCTCCGACCGGCTCGCCGACACCTTCAAGAACCTTCGCGGGAAGGGCCGCCTCTCCGAGGCCGACATCGACGCCACGGCGCGCGAGATCCGCATCGCGCTGCTGGAGGCGGACGTCGCCCTGCCGGTGGTCAAGGAGTTCGTCGGAGCCGTCAAGGAGCGGGCTCGCGGCGAGGAGGTCAGCGGTGCGCTGAACCCCGCGCAGCAGGTCGTCAAGATCGTCGACGAGGAGCTCGTCAACATCCTCGGCGGCGAGACCCGCCGGCTGCGCTACGCCAAGAGCGGCCCGACCGTCATCATGCTCGCCGGCCTCCAGGGTGCCGGCAAGACGACGCTGGCCGCCAAGCTGGCGCTCTGGCTCAAGGAGCAGGGCAAGAGCCCCCTCCTGGTCGCCGCCGACCTGCAGCGGCCCAACGCCGTCAACCAGCTCCAGGTCAACGGTGAGCGGGTCGGCGTCAAGGTCTTCGCCCCCGAGCCCGGCAACGGCGTCGGCAACCCGGTCACGGTCGCGCGCGACGCGATCGAGGAGGCCAAGCGCACCCTGCACGACGTCGTCATCGTCGACACCGCCGGCCGTCTCGGCGTCGACGCCGAGATGATGAAGCAGGCCGCGGACATCCGCGACGCCGTCCAGCCCGACGAGGTGCTCTTCGTCGTCGACGCGATGATCGGCCAGGACGCGGTCACCACGGCGCAGGCCTTCCTCGACGGGGTCGGGTACGACGGCGTCGTACTGACCAAGCTCGACGGTGACGCCCGCGGTGGTGCCGCGCTGTCGATCGCGTCGATCACCGGCAAGCCGGTCATGTTCGCCTCCAACGGCGAGAAGATGACCGACTTCGACCTCTTCCACCCCGACCGGATGGCCTCGCGCATCCTCGACATGGGCGACATGCTCACCCTGATCGAGCAGGCAGAGAAGACCTTCGACGCCGACCAGGCCGCCAAGGCCGCGGCGAAGCTGACCGGCCAGGGCGGCGAGTTCACCCTCGACGACTTCCTCGAGCAGATGCAGCAGGTCCGCAAGCTCGGCTCGATGTCGAAGATCATGGGGATGCTGCCCGGGATGGGCCAGTTCCGCGACCAGCTCGAGAACTTCGACGAGCGCGAGATCGACCGCATCCAGGCCGTCATCCAGTCGATGACCCCGGCCGAGCGGGCCAACCCGAAGATCATCGACGGCTCCCGCCGGCTGCGCATCGCCAAGGGCTCCGGTCGTCAGGTCTCCGACGTCAACCAGCTCGTCGACCGCTTCTTCGAGGCCCGCAAGATGATGATGTCGATGGCCAAGGGCGGCGGCATCCCCGGGATGCCCGGCATGCCGGGCATGGGTGGTGGCAAGAGCTCGAAGGCCAAGCCCCAGCAGAAGAAGGGCAAGGGCGCGAAGCGCTCCGGCAACCCGGCCAAGGCCGCCCAGGACGCCGCCGCGGCCAAGGCGAAGGCCGCCGCCAACCCGGCCAACCCGTTCGGCACGCCCGCCGGTGACGAGCCGGTCGACTACGAGAAGGCCGCCGCCGCGCTCAACCTGCCCAAGGACTTCTCGAAGTACTTGAAGTAGGTCGATGCGGCGGGGGTTGTCGGTTTCACCGGTGCACCGGTGAAACCGTCACTTCTCAGGCAACGCAACGCCTGAGAAGTGAGGGTCCAGCCGGAGGAGTGTGACTGGTGGGACGGCTGGTGCGGGACCGGCGGCCCCGGTACGACGAAAGGCGGCGGTGATGACGTCAGTGCTGGTCGTCGACGCCGCCAACGTCGTGGGCAGCCGTCCCGACGGCTGGTGGAAGGACCGCGCCGGTGCGGCCCGCCGGCTGCACGAGGCACTGCTGGTCGCGGACACGCCGTACGACGAGGTGGTGCTGGTCCTCGAGGGGCAGGCCAAGGGCGGGGTGAAGGCCGGTCGCGACGGCCACGTGCGCACGGTGCACGCGAAGGGCGCCGGCGACGAGACGATCGTCGAGCAGGCCCGCGCGGCCGCGGAGCGTGGCGACCGGGTGGTCGTGGTGACGGCGGACCGGTTCCTGCAGGCGCGGGTCGGGGGAGTGGGCGCCCAGGCGCTCAGCCCGTCCTGGCTGCTCGACCAGCTCAGCTGATCCGGCGGTGGTACGTCGCCATCGCGGCGGCGTACGCGACGACCATGATCCCGGCGCACCAGGCGAGGGCGACCCAGATGTCGGAGCCGACCGGCTGCTGGGCGAACAGGTCGCGGATCGTGTCGACGATCGACGTCACCGGCTGGTGCTCGGCGAAGGCACGCACCGGCCCGGGCATGGTGTCGGTCGGCACGAAGGCCGAGCTGACGAACGGCAGGAAGATGAGCGGGTAGGAGAACGCCCCGACCCCGTCCACCGTCTTGGCTGAGAGGCCGGCGATCACGGCGATCCAGGTGACGGCCAGGGTGAAGACGACCAGGATGCCGGCGACGGCGAGCCAGGCCAGCACGCCCGCCGACGAGCGGAAGCCCATCAGCACCGCGACGAGGACGACGATCGCGACCGAGATCAGGTTGGAGACCACCGACGTCAGCACGTGCGCCCAGAGCACGCTGGACCGCGCGATCGGCATCGACTGGAACCGCTCGAAGACGCCGCTCTGCAGGTCCGTGAAGAGCCGGAACGCCGTGTAGGAGATGCCCATCACGATTGTGATGAGCAGGATCCCGGGCAGCAGGTAGTTCACGTACGGCATCGAGCCGGTGTCGATCGCGCCGCCGAACACGTAGACGAACATCAGCATCAGCGCGATCGGCATGATCGTCACCGTGATGATCGTGTCCACACTGCGCGTGATGTGGCGCATCGACCGTCCCAGCAGGACGGTGGTGTCCTCGACGAAGTACGTGGTCATGCGTCTGCTCCTTCGATGACGGCGAGGAAGATCTCCTCGAGGGTCGGTTGCTTCTCGACGTACTCGACCGTGGCGGCTGGCAGCAGCTGCTTCAGCTCGTCGAGTGTCCCGTTGGCGATGATCCGGCCCTCGTGGAGGATCGCGATCCGGTCGGCGAGGTGCTCGGCCTCGTCGAGGTACTGCGTGGTGAGCAGCACGGTGGTCCCGTGCTCGGCGAGTTCCTTGACGCAGGACCACACCTCGGCCCGCGACTGCGGGTCGAGTCCGGTGGTCGGCTCGTCGAGGAAGATCGCCGGCGGGTCCCCGATCAGGCTCATGGCGATGTCGAGGCGGCGGCGCATCCCTCCGGAGTACGTCGCCACCCCGCGCTCGGCCGCGTCGGTGAGCTGGAATCGGGCCAGCAGGTCGTCGGCGATCCGCCCGGCGCCCTTGAGGTGCCGCAGCCTGGCGACCAGCACCAGGTTCTCGCGCCCGGTGAGGACCTCGTCAACGGCCGCGAACTGCCCCGTGAGGCTGATCGACTCCCGCACGTACGCCGGCTGGGTGGCGACGTCGAAGCCCTCGATGCTGGCCGTGCCCGCGTCCGCCCTGAGCAGCGTGGACAGGATCTTCACGAGCGTGGTCTTGCCGGCGCCGTTGGAGCCGAGCAGCGCGAAGATGCTGCCCGGTGCCACGTCGAGGTCGACACCGCGCAGCACCTGCAGGTCGCCGTACGACTTCTCGATGCCCTGCACCCGGATCGCCGGGGCGGTCTGCGTCGTGATCACGGTGTCTCCTGTCCGGTGACCCGGTCGATCTCCTCGACCAGGCGGGCACGCTCCTTGTCGATCCACCGCTTGCCGCCATATGCCTGGGCGAAGGTCTCGGCGAAGTCGACGGGGTCGTCGCCGACGATCTCGGCGACCGGCGTGCCGTCGACGGCCGCGCGCTCCCAGAAGTCGGCGAGGTCGACGAACATCCGCACCATCGTGTCGCCGTCGGTGACGCCGCCGTAGTACATGAGGTAGCGGTTGAAGGCGTTCGCCGCCGTGAGGTAGGGCTCGGGCAGCGCCTCAAGACGTGCCTTGGCCTGCTTGTACTGCTTCTTGTGCTCCAACGAGCCGGTGAGGGTCTCGATCCACTTCGCTGCCATGGCTACTTCTCTCCTTCGCGGAGCTGCTGAATACGTTCCGAGAGGAAGCTCCAGGTCCTCCAGAACTCGTCGAGGTGTGCCTCTCCCTGAGCGTTGAGGGAGTAGACCTTGCGCGGCGGCCCCTTCTCGGAAGGGACCTTCTCGACGTCGACGAGGCCGCGCTGCTCGATCCGGACCAGCAGCGCGTAGACGGTCCCCTCGGCGATGTCGGTGAAGCCCTGGTCGCGCAGCCAGGCCGTGATCTCGTAGCCGTACGCCGGCTGGCCGGCCAGGATCGCGAGCACGATGCCCTCCAGCGTCCCCTTGAGCATCTCGGTGACCTGCTTGCCCATCGGGCACCACCTCCTTCCCACTACTCAGTGTTAGTGACTACCGGTACATAGTAGCGCTGAGTACCGGAAGCGCAAGCCCCTTGTCGCGCGTCGAATTGAGGCCCCGACCGAGGCCGCCGTACGATGGCGGGGCAGAGGGTTTCACGCGTCTCGGAGGTGGGTTCGGCGCGTCGTTCCGACGCACCCGAAAGGCACCACCCGTGTCACCCCTCGCCTCCTACCGGCGGCTCTTCGAGCTCGCGGGCACGACGTACGTCGTCGTCGCGTTCTTCGCGCGACTCCCGCTCGCGATGAGCCAGCTCGGCACCCTCCTCCTCGTCTCCGGCGCCACCGGCAGCTACGGCCTCGGCGGCCTGTCCGCCGGAGCGCTGGCTGTGGCCAACGCGATCGGCGCACCGTTCGCCGGCTCCCTCGCGGACCGGCTGGGCCAGCGCCACGTCGTGCTCGTGCAGTCGCTCGCCGGTGCCGCCTCGCTGACCCTGCTCGTCGCGCTGGTCCACGGCGGGGCCGCGGACGCGGCTGTCGTCGGCGCGGCCGCCCTGGCCGGTCTCACGATGCCGCAGGTCGGGCCGCTGGCCCGGGTCCGCTGGCGGCCGATCACGGCCCGCACCGGCGCCCAGCAGCGGCGGCTCGTCGACGTGGCGTTCTCCTACGAGGGCGCCGCCGACGAGGCGTCCTTCGCCGTCGGCCCGGCGCTGGTCGGCCTGGGCGTCGTCGCGATCTCGCCGAGCGGCGCGCTGCTGCTCGCGGCCGCGATGCTCGCCGCCTTCGGTACGGCGTTCGCGCTGCACCCGACCGCGCGCAGGGTGCGCGGCGAGGGCGCGTCGCTGCCCACCGGCCGGCTGGTGACCCCGGTCCTGCTGGTGCTGGTCGGCGCGCAGCTGCTCATCGGCACGCTCTTCGGTGCCACCCAGACCGGCACCACCGTGCTCGCCACCGAGGTCGGCCAGCCGGGTCTCGCCGGCCTGGTGCACGCCATGCTCGGCCTGGGCAGTGCGCTCGCCGGCATCGCGACGGCGTTCATCCCGGAGCGGATCGGCCCGGAGCGGCGCATCCTGGTCGCGGCCGGCGCCCTGCTCGTGCTCTCGGTCCCGCTGCTGTTCGTCGACGGCCTCCTGGGCCTGATCGCCGCCGTCGCGGTGCTCGGCTGCGCCGTCGCGCCGTTCATGATCGGCGTGTTCACACTGGCCGAACGGGTCGTCACCCCGGGTCGAGTCGCCACGGCGATGACGGTGCTCGCCAGCGCCACCGGCCTCGGGTACGCCGTCGGCTCCACGATCGCCGGCCGGCTCGCCGACGAGCACGGCTACACCGCGGCCTTCGCGGTGACCGTGTCGGCGATGGTGTGCGCGCTGGCTCTGGTCTCGCTGTCGCAGCGGCGGCTCCGGGCTGCCCTGGCGCCGTCGGTCGCGGAGCGCGAACCCGTCCTGGTCTAAACGGCGACCTTCGCCATGGCGAGAGACACCGCTCCGAGGACCTCGGCGCGGTCGCCGAGCTCGCCCGCAACCACCCGGACCGCTGCGGCGGAGTCGGGCTGCGCGTAGCGGTCGATGGCGGCGCGGACGCCCCCCGCGAGCGAGGCCGAGGTGCCGAGCGACCCGCCCAGCACGACCGCCTCGGGGTTGAGGCTGTTGCACAGGTCCGCGAGGGCGCGCCCGACAGAGCGGCCGGCGTCGCTGAGCACGCGTCGTACGCCGGCGTCGCCGTCCGCGTCGAGTTCGAGGACGCTCTCGACCGACAGCTCCTCGTCGTACGCCGGCTGCAGCAGCGCGACCAGCCGGGGCGCCGAGACGACGGTCTCGAGGCAGCCGCGGTTGCCGCAGCGGCAGACCTGGCCGTCCTCGCCGACCTGGACGTGGCCGATCTCGCCGGCGATGCCGGTCGCGCCGCGGTGCAGCCGGCCGCCGAGCACGATGCCGGCGCCGAGGCCGCTGGCGACCTTGACGTAGAGCACGTCGGTGAGGCCGCGGGCGGCACCGTGGCCGAGCTCGGCGAGGGCGCCGAGGTTGGCGTCGTTGTCGGCGAAGACCGGGACGTCGAGGCGCCGGTGCAGCTCGTCGCCGGGGGAGAGGTGGCGCCAGCCCGGCATGATCCCGGTGCGGATCCGCGCCGAACGCCGGTCCAGGGGTGCTGGCACGCACATCCCGACGGCGTGCAGGTCGCTGCGCTCGACCCCGGCGGCGGCGAGACCGTCGCGCACCATGCCGGCGGCCCGGTCGAGCGCGTCGATGCCGTGGACGTCGACGTCGAGGGTGTCGACCTCCTCTGCGAGTACGACGCCGCTGCGGTCGGCGACCGCGACCCGGACGTGCCCGTGGCCGATGTCGACCCCGGCGACCGCGCCACGCGGGACGCTCAGGGCGACCAGGTGCGGTGGGCGCCCGCTGCCGCCCTTGTGGGGACGCCCGCGGTCGGCCGTCTCGACGACGTCGCCGCTGTCGATCAGGTCGGTGACCAGGCTCGAGATCGTGGTCCGGGACAGCCCGGTGCCGCGGGCCAGGTCGGCCCGGCTCATCGGCCCCTCCCCGGCCAGCAGGCTCGTGATCGCGCGGCGGTTGCCCTCGCGCAGCCGCTCCAGTGCTCCAGCCGTCACCATGTCGGCGAGCCTAGGACCATTCATCCGGAAGGTGAACAAAAAAGACGACGCGGGGCGATCTTTACGCATTGACCCGGCAGAACGTGCGTTCCTAACGTGACGAGGGTCACTCCCCTTGATCTCGGCAAGGAGAACCACATGTTCCGCAACCCCACGTCACGACGGCGGGCCTCGGTGCTCGCCGCACTCGCGAGCGGCGCTCTCGCCGTCACCCTCCTCCAAGTCGCGCCGTCCGCGACCGGCGACGAGGCACTGCCCTACCAAGACCCGTCCCTCCCGACCGCCCAACGCGTCACCGACCTGCTCGGCCGGATGACGCTCGCGGAGAAGATCGGCCAGATGACCCAGGCCGAGCGGATCGACGTCGATACCGACCCGTCGCTGATCACCACCAACGCCCTCGGCAGCGTGCTCTCCGGCGGCGGCTCGGTCCCGAGCGAGAACACGCCGGAGGCCTGGGCCGACATGGTCGACCGCTACCAGGAGGCGGCGCTCGACACCCGGCTCGGCATCCCGCTGATCTACGGTGTCGACTCCGTGCACGGCCACGGCAACCTCCAGGGCGCCACGGTCTTCCCGCACAACATCGGTCTTGGCGCCACCAGGGACCCGAGGCTGGTGGAGCGGATCGGCCACATCACGGCCGAGGAGACCCGGGCGACCGGCCCGCAGTGGGCGTTCGCGCCCTGCATCTGCGTCGCGCGCGACGACCGCTGGGGCCGCACCTACGAGAGCTTCGGCGAGACGCCGCAGCTGGTGAAGTCGATGGAGACCGTGATCGACGGGCTCCAGGGACGGCCTGGCCAGCTCGACGAGGCCGACCGGGTGCTCGCGAGCGCCAAGCACTTCGCGGGCGACGGGCTCACGTCGTACGACGAGGCCGCGGCCGGCACCGGCGCCTACCCGATCGACCAGGGCATCAACAAGGTGTCGCGCAAGGAGTTCGACAAGCTCGCGCTCTCGCCGTACGTGCCCGCGATCAAGGAGCACAAGGTCGGTTCGGTCATGCCGTCCTTCTCCAGTGTGGACTGGACGAACGACGGGCTCGGCAACCCGGTCAAGATGCACGCCAACCAGGAGCTGGTCACCGGTTGGTTGAAGAACCAGCAGCACTTCAAGGGCTTCGTCATCTCCGACTGGCGGGCGATCCGGCAGCTGCCCGGCGACTACCGCGCCCAGGTGAAGGCCTCCGTGCTGGCCGGTGTGGACATGTTCATGGAGCCGATCCAGGCGCCCAACAACCCCAACGGCTGGGACGTGTTCATCCCGACGCTGACGGATCTGGTCGGCACCGGTGAGGTCCCGATGAGCCGCATCGACGACGCGGTCGCCCGCATCCTCAAGGCGAAGTTCGACCTCGGCCTCTTCGAGCACCCGCTGACCGACCGGTCCAACCTCGACCAGGTCGGCAGCAAGGCGCACCGCGCCGTCGCCCGCCGGGCGGTCGCCGAGAGCCAGGTGCTGCTGCGCAACAAGCAGGCCACGCTCCCGCTCAAGGCGAAGAGCAAGGTGTACGTCGCGGGCAGCAACGCCGACAACATCGGCAACCAGGCCGGCGGCTGGACGCTGACCTGGCAGGGCGGCTCGACCAACGTGATCCCCGGCCAGACCGTCCTCGACGGCATCGAGCAGGCCGCCAAGGGCGACGTCGTCTACAGCGAGACGGCCACGGCGCGGGTGCCGCGCAAGTCGGTCGGCGTCGTGGTGGTCGGCGAGACGCCGTACGCCGAGGGCTTCGGCGACGTCGGCGGCCCGCAGTGGGCCTACGACCCCGGTGACAACGGGCAGCCGCGGCAGAAGCAGACGATGGAGATCGGCGACGCCGACAAGCAGGCGATCCGGACGGTCTGCGCACGCACCACGTCGTGCACGGTTCTGGTCGTCTCCGGCCGGCCGCTGATCGTCCCGCCCGGGCTGCTCAACCAGATCGACGCGCTGGTCGCGTCGTGGCTGCCGGGCAGCGAGGGCAACGGCGTGGCGGACGTGCTCTACGGCCGCAGCCCGTTCATCGGCAAGCTGCCGGTGAGCTGGCCGCGCACCGTCGCGCAGGAGCCGATCAACGTCGGCGACGCGTTGTACGACCCGCTCTACCGCTACGGGTTCGGGCTCAGCACGCGCCGCTGACGTCCTGGCACTCCCTGCTGCGACGCAGTCGTACGTCGTCGGCGCGCCAGCACGACGACGGCCGCACCGGCGCGGGCAGTGTCGCCGTCCCGGCCGCGGTCCGGCAGTCCCCGGGAGGGGCTGCCGGATCGACCTCCGGGTCGAGCGGTGCTCGGGTGTCCCCGCACCCGCTCACGGCCAAGGCGAGGGCGACGAGGAGTGCCGGTCCGCCGACGCGGCGGCGTGTGTCGTGGTGCATGCCTGCCTCCGGGAGCCTGGTTGTCGTCGAGGTGACGACACCACCAAAGAACGTACGCCGGTGTTGCGCCGAGATGCAACCACCAAACGGACTATGGTGGTGTCGTGACTGCGGTGGACCTACCTCGCCCCGACGTGCCTCGGCCGATCGCGATCGTGCGCGACTTCGTGAACACGACCGACCACGAGACGGGGTCCGACGAGCTGTCGACCGCTGCCGAGCTCGGCCGCTACCTGCTGGCCGAAGGGCTGGTCGCGCGGCCGGTCCGGGCGAGCGGCGAGGACCTGCGCGCGGCGATCGCTCTCCGGAGTGCCCTGCGTGAGGCGCTCGAGCTCAACCACGACGGGCGATTGGCGGCGCTGCCCGCACTGGAGCTGGCGTTGGCGGACCTGCCCGTCGCCTTGTCATGGGTCGACGGCGCGGTCGTCGTGCGCCCGGGCGCATCCGGTGCGCGCGGCGCGCTCGCCGGCATCGGGGTGGCAGCCGTGCAGGCAGCCGCCGACGGACTCTGGTGGCGGCTGAAGATCTGCGCGTCGGACGAGTGCGAGTGGGCGTACTACGACCACTCGAAGAACCGCTCTCGCAACTGGTGCGAGTACGGCTGCGGCAACAAGATCAAGACCCGGGCCTACCGCGCCCGCCGGACCGCCGTCGACCGGTAGCGTCCGGGGCATGGCTGCTGCGCTGAAGTTCTCCGGCCCGGTGCTGCCCGACGGGGAGGCCCGCGAGGTGTACGTCGTCGACGGTGTCGTCACCTACGAGCCGGTCGCCGGCGCCGAGCGCGCGGTGGACGGCTGGATCGTCCCGGGTCTCGTCGACGCCCACTGCCACCTCGGGCTCGATGACGACGGAGCCATCTCCGACGAGGCGACCGAGCATCAGGCGATACAGGACCGTGACGCCGGCGCTCTGCTCATCCGCGACTGCGGTTCGGCCGCGGACACCGCGTGGATCCACGAGCGCGACGACCTGCCGCGGCTGATCCGCGCCGGCCGCCACATCGCCCGCACCAAGCGCTACATCCGCAACTACGCCCACGAGGTCGAGCCGGCGGAGCTCAGCGCCCGGGTGGCCGAGGAGGCCCAGCGCGGCGACGGCTGGGTCAAGCTGGTCGGCGACTGGATCTCGCGCGACGACGGTGACCTGATGCCGTCATTTCCGCCGGAGGCGTTCGCGGAGGCGATCCGGGTGGCGCACGAGCACGGGGCCAAGGTGACCGCTCACTGCTTCGGGCACGAGGTGCTCTCCGGTCTCCTCGATGCCGGCATCGACTGCATCGAGCACGGCACCGGGCTCGAGGCCGACCAGGTCGAGATCATGGCCGAGCGCGGGGTGGCGCTGGTGCCGACGGTGATGCAGCTCGACAAGTTCCCGGGCTACGCCGCGGCCGGCAAGTCGAAGTTCCCCGACTACACCGCGACCATGACCGACCTCTTCATCCGCAGGCGCGACACGATCATGGCGGCCTACGAAGCCGGCGTCTCCCTGTACGCCGGCTCGGACGGGGGCGGGGTCAGCCGGCACGGCAACCTCGCCGGAGAGGTCATCGCGATGACCTCGATCGGGCTGCCCCGTGAGTACGCGTTGGGCGCCGCGTCGTGGCGCGCCCGGGAGTGGCTGGGCTGGAACGCCGGCCTGACCGAGGGTGCGCCCGCCGACTTCGTCGTCTACGACACCGACCCGCTCGCGGACCTGTCGGTGCTGCTACGCCCCGCCTGCGTCGTCCTGCGCGGCCGCGTCGTCGCCTGAGCCGGCGTCCGGACGCACCAGGCGGTAGCGCCCGCCAGGCAGCGTCTCGAACCACCGCGGCGCCGACTCGTCGTCCTTGATCCGGATCCGCAGGCCGGTCATCAGCGCCTCGAGCCAGCGCTGGTCCTGCACGGCTGTCGTCGTCGAGGTCTCCTCGGTCTGCCCGCGCAGCCGCATCGCGAGCTGCCGCGAGGTGAGCGTGCGGGTGCCGGCGTACATCAGGATCTCGAGCAGGTCGGTCTGCTCCTGCGGTAGGTCGACCAGCCGGTCGTCGACGACGACGATGCCGCGAGCGGGGTTGATCCGCAGGCCGTGGAACTCGATCCAGCTGCCGACGAAGCGCATGCCGACCTCGAGCATGCCCTCGCGGCCGTCCTGGCCGTCGTCCTCTTCCTCGCCCTCGACCGCCTCGGTGCTGTCGGTCGCCGAGGTGTCCAGCGGCTGTCCCGCGACGACCCGCTCGAGGTACGCCGAGCGGGCGGCGTCCACGTCCGCCGGCTCCCAGGTCGGCGCCGACGGGCTGTCGACGATGCCGGCCACCGGGCGCCGCGCGACCGCGGCCAGCCGGGCGCGGAGCTCGACGGGGCGGATCGGCTTGGGCACGTAGTCGTCGGCGCCGGCGTCGAAGCCGGCCAGGATGTCGTGCTCCTGCGACTTGCTGCTGATGATGACGATGTAGGTGGCGCTGAACTCACGGATCCGGCGGGTCGCCTCGAGCCCGTCCATCTCGGGCATGGTGACGTCGATGGTGGCGAGAGCGGGCCGGTGCTCGCGCGCCAGGGCGATGCCGTCGGTGCCGTTGTCGGCGGTCAGGACCGAGAAGCCGGCCTGGGTGAGCACGACCTCCAACAACGCGGTCGTGTCCTCGTCGTCCTCGATGACGAGTGCGACCGGGCCGGTGGCCCCCGAGGGTTCAGACACCCGACGGAGTATCACAGCCCGGCGGTCTGCTGTCAGGCCCGGGGTCGTGCCGGGCGCGTCGACCAGAGGATGCCGGTGACGATCAGGGTGGCCAGTCCGAGGAGGCCGAGCAGGCTGGGGACGGCGAGCGTCGCGATCAGACCGCCCACGACCCCGCCGATGCTCGGCGCGGGCCCGATCTGGACCTCGCCGCCCTCATCGGGGTGGAGCGCCGCGGCGCAGGTGACCGCGAGCCTGCCGGTGCCGGGGTCGAACCGGTAGGCCGCGGTCCACTCGCCCTCGCCGAAGTCCTTCGTGAACTGGCTGGTGACCGGCCGCAGCTCGACCTGCTCGCCGGCGTCGATGTCGAGGATGGTGCAGTCGGGGTCGAAGACGTCGTCGTCGCGCCACAGCACGCGTTGGCCGTCGGTGTCGATCGTGATCACATGAGCCTGTCCGTCGGCCGGCACGGTCGCGTCGGTCTGGAAGAACGCCGCCAGCGTCCAGATGAACAGCGCGACACCGGCCACGAGCGCGAGGACGATCAGCCCGCCGCCGGCCACGAACCACCATCCGCTGGGCCGGTGCTTGGGCGGTAGCGGAGGATGACCGGGCGGGTAGCCCGACGGCACCGGGTACGACGGCGGCGGCTGGCTCATGGCACGACTCTGCCCGATTTTTGGCAGCGGCGCCGCGTCTGGCAGACTTGCTGGCTGAGTCCTGCGCGCCCGGACCCTCTCACCCGAGCGACGCAGAGCCCATCGAAGGAACCGACCGGTGCTTTCCCCACCTGGAGCCGGGACCCTCATCACCACACTTATTCCTGAGGAGACACCACAAACGTGGCCGTCAAGATCCGTTTGAAGCGCCTGGGCAAGGTCCGGGTTCCGCAGTACCGCATCGTCGTCGTCGACTCGCGCAAGAAGCGCGACGGCAAGGTCATCGAGGAGATCGGCAAGTACCACCCCAAGGAGGACCCGTCGTACATCGACGTCGTCTCCGACCGGGTGCAGTACTGGCTGGGTGTCGGCGCGCAGCCGTCCGACGCCGTCGCCAAGATCCTGACCATCACCGGCGACTGGCAGACCTTCAAGGGCATGTCCGGCACCGAGGGCACCCTCAAGGTCGCCGCGCCGAAGCCGAGCAAGCTGGACCTCTTCAACGAGGCGCTCAAGGACGCCGCCAGCGCACCCAAGGGTGACGCGGTGACCAAGAAGGCCTCGAAGAAGAAGGCCGAGGACAAGCCGGCCGAGGAGAAGGTCGAGGAGACCCCCGCCGCCGAGGAGACCCCGGCCGAGGAGACCCCCGCTGCCGAGGCGCCGGCCGAGGAGGCCCCCGCGGCCGCCGAGGCTGACGCCGAGAAGACCGAGTCCTGACCGCCGTGCTCGCCGAGGCGCTCGAGCACCTGGTGCGTGGTGTCGTCGAACACCCCGACGACGTGGTCGTGCGCGACAAGGCACTGCGTCGCGGCTCGATCCTCGAGGTGCGGGTGCACCCCGACGACCTGGGCAAGGTCATCGGGCGTGGTGGCCGCACCGCCACGGCGTTCCGCACCGTCATCTCCGCGCTTGCGGGACGGGGCGGGGCCCGGATCGACTTCGTCGACGTGGACCGGCGTCGCTAGGTCGGTTGAGTCAGACCGCTTGAAACGGGTGTCGCCCTCCGGGGCGACACCCGTTCTGCATTTCCGGTTGCGGCACTCCGAGGCGCCGGACAGGGTGACCTCGTGAACCTCGCCGACGTGCACCCCGCCCTCGGACTGTCCATCACCGCGGGTCCGCTGCAACTGCGTGGCATCACCGACGACGACCTGGTGCTCCTGTGCGCGCTCGCGGACCGCGGCGTGCACCCGCCCGAGCAGATGCCGTTCTGCGTCCCCTGGACGGATGCCCCGCCCGGCGAGCTGGCGCGCAACACCGCGGCGCACCACTGGCGCAGCCGTGCGGACTTCTCCGTGGCGTCGTGGCACCTCGCGCTGGGCGTCTGGTACGACGGGGAGCTCGTGGGCTGCCAGGGGCTCCGCACCCGTGACTTCCCGGTGACCAGGACCGGCGAGACCGGGTCCTGGCTCGGCATCGCGCACCAGGGTCGAGGGATCGGGACCCGGATGCGGCAAGCGGTCTGCGCCTTGGCCTTCGACCACCTCGACGCCGTCGAGGTCAGGTCCGGGGCGTTCCTCGACAACCCCGCGTCGCTCGCGGTGTCGCGCAAGGTCGGCTACCGCGAGGACGGCCGGGAACGGCTGCAGCGGCGTCCGGGCGAGGTCGCCGTCAACCAGAAGCTGGTGCTGACACCGGAGACCTTCGTGCGGGGCGAGCACCCGGTCGAAGTCGAGGGTCTGGCGGCGTTCCGTCGCTTCGTCGGACTCGACGCGGACCCTCTACTCTGACCGCGTGGAGAGCATCGACGTCGTCGTGGGGCGGATCGGCAAGGCACACGGCCTGCGCGGCGACGTGACCATCAACGTGCGCACCGACGAGCCGGAGCGGCGGTTCGCGGCCGGCTCCGTGCTGGCCGTGGAGGCCCCGTCGGGATCGGCCAACCCGCTGCGGACGGTGACGGTCGCGAGCTCCCGCTGGCACTCCTCGGTGCTCCTCGTCCGCTTCGAGGAGATCCCCGACCGCAACGCCGCGGAGGCGGCGCGGGGCATCCTGCTGCACGCCTCGATCCCGGCCGACGAGTCGCCCGAGGACCCGGACGAGTTCTACGACCACCAGCTCGTGGGGCTCACGGCGTACGACCTCGACGGCGTCGTCCTCGGCGAGGTGACCGGCCTCGTCCACGGCGGCGCCCAGGACCTGCTGACCATCCGTACGCCGGACCGCCGCGACACGCTGGTGCCGTTCGTCAAGGCGTTGGTGCCCGAGGTCGACGTCGCGGGCGGCCGCGTCGTCGTCGCGGACCGGCCGGGTCTCGTGACACCGCTGCCCGACGACGAGTGAGCGACCGTGCGCATCGACGTCCTCACCATCTTCCCGGACTACCTCGCCCCGCTGGAGCTCTCGCTCGCGGGCAAGGCGCGTGACAAGGGATTGATCGACATCCGGGTGCACGACCTGCGCGACTGGACGCGCGACCGGCACCGGACCGTCGACGACACGCCGTACGGCGGCGGCGCCGGCATGGTGATGAAGCCCGAGCCGTGGGGCGAGGCGTTCGACGAGCTGCTCGCGGACGGGGAGGCGACGGTCGTCTTCACGACGCCGTCCGGGCAGCCGTTCACCCAGAGCGTCGCCCGCGAGCTGGCCACCAGGGAGCGGCTGGTCTTCGCGTGCGGGCGCTACGAGGGCATCGACCAGCGGGTCATCGACGAGGTGTCGGCGCGGGCCGAGGTCCGGGAGATCTCGCTGGGTGACTACGTGCTCAACGGGGGAGAGGTGGCCGCGCTGGCGATCACCGAGGCCGTCGTACGCCTGGTGCCGGGGTTCATGGGCAACGCCGCGTCGTTGGTGGAGGAGTCCCACGAGGACGGGTTGCTCGAGTACCCCGTCTTTACCAAGCCCGCGTCGTGGCGCGGCCGCGAGGTGCCGCCGGTCCTGCTGTCGGGCGACCACGCCGCGATCGCCGCCTGGCGGCGTGACCAGGCGGTCCGGCGTACGGCGGAGCGGCGGCCCGACCTCGTGCCCGGCTCGGTCCTCCTCGAGGACGTGCAGGTCCGGCCGGCCGAGCCGGCCGACGCCGGGGAGCTCTATGTGCTCCAGCTCGCCTGCTGGGTCGCCGAGCAGCACGACAACCCGGGCGTGCGGATACCCGCACTGCACGAGACCCTCGACGACCTGCGCTCGTGGCTGGCCCGCGACACGGTGCTGGTGGCCCGGTCGGGCGGTCGCCTCGTCGGGGCCGTCCGGGCCTCGCTCGACGGCGACGCCTGGGAGGTGGGGCGGCTGATGGTCGCTCCCGACGTGGCCGGTCGCGGCCTGGGGCGTGCGCTCCTGGAGCGGATCGAGGGTCTGGCGCCGGCGGCGGCCACGACGTACGCGCTCTTCACGGGGGCGGGCAGCCTCCGCAACCAGCGCATGTACAAGAAGGCCGGTTACCGGCTGCACGGGGAGATCGCGCCCGGCGTCGTACGGATGACGAAGCGGATTCGGCGCGGCTGATCGCGCTGTGGCAGACTTGCCCCTCGGTTCAACCGGTCAAACAGGGATCGCCCCGAGGAAGTCTCCGAGGGGGTTCCGCTCCGGCTCCTGTCACAGGGGGAGTTCGGCGCCGCCGACCACCATGGCTGGACCTACAGCTGCACCACATCCCCGTACCGCGACTGACCTGTGACACTCGCGAGGAGAGCACATCATGACGAACGTCATCGCCGAACTCGGCAACTCGAACAAGCGCACCGACCTCCCCAGCTTCCGCGCCGGCGACACCGTCAAGGTGCACGTGAAGGTCGTCGAGGGCAACCGGTCCCGCATCCAGGTCTTCCAGGGCGTCGTGATCCGGGTCCACGGCTCCGGCATCGGCCGCACCTTCACCGTCCGCAAGGTCTCCTTCGGCGTCGGTGTCGAGCGCACCTTCCCGCTGAACTCCCCGATCTTCGAGCAGATCGAGGTCGTCACCCGCGGCGACGTCCGCCGCGCCAAGCTCTACTACCTGCGCAACCTCCGCGGCAAGAAGGCGAAGATCAAGGAGCGCCGCGACGTCTGATCTCTCAGGCCTCATGGTTACGCTCTGCGCGTGACTCCCGAAGACCGCGACCCGCAGCCCGTCGACACCGATGGGCAGGGGTCGCGGTCTTCGCACGTTCCGGGCCCCGACGCGGGCTCCCACCACGATGACAGCGGCGAGGCGATGAGCACCACCGACGAGACCACGGCGGCCGCCCCGCCGCCGCGGGCCAAGTCCGGCAAGAAGGACAAGAAGCACCTCCCGGTCTGGCAGGAGACGATCCTGCTGCTCGGCATCGCCCTGGTGCTGGCGATCGTGATCAAGGCGCTCTTCGTCCAGGCGTTCTACATCCCGTCGGAGTCGATGGAGCCCGGGCTGGTCAAGAACGACCGGATCCTGGTCGAGAAGCCGTCGTACTGGTTCGACGGGCCCGAGCGCGGCGACATCGTGGTCTTCAAGGACCCGGGCGGCTGGCTGAACGGCGAGGAGGCTGCCGGGCCGACGAGCCCGGTCGCCAAGGTGCTGTCCAAGGTCGGGCTCTACCCGACCGGCGGGCACCTGGTGAAGCGGGTGATCGGGGTCAAGGGCGACGTGATCAAGTGCTGCGACGACCAGGGCCGGATCTCGGTCAACGGTCAGCCGCTGAACGAGAAGGACTACGCCATCCTCGGTGGTGCCGAGTGCTACGGCCCGATGGTCGACGACTGCGGCACCGACTGGAAGGTCGGCCCCATCCCCGACGGCGAGATCTTCGTCATGGGCGACAACCGCAACAACTCGGCGGACTCGTCGTTCCACATGTGCAAGCCCACGGCGAAGGACTGCACCGCCAACCCGTACGTCGACGTCGACGACGTCGTGGGCAAGGTCTTCGTGCTGCTCTGGCCGAGTGACCGGTTCAAGTTCATCCACCGTCCCGACACCTTCGCGGACGTCCCGGACGCCGACTGAGCGGGACCTGCGGACCGCCTCGTTACGATCTCCCGGTGACTGCGCAGACGGCCGGCTCGGAGGCGACGCCCGACGGCGTACCCGGCAAGAAGGACACGAAGGGCAAGAAGGTCCTCCCGGTCTGGCAGGAGACGATCCTGCTGCTCGGCATCGCCCTGGTGCTGGCGATCGTGATCAAGGCGCTCTTCGTCCAGGCGTTCTACATCCCGTCGGAGTCGATGGAGCCCGGGCTGGTCGAGAACGACCGGATCCTGGTCGAGAAGCCGTCGTACTGGTTCGACGGACCGGAGCGCGGCGACGTCGTGGTCTTCAAGGACCCGGGCGACTGGCTGCAGGGCGAGGACTCCACTCCTTCGGGCATGAAGAGGGTGCTCTCGAAGATCGGTCTGTACCCGGCCGGCGGGCACCTGGTGAAGCGGGTGATCGGCGTCGAGGGCGACGTCGTCAAGTGCTGCGACGAACAGGGGCGGATCTCGGTCAACGGCCAGCCGATCGACGAGCAGGAGTATGCCCGCCTTGACGGGGCGGCGTGCTACGGGCCGATGCCACAGGGCACATCGCAGTGTGACTGGGAGGTCGGCCCGATCCCGCAGGACCAGCTGTTCGTGATGGGGGACAACCGCAGGCACTCGTCCGACTCGAGTGTCCATGCCTGCCTCGACCGGCCGGACTGCGACGACAGCCCGTACGTCGACGTGGACGAGGTCGTGGGCAGGGCATTCGTGCTGCCCTGGCCCCGGGACCGGTTCACGTTCATCCACCGTCCGGACTCCTTCGACGACGTGCCGGACGCCGACTGAGGTGACCAGATGAGCGACCTGCCCCGTGGCGCGACGGTCCGGAGGGACGCCGGCCTCTACGGCTACGAGCGAGCCCTGCGCCGGCACGGGATCGAGCCGATCGCCGGCGTCGACGAGGCCGGCCGCGGCGCCTGCGCCGGACCGTTGGTCGCGGGCGCCGCGATCCTGCCGGCGGGCAAGGCCGGGATCATCCCCGGCCTGGCCGACTCCAAGCTGCTCACGGAGAAGGCCCGGGAGCGGTGCTACACCCAGATCGTCAAGCGTGCTGTGGCCTGGGCGGTGGTGTCCATCTCGCACGAGGAGTGCGACCGGCTCGGCATGCACGTGGCCAACATCGAGGCGCTGCGCCGGGCCGTGGCGCTGCTCGACCTGCCGCCGGCGTACGTGCTCACCGACGGGTTCCCCGTCGACGGCCTCGGCGTGCCCGGGCTGGCGGTCTGGAAGGGCGACCGGGTGGCGGCCTGCATCTCCGCGGCGTCGGTGCTCGCGAAGGTCACCCGGGACCGGATGATGACCGAGCTGGACGCCGAGTGGCCGGCGTACGACTTCAAGACGCACAAGGGCTACATCACCGACGTACACACAGCCGCGCTCCTGGAGCACGGCCCGTCTCCGGTGCACCGGATGAGGTTCGTGAACGTCCGGCGTGCCGCGGGCCTGGAGCCCGTCGGGCTCGAGGCGGCGGGGATAGAGTCCACGGTGTGAGCGCGGAGGACCTCGAGAAGTACGAGACCGAGATGGAGTTGACGCTCTACCGGGAGTACCGCGACGTCGTCGGCATCTTCAAGTACGTCGTCGAGACGGATCGCCGCTTCTACCTGTGCAACCAGGTGGACGTGAAGGCGCGCACCGAGGCGGGTGACGTCTTCTTCGAGGTGTCGATGAGCGACGCGTGGGTGTGGGACATGTACCGCCCCGCCCGGTTCGCCAAGAACGTGAAGGTGCTGACCTTCAAGGACGTCAACGTCGAGGAGCTCAGCCCGACGGAGATCGACCTCCCCAAGACGTGATGGCTCCGTCGTAGCGAGCCACTTGTCGTGCACAGGAGAGCTTGCGACGGCCGTATTCACAGACGTCGTGCGGTGCCCTGCTGAACGTCCCTGCTGACCGCCAGGGTTGTGGTCAGGAGGTCTCGGGATGACGAGTTCGACGACGGCAAGACAGGCACTCGGCGCGTACGGCGAGTCCGTGGCGGCGCGCCACCTGGTGGAGCAGGGCATGGTGGTGCTCGACCGCAACTGGCGGTGCGAGGCGGGGGAGATCGACCTCGTGCTGCGCGACGGCAACGTGCTCGTGGTCTGCGAGGTGAAGACGCGTTCCAGCGTCGACTTCGGGACCCCGCACGAGGCGATCGGGGACGCGAAGCTCGACCGACTTCGCCGGCTGGCGATGTGCTGGCAGGCGGAGCGCGGCCTCGCCGTACCGGACGTCCGGATCGACCTGGTCGCGGTGCTGCGGCCGCGCCGTGGACCGTCGACCGTCGAGCACGTGCGGGGGTTCGGCTGATGCCGGTCGCGACCACCCACGCCGTCTCGCTGCACGGCGCGGTGGGGCATCTGGTCGACGTCCAGACCGATGTCTCGCCGGGCCAGGTCGGCGTCACCTTGGTAGGTCGGCCCGACGCCACGCTGACCGAGGCGCGGGACCGCAGCCGGATGGCGATCATCAACAGCGGGCTCATCTGGCCGGCGACCAAGCGGATCACGATCCTGCTCTCGCCCGCGGATCTGCTCAAGCGTGGTCCGCATTTCGACCTCGCGATCGCGGTGTCGGTGCTGGCCGCCGACGGCAGACTGCCGCAGGCGGGGCTGGCGGGCACCGCGTTCATCGGCGAGCTCACCCTCGACGGCAACCTGCGCGCGGTCGCCGGCGTGCTGCCGATGGTGCTCGCCGCGGCGGAGCGCGGCGTACGCCGGGTCTTCGTGCCCGAGCCGCAGGCTCGCGAGGCCGCGATGGTGCCGGACATGGAGGTCTTCGGGATGCGCTCGCTCGGCCAGGTGGTCGCCGAGCTGAGCGGTGAGGAGGTCCCGGACGCGCCACCGGTCGCCGCGGTGTCGGGCGCCCGGCTGCTGACCTGGCGCGGAGAGGAGCGGTTGGACGAGACCGACATGTCCGACCTGCTCGGCCTGGCCGACGTCCGGTACGCCGTGGAGGTGGCGGCCGCCGGCAACCACCACCTGCTGCTCTCCGGACCCAAGGGAGTCGGCAAGACGAGCATCGCCGAGCGGATCCCGGGCATCCTGCCCGATCTCACCCGCTCCGAGTCGCTGGAGCTGACCGCCGTGCACTCGCTGGCCGGGATCCTGGACCCGGCCCAGGGGATGGTGGTGCGGCCGCCGTACTCGGCGCCGCACCACGACGCGAGCAAGGCGAGCCTGATCGGCGGCGGCAGTGGCCAGGTGCGGCCAGGTGAGGTAAGTCGCGCTCATACCGGTGTCCTCTTCTTGGACGAGTTCCCGCTCTTCAGGGCCGACGTGATCGAAGCCCTGCGCCAGCCGCTGGAGAGCGGCGACGTGACGATCGCGCGGCAGGAGGAGTCGGTCACGCTGCCGGCCCGGGGGATGGTGGTGCTGGCGTGCAACCCGTGCCCGTGCGGCAACTTCAGCGCCCGACCTGACTCGAACCACTGCAAGTGCCGCGCCCAGCAGGTGCGCGACTACCGCAACAAGGTCACCGGACCGGTGGCCGACCGGGTCGACATCGTCCGCAACCTGGCGCCGCTGACTCCGGCCGACCGGGGTGACCGGTTCACGGTGCCCGAGTCCTCGGCGTCGATCCGGGCACGGGTGGCCGCTGCTCGGCTTCGCCAGGCCGAGCGGTACGCCGGCGAGAGCTGGGGACTCAACGGGCACGCGCCCGGACCGGTGCTGCGAGCGCGCTGGCCGATGTCCGACGCGGGCCAGCGGTTGATCGACGACAGGGTCTACGACGGCAAGCTCAGCCGGCGCGGCGCCACGCGCGTCCATCGGCTCGCCTGGACGGTCGCCGACCTGCGCCACGTCGACAGGCCCGGCGTCGACGAGGTAGCCATTGCCCTGCTGCTGCGGACCGGCGATCCGCTCATGACTCACATGTTGGAGCGGGCGTCATGACCGCTCCGACAACCAGTTGCGACGCCGACCGGCTCGCCCGGGTCGCGCTCGCCCACATCACCGAGCCGGGGCACGTGCGCCTCCTCGACCTGGTGAGCGACACCGGCGCCGAGGCCGTCCACGCCAGCCTGCTCGACCGTCCCGAGATCGGGCCTCGGCTGGCCGCGGTCGAGCCGGAGCGCGAGCTGGCCGCCGCTGCTCGGGTCGGGCTCCGGTTCGTCATCCCCGGTGACGACGAGTGGCCGCCGGCACTGGACGACCTGCGGACCGTGGAGCCCGTGCAGGAGCGCGGGGGAGTGCCGATCGGGCTCTGGGTGCGCGGACCGGTCCGCCTCGACGAGGTCGCGGGCTCGCTCGCGGTCGTGGGCGCGCGAAATGCGACGACGTACGGCACTGATGTCGCTGCCGACCTCGCGGCGACGGTTGGTCAGGCCGGCCGGGCGATCGTGTCGGGTGCGGCCTTCGGCATCGACTTCGCGGCGCACCGAGGTGCGATCGCGGTCGACGCCCCGACCGTCGCGGTGCTCGCGTGCGGCGCCGACCGCGTCTACCCGGTCGCCCACGAGCAGCTCATCTCGCATCTGGCGACCGAGGGCGCCGTTGTCTCCGAGACGGTCCCGGGAGGCGCACCGATGCGGGTCCGCTTCCTCTCGCGCAACCGGATCATCGCCGCCCTGTCCGCCGGCACGGTCGTGGTGGAGGCGGCACTGCGCAGCGGCGCCCTCAACACGGCGAACTGGGCCGGACGCCTCAACCGGTCCCTGATGGGCGTGCCCGGTCCGGTCACCAGCGCGCCCTCGGCGGGGGTGCACCAGCTGATCCGCACCGGTGCAGCGACCTTGGTGACCTCGGGAGAGGAGGCGCTGGAGCTGCTCGGGGCGTCGGGTGAGCATGTGCTCGAGATGCCTCGTGGCAAGGACCGGCCCCGCGACGGGCTGAGCCACCTGCAGCGTCGGGTGCTCGACGCGGTGCCGGTGGCGCGCGGGGCGCCGACGGTCTCGGTCGCCCGGGTCGCCGGCCTGGCAGCGGAGGAGGTGCACACGACACTGCTGGCTCTCGAGGTCCGCGGGATGGTCGAGCTCGACGACGACGGTTGGCGGCTCGCCGCGCTCGCTCACGACTGAAACGAGTTCACCGTTTCCGAGCGGCGTCCACGTCGGCGTGGTTGCATGCGCGGGTGATGCGGAGGTTGGTGGGTGTGGCTTGCGGATGGCTCGCCGTGTCCGGCGCGGTCTGTCTGGTGCTCGGGGCGATCTTCATTGCGAAGGCTCCGACGGTCGAGGGTCGGTACCACTGCGGATCGTCGGCTATCCAGATCGCGCGCGATGGGATGCCCGCGACGCTCTCCGACGGGGAACCCGGAGCAGAGCCGTTCGAAGGCGATCAAGCGGTCTTGACCGCGTGTCGCGACTCCGCGGTCAGCAGTGCGTTGGTCGGGGTGGCGTTGCTGGGCGTGGGAACTGGGCTGATCTTCGGAGCGGCGACGATCGGTGTGGTTTCCGGGAGGAGGGTGATGACGGCCGGCGGCTCGCCGCGCTCGTTCACGCCCGGGGAGAGCCGGCGTTCCTAGAGTGGAGCCGTGACGGATCAGGCCGAGGAGCAGGCCGACGAAGCGGGTGAGCACGACGCGCTGCCGGAGTCGATGGCAGGCGTGCTGGCGGCGTACGAGCGCCACCTTGCCGTCGAGCGCGACCTCACCCCTCACACCGTGCGCGCCTACCTGGCCGACGTGGCCGGCCTGCTCGACCACGCCGCCCGGATGGGCGACACGGACGTGACGGAGCTCGACCTCCGGACCCTGCGCAGCTGGCTGGCCAAGCAGCAGACGATGGGCAAGTCGCGCACCACCATCGCGCGCCGGGCGACCGCGGCACGAGTCTTCACCGCCTGGCTCAACCGGACGGGGCGGATCCCGAACGACGTCGGGGCCAGCCTTGGTTCGCCGAAGGCTCACAAGTCGCTGCCGCCGGTGCTGCGCGCCGACGAGGCCTCGGACCTGATCCGCGCGGCCACCGAGCACGCCGACGACGGCAGCCCGACGGGGCTGCGCGACATCGCGATGCTGGAGATGCTCTACGCCACCGGCATCCGGGTCGGCGAGCTGGTCGGCCTCGACGTCGACGACGTCGACCGCGAGCGCAACGTGATCCGGGTATTCGGCAAGGGCCGCAAGGAGCGGTCGGTGCCGTTCGGCCGGCCGGCCGCCCGGGCCGTCGACTTCTGGGTGCGCCACGGACGCCCGCAGCTCGCGATCGAGGGGTCCGGCGCTGCCCTCTTCCTCGGCACCCGCGGCAAGCGGATCGACCAGCGCGCGGTCCGGACGATGGTGCACCGGCGGATCGCCGAGGTCCCGGGCGCGCCCGACATCGGCCCGCACGGGCTACGCCACACGGCCGCGACCCACCTGCTCGAGGGTGGCGCCGACCTGCGGTCGGTGCAGGAGCTGCTCGGCCACGCGTCGCTCGCGACCACGCAGCTCTACACACACGTCACCACGGACCGGCTGCGGCGGGCCTACCAACAGGCGCATCCCCGAGCATGAACAGCTCGAGCGGCGCTCGCCAGCCGGCATAGGAAGGTCGGGCGACGAGCGGCGTCGTACCGACCGGCTCGTCGCGCCAGAGCGGGAGCAGCCGCACGGGTCCCGCCCCCACGAGCCGCAGCGGGTCCAGGTAGGTCTCACCCGCCCGCCATCCCCAGTGCAGGCAGGCCCGGGGCAGGCAGTGCGAGCCGGCGAGCTCGAGGCTGCCGATCCGGTCTCCGGCTCGGACCATCGAGCCAAGGGTGACGGTGGCGTCGACGGGCTCGTACGTCGTACGGGTCCCACCGTGGTCGACCACGACGACGCCGCGGCCGGCCAGCACCCCGACCCAGGACACCTGACCCGGCAGCGCCGACCGGACCGGTTGCCCGGCGACGCCGAGGAGGTCGACCCCGCGGTGCCCGGCGCCCCAAGGATCGTCCGGGGGGTCGAAGCCGCGGACCACCTCGGGCTCCGGGACCAACGGCCAGACGCCGACCGGGTCGGTGTCCGCGGAGGCCGGTGGCGACAGGGCGAGCACGGCGGTGAGGAGGAGCGCGACGAGCAGTGGACGTGATGTCATAGGGGGAGCGTGCAGGGTGGCCCCGACGGTCTGCTCCGGGCGCGGAGCGACCTGGGGAAACGGGTGCCGGAGAGGCGCCTGTGGACGACTTCCGGCGATTCGCGCGGTCGGCGGCGCTGGACTACTCTGGTCCGAGCAACCCGCAAGGGTTGACTTCGCACGCTCGCAGACCGCGACGGGACCTGGCACTCCGAGGACCCGATCACCCGCGGGCGCGATCCTCAGTTCCGCCGGCAACGGCGGGTCGGGTCGCGCGCAGGCGTCAGGGCCGCCGGCACCCGTCGGAGGCGAGAACTGTAAACAACAACAGAGCACGCTCCGGCCGGTCCTGCTTCAAGGCCGACACCACGGTGCGGGCTCGCACAACAGGAGATCCACATGGCAGTCGTCACCATGCGCCAGCTTCTCGAGAGCGGCGTCCACTTCGGGCACCAGACCCGTCGCTGGAACCCCAAGATGAAGCGCTTCATCATGACCGAGCGCAACGGCATCTACATCATCGACCTGCAGCAGTCGCTGGCCTACATCGACCGCTCCTACGCCTTCATCAAGGACGTCGTCGCCAAGGGCGGCACCGTGATGTTCGTCGGCACCAAGAAGCAGGCCCAGGAGGCGATCGCCGAGCAGGCGACCCGCGTCGGGATGCCCTACGTCAACCAGCGCTGGCTCGGTGGCATGCTCACCAACTTCCAGACGGTGCACCAGCGGATCAACCGCCTCAAGGAGCTCGACGAGATCGACTTCGACGACGTGGCCGGCAGCAGCCGCACGAAGAAGGAGCTGCTCCAGATGCGCCGCGAGCGGGACAAGCTGAACAAGTCCCTCGGTGGTATCCGCGAGATGAGCCGTACGCCGTCCGCCGTCTGGATCGTCGACACCAACAAGGAGCACCTCGCCGTCGAGGAGGCGCGCAAGCTGCGCATCCCGATCATCGGCATCCTGGACTCCAACTGCGACCCGGACCTCGTCGACTACCCGATCCCGGGCAACGACGACGCGATCCGCGCGGTCGGCCTGCTGACTCGCGTCGTCGCCGACGCCGTGGCCGAGGGCCTGATCGCCCGCTCCGGTGCCAAGGTGTCCGAGGGCACCGAGGCCGTCGGCGCCGAGGAGCCGCTGCCCGAGTGGGAGCGCGAGCTCCTGGGTGGCGAGGCCGAGGCTGCCGCCGTCGAGGCCACCGGTGGCGACGCCGCCACGCAGGAGACCCCGGCCGCCGAGGCGACCGGTGCTGCTTCGGAGGCCGCCGAGGCCGCCGAGTCCGCTGAGGTCACCGAGGCTGTCGCCGAGGCTCCCGTGGCGCCCGAGGCCGTTGCGGAGGCGCCCGCCGAGGCTGCCGCCGAGACGACCGACGCCCAGGCCTGATCCACCGCCTGAGCACCCACCACCACACTTCGGATACTTCGAGGAAGAAGGATCATGGCTAACTTCTCCGCTGCCGACGTCAAGCGGCTCCGCGAGCTCACCAGCGCCGGCATGATGGACTGCAAGAAGGCGCTCGACGAGGCCGACGGCGACTTCGACCAGGCCGTCGAGATCCTGCGCGTCAAGGGCGCCGCCAAGGCGGCCAACCGCGCCGCCGAGCGCGAGGCCTCCGCTGGTCTCGTCGCGCACGCCCCCGGCGTGCTCGTCGAGCTCAAGTGCGAGACCGACTTCGTCGCCAAGGGCGAGGACTTCGTCGTCGCCGCCCAGAAGATCGCCGACGCCGCTGCGGAGGCCAAGCCGGCCGACGTCGCCGCGCTGCGTGCGGTCTCGCTGGGTGACCAGACCGTCGGCGAGGTCGTCGACGGCCTCGCGGTCTCGATCGGCGAGAAGATCGAGCTCGGTCAGTACGTCTACTTCGACGGCCCGGTCGTGGCGTACATGCACAAGCGTGCCGCCGACCTGCCGCCCGCCGTGGGCGTGCTGGTCGCGTACGACGGCGACGCCGACGCCGCGCGCGCCGCTGCGATGCAGATCGCCGCGATGCGCCCGAAGTACCTGACGCGCGACGAGGTCCCCGCGGACGTCGTCGAGCACGAGCGCGACATCGCCGAGAAGACCTCCCGCGAGGAGGGCAAGCCCGAGCAGGCGATCGCCAAGATCACCGAGGGCCGCCTCAACGGGTTCTTCAAGGACGTCGTGCTGCTCGAGCAGCCGTCGGTCACCGAGAACAAGAAGTCCGTCAAGGCCGTCATGGACGAGGCCGGCACCACCCTGAAGCGGTTCGCCCGCTTCGAGGTCGGCGCCTGACCGGATAGGTTTCGAAACAGACAAGTCGAGGAGGCCGGTTCGATGACAGCAGCACTGATCATCGGACCGGCCTTCTCGCGTCTCCGGCCGCTCGGCCGGGACATCCACGACCTCCGAAGGAGCCGCCCGTGACGGGTTACCAGCGAGTCCTGCTCAAGCTCTCCGGCGAGGTGTTCGGCGGTGGCAAGGTGGGGGTGGACCCCGACGTCGTGCAGAAGGTCGCCCACGAGATCGCGGCGGTCGCACGATCCGGTGTCCAGATCGCGGTCGTGACCGGTGGCGGCAACTTCTTCCGCGGCGCCGAGCTCCAGCAGCGCGGCATGGACCGGGTCCGCGCCGACTACATGGGCATGCTCGGCATCGTGATGAACTGCCTGGCCCTCCAGGACTTCCTGGAGAAGATGGGCGTCGAGACCCGCGTGCAGACGGCCATCACCATGGGCCAGGTCGCCGAGCCGTACATCCCGCGCCGCGCCATCCGGCACATGGAGAAGGGCCGCGTCGTGATCTTCGGCGCCGGCATGGGCATGCCCTTCTTCTCCACTGACACGGTCGCCGTCCAGCGCGCTCTGGAGAGCAAGTGCGACGTCGTGCTGGTCGCCAAGAGCGGCGTCGACGGCGTCTACAGCGCCGACCCCAAGCTCGACCCGACCGCCACCAAGTACGACGAGCTGACGTACGCCGAGGCGATCGCCCAGGGCCTGCGGATCATGGACCAGACCGCGTTCGCGCTCTGCGGCGAGAACAAGCTGCCGATGGTCGTCTTCGGGATGGAGCCGGAGGGCAACATCCTCCGGGTCGTCCAGGGTGAGAAGATCGGCACGCTCGTCAGCGCAGGCTGACGGCACCACGACATTGAAGGAGCAGCGGTGATCAACGACATCCTCAACGAGGCCGACGGCAAGATGGACAAGTCGGTCGAGTCGACGCGCGAGGAGTTCTCGGCGATCCGGGCCGGTCGGGCGCAGCCGAGCATGTTCAGCAAGATCGTCGTCGACTACTACGGCTCGCCGACCCCGCTGCAGCAGCTCGCGTCGTTCACGGCACCGGAGGCTCGGATCATCCTCATCCAGCCGTACGACGTGGGCGCGATGGGCAACATCGAGCGCGCGATCCGCGACTCCGACCTGGGCGTGAACCCGTCCAACGACGGCAAGATGCTGCGCTGCAACTTCCCGGAGCTGACCGAGGAGCGCCGCAAGGAGTACATCAAGGTCGCCCGGGCCAAGGCCGAGGACGGCCGGGTCGCGGTGCGCAACCTGCGCCGTACGGCGAAGCAGGGCCTGGAGAAGCTCGAGAAGGACGGCGAGGTCGGCAAGGACGACGTCACCGGCGCCGAGAAGCGGCTCGACGGCATCACCAAGAAGCACACCGACGCGATCGACGAGATGCTGAAGAACAAGGAGTCCGAGCTGCTCGAGGTCTGAGCAGCTCGCCGTCCATGAGCAACTCCATCACCCCTCCGGTCAACCCGCCCCAGAAGGACCACGGCCGGGCCGGCCGCGACCTCCCGGCCGCCATCGGCTCCGCGCTGGTGCTGGTCGGCGCGATCCTGCTGTCGCTGCTCTTCTGGAAGACGGCATTCATGGTGATCGTCGCGATCGCCGTCGTGGTCGCGATCTGGGAGCTGCACCGCGGCTTCTCCGCCAAGGGCATCGACCTGCCCGAGCAGCCCTTGATGCTCGGCGGCGTCGTCATGGTCGTGGTCGCCTACTTCTGGGGCGCACCCGCGCTGGTGACGGCCACGGCAGTCGCGGCCCTGATGACGATGCTCTGGCTGTTGCGACGAGGCATCGACGGCTACGTGCAGAACGCCACGGCGTCGGTGTTCAGCCTGATCTACGTGCCGTTCCTCGGCTCGTTCGTGGCGCTGCTGCTCGCGGAGGGCGGCGGCGTCAACGCCCACGGCCTCGACGACCCGGGCGTGCAGGGCATCATCGTGTTCATCGCGATCACCGTCGCCTCGGACACCGGCGGGTACGTCGCCGGCGTGCTGTTCGGCAAGCACCCGATGGCGCCGGTCATCTCCCCGAAGAAGTCCTGGGAGGGCTTCGCGGGCTCCGTCGTCTTCTGCCTAGTGGTCGGCTGGGCGCTGGTCGTCTACCTGCTCGACGGCGACTGGTGGGTCGGCCTCGCCCTCGGGCTGATCGCGGTCGTGATGGCGACGCTCGGCGACCTGTGCGAGTCGGTGATCAAGCGTGACCTCGGCATCAAGGACATGAGCCAGGTGATCCCGGGCCACGGCGGACTGATGGACCGGCTCGACTCGCTGCTCGCGACCGTCGCGCCGATCTGGCTGCTGCTCCACTACGCCGTCTTCACCTGATCGAGTCGTCCGCCTGACACGCACCTATAGACGGCTGGGAGGCGGACGACCCGTCTAGCATCGAGTTGATGACCACCGAGCAGGAGACCGAGCCCACCGGGCCGAGCGAGTCGTCCACGGAGCGGCAGCCGGACTGGTGGCACCGCGACCACCCGACGTTCGCCTCGCTCACGGGCTTCTTCACCGGGTTGGCGTTCGTCGTACTGGTGCCGGGCCTGTTCATCGCTCTGCTGCACGTGCTCGTGGACGACGACACGGCCGAGCAGCTGTTCCCGTTCGTGCTCGTCACGCTCGCCGTACCGATCGGCCTGGTCATCGCGCCGCGCACCCGGCGGTTCGGCATCTACATGCTGATCGGGATGGTCGCCACCGCGCTGGTCGTCGGGGGAGTCGCCGCGCTGGTCCTCTGGTACATGATCAGTCACGACGTCTGAGCGGCCGACCGACCCTGCGAATCGTCCGGGGGCGGCGGCGAGTGGGAGAATCGACACGATGTCTGAGCGCACCCCCCTTCCCCTGGTCTTCGACGAGCCGCGTGGCCGCAAGAAGCCGCCACCGCACCTTGCCGACCTCACCGCCGACGAGCGGGCCGCCCGGCTCAAGGAGCTGGGTCTGCCCGGCTTCCGTGCCAAGCAGCTGTCGACCCACTACTTCGCCCGGCTGGTCGACGACCCGGCGGAGATGACCGACCTGCCCGCAGCGCAGCGCGACGAGCTGGTCGCGGGTCTGCTCCCGAACCTGATGACGCCGTTGCGCACCATGGAGGCTGATCGGGGTACGACGCGCAAGACGCTCTGGAAGCTGTTCGACGGCGCGCTCGTCGAGTCGGTGCTGATGCGCTACCCCGACCGCGCGACGGTGTGTGTCTCCAGCCAGGCCGGCTGCGGCATGGCCTGCCCGTTCTGCGCCACCGGCCAGGGTGGCCTGCAGCGCAACATGTCCACCGCCGAGATCGTGGAGCAGGTCGTCGCCGCCGCCCGCTCGCTCGCTCGAGACGAGGTCCCCGGCGGCCCGGGCCGGGTCTCCAACGTCGTGTTCATGGGCATGGGCGAGCCGCTCGCCAACTACAAGGCGGTCATCGGAACCGTCCGCCGGCTCACCGACCCGACACCCGACGGCCTCGGCATGAGCGCCCGCGGCATCACGGTGTCGACCGTCGGCCTGGTACCGCGGATGCTGCAGCTCGCCGAGGAGGGCATCCCGGTGACGCTCGCGCTCAGCCTGCACGCGCCCGATGACGAGCTCCGCAACGAGCTGGTCCCGATCAACACCCGCTACTCGGTCGCCGAGACCGTCGATGCCGCCTGGAACTATGCGCGTACGACGAAGCGCCGGGTCTCGATCGAGTACGCCATGATGCGCGGCATCAACGACCAGGGCTGGCGCGCCGACCTGCTCGCCGACGTACTGCAGGAGCGCGGCGACTGGGGCTGGGTGCACGTCAACCTGATCCCGCTCAATCCCACCCCGGGGTCGAAGTGGACGGCCTCCGACCCGGCCGACGAGCGCGAGTTCGTCCGCCGCCTCGAGGCGAAGGGCATCCCGACCACGGTGCGTGACACCCGTGGCCGGGAGATCGACGGAGCCTGCGGCCAGCTGGCCGCCACCGAGTCCTGACGACCCAGCCCTGACGACCAGCCCCTGACCCGCGCTACTTCTTCTTCGACTTCTTCTTCCGCAGGAACGCCGGGGCGGGCAGCAGCAGCTCGCTGTTGCGCGCCGCGCGCTTGCCGCGACGGTCGCCGCCCTGCTGCTCCTGCCAGTCGTTGGCCGACAGCTCGCGCGAGAGCGCCGCGAGCTTGGTCGGGTCGGTGAGGTCGTCGTCGAACTCCGCCGGGCCGGCGTGGTCGATCATCGTGGTGAAGATCGACAGCGTGTCGTCCCGGTTGTCGGCGATCTCGATCAGGCGCGCCTGCTGGGGCCAGTCGATGTGGGACGCGGTGTTGATCTCCCAGAACCCGCCCTTGCCGCCCTTGCGCTTGTGCGCCCAGATCTGGTTGCGGTGGGTGTGGCCGTTGACCCAGGCGATCACGTTCTCGCTCTCCAGCAGCACCGGCACGATCGCGTCGCCCAGGACCCGCGGCTTGGAGTCCACGATGCCGGTGAGGTCGTTGTCCATCGTCTCGATGGTGTGGTGGCTGACCAGGATGAGCAGCTTGCGTCGGCTGGTCTTGATGACCGACTTGAGCCACTTGAACTGGGCCGCGTCGATCGACCCGCTCTCCTTGCCGTTGAGGTTGACGGTGTCCAGCACGACGAAGCGGACCACGCCGCGGTCGACCGTGTAGTACGCCGTGCCCTTGCTGCGGTTCTCGGAGGTGAAGCCGTGACCGACCGGCTTGCCGGTGGTCGTGAAGTGCTCCTCGACCCACTCCTTGCGCGTCAGCTCCTGGCGAGCGGGGTCGGCTGTCACCGTCCGGTAGCCGTCGACGCCACCGACCGCGACCTTCTTCTGGTCCCCGACCGCCCGGGCCCGGGTGTCGGCGCTGGGCGCCGTGACGCCCTGGAAGAGCCCGTCGTGGTTGCCCATCGCGGCGTACCAGGGGACCTTGAGGCCCTGGGCCTGGAACGGCGCGCGGGCGGCGTTCAGCAGGCCCGGCACGACCGGGAACCCGTGCTCGGCGCGCGGCATGTCGACCGTGTCGATGCCGGCCGGGTTGCCCTCGGGGTGCCAGAACCGGACGTCGTAGTACGCCGGGTCGTTGTCGATGACGCCCTCGAACTTCGTCTTGTCCCCGGAGTCGACCTGCACGGTGCCACCGTCGAGGACGTCGATGTTCCAGCGGATCTCGTTGCGCTGGGTGGTGTCGGAGTTGTCACCGGTCTGCAGGGCCAGGGCGAGCTTCTGCCCGAGCACCGGACCGCGGCCGATCTGGTTGATCTTGCGGACCATCGCGTCGGCCACGTGCACGCCGAGGATCTCCTGCGGGCGCCAGGCCGAGCGGAAGAGGCCGTTGCCGTCGATCTTGCCGTCGTGGTTGTTGTCGTCGTCGCCGCGGTCGAGGTTGTCCAGCCGCATCGGCGACTGGGCGTCACAGATGTGCACGTCGCTGAGCTGCGCGAACGCCAGCAGGCTCTTGCGACGGCGGGCTCGGCCCTTCTGCGCGGCGACCCCCAGGCCGACCCGCGGCGAGTGCCGCTCGCCGGGCCCGGTCACGATCGGCCGCCATCCGGTGACACCGGGGGCGCCCTTGAGCAGCACCTTCTTGGCGGTGGTCAGCTTCAGCGGGCCGGCCGCGACCGCGGAGTCGGCGAGGCCGAGTCCGCCCAGGGCGGCGACGCCACCGACAGCGGCGGAGGAACGGACGAGGTCACGACGAGAGATCTGCACCGCGTCAATGTAGGCGCTCAGGTGGGTCAATTCCCAGATTTGAAGAGGTTTGCCGCATCCTCGACCGACTCGACGAGATGGACGTGACGCTCCATCGGCCGGCCGCGCGCCAGGGCCCTCAGCAGCGGCCAGGCGGGCAGCTCCTCGGTCCAGTACGCCTCACCGACGAGCACCATCGGAGCGACCGACTCATCGGCGGCGTAGTAGTTCTCGCAGGCGTCCTGGAAGATCTCCTGGACGGTCCCGCCGAGACCGGGCAGGAAGACGATCCCGGCGTGACAGACCTCGAGCAGCGTCGCCTCCCGCGTGGAGTTCCGGAAGTACTTCGCGATGGCCGTCGCGAACACGTTCGGCGGCTCGTGCCCGTAGTGCCAGGTCGGGATGCCCAGCGTGTCCGCGCCGCCGGGGTACCGGCCGAGCACCTCGAAGGCCCGGCGGACCCACCGGTCGATCGACGGGTGGTACGACGGGGCCGCGGCGAGCATCTCGAGCGCACCGGCGAGGTCGCCGGGCCGGTCGGCGAAGCGGGCGCCGAGGTTGGCGGCCTCCATCGCGCCCGGGCCACCGCCGGTGGCGACCACGTGACCGGCACCGAGCGCCGCACCGAGTCGTGCGGCCTCGGCGTACGCCGGCTGCCCGCGCTCGACCCGGTGCCCGCCCATCACGCCGACCAGGTCACGTCCCTGGGTCCAGCTGTCGAGGGCGAGGTCGACCGCATGGTCGTGGAGCGCCCGAGCCAGCGCCGCCTGGCGGGTGCGCGGCGCGCGCGACCAGGCATCGGCGCGGGCATCCAGCGACGCGTCGTACGTATCGCTGTCGTAGAGCTCGGCCGCCGTGTAGAGCGAGGTCCGCGCCGGGTCGACCGGGACGCCCGGGTGGTCGGCCAGCCACCGTTCGAGCTCGTGGACGATCTGTGCCGGCTCACCACGGACGACCCTCTTCACCGGCCTGACTCTAGAACGCGTGCGCCATCAGCTCCGCGAACAGCTCGCCGGGATCGACCTCCAGCCCCCTGGCGGTGAACCAGGTGCACACGTTCGTGCAGTCGCGCAGCAGGAAGTCCATGCCGGTCGGGTTGCCGACCAGGTCCACGATCTGGGGCAGGTCGATGATCACCAGCCGGTCACCCGCGGCCAGGATGTTGTACGGCGACAGGTCGCCGTGCACGATCCCGTGCTGCACCATCACGGCGAGCGCGTCGCGGAGCTGCTCGTAGTACGACGCCAGCAGATCCGGGTCCGGCCGGGTCTGCGCGAGCCGCGGAGCGGTCTCACCGTCATGGGTGATCCACTCCATCAGGATCTCGGTGCCGTCGATCTGCACCGGGTAGGGGACCGGCAGGCCCAGCTCCCAGCAGCGCTTGAGGGCGTCCCACTCGGAGACGGCCCACTCGCCGGCGGCGACGATCTTGCCCCAGGTGCTCTTGCGCTTGAGTGCCCGCTCGTCGCGGGAGCGCTTCACGCTGCGGCCCTCGGTGTAGGTCGCGGCTCGGTGGAAGGTGCGGTGCTCGGTGCTGCGGTAGCGCTTGGCGACCAGCACGACCGACTCGCCGACGCCCCCTTGATCTGGGGGCAGGCTGCCGGGGACGGCGCGCTCGAGGAGGAACGCGTCGGCCTCCTTGCCGGTCTTGAGGATGCCGAGGTCGGTGTCGACCGCGGCCTGGGAGGTGACGACCCAGTCGGGCCGAGGCTGCGGGCCGCGGCAGAGCGGCTCCACGCTCAGCCAGGTGGACCAGCGCTGGCCGTCGTCGAGGTCGTCGTACGCCTGGAAGTCGAAGACGAAGGCTGGGTCGAGCTCAGGTTCGGAGATTTCGTGAGACATCGGTGGGGGTGCTCCAGATGCGAGAAGGGGTGTGGTCTGCGGACAGGCCAAGGACAGTCGTGGACATGTCACGCTCCTCTCGCTGGGGCACCGGTCGCTCCGGGCGCTCGGGGAAACTCTGACGGCCTCCACCGAGCGCCCGCAACCGATTTATCGCTCTGGATCAGGTCTGACGGAAGTCGATGCCCGTCGTGGTTCCACCGGTCACCTCGATGTTGTAGGTGATGTTGTTGAGAGTGATGCTGCCGGCCATGAGACCCGAGCACCCGCCAGACTGGTTGGAGTACGCCAGGCCGGCGCCGTCGAGGATCAGCGTCTGGTAGCTGACGCCGCCGGACGTCGTGATGGCCTCGTCGAAGAACGTGTTCACGGGACCCGAGACCCAGGCAGTGCAGAAGCCGCCCAGGGCGGTGACTCTGGCGCAGCCGTTGGTGTAGAACACCGTGCCGTCGCCGGCTGGGACGAGACCGTCGACGCGGCTGAACTTCGGGCCGGTGCCGGTGTCGAGGGTGCCGTCGTGGACGTTGCCGTCGCCGAAGTCCGAGTCGATGGTGCAGCCGGGGCTGACCGAGATCGTCATGCTGCCGAGCGGACCAGGGCAGACCAGGGTGAAGGTCGAGAACATGAAGTCGTGGCCCGTGGCTGGACGGGTGCCGCGCTTGGCGACCCCGGCGACCGTGCCTGCGGTACAGAGGGAGGTGCCGATCATGCCGCTCTTGAAGGTGCCGTTGATGGGCGCTGTTCCGGCGGCGGTGCTGCCGTTGACCGCCAGGTTGGCGATGGGTCCGCCCGTGGGGCTGCTGGCGGTGGCGGTGGTGGTGAGCAGGACGGTCGCCAGTACGGCGGCGCCGAGGGTCAGTGCCTTGCGCAGCTGCATGAGGATGCTCCCTTGGGATGGCCGGGCGGGGTTGTCTCAGGGATTCAGGCGGAAGTCGATACCCGTCGTGGTCCCGGACGCGATCTTGACGGAGAACTTGATGTTGTTGAGCGTGATGCCGCCGTTCAGCAGACCGATGCACCCAGCGGACTGGTTGTTGAAGGTGAGGCCGGTGCCGTCGAGGAACAGTTGCTGGTAGTTGGCGCCGCCGATGGTCGTGATGGCCTCATCGAAGGCGGCACCCACGGTGCCCTCGATGCTGGCGGTGCAGACGCCGTTCAGGACGCTGATCCTGACGCAGCCGGGCGCCGCGATGACGGGCATCGTCGCTGTGCCCGGGACACGAATGAACTTCGGCCCGGCACCGGTGTCGACGGTGCCGTCGTGGACGTTGGTGCCGGCGAACTCCACGTCGACGGTGCAGCCGGTGCTGACGGAGATGACGCCGCTGATGCCGAGAGGGGTGGCGCACGTGAGGCTCAGGACGTTGAAGATCAGGTCGGGCGTCGCGTTGACGGCGCCGGGCTGGACGGTTCCGCCGACGGAGCCTCCGGTGCAGGTGTACGCGGTCCCGGCGATAGTTGCGGTGCCGCTGCTGAAGATGCCGTTGATGGCGACGGAGCCGGGCGTGGTGCTGCCGTTGGCCGCGACGTAGGCGAGGGTCCCGCCGCCACCGGTGGCGCTGGCAGTGGAGGTGAGGCCGAGCAGGGCGGCTGCCAGTACGGCGGCGCCGACGGTGAGTGCCTTGCGCAGATGCATGGGGGTGCTCCCTTGTCCGGATGGTTGGTCTCGGGTCGGCGTCTGCCTTGCATGATGGCGGGCCAGCATGGACGCGGCGCAAGAGAGCGGGGCGTCTGGTGTTGTGAATTGTCGTTTTTTGCCAGGTTCTCGGCCGCCGGGTAGGTCAGGGGCGGAAGTCGATACCTGTCGAACTGCCGGGAACACTGACCGCCGCGACGTACATCGTGAGGTTGTTGAGCTGGAAGTAGTTCATGAGGCCGAGGCATCCGGGGGACTGGCCGTAGAAGAGGAGGCCTGTGCCGTTGAGGATCAGCTTTTGGTAATTGCGGTTGTTGATCGAGACGATGGCCTCGTCGAAGTACGTGGCGACGGTGAGGCCGGTGAGGATGTTGGCGCTGCAGATGCCCCCGTTGAACGTGAGGCACTGGAACTCCGCGGAGCCGTCGACACGGCTGAGCTTCGTGCCGGTACCGGTGTCGATAATCCCGCTGTGGACGTTGGAATCGGCGAACGTCGCCCTCGCGCTGCAGCCGGTGAACGTGGACGTGCCCCAGGGGGCGCCGCAGGTCAACGTGGGGATGACCATGGTCATGTGGTGGCCCGGGTACACGGGGCCTCGGGCGATGGGTCCCCCGGCTATGCCGTTGCAGGCGTACGGCCCCGCCCCGGGACGGGCCTGCGAGCGGTCGGTGCGAGCCCGTCCCGGCCGGCGGAAGGGCGGGTCAGGGGGTCTGCCGGAAGTCGATGCCCGACGTGGTCCCGGTGGCCACCTTCACGTTGAAGGTGAAGTTGTTGAGGGTGAACGCGCCGGCAAGCAGACCGGCGCATGCCGGGGTCTGCATGGCAAAGGTCAGGCCGATCCCGTTGAGGAGCAGTGCCTGGTAGTCGATGCCGCCGACGGTCGTGACGCCCTCTGCGAAGGCGGCATACACAGTGCCCTGGATCTTGGCGGTGCAAGTGAAGCCCCCACCGAACGAGATCGTGCCGCAACTGGTCGTCATCGTCATGGAGCCGTCGACCTTGTTGAACTTCAAACCGCTGCCGGTATCGACCGTGCCGTCGTGGACGTTGGGGGTTGCGCCGTCCAGGAAGTCCGCGGTGAGGCAGCCGGGGTTGATGTTGATCGTGCCGGTGAGGCCGAAAGGCGTGGCGCAGTTGAGGGTGAAGGTGGAGAGAGCGATGTCGTGGAAGCCCGCACCCAGGGGGCGGGGGCCGCGGTTCACGTCGCCGACGAGGTTGCCCGTGGTGCAGACGTACGTGCTCCCGCCGAGGGTGTAGGAGCCGCTCGTGAGGTAGCCGGTGATGCCGACGAGGGCGTTGGGGGCGGCGCGGACGCCGTTGACCTCGACGGAGACGACGGCCCCGCCGGTCGGGCTCGCCGCGGTGGCGGTGGCGCTGAGGGCGAGCAGACTGGCGGCCAGGACGGCGGCGCCGAGGGTGAGTGCCTTGCGTAAGTGCATGCGGTGCTCCCTTGTTCGACCTGTCTCCAGATCGCGGTGCCGGTTGGCACCGGTCTCGCATCATGCGAGGCCGGACGCAGCCGGGCGCAAGGGTGTTGGCCGTTTGGGCGGGCGAATTGTCGCTTTTCGACAAGCCGTCGTGCTCCTGGTTGCGACACGGACCCGCATGCGGTAGCCGCGTCGGGTCTCAGGCGGCGACGGTCGTCGTGATCGCCAGCTCGGTGACCCGGTCCCAGGTGTCATCGACATGCACGACGCTGCGACCGGCGTTGTGCAGCAGGCTGGACGCGATGCCGGCGCGGTAGCCCGATTGGCAGTGCACCCACAGCTCGCCGGGCGGCAGCTCGAGGCCGCGTCGGTCGACCTCGTGGACGGGCAGGTGTACGGCGTCGGGCAGGTGGCCCGCGTCGTACTCGTCGTGCCCGCGCACGTCGACCACGACGCGCGGTCCCGCGTGCTCGCGGAAGCCGGCCCAGTCCGTGCGTCGGAAGGTCGCGGGCAGCGAGCTGGCCGAGTCGAGATCGTGGATGCCGGGGCCCTCGATGCCGATCGCGGCCAGGTCGAGCAGCGCGGAGCCGACGTCGTCCGCGCTGTCGTAGAGGAGGACGAGGTCGTCGGCCCAGGGGACCAGCCAGCCGACGTACGTCGCGAACTGGTGGGAGTACTCGACACCGACCGAGCCGGCGAGGTGGCCGCGCGAGAACGTGTCGCGCCGGCGCAGGTCGATGACCCACTGGCCGTCGAGGATCGCGTCGGTGACCTCGTTGCGGGTGACCGGTCGTCCCGGCCGCGGCCGGGCCCGGCCGGCGCCGGCGCGGTTGAGCGGTGCCATGTGGTCGTAGTACGACGGGACCGGGCCGAAGCCGGCGACGAGCTCCTCGACGAACGGGTCGCGGTCCAGCAGCAGTGCCGGGTTGACCGACAGCTCGGCGCCGAGGGTGCCGTCGGTGTCAGTGGCCGGAGCGCGCTCTGTCGTCTGGGCGCCGGCGCAGAGGCTGCCGAAGCCGTGGGTCGGCAGGAGCCGGGTCGACGGATCGCGCAGGGCGAGCGTGCGGGCGCTGCGCCACTGGGCGCGGGCGAGGTCGAAGCGCAGGCGCTGATCGACCAGGTCGGTGCGCCCGACGGTGCCGTGCAGCAGGCTGCCGCCGCTGAAGAGCGCTGCCGGGGCTTCCCCCTCCAGGTCGCGGACCTCGAAGGCCTGGTGGTGGCGGGTGTGCCCGGGCGTCGCGAGGACCGTCACCTGGAGATGACCCACCGTGAGCACGTCTCCGCCGCGGACGCCGACGCGTTCGAACTGCACCGGTTCGTCGGCCGAGAGCAGGTAGTCGGCGCCGTGCCGTCGGGCGAGCCCGAGGGCACCGGAGATGTAGTCGTTGTGGATGTGGGTGTCGGCGACGGCAGCGATCTCCACCCCGGCCGCCTCGGCCGCCGCCTCGATCGGCGCGATGTCTCGAGGGGGGTCGACGACCAGCGCGTGCCGGCCGTCGTGGACGAGATGGGTGTGGTTGCCCAGCTCCGGGATCTCCAGGGTCAGAACCTGCATCTGCGCCTCCGCGTTTAAGTACAGTGAGTCACTAGAGTTATAACACAAACGACGGTGCAGGGTCCGGCCACCAGGTCGGGTACCTTGCCCGGGTGTCACGCCCTCGCCGCGCCGTTGCCGCCCTCCTCGCCGGGCTGGCGCTCGCGCTCGGCCTGGGCTCGGGCGTGCAGTCGCTCGGCGCGGTCGACGTACGTCCGCCAGGAGCGGCCGGGATCGGCGACCCGTACTTCCCGCGCGACGGCAACGGCGGCATCGACGTCCTCTCCTACGACATCCACGACCGCTACGGGTTCCGCCAGGGCCGGCTGTCGGGCTGGACGGACCTCCGGGTCCGGGGGACCGCGTCGATCTCCAGCTTCAACCTCGACTTCCTGCTGCCGGTGCGGTCCGTGCGCGTCGGCGGCCGTCCGGTCGGCTACTCCCAGACCCAGCACGAGCTGGTCGTGGCGCGCGGCCTGGAGCCGGGCGAGGTGGTCGACCTCCAGGTCCGGTACGCCGGCTGGCCGGGCCGCTACTCGTACGCCGGGGAGAGCAACTGGCTCGCCGGACCCAACGAGGTCGTGGCGATGAACGAGCCGCACATGGCGCCGTGGTGGTTCCCCGCCAACGACCACCCGCTCGACAAGGCACGGATCCGGGTCAGCATCACCGTCCCGACGGCGTACGACGTGGTCTCCAACGGGCGCCAGCTCGGCCGGAAGGTGCACGGCACCCGCGCGACCACCACCTGGCGTGCGGACGAGCCGATGGTGCCCTACCTGGCGTTCTTCGCCGCCGGCCACTTCCGGATCGACAAGGGGGTCCGCGACGGGCAGCACTGGCTGGTCGCCGTGTCGAAGGGGCTGCCGACCGCCGCGCAGCCGCGCGCCCTGCGGCTGATGCGGCAGAGCGCCGGCATCACGCGCTGGCTCGAGGGTCAGCTGGGCGACTACCCGTTCTCGACCGTCGGCGGACTGGTCACCAGCCTGGAGCCCGGCTTCGCGCTGGAGAACCAGACTCGGCCGACGTACTCCCCGGCCAGCCTCACCCCGATCACGGTCGTGCACGAGCTCGCGCACCAGTGGTTCGGCGACTCGGTGGCGGTGCGCCACTGGAGCGACATCTGGCTCAACGAGGGCGCGGCGACGTACCTGGAGTGGCGCTGGGAGGAGACCCACGGCGGGTTGTCGGGGGACGGTCAGCTGCACCGGCTCTACGACACCGCCGGGAGCGACGATGAGTTCTGGGACCTGCAGGTAGCCGACCCGTGCCCGGCGTACGTCGGCTGTGTCGACCGGATCTTCGACCGTCGCGTCTACGAGCGGGGCGCGATGGCGCTCCAGGCGCTGCGCAACCGGGTCGGCGACGACGACTTCTCGGCGCTGCTGCGCCGCTGGGTCGCCGACCGTGAGGGCGGCAACGGCTCGACCGCGGAGTTCGAGGCGCTCGCCGAGGAGGTCAGCGGTGAGGACCTGGACGGCTTCTTCGCCGCCTGGCTGCACTCCACGACGAAGCCGGCCGACACCGTGGCCAACGGTCTCGGCTGAGCCGCTAGCCCCGAAGCCGCACCGACAGGCAGGTCACGCAGCCCTCGAGCTTCTCGAACTCGGAGATGTCGACGGCGACCACGCGCAGCCCGCGCTCCTCGAAGAGCGCCTTGCTCAGCGGCGCGCTCGTCGACATCAGGACCGTCGACTCGTCGAGCACCACGACGTGGGAGCCGCCCTCCTCGGGCACCGGGAGGAATGCGTCCCAGGCGGCAGGGTCGTCAACGAGCGGCTCGAAGCCCACGACCGTCCCGTCGGGCAGCGCGGTCACGGCGGACTTGAGGTGCAGCACGAGCGCCACCGGTACGCCGACCACGCGGGCGCCGAGGGGAGCCAGGTGCGCGGCGAGCTGCTCCAGCCCGGCCGCGTTGGTGCGCCCGCCGATCCCGACCCAGACCGTCCGGTCGTGCTTGAGCACGTCGCCGCCGTCGAGGGTGCCCGGCGCCTCGATGTGGGCGATCCGGTAGCCGAGGCCGGCCAGGGTCTCCTCGGCCGCCGCCGTCTCGGGCTTGCGCTCGTCGGCGCCGGGCCGGCTGATCACTGCGAGGTCGTCGAGCACCACGACGGTGTCCTCGACGAACACCGCGTCCGGGCAGTCGTCTGCCGGCGGCACCTCGATCGTCTCCCAGCCCTCGGCCCGCAGCGCCTCGACGTACGACTGCCACTGCTGCTCGGCGAGGGCGAGGTCGACCGGGACCCGTTCGAGGTGGGTCAGCAGGCCGTCGTCGAGTCGGGGGCCGGGCCGTCGGACGAGCGCGCGTTGCGTCATGGCCTCATCCCAGCAGGGGAGTGACCGCTCGCGCTACCAGGCTCGGCATCCGGGTGAGCGACTCCTCGGCGTCGGCGAGCGTCATCGCCCGCAGCCCGGCGTTGATGCCGAGCCAGCGCAGCGGTTCGCGCTCCCAGCCGGGGGAGCGGTGCCCGACCCAGGGCAGCCGGGTCAGCTCGGTGTCGCGGCCCAGGACCAGGTCGCGCAGCGTCCGGCCCGCGAGGTTGGTGGTGCTGACGCCGTCTCCGACGTACCCACCGGCCCAGCCGAGCCCGGTCGCGGTGTCGAGCCCGACCGACGCGCACCAGTCACGTGGGATACCGAGAGCTCCGCCCCAGGCATGGGTGACCCGGGTGCCGGCGAGGACCGGGAAGAGGTCGATGAGGGTGGCGTAGAGCCGTGCGAAGACCTTCTCGTCGTGGTCGTACTCGGGCTTGATCCGCGAGCCCAGGTGGTACGGCGCGCCGCGGCCGCCGAAGACCAGCCGGTCGTCGGCAGTGCGCTGCCCGTAGACGATCAGGTGGCGGTGGTCGGTGAACGTCTCGCGCCGGGCCAGGCCGATCTCGTCCCACACCTCCGGCGGCAGCGGCTCGGTCGCGATGATCAGGGAGTAGACGGGCACCATCGTGCGGCGTTCACCGGCCAGGGTGGCGGTGTAGCCCTCGGTCGCACGCAGCACGGTGCGGGCGCGTACGACGCCGTGCTCGGTGCGCGCGGTCCGGGGCTCGATCGCGTTGACCCGGGTCTGCTCGTGGATGGTCACGCCGCGCCGCTCGACGGCGCTCGCGAGCCCGCGGACCAGCCGTGCGGGGTGGAGCGCCGCGCAGTCCGGGGTGTACGTCGCACCGCGGGTGCGGCTGCCCCGCAGGATCGCGGTCGCCTCCTGGCGATCGAGCAGGCGGAGGTCGTCCTCGCCGCGGTCCCAGGCCCGCGCGCCGGCGACCTCGGCCTTCGCGCGGGACCACTGGGCCCGGCTGCGGGCCAGCGTGATCGTGCCGCCCTTGCTCACGTCGGCGTCGATGCCCTCCGCCGCAGCCGTGCCGACCACCTCATCGACGGTCTGCCGCATGGCGCGGTGCTGGGCGAGCGCGGCGTCGCGGTCGGCGTACCCCGCGAGCGTGGGGAGTGAGGCGGGGAAGAGCGCCGAGCACCAGCCGCCGTTGCGGCCCGAGGCACCGAAGCCCGTGGTCTCCGCTTCGAGCACGACGATGCGCAGCTCCGGATCTGCCTCCGCGAGGTAGTAGGCGGTCCAGAGGCCGGTGAAGCCGGCGCCGACGATCGCGACGTCGGCCTCGACATCGCCGTCGAGCGCCGGACGTGGGGTCCAGTCGGTGTCGACGGTGTCGTGCCAGAGGGAGAGCCGTTCGTAGTGGGGGTACCTCTCGGTGCGGCCGCTCAGCGGACACCCCACGAGTACGTCTGCTTGCGCAGGCTCAGGTACATGAAGGTCTCCGTGGCGGCCACGCCCTCGACGGTCCGGATCTGCCCGGAGATCAGCTCGAGCAGGTGGTCGTCGCTCTCGCACACGACCTCGACGAGCAGGTCGAAGGAGCCCGCGGTGACCACGACGTAGTCGACCTCCTCGATCTCGGCGATCTTGTCCGCGACCGGCTCCAGTGGACCGGTGACCTTGACCCCGACCATCGCCTGCCGGGCGAAGCCGAGCTCCAGCGGGTCGGTCACGGCGACCACCTGCATCACCCCGGACTCGATCAGGCGCTGCACGCGCTGGCGCACCGCCGCCTCGGAGAGTCCGACGACCTTGCCGATGGCGGCGTACGACCGCCGGCCGTCTTGCTGCAGCTGCTCGATGATCGCCTTCGAGACGTCGTCGAGCGGCTGCGACGTACGTCCTGGCTTCCTGCTCATGGGGGGATGGTTCCGTAGTGGGAGGCTGCGGTCAAAGGGCTGGAGGTCAAAGTTCTCCGCGAGCCGTTGACAAGCGATTTCGTTGCGAGGATGTTTCATCTCGACGGGATCGCTTGTCGGGGCCCCCTTTGCGTGGCACGATCCGATGCGTCGAGGCAGTTCGAAGGGAGTCCGCATGGTGCAGGGACCCACCGGTGGTGGACGCGGCGGGCTCACTCGTCGCAGGCTGCTCAGGGTCGGCGGTGGCGTGGCGTTCGCCGGGGTCAGTGTCGCGGCGCTGAAGCTGCCGTTCTTCGACGTCGCGGCGGCGAAGGTCAACCCGGCGGAGTGCCGGGCCAAGGACGTGTCGGCGACCGACAAGAAGCTGATCGTCTCCAACTGGCCGGCGTACATCGACCCGCGCAAGAAGGCCACGTCGACGGTGTCGGTCTTCCAGGACCGCACCGGCATCAGCGTCGACTACACCGACGACGTCAACGACAACGCGGAGTTCTTCGCCAAGGTGAAGAACCAGATGGGCTCCTGCCAGTCCATCAACCGCGACCTGATCGTGATGACCGACTGGATGGCGGCGCGGATGATCGGGCTGGGCTGGATCCAGCCGCTCGACGCGAAGGCCGTGCCGAACCTCCACCAGAACCTGATCGACCCGCTCCGCAACCGGCAGTGGGACAAGGACCGCACCTTCAGCGCGCCGTGGCAGGCGGGCCTCACCGGCATCGCCTACAACGCCGCGAAGGTCCCGGAGGTCCGCAGCTTCGAGGAGCTGCTGACCCGCGAGGACCTCAAGGGCCGGATGACCCTGCTCAGCGAGATGCGCGACACGATGGCGTTCATGCTCCGCGTCGTCGGCGCCGACCCCGACGAGTTCACCGAGGACGAGTGGGGCCAGGCGCTCGACCGGCTCAGCGAGGTCGTGGCGAGCGGGCAGGTCCGGTCCTTCACGGGCAACGAGTACATCCAGGACCTCGCGGCCGGCAACATCGTGGCGTGCGAGGCATGGTCCGGTGACGTGATCCAGGCGCAGTTCGACAACCCGGACATCAAGTTCGTCACGCCCGAGGAGGGGCTCTCCCTCTGGGCCGACAACATGATGGTGCCCAACCTCGCGACCCACCAGGCGAACGCCGAGAAGTGGATCGACTACTACTACGAGCCCGAGGTCGCCGCGAAGCTGGCCGCGTGGGTCAACTACATCTGCCCGGTCGAGGGGGCGAAGGCCGAGATGGAGAAGATCGACCCGTCGCTCGTCGACAACAAGCTGATCTTCCCCGACAACGAAGACCTCGCCACCGCCTTCGACTTCATGCCCCTGTCCGACGCGCAGTCCCAGCAGTACGAAGGAGAGTTCAACGATGTCATCGCCGGCTGACCTCACTGTGCAGGCACCCTCGAGCGACGACTCGTTCGACGGGTTGCGACTGCGCAACGTGACCAAGTCCTTCGGGTCCTTCACCGCCGTCGACGACCTCGACCTCGACGTACCGCGTGGGGCGTTCTTCGCCCTCCTCGGCCCCTCGGGCTGCGGCAAGACCACCACGCTGCGGATGGTCGCCGGCCTGGAGACCCCGACCCGTGGGTCGATCACGCTGGCCGGGCAGGACATCACGTACGCCAAGCCCTACCGGCGTCCGGTCAACACGGTCTTCCAGAACTACGCGCTCTTCCCGCATCTCGACATCTACGAGAACGTCGCCTTCGGCCTCAAGCGCCGCAAGGTCAACGACGTCGACGGCCAGGTGCGCCAGATGCTCGACCTCGTCGAGCTCGACTCGCAGGCACGCAAGAAGCCGGCCCAGCTCTCCGGCGGCCAGCAGCAGCGGGTCGCGCTGGCGCGGGCGTTGATCAACGAGCCCGAGGTGCTGCTGCTCGACGAGCCGCTGGGCGCGCTCGACCTCAAGCTGCGCCGGGCCATGCAGATCGAGCTCAAGCGGATCCAGACGGAGGTCGGGCTGACCTTCATCCATGTCACCCACGACCAGGAGGAGGCCATGACGATGGCCGACACGGTCGCGGTGATGAACGCGGGCGTGATCGAGCAGATGGGCGCCCCGGAGGAGCTGTACGAGAACCCGCGTACGACGTTCGTCGCCAACTTCCTCGGCCAGTCGAACCTGATCGCCGGCGACATCAAGAGCCGGAGCTCGGACTTCATCACCGTCGACATGCACGGCATCGACGTCTCGGTGCCGGCGGCTCGAGCGCACCTCGACAGCGACAAGGCGTGGATCGGCATCCGGCCCGAGAAGGTGCTCATCGGCGACCCGGGCGAGGTGCTGGACGCGCCCGGCAACTCGATCCCGGGTGGCGTCGTCAGCGACGTCAGCTTCGTCGGGGTGAGCACGCAGTACCTCGTACGGATGCCGTGGGGCCAGGAGCTGCAGGTGTTCCAGCAGAACACCGGTCATCGCCGGCTCTACCGCAACGGTGAGTCCGTGGAGCTGTCCTGGCGGCCCGACTACGCGTTCCTCCTCGACCACAGCCAAGACGCTCGCGCCGGGCAGGAGGACGACGACTGATGGCGAGCACCGCGGAAGCCCCTGCGGCGACTCCAGCCCCGGTGGCCGACGACTCGGGCCGGCGTCGCGGCCTCACCGGCTACTTCCTGCTGGTCCCCGGCGTCGTCTGGCTCGCTCTCTTCTTCGTCATCCCGTTCTACTCACTCGTCGCTGCCAGCCTGTTCGACCCGAGCGGGTCGGTGGTCAGCGGCTACCAGATGACCTTCCACTTCCAGAACTACCCGGACGCGATCCGGGACTACTGGGAGCCGCTGGTCCGCTCGCTCGGGTACGCCGCGCTGGCGACGCTGATCTGCCTCGTGCTCGGCTACGTGCTCGCGTACGCGATCGCGTTCAAGGCCGGCCGCTGGAAGAACCTGATGCTGGTGCTGGTGATCGCGCCGTTCTTCACCAGCTTCCTGATCCGCACGCTGTCGTGGAAGCTCATCCTCGCCGACGACGGCATCGTGGTGAACACCCTGCAGGCCGTGCACATCCTCGGGGCCGAGGGTCGCCTGCTGGCCACGCCGGTCGCGGTGATCGCGGGCATCGTCTACAACTTCCTGCCCTTCATGGTGCTGCCGCTCTACGCGAGCATCGACAAGATCGACCACCGCCTGATCGAGGCGTCCAGCGACCTGTACGCCAACCCGTTCGTCGGGTTCTGGAAGGTGACCTGGCCGCTCTCGCTGCCCGGCGTCGTCTCGGGCACGCTGCTCACGTTCATCCCGGCCGCCGGTGACTACATCAACGCCCAGCTGCTCGGCAGTCCCAACCAGCGGATGGTCGGCAACGTCATCCAGAACCTCTTCACGAACGCCAACGACTACCCGGCGGCGAGCGCGCTCTCGATGATCCTGATGATCCTGATCATCGCGATGGTGCTGTTCTACGTACGCCGGGCCGGCACCGAGGAGCTGCTCTGACATGAGGTGGCTGCGCAACAACCTGGTGCTGATCCTCGGGATCGCGATCCTGATCTACACGTTCATCCCGATCTTCGTGGTCGTGCTGATGAGCTTCAACGACCCGTCGAGCCGGCTGATCTACCGCTTCGACGGGTTCACGCTCGACAACTGGCTGCACCCCTGTGCGCCGGAGGGAATGTGCAGCGCGCTGGGCACGAGCATCCAGATCAGCCTGGTGGCCACGATCGGGTCGACGATCCTCGGCACCCTGATGGCGTTCGCCCTGGTGCGGCACGACTTCGCGGGCCGGTCGTCGATGAACCTGCTGATCTTCCTGCCGATGGCCACGCCCGAGATCGTCATGGGCTCCTCGCTGCTGGCGCTCTTCGTGGCGGCCGGGTTTGCGGGTCAGCTGGGCTTCTGGACGATCCTGATCGCGCACATCATGTTCTGCATCTCGTTCGTCGTGGTCACGGTGAGAGCCCGGCTCGCGGGCATGGACGACAACCTCGAGCAAGCGGCGATGGACCTCTACGCGACGCCCCGGCAGACGTTCTGGCGGGTCACCTTCCCGCTGGTCTTCCCGGGCATCCTGGGCGCGGCCCTGCTCAGCTTCTCGCTGTCCTTCGACGACTTCATCATCACCAACCTCAACGCCGGCAACACCACGACGTTCCCCATGTACGTCTGGGGTGTCGCCCAGCGCGGCATCCCCATGCAGGTGAACGTCGTCGGCACGGTGATGTTCATGATCTCGGTGCTGATCGTGGTGGGCGGCGAGGTCAACAACCGCCGCCGCGCCCGCGCGCTGGCCTAGGAGCCGAGTCGGCGCTTGTTTGCAGCCGAGTCGGCGCCAGTTTTCGTCAGATGAAGTAGGTCCGTGGGAGCCCGTAGCGCGCCCGCACCGCGTCGTACGCCGCCCGCAGTCGCCGCTCAGCGTCCTGCTGAGGCCCGAAGACATGTCCCTTGCGGAAGACCTCGATCGCCCAGTCGCGTTCGTGCTGGAGCCACAGTCGGCGCTCCTCGTCGTACTGCCACCGATCCTCTCCATGCCATTGCTCACCCTCGTACTCGGCGGCGAACAACAACTCCTCGAGTCCGAGGTCGAGCCGGTAGACCTCACGGCCGTCCACGCGGACGGGAATCTGGGTCTGCGGCCACGGCAGACCGGCGCCGTGCCAGCGTCGGCGCAGCGCCGTCTCGCCGAACGATTCCGACCCTGGATCCGCGAGCGGCGCGAGGGCCCGCAGCTCCACGATGCCGCGTTGACGGTTGAATCGAGGGACCTCCCGGAGCAGCTGGTCGTGGCTGAAGGCCCCGAGCCTGAGCATCGTGTCCATGCCATGCAGCTTGAGGTCGGACGTCGGCTGGAGGCGCCCCAGATCCAATGCTGTGCGCAGGGGAGTGGTGACGGTCAGGCCACCGACCGTCATCAGGTCCCGGCCCCGGATTGCCCGCTCCCCGCTGGCGACCAGCTTGTTCCGAAGGCGGCCACAGTCGCTCGGCCGGAAGCACGACACCTCGGGTACCGCAAGGTGTTCGTTGGGTGCCAGCGCACGGTCTCCCGCGTGGAGCCACGCAGCAGTCCGGTCGCAGATGAACGCATCGACGGGCAGCACCAGGCCGAGCGCCTGGCAGCGCAGCTCGATGCTGTCCGGGATGTCCGCCGGCACGTAGACGTCGCGCACCGGATGGCGGAGAGCGCCGGCCTGGACGAGCCGGAACAGCGTCGGCGCGTCCAGGCCGAGGTCCCGTGCCACGGCAGCGGTGAAGGGGTGGCCAGGAAGGTCGGGAGTGTCCATGCCGCGACACCTGCCCGCCCAGTGCGCGCCTCACCACTGCCCCGGACCTTCTGTGGATAACCGTCCCGCGCGCTGAAAACTAGCGCCGACTCGGCTGCAAACTGGCGCCGACTCGGCTCAGAGGAGGGAGGCGGCCTTGTCGAGGACGGTGCGGAGGATCTGCTCCATCTCGTCGAAGTGGGTCTGGTCGCAGATCAGCGGGGGAGAGAGCTGGATGACCGGGTCGCCGCGGTCGTCGGCGCGGCAGTAGAGGCCTTCGTCGTAGAGGGCTTTGGAGAGGAAGCCGCGCAGCAGCTTCTCCGACTCCTCCTCGTTGAAGGTCTCGCGGGTGCCCTTGTCCTTGACCAGCTCGATCCCGTAGAAGTACCCGTCGCCGCGCACGTCGCCGACGATCGGCAGGTCGAGCAGGCGCTCGAGGGTGGAGCGGAAGGCGCCCTCGTTGTCGCGGACGTGCTCGAGGATGTGCTCTTGCTCGAAGACGTCGAAGTTCGCCATCGCGACGGCGGTCGACACCGGGTGGCCGCCGAAGGTGAAGCCGTGGGCGAAGGACTCGGCGCCCTGCAGGAAGGGCTCCATCAGCTTGTCGGAGGCGATCATCGCGCCGAGCGGGGAGTAGCCGGAGGTGATGCCCTTGGCGCAGGTGATGATGTCGGGCTGGTAGCCGTAGCGCTCGGCGCCGAACATGTAGCCCAGCCGGCCGAAGGCGCAGATGACCTCGTCAGAGACCAGCAGCACGTCGTACTCGTCGCAGATCTCGCGGACCCGCTGGAAGTAGCCGGGCGGGGGCGGGAAGCAGCCGCCGGCGTTCTGCACCGGCTCGAGGAAGACGGCCGCGACGGTGTCGGGCCCCTCGTTCTCGATCTGTACGGCGATCTGGTCGGCCGCCCAGCGACCGAAGGCTTCCGGGTCGGAGCCGTCGAGCAGGCCGCCGGTGGTCTCGGAGGCCCGGTAGATGTTGGTGTTCGGCACCCGGAAGGTCGAGGGGACCAGCGGCTCGAACTGCTGCTTGAGCGGTGGCAGCCCGGTGATCGACAGCGCCCCCTGGGTGGTGCCGTGGTAGGCGATCGACCGGCTCAGCACCTTGTGCTTCATCGGCTTGCCGGTGAGCTTGAAGTAGTTCTTGGCGAGCTTCCACGCCGACTCGACGGCCTCGCCGCCACCGGTGGTGAAGAAGACCCGGTTGAGGTCACCGGGCGCGTAGCCGGCGATCCGCTCGGCGAGCAGGATCGCGTTCGGATGCGCGTAGGACCACAGTGGGTGGAAGGCCAGCTCCTTGGCCTGCGAGGCCGCGGCTTCCGCCAGCTCGGTGCGGCCGTGACCCAGCTGGGACACGAAGAGCCCGCCGAGGCCGTCGAGGTAGCGCTTGCCCTGCGCGTCGTAGATGTAGGCGCCCTCGCCCCGCACGATGATCGGCACGTCCGAGGTGTCGTACGTCGAATGCCGCGTGAAGTGCATCCACAGGTGGTCCTTCGCGGCGCGCTGCAGGTGGTCGTAGTCGGCGGTGCTCATACCTCCATGGTGCGCGGTCCACTACGTGAGAAGCAAGCGAATCCGTCGCTAGAGCGTGTGATTTCTCCGGAATCCGTTGTAGGAATGGGTGCATGACCCGGTACGGCCCGCAGTTCGGCCCTGACATCACCTTCCTCGGCGTGGACCGCGTCGACCTCGACGACGCCGGCGCGCTGGCCGCGGCCGACGTGGTGGTCGTCGGTGCCCCGTTCGACGGCGGTACGTCGCACCGCCCCGGCACCCGGTTCGGCCCGATGGCGATCCGGCAGACCGACTACCTGCCGCACGACGGCTCCCGGCCGCACCTCGCGCTCCGCGTCGACGCGCTTCAGGACCTGCGCGTAGTCGACGCCGGCGACGTCGAGATGCCGCCGGGAGAGATCGAGCGGTCCCTGCACGCGCTCGAGGAGGCGGTGTACGCCGTCGCGAGCGCGGGCGCGATCCCGCTCGTCCTGGGTGGCGACCACTCGATCGCGCTGCCCGATGCCACCGGCGTCGCCCGGCACCTCGGCTACGGCAAGGTGTCGATGATCCACTTCGACGCGCACGCGGACACCGGTGACATCGAGTTCGGCTCGCTCTACGGCCACGGCCAGCCGATGCGCCGCCTGATCGAGTCGGGTGCGTTGCGCGGCGACCGGTTCCTGCAGATGGGACTGCGCGGCTACTGGCCCGGCCCGGAGACGCTGAGCTGGATGGCCGAGCAGCGGATGCGGTCCTACGAGATGACCGAGATCGGCAAGCGCGGCCTCGAGGCGTGTCTCGACGAGGCGTTCGAGATCGCGCTCGACGAGTGCGACGCCGTCTTCCTCTCCGTCGACATCGACGTGTGCGACCCCGGCCACGCGCCGGGCACCGGCACCCCCGAGCCGGGCGGGCTGTCGTCGCGACAGCTCCTCGACGCCGTACGCCGGATCTGCCTGGAGCTCCCCGTCGCGGGCATCGACGTGGTGGAGGTGTCGCCGCCGTACGACCACGCGGAGATCACCGCGTTCCTCGCCAACCGGGTCTGCCTCGAAGCGCTCTCGGGCCTCGCCGCCCGCAAGCACGGGATCAGCCACGACCCGGCCGGCCCGCTGCTGGAAGGCCGCTGATGGCCACGCTCTTCACCAACGGTGCGCTCTTCGACGGGCACCGGTACGTCGGGGCGGGGGAGGTGCTGGTCGAGTCGGGGCGGATCGTTGAGGTGCGTTCCGGTGGTTTCGAGGCTCAGGCGCCAGAGCGCCTTCGCACCTCAACCACCGATGTCGTGGACTTGCAGGGCGGGTTGCTGAGCCCCGGGTTCGTGGACGCGCACGTGCACGCCGTACAGGGCGGGCTCGAGCGCACCCGCTGCGACCTGACCGAGGGCGACAGCCGCGACGACTACCTCCGGATCATCAAGGCGTACGCCGACGCGCACCCGGACCGGCCCTGGATCCTGGGCGGCGGCTGGGCGATGTCCGCCTTCCCGGGAGGGACGCCCACGGCGGCCGACCTGGACTCGGTGGTGCCCGACCGGCCGGTCTTCCTGCCCAACCGCGACCACCACGGCGCCTGGGTCAACAGCCGGGCGCTGGAGCTCGCTGGGATCCGCCGCGATACCCCCGACCCCACCGACGGCCGCTTCGAGCGCGACGCCGACGGCCACCCGACCGGCACGCTGCACGAGGGCGCCATGCATGCCGTCGCCCGCCTGACCCCGCAGACCACCGACGACGAGTACTACGCCGCGCTCCTCGAGGGTCAGCGCTACCTCCACTCGTACGGCGTGACCGGGTGGCAGGACGCCATCGTGGGGGCGTACGCCGGGATGGACGACCCCGGCCCGACGTACCTCCGCGCCGCGCGTGAGGGTGACCTCTCGGCGCACGTGGTCGGCGCGCTCTGGTGGGACCGCAGCCGCGGCGCGGAGCAGATCCCCGACCTCGTGGCCCGGCGCGAGCAGTACACCCACGGCCAGTTCCGCGCGACCAGCGTCAAGGTCATGCAGGACGGCGTCGCCGAGAACTTCACGGCCGCGCTCGTCGAGCCCTACCTGGACCGCTGCGGCCACGCGACCAGCAACACGGGCCACTCGTTCGTCGACCCGCAGGCGCTGCGCGAGTACGTGCGCCTGCTCGACGCCGTCGGCTTCCAGGTGCACGTGCACGCCATCGGTGACCGCGGCGCACGCGAGGCGCTGGACGCGTTCACCGGCACCGATCCCGAGCGCCGGCACCACATCGCCCATCTCCAGCTCGTGGACCCCGACGACGTACGCCGCTTCGCCGAGCTCGGGGTCGCGGCCAACCTGCAGATGCTGTGGGCCTGCCTCGACGAGCAGATGGTCGAGCTGACGCTGCCCTTCCTCGGGCCGGAGCGCACCACCTGGCAGTATCCGTTCGGCGACCTCGAGCGCGCCGGCGCCCGGCTGGTCGCCGGCAGCGACTGGCCGGTGAGCACACCCAACCCGATGGAGGCGATCCACGTCGCCGTCAACCGGATGGCGTACGGCGAGAGCGGGCCGGCCGGCCACGAGCGCTTCCTGCCGGAGCAGGCGATCGCGCTGGAGTCCGCGTTCGCGGCGTACACCTCCGGCTCGGCGTGGGTCAACCACCGTGACAACTCGGGTGTGCTGCGGGCGGGTGCGGTGGCCGACCTCGTGGTGCTCGACCGCGACCCGTTCGCGGGGTCCGCGGACGACATCGGCGGCACCGGGGTGGTGTCGACGTGGGTCGACGGGACGGCCGTCTACCGCCAGAGGTAGAAGGTCAGCAGGTTGCCGTCGAGGTCGACGACATGGAACTCGCGGCTGCCGTAGTCGGTGTCCTCGGCGCCGCCCCGGCTCACGCCGTGCAGGGCCCCGGCGGCGTCCATCTCGGCGTACAGCTCGTCGATGCCCTCGACCTCGATCCGGCAGCTGGCGGTGCCAGCGAGGAACGACTCGGCACCGCTGACGACGGGCTGGGCGGACAGGCTGTGCCGGCCACGCCACGACACGTCGGAGGCCTCCCACAGGTGGATCCGGGCGTCGTCGCGTCGCAGGACGCTGAAGTGGCCGTCGGTGTGCGCGACGACGAAGCCGAGGCGGTCGACATAGAAGGCCGTCGCCGTCGGGACGTCGCGCACCGGCAGCGCCGGAATGGTCGTACCCAGACGCATGAGGCCCTCGATTCAACGAAATCCGCATTCGGGAGGCCTCAAACCCTACAGATTCCGTTGTCAGATCACTAGGCTCGCGGACATGGCCGACCAGACCTTTACGAACGTCGTCAACGGAGAGCTCGTCGCGAGCGTGTCGGGGGAGACGTACGACGTCATCGACCCGACCACGGGGGAGGTGTACGCGCAGGCGCCGAAGTCGGGTGACGAGGACATCGACCGGGCGTACGCCGCGGCCGACGCCGCCTTCGAGGGCTGGGGCTACGCGACCCCGCAGGACCGCTCCAACGCGCTGTTGAAGCTCGCGACCGCGATCGAGGAGCGCGTCGAGGAGATCAACGCCGTCGAGTGCAAGGACACCGGCAAGCCGATCCAGCTCACGATGGACGAGGAGATGCCCTACGCCTCGGACCACTTCAAGTTCTTCGCCGGTGCCGCGCGGATGCTGGAGGGCAAGGCCGCGGGCGAGTACATGGCCGACCACACCTCATGGGTACGCCGCGAGCCGATCGGCGTCGTCGGTCAGGTGACGCCGTGGAACTACCCGCTGCTGATGATGATCTGGAAGATCGCGCCCGCCCTGGCCGCCGGCAACACGGTCGTGCTCAAGCCGAGCGACACCACGCCGGCCAGCTCCACGCTGCTGGCCGAGATCGCCCAGGAGTTCCTCCCGCCGGGCGTGCTCAACGTGGTCTGCGGCGACCGTGAGACCGGCCGCGCGCTGGTCTCCCACAAGACGCCGCAGATGGTCGCGATCACCGGGTCCGTGCGCGCCGGCATGCAGGTCGCCGAGGCGGCCTCCCACGACCTCAAGCGGGTGCACCTCGAGCTCGGCGGCAAGGCGCCCTGCATCGTCTTCGACGACGCCGACATCGCCAAGGCCGCCGAGGGCATCGCCGGTGCCGGCCTCTTCAACGCCGGCCAGGACTGTACGGCGGCGACCCGGGTGCTCGTGCAGGCCGGCATCCACGACGAGTTCGTCGCGGCCCTCGCCGAGGCCGCGAAGGGGATGCCGACCGGCATGCCCGACGACGAGGCGACGTACTACGGCCCGCTCAACAACGCCAACCAGCTCGCCCACGTCACCGGGATGGTCGACCGGCTCCCGGACCACGCGACCATCCAGACGGGTGGCACCCGCAAGGGCGACAAGGGCTACTTCTACGAGCCCACCGTGCTCTCCGGGCTGCAGCAGCAGGACGAGCAGATCCAGACCGAGATCTTCGGCCCGGTGATGACGGTCCAGAAGTTCGCCGACGAGGCAGAGGCGCTGCTCTGGGCCAACGACGTCCAGTACGCGCTCTCCTCCAGCGTCTGGACCAAGGACCACGCCCGCGCGCTGCGGATGTCGCGCCGGCTGGACTTCGGTGCCGTCTGGATCAACACGCACATCCCGTTCGTCTCCGAGATGCCGCACGGCGGCTTCAAGCACTCGGGGTACGGCAAGGACCTCTCCGGCTACGGCTTCGAGGACTACACACGGATCAAGCACGTCATGAGCTACATCGGGGAGTGACGCACAGCGGTGGTTTCGAGGCTCGGCCCTAGCGGGCCTCGCACCTCAACCACCGACATCGGTGGTTGAGGTGTGAAGGCCGTCAGGCCTGAGCCTCGAAACCACCATCACCGAAGAGGACACGCATGAGGATTCTGTTGGTCGGTGCCGGGGGTGTCGGGTCGGCGTTCGCCGCCATCGCGGCGCGGCGCGGCTTCTTCGAGGCCATCGTGGTCGCCGACTACGACGAGGCGAAGGCGACCAAGGCCGCTGCCATCGACGAGAGGTACGCCGCGGCGCAGATCGACGCGTCGTCCGCGGAGTCGGTCGCGGCGCTGTGCCGCGAGCACCGGATCACCCACGTGATGAACGCGGTCGACCCGGTCTTCAACATGTCGATCTTCAGCGGCGCGGCAGACGCCGGCGCCGACTACCTCGACATGGCGATGTCGCTGTCGCGGCCGCACCCGGAGGCGCCGTACGAGCAGACGGGGGTGAAGCTGGGCGACGAGCAGTTCGCGCATCAACACGAGTGGGAGACGGCCGGCCGCCTGGCGCTGGTCGGGATCGGCGTCGAGCCGGGGCTCTCCGACGTCTTCGCGCGGTACGCCGCCGACCACCTCTTCAGCGAGATCGACGAGCTCGGCACCCGCGACGGCGCCAACCTCGTGGTCACCGACGACGACGGCAACGAGATCTTCGCGCCGTCGTTCTCGATGTGGACCACGATCGAGGAGTGCCTGAACCCGCCGGTGATCTGGGAGCGGGACCGTGGCTGGTTCACGACCGCGCCGTTCTCCGAGCCGGAGGTCTTCGACTTCCCCGAGGGCATCGGGCCGGTCGAGTGCGTCAACGTAGAGCACGAGGAGGTGCTCCTGATGCCGCGCTGGGTGAACTGCAAGCGGGCCACCTTCAAGTACGGCCTCGGCGACGAGTTCATCAACATCCTCAAGGTGCTGCACACCCTCGGCCTCGACAGCACCGAGAAGGTGCGGGTGAACGGCGTCGAGGTCAGTCCTCGCGACGTCGTCGCCGCCGTGCTGCCGGACCCGGCGACCGTCGGCCCGCGCATGAAGGGCAAGACCTGCGCCGGGCTCTGGGTCACCGGCAAGGGCAAGGACGCTGAAGGAAATCCATCGGGCCCCAGGTCGACGTACCTCTATCACGTGGTCGACAACGAGTGGACGATGCGCGAGTACGGCCACCAGTGCGTGGTCTGGCAGACGGCGATCAACCCGGTCGTCGCCCTGGAGCTGCTCGCCCGCGGCACCTGGAGCGGTGCGGGTGTCCTCGGCCCCGAGGCGTTCGACGCGGTCCCGTTCCTGGACCTGCTCACCGAGTACGGCAGCCCGTGGGGGATGAAGGAGCTCTAAGGTCCGCCTCCGCCGGGCCGATCAGTGAGCGTGCGCTTCTCACCTCTGCCGATCGGCGGGCGCTGGCCTACGTGGTTGCCGAGGGGTGGTTCGCTGCCCGACGACGCCTGGCAGACGCGGCACCGGGCCGTGATGGTGCTGCTGTGGGCGCACGTGGTCGCGATCCCGCTGTACGCCGTCTACCGGGGCAACTCGTTCGGCCATGCCTGGGTGGAGACATCGCCGGTGCTGATGGCCGCGCTGGTGGCGGGCTTCGGCGGGCTGGGGCGCGCCCTGTCGGCCTCGATCGCGGCCGGCGGCCTGATGATCTGCTCGGGCGTCATCGTGCACCTGGCCGGGGGCATGATCGAGGCGCACTTCCACTTCTTCGTGATGATCCCGGTGATCGCGCTCTACGAGGCCTGGGCGCCGTTCGCGCTCGCCGTGGCGTACGTGCTGGTCCACCACGGCGTGATGGGCACGCTGCACCCGCGGGCGGTCTACGACCACCCGGAAGCCTGGAAGCGACCTTGGCTCTTCGCGGGCGTGCATGCCGCCTTCTTCGCCTTCGCCTGCATCGCCTGCCTGGTCAACTGGTGGCTGCACGAGCGTGCGCGTCTCGCCGCGCAGACGCAGACGCGGCTGCTCAGCACGATCGTCGAGTCTCTCCGAGACGGCTTGGTCGTCCTCGACTCGGAGGGCCGGATCCTGCTCCGCAACCCGGCCGGTGTCTCGCTGATGGGCGGGGTGGACCCGGAGGCCGAGACCGTGGGGCCGGCGGACCACTACGGCCTGTTCCATCCCGACGGCGCGCCGGTGGTGGGGGACGAGCAGCTGCACCTGCGGGCGCTGGCCGGGCACCGGGTGCACGACGTCGACCTGCTGGTCCGCAACGCCGGGGTGCCCGAGGGCCGGGTGCTCAACTTCTCGGCCACCGCCTTGCCGGCGGCCGGCAGTGACGGGGTCCGGGACGTCGTCGTGGTCTTCCGGGACGTCACCGAGCGTCATCGGACCGAGCAGGCGCTGGCCGACGCGCTGGCCACCGAGCAGCACGCCGTGGAGCGCCTGCGCGAGCTCGAGCGGGTCAAGTCCGACTTCGTCTCGACGGTCAGCCATGAGCTGCGGACGCCGATCACGAGCATCATCGGCTACCTGGAGGTGCTGGCGGACGGTGCGGTCGGTGACCTCGAGCCTCCCCAGCTCGAGCTGGTGGGACGCGTCGAACGCAACAGCCAGCGGCTGCTGGGCCTGGTCGAGGACCTCCTCCGGCTCTCCCAGATCGAGTCCGCGACCCTGAGCGTCGACGTGGTGCCCACCGACCTGCGCGACGTCGTCTCGGCGGCGTACGACGCCGTTGCCTGGCTTGTCGCCCCGCGGTCGTTGACCGTGGCCGTCGACGTGCCCGACCATCCTGTCCGGCTCGACGCGGACCCGGCAGAGCTGGAGCGGATGCTGGTCAACCTGCTCAGCAACGCGGTGAAGTTCACGCCGGACGGCGGCCGGATCGAGCTGCGTCTGGAGACAGACGACCACGCGGCGACCCTGGTGGTCGCCGACACCGGGATGGGCATCCCCGAGGCCGAGCAGGGCCAACTGTTCACCCGCTTCTTCCGGTCCACCACCGCCACCGAGCGGGCCATCCAGGGGACCGGCCTCGGGCTGACCATCGTGCAGGCCATCGTGGCCCTCCACGGCGGGTCCATCGAGGTCGAGTCGAGCGTCGACCGAGGGACCACGGTCGCGGTCCGCCTGCCCCGGCGCGTCTACCCGGCGGCGGTCGTCGCCTGATCGCCCCGACTGCCCGCTGAGGGCGATGTAACGCAAACGGCGCTATCGACGCTGTCAGGGGTGAGACGCACCAACCATTCCCCAGGAGGCAGCCGCATGCGCGGTCACCGTTCGCTCGTCGGCAGCATCGCCGCGGCGCTCCTCTTCAGCTCTCTCGTCGTACTCGGGGCAGCCGGGCCCGCGGTTGCTGGTGCGACCGCGGCTCCGGCCGCGACGTCGATCTCGATCCGGTCGTTGAAGGCGACGATCCAGCCGTCGGAGACCGTCACCATCGCGGGCAACATGGCGGTGACCGGCGGCTCCGCAGAGGGCCGGGCCGTCGCCCTCGAGGCGCGCACCGCCGGCGAGGACCTCTTCACTCCGATCGGGACCGTCACCGCGGACGCGAAGGGCGGCCTGACCCTGGTCGTCCGGCCCGAGGTGACCACGCGCTACCGCTGGCACTACGCGGGGGCGGCCGATGCTCGGCCGCGGTTCAGCGGGGAAGCGGTGGTCCGGGTGCGTACGGGGGAGCACCCGGCCCGCCGTGCCCCGACCACGCTGTCGATCCGGGCCTTGAAGCCGATGGTGGCGCCGGGTGCCAAGAACGTCGTCCGCGGCACCCTCCGCACCGCGAAGTCGGGTCTGCGCGGGCGGTACGTCGTCCTCCTGGCGCGTACGGCGACCTCGAACGGCTGGCAGTTCCGTGCCGGTCAGCGCACCAAGCGGCTGGGCCAGGCGATCTTCACCGTGCGCCCCCGCACCGACACCACCTACCGTCTCGCCTTCGCGGGCGCCAAGAACTTCCAGCCGTCCCGGAGCGGGACCGTCTCCGTCGGGGTCCGACCCGTGGTGACGATCGCGGCCGACCCACCCAGTGTCGACCCGGGTTCGCGCACCGTCGTCAGCGGCTCGGTGACGCGCAGCGGCAGCGCGGTGGCCGGTGCGACCGTGGACCTGCTCGCCAAGCGGGTCGGGTCGAAGGACGTCTGGGCTGTCGTCGGGACCGGCTCCACCGCCGCCGACGGGTCGGTCAGCATCGCCGTCACGCCGGCGGGTGACACCCGCTACCGGCTGCGCGTCAACCCCGCCGCCGGGCTGCCTGCCGGGTGGAGCCGGATGATCCTGGTCGCCGTGCTCCCGCCGAGCTCGCTCTCGATCCGTGGCGAGGACGTGGCGGCCGGGTTCGCCATCAGCGGGCAGCTGCGGGCCGAGGGCAGCCCGGTCAGCAACGAGGAGGTCACGCTCCAGACCTACGACCCGGCCACGAAGACCTGGACCGGCACCGGCACCGACCGCACCAGCAGCACCGGCGTGGCGCAGTTCATCCGACCAAGTGCTCCCGGCACCGACTACCGTCTCTTGTACGTCGGTCAGCGGTTCGCGACCAGCACCAGCGCGACACTGACCGATTGAGGATGAGTTGACGACCGCGAGCCTCGGGGGTGTGACGCTGGACGGCACGAACGGCGGACGCCTGCCGCGCAGGCTCGGAACGGTGCCGTCCCGAGCCGATGTGAGCGTGCCGACCGCCAAGGACGTCCGCGACCAGGAAGCCGCCGAGGAGCTGGAGATCGCGCTGGTGGCGGCGCGCGCCGGGGACGAGTCGGGCTTCGCCACGTTGTGGCGCGACCTGCACCCGCGCCTGCTGCGCTACCTGAAGGCTCGCGGCGACGACGCGGCGGAGGACCTGGCCGCCGAGACCTGGATGCACGTGGTGCGCGGCCTGCCGACGTTCGAGGGCGAGTTCGCCGACTTCCGGGCCTGGATCTTCACGATCGCCCGGCACCGCGCCATCGACCAGGGCCGGGCGCGGTCGCGGGGACTGACGATGGTCTCGGTCGCCGAGCCGGCGGAGGTCAGTGGCCACGTGCCGACGGCGCCGAGCGCCGAGCAGGAGGCGGCCGAGAACGATGCGACCGCCGAGGCGCTCCGATTGGTCGCGACGCTGCCGCCGACGCAGGCCGAGATGGTGGCCCTGAGGGTGGTGGCCGGCCTCGACGTCGCCGACGTGGCAGAGCTGATGGACAAGAGACCCGGTGCGGTCCGAGTGGGAGTGCACAGAGCATTGAAGACACTGGCCCGAACGACCGGGCCCGACCTGAAGGTGGTGAGTCATGACGAGTGAAGAGTTCGACGAGCAGGCGCTGATCAACGCGCTCACTGCGCCGGGCTCGCCGGCGGAGCTCGGCGACGAGCAGCGCTACCGCGAGATGTTCCGCGCAGCCCAGGCGACGCCCGTGGTCGCCGCTGCTGCCACCCCCAGCCTGGTCGGGCGCCGCGCCGTACGCCGGCTGGGTGCGGGTACGTCGCTGGCCGTGGTGGTCGCACTGGCGACCGGAGGCGTCGCCGCGGCGTACTCCAGCAATCTCCCGGACCCGGTCCAGCGCGCCGTCCACTCGGTGCTGTCACCCATCGGGGTTCCGCCGGCCGAGTCGCAGCGTCGCGTGGAGCAGGCTCGCAAGGAGCCGACGCCCGAGCCGACACCCGAGCCGACGCCCGAGCCTCCTGCTCCCACGCCGACCCACCCGGTCGCCAAGCCGTCCGAGAAGCCCTCGGACAAGCCGTCACCGACGGAGTCGGTGGAGCCGACACCGACGACCGACCCGACCCCGTCCGAGAGCCCGACTCCGTCCGAGAGCCCGACCCCGTCCGAGAGCCCGACCCCGACGGACCCGACGTCGTCCCCGTCCCCGAGCGGGTCGCCGGAGCCGACGATGCCGGTGGTTCCCGAGCCGTCGGCGGTCAACATCTCGTCGGCCGGTGCCGGCAGCAAGGTCGCGGCCGGCGGTACGGCGGTCGTCACGGGCAAGGTGACCGCCGCGGACGGCACGCCCGTCCCCGACGTCGAGGTCTACCTCCAGGAGCGCACCTCCAGCGGCTGGCAGCGAGTGGCCACCGGGCGGACGGCTGCCGACGGGTCGGTCGCCATGGTGACCCGGCCGGTGCAGAGCTCACTGAAGGTCCGGCTCAAGACTGCCAAGCTGGCCAGCGCTGCCCGACAGCTCACCGTGCAGCCGACCGTGTCCGCGAGCGCGCGGACTGCCGACCGGGTGTCCACCGTGACCGGCACGGTCGTGGGTGGCCAGCCCGGCGACCAGGTCTACCTGCAGACCACGCGCAACGGGCAGGTCGTCTTCGAGGGCCAGGTCACGCTCGGGGCAGGCGGCGGCGTCAGGTTCGACGTCACGGCGCCGAAGCTGGACCGTTGGTACGTCGTCCAGCTGCCGGCCACGGCCGCTCACGCTGCCGCCCAGGTGCGCGTCCTCGTGAAGGCGCAGGCCTGACAGCCGTCGATCGCTAGAAGAGGGGCGCCGGCGACACGGTCGGCCACCGGACCGTCGCCACGGCTGCCCGAGCCGCCTCCCTGCGCGTCTGCGCCGGTGGCCGTACGACGACCACGGCTGACGCAGCACCGACCCGGACCCGCACCTCCCGCACCTGGTCGCGCGGAGCCCCGACCGGCACGGTGAACGTCAGGTCTGCGCTGCGGGAGCCGGCAGGGACGACCGTCCGGGACGGACCCAGCGGGCTGTGCGCGACGACCTCGACGTCGTGGTCGGTCGTCCGGTCCAACCGGACCGCGACGGTCGCCGCCGTCGGCAGCAGCGGTGACGCCGCCACCGTCGTGTCGCCGAGCGCGAGGACCGGCGCCGGGTCGTCGTCGACCACCCGCAGGTAGCGCGGTGGCGATGCCTGGATCCCACGCCCGCCGGCGACGCCGTACGCCGCGCGCTCGGCGTGCTCGTCGGCCCGGTCCTGGTCCACCCGCAGCCAGACCCGTGCCGACGTACGGCCGACATCGAACCGCACCACGTGCCGGGACAGCCGACCCGGTGCCGTCAGCCGGACGGTCGTCGGTCGGGTGGTCGGCCGGTCGAGACGCACGGTCAGCGCGACCCGCGCGCCCTCGGCGACCCGGCGCTCGGCCGAGCGCACGCTCGCCACCGGCACCGGAGGGGTCGGCGACCCGGTGGCGTCGAGGTCCGCGAAGCAGAAGCCCCGGCGCCGGAGCTGGCCGATCTCGGTCGAGATGGCCCGCAGCGTCGCGGGGGAGTTGGTGACGCCGTCGTGCTGGAGCACGACGTTGGTGCGGTGCGGTCGTACGGCGCCGAGGACCCGCGCCTCGATCTGCGGGGTGGTCGCGCCGGCCCAGTCGCGCGGGTCGATGCTCCAGAGCACCGGCGTGTAGCCCAGCTGCTCCAGCACCTGCTGGACCCGGCCGTCCATCGCGCCGTACGGCGGGCGCGCCAGGGACGTCGGCACCACCCCGGCGTGCACCAGGGCGCGCCGGGTCGAGCGGATCGACGCTCGGATCTGCGGGCCGGTGAGGGTCGTGAGGTCGTCGTGAGCCCAGGTGTGGTTGCCGATCGCGAAGCCGGCCTCGTCGACCATCCGGACGATCTCGGGGTGCGCGTCGACGTGCTGGCCGATCATGAAGAAGGTCGCCGGGACCCCTTCGCGCCGCAGCAGCCGCACCAGCTGTGGCGTGACGGTCGCCGACGGGCCGTCGTCGAAGGTGAGCGCGACAAGCCCGCGCGAGCAGGCCACCACGTGATCGCGCTGACGGGGTGTCGCGACCGCAGGGGCGGCCGGCACCAGCGCAGCCAGCAGCAGCCCCACGACGAGCACCCGACGCATCCACCCACCTCCGGAGACTGTGACGCCCAGACCGGGCTCCAGGTTGTCAGGTCGCATAAAGCAGGCGACGACTGTCCGTGCCGCGTCGTACCGTCGACCCCGATGTCCACGACTCTCGGCCCCGACCGGACGGTCACGTCCCCGCGCCTCGACGCACCGCCACCGGCCCGCACCGTCGACTGGCGCCGCCTGCGTACGCCGGTCGCGGTCTGCGCGCTCGTCGCGTGTGCGGTCGCGGCTGTCGGCACGTCACTCGGCTCGCTCGTCGCCGGCCGGCTCGCCGAGGACGCGACGGACCGCCTGGTCGTCGTGCTCGCGGTCTGCGTGGTGGGTGCCGCGCTGCTCGACACCGTCGCCCGCACCCTGTGGGCGGGGACGGTGGACCGCGCCGAGGGACGGCTGCGTGCCGACCTGCTCGACGCCGCGATGCACCAGCCGCTGTCGGCACTGACCGAGCAGGCCGTGGGCGAGGTGCTCGACCGGATCGACGACGACACCCACGAGGTCGGGACGCTGCTGCGGCAGAGCGGCTGGATGGCGATCCGCACCGTGTTCGCGGCGGGCCCGCTCTGGATCGTCGCGGGCGTGACCTGGTGGCCCGCGTTCTTCCTGTTCCCGGTGACGGGGCTGGCGGCCCTGGCCGTCGTACGCCCGCTGCTGCCAGAGATCTCGACGCGCAAGGTGGTGGAGGAGGCGGCGTGGACCGATCACGCGGCCGCCCTGGAGGAGGGCATCGCCGGGCGCGACGACCTGCGCGCCAGCCTGGGGCAGGCCCACGTGCTGCGCCGGTGCACCGAGCTCGCCTCCCGGGTGCACGGCCTCTTCGATGCGGTCCTGCGGGTCGAGGCGACGGTCACGCGCCGCGCCGGCACGCTGTTGCACGCGGTGCTCGCCGGCACCGCGCTGGTCGGGGTCACCCTGGTCGTCAACGACCACCTCGACACCGCGTCCCTGGTCACCCTCTTCCTGGTCACCACGATGTTCGTCGGGCAGGTCGACCAGCTCGCCCGGCACCTGCCCGATCTCCAAGAGGGCTTCGGCGCTGTGTTGCGGCTGCGGGGGGTGCTGGGCGCCGAGCGCGAGCCGACCGACGGCGTACCCGTCCCGGACGGCCCGCTCGACCTCCGGTTCTCCGACCTGCACTTCGCCTATCCCCAAGGGCAGGGTGTCGAAGGACGGTTCGCGCTCCAGCACGTCGACCTGCACGTCCCGGCCGGCACGACGCTCGCCCTGGTCGGCCGCACCGGCTCCGGCAAGTCCACGCTCGCGTCCCTGCTCTCGCGTGCCGTCGAGCCCGAACGCGGCTCGATGTACCTCGGCGGGGTCGACGTGCTCGACCTCGAGCTCCAGTCGCTGCGCTCCGCTGTCGGGGTGGTCACCCAGCGCACGGAGGTCCTCGCCGGGACGCTCGCCGAAAACGTCGCGCTCTTCGAGGACGTCCCGCGCGCGCGGATCGAGGCCGCCGTCGCCGAGCTCGGCCTCGACGGCTGGGTCGCCGGCCTCTCCGAAGGCCTCGACACCCTGCTCGGCCCCGGCGGCACCACGCTGTCGGCGGGGGAGGAGCAGCTGGTCGCGTTCGCCCGGCTGCTGGTGCGCGACGTCAGTGTCGTCGTGCTCGACGAGGCGACTGCCCGGATGGACCCGGTCACCGAGGCCAACGTGGTGCGCGCCGCCGAGCGGCTGTTGTCGGGCCGCACCGGTCTCCTGGTTGCCCACCGGCTGTCGACCACGGAGCGCGCCGAGCAGGTCGCGGTGCTCGACGCCGGGCGGGTGGTCCAGCGCGGCCCACGCGCACAGCTCGCCTCGGAGCCGGGTCCGTTCCGCTCCCTGCTCGAGGCGTCCGACGACGACGACCGCGGAGCCGTCGCGGAGTCCCGGTCGACCCAGGTCGGCACCGCCCGACGCGTCGGTACGCCGCCCGCCGAGCCGGACCTCGAACCGGTCCCTGGACTCGCCCGGGCGACGACCTCGGCGCTCCTGATCGAGCCGCAGTGGGGCATGTTGAGCGTCGCGATCTTCCTCGCCTCGGCGCTCTGCGGCGCCTTCGGCGCCGTGACCGGCTGGATCTGGGGCCACCTCGTCGTGGCGCTGCAGCGTGGGGACAGCCCCACGATGCTGACCCTCGCCGTGGTGGTCTCGCTGCTGGCCTCCCCGGTGCTGCTGGCCGAGGCGATCCGGCTCTACCCGCGCTGGTGGATCGCGGTGATGCTACGGGTCCGGACCGCCGTCCTCGCCGGGCAGACCGACCAGCACCGGCTGCGCCGTACGCCTCCCGGCGAGGTGGTCGCCCGCACCATGGACGCCGACCGGCTCGCGCGGTACGCCGATCGGTGGGTCGACTTCGGCAACGGCCTGGTGATCGCCTTGGTCACGGCCATCCTGGCGCAGAGCCTGTTGGCCGGTGGCGTGCTGCTGGCCGTGATGGTGGCCTCGTCGCTCGCCTCGACCCTTGGTCGGCCGGTCGCGGGCAGGTCGGCGGCGGCGTCTGCTGCCGCCCGCGCCCGCTTCGGCCGCTCGCTGGTCTCGGCGCTCGACTCGATCCGCACCGTCAAGCTCGCGGCCTCCACCCCGAGCGTGCACGCCCACCTCCGCGAGGTCGACGGCGGGCGCGTCGACGCCGCGGTGCGCGAGCACCGGGTGCAGGCACTGCTCGACGGCGTACCGATCGTGATGGTGCAGTGCGGCGTGGTCGCCGCCTGGGGCATCCTCGCCGCCGGCGGGTGGGGGCTGGCGACCGCTTTGCTGGTGGCCGGCGCGGTCAACGGCTTCGACTGGTTCGGGAGGGTCGCGGGTGCGGTCATCACGGAGGCTCCCGGCACTCGGGCGTGGATGCAGACCACCAGCCGGCTGGCCGGCGGCGGCGACCTGATGCACCTCCCGCCGGGAGTCGACCTGGTGCGCGGGGTCGCGCCGGCCCCGGCTCCTGGTCCCCGGGACCCGCTGGGCACCCTCGAGCTGCGTGGCGTCTCCGCCATCCACGACGACGGCACGATCGGTGTCAGCGACGTCGACCTGACCGTGGGTTCCCGGGAGCTGGTGCTGCTCCTGGGTCAGGTCGGATCGGGCAAGTCCAGCCTGCTCTCGGCCCTGGCCGGCCTGGTCTCGTCGACCGGCGAGATCCGGTGGAACGGCGAGTCGGCCGGCGACCGTGAGACGTTCCTGCGTCCGGGTCGGATCGCCCATGTCGCCCAGGTGCCGCGGGTGCTGTCCGGCACGTTCACCGACAACGTCCGTCTCGACCACCCGGGCCGGGTCGTCCTGCCGGCGCTCGAGAGCGCCCGGATGCTGCCCGACGTCGAGAGCGCGGGTGGCCCGGACTCCCTCGTCGGCCACCGCGGCGTCCGCCTCTCCGGAGGTCAGGTCCAGCGCCTCGCTCTGGCCCGCGGCCTCGCCTGCGACGCCGAGATCCTCCTTGCCGACGACGTCTCGTCCGCCCTCGACGCCGCCACCGAGATCGAGCTGTGGTCGGCGCTCCGGGCCCGCGGCGCGACCGTCATCGGCGCCACCAGCAAGCGTGCCGCCCTCGCCCAGGCCGACCGCGTGGTCGTCCTCGTCGAGGGGCGCATCGCCGCCGTCGGCCCGTGGACGGAGCTGGCCCCGTCCTGGGGTCACTTGGCGGGTTGAGCGAGCTCGCGCTTGAGCAGCTCGGCCGCATTGCGCAGGGACACGATGTCGGCGACGAGCTGATGCATCTCCTCCCGGCACTCGAGCAGCGCTGGGTCGGCGGCGTCCCCCGCTGATCGCAGATGCGCCTCCAGCTCCGAAGCGTGCTGGAGTGCGATCGCGGCCGACTGGTCGACGAGCTCGATGACCCCCATGCCGCCGACCTTCGCGGGCCGCAGCAATGAGATCGCCGAACGCTGTGCCGAGTACCGACTTTTGAGGACGCGACGGGCAGCATCGGACCGCTTGGTCTGGACCACGGGAGCGACCCGGCGACGTCGCAGGCTGACGGGAACCGGGCTCGATGCCCTATCGTGGGTCTCGTTGAAGGGATGGCTCTGCAAGCCGTCCTCGCCGCACACGATGTCGCGGCTTGTATCTCGTACTCCTGGTTTTCGGTTCGCTGGACATCAGCACAGATGGATGTCTTCAGCAGCTCGAGGGCACACTGCCCCCGACACGTAACCAAAGGAAACGATCATGGCTCAGGGCACCGTCAAGTGGTTCAACGCCGACAAGGGCTTCGGCTTCATCGCGCAGGACGGCGGCGGCGAGGACGTGTTCGTCCACTTCTCCGCCATCCAGTCGGGCGGCTACAAGTCGCTCGAGGAGAACCAGAAGGTCGAGTTCGACCTCGCCCAGGGCCCCAAGGGCCCGCAGGCGGAGAACGTCCGCGTCTCCTGATCTCATCACGAAGGGCCCCGACCGCAGCTGCGGTCGGGGCCCTTCGTGCGTGTCAGACGTCGCCGCTCGCGTCGTACACCCACGACGTGTCGGCGCTCGCGAGGCCCTCGACCCAGGACGCGGGCGCGTTGTTCATGACCGCGCCGTAGTCCCAGTAGTCCTTCCAGAGGCAGACCTTGCCGTCGCGGACCCGGTGCACGGTGGCGAACTGGAGCGTGAAGACCTCGCCGGTCGGAAAGGTCCAGGTCTCCGAGTGCTCGTACATCACGTCGTCGCCCTCGGCGACGATCAGCCCGTCATGGTTCTCGTACGCCGCCAACCCGCCCCAGCCGACCTGCAGGCGCTTGGCGATGTCAGCGGGGCCGCGGGCGGCCAGGGTCGGGCCGACCGGCATGTCCAGGTAGATGCAGTCGTCGGTGACCCAGTCGGCGATGCCGTCGTAGTCGCGCGCGGACAGCGTCCGCCACAGGCCGAGCACGGCCTCCTTCGGCGTGCGGCTCACGAGGCCACCTCGGTGGTTGAGGTGCGAGGCGCGCTGGCGCCGAGCCTCGAAGCCACTGGTTCGCCCGGCCGATCGGCGCGCAGGAACTGCCCGGTGCGCTCGACGCCGAGGAGTGCCGACGGCTCACCGTCGGTCACCACCCGCCGTCCGCTGACGAACACGGCCGGTACGGCGGCGTCGTTGCGGTTGACCATCCGCGACAGACCGCCGTACTGCTCGACGGGGCTCTCGGCGTAGTCCTCCAGGGTGGCGTCCAACCGCTCGGGGTCGATCACCACCAGGTCGGCACGGTCGCCCTCGCGCAGGGTGCCGGCATCGATCCGGTACCACTCGCCGAGCTCGCCGGTCAGTCGGTGCACCGCCTGCTCGGTGGTCATGAAGGGCTTGCCGGCCATCTCGGCGTCGCGCACGTGCTTGAGCAGCCGCAGCCCGAAGTTGTAGAAGGCCATGTTGCGCAGGTGCGCCCCGGCGTCGGAGAACCCGATCTGGATGCCGGGGTTCGCCGCGAGCTTCTGCAGTACGGCGGGACGGTGGTTGCTGATCGTCGTACGCCAGCGGATATCGGTCCCGTGCTCGAGCACGAGGTCGAGGAACGCGTCGACCGGGTGCTTGCCGCCGCGCTCGACGCCGACCTGGCCGAAGGACTTACCGACCACCGACTCGTCGGGGCAGGCCACGATCTCGGCGTCGAAGAAGTCGCGGTGCCAGACCCTCGGGCCGTACTTGCTCTCGTAGTCCTTGCGGAACTTCTCGCGGTACGCCGGGTCGCGCATCAGCTCGTCGCGGGCCAGCTTCTCCTGGATGTGCAGCGCCATCGCGCCGGAGCCGAACTCCTCGAAGATCACCAGGTCGATGCCGTCGGCGTACACCTCGAACGGCACCGGCAGGTGCTGCCACCGGAAGTCGGCGCCGATCTTGTTGACGATGGTGGCGATCGGCGCCATCAGGTGGATGACGAACGGGATCGCCTTGATGTCGGCGGCCGAGAGCAGGCTGGTGCGCAGAGCGGGCTTGCCGAACCAGCCGATCGACCCGAGCGCCTGGACGCCGATTGTGTGCGGGTGGCTGGCGTCCGGCCCGGCCTGCAGCGCCCGGCGCCGACGGCGCAGGATCGAGCGCAGGCCGCGCATCTCCTTGCCCTTGGCGTACGTCGAGGGCAGGGTGCGCGAGCGGCACAGGTCGCCGTCGATCTTGTCGAAGAGCAGCTGCTGGGCCGACATGCCCACGAAGCCGGCGTCGAGCGCCTCGTCGAGCATCGACTCCATCCGCGCCTGCTCGCGCCGGGTCGGCCGCACCTCCTTGCGGGTGGCGCGGTCCAGGCCCATCGTCGCGGTGCGCATGTCGGAGTGGCCGATGAAGGCCGCGAGGTTCGGGCCGAGGGGGAGCGACTCGAGCGCGTCGACGTACTGCTCGGCGGTGCTCCAGTCCCGGTGCTCGTCGACCGCCCGGATCACGTGCTGGCGCGGGATCGCCTCGACCCGGCCGAAGAGGTCGCCGGCGTCGACGCCGCCCACGTGGACCGTCGAGAGCGAGCACGAGCCGAGCAGCAACGTGGTCACGCCGTGCCGCACGGACTCGGGAAGACCCGGCCCGTCGAGCACCTCGATGTCGTAGTGCGTGTGGATGTCGACCAGGCCCGGGATCACCCACTTGCCCTGGGCATCGACCACCTCGGGGCAGCCGGTCTCGTCGAGGTCGTCGGTGGTGACGACCTCGACGCGGCCGTCTCGTACGCCGAGGTTCCTGATCGCGGACTCGGCGCCCGTGCCGTCGAACCAGCGGCCGCCCTTGATGATCGCGTCAAACGTCATGCACGCATGGAACAGGTTCTAGTTGACGCGTGTCAACAATTTTGGGTGATCGGCGTCACTGATGCCGGATGGGCATGTAACGCACCGGCCGGTTCCGACGCTCTGGGAAGTGCGGGGGCGGACGCCCGATGCCCGCGGTGCACCGACCGCGGTCGCCGGGTGAATTCCCCTATCCGCCCCCGCACCCTCGCCGTCACATGGTCGCGGCGAACGCCTCCGCGACGACGTCGAATGCCTCGTCGAGCAGGGCGTCGCTGATCGAGAGCGGCGGCAGGAAGCGGAAGACGTTGCCCCAGGTGCCGCAGGTGAGCACCACGACGCCCTGCTGGTGGCAGTACGCCGCGACCGCGGCGGTCCGCACCGGGTCGGGCTCGGTGGTCCCGGGCTTGCAGAGCTCGATCGCCATCATCGCGCCGCGACCGCGGATGTCGGCGACCACGTCGTGCACGGCAGCGAGCTCACCGAGCCGGGTCGACATGATCGCGCCGATCTCGCGGGCGCGGGCGTCGAGCTCGCCTCCGCGCATCTCCTCCAGCGCGCCGAGCGCGGCCGCGCAGGCGACCGGGTTGCCGCCGTACGTGCCACCGAGGCCGCCGACGTGGACGCTGTCCATCAGCTCGGCCCGGCCGGTCACCGCCGCGAGGGGGAGGCCGCCCGCGATCCCCTTGGCGGTCGTCACCAGGTCGGGCACGACGCCCTCGTCGTCGCTCGCGAACCAGTCGCCGGTGCGGCAGAAGCCGGTCTGGATCTCGTCGGCGATGAAGACGACGCCGTTGTCCTTCGCCCATGCGGCCAGCGCGGGCAGGAAGCCCGGGGCCGGGACGACGAAGCCGCCCTCGCCCTGGATCGGCTCGATGACGATGCAGGAGAGGTTGCCGGCTCCGACCTGCTTCTCCAGCACGTCGATCGCGCGGGCGGCCGCCTGCTCGCCGGTCAGGCCGTCGCGCAGCGGGTAGGACATCGGCGCGCGGTAGACCTCGCCGGCGAACGGGCCGAAGCCGTTCTTGTACGGCATGTTCTTCGCGGTCATCGCCATCGTGAGGTTGGTGCGGCCGTGGTAGGCGTGGTCGAAGACGGCGACCGCGTCGCGACCGGTCGCGACCCGCGCGATCTTGACGGCGTTCTCGACGGCCTCGGCGCCGGAGTTGAAGAGCGCCGACTTCTTGGCGTGGTCACCGGGGGTGACCTCGGCGAGCGCGGCGCAGACGTCCACGTAGCCGTCGTACGGCGTGATCATGAAGCAGGTGTGCGTGAAGGCGGCGACCTGTGCCTGCACGTTGCGTACGACGGCGGGCGCCGCGTTGCCGACCGTGGTCACCGCGATGCCGGAGCCGAGGTCGATCAGCTGGTTGTCGTCGACGTCGACGAGGATCCCGCCGCCCGCCTGGGTGATGAAGACCGGGAGCGTGGTGCCGACGCCATCGGCGACGTGGGCCAACTTGCGGTCCAGCCGCTCGAGGGACCGGGGACCCGGGATCGCGGTGACGAGGCGGCGCTCCTGCTCGATGCTCATGTCGCGAGCCTAGTGCGGGACACTGGCTGGGTGAGAGATGTGGTGGTCCTCGGAAGCACGGGCTCGATCGGCACCCAGGCGCTCGAGCTGGTGCGGGCCAACCCCGACCGCTTCCGGGTCGTCGGCCTGACCGCGGGGGGCTCCAACCCCGACCTCTTCGACGCGCAGGTGGCCGAGTTCAAGCCGGCGTACGCCGGGCTCGGTGAGGAGGCCTCGACCGAGGCGGCCGGGCGCGAGTGCGACGTGGTGCTCAACGGCATCACTGGTGCGGTCGGGTTGCGCCCGACCCTGGCCGCGCTCGACGCGGGCAACACCCTCGCGCTCGCCAACAAGGAGTCGCTGATCATGGGTGGCCCGCTGGTCCTCGACCGCGCCAAGCCGGGCCAGATCGTGCCGGTCGACTCCGAGCACAGCGCGCTCGCCCAGTGCCTGCGTGGCGGCAGCCCCGAGGAGGTACGCCGCCTGGTGCTGACCGCCAGCGGCGGTCCCTTCCGTGGGCGCACCCGCGAGGAGCTCACGACGGTCACGCCCGAGCAGGCGATGGCGCACCCGACCTGGGCGATGGGCCCGGTGATCACGATCAACTCGGCGACCCTGGTCAACAAGGGGCTCGAGGTGATCGAGGCGCACCTGCTCTTCGGCATCCCGTTCGACCGGATCGAGGTCGTGGTGCACCCGACGAGCGTCGTGCACTCGATGGTGGAGTTCGTCGACGGCTCGACGCTCGTGCAGGCCAGCCCGCCGACCATGCTCATCCCGATCGCGCTCGGTCTCGCCTGGCCCGACCGGGTGCCCGACGCGGCGCCCTCGGTCGACTGGACCCGTCCGGAGACCTGGGAGTTCTTCCCGCTCGACGACGACGCGTTCCCGGCGGTCGCGCTGGCGCGCGCGGCGGGGGAGCGCGGTGGCACGGCTCCGGCCGTCTACAACGCGGCCAACGAGGTGTGCGTCGACGCCTTCCGCAACGGGCGGCTCGCTTTCACCGAGATCGTGCCAACGGTTCAGGCTGTTCTCAGCAGTGACGACGTACCCTCTGAAGGGCAGTCGATGACCGTCGAGGACGTCCTCGCGGCCGACTCCTGGGCGCGCACCGCCGCCACCGAGCTGATCGAAGGAACCCGATGACAGGCCTGTTCTACCTGCTGGGCGTGGTGATCTTCGTGCTCGCCATCCTGGCGTCGATCGGCCTGCACGAGCTCGGCCACATGATCCCCGCCAAGGCGTTCGGCGGGAAGGTGACCCAGTACTTCATCGGCTTCGGGCCGACGGTGTGGAGCAAGCAGGTCGGGGAGACCGAGTACGGCGTCAAGGCGGTCCCGCTCGGCGGCTACGTCAAGATCGTCGGCATGCTCCCGCCTGGCGCCGTCGAGCTGGCCGACGAGGTCGACGTCGACGAGCAGGGCAACCAGGTCGTCAGGGTCCGCAAGTCCAACACCGGCATGTTCACCCAGCTCATCTCCGACGCGCGCGCGGCCGAGTGGGAGACGATCAAGCCCGAGGACTCCGACCGGCTCTTCTACAAGATGACGTGGTGGAAGAAGGTCATCGTGATGGCCGGCGGGCCGACGGTGAACCTGCTCATCGCGTTCTTCATCTTCGCCGGAGTCTTCGCGACGTACGGCAACCCCAGCGAGGCCAAGCCCTACAGCCCGGTCGTGAGCGAGGTCGTGGACTGCGTGCTGCCGGCCTCGGAGCTGGACCGGGCGTGCAAGCCGACCGACCCGGTCGCGCCGGCCAAGGAGGCCGGCATCCAGGCGGGTGACCGGATCGTCTCCTTCAACGGTGTCCCGTTCACGACCTGGGAGGCGATGCAGGACGAGATCCGGGCCAATGAGGACGGCGCCGCCACGATCGTCGTCGAGCGCGACGGCCAGGAGCTGTCCCTCACGACGAACACGACGGTGACGGCTCGGCCGACCTCGCTCACGGACGAGAAGCTGACCCAGGTCGGCTTCCTCGGCGTGAGCCCGACGTTCGCGGGCCTGATGACCGGGGGACCGCTCTACACGATCGAGAAGATGGGCGGGATGACCAAGGACACGGTCATCGCCCTCGGCACCCTGCCGCAGAAGGTCTGGGGTGTCGCCGAGTCGATCGTCGGGATGCACCCGCGCGACCCCAACGGTCCGGTGAGCATCGTCGGCGGCGGCCGGATCGCGGGCGAGACGGTCTCCCACGAGGAGTTTCCGGTCAAGGAGAAGGCCGTCTTCCTGCTGATGCTGGTCGCGGGCTTCAACTTCTTCATCGGCATGTTCAACTTCATCCCGCTGCTGCCGCTCGACGGCGGCCACATCGCCGGGGCGCTCTGGGAGGCCATGCGTCGCGGCTGGGCCCGGCTCCGCGGTCGCCCCGACCCCGGGTACGTCGACGTGGCCCGCCTGCTGCCGATCGCGTACGTCGTCGCGAGCTGCCTGCTCGTGATGGGCCTGGTGCTGATCGTCGGCGACCTCGTCGTACCGGTGCGCTTGCAGTCCTGACCCTTTAGCCAGAATGTCTAGCGTTTTAGTCTAGTATCGCTCGGGTGAACCAGACCCGAGTCCTGACCGTCGGCGCCTATGAGCGGGACAACTTCGGGGACCTGCTGTTCCTGCTGCTGACCGAGCGCTACCTGGCCGGCCGCGAGGTCGTGGCGGCGGCGCCGTTCGCCGCGGACATGACGCCCCTGCTGGACCGGCCCGTGGTCGCGCTCGGGGACACCCTGGTCAACGAGGAAGTCGACGTGATCTGGACCGTCGGCGGCCAGGTCGGCGGCACCACCCCCGACTCCGCGCTGCGGATGTCGAAGTCGCCGGCCGAGTACGACGCCTTCCGGGCCGCCGCGCCCACCTCGCCGTACATCCCGACGCCGGGCGCGTTCGCGCGCAACGCGGGAGCCGTCACGGTGCTCAACTCGGTGGGCCTGACCGGGGCCAGGGTGCTGCCGCCGCACATGCGCGAGGAGGTGGTCGAGGTCCTGAGGACGACCGACGTCGTGTCGGTGCGGGACCGGGAGTCGAGCAACTTCCTCACCCGGCTCGGCGTCGTGCACACGCTGGCCCCCGATGTGGTCCATGCGATCAGCCTGCTCGAGCCGTACGACCCGGATCCCGGCTCGGACATCGCCGTCGTGCAGTTCTCCACCAGGCTGCTGGAGCGGTTCGGGCACGCGCGGCTCGCTCGCAACCTGGTGCGGAGCAAGCACCTCAGCGGTCTGCGGATCCGGCTCGTGATGGCCGGCACGGCCCCCAAGCACGACTCGGTCGAGGGCCTCGAACGCGTCGCCGAGCGTGTGCGCGCCCTCGACCCGGGGCGCGAGGTCGAGGTGCTCACCGACCGTCGCCCGCTCGACATCGTGCGCCAGATCCGCGAGGCCCGGATCGTGATCGGCACGTCGCTGCACGTCCGGATCGTCGCCGCGGCGTACGGGCTCCCGCGTGTCACGATGCGGCGTACCAAGCCCACGCGCTACGCCACCCACTGGGACGACCGGATGCCCTTCGACGTGCGGATCGGCGACTTCGAGGACGCGATCGGGGCCGCCCTGGCGGCGGGCAGCCGGGCGGAGGTCCGGACGGGGTCGGAGCGCCTGAGCCGCCTGGCCGACGACAACGTGCGGGCGATCGTCGAGCGCGTAGGCGAGCTGGTCGAGCGCGGGTCGGACGTCGAGCGCAAGGAGCTCGCCGAGCGCCGTCAGCGGAGACACAGCTCGATCGCGAGCCGCCGCGAGGCCTGCGCCGTCGTGACGGATGGGCTCCGCTCGGAGCTGGCCGAGGTACGGCGCGAGCTCGAGCTCTCCCGCGCGGAGGTCGAGCGGCTGCGCCGCAGGGTCCCGATCAGGCTTCGCGCCCGATGAGTCAGTAGCCTGAGGGGCATGACCGAGATCAACCTGGGCATGCCCGAGGCGCCCCCGCCGGTGCTCAACCCGCGCCGCAAGACCCGCCAGATCAAGGTCGGCAAGGTGGGCGTCGGGAGCGAGTCCCCGGTGTCGGTCCAGTCGATGACGACGACGCTGACCTCCGACGTCAACAGCACGCTCCAGCAGATCGCCGAGCTCACCGCGACTGGGTGCGACATCGTCCGTGTCGCGTGCCCCAGCCAGGACGACGCCGACGCGCTCGCCGAGATCGCGCAGCACTCGCAGATCCCGGTGATCGCCGACATCCACTTCCAGCCGAAGTACGTCTTCGCCGCGATCGACGCCGGCTGCGCCGCCGTACGCGTCAACCCCGGCAACATCCGCAGGTTCGATGACCAGATCAAGGAGATCGCCCGCGCCGCCAAGGACCGCGGCACGTCGATCCGGATCGGGGTCAACGCCGGCAGCCTCGACAAGCGGATCCTCGACAAGTACGGCAAGGCAACCCCCGAGGCGCTCGTCGAGTCGGCGGTCTGGGAGGCCGGCCTCTTCGAGGAGCACGACTTCCACGACTTCAAGATCTCCGTCAAGCACAACGACCCGGTCGTCATGGTGCGGGCCTACGAGCTGCTCGCCCAGGCCGGTGACTGGCCGCTGCACCTCGGGGTCACCGAGGCCGGGCCGGCGTTCCAGGGCACGATCAAGTCGGCGACGGCGTTCGGCGCGCTGCTCTCGCAGGGCATCGGCGACACGATCCGGGTCTCCCTATCGGCCCCGCCGGTCGAGGAGGTCAAGGTCGGCATCCAGATCCTGCAGTCGCTCAACCTGCGCCCCCGCAAGCTCGAGATCGTCTCCTGCCCGTCCTGCGGCCGTGCCCAGGTCGACGTCTACACGCTCGCCGAGCAGGTCACCGCCGGGCTCGAGGGCATGGAGGTGCCGCTGCGGGTCGCGGTCATGGGCTGCGTCGTCAACGGTCCGGGCGAGGCCCGTGAGGCCGACCTCGGGGTCGCTTCCGGCAACGGCAAGGGCCAGATTTTCGTCAAGGGCGAGGTCATCAAGACCGTGCCGGAGTCGCAGATCGTGGAGACCTTGATCGAGGAGGCCATGCGGATCGCCGAGGGCATGGAGTCGGTCGACGGCGCCGCGGCTCAGGTCACCGTCTCCTAGCCGGTCGGTCGGGCTAGGCTCCTGCCGTGCTGACGACCCGCCACGGAGTCCGACCCCTCGGGGCCGCTGACCTGGACGCCTTCCTGGCGCTGGCGCGTCGCGACCCCGTGGTCAACGTCTTCGTGGACTACCGCGCCACGACCACCAACCTCGAGCCGCGCTGGCTCGGTGGCGAGATGTGGGGTCGCTTCGAGGCGGGCGAGCTGATGTCCGCCTGCCACGTCGGTGCCAACCTGGTGCCGGTGTCGGCCACCGCCGACGACGCCGCAGCCTTCGCCGAGCGGGCGCTGGCCCGGGGCCGCACGGTCTCCACGATCGTGGGACCGCAGGACGCCGTACGCACCTTCTGGAACGGCGTCGCGAGCACCTGGGGCCAACCGCGCGAGGCTCGGTGGGACCAGCCGCACCTGGAGCTCGCGGCCGGCCCGCTGGTGGCCCCGGACCCGCTGGTCCGCCGTACCACCCGCGAGGACATGCCCGAGCTTTACCCCGCGTGCGTCGCGATGTACACCGAGGAGGTCGGCGTCTCGCCCGAGTACGGCGGGGGAGCGGACCTCTACCGGGCGCGGGTCATGCAACTGGTCAACCGCGGGTGGTCGTTCGCCCGCTTCGACGACCAGGGCCGGCTCGTCTTCAAGGCGGAGGTCGCCTGCGCGACGCCGTACGCCGCCCAGATCCAGGGTGTCTTCGTGCCCGCCGACCGCCGCGGCCTCGGTCTGGCCACGGCCGGCATGGCCGCGGTCGTGCAGCTCGTCCGCCGTGAGATCGCCCCGGTCGTCTCGCTCTACGTCAATGACTGGAACACCACTGCGCGGGCTGTCTACGAGCGCGTCGGCTTCCGCGAGACCGCGCGTTTCGCCACCGTGATGTTCTGAGTAGCCCCGTACCCTCGCGGCATGGCTCTCCCTCGTAGCGTCAAGGTCCTCGCCCTCGGCTTCGCGGTCAGCGGCACCGTCCACCTAGCCAAGCCCGAGGTCTACCTGCCGCTGATGCCGTCGTGGGTGCCGGCGCACAAGGAAGTGATCCTCGCCAGCGGGGTCGCCGAGCTCGCCTGCGCGGCCGGCCTCGCCGTACCCGCCACCCGCCGGGCCGCCGGCTGGGCCAGCGTGCTGCTGCTCCTCGGCGTCTACCCGGGCAACATCAAGATGGCCGTGGACTCCACGAAGACGCAGAACACCGGCTTCAAGGTCCTCTCGTTCGCCCGCCTGCCCCTCCAGGTCCCGATGATCCGCGCGGCCCTGCGCGCTGCTCGCGGCTGACGTCCTCCACAGGCAGCTTCTTCGTCGTTTCGCTGTCGCCGCTGGCGGGGAATGATCGGCGGCGTGAGCCGTACTCGGGCGACCCTCACCGCCCTCACCCTGGTCCCGGTCCTCCTTGTCGCCGGGTGCTCTGACGACGACCCCAAGCCGAAGTTCGCGCCACCGTCGTCGGACGCGCCGACTTCGGCGTCGCCGAGTCCGACGGCAACGACGGTTCCAGAGGAGACCGTGCGGGCATGGGTGGACGCGCAGAACGCCGCTCTCCAAACCGGTGACACGTCATCGTTAGCAGCATTGAGCGCGGATCCCTGCAAGACCTGCGATCAGTTCATCGACCCCATCGCTCAGGTCTACTCAAACGGGGGGTCGTTCCGTGGTGGCACCTGGACGGTTGCCGCAGCGAAAGCGCGGCCAGGCGGAGGCGAGCGCGTCGTTGTAGACGTCGGCGTAGAGATCGCTGGCGGCATAACCCAGGAGTCCTCAGATGCCGAGCCTGTCGAGTACGAGGCAGACAAACGGATCATGCAGTTCCGATTGGTTCGGGTCGGTGACGGATGGGCAATTTCGTTTATCGGATTCGTTTCGTGATCCGTGCCGTGATCACAATGCTCATCGCCCCGATCGCGGCTGCCATTCCCATCGATCCGGCCCTGGCCGATTGCACGTGGTCAGACGGCGGCCGGACCCTGAACGGGATGGTGCAAGTCCACGCGTCGTACGGCTGCGACCAGACGCCCGAGCACGATGTGGCGGTTGGCATCAGCCCGCCACGAGACTCCGACTGGGACGCGATCTGTGTGCGGACGGCCATTGCGGTGGACCTGGACCCAATTGGCTTCTGCGACCTCCCCGCGGGCGCGGTCAGGCCGGAACCCACTCCCGAACTGGTTGAACGGGCGTTCCGACGTCTCCCGCTACCTGCGGCCAAGCTGGTGATCCAGCCGCCGAACGGGCGGACGCTGGTGAACTTCGAGACGAACTTCTACACCGAGCAGGGTGAGTTCACGCGGATGGTGAGGTTGCTGGGTCGGCAGGTGGAGCTGCGGATCTGGCCGGCGTCGTTCGGGTGGCGGTTCGGGGATGGTGAGTCGGAGGAGACGACGTCGCCGGGGGCGGCGTACCCGGATCTGGAGGTCACCCATGAATACCTCGAGAAGGGGCGGGTCAGTCCGAGTGTCGACACGACGTACGCGGCGCAGTTCCGCGTGGGCGGAGGCCCTTGGCGCGACGTGGCGGGGACGGTCACGATCCCAGGGAGTCCGCAGCAGTTGCGAGTGGTCGAGGCGCGGCCAGTGCTGGTCGGCGGGTGACCGGGCCTGGACGTGACGATGTCCCCGCCCGTGGTGGTGGGCGGGGTGTGGGGTCAGTGGGTTCGTCGTCTCTTGTGGGTGAGGTCGGAGACGTAGACCCGTCCCGCGGCTGAGGTCCACTCGAACGACGTATGGGTGAGCCTGATGTAGCTCCAGAAGCCCAGGGTCTTGAGGCGGTGGTGGAGCCGACACAAGGGGGCCAGGTTCCAAGACTCGGTGCTGCCGCCCTGGTGCCAGGGGTCGATGTGGTCGAGGTCGCAACGTCTCGCGGTCTTGCCGCAGCCGGGGAACACGCAGCTGGGGCAGGTCAGGATGACCTGCTCCCGCATCCGGGGGGTCGGCTCGTACCTGTTCGTCGCGAGGTTCTCGGTGAGGTCGAGGACCGGGCGGATCGAGACGGTGGTGTTGGCGTTGCGGCACCACTCGGCGAGCTGGGCCGTGGTGATGGTGGAGCCCAAGGGGCCGGTGTTCTCGAGGTCGACGATGCCGTGGGCGTTGTGGGTGTCGTGGTGGGTGTAGATCACCAGCTGTCGTGCTCCCGCGCCGTCGCCACTGCCTAGGGCAGCATCCGCCACCTGGCCGAGGGCTTTCGCGCGGCGGGTGTCGAGGCCGACGTCGGCGTGCTCGCCGAGGAGGGCGAGCGCGCTGTGCTTGATCGCACGTTCGAGCGCGAGGGCGTCGGACATCTCCAACAGACCGTTGATAGGCACGAGTCCTTGGTTGAGCGGTGCGGCGTCAATGTCGATGTCGAGGTGTTGGTCGCGGAGGCGTTCGCGGCGCTGCTTCTCGTGGCGTTCGTGGTCGAACTCCTCGACCGCCTTCGCCGCGATCCCTTCGATCTGGGCGAAGGTGCAGTCGTGGGCGACCGGAGCGAGCTTGTGGTCGACGTAGGTAGCGCCGGCAGCGGGGAGGCGGTGCGTGTGCTCGGTGATCCGGCGGACCTTCCATGCCGGTACCTCCCCGCTCATGGCGCGGGCCCAGAGCTGTGGAAGCCGGTGCTTGGCTTCGATGGCGGCACCGATGAACTTGCGACCCGCGACCGGTGACATGCCGACGGCGCGGGCGAATTCAGGGATGCAGAACTCGGCCACGGTGGGGGCGCCTTCGCCGGCCAGGGCGAGGGGCTGGTCGCCGTAGAGGACCAGGTGTCCGTCGGCGTCGACGACCTCCTCGATGGCTCCACCGGGATGCAGTTCGGCCCAGGTGGCGGCGAGTTCGAACTTGCGCGCGGCGGCCATCGTCTCTGCGTGGTGGGTGACCTCGACCGCGGACAGCACGCTGTCGACCTGCGGGTCGAGAGTCCTGCGTCGGGTCCGGGTGGTCATATCACAGAGTACCATGATTCGCACGTATGTTCGATATGTTCACAAGCTCGATCTGCTCAAGTCTTGGGCGGCGACCACGACGGTCGACCCGAGCAACCCGCAGGCCGACCGGGGGCCGCGACCACCCACCGCAACCCAGACTGCGGTGACTAGATATCCCGTCTGTCGCGACACCGACAGCGACCACCAGCGGCCCGGAGGTTTCGTGACAGGCGCTAGCTGTGATGTCCAGCCAGGTTGTCCAACCGTGTGATGGGTGGGACTTTCCCGATTGCTGAGTGGGGCCGGTGGTGGTTGTACTGGTGGAGCCATCCTGGCAGGGCTGCGAGTCGGGCGTTTTCTGAGGAGTAGAACTTCTTGAATGCCCAGCCCTCGGCCAGGGTGCGGTGGAAGCGTTCGGTCTTGCCGTTGGTCTGGGGTCGGTACGGGCGGGTCCGGTTGTGTTTGATGCCGAGCTCGACGCAGACGATCAAGCAGCGCCTTGGTCCGGTCGAGATCGGCGACCGGCTCAACATGGCGGCCTCGTCGGGGCCTTCGGTGAGGTACCGCTGCGCCCACTTGTCGGCGGTCTTCCACGACACGTTGTAGCGCTCGGCGGCCCGGGCGACGTCCCAGTCGTGATCGACGATGAGCCGGGCCATCTTGAGCCGGGTCTGCGGGGTCAGGGCAGCGTTGGAGTGGATAGCGTGGGACACGAAGGCCTCCTGTTGGTGAAGCGGTTCCTTAGACAGCTCCACTTCACAACAGGGGGTCTTCACCCATCTACGACATCAGACCGTGTCGTCACACGATCTCGACCAACGTGCCTGGGCATCACAGCTAGCGCGCCTTCCTCAACCACCGGGGCGTTACTGGTTCGCTCACCGCCCGACCGCACAAGTAGCCTCTGCGCATGATCTTGCGGATGTCGAGCCTCTTCGTACGGACCCTGCGCGAGGACCCGGCGGACGCCGAGGTGCCGAGCCACCGGCTGCTGGTGCGCGCGGGCTACATCCGGCGGGCGGCGCCGGGCATCTACTCCTGGCTGCCGCTGGGGCTGAAGGTGCTGCGCAAGATCGAGGCCATCATCCGCGAGGAGATGGACGGCATCGGCGCGCAGGAACTCAGCTTCCCGGCCCTGCTGCCGCGCGAGCCCTACGAGGCGACGGGTCGGTGGACGGAGTACGGCCCCAACATCTTCCGGCTCCAGGACCGTAAGGGCAACGACTACCTGCTCGGGCCAACCCACGAGGAGATGTTCACCCTCGTGGTGAAGGACCTCTACTCGTCGTACAAGGACCTGCCGCTCTCGATCTACCAGATCCAGACCAAGTACCGCGACGAGTCACGCCCGCGCGCCGGCCTGCTGCGCGGCCGTGAGTTCATCATGAAGGACTCCTACTCCTTCGACGTGAACGACGCCGGCCTGGAGGCTAGCTACCAGAAGCACCGCGACGCCTACATCCGGATCTTCGACCGGCTCGGCTTCGAGTACGTCATCGTCTCTGCCATGTCGGGCGCGATGGGCGGCTCGATGTCCGAGGAGTTCCTGGCCGCGGCCGAGAACGGCGAGGACACCTACGTGCGCTGCAGCACCTGTGACTACTCCGCGAACGTCGAGGCCGTGCGGGTGCCGACTCCCGAGCCCTCGTCGTACGACGACGCGCCGGCTGCCCACGCGGAACAGACGCCGGACACCCCGACGATCCAGACGCTCGTCGACCACCTCAACGACGCCTTCCCTCGTGACGACCGTCCGTGGGAGGCGGCCGACACCCTCAAGAACGTGATCGTGGTGCTCCGCCACCCCGACGGCGTCCGCGAGCCCCTCGCCATCGGCGTGCCCGGTGACCGCGAGGTCGACCTCAAGCGACTCGATGCGCAGGTCTACCCCGCGGAGATCGAGGCCTTCGACGAGAAGGACTTCGCCGCCCACCCGATGCTCGCCAAGGGCTACATCGGCCCCGGCGTGCTGGGGGAGAAGAACGAGTCCGGCATCCGCTACCTCGTCGACCCCCGCGTCGTCGAGGGCACCCGCTGGGTGACCGGCGCCGACGTCGACGGCAGCCACGTCGTCGACCTGGTCGCCGGCCGCGACTTCACGCCCGACGGGGCGATCGAGGCCGCCGAGGTCCGCGAGGGCGACCCCTGCCCCAACGGCGACGGCACGCTCCACACCGCACGCGGCATCGAGATGGGCCACATCTTCGCGCTCGGCCGGAAGTTCGCCGACGCGCTCGACCTCAAGGTGCTCGACGAGAACGGCAAGCTCGTCACCGTCACCATGGGCTCCTACGGCATCGGCGCCTCACGCGCAGTCGCCGCGATCGCGGAGGGCACCCTCGACGAGGTCGGACTCTGCTGGCCCCGCGAGGTCGCGCCCGCCGACGTACACCTCGTCGCCGCAGGCAAGGACGAGCACGTCCTCGCCGCCGCGGAGCGGATCGCCCACGAGCTGTCGAGCGCCGGCATCGACGTGCTGTACGACGACCGGCTCGGCAAGATCAGCCCCGGCGTGAAGTTCAAGGACGCCGAGCTGATCGGTGTCCCGACGATCGTCGTGGTCGGCAAGGGCCTCGCGGCCGACGGCACCATCGAGGTCAAGGACCGGGCGAGTGGCGGCAGCGAGCAGGTGCACGCCGACCACGTGGTCGACCACGTCGTGAAGCTCGTCCGCGCGTGAGCGGAGGCATCGACGCCGTCATCTTCGACTGGGGCGGCACCCTCACCAGCTGGCACGACATCGACTTCCACGCCGAGTCGCTCGCGCTCGCCCAGGCGGTCGTCAACGCCGACCACGACGTCGAGGTCTCCCGCGCCCGCCTGCACCAGGCGGGCGACACGATCTGGGGCCGATCGCGCGACCGTCAGCAGAGCTCAACGGTGGCCGACCTCTTCGTCGAGGCCGGGCTGGAGCACGACCCGGACCTGTTGACGGCGTACTTCGAGTTCTGGGAGCCGCACACCCTCACCGACCCGGACGTCGGGCCGATGTGGGAGTCGCTGCGCGCCCAGGGCATCAAGGTCGGGGTGCTCTCCAACACGATCTGGCCGCGCGCCTGGCACCAGGAGTTCTTCCGCCGCGACGGGGTCGACCACCTCATCAACGGCGACGTCTACACGAGCGAGATCCCGTGGACCAAGCCGTCGCCGTACGCCTTCGGGGCGGCGATGGACGCGGTCGGCGCGACCGACCCGAGCCGGTGCGTGTACGTCGGGGACCGGCTCTTCGACGACGTCTGGGGCGCGCAGAACGCCGGGCTGCGGGCGATCCACGTCCCGCACAGCGTCATCCCGCCGACCCAGATCGGTCACACCGAGGGGACGCCGGACGCCGTCGTGCACCGGTTGGCCGAGATTCCGGCCGTCCTCGACGCCTGGATCTGACCCTCACCGGCTGCAGACTTCTGCACTTATGTGCAATGCACAAACGTGAGGTTGGCGCCCACTCCCGCTCAGGTCTGCTGTGTTGCATGCTTTTGCAAGAGCGGAAACCGCCAGTCCCCCCACATCCCGGCGGATGACGTTCTCGGGCCTCAAGTCCAGGCCTCAGCGGTCCGCGTACTCACCTGCTCCGGGGAACATCTCGGGAGTTCCCCGGAGGGTGAGTACGCGGACCGCTGTCTCGTTCAGGGCCTTGATCGCCCACCGACGCATCTCGTCGACGGTGTTGGCGACCAGCCAGCTGTACGTCGTCGCGCACGCCTGCTCCGTCTCGCGCGCGACCCGGGCGATCCGCTCGGCTCGCTCCAGGCCCGAGGGCACGTCGTACGCCGCCTTCGCGGCGACCGGCTCGGCGTCGAGCTCGGAGATCGCGGTCGTGAGGTCGTCTCGCCGCACCCGGTGGGCCGCGAAGGCGGCGCTGATCGCCTCGAACAGCTCCGGGTCGGCCGACTGCGAGGTGCGGCCGCCGAGGGCACCGAGGACGTAGACGGCGGCGTGCTCCGCGGCGAGGGTGGTCTGGAGTGCCTGGACGTCGCTCACAGGGCCACCAGGTGCTGCGAGACCGCGGCGGACATGGAGGCCAGCAGCCGGGCCAACCCGCCGCTCTCGGCCCTCGTCGAGGCATCGACCAGGAACCGTTGGAGCTGTCGCTCCGAGCGGCGCAGCTGGGGAAGCGGCGCCGTCGCGGGCACGGGTGGGGCAGCTTCGAGCGCGTCGAGATGTGCGGTGTGCATCGCGACCAGGTCCGGCGACCGCGCGGCGAGGGCCGCCGTCGCCGTGATCCTGGCCACCACCTCGTCAACCAACGAACCGTCCGGGTCGTCGGCGCTGACGGGGGCGGGTGAGCGCGCGACGCCGCAGGCTGACACAAGCCCTGCGCCTGCCACGCCGGCCGTCAGCAGAACGCGACGGGAGAGCTGAGGATCGACTGGCACGGCGCCGACCCTATCGCCGTGGGGTCGATGCGGCTCCGAGCCGCTATCGTGGACGATCGACAACAGCACAAGGAGGTCGCCCGACCGTGAGCAGTGCCAAACAGGACGCCATTCGGGATCGGATCGAGGCTGAGCTCGGCGACCCCCTACGTGCCCTGGGTCTCGACATCGAGGCCGTCGACATCACGCCGGCCGGCAAGCGCCGGATCTTGCGTATCGCCGTCGACAAGGACGGTGGGGTCACCCTCGACGAGGTCGCCGAGGCGACCCGCGAGGTCAACCGGGTGCTCGACGAGTCCGACGTGATGGGCGAGCAGCCCTACACGCTCGAGGTCACGTCACGTGGGGTCGACCGTCCGCTCACCCTCGAGCGCCACTGGCGCCGCAACGCCGGCCGGCTGGTCAAGGTCACCTTCGACGACGGTGACACCGAGACCGGCCGGATCGTCGAGGCCGCCGCCGAGTCGGTGTCGCTGGACATCGACGGCAGCCGCCGCGAGGTCGGGTACGCCGAGGTCAAGAAGGCCTTGGTGCAGGTGGAGTTCAACCGGCAGAAGTCGGACGACGACGGGGACGAGGAGGGGGCCTGATGGACATCGACATGAGCATCCTGCGCATGCTCGAGCGGGAGAAGGAGATCTCCTTCGACGTACTCGTCGAGGCGATCGAGCAGGCGCTTCTCACGGCGTACATCAAGTCGCCCGGCGCCCACGAGAGTGCGCGCGTGGAGCTGGACCGCAAGTCCGGTCACGTGACCGTGATGGCCGCCGAGCTCGACGACGAGGGCAACAAGGTTGGCGAGTTCGAGGACACGCCCGACGGCTTCGGCCGCATCGCGGCCACGACCGCGAAGCAGATCATGCTCCAGCGCCTGCGCGACGCCGAGGACGACATCCGGTTCGGCGAGTTCGCCGGCAAGGAGGGCGACATCATCTCGGGGATCATCCAGCAGGGTCGCAACCCCGACGACGTGATGGTCGACCTCGGCAAGATCGAGGCGATGCTGCCGGTCGGCGAGCGGGTCCCCGGCGAGCGCTACGACCACGGCACCCGCATCAAGTGCCTGGTCGTGTCGGTCCGCAAGGGCATGCGCGGCCCGCAGGTCACGCTGTCGCGCTCGCACCCCAACCTGGTCAAGAAGCTCTTCGCGCTCGAGGTCCCCGAGATCGCCGACGGCACCGTGGAGATCACCGCGATCGCCCGCGAGGCCGGTCACCGGACCAAGATCGCGGTGAAGTCGGCCGCGCCGGGCGTCAACGCCAAGGGCGCCTGCATCGGACCGATGGGCTCGCGGGTCCGCAACGTCACCTCCGAGCTGCACGGCGAGAAGATCGACATCATCGACTGGTCCGAGGACCCGGCCGACATGGTCGCGCACGCGCTCTCCCCGGCCAGGGTCACCTCGGTCGAGGTGATCGACCTGGAGGCCCGGTCGGCGCGCGTCGTCGTACCCGACTTCCAGCTGTCGCTCGCGATCGGCAAGGAGGGCCAGAACGCCCGCCTGGCCGCGCGGCTCACCGGGTGGCGGATCGACATCCGCAGTGATGAGGAAGCCGAAGGCTGACGAAGCGCTGCGGATGTCGATAGTCGCCGAGTCGGCGTCAGTTTTCCCCTGCGCGAAGCGCCGCCGACTGAAAACTGGCGCCGACTCGGCGTTCGCGCCGTCAGTGAGCCGAGAGGCAGCGGTGACACAGACATGTTCTTGACGGGTGACGGCGCCGTCGGTGTCCTCGTGCTCGCCGGCTCCAGCGGCCGGGTCGAGGAGCAGCGCTGCCGGGTCCTCGCCGCGACCGGAGCGACCGCTGCGTCGTACGCCTGGTTCGGCGAGCGGCTCGACCGGGTGCCGCTCGAATCCTTCGACGACCCGCTGGCGCTGCTCCACGAGCGGTGTGAGCGGCTCGTCGTCCTGGGCACGTCGCGGGGCGCCGAGGCGGCCCTGCTGCTCGGGTCGATCCATCCCGAGATCGACGCGGTCGTGGCGATCTCGCCCAGCGACGTCGTCTGGGCGGCGCTGTCGGGGGAGCGGCCGCAGACCTCGTCGTGGACCCGCGCCGGTGAGCCGCTGCCATTCGTGCCGTACGACGACTCGTGGGAGCCCGTCGGTGAGCCGCCGGAGTTCGTGGGTCACTACGAGCACTGCCTCGAGGCGTACGCCGACCGGGTGCCCGCCGCGCGGATCCCGGTGGAGCGGATCGGTGGTTCGGTGCTGCTCGCGGCAGGCGGCGACGACCGGCTCTGGCCGTCGCTCGACTTCTCCGAGGAGATCGTGCGACGCCGGGCCCGCGCCGGGCTGGCGACGAGGCTCGTGAGCCACCCGACGGCCGGCCACCGGGTGACGCTGCCGGGCGAGGTGCCGCCGCCCGCGCGCACCGATCTGGCCCACGGCGGCAATCCGGCGGCCGATGCCGAGCTGGGCCGGATGCTCTGGCCGGAGCTGCTCGCGGCTCTGAGCGGCTGAGGAGGCTCGCCCTCGCGCCCCAGTTCGATATCCGTTGCCCGAGCGCGCTAGTCTTATGGGCAGTGGCGCGCGAACACACCCTTCCTGCATGCCCGGATCCCTCGGCCCCTACGGGCCCGGTCCGGACATGTGTCGGATGTCGGAAGCGGGCCGCGAAGAGCGAGTTGTTGCGGGTGACCGCCGGCTCGGATGCAGTCGGCCAGCCGGTCGTCGTACCCGATCCGACAGCCACCGCACCCGGCCGGGGAGCGCACCTGCACCCCACCGCCGAGTGTTTCGAGCTCGCGGTACGCCGGAAGGCTTTCGGCCGTGCCCTACGGGTCACGACGGGACTGTCCAGCGCACCGGTGGGTGAGTACCTCGACTCGCACGCACATCAACCCTGATCGACCGACAGAAACTGGAGCAGCAGCTCATGAGCACTCGATGAGTTCTTTCCGATGAGTTTGCACACCCCACTAACGGTCTGAATCAACCCCCCAGCTGAAGAACTGGACCCGGGTCTCAGGCCAGAAGGAGAAGCGTGGCTAAGACCCGAGTTCACGAACTCGCCAAGGAGTTCGGCGTCGAGAGCAAGTTTGTTCTCGAGAAGTTCAAGGAGATGGGGGAGTTCGTCAAGTCGGCGAGCTCCACTGTCGAGCTCCCCGCGGAGATGCGTTTCCGCAAGGAGTACGGCGACAAGCTGAAGGCCGACGCACCTGCGGCGCCGGCCACGGCTCCCGCCGCCAAGCCCGGCCCCAAGGCTCCCGCCAAGAAGGCTGCCGCGGCTCCTGCCGAGCCCGAGGCACCCGCGGCCGAGAAGGTCGAGGCCGTGGCCGATCCGGTCGCCCCCGTGGCCGAGCCGGCCGCCAGTCCGGCCGCCGAGGCCGACGCGCCGGTCGCGCCGAAGCCCGGCCCGAAGAAGGCCGCCGCTGTCGAGGCTCCTGCTGCCGAGGCCCCCGCGGCCCCGGCGACGACCGAGCCCCCGGCCGAGCCCGAGGCGCCTGCCGCCTCGGCGACCCCGAAGGCTCCCGCTCCGCGTCCGGTAGGCAAGCCCGGCGGCACTCGTCCGGGCAACAACCCGTTCGCCTCCAGCCAGGGGATGGGCCGCAAGCCCGCCCCCGCGCCGGGTGCTCCCAGCGGTGCGCCTGCCGCTCCCGGTGCCCCCGGTGGCGAGAACCGTCCGCCGCGTCCTCCGGGCGCGCGTGACGGTGGCGCGCCCGGTCGTCCGGGCATGCCGCGCCCCAACCCGGCGATGATGCCCAAGTCCCCGGCCGCCTTCGGTGGTGGCCCCGGCGGTCGTGGCCCCGGTGGTCCCGGCGGCGCCCGTGGTGGCCCCGGTGGTCCCGGCGGCGCCCGTGGCGGTGCCCCGGGTCGCGGTGGCGCTCCCGGTCGCGGTGCACCGGGTGCGGGCGCAGGCGCCGGTGCTCCGGGTCGTCCCGGTGGCTTCGGCCCCAGCGGCGGTGGCCGTCCCGGCGGCGGTGGCCGTCCCGGCCAGCGCGGCCAGACCCAGGGTGCCTTCGGTCGCCCGGGTGGCCCGTCGCGCCGTGGTCGCAAGTCGAAGCGGGCACGTCGCCAGGAGTTCGAGGCCATGCAGGCCCCGACGATCGGTGGCGTGCGCGTCCGCAAGGGCGACGGCGAGACCGTCAAGCTGCCCCGTGGCGCCTCCCTGACCGACTTCGCCGAGCGCATCGGCGTCGACGTCTCCTCGCTCGTGCAGATGCTCTTCTCGCTCGGCGAGATGGTGACGGCGACCGAGTCGGTCAACGACGAGACGTTCGAGCTGCTCGGTGAGGAGCTCAACTACGTCGTGCAGGTCGTGTCCCCGGAGGACGAGGACCGCGAGCTGCTCGAGTCGTTCGACCTCGAGTTCGGTGAGGACGAGGGCGACGAGGGTGACCTCGCCGTACGTCCGCCGGTCGTGACCGTCATGGGTCACGTCGACCACGGTAAGACCAAGCTCCTCGACGCGCTTCGCAACGCGAACGTCGTCGACAAGGAGGCCGGTGGCATCACCCAGCACATCGGTGCCTACCAGGTCACGGCCGAGGTCGACGGCAACGACCGTCGCATCACCTTCATCGACACCCCGGGTCACGAGGCGTTCACCGCCATGCGTGCTCGTGGTGCGCAGGCGACCGACATCGCGATCCTCGTGGTCGCGGCCGACGACGGTGTCATGCCGCAGACGGTGGAGGCGCTCAACCACGCCAAGGCCGCCGGCGTCCCGATCGTGGTCGCGGTCAACAAGATCGACAAGCCGGACGCGGACCCGACCAAGGTCCGGGGCCAGCTGACCGAGTACGGCCTGGTGCCCGAGGAGTACGGCGGCGACGCGATGTTCGTCGACGTCTCGGCCAAGTCCGAGCTCAACCTCGACAAGCTGCTCGAGGCCGTCATCCTCACGGCGGACGCCTCGCTCGACCTGCGGGCCAACCCGAACCAGGACGCGCAGGGTCTGGTCGTCGAGGCGCACCTCGACCGCGGCCGCGGCCCGGTCGCCACGGTGCTGGTCCAGCGCGGCACGCTGCGCGTGGGCGACTCGATCGTCGCCGGCGCCGGCTACGGCCGCGTGCGGGCGATGCTCGACGAGCACGGCGACACCATCACCGAGGCCGACCCGTCGCGTCCCGCGATGGTGCTCGGACTCACGGCGGTGCCCGGTGCGGGTCAGACGTTCATCGTGGTCGAGGACGACCGGATGGCACGTCAGATCGCCGAGAAGCGCGAGTCGCGCGAGCGGGCGGCCATGCAGGCCAAGCGCCGCGTGCGTCGTACGCTCGAGGACTTCATGGCCTCCATGGAGAAGGGCGCGAGCCAGGAGCTCAACCTCATCCTCAAGGGCGATGTGTCCGGTTCCGTCGAGGCTCTCGAGGACGCGCTGTCGCAGATCGACGTCGGCGACGAGGTCAACATCCGCGTCATCGACCGCGGTGTCGGTGCGATCACCGAGACCAACGTCGACCTGGCTGCCGCCTCCGACGCCATCATCATCGGCTTCAACGTCCGGCCCCAGGGCAAGGCGACCGAGATGGCGGAGAAGGAAGGCGTGGAGATCCGGTACTACTCGGTCATCTACCAGGCCATCGAGGAGATCGAGGCAGCGCTCAAGGGCATGCTCAAGCCGGAGTACGAGGAGTCGACCCTCGGCCAGGCGGAGGTCCGTGCGATCTTCCGCTCGTCGAAGATCGGCAACATCGCCGGCTGCATGGTCATCGGTGGTGTGATCCGTCGCAACGCCAAGGTCCGCGTCCTGCGGGACAGCGCCGTGATCGCCGACAACCTCGACCTGGCGTCGCTCAAGCGCGAGAAGGACGACGCGTCCGAGGTCCGCGAGGGCTTCGAGTGTGGTCTGGTGCTGCGCAACTTCCAGGACATCAAGGAAGGCGACATCATCGAGGCGTTCGAGATGCGCGAGATCCCGCGCAGCTGATCAGCTAGTCACTGTCGAGTCGGCGCCAGTTTGCATGAAACTGGCGCCGACTCGGCGATTTGAGAGAGTAGGAACCATGAGCAACCCACGGGTCCGCAAGATCGCCGACCGGATCAAGGTGGTCGTCGCCGAGATGCTGGAACGACGGATCAAGGATCCGCGACTCGGGTTCGTCACCGTCACTGACGTCCGGGTGACCGGCGACTCGCAGCAGGCCACGATCTTCTACACGGTCCTCGGCGCCGACGGCGACGACGAGGCCGCTTTGGCCAGCACCGCGGCGGCTCTGGAGTCGGCCAAGGGCCTGCTCCGCGCCGAGGTCGCCAAGCAGCTCGGCACCCGCACCGCGCCAACGCTGACCTTCATTGCCGACGCGCTGCCGGAGACGGCCCGGCAGCTCGACGAGGTGCTGGCCCGGGCCAAGGCGCAGGACGACGAGGTCGCCGCCCGGCGGGTCGCGACGTACGCCGGCGACGAGGACCCCTACAAGAAGCCGCGCGAGGTCGTCGAGGACGACGACGCAGCCGACGACGAAGAGTGAGCGAGTCCGGCCTGGTCGTCGTCGACAAGTCGGGCGGCATGACGTCGCACGACGTGGTCTCCCGGGTTCGCCGGCTGGCGGGCACCCGCAAGGTCGGCCACGCCGGCACGCTCGACCCGATGGCGACCGGTGTACTTGTCCTCGGGGTCAACCGCGCCACCCGCCTGCTCGGTCACCTGATGCTGACCGAGAAGGGGTACGACGCGACGATCCGGCTCGGTGTCGCGACGACCACCGACGACGCGGAGGGCGAGGTCACCGCGACGGTGTCCACCGACGGGCTCGACGAGGCCGTCGTACGCGCTGCGGCGGCCGAGTTCGTCGGTGACCTCCTGCAGGTCCCGACCGCCGTCTCCGCCATCAAGGTCGACGGCAAGCGCGCCTACCAGCGGGTCCGCGACGGCGAGGAGGTCGAGCTGAAGGCTCGTCCCGTCACTGTGCACGAGCTGACCGTCCACGAGGTGCGGGGCGACGAGGTGGACATCTCGGTCCGCTGCTCCAGCGGGACGTACATCCGCGCCATCGCGCGCGACCTGGGTGCCCGGCTCGGGGTCGGGGGACACCTGAGCGCGCTGCGGCGTACGGCGGTCGGACCCTACGACCTCGCCAGCGCCCGGACGCTGGACCAGCTGGGGGAGGAGTTCGCGCTGATGCCGATCGCGGACGCGGCCCGGGCGGCGTTCCCGACGCGTGATCTCGACGACACCCAGGCCGCCGACGTACGGGTCGGGCGGGCGCTCGACATCGGTCTCGACACGCTCACGGCGGTGTTCGCACCCGACGGCGAGTTCCTCGCGCTCTACGAGCCCCGCGGTGAGACGGCCAAGGCCGTCGCCGTGTTCGTCTAAGGGGCGGACCACCCGTCCGCAGGCCTGCTGCGCGCCGTCCATCACGCACGCTGGCGGCGTTCTCGTCGGTCGACGGGCAAACCCGGCCCGCCTCCCTCCTCGGCCTTGCCATCGCACGCGCTGGACGACGCTCGCGACGGCCCCCGGACGGGCGGGCCGCCCCCGGTCGATAGTCTGTCCGCCGTGCAGATCTGGCGCTCCCTCGACGAGGTCCCGGCCGACCTCGGCCCGACCGCCGTGGTGATCGGGAACTTCGACGGCGTGCACCTCGGGCACCGCCACGTGCTGGCCCGGGCCCGCGAGATCGCGGGCGAGCGCGCGCTGCCCGTCGTGGCGGTCACCTTCGACCCGCACCCGATGGCGGTGCTGCGCCCCGAACACGCCCCGACCACGCTGACGTCCCTCAAGGTCCGCGCCGAGCTGCTCGGCTCGGCCGGCGCCGACCATGTGCTGGCGGTGCCCTTCGACCGCGACGTCGCGGGCTGGTCGCCCGAGGAGTTCATCGAGCGGGTGCTCGTCGACAGCCTCCACGCCGCAGCCGTCGTGGTCGGTGCCAACTTCCGCTTCGGCAGCCGTGCCGCTGGGGACGTGGCGACCCTGCGCGAGGCCGGCTCCCGGCTCGGCTTCACCGCCGAGGGGATCCCGCTCGACGGCGGCCCGCAGGTCTGGTCCTCGACGTACGTCCGGATGAGCCTGGCCGCGGGCGACGTGGCCGGTGCCGCCGAGGCGCTCGGCCGGCCGTACGCCGTACGCGGTGTGGTCGTCCAGGGCGACCAGCGCGGTCGCGGGCTGGGCTTCCCGACCGCCAACGTGCCGACCAACGCGATGACCGCGGCGCCCCCCGACGGGGTGTACGCCGGCTGGCTGCGGCGGCTGGACACGGGCGAGGTCTACCCGGCGGCGATCAGCGTCGGCACCAACCCGACCTTCGACGGCGTACGCGACCGTCGGGTCGAGAGCTACGTGCTCGACCGCACCGACCTGGAGCTGTACGGCGTCGAGGTCGAGGTCAGCTTCGTCGAGCGCCTGCGCGGCATGGTCGCCTTCGACTCCGTCGACGCGCTCGTGGTGCAGATGACCGCAGACGTCGACCGCGCCCGCGAGCTGCTCGGCTGATGACGGCGGAGCCCGTCGAGCCGCTGGCCGCGGCCGAGCTGTGGTTCCAGAAGCACGGCCTGCCCTACTTCGTGCCGGACGAGCGGGCCGCCGTACGCGCTGCCCTGCGTCCCGGTCGCACGCTCCCCCTCCTGGTCGGGGTCGTCCTGGTCGCGATCGCGGCGGGGGTGGGGCTCGCCTGGTTCTCCGACGAGATCACCGCCGGGCCCGCGGTGCTGCTCGCGATCGTGCTGCTGGCGGCGCTCTGGTACGCCCTAACCGCGCTGCGCGCCCGCCCGATCGTGGGCTGGGCGCTGAGCCGTACGTCGGGGAGCCTGCGGCTGCTGCTCCCGATGACGACCCGGGCGCTGCCATTGCTGCTGCTGGCCATCACGTTCCTCTTCATCAACACCGAGATGTGGCAGGTCGGCGGCAACCTGACCGTCGGCTCGCTGTGGCTCGTTGTCCTGCTCTTCGCCGCGCTGGCCGTGGGCTTCCTCTTCGTCCGGCTGCCCGAGGAGGTGGACCGGGCCGACGACGAGGTGGACGACGCCTTCCTGCTGCGCACCTGCGCCAGGACGCCGCTCGCCGACGCCGCCCGCGAGCTGGTGGACGACCCGGACGCCGACCCCGCGTCGTACGCCGAGGTCACCGGCTACGAGCGCTGGAACCTGATCCTGGTGCTGATCATCGTCCAGCTCGTGCAGGTGCTGCTGCTGTCGCTGTCGGTCTTCGCGTTCCTGATGCTCTTCGGCACCCTGATCATGAGCGACAACGTGATGGACGCCTGGCAGACCGACCCGACCTTCACCCCCTCGCGCGCGCTGGTGCAGGTGTCGACCTTCCTCGCGGCGTTCTCCGGGCTCTACCTGACGGTGTCGACCGTGACCGACGAGGCCTACCGCGAGCAGTTCTTCGGCAGCGTGATGCGAGAGCTCGAGCGCGCCGTCGGCGTACGGGCTGTGTATCTGGCGCTGCGCGCTCGCTAGGACGCGTCCAGGTCCTTCTCCACCAGGGCGACGACCGCGGCGAGGGCGTCCTCGTCGTCGCTGGTGACCTCGACCAGGTCGCCGGGGCCGGCGCCGAGGGTCATGATCAGCAGCGAGGAGCTGGCGTCGACGGGTTCGTCACCGGGGATGGCGAGCAGCACCTCCACGTCGAGCTCCTCGACGGCCTCCGCGATGATCTGGGCGGGCCGGGCGTGCAGGCCGACGGACGAGCCGACGGCGACGGTCTTGCTGGGCATGCTGTTCTCCTTGGTGGGGTGGGTACGACGGTCAGACGGTGACGAGCTCGCGGTCGTCGGCGGCCTCGGAGTCGGTGCGGCCGATGGACTTGGTGATGATCACCGCGATCGCGCCGACGATGACGCCGGCGATCAGGGCGATGAAGTAGCCGAGGATGTTGTCCACGGCGAACAGCACGAAGATGCCGCCGTGCGGTGCACGGACGCCCACCTCCATCGCCATCGACAGGCCGCCGGTGACCGCGGAGCCGAGCATGATCGCGGGGATGACGCGCAGCGGGTCGGCCGCGGCGAACGGGATGGCGCCCTCGGTGATGAACGACGCTCCGAACAGCCAGCCGGCCTTGCCGTTCTCGCGCTCGGGGAGGTTGAACAGGCCGGGGCGTACGACGGTCGCCAGGGCCAGCGCGATCGGGGGCACCATGCCGGCAAGCATCACGGCGGCCATGATCTGCAGCTCGACGGGGTTGCCGGGGACGCTCGCCACTGCGGTGAGCCCGGTGGTGGCGAACAGGTAGGCGACCTTGTTGAGCGGCCCGCCCATGTCGAAGGCCATCATCAGCCCGAGGACGACGCCGAGCAGGATGGCCGAGCCTCCGGTCATGCTGTTGAGGCCCTTGGTCAGCTCGTCCATCACCCAGCCGAGCGGCTTCGCGAGCACGGTGACCATGACGAAGCCGGCAATCAACGTCGTGATCAGCGGGATCACCATCACCGGCATCAGACCGCGGGCGGCGCTGGGCACCCGCCAGCGCCCGATCCACAGGGCCAACATGCCTGCCAGGACGCCTCCGACGATGCCGCCGAGGAAGCCGCTCTGGGCGATGCCGAAGCCGCCGAGGTCGACGGCGATCGCGCCCATCACGAAGCCGGGGGCGATGCCGGGTCGGTCGGCGATCGCGTAGGCGATGTAGCCAGCCAGCGCCGGCACCAGGAACTTGAACGCCGTGGCGCCGAGCATGAAGATCACCGAGCCGATGTAGGCGAAGAAGCTGCTGTCGAACAGCGCGTGGGTGAGGTTGAGCGCGTCGAGGTCGGGCAGGTCCCAGAGCGTGTTGGAGGTGACGATCGTGCCGGCCTGGTCGGTGATGTCGTAGCCGCCGAGCAGGAAGCTCAGCGCGATCAGCAGGCCACCCGCCGAGACGAACGGGATCATGTAGGACACGCCGGTCATCAGCACCCGGCGGGCCTGGCCGCCGAAGCCCTCACCGGTCCCTGCGGTCGCGGTGGCGTCGCCGCCGCCGGTGCCCTCGACGCGCGGCGCGTTCGGGTCGTCGGCGTACCGCAGCGCCTCGGCGATCATGGCGTCGGCCTCCTCGATCGGGCGCTTGACGCCGGAGGAGACGAGCGGCTTGCCGGCGAACCGGCCCCGGTCGCGGACCCCTACGTCGACCGCGAAGATCACCGCCTCGGCGTTGGCGATGGTCCCGGGGGCGAGGGGCTTGGCCCCCGCGGAGCCCTGGGTCTCGACCTTCAGGTCGACCCCGGCCTTCTCGGCGGCTGCCTCGAGCGCCTCGGCGGCCATGTAGGTGTGCGCGATGCCGGTCGGGCACGCCGTGACGGCGACCAGCCTGCGCCGTCCCTCGGGCGCGGCTGCGACCGGAGTCGGGGTGGGGGCGGGCTCACCGACCACCTCGTTGACCAGGGTGGCGACCTCCTCCGGTGTCTGCGCGGCGCGCAGCGCGTCGGTGAACGACGCCTTGACCAGCGACCGCGCGAGCTTGGTCAGCAGCTGCAGGTGGGTGTTGGCGCCACCCTCCGGTGCCGCGATCAGGAACACCAGGTCGGCCGGGCCGTCCTTGGCGCCGAAGTCGACCTTCGGGGCGAGCCGCGCGAAGGCGAGCGTCGCCACCTCCACACCACTGGTGCGGCAGTGCGGGATCGCGATGCCGCCGGGCAGGCCCGTGCCCGACTTGGACTCCCGGGCGAACACGTCCTCGACGAGCCGCTCGGCGCTGGTGGCGCGTCCGGCGCCGTCCACGACCCGGGCCAGAGCCCGGATCACGTCGTGCTTGTCGGTGCCGAGGTCGGCGTCGAGGCGCACCAGGCTGGCGTTGATGAGTTCGGACATGGTCACCCTCCCGGGGTGAGGTCGAGGCGACGGACCGAGACGAGCTCGGGACGGACCTGGTGGGGTTGCGGGATGGTCGTGCCGGGTAGTCCGGCGGCCGCGCTGCCGTAGGCGACGGCGAGCGCGAGTCGGTGGGCGGGGTCCTGCGCACGCAGGTCGCCGAGGAGGTAGCCGAAGAGGCTGGAGTCGCCGGCGCCGACGGTGCTGACGACCGCCGTCTCCGGGGGAGTGGCGTGCCAGGCGCCGTCGCGGGTGACGAGTACGGCGCCGTGCGGTCCGAGGGTCGCGAGCACGTTGTCGACGCCGCGTCCGACGAGCACGGCGGCCGCGCGGGCGGCGGCGAGCGGGTCGGACTCGAGCTCGGCGCCGTCGAGGCCGGTGACCGAGGCGAGCTCCTCGCCGTTCGGCTTCATCAGGTGCGGAGCGGCATCGGCGAGGCCGTCGACGAGCGCGCGGAGCGGGGCGTCGGAGGTGTCCACCGCGATCCGGGCGCCACCGTCGCGCAGGGTGGCGACCAGCTCGGCGTACCACCCGACCGGGGCGCCCGGCGGCAGCGAGCCGGCCAGCACCAGCCAGTCGGCGCTGGCGGCGCGGTGCCGCAGTGCGTCGGTGAGCCCGGCGAGCACCTGCGGGGTCACGGTCGGGCCGGGGCTGTTGAGCTTCGTCGTGGTGCCGTCGGGCTCGCTGACGGTGATGTTGACCCGCAGCGCGCCGGCGGTCGTGATCGGGCGGCAGTCGATGCCGGCGGCCAGCAGCTCGTGGACGAACGGGTCGTCGTCGGGGGCCGGCAGCACGGCGATCGAGGGGATGCCGGCCGCGACCGAGGCGCGGGAGATGTTGACGCCCTTGCCGCCGGCCTGGGAGATCACCGACTCGGCTCGGATGACGGTGCCGCGCTCGAGCGGGCCGCCGAGCGCGACCGTCCGGTCGTGGCTCGGGTTGGCGGTGAGGGTGACGATCATGCGACCACGACCTCGACGCCGGCGCGTTCCAGCGCGCGACGGTCGGTGGCTTCGATCCCGTCATCGGTGACGAGTACGTCGACCTCGGCGAGCTCGGCGAAGCGGACCGGCGACTCGGCCCCGACCTTGCTGGAGTCGGCCAGGCAGACGACGCGACGGGCCGCGGCGACCATGGCCCGCTTGGTGGCCGCCTCCTCGTGGTCGGGAGTGGACAGCCCGTGGTCGACGCTCAGCGCGTTGGTGCCGAGGAACGCGACATCGGTGCGCAGGCGCTGCAGCGCCTCGACGGTCTCGGCGCCGACCGCCGCCTGGGTCGTGGAGCGGACCCGGCCGGGGAGCAGGTGCAGCTCGACCTGGGGGCTGCCGGCCAGCCGAGCCGCGACCGGCACCGCGTGCGTGACGACGGTGAGCCGGAGGTCGCGGGGGAGCAGGCTGGCCAGGCGGCTGGTGGTGGATCCGGCGTCGAGGAGCACCGTCCCGTTGGCCGCCGGGAGCTGGTCGAGCGCGGCCCGGGCGATCCGCTCCTTCTCCGAGGTGTTGGCCTGGTCGCGCTCGCCGAGGCCGGCCTCCATCACCGCAAGGGCCGTGGCCGGCACCGCGCCGCCGTGCACGCGGCGGAGCAGGCCGATCCGCTCGAGGACCGACAGGTCGCGGCGGACGGTCTCGGTGGTGACGTCGAACTGCTCGGAGATCTCGGCCACCGATACCCGGCCGCGCTCGGCGACGAGCTGGGCCATCGCCTGCTGGCGCTCCTCGGCGTACATCGTCATCGTCTGCTCCCGGTGTTGTGAATCTTTGTATGTGTTGTTTTACGCCCGAATGTGTTGACTGTCAAGGGGGAGGCTGGTTGACTTGTGGCCATGGTCACCAGCTTTGAAGCCTCGCTCCGGGGTACGCCGGTCGTGCCCGGTGTCGCCTTCGGCCCCGCCTCACTCGTGCGGACGGAGGTCTCGCCTGAGGCGATCGCCCGCTTCGACAGCACGTCGTACGCCGACGCGGACGCGGCCCTCGCGGCGTACGACGTCGCGGCGCAGGCCGTGGCCGATGGCTTCGTGCGCAAGGCCGGGGCGGCGTCGGGTGCGGCCGCCCAGGTCCTCACCGCCAGCGCTGGGCTGGCGCGCGACAAGGGCCTGCGCGGCGCCGTCCGCAAGCACCTGCGCTCGGACGTCGACGTGCTCGCCGCCGTACGCGCGGGTGTCGAGCAGTTCGTCACGATCTTCACCGGCATGGGTGGCCTGATGGCCGAGCGGGTGACCGACCTGCAGGACATCGAGCGCCGCGTGATCGCGCAGCTCGTCGGCGAGCCGGAGCCCGGGGTCGGGGTGCCCGAGGAGCCCTGCGTCCTGGTGGCCGAGGACCTGGCGCCGGCCGACACTGCCGGGCTCGACCCGCGGCTGGTGCTCGCGCTGGTGACCGAGCGCGGCGGCCCGACCAGCCACACCGCGATCATCGCCCGCCAGCTCGGCATCCCGTGCGTGGTGGGCGTCGCCGGGGCGATGACCGTCGCGGCCGGCATGCTGCTGCTGGTGGACGGCGTCGCCGGCGTCGTCGAGACGGACCCGGATCCGACGGACGCGGCCGAGCGGGTGTCTGCCGACGCTGCCGCCCGGACCGCGCTGGCCTCCTGGTCCGGCCCGGGCGCCACGGCCGACGGGGTGCCCGTGAAGATCCTCGCCAACGTCGCCGACGGCGAGTCCGCCCGGGCCGCGGGCACCGCGCCCGTGCAGGGAGTCGGGCTCTTCCGCACCGAGCTGTCCTTCCTCAATCGCCAGGACGAGCCGTCGGTCGAGGAGCAGGCGCAGATCTACGGCGAGGTTCTGACCGCGTTCGGGGATCAGCGGTACGTCGTCGTGCGCACCCTCGATGCGGGCTCCGACAAGCCGGTCGCGTTCGCCACGCTGGAGGGGGAGGAGAACCCGGCGCTCGGCGTACGCGGCCTGCGGCTGTCGTTCGGCAACCCGGGGCTCCTGGACCGCCAGCTCGAAGGCGTCGCGGCAGCCGCGGCGGCTACCGGCACCGAGACCTGGGTGATGGCGCCGATGGTGGCGACGGTGACGGAGGCGAAGGAGTTCGCCGACAAGGTGCACGCCCTCGGCCTCAAGGCGGGCGTGATGGTCGAGGTGCCCAGCGCCGCGCTGCTCGCCCATCGGATGCTGGAGGTCGTCGACTTCCTCTCGATCGGCACCAACGACCTCACGCAGTACACGATGGCCGCCGACCGGATGGCCACCGACCTCGCGCACCTCACCGACCCGTGGCAGCCGGCCGTGCTCCAGCTGATCGCGATCACGGCCGAGGCTGGGCGCCGGGCAGGCAAGCCGGTCGGCGTGTGCGGCGAGGCCGCCGCCGACCCACTGCTCGCCTGCGTGCTCGTCGGGATGGGGATCACCTCGCTGTCGATGGCTGCGGCCGCCGTACGCCCGGTCGGAGCGCAGCTGGCCACCGCGTCGATGGACGAGTGTGAGGACGCCGCCGAGGCGGCCCTGTCGGCCGCCGATCCGGCCGCTGCCCGCGACGCCGTACGGGCGCTGCTGAGGTAGACACGCCGCCCTACCTTCGCTTCCCGCGCTACCGCGCGGTGCGTAGTAGTGTCCCGCGCATGGACAGCACCCAGCTCCTCAAGGGAGTGCTCGACCTCGCCGTGCTGGCGGTGGTCGACGCCGAGGACGGCTACGGCTACGACGTCGTACGCCGCCTGCGCGCCGCCGGCCTCGACGACGTCGGCGACGCCTCCGTCTACGGCACGCTGCGCCGGCTCTATGCGGCCGGTGCCCTGACGTCGTACGTCGTGCCGTCGGAGTCGGGCCCGCACCGCAAGTACTACGGCATCACGCCGGTCGGCCGCGCCGAGCTGAAGCGGCAGGGCGAGGACTGGCACCTCTTCTCGGAGGCGGTCGGTCGCCTCCTCGACACCACCACGGGGAGCACGCGATGAACGAGACGATGATCGACCTCCAGCAGTACGTCGACGAGGTCCGCAAGGCGCTCGCGGACCTGCCCGACGACGTGCGCGAGGAGCTCACCGAGGATTTGGGGGTGGACCTCGCCGAGCTGGTGGAGGAGCGAGGACCCGGTGTCCTCCCGGCTCCTGAGGTGTACGCCGCCGAGCTGCGGTCCGCTGCCGGGCTCGCGCCGGGCTCCGGCCGGGTCCGGGAGCGGGCGTTCGCGCGGGCGGTGACGGACTCGGTCGACGCCGCGCACGCCCACTGGGACCGGCTGCTCGACGCACTGCCGGCCGGAGGGCCGCGTGGCTTCCTCACCGCCGTGCAGCCGGTGTGGTGGGTGGCGCGGGCCTGGGTGGCCTGGATGGTCGCGCAGGACCTGCGGCAACCCAGTGTCGAGCTCAACGGTCCCTGGATCGCGGTGCTCGTCGTCTTCGTCGTGGCGAGCGTCCAGCTCGGGCGCCGCTCGTGGGGCGTCGACCGCCTGCTGACCGCGTCCGTGGCCGCCCGGCTGCTACTCGTCGCGCTGAACATCGGCGCGATCGCGGCGCTGCCGGACGCGGTCGACCGCGCGGTCTGGCAGATCGCGGAGGACCGCGGAGTCCAGATCTGGGGCGAACCCTGGTACGAGGCGGCCGCACCGGCCGACACGACAGCCTCCTAGACCCGCAACCAGGCCAGCACCGCCCGCACCCGGCGGTGGTCGTCCTCGCCGATGGGCAGGTCGAGCTTCGTGAAGATGCTGTTGATGTGCTTGGCGACGGCCTTGTCGGTGACGTGCAGATGTACGGCGATGGCGGCGTTCGACCGCCCCTCGGCCATCAGCCCGAGCACCTCGCGCTCGCGGGGGGTGAGGCGCTCGAGGGGCTCGTCGCGCTGGCGCGCCATCACGGTGGCGACCACCTCGGGGTCGAGCACGGTGCCGCCTGCGGCGACGCGTCGTACGCCGTCGACGAACTCCGCGACGTCGGAGACCCGGTCCTTGAGCAGGTAGCCGACAGCCCCCACGCCACTCGCCAGGAGCTCGCGGGCGTAGAGCTGCTCGACGTACTGGCTGAGCACCATGACCGGGAACCCCGGCCGCGCGGCACGTACGGCGATCGCCGCCCGCAGCCCCTCGTCGGTCTGCGTCGGGGGCAGGCGTACGTCGAGCACGGCCGCCTCCGCGGCGGGGTCGAGCAACGCCGCCGACAGCGACGCCTCGTTGTCGACCGCGTGCAGGATCGTGAAGCCGTTGCCCTCGAGGAGCTGGATCAGGCCGGCCCGGAGGAGGGCGTGGTCTTCGGCGAGGACAAGGCGCACGGAACCTCCAGGGTGACGATGGTCGGGCCGCCGGCCGGGCTCGAGACGCTGAGTGCGCCGTCGAAGGCGGCCAGCCGCCGCATGACCCCCAGCATGCCGGTCCCGGCTCCCGGATCGGCGCCGCCCCGGCCGTCGTCGCCCACGACCGCGCGCAGCACGTCGTCCTGGTGCTCGAGCCGGACCCACCCGTTGCGGGCGCCGGAGTGCTTGCCGACGTTGGCGAGGCACTCGGCGACGCCGAAGTAGACGGCCGACTCGACCGGGGCGGGCGGCCGTCCGGGCAGGCGCGCGTCGACCGTGACCGGGAGCGCCATGTCGATCGCGAGCGCCGCGACCGCGCCGGAGAGGCCGCGGTCGGCGAGCACCGGCGGGTGGATGCCGCGTACGACGGAGCGCAGGTCGCCGAGCGCGCCCGCGGTCGTCGAGCGCGCGTCCTTGATCAAGCGGCGGGCCTGCTCCGGGTCTTCGCTGTCGAAGGCCGCGTCGGCCATGCCGAGGCTCATCGACAGCGCGACCAGCCGGGCCTGCGCGCCGTCGTGCAGGTCGCGCTCGAGCCGGCGCAGCTCGGCGGCGGAGTGGTCGACGAGGTCGGCCCGGGTCTCGGTCAGCACCTGCACCCGCTGCTCGAGCGTCTCGGTGCGGCTGTAGCAGAGGAACCACCGGTCGAACATCGCCCGCGCCTGCATCAGCGGCGGCGTCACGAACCACCAGATGAAGCCGGTGACGATCCCGAGCAGCAGCACGATCACGACCAGCGACACCGTGATGCCGACGACCGGCGCGACCAGCAGCCACCCGAGGTCGCGCCACGTCATCGGGTCGGCGAGCACCGTGCGCGCCTTGACGAAGAACCCGCCCGGCGGCAGGGGTCGGTACGGCGGGGGCAGGGGAGTGCCGAGGGTGCGGCCGGCCATCGTCCGGTGCAGGTTCGCGACCCAGCGGGTCGCGGGCAGCACGGCCGCGAGGATGCCGAGCCCGACCCAGACGACGACGAGCACGCCGCCGACGGCCCAGAGCACGAACAGCACGATCATCAGGATCGAGAGGAAGAACTGGGCCACGGCGTACCCGGTCAGCAAGAGGCGGCCTGGCGTGCCGGTCGTCATGGGAGTGCTCACGGACTCATCCTCTCCGGCCAGCCCGACGTAGCGCAGTGGTGCAGGCACCACCACGGTCCGGGTCCCTGCGCCCCTGACGCGCGCCGTCTCCGCGCCGAGGGTTGGAAGTACCTACCAACCCAGGAGAGACGGCCATGGGAAACCCACTCACAGCAGTACCGATGAAGGCGGCGCGATGGAGCGCCGAACACCCCTGGAGGGCGATCCTCGGCTGGATCGCCTTCGTGGCGTTCGCGGTCGGCCTCGCCGTCGCGATCCCCGCCAACGAGGCGACCGACGCCGACTACCGCATCGGCGAGTCCGGGCGCGCCGACGCGATGGTCGCGCAGGCCGGCCTCGAGCAGCCGAACACCGAGAACATCCTGATCACCAGCGCATCGGATGCGCTCGACAAGGGCCAGGCCGAGCAGGCGGCGGCCGCCGTCGTCACCGGCGCGAAGGCAGCCGACGGCGTCGCGAGCGTCGCGAAGCCGCAATGGAACGAGGACCGTACGGCGCTGCTCGTCTCGGTCGAGCTCAAGGAGGACGTCGACGACGCGGCCGCCGTACAGGCGGTGACCGACGGCGTACAGGAGGACTTCTCGGGTCTCCAGGTGCGCGAGGCCGGCGACGTCTCGGTCGACGCGGCCATCAACGACCGGGTGGCCGAGGACCTCGGCTCCGCCGAGACGATCAGCCTGCCGGTGACGCTGATCCTGATGGCGCTGGCCTTCGGCGCGCTAATCGCCGCAGGCATCCCGGTATTGCTGGCCGGCACCAGCGTCGCCGCGACGATGGGCCTGCTGGCGCCGCTGTCCTACCTGATCCCTTCCGACTCGACGGTCGCCAGCATGATCGTGCTGATCGGGATGGCGGTCGGCGTGGACTACTCGCTCTTCTACCTCAAGCGCGAGCGTGAGGAGCGCGCCAAGGGCCGGTCCACCATCGACGCGGTCGAGATCGCAGCCCGTACGTCGGGCCACTCGATCCTGGTGTCCGGTGGCGCGGTCATCGCCTCCATGGCCGGCCTGTTCGTCGTCGGCAACGCGACCTTCAACTCGCTCGCCATCGGCTCGATCCTCGTCGTCGCGGTCGCCGTCCTCGGCTCGATCACCGTGCTGCCGGCGCTGCTGGTCAAGCTCGGCCGCTGGGTCGACCGCCCGCGGGTGCCGCTCCTGTGGCGGCTCAACCGTCGCATCGGTCGCGGCGGCATCAGCAGCCGCCTGCTCGCCCCGGTGGTGCGCCACCCCGTGGTCGCGCTCGCCCTGTCGGGCGTGGTGATCCTCGGCCTCGCCGTACCGGCCCTGGGCATGAAGACCCACTCCGGGACCCTCGACACGCTGCCGCAGTCGATCCCGCAGGTGCAGACGATCAAGGACATCAGCGCCAGCTTCCCGGCCGACGAGGGCGCCTCGGCGCGCGTCGTCGTACGCTCCGACGGCGCTTCGCCCGAGCAGGTCACCGCAGCGCTCGACGAGCTCACCGACAAGGCGGTCGCCAGTGGCGACTTCGTCACCTCGGGCCGCGGGGTCGAGACCTCGACGGACGGCACGACGTCGGTCATCGTGCTCGGCATGCCGTACGACGAGACCGACCCTCGGGTGAACGATGCGCTGCACCTGCTGCGCGACGACCTGGTGCCGGCGACGCTCGACGGACTCGGTGAGCACGCCGTCGGCGGTGGCGCCGCCGAGAGCCTCGACTTCGCCGAGCAGCAGGACGGCCGGCTGATGCTGGTCATCGGCTTCGTGCTGCTGCTGACGATGATGATCATGGCGGCGACGTTCCGCAGCATCCCGCTCGCGATCATCTCGACGGTGCTCAACCTGGCGTCGATCGGTGCGGCGTTCGGTGTGATGACGCTGGTCTTCCAGCACGGCTGGGGGAGCGGGATGCTCGACTTCACCAGCCCCGGCTTCGTCATCGACTGGCTGCCGCTCTTCGTGCTGGTGGTGCTGGTCGGGCTGTCGATGGACTACCACGTCTTCGTGCTGAGCCGAGTCCGCGAGCACATGAACAGCGGCCTGCCGACCCGGCTCGCGGTGGAGCGCGGCATCGCCGACACCGCCGGTGTGGTCACCAGTGCCGCCGCCGTGATGGTCTCGGTGTTCGCGATCTTCGCGACGCTGAGCATGCTCGAGATGAAGATGATGGGCGTCGGCCTGTCGGCCGCGATCTTGCTCGACGCGACCCTGGTCCGGCTGGTGATGCTGCCGGCGATCCTGGTGCTGATGGGCGACAAGGTGTGGTGGCCCTGGAAGCCACGCCGCCCGCAGGCCCAGGTGGTCGAGGAGCCGGAGCCGGCGTACGCCGTCACCCGTTAGCGGGTCAGCAAGCGCATGAATCCCCGGTCGACCGGGGATCCATGCGCTTGTCGGGGTTTGCAACGGCTGTCAAGCGTCAGGAACGGCCGTCAAGCTGAGCATCAAAAGACCTTAACTTGACTGAGTTACGCATGTTAATCTCCGGACATGGACGCTTCGTCTCGGGCGATGACCCGACGCACCCTGCTCCGCTCTGCCGCTGTGATCGGCGGAGCCCTCGCCACGCAAGCGCTCGCGCCACTCGGGCGGGCGCTTGCTGGCGCTCCGGCCATCCTCAAGCCGCTGCCGGCCGACCAGTTCGTCGACTTCGGCACCAACGCCGAGACGCGCTGGTCCTCCGTCGACCCGCGCCGCTACCTGACGCCGCAGTCGCGGCTCTTCGTCCGCAACCACACGGTGACACCGACGATCGACGCGGCGTCGTACGCGTTGAAGGTGTACGGCGACGGCCTCCGCTCGCCGCGCACCTCCGCGGACCCGGTCACGGTGACCTTGCGCGACCTGAAGCGGCTGCCGCGGACCACGCTGATCACCACCCACGAGTGCACCGGCAACGGACGCAGCTTCTTCTCGAGCCAGCAGGGCACGCCCGCGTCGGGCACGGCCTGGACACTCGGCGCCGTCGGTGCGGTGCGCTGGGAGGGTGTCCGGCTGCGTGACCTGTTGCGTCACCTCGGCCTCGACCGCGACGCGGTCTCGGTGCAGGCGACCGGGCTGGACCCGAGCTACGCGACCGGTGGCGTCGACTACGGCCCGGTGCGCCGGCCGTTCCCGATCGAGAAGGCGCTCGACGACGCGCTGCTGGCGTGGGGGATGAACGGCGAGCCGTTGCTGCCCGACCATGGCTACCCGCTCCGGCTGGTGCTGCCCGGCTGGGTCGGCATCGCGAGCATCAAGTGGCTGGGCTCCCTGGAGATCTCGACGACCGAGCTGACCTCGCCCTGGAACACGAAGTGGTACCGCATCGGCGACGAGGTGCTGACGACCAACCCGGTGCGCTCCGCCTGGGAGCTGCCGTGGGGCGCCGAGCTCGACCGGCGGCGCCGGATCGAGCTGACCGGCCGTTCCTGGAGCGGCGCCGCTCCGATCCATCGGGTCGAGGTGAGCGTCGACGGCGGTACGACGTGGGAGCGGGCGCACCTCGAGCGGGCCCGCGAGCGGGGCTGGACGCAGTGGAGCTGGTCGTGGCGACGGCCCGAGCTGGGCTCCCACGAGCTGCTCGCCCGGGCGACCGACAAGGCCGGTCGCACCCAGCCGGCCGTCACCCCGTTCAACGCCAACGGCTACTTCTTCGACGCCGTCGTGCGGCACCCGGTGACGGTGGTCTGACCTCTCCGGGGCACCTGCCGGCCCGGCGTGTCGAGCGCCGGGCCGGCAGCCCCCGGGGAGCGAGTCGGCAGGGTCAGGGCGTGGTGCCGGTGCCCGCCGTCTCGCAGGCAGCCAGACGCTCGTTGGCCTTGGCCAGGCGCATCTGCTGAGCCTTCTTGGTCGTGGCGACCTTCTCCTTCTTCACCTTGGCGTCGTGCAGTGCCGCCACAGCCTTGGCCCGCTCCGAGCGGTTGTCGGCGTGCTTGACGTCTTGCCGCGCTTCGGCGACGTGCTCCTGCTGGGCGGCGAAGACCGCCGTCACCCGGGCCAGGGCGTCCTCCGCCTTCTGGACCTGCGTCTCCTGCTTCGCGCACGGCTCACGGTCCGGCTTGTCGGCGTGGGCCGCGAGCGGTGCCGCCCCCACGGTCAGGGCGACGGTCGAGAGGAGGGCGACGGTGGTCGTCCGAATGCGGTGCATGGATGAACTCCTTCTGTTCGGGGCGATCGCCCCTGGACAGGTCATGGAGTTCATGTCGCGAGCCGCGCTGGGCGTTACAGCCTCCCGGCGCTCTCCGGCTTCGCGGTCTTGCTGGGCTTGGTGGGGTGGGTCGGTTCGGCAGCCTGGCTCGGCTTCACCTGATGGGTCGGTGAGGCTGCTTGGCTCGGCTTGGTGGGGTGGGTCGGCTTCGCGGGATGGGTCGGCTTCGCGGGGTGGGTCGGCTTCGCGGGGTGGGTCGGCTTGGTCGGATGCGTCGGGGACGCGGCTTGGCTCGGCATCACCGGATGGGTCGGCGACGCGGCCTGGCTCGGCTTGGCGGGGTGGGCCGGCTTCGCAGAGCTGCTCGGCTTCGCGGAGTCGCTGGGCCTGCCGGTCGCCGGCGTCGCCGAGGTGTCGGACTGACCCGGCACGGCAGTCGGCTCGACAGTGGGCTCAGCGCTGGTCGTGGGCTCCGGGGTCGTCGGCTGCGGGTGCCGCGGCTGCTCCCGTTGCGGGGCGAGCGGCCAGGTGGGCGGGTCGACCCAGCCGGCGGCGTACGACACCCCGATCCCGCCGAAGACCACGACCGAGGCGAGGGCGGCCGCCGGGGCGACGACGCGCCAGCGGCTCCGGACCGGCACCGGTCGAGGTGCCGTGCGCGCCACTGCCGCGAGCCGGCCGACGAGCTCATCGTCGGTGAGAGGCTCGTCCACCGACGCACGCAGCGCGCGTCGGACGTCGGAGCGGGAGGAGCGGCGCGTCACGGGATGAACATGTCACAAGACAGCCCGATCGTTACGCTCCGGAGGCCGACTGATGGGCAGGGTGCGTGATGGCGTCTCGTGGAGCGAACGGACCGCTGGTCTCGCGCGCCCTCGAGGGGGACGAGGAGGCGTGGCGCGAGCTCTATGTCCGGCACGGTCGGCGGCTACGGGTCTGGCTCGCGTCCCTCCCGAGCGGCGACCCGGCGGCTTCGCCGGAGGACGTCGCCGCCGATGCCTGGCTGACCGCCGCGAGCAAGATCGGCGAGTTCACCGGGTCCGACGACGACTTCGCCGGATGGCTCTTCACGATCGCCAGGCTCGTCCTCAACAACCGGCGCAGGGCCGTGCAGCGGCGGCGTACCGACGCCCACGAGCCGGGTTCGGCGGACGTCGCCTGGGGTGTCGCCGACTCACCCGAGGGGGAGGTGGTGGGCCAGGCGGAGACGCGCCGTCTGCTCGCGATGCTGAGCCCGCGGGAGGCGGAGGTGATCGCCTGCCTCGAGGTGGTTGGCCTCGACGTCGCCTCGACCGCTCGAGCCCTCGAGATGAGTCCGACGGCCGTGCGGGTCGCCCGGCACCGAGGCCTGCGCCGGCTCCGTGACATCCTCACCGAGCAGGAACGCACCTGACCTGGGGTTTCGCCGATCGATGCCGTGGACACCCTCAGGTCATGGGATATGGACTGGGCATCTTCTTGCTTGCGGTGGGGCTGATCCTCGCGCTCGCCGTCACCGACAACCTCGCCAACGTCGACCTCACCATGGTCGGCTGGATCCTGTGCGCCGCCGGCGCGCTGATCATCGTTCTCACCGCTGCCACGACGGCCTCACGACGTCGGTCGACGGCCGTGACGCAGTACGCCGACGGCAGCCGCGTCGTCCAGGAACGCAACGACCCCCCGCCGGCCGTCTGACCCGACTACCTGTCCTGTAGCACTCTTGGCTGCGCCTCGGGGCGCAGCCAGGTGAGCAGCCAGCGCATCTGTCGCGGGTTGCCGACCTGCGTGCACCCTGCGGTCGGCGCCCAGCGGTGACCGGGCTTCGAGGTGTGGAAGAAGATCCCGCTCCCGGCGCCGGGGACGGGACGCGGGCCGACCCCGGGTCGCAGGCGGACGTTGTTGAAGTCGACGACCCAGCCCGACCGCATCGAGGGGCGGTCGCCCGACGTGACCCCGGGAACCTCCAGCCACGTGTTGTAGACGGCGCCGGCGCGCGAGGAGACGACCGAGGTGGCCCGTCGCTGACGCCACGGCATCGCGCCGGGGTTCGTCGTCCCGGTCGTGAAGGTGACCTTGATCCGGAACGCGCCGACGGGGGAGCGGCCGTCGCCCTCGCGGCGCTTGCCCCACCCGTGGACGCCGATGGTGGAGCGGAACTCGCGGCGCATCGCCCACTGGCCGACGGCGTCCCGCTCCCACGCCTGCGTGACCGTGCACCACACCCGGTGGCAGTACTTCTTGCTGGAGACGGTGCGTACGACCTGGGTCGTGCCGGCCGGCACCAGCGTCGTCCAGGCGGGATCGGTAGCCGAGGCGCCCAGTGCCGGAGCGACGACAGGCGTTGACGTCAGCAGCGCGAGTGTGAGGACGAACGATCCGAGCCGGCAGATCACCCGTCGATCGTCACACGCTCGGGCGAGCACGGCGACCTCAGCGCCATGCCGGTGGAAGCGGCAAGTCCCACAACTCGGCCACGCTGCGCAACGCGAGAGCGTGCTCGTCGACGTCCGGTGACAGGTGCACAGGTTCGCCGATGGTCACTTCAGCGTGGTGATAGATGGCCCAGCAGTCTTCGACATCGTCGTGTCGGCTTCGGTAGTGGATGGCATCGGGCCGCGGTCGCGGTCATAGAGAGCGAGCGCGCATGCTTGCGTCACGTACCTGCCGACCTCGCTGGAAAGGCGAACGGCCGCGTTGTCCAGGTGAATCCGGGTGCCGCCCCGTTCGACAAGCGCTTCAATCGCAGCCGGGGAGTCGAGGACCGCGCGAACTGCCGGCTCCCGATCGCGGACCTCAGGAAGTTCGCGCAACCCGGCGAGCAGCTCGAGAAGGCAACCACGCAGAGAGTTCGCCGCGTACCGCATCAAGAAGCGGTCGATCGTCCGCGGTCGAGGGTCGTCAAACCGGTTCGCGCCGGGATCGTCGGCGAGATGGGGAAGGGCCTGAGGGTCGTGGTGCACCCGCACCGCGCCGGCGCCTGGCCACCGGGTCGCGGCGGTGGCCGGGGTCATGCGGAGAGGAGCGCCTCGACGGCGGACAGGAGCCGAACTTCGGCAGCGGCGGGTGGCGAATCCGCCAGCACGATCATTGGCGCTTGGTCGCCCAGGCTCGGATTGCTGCCGCGCAGGAACGCTGCGGCAACCGCCGGGCTGAATGCGTCGGAGACCGCTGTCACTACCCGGAACAGCACCTGAAGGCGATGCTCTCCGTCGGTACCGCGTATCGGTCCACCACGCGCCCAGCTGGACAAGGTGCGAGTGTCTTTCAGGCCAAGTGCGGCCGCGGCAAGGCGGCTGCCGAGGACGTGTTGGACGACCTGCGCTTGCTCGTCCGCAGGCACGCGGACTGACTGCTTGTGCGCGTACTCCAAGATGTCCGATGGACGGGTCCGACCGTCGATGCTCACGGGCACTCCTCTCAGGGCCACGGTACATCGTGGCGTGCATTACGCGCGCATTAGTTGCGCAGTGCGCACTACACTGGACTCAACACCTGGGAGGTAGGGATGGCCAAGGGCAACGAGCGTCGACACGTGGTGGCCAATCCGAAGGGCGGCTGGGACGTCAAGAAGCCCGGGAGCAGCCGTGCCAGCGCCCATGCCGACACCCAACGGGACGCCGTCGATCGTGCGCGAGAAATCGTGAGCAACAGTGGCGGAGGTGAGGTCCGTATCCACGGGCGCGATGGCCGCATCCGTGACTCCGACACCATCGCTCCGGGAAACGACCCGAACCCACCACGCGACAAGCGCTGACGCCCGATTGGGTGAGGTCCTCGCTCGCGCGGTAAGGTTCTCCGGTTGCCTGCACGGGCGACAACTGCCGTCAAACGGCCGCGGAACCAGAGTGCCCCGGTGAACAGGCCCGGGCGCGCCGCGCAACGACTGAGCCCGAGAGGGCCGGAGAAGGAGCCCGCATGTCAATCGGTACCGACGCGGAGACCAAGAAGAAGATCATCGCTGAGTACGGCAAGTCCGAGGGCGACACCGGCTCGCCCGAGGTTCAGATCGCGCTGCTGAGCCACCGCATCAGCCACCTCACCGAGCACCTCAAGACGCACAAGCACGACCACCACAGCCGTCGTGGTCTGCTGCTGCTCGTCGGCCAGCGCCGTCGGCTGCTGAACTACCTGCAGAAGACCGAGATCGCCCGATACCGCTCCATCGTCGAGCGCTTGGGTCTGCGTCGCTGAGCGACATCTTGTGAATACGCGCTGGACGCCGCTTGGTCGGTGTCCAGCGCGTTTCCGCATATCGGAGCAACGTCGATAGTCTCGACACCGCATCACCGAACAACTGAATCCGAGTACAACCCCCAGGAGCCGACCGCTTCGGCTGGCCCGGTCCTCGGTAGTGGCTTCCGCTCGCAGAGCGCAGCGTGAGCCTCGATCGAAGACCGGCAGCAACGGCGGCTCCGTGAACAGAAATAGGGAACGACCCTTGACTGAATCCACGTCCAACGAGCCCGTGATCTCTGCTGTCGAGACTGTCCTCGACAACGGCAAGTTCGGGCAGCGCACGGTGAAGTTCGAGACCGGGCTCCTCGCCCGCCAGGCCGCCGGTGCGGTGACCGCCTACCTCGACGACGACACCATGCTGCTGTCGGCCACCACGGCCGGCAAGCACCCCAAGGACCACTTCGACTTCTTCCCCCTGACGATCGACGTCGAGGAGCGGATGTACGCCGCGGGCAAGATCCCCGGCTCGTTCTTCCGCTCCGAGGGCCGGCCGGGCGAGGACGCGATCCTCACCTGCCGCCTGATCGACCGTCCGCTGCGCCCGACCTTCAAGAAGGGTCTGCGCAACGAGGTCCAGGTCGTCATCACCGTGATGGCGCTCGACCCCAACGTCCCGTACGACGTCCTCGCGATCAACGCGGCGTCGCTCTCCACCCAGATCTCCGGCCTGCCGTTCTCCGGCCCGGTCGGCGCCGTCCGCGTCGCCCTGATCGAGGGCCAGTGGGTGGCGTTCCCGACCCACAGCCAGCTCGAGGACGCGGTCTTCGACATGGTCGTGGCCGGTCGGGTCACCGACACCGGTGACGTCGCGATCATGATGGTCGAGGCCGAGGCCACCGAGCAGACCTGGACCCTCGTCGAGGGCGGCGTGCAGGCTCCGACCGAGGCGGTCGTCGCCGGCGGTCTGGACGCTTCCAAGCCGTTCATCAAGCAGCTCTGCGAGGCGCAGGTCGAGCTGGCCAACGTCGCCGCGAAGCCGGTCCAGGACTTCCCGGTCTTCCTCGACTACGAGGACGACGTCTACGCCGCCGTCGAGGCTGCCTCCACGGCTGACCTCAGCGTCGCGATGCAGATCGTCGACAAGCTGGAGCGCGAGGCCAAGACCGACGAGCTCAAGTCGGCGCTGCTCGAGCAGCTCGGCGGCCAGTTCGAGGGCCGTGAGAAGGAGATCGGCGCGGCGTTCCGCTCGGTCAGCAAGCAGGTCATGCGCGAGCGCGTGCTGCGCGACAAGATCCGCATGGACGGTCGCGGCCTCGCCGACATCCGTCCGCTGCACGCCGAGGTCGGCGTGATCCCGCGGGTGCACGGCTCCGCGCTGTTCGAGCGTGGCGAGACCCAGATCCTGGGCGTCACCACCCTGGACATGCTCAAGATGGAGCAGCAGCTCGACACGCTCTCCCCGGAGAAGCACCGCCGCTACATGCACAAGTACATCTTCCCGCCGTTCTCGACCGGCGAGACCGGCCGCGTCGGCTCCCCGAAGCGTCGCGAGGTCGGCCACGGTGCGCTCGCGCGCCGTGCCCTGCTGCCGGTGCTGCCCGACCGTGAGCAGTTCCCGTACGCGATCCGCCAGCTCTCCGAGGCCATGGGCTCCAACGGCTCGACCTCGATGGGCTCGGTCTGCGCGTCCACCCTGGCGCTGCTGCAGGCCGGTGTGCCGCTCAAGGCGTCCGTCGCGGGCATCGCGATGGGCCTCATCTCCGGCGAGGTCGACGGCGAGACGCAGTACGTTGCGCTCACCGACATCCTCGGCGCCGAGGACGCGTTCGGCGACATGGACTTCAAGGTCGCCGGCACCCGGGAGTTCGTCACCGCGCTGCAGCTCGACACCAAGCTCGACGGCATCCCGGCCGAGGTCCTCGCTGCGGCGCTGAACCAGGCCAAGGACGCCCGGATGACGATCCTCGACGTGATGGCCGAGGCCATCGACGAGCCCGAGGAGATGTCGATCCACGCCCCGCGGATCATCACGATCAAGGTCCCCGTGGACAAGATCGGCGAGGTCATCGGGCCGAAGGGCAAGATCATCAACCAGATCCAGGACGACACCGGTGCCTCGATCTCGATCGAGGACGACGGCACGATCTACATCGGTGCCACCAACGGTGAGGCCGCTCAGGCAGCGAAGGACGCGATCAACCAGATCGCCAACCCGACGATGCCGGAGATCGGCGAGCGCTACCTGGGCACGGTCGTGAAGACGACCAACTTCGGCGCGTTCATCTCGCTGATGCCGGGCAAGGACGGGCTGCTGCACATCAGCAAGCTGCGCGACCTGGCCGGCGGCAAGCGCGTCGACGCCGTCGAGGACGTCGTGTCGGTGGGCCAGAAGATCCAGGTCCAGATCGCCGAGATCGACGACCGCGGCAAGCTGTCGCTGATCCCGTACATCGAGAAGGACGAGGCTGCCTCGGACGACGCCGCCGGCGAAGGCGCGGAAGCCGCCGAGTGACCAACGCTTCATCGTCGACCCGCTCGAAGGCAACTTCGGGCGGGTCGACCCCTTCTCAGACCACCGTCACGCTCGTCACCGAGCACGACGGTGGGGGCCAGGTGACCTCCAAGGTCCGCCGTACGACGCTGCGCAGCGGGCTGCGGATCATCACCGAGCAGCAGGCTGGAGTCCGCTCCGCGGCCATCGGCGTGTGGGTCGGGGTCGGCTCGCGCGACGAGTCGCCGGCCCTGCACGGCTGCTCACACTTCCTGGAGCACCTGCTTTTCAAGGGCACGCCGGAGCGCTCGGCGCTGGACATCTCGGTGGCCCTGGACGCGGTGGGCGGGGAGTTCAACGCCTTCACCGCGAAGGAGTACACCTGCTTCCACGCCCGGGTCCTCGACGAGGACCTGCCGCTGGCCGTCGACGTGCTCGGCGACATGATCACGAGCTCGACGCTCGCGCCCGAGGACGTCGAGGCCGAGCGTGACGTGATCCTGGACGAGATCGCGATGCACGACGACGACCCCGACGACGTCGTCCACAACCTCTTCGCCCTGCAGGCGTGGGGCGACTCGCCGCTGGGTCGCGGGATTGCCGGCACCGAGGCCTCGATCGCGGCCCTGACCCGGGCCCAGGTCCACCGCTTCTACCGCCGGCACTACCGGCCGGCCAACATCGTCGTGGCGGCGGCCGGCAACGTCGACCACAACACCGTCGTACGCCAGGTCAAGGCGGCGTTCGGCCGCAACGGCTGGCTGGACGTCGACGAGACCCCGGTCGCGCCGCGGCACGGAGGCCGCAAGAAGGTCCGGCCGGGTCAGATCGAGGCGACCCGCCCGTTCGAGCAGGTCAACCTGGTGCTCGGGATGGAGGGACTGCCCCGTGACGACGACCGTCGGTTCGCGCTCGGCGTCCTCAACACCGCCCTCGGTGGCGGTACGTCCAGCCGGCTCTTCCAGGAGGTCCGCGAGCACCGGGGCCTGGCGTACTCGGTCTTCTCCTTCTCCTCCCACCACGCCGACTCCGGTCTGGTCGGGGTGTCGGTCGGCTGCTTGCCCAACCGCCTCGACGACGTCCTGGTCGTGGTGCGCGACGAGCTCGCGAAGGTCGTGCGCGACGGCATCACCGCCGAGGAGCTGGCCCGCGGCAAGGGTCAGCTGCGCGGCGGCCTGGTGCTCGGCCTCGAGGACTCCGCGTCCCGGATGTCGCGCATCGGCAAGGCCGAGCTGGTCCACGACGAGCTGCTGGGCATCGACGAGGTGATGCGGCGCATCGACGCCGTCACCGTCGAGCAGGTGCGCGACGTCGCTCGCGAGGTCTTCGGCCGTCCCGAGATCCTCGCGGTCGTCGGTCCCGCGTAGCCGGTCAGGATCGGTAGAGGTCCGCCATCGCCCGGCCGTAGCCGGAGACCAGGTCCTCCATGGAGGCGCCGGCGCAGGCCTGCCCGATGAGCGCGTCGAACAGGACGACCGCGTTGAAGATCATCGACAGCGGCCAGACGACCACCTCGGTCACCAGCGGCTGGATCGAGACCGGCTGGAGGTAGCGGAACACCACGGCCGACACCGACTCGCCGAGCTCGAACCCGGTCAGCGGGAGGCTGGAGTTGACCAGGTGCAGGAGGCGGGCCGTGTTCTCGACCGCGTCGGGAGCGACGTCGTGCTCGAGCGCGACGATGTACTGCAGCACGGGCGGCAGGTCGTGCTCCGGTAGGAAGCACAGGTTGATGACGGCCGTCGTACCGTTCTCGGCGACCAGCGGGATGACGAGTTGGGCGGGCGCCTGCCCCTGAGCAGCCACCAGCCGGTTGTCGATGTCGCCCGAGGCGAGCTCCTCACCGAGCAGGCCGAGGAGCTCGTACGCCGGGTCCTGCGAGGGATCGAGCGCTGCCGGACCGCCCACTGCAGAGTCCACCGGCTACATCGACTCCATCTTGGAGAGCTTCTTCTCGATCAGCTCCTGGCCGGACGGCGCCACGGCCTCCTCGCGGGTGACGTTGATCGAGCTGAGCAGCATGTAGGCGTCGTACAGCTCCTTCCACGTCTCGTGGGGGAACTTGGCGGGGATGCCCGACGGCTTCTCGACCTCGGCCTCCAGAGCTCCCCACACACCTTCGTGACCGGTGTCGTCGGCCCAGAGCATCGCCTCGCGCATCTCGGAGGCGATGACGGCGGTGTGGGAGGCGAGGCGGGCGACCTCGTTGGCCTTCTCGATCGCCACGTTGCGCGCCTTGACGTCGTCCCCGACCTCGGCGCCGCCGTTCTTCTTGCTGGACCGCTCGTTGGCCTTCTTGACGTTCTTGACGATGTCCCGGTTGGAGTCGATGACGGTCTTCTTGCCTCCTCCGTCGCCCTCGATCTGGTCGGCGGGCTGTCCGCTCTGGATCTGCTTGGCGATCTCGGTGCGCTTGCTGGCGTCGCGGATCTTGGCGCCGATCTTGGTCGCGGCGTAGACGCCACCGGCAATCGCCGCGGCGATGCCGATGCCCCAGCCGATCGGGTTGGAGACGATGAGCAGGGCTCCGGCCGCGATGCCCAGCACGCCGAGGGCCGTCTTCACCACGCCGACGCCCAGCTTGAACTTCTCGGCGCTCAGGATCGCCGGCTTCCACGAGCTCTTGCCGCGCTTGCTGTACATCTCCTGCGAGCGTCCCCAGGTCAGCCGGCACAGCTTCTGGACTGCCTTGCCGCTCTTCCAGAGGCCCTGGAGGGTCTGGACCGAACCGACGGCCACGCCGAGCCCACCGGCGGCCACTCCGAGCGCGCCGTTCGCGACCCCCGACTTCATCGCGGCCTTGATGCCGGACTCACCGGCGCTCGCGAGGTAGCCCATCTCGACGCCGCCCTTGGCCATCGTGACGGCACCGCCGAGGGCCTGCATGCCCTGGTTTTTGTATTTGCGGTCGGACAGGTTGCCCATGCCCTTGTCGCCGTACGCCTCGGCGTCGTTGCCCATCTTGCGGGCGTTGTTGAGTCCGGTCAGGGCGTCGGCCGTGGTGAGCAGGCCCGCGGCGCCGCCGACGGCGCCGCCGAGCGCGTTGCCGGCCACGCCGGTCCCCGTCGTCGCCATCCCGGCGACCTTCGCCCCGCCGACGACGGTGCCGACGACACCGGCCTTGCCGCGCTCCTCGAGGTTGGTGGGGAGCTTGCCTGCGCCGCCCTGGTAGGTCTTCGCGGGCGCGGCCGCGGGTGCGGGCGCGGCTTCCGCGGCGGGCTTCTTCTTGAAGTAGTCCAGGATCCCGCGCCGGACCGTGTGCGTGGTGGCGACACTGCGCACGATCGCGGCGTGGGCGCGCGGCGAGACACCCGGCGAGACACCCGGCGCGGTCGCGACCTGGCGTCGGGTGTCGCCTTCGGGCTGCAGCGTGTGCGCGAGCTCGTGCGCGAGGACCCGGTCGCCGCTGGGTGTGCCGGGTGCGTACTGCCGGCTCCCGAAGAAGATGTCCTTGCCGGTGGTGAACGCGCTCGCCGAGACGGCGGAGTTGAGCTTGGCCGCGTGGGAGTCGTCGTGGATCCGCACCGACGAGAAGCTGGTGTTGAACGCGGTCTCCATGCGCCGGCGTACGTCGGCGTCGAGCGTGCGCCCGGAGCCTCGGCGGGACTCGATCGCGGAGCTGGTGCCGGAGTCCAGGGCACCACCCTCGTAGCCGACGACGGGCGCGCCGCTCGGCGGTGCCGCGCTGCGGCGTACGTGCGAGTGGTCGCAGCCGGGGCCGTGCGAGTGGGTGTCGCCCTCCAGGCGGCGCAGCCTGCTCAGCGCGGTGTCGGCCATGACGTCGGCGTCGCGCTCGGCGCGGTCCTCGGCGTGCCCCACCATCAGCGGCACCGGGGCCGTCGTCGGTGCGACGGGCTCGGGGGCCGCGACCTGGGGGGCGGCCTGCTCGGCTTCCTGGGTCGCGTGGGTCGGGCCGTTGCTCACGGAGAGAGTCTCCTCTTGTGGGCGCTCCGAGTCTCACGAACCGCTTGTACGGACCGGATTTCTCAAGTGGTCAAGACCGGTCGGGGAGCGGAAGTCCGGCAGGTGGGCGCCGGCCGAGCTTCATGTGCTCGCGGTGCACGGCCTCGGTGACCTGGCGCATGCCGAGCGGCACGCCCTCCGCGACCGCGGCGTACACGGCGGTGAGGACCATGTTGCGGATGTCGCCGCCGGCGAGCTCGACCGCCGAGGCGAGGCGTACGACGTCGACGGGGTCGTCGGGGTCGGTGGTGAGGTCCTCGAGGTGGTGTGCCCAGAGGCGCTGGCGGGTCGGCTCGTCCGGGTCCGGGAAGGCGACCATGAAGTGCAGGCGGCGCGCGAACGCCGGGTCGAGGTTGCCGCGCAGGTTGCTCGCCAGCACCGTGATCCCGTCGAACTGCTCCATCCGCTGCAGCAGGTAGGCGATCTCCTGGTTGGCGTAGCGGTCCTTGGCGTCCTTGACCTCGGATCGCGAGCCGAAGAGCGCGTCGGCCTCGTCGAAGAACAGCACCGCGTTGGTCGCCTCGGCCTCCTGGAAGACCCGCTCGAGGTTCTTCTCGGTCTCGCCGATGTACTTGTCGACGATCGAGGAGAGGTCGACCTGGTAGAGGTCCATGCCCAGGGAGTCGGCGACGACGTGCGCGGCCAGGGTCTTGCCGGTGCCAGGGGGGCCGGAGAAGAGCGCACAGATCCCGATGCCCTTGCCGCCCTTCCCGTGGAGCGGCCCCATGGCCACGACCTCGTCGCGGTAGCGGGCCCAGTCGAGGAGGCGCTGGACCTCGCCGAGGGCCGCCGGTGGCAGCACCAGGTCGTCGAGGGTGACCGAGGAGCCGGCGTTCGCCCGGACGCTGCGGCCGCGACTCAGCTCGCGAGCCGAATGGCGGACCCGCTCGGCGGTCACCTCGTCCTCGCCGTGCAGGGCGGCGCTGGTCGTGGCGTGCCGCCCGACGGCCGCGATCTGCTCCGGCGAGAGCGGCATGCCGCTCACCTCGCGGCTCGCGTCGCCCTCACCCAGCAGGGGCGCCCACAGCGCCTGGCGCTCCGCGACCGAGAGTCGCGGCGCCGGCACGGTCAGCGGGAGGTCGGCCGGCCACTGCGGGTCCCAGGGCTCCGCGCTGACCGCGATCACCGGGACCGCCGAGCGCATGTAGATGTCGGCACGCACCCGCTCCGCCCCGACCAGTACGACGACGCTGCCGGCGAGCCCGCCTTCGAGCATGACGTCCAGCACGGCCTGCTCGACCGACGCCGCCGGGTCGAGGCGGGCCAGGTCGGCCACCAGGTGGGCCACCCCGAGCCGGCGGCACGCGGCGGCCGCCATGGCGGCACCTGCGCCGGCGCCGGGTGCGTGCACCCAGACCAGCCGCTGGCCCGCGCTGAGCGCGGAGGCGACCAGGGTGGTGCCCTCGACGTCGACCGGGACGGCGTCGAGCAGCATCGTCAGCACGCGTTGCGGGGGCAGGTCGTCACCGCCCGACAGCTGCGCGGCCACCCGGTCTGCCAGGACCACACGGCGGCTGAGCAGCACGTCGGTGCCGGAGGTGTCGACCAGGCCGTAGTGGACGAGCTGGGACCGTGGGCCGAGGTGCGTGCGGGCCGCGCGGGCATCCGCGGGCAGCCCGGCCACCTCGAGGGCGACCGCGACGCTCGGCCGGGCCGGGCCGGCGTCGCCCGACAGCAGGCCGAGGAGGAGATGACCGCTGACGCTCTGGTCGGCGAGTGCCGCGACCTCGAGGATCGAGGCATCGGTGGGCGAGAGCCCGAACTGGTGGGCGACCGCGCCCAGGGTTGCCTCGAGGTCGACGTCCGGGGACTCGGGGCTGAGCGCGGCGAGGGCGGCCTCGGCCGTCGCGGCCCCGGGCCATCCGGCGTCCGCGCGGCGTTCGACGGCGTTGGCGAGCCGGACCGCGAGCGTCTCCACACTGCCAGGATTCCATGCCCCTCGGGCCACCGCAGCAGAAGTGCGACGACATCGGCGCAGGCCTCAAGCAGGACAGCCGAAGGCAGTCTCCCTTATCGACGGCCGATGATGCCGACGACGGGCGGCGCCTTCTGGTCGACGACCGAGACCCGGAAGCCGCCCTCCTGCAGCGAGGCGGACGCCTTGCGCACGATGTTGGGGACCAGCTCGGGGCGGTTGGCGTCGAAGAAGAGGTAGACCGCACCGCCCGGGAGAACGCGCTCGTGGAGCAGGGCCACCTCGTCGGCGCACGAGCGGATCCAGAACAGGTTCACGTTGAACGCGAACACCTTGTTGAGGCGCTTGACCGGGACGCGCAGCGTGGCCAGGTCGATCTGACGGACCGTGAGCCGGCCGCTGTCGACGAAGCGCTGACCGCGTCGCTTGGTGCGGTCGACACCGGACTCGGAACGGTCGATCGCGAAGACCTTCCCGGTCTCCAGCCGCTCACAGATCGCCTCGGCTCCGAAGCCGGGGCCGCAGCCGATCTCCAGGACGTGATCCGATGGTTGGACGTCCATCATGTCGACCGCCCACCGGATCCGTGGGGGGATGGTCTGCACAGACATGCTCACAGACTGCCAGACGGTCGGCGCGGAGTCAGGCACCGCCGGGCCGGTAGGTTGGCGGTCGTGAGCGATGGCGTGATCAAGGTGGGCGTTCTGGGCGCGCGTGGCCGGGTCGGCACCGAGGTGTGTCGCGGGGTCGAGGACGCCGACGGGATGGAGCTCGTGGCGGCGATCGACGCCGGCGACGACATCGGCGAGCTGGTGGCCGCAGGGGTCGAGGCGGTCGTCGACTTCACCCACCCAGACGTGGTCATGGACAACCTCGAGTTCTGCATCGACCACGGCATCCACGCCGTGGTCGGCACCACTGGCTTCGACGACGGCCGGCTCGACGCGTTGCGTGGCTGGCTCGCGAACGCGCCCGCGACGGGCGTGCTGATCGCGCCGAACTTCTCGATCGGCGCGATCTTGATGATGCGCTTCGCTGTCGCGGCGGCGCCGTACTACGAGTCCGTCGAGGTCATCGAGCTGCACCACCCGACGAAGGCGGACGCGCCGTCCGGCACCGCCCGTCGTACGGCGGAGCTGATCGCCGCGGCCCGCCGTGAGGCCGGCCTCGGCCCGGTGCCCGACGCGACCAGCACCGGCCTCGAGGGCGCTCGCGGCGCCGACGTCGACGGCATCCGGGTGCACGGGCTGCGGATCCGCGGCCTGGTCGCGCACCAGGAGGTGCTGCTCGGCGGGCCGGGGGAGACGCTCACGATCCGGCACGACTCGCTCGACCGCGCCTCCTTCGTGCCCGGCGTGCTCACCGGCCTGCGGGCGATCGCCGGCCACCCGGGCCTGACGGTGGGGCTCGAGCATTTCCTGGAAATGGGCTGAGATCGGACCTCGGCTGAGCCTCTGCAGGTTCGTGCAATGCACGAACCTGCGCGTGCCTCCCGGTACCGCCCGTCGTTGAGAGGGACGAGGCTGCGGAAGACGCAGCCCTCCTCGACGACGAGAAGGATCTCTCATGCGCACGATCTCGGGACTGGCCGCTCTGGCGGCACTGGCAGTCGTGGCCGCCGCAGCACCAGCCGGTGCTGCGCCCGCCTCGCTGGAGAACGAGGCCACCACGTACGACGTGGTCGGCGTCATCAGCGACCCCGACGGCAGCACCCACACCCGGATGGTCCGGACGTACGACGGGCTGCCGGTCATCGGCGGCGACCGGGTCGTCCACCGGGGTCCGGGCGGTGCCGCTCGCGGCGTGAGCCAGACCCTTGAGGCGCCGCTGAGCCTGGTCACCACGCCGGTCCTCGGGGTGAGCGCGGCCGAGGCCGTTGCCGGCCCGAAGGCAGAGTCGTCGCGCCTCGTCGTCGACGCCACCTCGGGCACCGGCCGCCTCGCGTGGGAGGTCATCTCCGGCGGCACCCAGGCCGACGGCACGCCGAGCCGGCTCGCGACGTACGTCGACGCGCGCAGCGGCAAGGTGCTGTGGCGCGAGCAGCAGATCGAGACCGCCGAGGGCTCCGGGCAGTCGCTCTACTCCGGCACGGTGCCGCTCCGGCTGACGCAGTCGGGCTCGTCGTACCAGCTCAAGGACGCGACCCGCGGCAACACCTACACGACCGACCTGAACAACAAGGAGGACTCGCTCCTGTGCCAGCTCCTCGGGGCGGGCTGCAAGGCCGGGACGCTGTTCACCAGCCCGGACACGTCGTTCGGCACCGCCTCGACCAGCAGCCGTGAGTCGGCGGCGGTCGACGCGCAGTACGGCACCAACATGACCTGGGACTTCTACCAGACGACGTACGGGCGCAACGGGATCTTCGGCGACGGCACCGGCTCCTACAACCGGGTGCACTACGGCAAGGGCTACGTGAACGCCTTCTGGGACGGCACCAAGATGACGTACGGCGACGGTGACGGCACCAGCTACGGACCGCTCGTCTCGCTGGACGTCGCCGGCCACGAGATGTCGCACGGCGTCACCGAGCACTCGGCCAACCTGACCTACGAGGGCGAGTCCGGCGGGCTCAACGAGGCGACGTCCGACATCTTCGGGACGATGGTGGAGTTCTTCGCCGCCAACCCCAACGACCCGGGCGACTACCTGATCGGCGAGGAGTTCGACCTGAAGCAACACCTCGGCCTGCGCCGGATGGACAACCCCGCCTCGGACGGCAGCTCGCTCAACTGCTGGTCGTCGACCGCCGGCAACGTCGACGTCCACTACTCCTCGGGCATCGGCAACCACTTCTTCTACCTGCTGGCCGAGGGGTCGGGTGCGAAGACCCTCAACGGGGTCTCGTACAACAGCCCGACCTGCAACGGCTCGACCGTCAGCGGCATCGGCCGCGACGACGCGGCACGCATCTGGTACCGCGCCCTGACGGTCTACATGACGTCCGGCACCGACTACCACGGTGCCCGGACCGCCAGCCTGGATGCAGCCCGCGACCTCTTCACCGCGGGCAGCGTCCAGTACAACGCGGTCGCCACGGCCTGGAGCGCTGTCGGCGTGAGCTGACCCTCTGGGAGACCGCGAGGGGGACCCGCACCGGCAACGGTGCGGGTCCTACCTGTCTCTAGACCAGGAGCCGGAAGAGCGCGGCGACGAGCGCCGCGCCGAAGACGACGACCAGGAACGGCGCGCGCAGCAGCAGGAGCACCACGGCCACTGCGAGGCCGAGGGCGCGGGCGTCGATCGAGAGGCTGTGCCCGTCGCTGAAGACCTGCACGGCGATCAGCGCGGCGAGCAGGGCGACCGGGATGTAGTCGGCGACCCGCTCCACGAGCGGCCGCTCGAGCACGCGGGGTGGCACCGACAGGCCGGCCAGCTTGAGCAGGTAGCAGCCGACCCCGGTCGCGATGATCGCCGCCCAGATCACTGCTCGTCCTTCGTGAGGACGCCGGCCAGCAGGGCGACGGCCGCGGCGGCGAGGACCGGTACGCCGGCGGGCACGAGCGGCACCGTCGCGAGAGCGACCACGGCGGCGGCCGCGGCGATCAGCCGGTTGCGCCGGCCCTTGAGCCGCGGCCAGAGCAGCGCGAGGAAGGCCGCGCCGACGGCCGCGTCGAGCCCGTAGGAGCGAGGGTCGCCGATGGCGTTGCCGGCGACGGCGCCCGCCAGCGTGGCGAGGTTCCAGAGCACGAAGATCGAGACCCCGGTGGTGAGAAAGCCCAGGCGGGCAGCGGCCCTGGTCTCCCGGGTCACCGACATGGCCGTCGACTCGTCGATCAGGACGTGCGCGCCGAGGACGCGGCGCCAGCCGCGCCACGCGAGCAGGGGAGCGAGACGCAGCCCGTACAGCGTGTTGCGGGTGCCGAGCAGCATCGCGGTGAGGGCGCCCGAGATCGGTGCGCCGCCGGCGGCGATCACGCCCACGAGGGCGAACTGGCTGGCCCCGGTGAAGACCAGGAACGACAGGGCGCAGGTCTGCGCGACCGACAGCCCGGACGCGACCGAGACGGCGCCGAAGCCCACGCCGTACGCCCCGGTGGCGACGCCGACGCCGAGGCTGTCGCGGATGATCAACGACCGCTCGCGCGGGTCGAGCGGGGCGTCGGTCACTCCCCAGAGATTAGTGCCGGCGCACCCGCACCGGATGCGCGCGGTGGTGGAAGTCGTGGAGCAGGAGGTAGTTGAGCAGCAGGCCGGCGAGGAGGCCCCAGCCGATGCCGGCGGCGACCAGGGACGGCCCCTCGATGAGCTGGGCCAACCAGATGCCCGACAGCACGCCGACGACGAGCGCGGTGACGACCACCAGCATCCGGTGGAACTGCGGCAACGGACCGAACACGACCTATCTCCGATCTGGAGTGGGACTCCATCCTGACCCGGCATTCCCCGAAATCAAGCGGCCTAACCTGTGAGTGCGGTGTGCAACCTGACCTGCTTGACGAGGGTGGTGCCGGCGCCGTCCAGGTCGAGCTCGCGGTGCGCGCCGTCGGCGGCCCAGCCGGCCTCGGTCAGGAACCTCCGCAGCGCGTCGTCGCCGGCCATCGACCAGAGCACGGCGCGCTGGAACCGGTCGGCGACCAGGGTGTCGGCCGCCGCCTGCAGCAGGCGTGACCCGTGGCCCTTGCTCCGCTCGCCGGGATCGATGGTGACCTCGGAGAGCTCGGCGTCGACGATCGGGTCGCAGTCGGGGTCGCTCGCGGGGGAGGTGATCGCGAAGCCGACGACGCGGTTGCGCTCGAGCGCCACCAGGACCCGGTTGCGGGCGTCCCGCGGCTTGCTCAGCGAGGCCTGCCAGGCCGCCGAGGCCGCCTCCACGTCGTCGGGCAGCGCGTCGGGGGGCAGCAGGTCGGCGTACACCTCGCGCCAGGTGCGCACCTGCAGCTTGGCGATCGCCGCGGCGTCGTCGGACCAGGCGATGCGGACCGAGACGTCGGCGGTGGGGCTGCTCATGGGACGCATCCTGTCAGCAGGACGCGTGTTACAGGACGGCGCTCGTCGGGATGGTGGGTGTAACAAACTCTGGTAGCGTGCCGAACATGTCCGACACCGCCTTCGCAGGCCTGCTCGCCGAAGACGGGCGCGTCGAGCCGCGCGACGAGATGCCGGACGCGTATCGCCGTACGTTGATCCGCCAGATCGCCCAGCACGCGCACTCCGAGATCATCGGGATGCAGCCGGAGGGCAACTGGATCGCGCGGGCACCGAGCCTGCGCCGCAAGGCGATCCTGATGGCGAAGGTGCAGGACGAGGCCGGCCACGGCCTCTACCTGTACGCCGCGGCCGAGACGCTCGGCGTCGACCGCGCGGACCTGCTCGACCAGCTGCATACCGGGCGGCAGAAGTACTCCTCGATCTTCAACTACCCGACGCTGTCGTGGGCCGACGTCGGCGCGATCGGCTGGCTGGTCGACGGCGCCGCGATCGTCAACCAGGTGCCGTTGTGCCGATGCTCCTACGGCCCGTACGCGCGGGCCATGGTGCGGGTCTGCAAGGAGGAGTCCTTCCACCAGCGGCAGGGCTTCGAGATCCTGCACACGCTCGCCCACGGCTCGCCCGCGCAGCACGCGATGGCGCAGGACGCCGTGGACCGCTACTGGTGGCCGTCGCTGATGATGTTCGGCCCTCCGGACGACGAGTCGCCCAACTCGGCGCAGTCGATGGCGTGGGGGATCAAGCGCTTCTCCAACGACGACCTGCGCCAGCGGTTCGTGGACATGACGGTGCCACAGTCCGAGGCGCTCGGCCTGACGCTGCCCGACCCCGAGATCCGGTGGAACGAGGAGCGCGGCCACTACGACTTCGGCGCGATCGACTTCACCGAGCTCGGCGAGGTGATCGCCGGCAACGGTCCCTGCAACCGGGACCGGATGGCGCACCGCGTCGGTGCCCACGAGGACGGCGCGTGGGTGCGCGACGCGGCCACGGCGTACGAGGCGAAGCGGGCGGCGCGCGCGGCAGGTGCGGCATGAGCACTACCTGGCCGTTGTGGGAGGTCTTCGTCCGGTCGCGGCGGGGGCTCTCGCACGTGCACGTCGGGTCGCTGCACGCCCCCGACGCCGAGCTGGCGCTGCGCAACGCGCGCGACGTCTACACCCGCCGGCAGGAGGGTGTCTCGCTGTGGGTAGTGCCGTCGTCGGAGATCGTCGCGTCGGACCCGGGGGAGCGCGAGGCGTTCTTCGACCCGGCCGACGACAAGGTCTACCGGCACCCGACGTTCTACTCCGTCCCCGAAGGGGTCGAGCACCTGTGAGCGCCCCCTCCGATGCGCTGAGCCCGTACGTCCTGGGCCTGGCCGACGACGCCCTCGTGACCGCGCAACGCATGAGCTGGTGGATCAGCCGGGCGCCGGAGCTGGAGGAGGACCTGGCGCTCGCCAACATCGGGCTCGACCAGCTCGGACAGGCACGCACGCTGCTGTCGTACGCCGGAGAGGTCGAGGGCGCCGGGCGGACCGAGGACGACCTCGCCTACCTGCGCGACGACCGCGAGTTCCGCAACGTGTGGCTGGTGGAGCGCCCGCAGACCGACTTCGGGGTCGCGATGGCGAGGCTGCTGGTGTTCTCGACGTACCAGTGCGAGCTGTACGCCGCGCTCGCGGCGTCGTCCGACGCCACGTTGGCGGGCATCGCCGGCAAGGCGGTCAAGGAGGTCGCCTACCACCGCGACCACGCGCGGCTCTGGACGCTCCGGCTCGGCGACGGGACGGCGGAGTCGCACGACCGGATGCAGGCGGCGCTCGAGGGAGAGTGGCCGCACGTCGAGGAGCTCTTCGCGCCCGTCGAGGGCGCGGTCGTGGACCCGCGGTCGCTGCGGGACGCCGTACTGAGCCGGGTCGAGGCGGTCGTCGTCCAGGCGACGCTGTCGGTCCCGCGGGTCTCGCCGGCGATCGGGGGAGGCCGGCGGGGCCTGCACACCGAGCACCTCGGGCACCTGCTCGCCGAGATGCAGCACCTGCACCGCTCGCACCCGGGGGTGACCTGGTGATGGTCTCGACAGGCTCGACCACCGGGGGGGCTGCCTGGAAGATCGCGGCCGACCTGCCCGACCCCGAGCTCCCCGTCGTCACCATCGCCGACCTCGGCATCCTGCGTGACGTCACCGAGGACGACCAGGGGCGCGTGCACGTGCAGATCACCCCGACGTACTCCGGCTGCCCGGCGATGGAGACGATCAGCGAGGACCTCGTCGAGGCACTGACGACGGCGGGCTACCAGCACGTCGACGTCGAGTTCGTGCTAGCGCCGGCCTGGACGACGGACTGGATGACCGAGGAGGCCAAGGCCAAGCTCGCGGCGTACGGCGTCGCGCCGCCCGGTCCGGTCTCGCTGGCGTTGTCCGTCCGGTGCCCGCAGTGCGGGTCCCTGGACACCCGTGAGTCGAGCCGGTTCGGCTCCACGGCGTGTAAGTCGCTGTGGGTGTGCGGGTCGTGCCGCGAGCCGTTCGACCACTTCAAGGCTCACTGAGGTGTCGGCGACCTTCCATCCGCTGCGAGTCGCGGCGATCGACGAGCTCACCGACGACGCGGTCGCGCTCACCTTCGAGGTGCCGCCCGCGCTCGCCGCCGACTTCGCCTACACACCTGGGCAGCACCTCAACCTCCGCGGCGGCGACGACGTACGCCGGTCCTACTCGATCTGCACCGCGCCGTCGTCGGGTCGGCTCCGAATCGGCGTGAAGCGGCTGCCCGGCGGCGCGTTCAGCGAGGGAGTGCTCGGGTCGTTGCAGGTCGGGGACACGCTCGACGTGATGACGCCCGCAGGGCGCTTCACCACCGTCATCGACCCCGCCGCGGCCCGGCGATGTGTCGTGGTGGCCGCCGGGTCCGGGATCACGCCGGTCCTGTCGATCGTCACCGCGATCCTAGAGGGGGAGCCGGCGTCGTCGGTCACGCTGATCTATGCGAACCGGACGCACCGGACGGTGATGTTCCTCGACGAGGTGCACGACCTCAAGGACCGGTTCCCGACTCGGCTGCAGATCGTGCACGTGCTGTCGCGCGAGACCTCGGACGTCGAGCTGCTGTCGGGGCGCCTCGACGGCTCCCGGCTCACCCGCATCGTGTCCGCGCTGGTCCCCGGCCACGCCGACGCCGACTGGTTCCTCTGCGGCCCGCAGCAGCTGCTCGCCGACCTGCGATCGGCGGTCTCCTCGCTAGGGGTCTCGGACTCCCGGGTGCACAGCGAGCTCTTCCACGCCGACCCGGTCCCGCGCGCCCCGGTCGCCGAGCTGGCCTCGTCCGTCGACGGGGCCGCGCGGGTCGCCATCCGTCTGGACGGCCGCACGTCGGAGCTCGACCTCCGCCCCGACGACGTACCTGTCCTCGAAGCAGCGCTCCGGGTCCGCTCCGACCTGCCCTTCGCGTGCAAGGGCGGAGTCTGCGGCACGTGTCGCGCACGGCTCGTCTCCGGCACCGTCGCGATGGACGCCAACTACGCGCTCGAGCCCGACGAGATCGCCCGCGGCTACGTGTTGACCTGCCAGGCGCACCCGACCTCCGCGGAGGTCGTGCTCGACTACGACGGCTAGTTCGGCCGCTGCCCGCGCCGTTCGTGGAGGCGTTGCTGTGCCGCCTCGACGTACGCCAGGCACGGCGCCTCGGCGTCCGGGTGCTTCTCGAGCAGGTGGAAGATCCACCGGTCCATCGCCGCCATGTAGCCGTTGTCGCCGCCGGGGCGGTGGGTCGACCACTTGGCCGTGCCCTTGGCGCTGCACGTCGTGCAGCTCACCTTGTAGAGGAACTGCTTGTCGCCGTCGAGATCGATCTTGACGGTCGCCAGTGGCCCGGCCTCGACAGCCGCCTTCCGCTCACGTGCGGACCTGCTCGCCACCATGTCGTGCCCTCTCGTCGTCTGCAGGTGAAGCGTACGGCGGCGACATGTCGCCACATGTCAGAGTGTGCTGCGTGGCCACCCCGACGCAGCGTGACGTTCGGTCGGCCGAGTTCGGGCGTTTCTGGTGGGGCGAGGCGGTGTCGGGTTTCGGCACCGCGATCTCGGCTCTGGCGCTGCAGACCCTCGTCCTGGTCACGCTGGACGGTGGCGCCGCGCAGGTGGGCTGGCTCAACTCCGCCCGGTGGCTGCCCTACCTGGTCCTCGGCCTGGTCGTCGGCGCCCTCGTCGACCGGGTACGTCGCCGACCGGTCATGGTGGTCACGGACCTCGCCAGGGCCGGCCTCCTCGGCCTGATCCCGCTGGCGTGGGCGCTCGACCTGCTCACCTTCCCGATGCTGCTGGTCGTCGTCCTGCTGTACGGGACCGTGTCGCTGGTCAACGACGCGGCGTCCCTGTCCTTCATCCCGCGTCTCGTGCCCCGCTCCCAATTGCAGCGGGCACACGCCCGGCTCGACGGAGCGAGCGCAGTGGCGCAGACCGCGGGGCCCGCCGTCGCCGGCGCGCTGATCCGGTTAGTGGGCGCGCCGCTGGCGGTGCTGGTGGACGCCGCGACGTACCTCTTCTCGGCGGTGGTGGTCGCCTCGTTGAAGGGAGTCGCCGAGCCCGATGCCACCCGGCGCGAGCGACTCGGCGCCCGCGGACTGGCGCTGGAGGTCAGGGAAGGGGCGCGCTGGGCCTACGGAGGATCCGGTCTCCGCCGTCTGGCGGTCTCGACGCACGTGTGGTTCGCGGGGCAGGCGGTCCTGCTCGTGCTCGTCGTCCCCTACGGCTACCTGGAGCTCGACCTCACGGCGTTCCAGCTGGGCCTCGTCTTCGCCGTCGCCGGGGTCGGCGCGCTGTTCGGCGCCGTGACGAGCACCGCCGTCGGCGTCCGCCTGGGTCCGGGCGGCGCCATCATCTGCGCGCGCTCGGTCAGTGCGCTCGGCGTCGTCATCATGCTGGGTGCGGCGTCGGTGCCGACCGGCTGGGCCGGCGCAGCGCTCCTGGCCGCCGGCCAGGTGTGCCACGGCTGGGCGATGGGGATCAGCAACTCCCATGAGATGACCCTCCGTCAGGGGCGCACGCCCGACGAGCTGCAGTCCCGGACCAACACCACGTTGCGCTCGCTCAACCGTGCCGTGATCGTCGTGGTCTCGCCGATCGTCGGCCTGCTTGCCGACCAGGTCGGCCTCCGGCCGGTGCTCGCCTCCGCCGCGGTGATCTTCGGCGTCTCAGCGCTGACGCTGGCACTGAACTCCAGCTGGACATGAGGGTGGCCCCGCCGGCGGTGCCGGCGGGGTGGTGTCAGTGGGTATGTCGGGTGTGGGTGGTGTCCCAGTCGTAGGTGTAGCCGTGGCTGTTGGTCCAGGTGAAGGTGGTGGGTCCGGTGCGTACGACGGTCCAGCCGGCGTGGGTCTTGTAGCGGTGGTGGCCCCTGCAGAGGGGTGCGAGGTTGGTGCTGGTGGTGTTGTGGCCGTCCCATTCCTCGACGTGGTCGAGGTCCGCGGACCTCGATGGTCGGGAGCAGTGCGGGTAGACGCAGGTCGCGTTGATCAGGACCGCCTGCTCCCGCATCACCTCGGTGGGTCGGTAGGCGTCGGTGTGCAGGTCGTCGTTGAGGTCGATCACCGGGCGGATCGTCACCGTGGTGTTGGTGCCATGGCACCAGTCCTTGACCTGCTCGACGCTAATCGCGGTCCGGGTGTTCTCCACCCCGGCGACACCGGCTACTGCGCCGTCGGACAGGTGGACGTAGATCATCAGCTCCCGCTTGCGCGGTGTCGGCCGGTCCGGTGCTTCGAGGTCGAGGGTGAGTTCGCGGCGGGCGAGGGCTCCGGCTGCGAGGGAGCGGCGTACGTCGAGGGACTCCTCGCAGCCCAGGCGACCCAGCTCGGCCGCGCCGGCGGTGATGGCGTCGTTGAGGTCGAGCGCATCGGCCAGGTCGAGGTCGGCATCGACGTGCACGGTGCCGTCGAAGGAGACCTGTTGGAGGTCGACGTCGAAGTGCCGGGCATCGGCCGCCTGGCGGCGGCGCTTCTCGGCCTCGGTGGGGTCGAACAGCCGCAGTGCGTCGGCGATGGCGCGGTCGATCTGTGCGTACGAGCACCGGTGCGCCTGGTGGGCGAGGTGCCGGTCGACGTAGCCGGCGGCGTCGGGGCAGAGGGGCTTGGTGGCCTGGGCGATCTTCCTTGCTTTCCAGACCGGCACCCGACCCGAGACGGTGACGGCCCAGAGCTTGGGGAGGCGGTAGCGCAACTCCAGGGCGTCGCCGAGGTAGGTGCGGCCGGCGTCGGTGGACATGCCCAGCGCGAGGGCGAGGTCGGCGACGCAGAACTCCGCGACCAGGGGTGCACCGGGTCCGGCGATCGCGAGCTCGCCCTCGGTGCCGTCGACGGTCGCGGCGCCGTGGTCGATGGACTCGACGGGGTGCATGACCGCCCAGTCGACGGCCAGTCGGAGCTTGTCGACCTCTGCTTGGTTCACCACGAGATGGCGGTCGTGGAGCGCGGCCAGCACCAGATCCGGGGAGTCGGGCGACTCCCCGTAACTGGTGGTGTGCTGGCGTTCGCTCATGTGTCTAGCCAAGCACTGGGCACCGACATTGAGGTGCTCAGAACCCTTGTTTTGACCGGGATGTGGACACTTCCGAGAAGTATTTCTGAGCGATTTCAGGGTGGCTTTCGAGGTGGTGGTTTCGAGGCTCGCTTCGCTCGCACCTCAACCACCGTGTCGGCCGGGGAGCCGGGAGGCTGCGTCGACCCGATGCCGCCGTACCCGTCGTAGCTGCCTGTCGGCGGCCGAGTCGAGCAGACCAGCGGGCCGTGCTGACCACCCTGCCTTCGAGGTGGTGGTTTCGAGGCTCGCTTCGCTCGCACCTCAACCACCGGGTCCCGCCCCCGGGAACCCGGGAGGCCGCGTCGACCCGCACCCGCCGTACCCGTCGTAGCTGCCTGTCGGCGACCGACCCGAGCAGACCCGCAGGCGACCGTCACAAGCGTCGCGCGCCGACATCAACCACCGGTGGCTAGGGTCGAAGCCATGAAGACTCGGAACCTCGGCAACAGCGGGCTCAAGATCTCGGAGATCGCGTACGGCAACTGGCTGACCCACGGGTCGCAGGTGGAGGAGGACGCGGCGACGGCGTGCGTACGGCGCGCGCTGGACGAGGGGATCACCACCTTCGACACCGCGGACGTCTACGCGAACACGAAGGCCGAGACCGTCCTGGGGACCGCGCTCAAGGGCGAGCGGCGCGAGGGGCTGGAGATCTTCACCAAGGTCTACTGGCCGACCGGGCCGGGCCAGCACAACGACCACGGCCTGTCGCGCAAGCACATCATCGAGTCGATCGACGGCTCGCTGACGCGGCTGCAGACCGACTACGTCGACCTCTATCAGGCGCACCGCTACGACCACGAGACCCCGCTCGAGGAGACGATGGAGGCGTTCGCCGACGTCGTACGCCAGGGCAAGGCGCTCTACATCGGGGTCAGCGAGTGGCGCGCGGAGGAGATCCGGGCGGCGTATGCGCTGGCCCGAGAGCTCCGGATCCCGCTGGTCTCCAACCAGCCGCAGTACTCCATGCTCTGGCGGGTCATCGAGGCCGAGGTCGTGCCGACGAGCGAGGAGCTCGGCATCGGCCAGATCGTCTGGTCGCCGATCGCCCAGGGCGTGCTGACGGGCAAGTACCTCCCGGGCCAGCCCGCGCCGGAGGGGAGCCGCGCCACCGACGACAAGGGCGGCGCCAACATGATCAAGCGCTGGCTGCAGGACGACGTGCTCGAGCGCGTCCAGCAGCTCAAGCCGATCGCCGACGAGGCGGGGCTGTCACTGGCCCAGCTCGCCGTCGCGTGGGTGCTCCAGAACGACAACGTCTCCGCCGCGATCATCGGCGCCAGCCGTCCCGAGCAGGTCAGCGACAACGTCAAGGCGTCCGGGGTCGTGCTCGAGCCGGCGGTGTTGAAGGCGATCGACGATGTCGTCGACCCGGTCGTGGAGAGAGACCCGGCGAAGACCCAGTCCCCGCCGCGCCGGGACTTCTAGTACGGCGCGTCAGCGGTAGTCGTCGGGCAGTTGCTGCCCGATGCGCACCCGCGACTTCGGCAGCCGCATGAACTTCATCTGCATCGACCGGGTCACCGCGTAGTACGTCAGCCCCTTCGCGGACTGCCCCGGGAAGCGGGCGGCAAACGCGCGCTTCAGCCGGAACCGCAGGAAGACCAGGTCCATCACGACCACGACGACGGTGCCGAGCAGCAGCGTGTTGCCGATCCTGGCGAGCCCTGAGTTGCCGGAGTAGCCGAGGATCATCGTGACCAGCAGCAGCGGGATGACCAGCTCGACCAGCGAGAACCGGGCGTCCACGAAGTCGCGGACGAACCGGCGCTCCGGGCCCTTGTCACGGGCCGGGAAGTAGCGCTCGTCGCCGTCCTTCATCGCCTGCCGCACGGTCTTGCTCGACTCGGAGCGGGTCGAGCGCTGCGCTGCGGCCAGCTCCTTGCGCGTGCGCGGGGTCTTGGCACGCGCCTTGGCGGCGGCCTCCGCCTCCTTGCGGGTCGGGGTCGGACGGCCCTTGCCGCCGACCTTGGTGACCTCGGGCTCGGGAGCGGACTCTTGCTTGGTACGACGGAACAACGCTGGACCTTCGGTAGCGGGGACGAAACCTCCTACCCAGACTACCGGCGTCGTCGCCCCGGCTTGATATTGCGCCTAGGGTTGCCCTGAGACCGAACCGTATCGAGAGGGATCACGCAGCAATGGGACTCTGGCAGCGCTTCACCCTGATCTTCAAGTCGAAGGCCAACAAGGCACTCGACCGCGCTGAGGACCCGCGCGAAACCCTCGACTACAGCTATCAGAAGCAGAAGGACCTGCTCGCCAAGGTACGCCGCGGCGTGGCCGATGTCGCGACCAGCCGCAAGCGCGTCGAGATCCAGATCAACCAGCTCGAGCAGCAGTCGACGAAGCTCACCGAGCAGGCCCAGAAGGCGATCACGATGGACCGTGACGGACCTCGCCCGCGAGGCGCTCACCCGCAAGTCCGGCCTGTCGACGCAGATCGCCGACCTGAAGACGCAGCTCGCGCAGCTCCAGGCCGAGGAGGAGAAGCTGATCCTCGCCCGCCAGCGGCTGGAGGCGAAGGTCGAGGCGTTCCGGACCCGCAAGGAGACCATCAAGGCGACCTACACGGCTGCCGAGGCACAGACCCGGATCAACGAGGCGATGACCGGCATCGGCGACGAGCTCGGCGACGTCGGCGAGGCGATCCAGCGCGCGGAGGACAAGACCGCCCAGATGCAGGCACGCGCCGGCGCGATCGACGAGCTGATCGCCTCCGGCGCGCTCGAGGACGTCACCGCGGTCGGCGGCGGCGACGACATCTCCCGTGAGCTGGATGCGATGAGCTCGCAGGCCGACGTGGAGGCCGAGCTGGCGGCACTGAAGGGCGGCGGTACGCCGGCCATCGACACCACGACGGAGAGCACGGACGTCCTCGAGGCGGCACCCGAGAAGCGCAGCGAGGGCGAGCAGGCCTGAACCCCTGACCCACTTGAACCCCTGGCCGACTTGGGCCATCGGGGAGAATTGCCGCATGGCACGCACACGGTTCGTCGGCGACGCCGGGCTCACCGCCCGGATGACGCTGGTCATGTTCCTCCTCGGCGGTCTCTTCGTCGCGCTCGTCGTCGTCCTGATGTCGGTCTTCTGGGCCTCGAGCCCCGGCATCGGCATCCTGATCGGTGTCGGCGGCCTCGGGCTGGTCTGGTTTCAGTGGTACAAGTCCGACACCGTCGCCATGAAGGCGATGGGCGCTCGCGAGGTCAGCCCCGAGCAGGCGCCCGAGCTGCACACCATGATCGATCGGCTCTGCGCGCTGGCCGACATGCCCAAGCCCCGGGTCGGCATCGCCGACACCGACCTGCCCAACGCTTTCGCGACCGGTCGCTCCCCGCACCGCTCGGTCGTCGTCGTGACGACCGGCATCCTCAAGCGGCTGGACGCCGAGGAGCTCGAGGGCGTCCTCGCGCATGAGCTGTCCCACGTCGCGCACCGCGACGTCCTGGTGATGACCTTCGCCTCCTCGGCGGGCATCCTCGCCGGCATGCTCACCCGCGGTGCGCAGTACGGCGCGATCTTCGGCGGCGGCCGCCGCGACAACAACAACGGCGGTCTGCCGGTCTGGCTGGTCGTGCTGCTGGTCAGCCTGGTGACGTACGCGGTGAGCTTCGTGCTCATCAAGCTGCTCTCGCGCTACCGGGAGCTCTCGGCAGACCGGGCGGGTGCCTACCTGACGATGAAGCCGGAGGCGCTCGCCTCCGCGCTGCAGAAGATCACCGGCGAGATCAACACCATCCCGGACCGTGACCTGCGCGCGTCGCAGCCGATGAACGCGTTCTTCATCGCCCCGGCGGTGAAGGGCGTCTCGCTGCGCACCCTCACCTCCACCCACCCGACGCTCGAGCAGCGCCTCGAGCAGCTCGCGAAGGTCCGTGCCGAGCTGGACCGCACCGCCTGATGGGCTTCTGGGACGTCATCGCCGGACGCAGCCGGCCCAAGGCACCCCAGCTGGACTCGCTGTTCCTGGTCCCGAGCGCGGCCATCACCCTCGAGACCACGCTCGGGCTACGGCCGACCGGGTCCGGCTCGGTCTGCTACCGCGCGGCCTCCGGTCAGGCCTTCCGGCAGGTGCAGGCCGAGGTCGTGGAGCTGCTCAACGCCGACCCGGACGAGCCCGACGTCGAGGTGACCCAGGACGAGTTCGGCTTCTCCTGGCTGGTCGTGCACGGCGACCCGGACGACCCCGCTGACCTGTGCACCGACCTGCACGCCGTCAACACCTCGCTCGAGGAGCACGAGTTCGGCTCGGGGCTGCTGTGCTCGCTGATCCCGTTCGTCGGCACCGACGGCCGCCGGGTCGGGCTGGTCTACCTCTACAAGCGCGGCACGTTCTACTGCTTCGCGCCCACGTCAGGTCTCGGCGCGGGGGAGAAGCAGCGCGACAACCTGATGGAGATCCAGCTCCGCGACACCCTGGCCGGCGAGCTCCCCATGGAGCAGGACCTCGGCCGCTGGCTCGCCATCTGGGGCGCGCCCGGCCTGTGACGACCCACAGGTAGCGCACAGGGACACCCCACCCCGGCCACAGCCCGCTCCGCGACAGTCCTCCTGACCGGCCCTTCGGGGCGTGCGATCGTCAGGAGGAGTGCTGGTGCGGATCTCGTTGCGCGGACGGAGACGGGCCTGGCTCGCCGTACCCGTCGTCCTGGCGGTGGCCGCCGGGAGCGGCGTCTGGTTGATGACCCGGGACTCGACGGCCGCGGACACCAGCACCACGGCCACCGTGACCAGCCAGACCATCGAGCAGACGGTCTCGGCCGACGGGACGATCGCCGCCCGCAAGTCCAGCGACGAGAGCTTCGCGGTGTCCGGGACCGTCACCCGGGTGCTCGTCGCCGAGGGCGACAAGGTCACGAGGGGCGCCGCGCTGGCCCGGGTCGACGACACCGCCCTGGTTGCCAGCCGGGCCGCTGCCGTGACCTCCCTCGAGGCTGCGGTCATCCAGCTGGACGAGGACCAGGACAACGGCGCGAGCGACGTACAGCTCGCCGCCGACAACGCCGCAGTGGTCTCCGCCAAGGCCGACCTCGCCGACGCGCGCGCCGCCGTTGACGAGGCGACCCTGCGGGCATCGATCGCCGGCACCGTCACCAGTGTCGACCTGGTCAAGGGCGACGTCACCGGCTCGAGCGCGAGCGGCAACGGCGCGTCCACCGGGATGGGCGGCGACGGCACCGACTCGAGCACCACCTCGGATACCTCGACCGGGACGATCTCGATCGTCTCGACCAAGTCGTTCGTGGTCGACGGGACCGTCGCCGCCGCGGACGCCGAGCAGCTGAAGAAGGGACTGCAGGCCGAGATCACCGCCACCGGGGTCGACGACACCATCTACGGCACCGTCTCCGAGGTCGGCCTGGTCGCGCAGACCAACGACAGCGGCGCCGCCGTCTTCCCGGTCACCATCGAGGTCACCGGCAAGCAGCAGGACCTGTACGCCGGGGTCTCGGCCACCGTCTCCATCGTCGTGAAACAGATCCCCGACGTCCTCACGGTCGCCACGAACGCGCTCTCCACCGAGGACGGCAAGACCTATGTGACCAAGCTCGTGGACGGCAAGGAGGTCAAGACCGAGGTCGAGACCGGTGCGACGTACGGCATGGCGACAGAGGTGACCTCGGGCATCGACGAGGGCGACGAGATCGTCGTCCAGGGCTTCCGGGTGCGGTCCGGCGGCTCCGGCGAGCAGCAGCAGGGTGGCTTCCCGCCGCCCGGAGGCGGGATGCCGATGGGGGGACCCGGCCAGTGACCGCGATCATCGAGCTGGAGCGGATCCGCAAGACCTACCGCTCCGGCAGCATCGAGTTCGAGGCGCTGTGCGGGATCGACTCCACCATCCACGAGGGCGAGTACGTCGCCGTGGTCGGCCCGTCCGGCTCCGGCAAGTCGACCCTGATGAACATCCTGGGCTGCCTCGACAACCCGACCGAGGGCCGCTACCTCCTCGCCGACGAGGACGTCTCGATGATGACCGAGGTCCAGCTGGCCGAGGGCCGCAACCGCCGGATCGGCTTCGTCTTCCAGCAGTTCAACCTGCTCGCCAGCCTCTCCGCGTGGCGCAACGTCGAGCTGCCGCTGATCTACGCCGGCGTACACCGCGCCGAGCGCCGCGAGCGGGCGATCACCGCCCTCGAACGGGTCGGCCTCGGCGACCGGGTCGACAACCGGCCGGGCGAGCTCTCCGGCGGCCAGCAGCAGCGCGTCGCCGTGGCGCGTGCCCTGGTCACCGAGCCGGCGATGATCCTGGCCGACGAACCGACCGGCAACCTGGACTCCAAGTCGACCGCCGACGTGCTCGGCCTGCTCGACGAGCTCCACGACGCGGGCAGGACCATCGTGCTGATCACCCACGAGCACGAGGTCGCCGCGCGCGCCGAGCGCAACCTGGTGATCCACGACGGCCGGATCGTCTCCGACCTGCCGACCACCCGCGCCGGGGTGAGTGCATGAACTGGCTGGAGACCGTCCGCGCCGGTGGCGAGGCCGTCCGCGCCCACCGGATGCGCTCGATCCTGACCATGCTCGGCATCGTCATCGGCATCGCCTCCGTCATCCTGACCGTCGGCTTCGGCCAGGGCGCCCAGGACAAGGTGAAGTCCGAGATCGACGCCCTCGGCAGCAACCTGCTGATCGTCTCGCCCGGCAGCACGACCAGCTCCTCCGGCGTACGAGGTGGGTTCGGGTCCGCGACGACGTTGACGCTCGAGGACACCGCGGCCGTCGCGGACCGTGCCGTGGTGCCGGACGCCGAACGCGTCGCCGCCGTCAGCTCGTCCTCGCTCGCGGTCACCGCCGGAGCGACCAACTGGACCACGTCCGTCGTCGGCACCACGCCGTCGTGGGTGGAGGTCCGGGCTCGGACCCTCGCTTCGGGCCGGTTCTTCACCGATGCCGAGGTCAGCGGCGGCGCCGACGTCGTCGTGCTCGGGTCCGACACCGCCGGCGAGCTCTTCACCGTCGGCAACCCCGTCGGGCAGACCGTGACGATCGGCGGCCGGCAGCTGACCGTGATCGGTGTCCTGGACTCCTCGGGCGCGTCCTCCACCGGTACGTCGGAGGACGACCAGGCGCTGGTGCCGATCAGTACGGCGAAGTCGATCACGGGCTCGACCACCAGCGCCGTCTCGACGATCTACGTAGAGGCGACGTCCGCGGACACGTTGAGTGCGGCGTACCAGGAGATCAACAGCCTGTTGCTCACCCGCCACGACGTCAGCGCCACCGACGCCGACTTCAGCATCTCGACGCAGGACTCCCTGGTCGAGACGGCGAACTCCACCAACAAGACGCTCACCGTGCTGCTGACCGGTGTCGCCGCGATCTCGCTGCTGGTCGGTGGGGTCGGGGTCATGAACATCATGCTGGTCTCGGTCACCGAGCGGATCCGCGAGATCGGGCTGCGCAAGGCGCTCGGCGCGACGCCGAGCGTGATCGGCCGGCAGTTCCTGGTCGAGGCGTCGATGCTCGGCCTCGCGGGTGGCGTGGCCGGCGTCTTGATCGGCGTGGTCGGCTCGTGGGTGCTCCCGGCGCTCATCGACCAGCCGGTGACGCTCTCCCTGCTCGCGACCCTGGCCGCGCTGGCCACCTCTCTCGCCCTCGGCGTCGGCTTCGGGGTCTACCCGGCCAGCCGGGCCGCCCGCCTCACCCCGATCGATGCGCTCCGCAGTGAATAGACATCTTGGAAGGAACCCCATGAACCTCACCCGCGTCACCCTCGCCACCGCCTCCTCGGTGCTGGTGCTGGCCACGCTCGCCGCCTGCGGCAGCGACTCGACCGACAGCTCCTCAGACAGCACCCAGGCAGCGGGCGGCCAGGCCGGCCAGCTGCCCGGTGGCCAGCGCGGCATGCGCCCCGGCGCGTCCGGCGAGGTCGCCGCCGTCAGCGGCAGCACCGCGCAGGTGCAGAGCCAGGACTCCGGTCAGGTCGCCGTGTCGTGGACGGATGACACGACCTTCACCCAGCAGGTGGACGCCACCCTCGCCGACGTCACCGTCGGCTCGTGCGTCATGGTCACCTCGGCCGACGACATCGCGGCGACCGTGCGGATCATGGATGCCTCCGACGACGGCGGCTGCGGGTTCGGCGGTGGCCAGCGGCCGGAGGGCGCCCCGAGCGGGATGCCGTCCGACCGGCCCACCGACCTGCCCGATGGCGGCCGCCGCGGGTTCGGCACCGTCGGCGAGGTCACCGCGGTCTCCGGGAGCGGCTTCACCGTGTCGGCGACCCAGCCCGGTGCCGACGACGCCACCGAAGTCAGCGTCACGGTGGGCGACGACACGACGTACACGACCAGCGCGAAGGCGGCCGCGGCCGCGGTCAAGGTCGGGGTGTGCGTCAACGCGCAGGGCGACTCCGACGACACGGGCGCCGTCACCGCGGCCTCGATCAGCGTGTCTCAGCCCGTCGACGGCGAGTGCACCGGCGGCTTCGGCATGGGCGGCATGGGCGGCGGCCGTCCGGGCGGCGCGTCGTGAACGTTGCCCGCATGCGGCGCCCCGGACGCCGCGCGCGCCGGGTGATCGCCGGCGCCGTGACGGTCGCGGTGGTGGGCGTCGGCTACGCGGCGTACGCCGCCAGCGCCCACGACACGTCGTACCGCACGGCGACCGCCGAGCTCGGCGACGTCGAGCAGACGCTCGATGTGTCCGGTGCGGTCGAGCCCGCGGGGCGCGCGGATCTGTCGTTCGCGACGTCGGGCGACATCGACGACATCACCGTCGAACCGGGGGACAAGGTCAAGGCCGGTGAGGTGCTCGGCACCCTCGACGACACCGGCCTGCGCACGTCCCTCCAGCGGGCTCGGGCGACGCTCGCGTCCGCCCGCGCGCAGCTGGAGTCCGACGAGGACGCCCAGGCCGACACCGTCTCCTCCTCGACTCCGGCCACCTCGTCGTCGGGCTCGTCGGGCTCGTCAGGCTCGTCGGAGGACACCCCGTCGAAGAGCCCGTCCAAGACTCCGAGCAAGAGCCCGACCAACGGCTCGGACGACGCTCTCGCCGAGCTCGCGGGCCAGCAGCAGGCGGTCACCGTCGCGCAGTCCACGGTCAGCGCCTCGCTGACAGCCGCCCGCGATGCGCTGACGGCGCAGCAGGCCGCGTGTGCGGCGGCGTTCACGACCGACCCGACGGCCGGCGACACGACCGACCAGGCCTGCACCGACGCCCTCGCCGCCGTACAGACCGCGCAGCAGCAGGTCGCCACCGACCAGGACGCGCTCCAGTCGGCTCTCACTGACCTCGCCAGGACCCTGAGCGCAGCGGCGGCCGGGCTCCAGACCGAGGACGACGCTGAGCCCAGCAGCACCCCGTCGACCAGTACCCCGGCGACCAGCACGCCATCGGTGAGCATCCCGTCGGCGAGTACGCCGTCGACCGGCACCACGGGCGGGATGACCGTCAGCGCGGCCACCCTCGCCAAGGACCAGGCAGCGATCGACCAGGCGAGGGCCGACCTGGTCGTCGCCCAGCAGGAGCTGCGGATGGCCACGGTGACGGCGCCGTTCGCCGGTGAAGTGGTCGCGGTCGACGCCGCCGAGGGTGACTCGGTGTCGTCGGGCACCGAGGTGTTCGTGCTCGTCTCCCGTGGTACGTCGACGGTCCTGGTCGGCGCGACCAGTGCGCAGGTGCAGCAGCTCGAGGTCGGGCAGCAGGCGACGGCGACTCCCGCGGGCTCCGACCAGGAGCTCGCCGGCACGGTGACCCAGATCAGCACCGTCCCCGACGACGCCTCGGCGTACCCGGTCACCATCACGCTGAAGCGCAAGCACCTCGACATCGCCACCGGGCTCAACGCCTCGGTCTCGGTCGTCACCGGCACCGCCCAGGACGTCGTCACCGTGCCCGCCTCCGCGGTCACCGACGGCGCCGTGACGGTGCAGGACGGCGACGCCGTCACCCGGACTCGGGTGACCACCGGGGTCGTCGGTGCCACCACCGTCGAGGTCACCGACGGCCTCGCGGCCGGCGACGTCGTGGTGCTCGCCGACCTCGACCGGGCGCTGCCGACCACGGACGACAGCAGCACCCAGCGTCGGGCGTTCGGCGGTGGGTTCGGAGGCACCGGTGGCCCGCCGACCGGCGGTGGGGGACCGCCGAGCTTCTCCCGGTGAGCTGCCGGTCTGAGTCGAGAGTTCCGCCAGTTGAGTCGGTACTTCCGTCAGTTGAGTCGAGGGTTCTGGGCAGGGTGGTCGGTCAGAAGTCCGGATTCGAACGTCGAAACTCACGACTCGACCGTCAGAACTCTCGATTCAACGAGTGCGGTCAGTCCTTGCTGGTCTTGCCGGGCAGGGCGAGCATCCGCTCGAGGGCGACGAGGGCGTGCTTCTCGGTCTCCGGGTCGACCTCGATCCGGTTGACGACCTGGCCCGCGACCAGCGACTCCATCGCCCACACGAAGTGGGGCAGGTCGATCCGGTTCATCGTCGAGCAGTAGCAGACCGTCTTGTCGAGGAACGTGATCCGCTTGTCCGGGTGGGCGGCTGCCAGCCGCTTGACCAGGTTGAGCTCGGTGCCGATCGCCCAGCTGGACCCGGCGGGTGCCGCCTCGATCGTGTTGATGATGAACTCCGTCGACCCCACCAGGTCGGCCTTCAGCACGACCTCGTGCTTGCACTCCGGGTGCACCAGGATCTGGATGCCCGGGATGGTCGCGCGGAGCTCGTCGACGACCTCCTCGGAGAAGCGGCCGTGCACGGAGCAGTGGCCCTTCCAGAGGATCATCTTCGCGTCGCGCAGCTGCTCGGTGGTGAGGCCGCCGTTGGGGCGGTGCGGGTCCCAGACGACGCAGTCGTCGAGCGTGAGCCCCATCTTGAGGACGGCGGTGTTGCGGCCCAGGTGCTGGTCGGGGAGGAAGAGCACCTTCGCGTCGGGCTTCTGGTCGTAGGCCCACTCGAGGGCGACCTCGGCGTTGCTCGACGTGCAGACGACGCCGCCGTTGCGGCCGCAGAACGCCTTGATGTCGGCGCTGGAGTTCATGTAGGTCACGGGTACGACGGAGTCGGCCACGCCGGCCGCAGTCATCGCCTCCCACGCCATCTCGACCTGGGGCAGCCGCGCCATGTCGGCCATCGAGCAGCCGGCGGCCAGGTCGGGGAGGATCACCTGCTGGCCCGGGCCGGTGAGGATGTCGGCCGACTCGGCCATGAAGTGCACGCCGCAGAAGACGATGAACTCCGCGTCCGGCCGGGCCGCCGCGTCCCGCGCGAGCTTGAAGGAGTCGCCCGTGACATCGGCGAACTGGATCACCTCGTCGCGCTGGTAGTGGTGCCCGAGCACGAACACCTTGTCGCCCAGCGCGTCCTTCGCGGCCAGCGCCCGCGCGACCAGGTCGGGGTCGGAGGCCGCGGGCAGATCACCGGGGCACTCGACGCCACGCTCGCTGTTGAGGTCGGTGCCGCGCCCGAGGGGCAGCAGCGGGAGGTCGACGGTGGTCATGGTGTCGATCCTATTCGTGGGTCGCGGGACTCAGAGCAGCGCACCGTTGTGAACGTACGGCGCAGGCGGTTTCATCCCGCGCAGCCCGAGATATCCCTCCTGGTGCAGCTCGAGCCGGGCGGCGAACCCGACGTCGAGCACCCATTGGTTGGCACCCGTGACATGGCCGACCATGACCTGCTCGGGCCCGTCGGCGAGAGCCGACCACAGCAGCCGGGTCGCCGTACGCCGGTTGGACGCGGCCAGCAGCGCGAGCTGGCCGCGCTCGTTGAGATAGGCGTATCCCGAGCCGGTCGTCGTGTCGGAGACCAGGAGGCGCCAGGTCCGCAGCATCAGCTCGTGGTCGGGGCCGTGCCCGGCGCCGCGCGCGCCGCGGTCAAGGGAGTCCATCAGGTCGATGTCGGAGGCGGTGCCCTCGCGGACCTTCTCGACGACCGGGAGGGTGGACCGGTCGATCGTGCCGGTGAGGTACATCTGCGGGTGCAGGGCGAACCCCGCCTGGTGGTAGACCCGGACCGCCTTGGCGTCCGACGACGACGACAGCATCCCGCGCGTACAGGCGCGGCCGTGCTCCAGCGCCGCGGCGAGCAGCGGCTTGCCGATGCCCTGCCCCTGGCGACCCGGCAGCACGGCGTACGTCGCCAGGCACCACAGCGTCTCGCGGCGGTACGACGTGGCCATCCCGACCATGCCGGTCTCGTCCTCGGCGACCCAGCAGCCGCCCGGGTCGGTGCCGACCAGGTGCAGGGTGCGCTCGATCCAGACCGCCCGGTGCGGGTCGGAGCGGCGCTCGGGCGCCGGGCCGGAGACCCGCTGCATCCGGGTGTCGAGCTCGTAGAACCCTTCGTCGCTCACCCGCTCGGCCTCGGGTACGTCGTCGGGCGTCATCGGTCGGATCGTCAGGCCTGCCACAGGGCAGACCCTAAGCAGTCCGACAGGATGGGCGCATGCGAGTTCTGGTGGCCCCCGACAAGTTCGCCGGCACGCTCACCGCGGTCGAGGCCGCCGAGGCGATCGCGGCGGGCTGGCGGCGGCGGGCGCCGGGCGACGAGCTCGACCTGGCGCCGATGGCCGACGGCGGCCCGGGCTTCGTGGACGTGCTGCACACGGCGCTCGGAGGCGAGCTGCTCGCGGTGACCGTCCGGGGGCCGCACAGCGAGCCGACGCCCGCGACGCTCCTGGTGCACGAGCACACGGCGTACGTCGAGAGCGCGCAGGCGTGCGGGCTGCACCTGACGCGAGGCGAGCGGCCCGAGTCGGCGACGACGTACGGCGTCGGCGAGCTGGTCGCCGCCGCGATCGACGCCGGGGCGACCCGGGTGGTGCTCGGGCTCGGCGGCAGCGGCACCAACGACGGCGGTGCGGGCATGCTGGCGGCGCTGGGAGCCACCGCCGACCGGCCGCTCGACCAGGGCGCGGCCGGGCTGGGGGGCATCACCCGCGTCGAGCTGCCGGCGTTCGACATCGAGTTGGTCGCCGCCACCGACGTGGACAACCAGCTGACCGGGCTCTTCGGCGCCACCAAGGTCTTCGGTCCGCAGAAGGGCATCGCGGAGGACCGGCTGCCGGTCGTTGACGGCTGGCTCCAGGAGCTCGCCGCGGCCACGGACCGCAGGGTCGCCCTCGCCGAGGGCGCCGGTGCGGCCGGCGGGCTCGGCTTCGCGGTGCTGCTCCTCGGCGGCAGCCGAGAGCCGGGGATCCGGCTGGTCGCGGAGGCGCTGCGGCTGTCGGAGCGGGCCGGGAAGGCCGACCTGGTGATCACCGGTGAAGGCGCCTTCGACTACTCCAGCCGCGGCGGCAAGGTGCCGTACGGCGTCGCCGAGATCGCCGGCGAGGCGCTGCGCCCGTGCGTGGTGCTGGCGGGTCAGGTGCACGTCGGTTCGCGGGAGATGCGGGCGCTGGGCATCGAGTCGGCGTACTCGCTGGTCGAGGCGGCGGGTGAGGAGCGCGCGTTCGCGGACCCGGCGGGCGCCCTGGCCGACCTCGCCGAGCGCATCGCGCGCACCTGGTCGCGCTGACCTCAGTCGGGCTTGCGCCAGACCGAGACGTGGCTCTCGCTGTCGTTGGTGAAGGGGTTGCCGTGCCAGTCCGCGACGCGACGCTCGAGATCCATCCCGGCGAGCTGGGCCATCAGGTCGCACTCGGCCGGCCAGATGTAGCGGAAGTTGCTGGCGCCGTACGTCACGGTGCCGTCCGGGTGTCGTTGGTAGTGATGGGACGTGCCCTGCTGGGTGCTCAGGTCGTAGGTGTCGAGGCCGACGTGGGTCTGCCCGACGTGGAAGGGCACCGCTGCCTGACCGGGCGGTAGCCGCCGGATGCCGGGCACCCACAGCTCGATGACGAACCGTCCGCCGGGTGCGAGGTGGCGCGCGGCGTTGCGGAAGCAGGCGACCTGCTCGGCCTGGGTCCGCAGGTTTCCGATGCCGTTCCACACGACGTAGACGAGCGAGAACTGCCCCGGCACCGTGCTCGTCGCCATGTCGCCGACGACGGTCGGGATGTCGGTCCGCTTCTCTCGGAGCTTGTCGACCATCGGCTGCGAGAGCTCGATGCCGCTCACCGGGACCCCACGCTCGACTAGCGGGACGGCCACCCGTCCCGTGCCGATCGCGAGCTCCAGCGCGGGACCGTCGCCCGCCAGGTCTGCCAGGAAGTGGACCGCCGGCTCGAGGACCTCCGGTGCGAACATGAACGCCGAGCTCTCGTCGTACTGCTCAGCGGCCTCGGCGTCCCAGTAGTCGCTGCTCGTCACCGGGCAGGCTCCTCTCGTCACGATGGGCCGACATCGCGTCGACCTGGCGTCGGCGCGGGGAATATCCGCCCGTGTGCGACCATTGGACCCAGTACCAAGACATCTGTCGACCCTGGGGAGAACGCACATGACCGAGCAGGTCGAGACCACCACTGAGCGCCGCACCGACCAGATCAACCTGAGCGATGTCGCGGCCGGCAAGGTGAAGAGCCTTCTCGAGCAGGAGGGCCGTGACGACCTTGCCCTGCGGATCTCGGTGCAGCCGGGCGGCTGCTCGGGCCTTCGCTACCAGCTCTTCTTCGACGAGCGCACCCTCGACGGCGACGTCGTCACCGACTTCGACGGCGTGTCCGTCGTCGTCGACCGGATGAGCGTCCCCTACCTGAACGGCGCGCAGATCGACTTCGTCGACTCGATCGAGAAGCAGGGCTTCACGATCGACAACCCGAACGCCACCGGCTCCTGCGCCTGCGGTGATTCCTTTCACTGACGGAGTCAGTGCAAGGAATCGTTGGTGGTCGAGCAAGCCGTCAGGGCCTGAGCCTGCGAAGGCCCTGAACCGGCGTGTCGAGGCCCGGTGAGACGAGTGCCAAGCTGAACTAGTGCATCAGCCCCGGACCGAATCGGTCCGGGGCTGATGTGCGTCTTGACGCCGTACGCCGGCTGCGGGGGTCTCGACGACGCTCGCTGGCGCTCGCTGCTCGACCAACGAGCCTCAGGCGTCGCCGTAGATCGCGTGGGCCAGGCGGGCGGCGGCCTCGGGGATCTCGATGCCGGGCTTGGGCTGCTCCTGCGAGAGCCGGACCGCCGCGACGGCGAGCGGCCGGGTCAGGGCCGCCTGCGCGGCGAGGCAGTCGGAGTGCATCTCGGCGGGCGTGGAGGCGTCGTCGTAGGCAAGTCTCGGGGCGCTCATGCTTCGACCGTAGGCGCTACGGATTAGTAGGTGTAGCGGTACCGATCGGTAGTCTCCCGTGTCATGTCACTGCTGATCGCCGGCTCCATCGCCACCGACCACCTGATGAGCTTCCAGGGCAAGTTCGCCGACTCCTTGGTGGTCGAGCAGCTGGACAAGATCTCGCTCTCGTTCCTGGTCGACGACCTGGAGATCCGCCGCGGCGGCGTCGCGGCCAACATGTGCTTCGGCCTCGGCCAGCTCGGCCTCCGTCCGGTGCTCGTCGGATCGGCCGGCGAGGACTTCGCCGACTACCGCTCCTGGCTCGAGCGCCACAACGTGAACTGCTCGCACGTGCGCATCTCGGAGACCCGGCACACTGCCCGCTTCGTCTGTACGACGGACCCGACCGGCGCGCAGATCGCGTCGTTCTACCCCGGCGCGATGAGCGAGGCCCGGCTGATCGAGCTCGGCCCCGTCGTCGAGCGGGTCGGTGCACCCGACTACGTGCTGATCGGCGCGGACGACCCGGACGGGATGCTGCGCCACACCGACGAGTGCCGCCAGCGCGGCTACCCCTTCATCGCCGACCCGAGCCAGCAACTCGCGTTCAGCGACGGCGAGCTGATCCGCAAGCTGATCGACGGCGCGGCGATCCTCTTCTCCAACGAGTACGAGTCGCACATGATCGAGCAGAAGACCGGCTGGAGCGCCGCCGAGGTCCTCGACCGGGTCGGCGTGCAGGTCACGACGCTCGGCAAGGACGGCGTGCGCGTGCAGCGCCGGGGCGAGGCGGCCTTCGAGCTGTCCGCCGCGAAGGGCGTCAACGCGGTCGAGCCCACCGGCGTCGGCGACGCGTTCCGCTCCGGCTTCCTGGCCGCGCTCGCCTGGGGCCTCGACCTCGAGCGGGCCGCGCAGGTCGGCTGCGTGCTCGCGGCGTACGTCGTCGAGACCGTCGGCACCCAGGAGTACACCTTCACTCCGGCACAGTTCCTGGCTCGGGTCGAGGAGTCGTACGGCGCCGACGCCGCGGCCGAGGTGCAGCCGCACCTCAAGGCGCTGGGCTGACTTTCTAGGGGCTGACTCCTAGGGGCCGACCCTGCGCACCAGGTAGCGCTCGTCCGGGTCTTCGCCGAGGTACTCCTGGCCGCGCATCCGGCACCACGCCGGGATGTCGGTGCGGGCCGCGACATCGTCGGCCAGCACGGCGACCAGCCCGCCGACCGGCACCTCGGCGTACCTCTTGCCGAGCTCGATGACCGGCAGCGGGCAGAGCATCCCGCGACAGTCCAGCTCGAGATCCACCTTCACAGCCCCACCTGCGCCCGGATGTCGCGGACGACCTCAGGCAGTACGGCGAGGAAGCCGTCGACCTCCTCGGCGGTGGTGTCGCGGGTCAGCGAGACCCGGACGTTGCCGTGGGTGAGCACGCCCATCGCCTCGAGCACCCGGCTGGGGGTCAGCGTCGACGCCGTGCAGGCCGAGCCGCTGGCGACGCCGTACCCACGACGGTCCAGCTCGGTCACCAGCGCCTCGCCGTCGACGTACAGGCAGGAGAAGGTCACCAGGTGGGGGAGCCGCTCGACCGGGTCGCCGACCACCTCGACGTCCGGGATCTGCGCGACGGCCGCGCGGATTCGGTCGACGAGCGCGGACTGGCGGGCGTTGACCTCGGCGCGCTCGGTCACCACGGCCCGGAGCGCCGCGGCCGCGGCGAGCGCGGCCGGGACGTTCTCGAAGCCGACCGCCCGCTCGTCCCCGCGGTCGTCACCAGGGAACGGGTTGCGCCACCGCGCGCCCTTGCGCACCAGCAGCACACCGACGCCGGCCGGTCCGCCCCACTTGTGCGCGGAGCCCGCGAGGGCGTCCCAGCCGCGGGGGAGCGGGAGCCGGCCCATCGACGCGCACGCGTCCACGAAGAGGGGTACGCCGAGGTCCGCGATCTCGGCGACCGGCTGCAGGGTGCCGACCTCGTGGTTGGCACTCTGCACGGCGACCACGCCGCCCGACACGCCGCCGAGCCCGGGATCGACACGCCCGAGGCGGGAGACCGGGATCTCGACCGCTTCCCCCGCCCAGGTCGCGGCGTGCACCACGGCGGAGTGCTCGACGGCCGAGTACGCGATGGGGGAGTACGCGACCGTCGTACCGGAGGGGCGCAGGCCGAGCAGCCCCCGGTGCACGGCGTCGGTGCCCGAAGGGGTGAAGGTGACCTCGTCCGGTCGCACCTCCAGACACTCCGCCACCACGGCTCTCGCGTTGTCGAGGAGCAGGCGGGCGTCGCGGCCGGGGCCGTGGAGCCGTCGCGGATCGGCGTACCCGCGCTCGTAGGCCGCCATCAGCGTGTCGCGCGCCGCAGGGTGTAATGGCTCCGAGGAAGCCGAGTCCAGATAGCCCGAGGGGTAGGCCGCGGCTTTTCTCACACTCCCCAACCTATTGCACTGTCTACCGGCACCCCAGCGGCTCATTGGGGGGCTGATTCCGATAGGGTTCGACCTATCCGTGATCGTTGAGAGAGAGGCTCGTTCGTGGGTCTGCAACTCCCCAGGCGTACGGCCGGGAAGCCGGTGACCATGCGTCGCATGGCCGCCCTTGCCGCCGTCGGTATCAGTGTCCTGGTGCTCGGTGGCTGCTCGTCTGAGACGAAGGACGAGTGGAAGCGGGCCGCGATGCCCGACCCCGCCTCGTTGCAGGGCGAGAAGATCCTGCACCTGTGGCAGGGCGCGTGGGTCGCGGCGATGGTCACCGGCATCATCGTGTGGGGCCTGATCTTCTACGCGATCATCCGCTTCCGCCGCCGCAGCGACGACGAGATCCCCGTGCAGACGCGCTACAACCTGCCGCTGGAGATCTTCTACACGATCGCCCCGGTGATCATGGTGATCGTGTTCTTCGCCCACACGGTGGAGACCCAGAACTTCGTCCTCGACGACGACCGCCCGGACGACAACTGCATGGAGATCGTCGGCCAGCAGTGGTCCTGGACGTTCAACTACGGCGTCGGCGAGAAGGGTGACTGCGAGGTCACCCCGAACTCGACCGAGTTCCCGTACTCGTCGTACGTCCACGACTCCGGCACGGGCTCGCAGATCCCGCAGCTCTACCTGCCGGTCGGCGTCACGACCCGCTTCAACCTGCACTCGCCCGACGTCATCCACGACTTCGGCATCCCCGGCTTCCTGATGAAGATGGACGTCATCCCCGGGCGGGTGAACCACTACTCGATCACCCCGACGCGCACCGGCGACTTCCGTGGCAAGTGCTACGAGCTCTGCGGCGTCTACCACTCCCGGATGCTCTTCGACGTCCATGTCGTGACGCAGGAGGAGTACGACGCCCACATCAAGGAGCTCGAGGCCGCGGGCGCCACGTCCGAACTGCCGCTGCTCGGCGGCGAATTTGCCAGCACACCTGCCGGGCTCGAGTCCGGTGACGAGTCCGAGGAGGGGGCGGAGTGACCGCCACGTCCGCACACCCGACCACCGCCGTTGCCGAGCCGCGCAAGCCGCTCGGACAGATGCTGGCGACCATCCTCACCACGACCGACCACAAGCTGATCGGCAAGCTCTACCTGGGTACGTCGTTCGCGTGGTTCATGGTCGGCGGCCTGATGGCCATGCTGATCCGCTCGGAGCTCGCCTACCCGGGCATGCAGGTCGTCAACGACGAGCTCTACAACCAGCTCTTCACCATGCACGGCACGATCATGCTGCTGCTCTTCGCGACGCCGCTGTTCTTCGGCTTCGGCAACGTGATCATGCCGCTGCAGATCGGCTCGCCGGACGTCGCGTTCCCGCGGCTGAACATGTTCAGCTACTGGCTGTTCCTCTTCGGTGGCCTGATCGCCGCCTCCGGCTTCCTGACCCCGCAGGGCGCGGCCGACTTCGGCTGGTTCGCCTACACGCCGCTGTCCGACGCCGTCCGCTCGCCGGGTGTCGGCGGTGACCTCTGGATCATGGGTCTGTGGATGGCCGGCCTCGGCACCATCCTCGGTGCCGTCAACTTCATCACCACGATCATCTGCATGCGCGCGCCCGGCATGACGATGTTCCGGATGCCGATCTTCGTCTGGAACACGCTGGTCACCAGCCTGCTCGTGCTGATCGCCTTCCCGGTGCTCGCCGGCGCGCTGCTCTCGCTCGAGGCCGACCGACAGCTCGGCGCCCACGTCTTCGACACCGCCCACGGCGGCGCGATCCTGTGGCAGCACCTGTTCTGGTTCTTCGGGCACCCCGAGGTCTACATCATCGCGCTGCCGTTCTTCGGCATCATCACCGAGATCCTGCCGGTCTTCAGCCGCAAGCCGATCTTCGGCTACATCGGCCTGGTCGGCGCGACCCTCGGCATCGCGATCCTGTCCGTCGCCGTGTGGGCGCACCACATGTTCGTCACCGGCGCCGTCGACCTGCCGTTCTTCTCCGGCATGACGTTCCTGATCGCCATCCCAACAGGGGTGAAGTTCTTCAACTGGATCGGGACGATGTGGGGGGGATCTCTGTCCTTTGACACGCCCATGCTCTGGTCGATCGGCTTCCTCACGACGTTCCTCTTCGGTGGCCTGACCGGCATCATCCTGGCCAGCCCGCCGCTGGACTTCCACGTGTCCGACTCCTACTTCGTGGTCGCGCACTTCCACTACGTCGTCTTCGGCACGGTCGTGTTCGCGATGTTCGCGGGCTTCTACTTCTGGTGGCCCAAGATGACCGGGCGGATGCTCGACGAGCGCCTCGGCAAGCTGCACTTCTGGCTGCTCTTCGTCGGCTTCCACCTCACCTTCCTGGTGCAGCACTGGGTCGGGGTCGAGGGCATGCCGCGCCGGTACGCCGACTACCTGCCGGACGACGGGTTCACCACGCTCAACCAGGTGTCCACGATCGGCGCCTTCCTGCTCGGCGCCTCGACGCTGCCGTTCCTCTACAACGTCTACGTCTCGCGGCGCGCTCCGCTGGTCAACGTCGACGACCCGTGGGGCTGGGGCCGCTCGCTCGAGTGGGCGACCAGCTGCCCGCCGCCGCGGCACAACTTCGTCACCATCCCGCGGATCCGCTCGGAGTCGCCGGCGTTCGACCTGCACCACCCGGAGGTGGCGGCGATCGAGCTGGAGGACAACGAGCTGGCCCGGGTCGGCGGACCTGCCGACGCGCCCGACATGGAGGGTCGCGAGGAGATGCTGCGCGACCGCAACAACGACCCGGAGGGCAACGCCTGATGAAGTCCGAGGCCTGGATCTTCGCGATCTGCACGATCTTCTTCGTGCTGGTCAGCCCGGCGTACTGGTTCATCACCGGTGACTGGACCGGCACCTCCGCGCTGGTCATGACGACCCTGCTCTCGGCCATGGTGACCCTCTATCTCGGGTTCCACGCCAAGAACATGGACCCGCGCCCCGAGGACCGCAAGGACGGCGAGATCGCCGACGGCGCGGGCGAGCTGGGCTTCTTCCCGCCGTACTCCTGGTGGCCGCTGTGGTGCGCGCTGACGCTCGGGGTGTGCGTCTTCGGCATCGCCGCGGGTGCGTGGTGGCTGTTCGTCATCGGCGTGGTGATCGGCGCCGTCGCGCTGACCGGGTGGATCTTCGAGTACTACCGGGGTGTGCACGCGCACTGAGCGCTCCCGGCGCGGGGAATCGGGCTGGTCTGGGGTCGGCGGTTACGCTGGACCAGACCGTTCGCACGTCTTCATGGGGGAGTTCCAGCATGTCCGACCGAGGCCTCCGCCCACTGGCGGCGACCGCGGCCCTGATCCTGGCCGGGTTCGCTCTCACCGCGTGCGACAGCAACGACGTCCCCGGTGCCTCGGCGCTCACGGGTGACTCCAGCGACTCCCCGAGCGCTGCCGCTGCCGCTGCCGTCCACGTCACCGCCAACGTCAAGCGCGGCGCCTCCGACGTGCCGGTCGACACCGAGCTGTCCGTGACGGCTGACGGCGGCACGATCAGCGCCGTACGCGCCTCCTCGCCCGACGGCGCCCTCCCCGGCGACATCTCGGCGGGCGGCGCGGCCTGGACGGCCACCGGCCGGCTCGAGCCGGGCACGTCGTACGTCGTGAAGACGACCGCCGAGACCGAGGACGGCCAGCAGGTCCGTCGTACGACGAGGTTCACGACGCAGGACCTGAGCCTCGACCAGCAGACCTACCCGTCCGTGGCGCCCCTCGCCGACGAGACCGTCGGCGTCGGCATGCCGGTGATCGTCACCTTCGACCTGCCGGTCACCGACCGGGCGGCGTTCGAGAAGCACATGACCGTCACGTCCGCCCCGGCCCAACCGGGCGCCTGGCACTGGCTCAGCGACACCGAGGCGCACTGGCGCCCGAAGAAGTACTGGAAGGCCGGCACGGACGTCCACGTGGACGTCGACGTCAACAGCGTCCCGGCCGGCGGCGGCATCTACGGCCAGGAGAGCCGCGAGCTCGACTTCCACGTCGGCGAGGCGCACGTCTACATGGTCAACGCGCAGACCCACCAGATGAAGGTCCTGAGCAACGGCAAGCTGCTGCGCACGATCCCGATCACCACCGGCAAGCCCGGGTTCACCACCCGCTCCGGCGTGAAGGTCGTCATCGAGAAGTTCGCGACCAAGCGGATGAACTCCGAGACCGTCGGCATCCCCGCCGGCAGTGCCGACGCCTACGACATCGACGACGTGAAGTGGGCCATGCGGCTCACCTACTCCGGCGAGTTCATCCACGGCGCCCCGTGGTCGGTCGGCTCGCAGGGCTACGCCAACGTCTCGCACGGCTGCACCGGCATGAGCGACGCCAATGCGCAGTGGCTCTACGCCATGAGCCGCCGCGGCGACGTCGTCGAGTACACCGGCACCGACCGTCCGATGACCTTCGACAACGGGTACGGGGACTGGAACGAGTCGTTCGCGAAGTTCAAGCAGGGCTCGGCTCTCTGAGCTGATCTCGGCGATGCCGCGGGTCGTGGGACCTGCGGTTTGGTCACCAACCGCAGATCCGGAGAGCTCCCACCTACGGTTTGTGACCATTCGGCGTACCGGCGGGGGAATTCCGCCGGGGCCGGTTGCCGATGGTCCTGGTTCGTCGGTCGGCGAGGTTGCCGGGATAGTCCGTCACGTTCTGGCTGTCCCGACCGGCGTGTCGTCGACCATTTCGTGACGGACTATCCCGGCGGTAGCGGAGACGTCAGACGTCGCGAGCAAGCGGACGCACCGTCCGTATGACGTCCCGTTGGTCGGCCACCGCCCGAGGCGCGCTATCCCGCAAGCACGAAGGCCGCCCGACTCCCGGGGGAGTGGGGCGGCCTTCGCGGCGTACGACGTGATCAGTGGTTGCGCAGCGTCTCGTCCTCGACGAGGTGGTGGCCGTCGAACTGGTGGCCGTCGGCCGCGTGTCCCTCTTGGCCTTCCTGGAGCTCGTGCTCGTGGTCGGCGTGGTGGTGGCCTTCCGAGAGCTCGTCCGGCGTCGGCTTCTGCACGTTGTCGGCGTACCACAGCGTGCGGACCCGGTGCTGCAGTCCGGCCAGGCGGCCCTTGCCGGGGGCGGGGATGCCGTTGGCGTCGGTGCCCTCGGGACCGCCGTTGAGGGCAGGGTCGCGCTCGCGGGCCGTCATCGTGTACGCACGCGACTCGGGGAGCGGCAGGTGTCGCTCCGAGTAGCCGCCCTCGGGGGAGCGCATGATGATGCCGGTCTCGTAGCCGTGCAGCAGCGTCTCGTTGTCCTTGCGCTGCAGGGAGATGCACCAACGCCGGGTGATCAGGAAGGCGATCACCGGGCCGATGAAGACGGCGCCCCGCAGGAAGTACGTGATCTGGTTGATCGACGAGTGCAGCTTGATCGCGATGATGTCGTTGCCGCCGGCGATCCAGAAGAGGCCGTACATCGTCATCAGGGCGACCATCAGGGCCGTCCGGGTCGGCGCGTTGCGCGGGCGCTCCAGCAGGTGGTGCTCGCGCTTGTCGCCGGTGATCCAGGCGTCGAGGAAGGGCAGCAGCATCAGGATCGCGAACATCAGCAACGGCAGCACCAGGATCGGCAGCATGACGTTCCAGCTGATCGTGTAGCCCCAGATGTGCGTCTCGATGCCCGGCATGATCCGCAGGGCGCCGTCGGGCCAGCCCATGTACCAGTCGGGCTGGGAGCCCGCGGTCACCTTGGACGGGTCGTACGGTCCGTACTTCCACACCGGGTTGATCGTCAGCAAGGCGCCCAGCAGGGCGGTCACGCCGAACACGATGAAGAAGAAGCCACCGGCCTTGGCGGCGTACACCGGGAGCATCGGGTAGCCCACGACGTTCTTCTCGGTGCGGCCGGGACCAGGCCACTGGGTGTGCTTGTGGTAGACGAGCAGCAGCATGTGGGCGGCGATCAGCGCCAGCAGCAGACCCGGGATCAGCAGCACGTGGATCGTGTAGAGCCGCGGGATGATCGACTCACCCGGGAACTCGCCTCCGAAGAGGAAGAACGACATGTACGTGCCCACGACCGGGCTCGCCTTGATGAAGCCGTCCGCGGCCCGGACGCCGGTGCCGGAGAGCAGGTCGTCGGGCAGTGAGTAGCCGGTGAAGCCCTCGAGGGTGCCCAGGAGCAGCAGCAGCGAGCCGATGACCCAGTTGAGCTCACGCGGCTTGCGGTAGGCGCCCGTGAAGAACACCCGCAGCAGGTGGATCATCATCGAGGCGATGAAGAGCATCGCCGACCAGTGGTGCATCTGCCGCATGAGCAGACCGCCACGGACGTCGAACGAGATCCGCAGCGTCGAGGCGAAGGCCTCGGACATGTGGATGCCGCGCAGCTGCTCGTAGGTGCCGTTGTACTGGACCTCGCCCATGCTCGGCGTGAACCACAGGGTGAGGAAGACACCCGTCAGGAGCAGGACGACGAAGCTCCATAGCGCGATCTCGCCGAGCATGAAGGACCAGTGGTCCGGGAAGACCTTGCGGAGGTTCTTCTTGGCCATCGTGGCGAGGCCGAGGCGCTCGTCGGCCCAGGTGGCGGCCGCGGCGGCCTTGCTCGGCTTCGGGGCCGTGGCCGCGGTCGTCGTGTTGCTGTTGGCGACCTTGCTGGTGTCCATGATCAGCCACGCTCCCAGTAGCTAGGTCCCACGGGTTCGTCGAAGTCGGCCTGCGCGACGAGGTAGCCCTCGCCGTCGACCGCCAGCGCGAGCTGGGGGAGTGGACGGGCGGCCGGACCGAAGACCACCCGAGCTCCGTCGGCGAGGTCGAAGGTCGACTGGTGACAGGGGCAGAGCAGGTGGTGCGTGGTCCGCTCGTACAGGGAGATCGGGCAGCCGACGTGGGTGCAGATCTTCGAGTAGCAGAGGATGCCGTCGACCGACCAGTTCTCCCGTCCCGGGACGGCGGTGATCTCGTCGGGCTCCATGCGTACGACGACGACCGCGCCCTTGGACTTGGCGACCTGGAGGGCCACGCCCTCCATCGGCTCGCCGTCCTCGCCGCCGTTGAACAGCGCCTCCGGCTCGGCGTTCACGAGGTCGCCGATCTCGAGGTCGGACGGGCGGATCGGGGAGCCGACGACGTCGCGGACGACGCGCATGCCCTTCGTCCAGACCGTGTGCTCGAGCCCGGAGCCCGGGAACGGCGGGTTCGCGACCACCTGGGCGTTGGTCGGGCCGAGGTCGCGCAGGAAGACGACGGCGGGCAGGCCGAGCAGGCCGACCGCGCCGAGCAGCGAGTTGCGCACCAGCGGGCGTCGGCCGATGCCGGACTCCTCGAGGCCTTCGCTGAGCGCCTGGATGGTGGCCGCCCGGTCCTCGTCGGAGGACGCAGCCGGGTGGCGGTACTCCATGATCTCGACGTCCGCCATCAGCTTGCGGGCCCACTGGATGATGCCGATGCCGATGCCCAGCAGGGCGCCGGCGAGGCACAGGCCGAAGGCCAGGTTCTGCGCGCCGAGGCCGGCGAAGGTGTCGTCGGCGTCGATCGTGAAGTACGCGACCAGCAGCAGGATCGTGCAGACCGCGGACAGCGTGAACAGGGCCGCGACCTGGCGCTCGGCGCGCTTCTCGGCCTTGGGGTCGACGTCCGTCGGGCGCCAGTGGTGCTCTTCGAGACCCGGGTTGGTGTACAGGTCGTCGCGCGCCGGGAGGTTCTCGTCCACCGGCTCGTCGTGGTGGCTGTCGGCCACGGGTGGGGTGCTCACGCGTCCACCTTCTTCTTGGTCGTACGGGTCGTGTGGGCCGCGATCCAGATCGCGAAGCCGACGAGCAGCCCGATGCCGAGCAGCCAGGCCGCCATGCCCTCGGGCACGGGGCCGAGCCCGCCGAGGCCGAAGCCGCCGTAGTCGGGCATCTCGCGCAGCGAGTAGAGGTACGCGATCACGTCGCGCTTCTCGTCGGGGGAGAGGTTGCCGTTGGCGAAGTTCGGCATGTTCTGCGGGCCGGTCAGCATCGCCTCGTAGATGTGCCGCGCGCTGGTCTCGCCCAGGTTCGGGGCGTAGCCGCCGTGCGGCATGGCGCCGCCGGAGCCCTCGAAGTTGTGGCAGGCGGTGCAGTTGGTCAGGAAGATCTGGCCACCGCGGGTGATCGCCGCCTGGCGCTCCTCGTCGGACAGACCCTCGATGCTGTAGTCGTCCTCGGTGGGGATCGCCGGGCCGGGGCCCAGCGAGGCGACGTACGCCGCGAGCGCCGCGGTCTCCTCGTCGTTGAAGGTCTCGGGCTTGCTCGGCACCTGCGCGCCGGGCTGGACCATCGGCATCCGGCCAGTGCCGACCTGGAAGTCGACGGCCGCGGCACCGACGCCGATCAGGGGCGGCCCGATGTAGTCGCCGTCGTCGTCTCGGACGCCCTCGCCGTTCTGACCGTGGCAGAAGGAGCAGCTCACCAGGAAGAGGTCACGGCCCTGGGCGACCTGGTCGGCGCTGGACACCGTCTCGTCGGCCTGGGCGGTGGTGTTGACGACGGCGGTGAAGATCCCGCCGGTGAGCAGCAGGCCCGCGATGATGACGAGCACACCCGCGAGCGGGCCACGGCGGTGCCGCGAGAGTCGACCTGCGGATCGATTCAGGAGACGCACTTTGAGTCCTTGCGTTGGTCGGTCGGCTCGGGGCTACTTGACGAGGTAGATCGTGGCGAAGAGGCCGATCCACACGACGTCGACGAAGTGCCAGTAGTACGACACGACGATGGCGCTGACGGCCTGCTCGTGGGTGAACTTGCGCGCGACCAGGGTGCGGCCGAGCACGAAGAGGAAGGCGATCAGGCCGCCGGTCACGTGCAGACCGTGGAAGCCGGTGGTGAGGTAGAACATCGTGCCGTACGCCGAGTCCTGGATCGTGACGCCCTCCTTGACCAGCGAGGCGTACTCGGTGGCCTGGCCGGCGATGAAGACCGCGCCCATCACGTACGTGAGGACGAACCACTCGCGCAGGCCCCAGCCCTTCACGTTCAGGACCGAGCCGGTGCGGCCGACCTGACCGCGCTCGGCGGCGAAGACGCCGAGCTGGCAGGTGAGCGACGACAACACCAGGATCGTGGTGTTCACCGAGGCGAACGGCACGTTCAGGATCGCGGTGTTGTCGGCCCACAGCTCGGGGCTCACTGCTCGGATCGTGAAGTACGACGCGAACAGGGCCGCGAAGAACATCAGCTCACTCGAGAGCCAGATGATCGTGCCGACCGAGACCATGCTCGGTCGGTCGTGGTGCCCGTGCAGACGGGAGGCTGGGATCGCTGTTGCTGTCGCCACGCGGTCATTATGTCGTGACCGGAGGGGGAGGGCACCCCGACCCCCTGCGTTTCGTCGTCATAAAGTTCACAACGTGCTCTTCCCAGCGGTCGTGACCGCCCTCGACACCGGTGGGGACCTTCCCCGGTTCACCTTCGGGACCGTCCTGACGGGGTGGTCGCTGCAGCCGGTCGCGTTCGTCCTGACCGTCTGGGTGGCTGGTCTGTACATCTGGGGAGTGGTCACCCTCCACCGGCGCGGCGACCGGTGGCCGGTCGGCCGCACGATCGCGTTCGTGCCGGTCGGGATGGGGCTCTTCTACTTCGCGACCGCCTCCGGCCTCGGCACGTACGACGACACGCTGATCAGCGTGCACATGGTCCAGCACATGATCCTGTCGATGCTGGTGCCGATGTCCCTGGCGCTCGGCGCGCCGGTGACACTCGCGCTGCGGACGCTGCCCGCCGGACCGCGGCGCTGGCTGCTCGTCGTGCTCCACTCGCGAGTGGCGAAGGTGCTGACCTTCCCGCCGCTGACGTTCCTGCTCTACGTGATCTCGCCGTGGGCGCTCTACTTCTCGGGCTGGTACCCCGCGACCCTCGACTCGACGTACCTGCACGAGATGATGCACATCCACCTCGTCGTGGTGGGCTGCCTCTTCTTCTGGCCGATCGTCGGCATCGACCCGCTGCCGGGCCGGGTCGGCTACCCGTTCCGGATGTTGCTGGTCGTCCTGACGCTGCCGTTCCACGCGTTCCTCGGTGTCACGATCATGGCCGAGGAGGACATCATCGGCGGCGACCACTACGCCAACCTGCACGACGGGCCGATGGGCTCGTGGCTGCCGGCACCGATCGACGACCAGCACCTCGCCGGCGGCATCCTCTGGGGCTCGGGCGACCTGATCGCGCTGGTGCTCTTCGCGGTGCTGTTCGTGCAGTGGGTGCGGCAGTCCCTGCAGGAGGCGAAGCGCGAGGACCGGCGCCTGGACCTGCTGGAGGCACGAGACAGAGTTGAACAAGAACGTGCGGCGTCCGCCCGCGCGGCCGAGGGTGACCGGTAGGCTCCCGAGCGTGAGCGACTCGACCTCCCCGACCGCGCCCCTGAAGGTGCTGGTCTACAGCGACGACGTGAACACCCGCCAGCAGGTCATCCTGGCCCTCGGCCGCAGGCCGCACCCGGACCTGCCCGAGCTCGAGTACGTCGAGGTCGCCACCGAGCCGGTCGTCATCCAGAACATGGACTCCGGCGTCATCGACCTGGCGATCCTCGACGGCGAGGCCGTGCCTGCCGGTGGGATGGGCATCGCCAAGCAGCTCAAGGACGAGATCTACCAGTGCCCGCCGGTCGTCGTGCTGACCGGCCGGCCGCAGGACGCCTGGCTGGCCACCTGGTCGCGCGCCGAGGCCGCCGTACCGCACCCGTTGGACCCGATCCAGCTCGCGGAGACGGTCGTCGCGCTGCTGCGCGCTCGCGTGCCTGCCGCGACGTGAACCAGAGCTGGCCCGAGGTCCTCGGCGCGCTGGTCGCCGGCAGCGACCTCGACGCGGCGCAGACCGCGTGGGCGATGGGGGAGCTGCTCTCCGGCGAGGCCAGCCCGGCGCAGATCGCCGGCTTCGCCGTGGCGCTGCGCGCCAAGGGCGAGACCATCGAGGAGGTCCTCGGCCTGGTCGAGGCGATGTACGCCGTCGCGACACCTCTCTCGATCCCGGGCCGGCTGCTCGACATCGTCGGGACCGGCGGCGACCGCTCGATGTCGGTCAACATCTCGACGATGGCGGCGATCGTGGCCGCCGGAGCGGGTGCCCGGGTCGTCAAGCACGGCAACCGGTCCGCCTCCTCGAAGTCCGGATCGGCCGACGTGCTCGAGCAGCTCGGCATCCGGCTCGACCTGACGTCCGACCGGGTGGCGGCCGTGGCCGAGGAGGCCGGCATCACCTTCTGCTTCGCCGCGACCTTCCACCCGGCGATGCGGCACGCCGCCGTCGCCCGGCGCGAGCTCGGCATCGGCACCACCTTCAACCTGCTCGGCCCGTTGACCAACCCGGCCCGCGCGGGCGCTCAGGCGATCGGCTGCGCCGACCCGCGGCAGGCGCCGGTGATGGCCGGGGTGTTCGCCGGTCGCGGCGTGGACGCCTGGGTCTTCCGCGGCGACGACGGGTTCGACGAGCTCACCACGACCACGACCTCCCGGGTCTGGCGCGTGCACGAGGGTCAGGTCACCGAGACCACGGTCGACCCCGCCGAGCTGGGCATCGCCCGCAGCACCACCGAAGCCCTGCGAGGCGGCAACGCAGCGCACAACGCCGACGTCGTACGGCGCCTGCTCGACGGCGAGACCGGGGCGGTGCGCGACGCCGTACTGCTCAACGCGGCCGCGGCCCTCGCCGTACACGACACGCCGGCCGAGGACCCGCAGTCCGCGTTGGTGTCGGGCTTCGCGCGAGCTGCCGAAGCGGTCGACTCGGGAGCAGCCAAGGCTGCGCTCGAGCGCTGGGTCGCCGCCTCGGCCCGCTGAGCCGGCCAACCGATTCGGGGCCGTGGGGTCAGACGACCTTCAGCACCAGCCGGGTCGACGTGCTCTTCGCGACGGCCGCCGTGCCGTCGTACGTCGCCACGAGCTTGTGCTTGCCCTTCTTGAGCTTCTTGAGCCTCACGACGGCCGTGCCGTCCTTCCTCAGCTTCACCTTGGCGACGACCTTCTTGCCGTCGAGCACCCGCACCTGGCCGGACGGCGACGGCCACCCGGGAACGGAGACGGTGACGGTCGCCTTGACCTTGCCCTTGCCGGCCCTGGCCTTGACCGTGCTGGCGGGCAGGGAGAACGTCGTCGTCGATGTCATCCGGGCGACCCGGACCGCGGACGTGGTGGCGGTCGCGGTCTCGTAGCCACTCCGGGTCGCGGTCACGAGCACGCTCAGCGCCCGGGTCGCATCCGCGACGACGACGCGGTACGACGTCGACGTGGCGCCCGCGATCGGGGCGCCGTCGCGCAGCCACTGGTAGCCGAGCTTGACCCCGGAGGGCCACGTGCCGCCCCGGACGGAGAGGGACTGGCCGACCTTCGGCTGCCCGCTGACCGCCGGTGCCACGGACGGGGTCGCGGCCGCGCCCGCTGTGACGAGCACGCCGCTGGCAGCGACGACGGCATTGTTGTAGCCGGTCCGCTTGCCGGTCGCCTCGAAGGTGATCGTGCCACCCAGGTCGGACTCACGCGGCGTGAAGGTGAGCGAGCTCGTCGAACCCACCGCCACCCCGTCGCGCAGCCAGCGGTACGTCGTCGTGACGCCAGGCTGGTCCCACGTCGGCAGGGTCGCCGTGAGGGGGCTGCCGACCCGGCCCGTGCCGCTCAGGGTCGGGGGCGCCACGGCGGCGGTCGTGGCGCCGAGGACGCCGGTGACCGAGTTGCTCAGGGCGGTGCCTGCGTCGTACCCGGCGAGCGTCCCGGTCGCCCTCACGGACAGGCTCTTGCCCACATCGGTGGACACGACCTCGTAGTCGACTCCGGTGGCGCCGCTGATGGCGGCGCCGTTGCGCAGCCACTGGTAGCTGGTCGCGACGTCCGGCACGTCCCAGGCCGGGCCCGAGACGTGCAGCAGCTCACCGACAGTGCCGGACCCGGTCACGACCGGTGTCGATGCGGCGGCGGGGCCGCCTTGCACCGTGAGGGCCCGCCACGCGGACGACCCGAGCACGTTGCCCGCGGCATCGAGCGAGGTGACGCGCCACTGCGAGGCGCCGGCCGGCAGCTTGCTCGAGGGTGCCCACGCCAGGGCCGAGGTGAGCACGGTGTCCACGCTTCCGGTGGAGACCGTGCGGCGCTCGAACTTGTACGACTCCGCGCCGTCGATCGGATCCCAGGTGAACAGCGTCTCGGCGGTCGGCACGGTCGCGCCCGCCGCCGGCAACCCCAGAACCGGTGCCGTGCCCTCGATCCGGAACGACGTCCAGTCACTCCAGGCGCCCTTGTTGCCGCTCGCGTCGACCCGACGGGTCCGCCATACGTAGTCCATGCCGGCCGCCAACGGCGTCACCTGGGCGTAGCCGGCCTCCTTCACGTTCTTCCTGAAGGCCAGGTTGGTCGACGAGGCTGCCGTGTCCGCGTTCTTGTAGACCTCGAGGTCGTAGCTCGCGGCGAACGGAGCGACGGTCCACCGGAACGCCTCGGTCGACGGCACCGTGCCGGACGGGCTGGTGCCCGACGGCCGGGGCGAGCTCTTCAGCAGTGACTGGGTCTCGCTCCACGGGAGCGGCCTGCTGTCGCCGTCGTACGCCCGCACCCGCCAGAACAGGTTGCCTTCCGGGTAGACCTTCGTGGGCGCCGTGTAGGTCGGCTGGTCGACCTCGGCGTCATCGATCAGGTGGTCCATCCCGGCCGTGTCGGAGACCTGGATCTCGTAGGTCCGCGCCTCCTGGTCGGACTTCTCCCCGGTCAGCGGGTCGGCGGGGGCGGCCTGGTTGGTGGCGAGGTAGGGCTGCCAGTTGAACGTGATCTCGTTGGCGGTGCCGGTGACGGGCGCGAGCGTCACCGGCGCGGACCGCTTCACGAAGGCGTGGTTGGCCTCGATCGGGTCCGGGGCGCACACGTTCAGCGCCTTGCACGGGCGGATGAACCAGTAGTAGGGACCGGTCCCGGGTCCGCTCCCGGCCTGGCTGTCGGCCAGGGTGAGCGTCTTCGTCCATCGGGTCTGGAAGGTGCGCGGCAGGTCCTTCGGCTTCGAGTACTCGCCGTAGACCATGTTCTGGAACGTCTGGTCGCGCGAGAGATAGACGATGTAGAACGCCGTGTTCGGGTCCGGTTGCCAGTCCAGCACCGGCGTGCCCGCGATGGCGGGACAGGTGCGCTTCACCGGCAGGTCCAGCAGGCTGTACGAGCACGTGGTGCCGGCATCGAGGCTCGTGCCCTTGAGAGCGATCTGCTGGCCCGTCACGGTCTCGGCCTCGGTCACCGTGAAGCTGCCCAGGGGCCCCGTGCCGATGATGTGCTCCGCGGAGTCGACTGCCTCGACGTACCACTGGTAGTTGCCTGCGCCGATGTGGTCGGCGCTCGTCTCGGTGCCGGCGGGGTACTCGAACCTGTCCTGGACCAGGTCGAACGTGTTGGTGCCCGCTCGCCCCACCCACAGGCGGTAGTGCTCGGCGTTCGGCGCCGGCTCCCACCGGAGGGCCGGGAACCGTCCGGTGGGGCCGGCGCCCTGGTCCAGCGGCGTGAGCGGAGCGGCCCCCGTGGTCGGGATGTCGCCGGAGACCGCGAGATACCGGCCGTTCCCCGAGGCGGGCAACGGGGTCTCGTTGCCGTCCGCGTCGACCGCCTGGACGGTCCACTTGTACGGGTTCTCGTCTGCCTCCAGCAATTCCGCAGGCGTCCACGACGTCGAGTACGTCGTGACGGACTTGCTGCTCCCCGCGTAGGAGAGCAGGTTGACCTGGTAGTGCTCGGCCCCGGCGACCGGGTCCCACTTCAGGGTGGGCACGTCGACAGGGGCGGGCTGGTTGACGCTGAGGCCCCCGTCGGGGGACACGATCGGCACCTGGTCGCGCGAGTAGCGGAAGGTGCCCTTGACGGAGTAGAAGCCGTTGACACCGGCCGGCCCGTCGATCGCCTTCACCCGCCACCACAGCTGTCCGTTCAGCTGTGGCAGGCACGCGGTCGCCCGCACCTTCTCGGGCGTGTACGTCGTGTGGCTGGTGGTGCAGGTCCAGAACTTGCCCGGCGAGAACGCCTCGTCGATGCTGACCTCGAGCTGGTACTTCGCCGCGTGCCGGACCGGCGTCCACTGGTAGTACAGGTCGCCGGTGACCGCGGTCGACGCGTCGATCGGCGGGTAGACCAGCCGAGGGGCGCCGTCGAGGTCGGGGTCAGGATTGGGATCGGTGCCGTGGCCAGGTGCCGTCGGCCGGTTGTCCCAGCTGCGCGTGAACGCGTGCTTCGCGACGACCCCCCAGTCCTTCGCGGCACCGAGCGCGTCGACGGCGCGGACCTGCCACCAGTAGGCACCGACGTCGTACGTCTCCGCGGGGGAGTAGCGCGTGCTGGTCACGGTGTTGTCGTCGATGATGGTGCCCGCCGGGAACTGCTCGTCGGTGCTGACCCTGACGTCGTAGCGGACCGCGCCGGGGACCGGGTCCCAGTCCAGGACGACGTCCTCGAGATCCTGCCCCTCCGCGGGCAGGGTGACGTTCACGTTCCCGAGCTCGCCCACGCTGAACGCGCGCTCCTGCGAGGCGAAGGTCAGCTGACCGGCGCCGAGCGTCGCGGTCACCCGCCAGGACCAGCTCCCGCCGGCGAGAGGTCCGGGGGTGTACGACGTGGTCGCGGTCGTGCTCGAGACGGTGCCCACCCAGTCGGGGTCCGGGCCCCGGTCGATCTCGACGGTGTAGCTGGCGGCACCCGCGACGGGGTTCCAGCGCAGCACCACCGGCTCGGCCGGTGGCTGCAGCAGATCCCCGTCCGCCGGCGCCTGGAGGACCGGGCCGGCGAGCCGGCTCCGCACGAAGGAGGCGGTCGTCCACGCACTGTTGCCCGTGATGCCCTTGGCCCGCACCCGCCAGTAGACGTCGGTCATCGGCAGCTGGGCCGTGGGCGTGGCTCGACGGTTCACGGTCGAGACCGAGTAGACCTTCGTCGTGAAGTCCGACCGCGCCGACACCTCGACGTCATAGCTGGTCGCGTCGGGCGAGCGGTCCCAGGTCAGCACCGGTGACGCGTCGACGACCTGGCCGTTGCCCGGCGCCAGGCCGGTGGGCTCCGCCGGGAGCGCCGCCGCAGTGGGCGCGGCAAGGACGGACAGGGCCAGGAGGGCGGCCACAACTGCGGCCACCCGGGCGTGCACTCCTCGAGCGAGCACGACGTGCCTCCAGTTCCACCGGTCGAACGTCGCCCGAGCGTAGGTGGGGAGGAGGGTGTGCGGCTGCCCCTCAGGGCCGAAGATGACCCGCGCCGACCACGGGGTCTGACCGTTTGGCCGACCCGGGGACCGGATGGAGCGGCTGCGTCAGTCGAGCCCGAGCGAGAACGCCGACTCGAGGTCGTGCTTGGAGTAGGCGCGGAAGGCGATGTGCGTCTCGGTCGCCTGGACGCCGGGCACCTTGTTGAGCTTGTCGGCCACGACCGAGGCGACATCGTCGTGGTCGCGGACTCGGACCAGGGCGATCAGGTCGATCTGGCCGGTCACCGAGTAGACCTCGCTGATCCCCTCGAGGGCGGCGATGGCCTCGGCCACCTCCGGGATGCGGGCGACGTCGGCCTTGACGAAGACGATGGCGGTGATCACGCCTCGGAGACTACCGCCGAGGTCACCGGACGGGTTGGTGCACCGTGGCAAGCGCCCGCCGGTCGTCGAAGGGCACGAGCGACAACCGGGACTGGTGGACGGCGTCGTGCACGGCGAGGTGGCGGGTCGCGCCGGCGACCGGGCAAGTCCACTCGCCGTCGACGTCGACCAGGCGGATGCCGGGGGACTCCAGCCAGCGCAGGATCTTCTCGGTCTCCTCGGCGGTCGCGGCGGGCACCGGCCCCGGGCCGGAGAGGACCGTCTCGGCCGACAGCCGCAGCGTCGCGACGTAGTCGGCGGCGTCGGTACCTGGAGGGATCACCCCGGCGGCGGCCAGGCGTCCGTGGCGTACGACGTGGACCTCCCAGCGGCCCGGCTCGTCGCGGCGCGCGGCGATGATCTCCGGGCAGCGGGTCAGGGCGGAGAGCCGTTGGGTGCGAGCGGCGGCGCGGACGAAGGCGGCCAGCCGGTCGCGGTGGCTCCCGGCCTCCTCGAACCGCTCGTCCTCGGCGAGGGCGGCCATCCGGGCGTTGATCGTGTCGACGACCTCGTCCGGGCGCCGGAGCAGCGTGTCGCGCAGCTGCCCGACGACCGCGGCGTACGTCGCCTCGTCGACGCTGCCGTCGCAGGGAGACAGGCATCGGCCCATCTCGGCCAGCACGCAGGGGCTGCGGCTGTCGCCCGGATCGCGGGCCATCCGGTCGGAGCACTGGCGGATCGGGAAGGTGTCGTGCAGCGCGGCCAGGCACTTCTCGGCGGTCTTCTTCGACGAGAACGGCCCGAGGTAGTCGGCGTCGTCGTCGAGCACCCGGCGCACCAGCGATAGCCGGGGCCACGGCTCGCGGGTCAGCTTCACGAAGTGGACCCGCTCCGGGAAGCGGGAGCGCCGGTTGTAGCGCGGCTTGTGCTCGGCGATCAACCGCAGCTCGCGGACCTCGGCCTCGAGCCCGGTCGCGCACTCGATGCCGTCGACGACGCTGGCGATCCCGACCATCTCGCCCATCCGGGACCGGGTCTCGGACGCGGTGAAGTAGGAGCGGACCCGGCTGCGCAGGTCGCGCGAGGTGCCGACGTACAGCACCCGCGCCCGGTCGTCGCGGAAGAGGTAGACGCCCGGGGCGTGGGGGAGACCCTCGGCGAGGTGGCGCTTCTTGCGCTGGGCGGTGGTGACCCGCGAGGAGAACGTCGAGAGCTCCTCGAAGGTGTGCACGCCGACGCCGCCGAGGCGCTCCATCAGGCCGTGCAGCACGTCGACGGTCGCGCGCGCGTCGGACAGCGCCCGGTGGTTGGGCGTCGTCGCGGAGTTGAAGGCCTTGGCCAGCGACGAGAGCTTGCAGTTGGGCGCGTCGTCGCGGGTCACCACCCGGCGGGCCAGCTTGGCGGTGTCGAGCACCTCGAAGCGCGGCCACGGCCGGCCCTGCTGCTCGGCGAAGTGCTTGAGGAAGCCCACGTCGAACGGCGCGTTGTGGGCGACCAGCACGCACCCGGCGGCGAACTCGAGGAACGCCGGGAGGGCGGATTCGATGGGCGGCGCGTCGGAGACCATGCCGTTGGTGATGCCGGTCAGGACCGCGATGAACGCCGGGATCTCGGTGCGCGGGTTGACCAGGGTCTGGAACTCGCCGAGCACCTCGCCGCCGCGGACCTTGACCGCGCCGATCTCGGTGATCATCGAGCCGCCCTCGGCCGAGCCGCCCGTGGTCTCCAGGTCGACCACGCAGAAGGTGATGTCGCGCAGTGGTCGGCCCAGCTCGTCGAAGCTGCGCTGCACCTCCCAACTGCTCATGTCTAGGACGCTAGAGGCGGCCACCGACAATCCGGCGGCGCCGCGCGGCACCCACCCTTAGGGTGGGACTCGACCGCAGACGTGTCCGAGGAGGTGCGATGGCCCTGACCATCCCCGGCGACGGTCAGCGCTGGCGCTGCACCGGCTGCGGCAACCTCACCCGCTTCGACGTGACCCGCACCCGCCGTACGACGGAGTTCTGGCACTTCGACCTCGCGGGCGAGCACCAGGTCGAGGAGACCGAGCTCCGCTCCGAGTCGGTCGAGCAGGTGTCCTGCCGCTGGTGCGGCCGCTCCGACGCGATCGAGCTGGTGGCGCGCTACGAGACGGCGGAGCTCGAGCCGGCCGAGCTCGAGACGAGCTGACGGAGCGCCCCATGGCCGCCCCCGAGCCTCTCGAGCTGGCCGGGCTCCCCGAGCCGGTCCGCACCCGCATCGTCGCCCAGGTGGCCGACGTGCTGCCCGACGTGCCCACGCTGCCGCCCGCCGTACGACGAGTGGCGGCGTTCGCCCCCGCGCGGCGGGCCCGGCTCGGGGCGAGCGCCATCGCCGAGGCGCTCGCCGACGACGAGGTCCGGGAGCGGGTCGGGGTCCAGGTCGCCGCACGCCCGGAGCCCGACGACGCCGACGACGCCGCGGTCGCCGCGCGCCTGTGGCTGACTCGTCCCGACGGCTGGACGGAGGGCGTGACCGCGCGGGTCGCCCGGATCGAGGAGTCCGCAACGGTCGGCGAGAGCCGCGAGCTGGAGCGGCTGCGCAAGCGGCTCGCCGACGCGGAGCAGTCGGTGCGCGAGCTGCGCGCCGCTCAGCAGGCGCGCGAGGGCGAGCTCCGGGCAGAGCACCAGGCCGAGCACGCGTCGCTGCGGAGCCGGCTGGGTGAGGCCCGCGCCGCCGAGCGGGAGACCCGGGCGCGCGCCGACCGGGGCGAGGAGGAGCTCGCGCGGGTGCGCGCCGAGACCGAGTCCCGGGTCGCGGCCCTCGAGAAGGAGAACCGCCAGCTGCGCGCCCAGGTCGAGCGACGTGACGCCGAAGGTGTGCAGGCGCGGCGCGACGCGCGCACCGAGCGCGACGAGGCGACGATCCGGGCCCGCCTGCTCCTCGAGTCCGTGATCGACGCGGCCACCGGGCTGCGCCGCGAGCTCGGCCTCCCGACCGTCGAGGGCGCGCCCGCCGACCGGGTCGAGGCAGACGTCGCGGCCGCCGGCGTACGGACCCCTAGCTCGGCGGGCGCCCTCGGAGCCGCCGACCCGGGGCTGCTGGAGCAGTACCTGCAGATGCCACGGGCCCGCCTGCTCGTCGACGGCTACAACGTGAGCAAGCGGGCCTGGCCGAGTTCGTCGCTGGAGGCGCAGCGCAACCGGCTGACGGCCGCGCTCGCGGCCCTGGTCGCGCGCACCGGCGCCGAGACGACGGTGGTCTTCGACGCCGCCGAGACCGACCACCGGCCACCGGTCGTCGCGCCGCGCGGCGTCCGCGTCCTCTACAGCCCACGCGGCGTGATCGCCGACGACGTCATCCGTGACCTGGTCGCAGTGGAGCCGACCGGCCGGGTCGTCCTGGTCGTCACCGCGGACCGCGAGATCGCGGTCGACGTGGCCCGTGACGGGGCGCGCGTGGTCGATCCGGACGCGCTGCTGTCGCTCCTCGCTCGCTGAGGCGGGCCGGCCCGTTGTCGGTGGTCCCTGTCACCGTTCCTGACATGAGCACGAGAATCGACTGCGACACCTGCGAGGTGCGCGGGCTGCACTGCCACGACTGTGTGGTCACGGTGCTGCTCGGCCCACCCCCCGAACTCACCTTCGACGACGACGAGCAGCGCGCGCTCGACGTCCTGGCGGAGAGCGGACTGGTGCCGCCACTGCGGCTGGTCCGGCCCGTCGACCCGCCGCACCTGGAGTCGGCCTGACCTGGCCGGTGGCCGGTGTGACGGATGTGGCTCATGGGACGAGTTCGGTCCGGATTAGGACGGGGCGTGCACAAACGCACGGTAAAAACCCCGCGCGACACCGGTTGAAAGTTTGGCTGGTCCGTACCTCTCGACTAGCCTCAGGCGTTCAGGTGGCCGGGGAGTGAATCACACGGATTCGCGCGGCCACCGCGCTGAGTCCGGACTCCTCGACACGTCGAGGGGACCGGAGCCGGGGAACCATCGGTAGTGGGCCAGCCCGCTGCCAGGGGTGAATCCCTGCGAAGGTCCTGACACCTGTGTCGGAGCCGGACCGGGGTAGGGCAAATGTCGTGCCCGAATCCGTCAGCTCACCCGGTAGGCGTACGACGTACAAGGGAGATCTCCTGCTCGTGCAGAAGAGCCGGAAGCGCCTCATCACCATGCTCTCGGGTTGCGCCATGATCGCCGCTGTCGGCTTCATGCCCTCGACCCCGGCCCAGGCCGAGCCGAACATCGACGACGTGCAGAAGCGGGTCGACCGGCTCTACCACGAGGCCGAGCAGGCACAGGAGCGCTACAACGACGCCAAGCTCGAGCTGCGCGACCTGCAGGGCGACCTGGACTCCCTCGAGGCCGACCAGGACCGCCAGGACGCCGCGTTCGAGGACGTCCGCGACCAGGTCCAGGACTCGATCGTGCGTCAGTACGAGGGCGAGAGCCTCTCCAACGTCGGCCAGGTCGTCGTCTCCGACGACCCGCAGACCTTCCTCGCTCAGCTCTCGACGATGTCGGCCTTCAACGACCTCCAGTCGCAGCTGTTCGACCAGTACGCCACCGAGGCCGAGGCGCTCGGGATCCGCCAGCACGCCACCGAGAAGCGCGCCGCCGACGTCGCCGAGACCGAGAAGCAGCTCGCCAAGGAGAAGGCGATCGTCGACGACAAGCTCGCCGAGGCCAAGTCCGTCCTCGGTGACCTGAAGGAGAAGGAGCGCGAGGAGATGCTCTCGCGCGGCGTCGTCCGGGTCCCGTCCGACGTGCCCGCCTCCGGTCGTGCGGCCGCCGCCGTCAAGTACGCGCTCGCCCAGGTCGGCGACGCCTACGTGTACGGCGCCGCCGGCCCGAGCGCGTTCGACTGCTCGGGCCTGACGATGATGGCCTGGGCCCAGGCCGGCGTCGGCCTGCCGCACTCGTCCAGCGCCCAGTTCGGCACCGGTCCCCACATCGCGATGGGCGACCTGCAGCCGGGCGACCTGGTCTTCTACTACAGCCCGATCAGCCACGTCGGCATGTACATCGGCAACGGCATGATCGTGCACGCCGCAAACCCGGGCACCGGCGTCGTCGTCTCCTCGGTCTCCTCGATGCCCTACGTGGGCGCGGTGCGACCCGGCTAGGTCCTAGGTGACACCCGTCAGAATCACGAGGTGAGCAGCCTCGACCAGCGCGTGAAGGCCGGTCGCCCCCGATGGTGGGTGGCCGGCCCTCTGCTGTTCGGGGGAGCGCTGTGCCTGCTCGTGGCGTCCGGTCTGCTGGCCTGGTCGCTCACCCGCGACGACCCGTACGTCGCACCGACGCCGCAGGCGGCGACCCCGAGCGTCGACCAGACGCAGGCCGGCAGCACGCTGGCGGCGTTCGAGACCGCCGTACGCGACCGCGACGAGGAGGCGGCGCGCGCGCTCGCCCCCGCGGACGACCCGGCGGCCGGGGACACGCTGGCGGCCCTGGTCGCGAACGCCGAGGCGCTGGAGGTGTCCGACTTCTCGGTGCGCTACGTCGACGACGACGGTGCGCCCTCCTCCGACGGTGCCTGGGACGCGGCGGTCGACGCGGTCTGGCGCTTCCGCGGGTTCGACCGGGTCTCGGCCCGGGCCGAGATCGACGCGCACCTCGTCGACGACGGCGACCGGGTCGCGCTCACCGGCTTCGGCGGAGGAGGGAAGGTCTCGCCCGTGTGGCTCTCCGGTCCGGTCCAGGTGCGCCGTACGCCGTCGACGCTGGTCGTCGTCGCGGGTGGGCCGCGGCAGGCCGACCGCTACGCCGCCCGCGCCGAGGCCGCCGTACCTGCCGTGCGTGCGGTGCTACCCGACTGGCGTCGCGGCCTGGTGGTCGAGGTGCCGTCGTCAACGGACGCGCTCGAGCGGGCCCTGGGTGCCGTCGACGGCGACTACGACCAGATCGCGGCCGTGACGACGTCGGCCGACGGGTCGTCCGTCCCGGACGCGCCGGTGCACGTGTTCGCCAACCCCGAGGTCTTCGGGAGCCTGCAGCCCACGGGCGCCCAGGTGGTGATGAGCCACGAGGCCACCCACGTCGCCGCGGGCGCCTGGGACAGCCGCACTCCGCTGTGGCTGCTGGAGGGCTTCGCCGACTATGTGGCGCTGCGCGACGTCGACCTGCCGGTCGAGCAGTCGGCGGCCCAGATCATCGCCGCCGTACGACGCAGCGGGCCGCCGCGCCAGCTCCCGGATGCCGCGGCGTTCGGGACCCGTACGCCGCGGCTGGGCGCGACGTACGAGAGTGCCTGGCTGGCCTGCAAGGTGCTCGCCGAGGAGCGCGGCGAGCCTGCCCTGGTCGCCTTCTATCGCGCCGTCGACCGGGGTCAGCCGGTGGGAGCCGCCCTGCAGGCCGAAGCGGGACTGTCCGTGCCCGAGCTGACCGCCGCGTGGCGCGACCGGCTGGCCGGGTTGGCCGGATGAGCCCGGCGAGCGCCCCCGACCGTCGGGTCGCCCTGGTCGTCACGCTCGTCGGCGGGCTCGCCTTCGTCGTGCTCGCCGTGCTGCTGGTGCCCTGGCACCCGGTGCCCGGCGGCACCCCCGACCCGGTGCCGGCGTCCTCGGTCTTCACCGCGGAACAGATCGCCCGGGGCGAGGACTACGCGCGGTGGGCGCGCATCTGGAGCTGGAGCTCGCTCGCCGTCTCGCTGGTGGTGTCGTGCGTGCTCGGCTTCAGCCGGTGGGGACCGCGGCTGGTCGGGCGGCTCCGGGGCTGGTGGTGGGTCCGGGTCGTGCTCGCGGTCGCCGCGGTCGTGGTCATCGGGCGGGTCATCACCTTGCCGTTCGCGGTGCTGCTGCGGCGACACGTGCTCGACAACGGGCTCAGCAACCAGGGGTGGAGCGGGTTCGCGGCCGACATGGTGCGCACCGAGGCCGTGCAGATCGTGGCGACGTCGGTGCTGCTGGTGGTGCTCGTCGGCTGTGCCCGGCGTTGGCGCTGCGCATGGCCGGCCGTCGCCGGTGGCCTGCTCGGTGTGCTGGTGCTGCTCGGGTCGTTCGTCTACCCGGTGATCGTCGAGCCGATCTTCAACGACTTCACGTCCCTGCCCGACGGGCCACTGCGCACCGAGGTCCTCCAGTTGGCCGAGCGCGAGGGCGTGCCGGTCGACGACGTGCTGGTCGCCGACGCGTCGCGGCGTACGACGACGCTGAACGCCTATGTCTCGGGCTTCGGCGGCACCCGGCGGGTGGTGCTCTACGACAACCTCGTCGACGACGTCCCGCGCGACCAGGCGCTCTCGGTCGTCGCCCACGAGCTGGCGCACGCCAAGCACGACGACGTACGCACGGGGTCGCTGCTGGGAGCCGCCGGAGCGGTCTTCGGGGTCGGCCTGCTGGCGCTGGTGCTCGGCGCGCTGGCGGCACGAGGTCGTCCCGAGATGCGCGACCCCGCCGTCGTACCTCTGGTGCTCGCGCTCCTGGCGATCGGCACCCTGCTCGCGTCGCCGGTCCAGAACACGATCAGCCGCCAGATCGAGACCCGGGCCGACGTCGACGCGCTCGAGGTGACCCGCGACGCCGCCGCCTTCGAGGCCGTCCAGCGCCAGCTTGCGCTGCGCTCGCTCGCCGACCCGACGCCGCCGCGGATCACGCAGCTCTGGTTCGGCTCGCACCCCATCGGCCTGACCCGGATCGCGATCGCCCGCCAGCTCGACGAGCGCGGGTTCTAGCGCGGGGGACGAAGGTCGGCGGGCGTCGAGGGCGCCGTTTGGTCACCAACCGCAGATTTTGCGCCCACTTTCTGCGGTTGGTGACCAATCCGCAGGTGCGGGCGGGGGCGCAGGTGAGCCGGCAACCGCGCGGCGATCAGGAACAGTCGCCCACGCACCCGCCCAGCTACGACTGACGCGCGACCGCGACACCCGACGTCGATCCCGGACCACCCTGGTGGTGCGGTTGGACCTTCGGCCGACGGGCATGGCCCGAACGGACTACTCCGGTCGAGACCATCACCCGATCCCGCTCAACCGCTGGGGGGACGACGATTCCATTCAACGGGGCCAGCCCCGGACCGGCAGAACCGGTAAGCCCACCGGCCCGGTGCGAACTTGAAGGGAATCACCATGGAGCACCTGCGCAACCTCCTCCAGGCCCGTCGCGTCGACCGTGACGAGGCCGGAGCCTCCGCCGTCGAGTACGGCCTGCTCGTGGCCGGCATCGCGGCCCTGATCGTCGCCGTCGTGTTCGTCTTCGGCGGCATGATCCAGGACACGTTCAGCAACACCTGCGACGAGATCGCCGGTGAGCAGGCTGCGGGTGGCGCGGCCAACCCTGCCGACTGCACCTGATCTAGCACCTAGCCTTTCGGCCGTGGTCCGCGACCCCCGCAACGCGGACCACGGTCGAAAACACATTTGGGTCCGCATCACCCCGAAGCAGCCGGAGACGACATGCGACTTCATGACGAACGCGGCTCGTCCGCCGTCGAGTACGGCCTGCTGATCACCGGGATCGCGGCCCTGATCGCGGCCGTGGTGTTCCTCATGGGGGGCATGGTCCGCGACACCTTGTTCGACCCCGGCTGCGACAAGCTGGCCGGCAAGATCGCCACCGCCAACGGCGGTGGGTCGGCCGACTGCCAGGACTGAGCCGGCTCGGTCAGACTCCGACGGAGTCGACGCTGGAGAGCAGCCCGGTGCGCATCGCGATCACGATCGCCTGGGCCCGGTTGGCGGCCCCGAGCTTCTGGTAGATCCGGGCGACGTGCGTCTTCGCCGTCGACCGGCTGATGTAGAGCTCAGCGGCGATCTCACCGATGCCCTGGCCGTCGGCGAGCAACCGGAGGATCTCGGTCTCCCGGTCGGAGAGCCGGCCCGACTCCCGGGCCGCGCGACGGCCGAGGGCCTGAAGCAGACCGGCCGCTGCGAACGACCGCGGTGACACCACGGAACGGCGGGCTGCGTTGACCACGTCGGAGGAGGGGGCGTCCTTGCCGACCAGCGCCGACGCGCCCGCATCCATCGCGGCCAGCAGCGGCCGGTCACCGGTGTGCATGGTGAGCATCACCAGACCGGTGCGGTCGTTGCCCCGGCGTACGGCGCGCACGATGTCGATGCCGGTGCCGTCGGGCAGCTGAAGGTCGGTCACCACGACGTCGGGCCGGAGCTCGGCGTACGCAGCCATCGCCTCCGCGACGTTGCACGCGGCGCCGACGACCGTGAGGTCGGGCTCGCGGTCGAAGACGCCGCGCAGTCCGGCGCGGACCAGGTCGTGGTCGTCGACGAGCAGCACCCTGATCGGGGTGTCGGTCGTCTTGGCGGTCGGAGTGGAAGTGGAATTCATGCGGGAACCCTTCCTGGCTGCGACCCGAAGTCCGAGTCGAGGTCGTCAGTCGTGGACGCGCCTGGCGCCCAGACCTTGAGCACCACGCCGCCGCCGGGGCGGGTGGTCAACACGAGCTCGGCGCCGATGAGGCGGGCGCGCTCGCGCATGATCTGCAGGCCGTGGGAGTCGGCGCGCGCGGCGCCCAGTCCACAGCCGTTGTCGCTGACGCTCACCTCGGCGTACGGCGCAGCGACCCGGCAGGTGATCCAGATGTCGGTCGCGCCCGAGTGCCGCACCGCGTTGGTGATCGCTTCCTGGCCGATGCGGAGCAGCTCCGCCTCGACCTCGGGGCGGAGCCGGGTGCCGGCTTCCGCGGCGCGGACATGGAACGCGATGCCGGTGAGGGTCTGGACGTTGCGGGCCAGGTCTTCCAACGCGGCACCGAGGCTCTGCCCGGGGCCGGTGTCGGTGCGCAGCTCTACCAGGGCCCGCCGCAGGTCGGCGAGCACCTCGGTGAGGAAGCCGCGGAGCTGTTCGAGGAGCAGCGCCTGCTCCAGGGGGTCGGGGTGGCCGTTGATCGCGTCGAGCAGGTAGCCGACCGATGCCAGGTCCTGGGCGACACCGTCGTGGATCTCGCGGGCCAGCCGGCGCCGTTCGGCCACGGTCGCGGTGTTGCGGAAGCGGGTGAAGAGCAGTGCGGTCTCCAGCACCACGGCCTGGTCCTCGAGCCCGCCGGCCAGCCGCTGCAGCCGCTCGGACAAGGCGATCCGGTCGACGGTGGGGGAGAGGTGGCCGGAGACGACGGCGACGACGCGGTCGTCGCTGAGCAGCGGCAGTGCGAACGAATGACCCGCGACGGCCGGCCGGGCCGACATCACGGACTGCATCGCGAGGTCACAGCTCGAACCCGTGGCGGTCCCGGCGACCCAGACCAGCTCACCGTCGGTCGGTGCCTGGAGCATCAGCCCGCGAGCGGGCAGGTCGGCGGCGCCGAGCGAGGCGCTGAGCCGGTTGAGCAGGTCGGTGCCGAGCACCTCGGGCTCCAGCGGGGAGCCGAGGCGGTCGGAGACGGACACCAGCTGGTGGATGAGCGACTGGGCGCTCCGGTGCGCTGCGATCTGGTCGGAGCCGAGCAACGTGCTGTGCAGGGCCGCGCCGATCAGGCCGAAGCCGAGGCCGGTCAGCAGCCAGGTGAACGTGGTGCTCGCGAGCTGGAGCGTCATCGCGTCGAACAGGCACGCGGCGGTCACGAAGACCCCGAAGCAGGTCGCCAGCGCGAGCATCCCGGCCTGTGCGCCTCTGAGGATCGCGGCGGTGACCGGCGGGATCGCGAGGACCCCCAGGATCCCGGGGCCCGAGTCCGACTCGGGGGCGAGGTAGCAGGTCACGGCGCAGACGAGCCCGACCAGCCCGGCGCTCACCAGCTCGGCGGTGAAGACGCCCCGCACCAGACGGTGCTCGATGACCTGGGTGGTGGCCCAGATCGTCCCGACGGCGGCCACCCCGAGCAGCACCGCCCTGTCCTGCGAGGAGAGGGCAGGCGCCAGCACCGCGAGCAGACCGAAGGCACGCGCGATGCCGGCCATGCCGCGTCGCCGGCGTTGCGCCGAGTTCAGTGATGCTCCGGTGCGGTCAGTCATCGGAACGAACCCATGATCGAGATCGCCGCGGGGCCCATGACCGCGATGAAGAGACACGGCAGGATGCAGAAGATCAGCGGCACGGTGATCTTGACCGGGACCTGCTGGGCTCGTTGCTCGGCCCGCTGCCGCCGGCGTACCCGCATCTCGTGGGACTGGGTACGCAGCACCTGGGCGACCGGGATGCCGAACGCATCGGCCTGAGCCATCGCGCCGACGAAGGAGCGGACGTCGGCGACGTTGCTGCGCTCGCTGAGCGCCCGCAGCGCATCGCCGCGCCCCTTGCCGATCTGCATCTCGTGGAGCATCCGGTTGAGCTCGTCGGCGAGCGGTCCCTCGGTGCTCCGGGCGACCTGCTGGATGGCGGCGTCGAACCCGAGCCCGGACTCGACGCAGATCGTGAGCAGGTCGATGGCATCCGGCAGCTCGCGCTGCATCCGCTCGGTGCGCTCGTAGGTGCGCTGGTAGAGGTACAGGTTGGGGCCGAACCAGCCGACCGCGGTGCCGATCGCGACGAGTGCGATCTGCGTGGTCGTGGAGAGGCCGAGGACGAGGGAGACGGACAGGGAGACCAGGAAGCCGACGGCGGTGCACAGCACCTTCGCCGAGACGACCCGGTCGACCGTCCAGCCGGGTGGGTTGCCGGCGAGGTCGAGCTTGTGACGGATCCGCTCGGACGAGTCGGCGCCCGAGAGCCGGCGCCCGAGCCGCAGTGCGCGCTCCCGCATCGGTGCGAGGATCCGCTCGCCGAACGGCGGGTCGATCTCGCGGGTGAGCTCCACCGGTGCCGACGAGGTGATCGACTCGAGGACCGCGATCGACCGGGCGACACCGCCCGTCTGCACGGTGGGACGCACGGCGATCGAGAGCAGCACCAGGGCGACGGCGACCAGGCCGAGACCGAGGACGAAGAGCATGACCATGTCAGACCTCCACCTTCACCATCTTGCTCATCCAGAAGACCCCGACCGACAGCAGCAGCGCCGCGCCGACCAGCATCATCAGGCCCATCGGCGTCGTGAACAGCGGCATCACGTAGTCGCGTTTGCTGACCAGGAGGTAGAGCAGGAACGCCGGCGGCAGCCCGCCCAGCACGTAGGCGGAGAGCTTGCCCTCGGCGGCCAGCGCGGCCACCTGGCGGCGCATGTACTCCCGCTCGCGCATGGTGGCGGCGACGGTGCCGAGGAGCTCGGCCAGGTTGCCGCCGATCGGGCGCTGGATCCGGATGGCCATGACGACCCAGTGCAGGTCCTCGCTCTGCAGGCGTTCGGCGACACCGTCGAGCGCGTCCTCGAGGTTCACGCCGAGCCGCGTCTCGACGAGGGCGCGGCGGAACTCCGAGGCGATCGGCTCGATGCCCTCCTTCACGATCGAGTCCGCGGACTGGGGCAGTGAGAGGCCGGCCTCGAGCGCACCTGACATCAGCTGGAGGGCGTCCGGCAGCGCCGCGTTGAACGCCTTGCGCCGCCGCGAGCGACGGATGCCCAGGTAGATCCACGGTCCGATGGCACCGATCGCCAGGCCGACGACGCCGAGCAACACGCTGCCGCCACCGAGCAGCAGCAGGAGCAGCGTCGACACGACGGTGATGGCGGCGTGCACCAGCAGCCACTCGGGGGGACGGAGGTCGCTGCCGGCGCCCTCGAGGCGCAGGCCGATCCGCTCCTCGAGCCGCCGGTTGCGCGACAGCACCTTGGTCGCCGCCTCGCGCACCGGCGCGAGTGCCTCCGTCGGCCGGGCCTGCACGGCCGAGTGCTGACCTCCGATGTAGGCGTCGACCCGGGCCGCGGCCCCCATGGGCTTCGGCTTCGCGGGGACCAGCACCAGGAAAAGGAAGAGCAGCCCGAGCCCGACGGCAGCGATGCCGGCGTACATCGCCCACGCGGGCACCTCGACCGGCCTGCTCACCGCCGCGGCGGGCTCGGTCGCGGGCGCGGCCTCGGCGCGCTCCTTCGTGCGCACGGTCGTGTACGCCGTGGCGTCGAGGGTGGTGGTGCCGGTGGGGATCGAGACGGCCACGGTCGCCTCGGTGGCGGTGACCTCGTCGGGCACCGTGACCGTGACGAGGACCTGGCGGCCGAGGGCGTCGGCCTCCTCGGCGAAGGCCGCTGCCAGGGCGTCCGGCTCCGCGCTGATGACCTGGCCCTGGCCTGCCTTCGCGAGCGCGGCGAGCGAGGCGTCATCTGCCTGGAGGGAGACCGCGTCCAGGAGTACCTCGCTGTCCGCGAGCCGGTCGGTGACGTCGGTGAGCGGGGTGGCCGTGGTGTCGGCGCCGTCGGAGAGCACGAGCAGCGAGCGCTGGCCCTCGTCGCCGGCGAGCGCGATCGCGGCCTCGACCCCGTCGAAGAGCCGGGTCCCGCGCCCGTACTCGAGGCTGTCGATGACCGCGCGAGCGTCATCGCGGTCCAGGCTCGGTGCCAGCGGGGTCTGCACGTCGCCGTCGAAGGTCACGATCCCGACATAGACGTCCGTCGGCACGGTGTCGAGGAACGCCAGCGCGGCCTCCCTGGCCGCGGTCGCCCGCGCGCCGAGCATCGACTCACTGGTGTCGATGGCGAGCACCGCCGTACGCCTGACCTGACCGGCCACGCCCGCGGACTCGGCCTGGGCGTCCGCCTCGGTGCCGTCGACCTGTACGGCGACGCCGTCGAGGTTGACGCTGGTGTCGGCGGGCACCGACACCAGCACGCGCAGCCGGTCGCCGGCCACCTCGACATGTGCGACCCCGGCTCCGGAGTCGTCTGCTGCCGCCGGCCCCGCAGCAAGCGGCCCTGCGAACAGCGCGGCAAGAACGCACACGAGCATGGCGTACGCCGTACGTCGCGCGCTCCGGAGCCGGGGAGTCTGGTTCATCTCTGTCAGCCCGCCGTCGCGAAGATCATCGGGTCGACGATCACGTTGTACTCGCGCAGCTTGTCGAGCAGCTTCGGGCGCAGGCCGGTCGCGGTCAGCCGCCCGAGGACCCGGCCGTCGCTGTCGTAGCCCTGGGAGTGGTCGAAGACGAAGATGTCCTGGAGGGTGATGACCTCGCCCTCCATCCGCTCGACCTCGGTGATGTGGGTGATTCGGCGGCTGCCGTCCCGGAACCGGGACTGGTGCACGATCAGGTCGACCGCCGAGGCCACCTGCTCGCGGATGGCTCGGATCGGCAGGTCCATCCCCGCCATCAGGACCATCGTCTCGACGCGGGAGAGCGTGTCGCGCGGACCGTTGGAGTGCACCGTGCAGATCGAGCCGTCGTGACCGGTGTTCATCGCCTGGAGCATGTCCAGGGCCGAGGCGTCGCGGACCTCGCCGACGATGATCCGGTCGGGCCGCATCCGGAGGCTGTTCTTGACGAGGTCACGGATCGTGACGGCGCCGCGGCCCTCGATGTTGGACGGCCGCGACTCCAGGCGTACGACGTGCTCCTGGTGCAGCTGGAGCTCGGCGGCGTCCTCGATGGTCACGATGCGCTCGTCGTCCGGGATGAACGACGAGAGCACGTTGAGCGTGGTGGTCTTGCCGGCGCCGGTGCTGCCGGAGACGACGACGTTGAGGCGGCCGCGGACGCAGGCCTCCAGGAAGTCCCGCGACGTGCGGCTGAGGGTGCCGAAGCGCACCAGGTCCTCGGCGGTGAACGGGTCGGCGGCGAACTTGCGGATCGTCAGGATCGAGCCGTCGACGGCGAGCGGCGGGACGACCGCGTTGACGCGGGACCCGTCGGGCAGGCGCGCGTCGACCATCGGGCTCGACTCGTCGACCCGTCGTCCCACCTGCGACACGATCTTGTCGATGGTCCGGCGCAGGTGGTCCTCGTCGGCGAACCGGGCGGGCACGGACGTCAACCTGCCCTTGCGCTCGACGAAGATGCTGTCGGGGCCGTTGACCATGACCTCGGAGACGTCGACGTCGTGGAGGTAGGGCTCGATCGGGCCGTAGCCGATGATGTCGTCGCGGATCTCCTGGGTGACCCGGAGCCGGTCGCTCGCACTCAGCGGCCGCTCCTGCGAGGCGAGCACGTCGGCGAGGATCGTGCGCAGCTCCTGGTCGAGCTCCTCCTGGTCGAGGTCCGCCTCGTACAGCCGCGGACCGAGGGTGTTGAGCAGCTCGGCGTGCACGATCGCCCGGACCTCGTCGAGGCGGTCCTCGTCGCCCGACGGGCGACCGCCGCGTGCCCGGAGGTCGGCGTCGGCCACCGAGGCCGGCGCCGGCGTCGCGCGGCGCTTGCCGCCGGAAGGAGCGTCAGTCGGGGCGTCGACCGTGTCGTGGCGGGGAGCAGCGGGAGCGGAGCTGGGCTGCTGGGCCTGGCGCATGGCGGCGAGCCGCTCGGAGAGAGTCGTCATCGGTTCACCTCCGCAGCTTCATCCGACGGCTGCTGCGGCGCTGCCGGCCATGGTCCTCGTCGGCGACCGGGAAGGGCTCGCTCGGCCCGCCGGAGAGCTGGGTCGCCAGCGCCCGGATCGCGTTGCTGACGGCGTGCTCGGGCTGGCTGGACATGATCGGGACGCCCTGGTTCGTCGAGCGGGCGACGTCGATCGAGCTCTTCATCCGGATCTGGATCTTGCGGGCCAGGATCTCCTCGGCCTGCTGGATGGTCAGCCCGGTGTCCTCGTCGGCATGGTTGAGGACGACGTGGTGGTGACCGGCGGCGATGGCCAGCGAGTCGAGCGTGGCCAGCCCGATCTTCACGTTCTTGAGCGTCGGCAGGTCGAGCGTCGCCACCATCACGCACTCGTCGGTCTCGTCGAGCGCCGTGAGGGTGTGCTCGTCGAAGTCGGGGGCGGTGTCGACCACGATGTAGTCGAACCCGGTGCGCAGCGCGCCCAGGATGCGGGAGACCAGCAGCGCGGTGATGCGCTCACGTACGTCGGGGTGGCTCGGCGGCGCGAGCACCATCACCGATGCCTCGTGCTTGGTCAGCAGGCTCTCGACCAGCGGCAGGTCGACGGACGCCTCCGAGCCGATCGCGTGCTCGATCGAGTGGGTCGGGAGCAGCTGCAGGGTGATCGCGACGTCCCCGAAGGCGAGGTCGAGGTCGACCAGGCAGACCCGGTTGGCGCCGCCTCCGCTGAGTGCGACCGCGAGGTTGACCGCGAGCGTCGTCTTGCCGACGCCGCCCTTGGGGGAGAAGACGGTCACGATGCGCCCGGTCGTCGCCGGGCTGCCGGGGCCGCGCAGCGCGAGGTGCAGCTGCTCTGCCCGGGCAACCGAGCCCAGCAGCGCCGGGGTGTCGCCGTACGCGACGACCTCGCGTACGCCGGCGGACATGGCCCGGGTCAGCATCGCGGCCTCGATCTGCTGCCGGACCAGCACCAGGCTCAGCGCGGGCCGGCTGATCCGTAGGCGCTCGCAGAGCTGGAGTGCCTCCTCCAGCGAGAGGCTGGGGCCGACCACGACGACGTACTCCGCCGGGTGCTCGTCCAGCCAGCGCAGGAGACGGTCACCGGACGGGACCCCGTGGGCTGACGGTTGGGCGGTGCTGGGCAGGGCGGCCAGGAGCGTGGCGACTGTGCCACTGTCCGGGTCTACGACGATCGGCATGCGAGCTTCCCTCCGAGTGGTGCTCTGAGCTGCTGATGAACGGGTCGAGCTGGGTCAGGTCACCAGAGGTTGGTGGCCGTCACCGGAGGTGCGGGTGCGACCTCGCTATTGGGGGTCAGTAGGGAGAACGAGAGCTCCCCGTAGCTCGAGGCGTAGAGGATCCGCTCGGCCTGCTTCTGGTTGACGGCCAGGGTGAGGAGCGTGCGCGGAAGCTGCTCGGTGGTCTGCTGACCGGTCTCGTCGGTGGTCGTCGTCGACACGGGTGTCGTGGAGCCGACCCCGATCACCGTCACCCGCTCCTCGAGCAGCCGGGTGAAGGTGCCGATGCCGGACCCACCGCCGGGTCGGTCGTCGTTGGCGCTGACGAAGATGCCGACCTCCGAGCCCGGGTTGACGAAGCCGGCGACGCGCGCCGGGTCCGTGAGGTTCACCGATATCGCCATCTGCCCCTTGGGGATCTGGAGCGCGCTCGGCGCTGCCACGTCGCTGCCGAACTTGTCGGTCACGATCTGCTCGCCCGGGTAGATCGGCACCAGGGCGGCCTGCTTGCCGAGCGAGTCGATGCTCGTCAGGGCGTTCGGCAGGACCTGGTCGCGCGGCACGTTCTCGAGCGCGAGCTTCCCGCCCTGCGATGCGGCGGCGATGCTCTCGCCGACCTCGATCGGCGCCGTCGCGCGCAGCACCTGGATGGTGTCGAACTGGCTCTCGGCGCGGGCGTCTGCGCCGCGCACGTAGAGGAACACCAGTGCGGCGCCGGCCACAGCAGCCAGCACTGCGCCGAACAGGAGAAACTTCCGATGGACCACGGTCGCCAAACCTTCCCGAGGAGTGACCGCGTCCGGAACCCGGGCGCGGTCGAGCAAATGGGCGACGGCTAAGCCGTCAACCCCCGCCCCCGCCGGGGTTGAAGCACGAGCAGGCTATGACCAGGGAGGCCGATCTGTCCGGCAGCAGCGCTAAAGCAGTGCCAGTGGTCTGGACCTGTTCCGGGAAGGACAGTCCGTAAATCGCGTCAGCCGACGTAGAGCGCGGCGACCTCGTCCTTGAGCTCGCGCATCACGACGTTGCGCTTGAGCTTGAGGCTCGGGGTGAGCTGGCCACCCTCCTCGGTCCACTCGTCCGCGAGGATCGTGAACTTGCGGATCGACTCGGCCTTGGAGACGGCCTTGTTGGCGTCCTCGACCGCGTCCTCGACCTCGGCCCGGAGGTCCGGATCGTCAACCAGGTCTGCGATGTTGCGGCTCTTGCCGTGCTGCTCGGCCCACACCGGGACCGAGTCGCGATCGAGCGTGACGAGCGCGGCGATGAACGGCTGGCCGTCGCCGACGACGATGCACTGGTCGATCAGGAGGTGGCCGCGCAGCCGGTCCTCGAGGACTGCCGGGGCGACGTTCTTGCCGCCGGCGGTCACCAGGATCTCCTTCTTGCGCCCGGTGATCCGGACGAAGCCCTCGTCGTCGACCTCACCGAGGTCGCCGGTGTGGAACCAGCCGTCGCTCTCCATGACCTCGGCGGTCGCGTCGTCGTTGCGCCAGTAGCCCGCCATCACCTGACCACCGCGGAACAGCAGCTCCCCGTCGTCGGCCACCCGTACGGCGGTGCCGGGCAGCGGCCGGCCCACGGTCCCGATCTTGGTGGCCTCGGGCAGGTTGGCGCTGAGCGCCGCTGTCGTCTCGGTGAGGCCGTAGCCCTCGAGGACGACCAGGCCGATGCCGCGGTAGAAGTGGCCCAGCCGCTCACCGAGCGGTGCGCCGCCGGAGACGGCGTACTCACACTCGCCGCCGAGCGCGGTGCGGAGCTTGCCGTAGACGAGCTTGTCGAACACGGCGTGCTTGGCCCGGACCCGCATCGGGATCTTGCCGCGCTCGATGCCGCGGGAGTAGGCGATGGCCGTCTCCGCGGCCGCGTCGAAGATCTTGCCGCGACCGTCGGCGGTGGCCCGCTGGGAGGCGGTGTTGAACACCTTCTCGAAGACGCGGGGGACCGCGAGGATGAAGGTCGGCTTGAACTCGGCGAGGTCCGGGAGCAGCTGCTTGATGTCGGCGGAGTGGCCCAGCCGGGTGCGGGACTTGATGCAGCCGATCTGGATGATCCGCGCGAAGACGTGCGCGAGCGGCAGGAACAGCAGCGTGGCGGCCTTCTGGTCGAGGAAGAGCCGCTCCAGCTCGTCGACCGCGACGCCGAGCTCGAACATGAAGTTGCCGTGCGTGAGCATGCAGCCCTTGGGCCGGCCGGTCGTGCCCGAGGTGTAGATCAGCGTGGCGAGGTCGAGGGGCGTCGCCGTCGTACGCCGCTTCTCGAGCTCCTCGTCCGAGATGTCGCCGCCGAGCCGGCTGAGCGTGTCGACGGCGTTGTCGGTGATCGACCAGACGTGGTTGAGCTCGTCGAGGTCGCCGCGGATCTCGCGCACCCGGGCCAGGTGGTCTGGCGTCTCGGCGACGACGGCGCGGGCCCCGGAGTCACTGAGGATCCAGTGCACCTGCTCGGCGGACGACGTCTCGTAGACCGGCACGGTGACGGCGCCGGCGAACCAGATCGCGTAGTCGAAGAGGGTCCACTCGTAGCGCGTCTTGGAGATCAGTGCGACCCGGTCGCCGACCTCGATGCCGGCGGCGATCAGCCCCTTCGCGACGGCGCTCACCTCGGCGAGGAACTCGGCAGCGGTGACGTCCTCCCACCCGGAGTCGGGGCCGCCCGGCCGACGGCTGAACTGCACGGTCGATCCGGCCTCACGGGCATTGGCAACCACGTCGTCGGTGAGGTTGCCGGTCGTCGGGATCTCGGTCGTCAGGGGGGTCGAGAACTCACGCACCGGCTGAGGTTACCGCGCGACCCCGGGGGGCGTCCGATCCGGTACGCTCGCTGCCCGAACCGCCGACACCACCAGGGGAAGCACGATGGCCGAGCAGACGACCTCGTCGATCGTGATCGACGCAGCCCCCGCGGACATCATGGCGGTGATCGGAGACTTCGCCGCCTACCCCGAGTGGGCCAAGGGCGTCACCACCGCCGAGGTCACGGTCGAGGGTGCCGACGGCTGGGCCGAGCAGGTGTTCTTCGCGCTCGACGTGAGCCCGATCAAGGACGAGTACACGCTCGCCTACGAGTGGGACGGGTACGACGAGGTCACCTGGACCCTCGTCGAGGGCAAGATGCTGCGCGCGCTCGACGGCGCCTACGTGCTCGAGGACCGGGGCGACGGCAGCACCGAGGTGACCTACCGGCTCGCGCTGGACGTCTCGATCCCGCTGATCGGCATGCTCAAGCGCAAGGGCGAGAAGATCCTGATCGACACCGCCCTCAAGGGGCTGAAGAAGCGCGTGGAGTCCATCTCCTAGTGCGCGTCCTCCTCTTCACCGGCAAGGGAGGGGTCGGCAAGTCGACCGTCGCGGCCGGGACCGCCGCCCTCGCCGCAGCAGGCGGCCAGCGCACGCTGGTGCTCTCGACCGACGCCGCGCACTCGCTGGCCGACGCCTTCGGCTGTACGCCGGGCTCCATCGGCTCCGAGCCGACCGAGGTGGCCGAGCGGCTCTTCGTGCAGCAGGTCGACGCCCAGCTGCGCTTCGAGCAGTCGTGGGCCGACATCCAGCGCTACCTGCTCTCGATCCTCGACGTCGCCGGCCTCGACCCGGTGGCGGCCGAGGAGCTCACCGTCATCCCCGGCGCCGAAGAGGTGCTGGCCCTGCTGGAGCTGCGCGTCCAGGCGCTGTCCGGGGCGTGGGACGTGATCGTCGTGGACTGCGCCCCGACCGCCGAGACGCTGCGGCTGCTCGCGCTGCCCGAGGCGCTCGGCTGGTACATGCACCGGGTGCTGCCCGTCGAGCGCCGGGTGGTCAAGGCGCTGCGTCCGGTGCTGAGCCGGGCCGCCGGCGTACCGATGCCGGGGGACACCGTCTTCGACGCGCTCGAGCGCCTGCACGCCGAGCTCGAGGAGGTCCGCGCTCTGCTGAGCGGGCCGGATGCGAGCGTGCGGATCGTGCTCACCCCCGAGAACGTCGTGCTCGCCGAGGCCCGCCGGGCCTACACGACCCTGTCGCTCTTCGGCTACCGCGTCGACGGCGTGGTGGCCAACCGGATCTTTCCCGCCGAGGGTGCCGACGACTGGCGCGCGGGCTGGGTGATGGCCCAGGACGAGGTGCTCGAACGGGTCGCGGAGTCCTTCGCGGGGCTGCCGATCTGGCGCTCGCCGTACCGGCCCGGGGAGCCGGTCGGGGTCGAGGCGCTGACGGCCCTGGCCCGGGAGGTGTACGACGAGGACGACCCGCTGGCGACGACGAAGGGCCGCGGCCCGTTCCGGATCAGCAGCGGCGAGCACGGGGCCGTCCTGCGCCTGTCGTTGCCGCTGGTCTCCCGCGCCGAGGTGCAGCTGGCGCGCAATGGCGACGATCTGGTCGTGACCGTGGGATCGTATCGTCGGTTGATCACGCTCCCATCCGGCCTGGCGCGCTACCGCATCGCCGGGGCCCGGGTGGAGCAGGGGGAGCTGCAGGTGCGGTTCGTCGAGGACCCCGCGGACGAGACCGGAAGGTGACATGAGCCAGGACGACGACCCCTCGACCAACGACAGCGCTGCCACGGATCCGGTGGGCTCGGTGGCGGAGGAGGCCGCCAAGCTGCTCGGCGCCCTCGCGGGCTGGGCCAAGGACGCGGTCCCCGACCTCGAGACCCACCTCGACACCGGGGCGGCCGAGTGCACCGTGTGCCCGATCTGCCGCACCGTGCACTTGGTGCGCGAGCTACGCCCCGAGGTGAGGGAGCATCTGGCGACCGCCGCCACCGCAGCGCTCCAGGCCCTGTCCGGCCTGCTTGGCGCCGCGACGCCCGACGGGCGCGGCGCCTCGACCGGAGTCGAGCACATCGACCTGGACGACACCGGCGACTGGCCCGCAGATCCTGATGTACAGACCGACGTACACACTGATCCCGAGGAGGGAGACCGATGAGCCTGGCCTGTGGGATCGATGTCGGCGGCACCAAGATCGCCGGCGGTGTGGTCGACGAGGACGGCACCATCGTCGAGGAGCTGCGCGTCGAGTCGCCGGCCACCGACGCCGAGGCGATCGAGGAGGCCATCGCGGGGCTGGTGACCCAGCTGCGCGAGCGGCACCCGATCGAGACCGTCGGAGTGGGTGCGGCCGGGTACGTCGACAAGGCGCGTGCCGTCGTGCTCTTCGCCCCCAACGTCGCGTGGCGCAACGAGGACCTCAAGGGCGAGCTCGAGAAGCGCGTCGAGCTGCCGGTGGTGATCGAGAACGACGCCAACGCGGCAGCGTGGGGTGAGTTCGCGTTCGGTGCCGGGCACGACGCCGACGACCTCCTCCTGGTCACCGTCGGCACCGGGGTCGGTGGTGGGCTGGTGCTCGACGGCGAGGTCTACCGCGGCGCCAACGGCGTCGGCGCCGAGATCGGCCACATGCGCGTCGTCCCCAACGGCATCCTCTGCGGCTGCGGGAAGCACGGCTGCTTCGAGCAGTACGCCAGCGGCTCGGCCCTGGTGCGGGAGGCGCGCTCGCTGGCCATGAGCGGCGCGATGATCGCGCAGGGCATGCTCGAGCGCGCCGGGGGAGACCTGCGCCAGATCACCGGCCCGCTGATCACCGAGGCCGCCCGGCACGGCGACGAGGGTGCCCGCCAGCAGCTGGCCGAGCTGGGCCGCTGGCTCGGTGAGGGCATCGCCTCGCTAACCGAGATCCTGGACCCCGGCGTCGTCGTCATCGGCGGTGGCGTCAGCGAGGCCGACGAGCTGCTGCTCGAGCCGACCCGTACGGCGTTCGCCGGCCAGCTCGTCGGGCGCGGCTTCCGGCCGATCCCGGAGGTCCGCAAGGCTCGCCTCGGCAACAAGGCCGGCCTCATCGGCGCGGCGGACCTCTCGCGCCGCTGACGCCGTACGGCGCCGGTGGTTTCGAGGCTCGCCGCTAGCGCGGCTCACACCTCAACCAACGGCACCGGTGGTTGAGGTGTGAAGGCGCCCTGGCGCCTGAGCCTCGAAACCACCGCCGCCCTGTCGTCCGTTCGGTCAGACTTCCTGGTCCCCGGGGATGGTTTCCCGCCCGAGACCGTGCGCGGGGGTGACGCACGCCCCTAGCGTCCGGTGTCTCGGAAGGGAGACCGGTGTTCGGGAGACCGCTTCGCCAACCTGGCCGGCGCACGCGTGACCAACGCGGCGCCGTGGCGGTCGAGGCCGCCCTCGTGCTGCCCCTCCTCTTCACGATGCTGTTCGGGATCGTGGACCTCTCGCTGCTGGTGCGAGACGAGGTCTCGACGACCTCGGCGACCCGGATCGCAGCGCGCATCGCGGCCACCGGCGCCGGCAGCGGGCCGGGCACCTGCGAGACCGGCCCCGACGCGCCGGTGTGCACCCCGGAGAGCTCGCCCGCGCTTGCCCAGGCGGCAGCCGACGCGGTGCAGCGCTCCGGGATGTCGATGCCGAAGAAGTCGATCGACTACATCCTGATCTACAAGGCCAACGACGCGGGTTATCCCGATGTGCTGACCACGATGCCGTCGTCCTGCGACGGCCTCCAGCAGTGCGTGATGTTCAAGTGGAACGACACGCTTGGGAAGTTCAAGTTCCAGACCGGCGCGTGGGACTCGAAGACGATCAACGGGTGCCTCAACCAGAGCGACATGGTCGGCATCTACCTGCACGCGACCCACCACTGGGCGTCCGGCATCTTCGGCAACTCGATCGGCGTCGACGACCACGCCGTCAGCAGGTTCGAGCCCCTCGACCCGCAGACCTGCGCCCCCGGGACCCACCAGTGAGCGCGGTACGCCGCAGCCGCTCGGCCGGCCGCGACGAGCGCGGGGTGGCCGCCGTACTGGTCGCCGTCTTCATCTCGGTCTGTCTCTTCGCCCTGGCCGCGATCACCGTCGACATCGCGCGCGTCCAGCTGGAAGCGCAGCAGGTGCAGAAGGCAGCCGATGCCGCTGCCACCGCGGGCGTGACCTGGATGCCCCAGGACCTGACCCAAGCCACCTCCACCGCACGCCAGGTCTCCGGTGTGAACGGCTATCCGAACTCGGGCGACAGCACGGTGACGGTCGAGACGGCGGCTCGTCCCAGCCAGCTGAAGGTGACGGTCACCAGCAGGATCCCCAACCTCTTCGGCAAGTTCTTCGGGGTCGGTGACGCGACCGTCGTCCGGCACGCGATCGCCGACTACACCGGGCCGCAGCCGATGGGCAGCCCCTGCAACACCATGGGCAACGAGCCCGACGGCGACACGACGGCCCTCAGCGGGGACAGCAAGCTCGTGGTGGCAGCTGCGGCGAACTGTTCGCGCACCCCGCAGTTCTGGCTGAACATGAACGGCCCCGACATCTTGAAGGAGAGCGGCGACCAGTACTCCGTGCGCACCTGCAAGGGCATCGAGGACCAGTGTGACTCCGCCAAGAAGAACAAGGACTTCGTGCCGCCGGCGAACGGCCGGGCGGGGTACTTCTACCTGATCCGCGTGGCCGCCGCGGCGGTCAACCAGCCCGTGACGCTGGAGATCTACGACCCTGCGTTCGTCAACACCAACGACGTCTGCGGCGCCGGGCCGACCGGCACCTGGCCCACGACGTCCAACGACGACAACCCGAACAGCTGGAACCCGTACACCACGGTGCGCGGGCTGGAGCGCTACGCGAAGTCCGCCGGCAAGTTCTGCCCCGGCGACAACCTCATCAACGGGACGGTGCCCACCGTCACGTCGTTCGGTCTGCGCAACCCGACGTCGGACTCGAACCCGTTGAACGGCGCCCCCAACCCGACCGCGGGATGCACCCGGCAGTACCCCGGCTACCCCACGCCGGATGCCGGTCAGCTCCAGAAGTACAAGCTGGGCAAGACCAGCACGACGGTGCTCAACGACACCGGGGCGACCAAGTACAACGACGACCTCGCTCGCGTCTTCCACCAGTGGGTGAAGTTCTGCACCTTCACCCCCACCCACGCCGGCGACTACTACCTCCAGATGCGCACCAACGTCGCCATGGGCGGACCGATCACCGACCTGGGCAGCTACCGGCCGACCAACAACGCCGCCAGCGCGATGTACACCCAGACCGGGGACGATCCCAGCGTCGCCGGCCACGGCAGCAACCGCTTCGCCCTCCGCGCCTACGGCCCGAGCAGCACGGTCTCCGGGGCCGTGTCCGTCTCGTCCTGGGGCCGGATGCCGATCTACGCCAACGCCGACACGGCATCCTCGGAGTTCAACCTGATCCGCGTGCTGCCGGGGGCCGCGGGCAAGACGCTGCTGTTCCAGTTCTTCGACGTCGGGGATGCCGCGACGAACGGCACCATGGCCGTCGTGCGTCCTCCCGACGCCACCGGCGACGCCATCACCAACTGCACCGGCACCGGCTACAAGAAGATCGTCCTGCCCAGCTGCTCGATCAGCGGGATCAACAGCTCCAACGGCTGGAACGCCAAGCTGCAGGGCATCCTGGTGCCCATCCCGACCAACTACAGCTGTGACTACGTCAAGGCCGGCGGCTGCTGGTTCCGGGTCAACGTCAGCTTCGGGGCCGGATCGGTGAGCGACACGACCACGTGGACCGCCGAGATCATCGGAAACCCGGTCCGTCTGATCGAATAGACCGGTGCCCCTCTTCATCGGTGTCGACATCGGCGGGACCAAGGTCCTGGCCACCGCGGTCTCCTCGGCAGGCCGGGTGCTGCGCACCGCCACCCGTACGACGCCGGGCCGGCGGGTCGAGGCGAGCCTGGTCGAGGACGCGCTCACGGAGGCCGTCCAGGAGATCGCCGGCGTACGACGCGTCGGTGCGATCGGCATCGCGGCGGCCGGCTTCGTCGACGCGCAGGGGGAGCGGGTGCGGTTCGCCCCGCACCTGCCGTGGCGCGACGAGGGTGTCCGTGCTCGCCTGGCCGAGCGGTGGAGCGCCCCGGTGGTGCTCGACAACGACGCCAACTGCGCCGCCCGCGCCGAGCTGACGTACGGCGCCGTCGGCGACGCCGAGAGCGCCCTCATGGTCACCCTCGGCACCGGCATCGGCGGTGCGCTGATCCTCGACGGGGAGGTGCTGCGCGGCTACAACGGCATGGCGGGGGAGTTCGGGCACAACCAGGTGGTCCCGGGCGGTCGCTCCTGCGAGTGCGGTGGCACCGGTTGCTGGGAGCAGTACTGCAGTGGCAACGCCCTCACCCGGTTCGTCCGCGCGCAGGGCGTCGAGGACCTGGCCGGCCCGGCGATCACGGTCGCGGCAGAGGCAGGAGACCCGGTCGCGCTGGCGGCGTTCGACGAGGTCGGCTCCTGGCTCGGCGTCGGCGTGGCCAACCTGGTCGCGTCGTTCGACCCCCAGATCGTGGTCATCGGAGGCGGGCTCTCCGCCGCCAGCGACCTGCTGCTCGAGCCGGCGCGACGCGCACTGCGGGAGTCGCTGGTCGGCGCCGAGCACCGCACCGTCCCGCCGGTTGTGCGTGCCGCGCTCGGGCCCGAGGCAGGGGCGATCGGCGCGGCCGACCTCGCCCGTCAACGGTTCAAGAGCGCCGGTACTCGGGCACGAGCTCGACTGCGAGCTGCTCGAGAAACAGCCCGACGTCAGTGACGATGCCGCGGGCCTGCGACGACCCGCGGTCGGCGAGCTTGGTGACCGTCGCCGGGTTGATGTCGACGCAGACCAGCGGGATCGAGGCGGGGAGGATGTTGCCGGTGGCGACCGAGTGCAGCATGGTCGCGACCATCAGGCAGAAGCCGACGCCGTCGAGCTCGGCGCGCATCGCCCGCTGCCCGTCGATCACGTCGGTGTAGACGTCCGGCAGCGGGCCGTCGTCGCGGACCGAGCCGACCAGCACGAACGTCTTGCCCTCGGTGACCAGCGCGTGCATGATCCCGCCGCTGAGCACGCCGGACTCGACCGCCTCGCGGATCGAGCCCTCCTTGCGGATCGTGTTGATCGCGCGGATGTGGTGCTCGTGCCCGTGCTCGACGCCGCGCCCCATCGCGAGGTCGACGCCGAGGCTGGTGCCGTAGAGGGAGGACTCGATGTCGTGCGTGGCGAGCGCGTTGCCGGCGAACAGCACGTCGACGTACCCCGCGTTGACCATGGCGACCATGGCGGGCGCCGCTCCGGTGTGTACGACGCCGGGCCCGCCGACCCACAGGACCTTCTTGCCCGCGGCCTTGGCCTCGCGCATGCCGTCGGCGACCTGGCGCACCAGCACCGCCTGCGGCTTCTCGGAGGAGACCTCGGACTCCATGAAGCCGAACGCCTCGGCGCTGGCGTCGGGCGCCGGGACGGTGACGCGTACGCCGTCGGCGCCGGTGATCACCAGCATCCCGGCGCGGACGTCGGACATCGGCAGCGTGAAGACCCGCGCCGGGCGGCCGTCGGCGTCGCGTTCGAGGATCAGGCCGCAGTCCATCTCGGGGTTGGCCACCTCGAGCCAGGTGCCGTCGACTCGCACCCGGGTCTCGAGGTTGGTCGTCGAGTAGAAGTGGTCGGGGAAGACCCCGTCGCGGTCGGCCTCGGCGACGCTGGCCTCGCCCGGGTCGACCTGGTTGACGCCGCGCGTCTGCAGCCGCATCAGCAGCCGCTGCAGCGACTCGTCGTCCTCCGCGATCACGGTGATCAACGCGTGCGACGGGTCATCGGTCTCCCGGCCCACGTCGAAGCGGTCGATCGTGTAGTCGCCGGCGTACTCGCGGATGTCGTCGAGGACGCGCGACAGGATGCCGTGGTCCATCAGGTGGCCGGTGATCTCGACGGTCTCGTGCACGCTCATCTGTGCACCTTAGCGACCTAGATCTGCGCGCCGTCGTCCCAGGGGTCGCGGGGCTCGCGGGGCATCTTCAGCACCAGGTAGACGAAGCCGCCGACGAAGCCGACGACCAGCAGGTAGCCCAGCCAGGTCGGGATCGAGATCGACAGGATCAGGCACACCAGCAGGACAGTCGGGGAGCCGAAGACGCCGGCCCAGGCCAGTCCGCGGTCGGGTGCGAGCGTCGGCAGCGGCGGCGGCTCCGGAGGCACGTAGCCCTCCTCGGCATCGTCGTCCAGCTCGACCTCGTCGGCGACCTCTTCGTCCGGGGTCGCGAACGCGCGAGGGTCGCCGAACCGGCCACCGAAGGGAGCGTCCGAGACCGGCCCCACGACGGGCGCCACCGGCGGCTCGTCGATCTCGACGCGGTCGCCGTAGTTGTCGATGATCGCCTGCCACGCGAGCTCGTCGGGCGCGATGTCGGCGTCGGCGTCGCGACCGAGGTCGAACTCGTCGTCGTGGGGATGCTCCGGCACATGGAGAGCGTATGCCCCCGGGCGCAAACTGCCTACGGCGCGGAAGTCACCCGGGCGATGAACGCGGCCGAGTCCGCAAAGATCTGCGGGGCGTCGTGGTCGAGCGTGGCCACGTGGTAGCTGTTCGTCAGCGGTACGACGGTCACGTCGCGCGACGAGACCCCGCTGGTGATCAGTGGCTGCGAGGCCTCGTCGACGACGTGGTCCTCCGTCGAGCGGAAGTAGAGCACCGGCGCGGTGATCTTTGGCAGGTCGGCGATGATGACCGGCCACGCCTGCATGAAGGAGTGGATCGCCTTGAGCGGGGTCTTGGTGTACCCGTGCTCCTCGACCCCCTCCTTCTTGATGTCGTTGGCGATGCCCGGGAACGACCCCACCAGGTGCTTGAGCACCGGCAGCAGCTTCACGTCGAGCCGCTTGGTGGCGACGGCCGGGTTGACGACGATCACGCCGGCGATCTCCGGGTGGTCCTCGGCGAGGCGGAGCACCAGGGCGCCACCCATCGAGAGCCCGCCGACGACGACGGCGTCGTTCTCCGCGAGGAGCTTCTCGAGCGCCTGCGAGACCTCGCCGTACCAGTGCTCCCAGCGCAGGGTGTTGAGCTCCTGCCAGGTGGTGCCGTGTCCGGGCAGCCGCGGGACCTCGACGGCGTACCCCTGGTCCGCGAGCGCCTGGCCCCACGGCGTGATCGAGGCGGGTTGGCCGGTGAACCCGTGGCTGAGCAGCACGCCGACGCGGCGGCCTCCGGTGAGCTCCGGCCGGGCGGCGGCGGAGTACGGCGTGGCGAGCGGGTGGATCGTCATGGCGGAAGTGTGCACCACCCGGCTGTCGCGCGACATGCCCTAGGCTTCGCCGGGACGGACTCTCGGACTGGGGCGGAGGTTTGCGGTGTTCTACTGGTTCCTCAAGTGGATCGCGCTCGGGCCTTGGCTGCGGATGATCTTCCGGCCACGTGTCACCGGCGCCGAGAACGTGCCGATCGAGGGCCCTGCGATCCTGGCCAGCAACCACCTGTCGTACGCCGACTGGCTGTTCATGCCGCTCACCCTGTCGCGACGGGTGACCTTCGTGGCGAAGGCGGAGTACTTCACCTCGCCCGGCCTCAAGGGCTGGCTGCAGAAGACCTTCTTCGCCGGCTCCGGCCAGGTCCCGATCGACCGCTCCGGCGGCGGCGCGGCCGAGGGCGCGATCATCTCCGCGAAGCGTGTGCTCTCCGACGGCGAGCTGTTCGGGATCTACCCCGAGGGCACCCGCTCGCACGACGGCAAGCTCTACCGCGGCAAGGTCGGCGTCGCGCGGCTCGCACTCGAGTCGAAGGTCCCGGTGATCCCGGTCGCCGTGGTCGGCACCGATGTCGTCGCGCCGCCGGGGAAGACCTTCGGCCGGTTCACCCGGCCGGTCGTGCGCTTCGGCACGCCGCTCGACTTCTCCCGCTACGAGGGCATGGAGAACGACCGCTACATCCTCCGCTCGATCACCGACGAGATCATGTACGAGATCATGCGGCTCTCCGGCCAGGAGTACGTCGACATGTACGCCGGCCGGGCCAAGGAGCTGTCCAAGGCCCAAGCGGACAAGGACGGCGACCAGGGCGGCGAGTCGAAGCTCGCGTCGTGACGATCCACGACACCCACCCGTTCGCGGATCCCGACCCGGACCCGGTCCGCCGGCTCCGCGGACGCCTCGGCGGCGCCGTCGCATTGGTGACCGCGGGTGACGCCGACGGCCGCGCGGGGCTGACCGTCTCGTCGCTGATGGTCGCCAACGGCGACCCGGCCCACGTGCTGATGCTGGTCGACCCCGACAGCGACCTGGCCGACGTCGTGACCCGCACCGGGCGGGCCGTCGTACAGCTGCTGTCGTGGCCGCACCGCGACCTCGCGGAGGTGTTCGCCGGCACGGCGCCGGCACCCGGTGGGCCGTGGCGTACGGCGTCGTTCGTGGCCACGCCGTGGGGGCCCCGGCTCGCCGACGTGTCGACGTGGGCGGCGGTGTCGCTCGAGTCGGCCCAGGACGTCGGGTGGTCCACGCTGCTGACCTGCGTCGTGCAGGAGGTCACCGTCGGCGAGGACGACGCGCCGCTCGTGCACCGGCGCGGTCGGTACGTGAGGCCGGGGGCCTGATGGCCGCGCCCGAGCTGCCCACCGACCTGCTGAGCATCGCCGACGAGCTCTACGGCCTGCCGCTGCCCGAGTTCACTCCGGCGCGGGACGCCCGCGCCAAGGAGCTGAAGGGCACCCCGCTCGCCGTACAGGTCAAGGCGCTGCGCAAGCCGTCGACCGCGGCCTGGGTCGTCAACCTGCTCGTCCGCCGCGACACCGACCAGGTCGAGCAGGTGCTCACCGTCGGCGCCGCCCTGCGCGAGGCACAGGCGTCGATGTCCGCCGAGGAGCTGCGTGCGCTCAGTCGCCAGCGCCGCCAGCTCACGGCTGCGGTGACGACCCAGGCTCGGCGGATCGCCCGCGAGGAGGGCACGCGCGTGACGGAGGCCGTGGCCGACCAGGTGGAGGCGACGCTGACGGCGGCCATGGTCGACGAACGCTGCGGGCTGGCGCTGCGCAGCGGGATGCTCACCGGGGCCCTGACCAGCACCGGGCTCGACCCGGCCGACGTCGAGGCGGCGGTGGCCGTCCCGGAGGCACTGGGCTTCGCCGCCCCCTCCCGGGACGCCGAGCCCCCTGGCCGACCCGACCTGCACGTCGTACGAGACCCCGAGGCGGACGCCAAGGCGGTCGCCGCCGCTGCCGAGGCACTCGACGAGGCCGAGGCGGCGTACGCCGAGGCCGTCGCCGCCCACGGCGAGGCCGTCACCGCCGTCGAGGAGCTCGAGGCCCGCAGCCTCCAGCTCCAGGCCGAGATCGCCGAGCTCCGCAGCAAGATCGACGAGCTCGAGTCCTCCGCCGAGGAGACCGACGACGAGCTCTCCGACGCCGAGGACGCCCGCACCGAGGCACAGTCCGAGCTCGCCGACGCTACCCGCTCGCGGGAGTCTGCTGCGGCGGCGTTGGCGCGCCTGAAGGGGTAGCCACGGGCGTGTGGTTGTCGTCGGTGCTCTCCGTCAGCCATTTCGTCCGTGGGTACGGCGCTGCCGGGCGGGCGACATCGTCGGGATAGTCCGTCACGTTGCGGCTGCCCGGACCGGCGTGTCGGCAACCAGAACGTGACGGACTATCCCGACAAACCTCAGTCCGCCCACCCCTTGGCCAGCTCCACAGCCCGCGACCAACGAGCATGGGCCGCGTCCGCGGCCGCCCGGTCGGAGGTGGGCTCGAAGCGCTGGTCGAGGGTCCAGGTGTGGCGCAGGTCGTCGGTGGACTCCCAGACCCCCACGCCCAGGCCGGCGAAGAAGGCGGCACCGAGGCCGGTGGTCTCGACGACCTTCGGTCGTTCGACGGGTACGCCGACGGTGTCGGCCTGCAGTTGGCACAGCAGGTCGTTGGCGGCAGCGCCGCCGTCCACCCGCAGCGACGAGAGCGCAGGCATCACGTCGAGCACGTCGCGCACCTCGAAGGCGATCGCCTCGAGCGTCGCGCGCACGATGTGCGCCCGAGAAGTGCCCCGGGTCAGCCCCACGATCAGGCCTCGTGCCTGCGGGTCCCAGTGCGGGGCGCCGAGCCCGGTGAGTGCGGGCACGAACACCACACCCCCGCTGTCCGACACGGTCGAAGCCACCGCCTGGCTCTCGGCGGCCGAGCCGACGATCTGGATGCCGTCGCGCAGCCACTGCACGGCCGCTCCGGTGACGAAGATCGACCCCTCGGACGCATACGTGATGACGCCGTCGGGCGACTTCCACGCGGCCGAGGCCAGCAGCGCGTCGGAGCGCTGGATCGTCGTGCCGGTGTTGGTGAGCACGAACGACCCGGTGCCGTAGGTGCACTTGGAGTCGCCCTCGTCGAAGCAGGTCTGGCCGAAGAGCGCCGACTGCTGGTCCCCGGCGAGCCCGGCGACCGGCAGCGAGAGGCCGAGGAAGGACTTCGGGTCGGTGACCGCGATCTCGCCCCAGTTGGGGACCAGCTCCGGCAGGGCGTCGCGAGGTACGCCGAAGAGCCCGCACAGCTCGTCGGACCAGTCGCCGGTCTCGAGGTCGAGGAGCAGCGTCCGGGACGCGTTGGAGACGTCGGTGACGTGATAGGTCCCGCGGGTCATCCGCGCAACCAGGTAGGAGTCGACGGTGCCGATCGCGTAGCGCCCGGACTCGACCAGCGCCCACGTGTGCGGCTCGTGCTCGGCGAGCCACATCAGCTTGGTGCCCGAGAAGTACGGGTCGAGCCGCAGCCCGGTCAGCTCGCGCACCCGCTCCTCGTGGCCGTCGGCGCGCAGGCGGTTGCAGAGGTCCGACGTACGACGGTCCTGCCAGACGATCGCGCGGCGCGGTGATCCCAGCGTCTCGCGGTCCCAGAGCATCACGGTCTCGCGCTGGTTGGTGATGCCGATGGCCTGCAGCGCGCTCGCATCGGTCTGCTTCAGCGCGTCCCGCGTGGCCTGCAGCGCCGCCTGCCAGATCTCCTCGGGCGAGTGCTCGACCCAGCCGGGCTTGGGGAAGTGCTGCGCGAACTCCTCGTAGCCGCGCGCCGAGATCCGGCCGTCGTGCTCGACGACCAGCGCCGTCACGCCGGTGGTGCCGGCGTCGATCGCGAGGACGCTCACCGCTGTGCCTCTCCGGTCTCGGCCTCGGTGTCGCGGATGATCTCGAGGATGCGTACGTCGATCCAGGAGCCGTCGGAGGCGACCCGCATCTCGTAGTTCTCGGTGCCGACCCAGGCGGCGAAGTCGCGGTGCCCGGCAGCAGTCGCGAGCTCCTCGAGCTCCTCGAGCAGGTCGGCGGTGACCGGGACCTTCTCCTCCTCGGTCGAGGCGGTGAGGTAGAGCTCGCTGAGCGCCAGCAGGCGGGCCAGCTCGGTGATCGGCTCCCCCCCACATGACTGAGCGTCGTCGACCCGGAGGTCGACCGCGATGTCGTCGAGCCCTTCGTACCCGGCCTCGTCCTTGACGACCAGCAGGGCCGCTGACTGGCGGCCGCGGGAGTCGCCGCCCGCGGCATCTCCGGCCACGAGCGCCTCGAGCAGCCGGTCGGCGAGCGGGGCCTCGGGGGAGGAGTCCAACCAGGCCGCCTCCATGGCCTCGACGACCTCGGGTCCGGTGAGGATGTTGCCCTGGATCGCGTAGCCGTCGCCGATCACACCGCCCGCCCAGTCCAGGCACGCGGGGCCGGTGTGGCTGGCGGCGTTGCCGTCGACGTCGACGATGCCGACCTGGCGGTGGTCGCGCTCGTCGTCCTCCTCCAGCAGCCGTTGCAGCGCGACCGGAGCGGTGGCGCCGTCGTCGAGATGGGCGAGGGCGAGACCCTTGTACGCCACGTTGGCGCTGGCCTGGGTCGCGATGGCCCCGACCCCGGCGACGGCGGCCGGCACGGGGGATCCCACGGCCAGGAACTTGGAGGCGACGGCGACTCCCCAGGACTCACCGTCGGCGGAGCGGGCCACGATCGAGAACGTCATGTCGTGACCCTAGTGACCCATGCCGTCGGCCCACTACAGTCGTGGAGGCCTGTTGAACGATCCAAGGAGAGTCATGCGCGTCGGAGTGCTCACCGGAGGCGGGGACTGCCCCGGACTGAACGCCGTCATCCGGGCGGTGGTGCGCAAGGGGGTCAAGAGCCACGGCTTCGAGTTCGTCGGCTACCGCGACGGCTGGCGCGGCCCGCTCGAGGGCGTGACGATGGAGCTCGGCATCGAGCAGTGCCGCGGCATCCTGCCTCGCGGCGGCACCATCCTCGGCTCCTCGCGGACCAACCCCTTCAAGCTGGACAACGGCGTGGAGCGGATCAAGGAGAACCTCGCCAATGACGGCGTCGACGCCCTGGTCGCGATCGGCGGCGAGGACACCCTCGGCGTCGCCACCAAGCTGGCCGAGCTCGGCGTCAACGTCGTCGGCGTACCCAAGACCATCGACAACGACCTGTCCGGCACCGACTTCACGTTCGGCTTCGACACGGCCGTCAACATCGCGACCGAGGCGATCGACCGGCTGCACACCACGGCGGAGTCCCACCACCGGGTGCTCGTGGTCGAGGTGATGGGCCGCCACGCCGGCTGGATCGCCCTGCACTCCGGGATCGCCGGCGGCGCCAACATCGTGCTGATCCCCGAGCAGCCCTTCGACATCGAGGAGGTCTGCCGCCTCATCGAGAGTCGTTTCGAGTCGCGCTACGCGCCGATCCTCGTGGTCTCCGAGGGCGCGATGCCGCGCGAGGGCGGCGACATGACCTTGGTGTCTGGCGAGGTCGACGACTTCGGCCACGTCCGCCTCGGCGGCATCGGCGACCGGCTCGCCCAGGAGATCGAGCGCCGTACGGGCAAAGAGGCACGCGCCGTCGTCCTCGGCCACATCCAGCGCGGTGGTACGCCGACGGCGTTCGACCGCTGGCTCGCCACCCGCTTCGGCCTGCAGGCGATCGACGCGGTCGCCGATGGCGACTTCGGCAAGATGATGGCGCTGCGCGGCACCACCATCGCGCGGGTGCCGCTCGCCGAGGGCACGGCCGAGCTCAAGCTGGTCAGCGAGTCGGAGTACGCCGAGGCACAGGTCTTCTTCGGGTAGGGCGCTCGACGGACCGGGGAACCGAGCCGGTCGAGACCTCTGGTTAGACCCACCCCGGGTGGGGGAGAGTGGCGACATGAGCGCCACGAGCACGACCGACTCCGAGGACGTGAACGGCCCGTCACCCGATCTGAAGCGGGTCCTCGGCCCCAAGCTGCTGCTGCTCTTCATCGTCGGTGACATCCTCGGTGCCGGCATCTACGCCGTGACCGGCGAGATGGCGCTCGAGGTCGGTGGCCTCGTCTGGCTGCCGTTCCTGGTGGCGTTCGGGGTCGCGACGCTGACGGCGTTCTCCTACCTGGAGCTGGTGACGAAGTACCCGCAGGCGGCCGGTGCCGCGCTGTACACGCACAAGGCGTTCGGCATCCACTTCGTCACGTTCCTGGTGGCGTTCGCGGTGATCTGCTCGGGCATCACCAGCGCCTCCACGTCCTCCAACCTCCTCGCGACGAACCTGCTGGCCGGCCTCGACGGGCTGGGCTGGCACGTGTCGCAGGGCAACACCGCGATCACGTTCGTCGCGATGGCGTTCATGGTGCTGCTCGCGGGCATCAACCTGCGCGGGGTCGGCGAGAGCGTGAAGTTCAACGTCGTCCTCACCCTGATCGAGATGACCGCCCTGGTCATCGTGATCGTGATCGGCTTCTGGGTGATGGCCAAGGGCGACGCCGACATGGGCCGGATCGTGGTCTTCGACTCCCAGTCGGACCGCGGGCTGTTCCTCGCGGTGACGGTCGCGACCGCGATCGCGTTCTTCGCGATGGTCGGCTTCGAGGACTCCGTCAACATGGTCGAGGAGACCAAGGACCCGGAGAAGATCTTCCCGCGGGTCATGCTGACCGGGCTCGGCATCGCGGTGATCTTCTACGTCCTGGTGGCGATCTCGGTGATCGCGGTGATCCCCGAGGGCGAGATCGAAGCGGTCGTCGCCGACGAGGGCAAGGTGCTGCTCGCGGTCGTCGAGACCGGCGCGCCCGGCCTGCCGATCGACAAGATCTTCCCCTTCCTCACGGTCATCGCGGTCGCCAACACGGCGCTGCTCAACATGCTGATGGCCAGCCGGCTGCTGTACGGCCTGGCCAACCAGGACGTGCTGCCGCGCACGCTCGGCAAGGTGCTGCCGGGCCGGCGGACGCCGTACGCCGGCATCGCGTTCTCGACGGTCCTCGCCCTCGGCCTGATCGTCGTGGTCACGTTCCTCGCCGACACCTCGGTCATCTCCGCGCTGTCCGGCACGACCGCGCTCCTGCTGCTCTGTGTCTTCTCGGTCGTCAACGTCGCCTGCATCGTGCTGCGCCGGGATCCCGAGAAGGGGCGCTTCCAGGCACCGGGATGGGTGCCCTTCGCCGGGGCCGCCGCCTGCCTCTACCTCGCCGGGCCGTGGGCGCGCGACCGCGAGGACTGGATCCAGTACAAGGTGGCCGGCGGGCTGCTGCTGCTCGGCATCGTGCTGTGGGTGTTCACCTGGATGACCAACCGCGGGATTCGGGCGCAGAAGACCGGCTTCCGCGACATCGAGCACCTCGAAGACTGACCCGCTCCGGCGGGCATCTCGCCGGAGGTCGCCGAATCGGGGCTGATCGCGCCCGCGCCGTACTCTTGACGCGTGAGCAGCACCGTCCCCGACCTCGCCTCCCTGCACGCCCTCGACCCGGCGCAGCAGCCGTCGTACCCCGACCGGTCCGCCGTCGACGCCGCCGTCGCCCGGCTCCGCACCGCGCCCCCGCTGGTGTTCGCGGGGGAGTGTGATGACCTGAAGGGCAAGATCGCGGCGGTCGCGCGCGGCGAGGCGTTCCTGCTCCAGGGCGGCGACTGCGCCGAGACCTTCGACGGCGTCACCGCTGACAACGTGCGCAACAAGCTCCGGGTGCTGCTCCAGATGGCGGTTGTCCTGACGTACGCCGCCTCGGTGCCGGTCGTGAAGGTCGGCCGGATCGCCGGCCAGTACGCCAAGCCGCGCTCCTCCGACTTCGAGACCCGTGACGGAGTCACGCTGCCGGCCTACCGCGGTGACGCGGTCAACGGCTTCGACTTCACGCCTGAGTCCCGGATCCCGGACCCGCAGCGGCTCGTGGACGTCTACAACTCCTCGGCCGCCACCCTCAACCTGGTGCGCGCATTCGTCACCGGCGGCTACGCCGACCTGCGCCAGGTGCACACCTGGAACACCGACTTCGTCCGTGAGTCCGCCGTCGGCCAGCAGTACGAGAAGATGGCATCCGACATCGAGCGGGCGCTGACCTTCATGAAGGCGATCGGCGCCGACCCCGACGAGTTCCACCGCGTCGACTTCCACTCGAGCCACGAGGCGCTCGTGCTCGAGTACGAGCACGCGATGACGCGCATCGACTCCCGCACGCAGACGCCGTACGACGTCTCCGCGCACTTCGTCTGGATCGGCGAGCGCACCCGTCAGCTCGACGGCGCCCACGTCGAGCTGCTCAGCCACATCAAGAACCCCATCGGCGTGAAGCTCGGCCCGTCCACGACGCCCGACGACGCCCTGGCCCTGGCCGCCAAGCTCAACCCCGACAACGAGGCCGGCCGGCTCACCTTCATCACCCGCTTCGGCGCCGGCAAGATCCGCGACGGCCTGCCGCCGCTGATCGAGAAGGTCACCGCCGAGGGCGTCCAGGTCGCGTGGATCTGCGACCCGATGCACGGCAACACCTTCGAGGCGAGCTCGGGCTACAAGACCCGACGCTTCGGCGACGTCATCGAGGAGGTCCAGGGCTTCTTCGACGTACACCGCTCGCTCGGCACCTGGCCGGGTGGACTGCACGTCGAGCTCACCGGCGACGACGTGACCGAGTGCGTCGGCGGCGGCGAGGACCTCACGGACCTCGATCTCGCTCACCGCTACGAGTCGGTCTGCGACCCGCGCCTCAACCGGGTGCAGTCCCTCGAGCTGGCGTTCCTCGTCGCGGACATGCTTCGGCAGGTCTGAGACCGACCCGCAGGACGTCATACGGACAGAGCATCCGCTTGCTCGCAACGTATGACCTCCCGGAGGAGGCGCCGGCAGGTTAGTCCTCGGCCGGCGGCGAGGCGTGCATCAGCACCATCGAGCACGCCACGGCCGCCACGACCAGCAGTCCGACGGTCGCGGCGATGGCGGCGAGCGCCGGTGCCAGGATGCCGGCCGCGGCGAGCGGCACCGCCACGACGATGAAGGTCGCGGCGCACACCCGCGCGACGCGGCGCGAGCGGCGCAGCGTGCGGACCAGCTTGATGGAGTCCAGCGCGGACTCGATGGACGGGCTCGCGCAGCGCACCACGGTGTCCTGTCCCGTCTCGCCCGGCAGGGTGGTCTCGCCGGCTCGCTCGGCGTCACCCACTGCGCGCAGGACACCGGTGGTGTCCCGCGGGAGCGAGGCCGCGACCGTGGAGACGTCGGTACCGGTGTGGAACTGCGAGACCCCGACCTGCTCGGAGACACGCATGAGCTCCGGCTCGTTCAGGGTGGCTGACACCAGGATCGGCTCGATGCCCTCCTTGCGCAGCGTCGACAGGCATCGAGCCGCGCTCTTCCGCACCTCGTCGGCGACGGTGATGTGCCCCATCGGCCGCTGGTCCACGTCGACGCGCACGGTGGTCCCCACGACCCCGTGGACGGTCTCGCTCTCCCCGTTGAGGCCGAACCGCACGGGATGCCGGTCGACGGCTCCCTGCAGTTCGTGGGCCGGTCCCTCGCTGACGCCGGTCGGCCTGCCTGGACCGGCAAGTCTCGCGATGGCTCGGGCGACGGGGTCGGTGGACCCGTGGGCCAGTGCACCCGCGAACCAGCGCAGGTCGTGCTTGTGCTGTACGTCGAGGGGGGCGACGTCCACCACGACCAGGTGGCCCGTCGTGAGCACGTGCTCGACCTCGATCACGAGCTGGCGCAGCCGCGGCAGCGCCTGGTCGGCCGAGGCGCCGAGATAGCTGACGCCGCTGCGACGCCCCAGGCGCCGCGAGACCGGCAGCGGGGCGTAGCGGGCGACGAGGAACCCGAGCGGGGATGCGACCAGCAGCACGGCGATCGCCGGCGACAGCCCCTCCCGCCCGGCCAGCTCCGAGCCCCACCAGGTCGCACCGGAGGCGACGAGGTCGGCGGCGATGAGGACCGCAAGCAGCGGCATGGTCGGGATGCTCATGGCTCCGGGAGCTTCCTGTCCCGGAAGCGCTCGAAGTCGCTCTGGTTGCCGGCCTTCCACATCGGCACGCTGGTCTTGAGCACCATCGTCACCTGCAGGATGAACTCGGGGTCGTGCAGGGAGTCCCCGAAGAGCTCGTTGATCCGCTTCCACCGGTAGCGCACGGTCTGGGGGTGTACGTCGAGTCGCGCGGCGATCGCCGGCGCGCTGTCCCGGGTCTCCAGCCAGGCCAGCAGGGTGTCGGAGAGGATCTCCCGGGAGTTGGGGGTCTCCGCGAGCAGGGGCTCGAGCAGCTGCTGGCACAGTCGCTGCCGCATCGAGGGCTCCGCGTGCAACCACAGCTGGGTCACGTGGTCGTTGCACCTCACCAGTGGCGTCGGCGCGATCACCCCCAGTCGGACCAGGTCCAGTGCCCGAGCGGTCCACAGGAGGGCGCTGCCCGCCTCGTCGGGGTGGACGGCCCAGCTGAGCGCGATCCTCTTGTCGGTGCCGGAGCTCGTCACCTCGGCGGCGAGCGCCTCTGCCTGCTCCTCGGGGCACAGCGCGAAGACCCGGTCGCTCCCGACCCGGATGAGGATCTCGTCCCGTTCCGGCAGCGTGGGCGGGCTGCCGTGGAAGGTCACGGCCAGGGCGACGAGGCGCTCCGGCAAGGGCCATTGGGCGTCCTCGGCCAGTCGGCGCAGCTCACCCTCGTCCATGCCGAGCGGGCGCAGCGGGGAGATGCGCCCGACGGTGGAGTGGATGATGAAGTCCCACAGCCGGACCCTGGACGTCGTCCGGTTGTGGGTCGTGAAGCGGGAGCCGAGCTCGTAGCCGGAGACGAGCTGGTCGCGCAGGTGGTCGGCGTACGCCATCAACGACGCGGAGATGTCGCGCAACGTCGTGACGGAGTACTGCTGGGACACCGCGAAGTCGGAGACCTGGTCCCAAGCGCATCGGCTGCCGATGCGCAGGGCCGCCACCATGGGCCCGGGGTCGTTGCCTCGTTGCGCCTCCCGGTGGCCCAGTCGCCGGAACAGCTCGTCGAGCTTGCGCCGCTCCGACTCGCGGGTGGGGTTGCCGTCGAGGAAGACCCGTACGGCGGCCCGCGCCGCGACCTCCAGGTGCGGGCAGGGGTCGCCGTCATCACGCAGGGCGTACGCCGGGACCTCGTCCTGAACTCTGCTGACGATCTCCTCGACCATCCGTGTCGCGAGTGGGCTGAACAGCTGGGACGGGAACGGCGACCCGAGATCGTGCACCAGCGCTGCGTCGGTCATGGCCGGGGGACTCCGGCGCTGGAGATGCGGTCGCTCATCGTCGGGTGACTCCTGATCGTCGGGCACGTCTCGGGTCACGAATCCACGGCTTTCGACATACTCCTCCGGTCCCAGCCTGATGGTGGTCACGGGGCGCTCCGACAGCGCCCCGTGACCTGACGGATGAGAGGATCACCGGGCTCCTACGCGTCACTCTCGGAATCTGGCGGGAGGGTGCCGATCCCGTGAGTAGCCATCTGTCGCCCTGATTGACACATGCCGGGGGAGCCACGGCAAGGAGTTCGGAGCAGAGCAGGCCGGAAGTTGCGACGTGGCTCACAAAGAATCGGTCGTCTCGCACCGAAGACGGCGTGGATCTGGCCTCCGACGAGGTGTGGTCGGGCCGCTGTGTCTGGCGCATCTGAGCTCCTCCGGGGCTGCTTCCGCACCGCCCAGCCCAGCAGACGACCCTCCAGCAGTGCACCGGATCGCGGAGGGTGTCGTCAGGGTAGGCCTAACGGTTCTGTGTCGGGGCGATTTCCCGGGAGTTTTCTCCCATCCGGTGATGACGAGCCTCTGCGCCCACTCGCCTCGAGTTCCCAGAGTGGGATGACGAGGTCGAGGGCAGCCTGCATCGCGAGGTTGTCCTCTGCGAAGTCGAGGTTGGGGTTGTAGAGGGTGCGCAGGGCGTTGAGGTGGTTGTGCACCGTCTGCGGGTGCATGGCCAGCTGTTTGGCGAGGCCTTGGGCGGTGGTGGCGGTGCGGAGGCAGAGTTGGAGGGTGCGGGCGAGGGCGCTGCGTCGGTGGGTGCCGTGCCCGCTGAGCGGGAGCAGCAGGTCGGTGATCTTCTTGACGGTGGCCTCGCTCGGGGAGGGGCGGAGGAAGCCGAGGTTGGGCACGTGGACCCGCACGGGTGAGGGTGGTGTTGCCACACCGGCCCGGATCAGGCGTAGCAGCAGGAGTGCGGTGTCGTGGGCCAGTGCGATCCCGGTGACGGGCACAGGTCCGATGCAGACCACGACCTGCGGTTCGGCGGCGTTGGCCGGTCTCGGTGGGGTGGGGTCCTGGGTGATGATCACGACGTGGTCGGTGGTGACGATCCGTACGGGTCGGCTGGTGTCTCGTCGTCCCGTTCCGCGTCGGGACGGGACCTCGACCGCTCCGAGAGTGCTGACGCTGAGGTGGAGCTGGACCGGTCGAGCTCCCCAGCGGTGCTCTACTAGCGACAGCAGTCCGTCGAGGTGGGCTTCGCCGCCGCCGATGCGGAGGTCTGTCGGTCCGGCGGCGGGCGCCCGGTGGGCGTCCATGGTCCTGGCGCAGACACGCCCGGCGTACCGGGAGAGGGCTAGGTCGAGCTGGGTGGAGCACGGGCCCGCGTGGGAGATCTGCGGCCACAGCACTCGGGTCACCTCCCGGAGCGTCTCGAACGCGGCGTGGATGGCGGCACGGCACAGTTCGGGCTGGCCTTCGACGCGGACGATCTCGACCAGCATCGCCTCGACGGCGGGGACACGTGGGGGCCGGTCCTCGACGAGGTGGGCGAACTCGTCGACCGCTCGGGCGACGGACGAGAGCAGCAGCATCTGGCCATCGGGGGAGAGCGCCAGGTAGGCCGGGTCGTGGCGGAGCACCCGGACCACCTGCTCGGAGACGCGCGGCGCGATCTTGCGGAGCTCGGTGCCGACCTGCGGCGGAACCGCTGCCAACCCCAGGTCCGCGCGCAGGCGCGTGATCCGCCGTCGCAGTCTGATGTCAGGTCGATCCTGGTGACCGGTCATACATCCCTCCTCTGAGCATGGCCAGGGGCAGCGATCCTCCGCTCGTCCCCCCTGGTCGTTCGGAGTGATGCCGGTCATAGTCCAGGGCTCTTTACCTTGCAGGTCACGTCTTGGCACGGCTCGCTCGGCGAGATAGTCAAGGATTGCTCACCTAGGTGATAACTATTGGCGAGGGCGCTCGTCCGGAGCTCGCTCGTCAGGGCACCTGGGCGTACGGCGACGAGCCGCCGACGCGCCCCGTGACCTCGAGCTCCCAGAGTGGGATGACGAGGTCGAGGGCTGCCTGCATCGCGAGGTTGTCCTCTGCGAAGTCGAGGTTGGGGTTGTAGAGGGTGCGCAGGGCGTTGAGGTGGTTGTGCACCGTGTGCGGGTGCATGGCCAGCTGTTTGGCGAGGCCTTGGGCGGTGGTGGCGGTGCGGAGGCAGAGTTGGAGGGTGCGGGCGAGGGCGCTGCGTCGGTGGGTGCCGTGCCCGCTGAGCGGGAGCAGCAGGTCGGTGATCTTCTTGACGGTGGCCTCGCTCGGGGAGGGGCGGAGGAAGCCGAGGTTGGGCACGTGGACCCGCACGGGTGAGGGTGGTGTTGCCACACCGGCCCGGATCAGGCGTAGCAGCAGGAGTGCGGTGTCGTGGGCCAGTGCGATCCCGGTGACGGGCACGGGTCCGATGCAGACCACGACCTGCGGTTCGGCGGCGTTGGCCGGCCTCGGTGGGGTGGGGTCCTGGGTGACGGTCACGACGTGGTCGCTGCCGACGAAGGTCAGTGCACGCATCGCGGTCCGCGCGGCCGTGTTCCGTGTGGCTGCGCTCCGTGGAGCTGTGCCCCGTTGGTCTGTGCCCCGTTGGTCTGGGACGTCGGCTGCGCCCAGGGTGCGGACGCTGAGGTAGAGCTGGACCGGCTGAGCGCCCCAGCGGTGCTCCACCAAGGCGAGCAGCCCCTCGACCTGCGGCGCGGTGGACGTGCGGCTGCCCGTCGGTGCGGCCGCCGGTGGCCGCGGCGCGTTCAGAGCCTTTGCGCAGAGCCCCTTGGCGTACCGGGCCAAGGCGACGTCGAGGTGGCTGGAGTGGGATCGCGCGTGGCACAGCTGGGGCCACAGCACTCGCGCGACCTCGCGAAGTGTCTGGAAGGCAGCGTGGATGGCGGCGCGGCACGGCTCGAGCTGACCCTCGACCTCGACGATCTCGATCAGCAAGGCCTCCACAGGCGGGGCTTGAGGGGGACGATCCTCGACGAGGCGGGCGAACTCGTCGATCGCTCGGGCGACGGCCGAGACCAGCAGCCTCTGTCCGTCGGAGGAGAGCGCCAGGTAGGCGGGGTCGTGGCGAAGAACCCGGATCACTTGCTCGGACACGCGTGGTGCGATCGCACGAAGCTCGGTGCCGACGTGCGGTGGGACTGGAGCCAGTCCGAGGGCCGCGCGCAGCTGGGTGACGCGCCGCCGCTGCCTGATGTCGGGACGATCCTGGTGACCGGTCATCGATCCCTCCTCCGAGCAGAGTCCAGATGGGTGACGACTCCACGTCGGGCTGGCGGCCCGGCGGGAGTGGTGCACGTCACATTCCAGGGCGTTTTACCTTGCGGGTCACGTCAGGCCCGTCTTCACCTGAGAAGAAGGTCGGGAATTGCTCACCAGAGTGACAAGTTTTGGCATGCCGAGCACATCACGAGCAACCGGGCCGTGCCTTCAAGGTGTTGTGGCAGCCAACGGCCAAGGGCGGGGCCGCACCGTGTGGTGTGGCCCCGCCCTTGGCGTTGTTGTGGTGCTGGGTGGTGGTTAGGCCTTGAAGGTGGTGGTGCCGGTGGCGGCGTTGGTGTTGGTGTTGCCGGCGTACTTGAGGGTGGCCTTGTACTTGCCGTGCTTGAGGTTCTTCACGGTGATGGTGGCCTTGCCTTGGGCGTTGACCGTGGCGGTGGCGGTCTTCTTGGTCTTGCCCTTGAGGGTGACCTTGACCTTGCCGGTGGGGTTGACGCCGGTGGTGGTCTTCACGGTGATGGTGATGGTGGTCTTCTTGGCGACCTTCTTGGTCTTGCCCTTGTTCTTGGCCTTGGCGGTGATGGTGGCGTTGGCCTTGGTGACCGTCACGGTGAGGGGGGTGGCGGTGGAGGGGTTGGTGGTGGTGTCACCGGCGTAGCTGGCGGTGACGGGGTGGGTGCCGACGGGCAGGTTGGCCGGGAGGGTCCAGGTGGCCTTGCCGGCGGTGAGTGCCGCGGTGGCGGTGGTGGTGCCGGTGGTGAAGGTGACGGTCCCGGTGGGGGTGCCGCCGGTCTTGGTGACGGTGGCGGTGATGGTGCGGGTGGTGCCGATGGGGCCGGTGGTGGGGGTGGCGGCCAGGGTGGTGGTGGAGGCCACGGTGAGGGCGGCGACCGCTGCGGTGGGGGTGGAGGAGGAGGTGATGGTCTGGTCGTCGCGGGTGGCGGTGGTGCGGTAGCTGATGGTCTTGGCGACCTGGGTGGTGTCGAGGACCAGGGTGGTGGCGGTCTTGCCGGTGATCGGGTCGTTGCCGGCGTACCACTGGCCGGTGGCCGGGGCGTCGGGGGCCAGGGAGAAGGTCGCGGGGGTCGCGGTGAGGGTCTGGCCGACCTTGGGGGTGCCGGTGATGGTGGGCTTGGTGACGTCGCGGAAGACGGTGATCACGGCGACGGCGTGGGTGGCGCCCACGGCGACGGCTGAGACGGGCTGTCCGGTCAGGGTCTCGGGGACGGTGGTCACGAAGGGGTTCGAGCCCCAGGCGTGGACGGCGCCGTCGGCGGTCACCGCGGCGACGCTTCCGCTCGTGCCCAGGCTGAGGTCGGTCACCTTCTCGGCGGGGGTGGTGCCGTCGAAGGTCGGCTGGCCTGCGGGGATGAAGAAGCTGAAGCCCCAGGTGGCGATGGTGCCGTCCTCGAGGACGGCGGCGCTGTAGCCCAGGCCGGTGTCGACCTGGGTGACCTTCTTGCCGCCGAAGTCGGGGATGTCGTGCAGGCCGGGCAGGGCGTTGCCCCAGCTGGTGACGGTGCCGTCGGCGTGCAGGGCCAGGACGTGGGTGATCGAGGCGGAGATGTCGACCAGGTCGGTCAGGCCGGACGGGGGAGCGTCGACGGGTGCGTCACCCCAGGTGGCGAGGGTGCCGTCGGTGCGGACCGCGTAGCCGGTGTTGACCTGGAGTGCGATGGCCTTGGCGCGCAGGTCGGTGGGGACCTCGCTGAATGCGGTGGAGGCGCCCCAGGCGGTGATGTGTCCGTCGGCGTGCAGGACGGCGCCGTTGTTGTTGGTCAGGGCGATGGCGGTGGCGCCGGTGAGCCCGGGCGGTACCTCGCTGACCTCGGCCGGGGCGGGGTTCATCTCGGTCGCGGCCCGGCCCCAGACCCGGACTGCTCCGTCGAGGGTGACCGCGCCGGTCGCGACCTGGTTGGCGGCCACCGACACCACCGGTGCGGTGAGGTCGCCGGGGACCGACATGGCGGCGGCGTTCTCGTTGGTCTCGTCGCCCCAGGCGAGCAGGGATCCGGCGCCGGCCGTCGGGGCGGCGGTGACGGCGTGGGCCGGGACGCTGAGCGCTCCGATGGCCAGGGCGCCGGCCAGGGCGGTGGCTAGGGCGCTGGCTGCCGTGGCGGCCAGAGGGTTGCGCAATCGCATGTCTGTTCTCCCAAATCGACAAAGGTGGGGTCCCGGGTCCCCCAGGGTGTGTGCGCTGCATCATCCTGAGATCCACCGGTCCGCGGTGCGTTTGCGCTGCGATTGGGTCCTCCGGAGACCCAGAGAACCCCAAAAGTTGTGAGGCCGATCACAAGTCGCATGCCACGCCCGGCCACCGAACGGGCTGATCAGCTCTGTCGGAGGTCGATGTCGGTCGTGGTCGCGTTGTCTTTCCACAGGTCCTACTTGATGTTGAGGACGCTCTTGATGACGCTGCGCCAGCCGTAGTCGCCGGACGCGTTGGAGTAGTTCAGGCCGGGGCCGTCGAAGGGATGGTCAGGGTGCCGCTGGCGACGTCGCCGGTGACCGATGCGGCACTGGCGGTGTCGTGCCCGCTGACCTCGACCGAGGGGATCGGCCCACCGATCGGCGGCGGGTCGGCTTGGCTGCTGGGGTGAGCCTGGCAGGCCGGCTGCCAGGACGGCGGCGCCGAGAACTAGTGCCGTGCGCATCTGCATCAGTACGCCTGTTCCGGGTGACGGTGCCGGGTCGGCACCTGCCCCGCATCATCTGGGGTCAGGCGACCGTGCTGCGGCCGCCGAGGTCGCTGACCTTGCCAGCAGGTGAGGGCGAGCGTCCGGGTGCCGCCGGACGCTGATGCCGATGGCCCGGCGACAGGGTCACTGTCGCCGGGCCAACGAACGGGTTGATCAGGACGTCACTGGAAGTCGATGGTCTTCGGAATCCAGAAGCGGAGGTCGTTGAGGGTGAAGGGACCGTTCAGGAGAGTCCCGCAGAGGCCGGTCGCGTTGCTGAAGGAGAGGCCCATACCGTTGAAGCCCAGGGTCTGGTCGTTGCTGGGCTTGACGTACTCATCGAAGTACGCAGACACAGGCAGCGTCGGACTGGAGATATCGGCCGTGCAGAGGCCGCCGAAGATGGTGATCAGAGCCGAGCAGGCGGGGCGGATCGTCAGTTTGCCGTCGACGCGGTGGAACTTCCCACCAGGGACGCCGGTGTCGGTGAGTCCGGTGTGCACCAGGTCGTTGAAGCTCACGGTGGCCGAGCAGCCGGGCTTCATGTTGATGGTGCCGTTGACGCCAAGCGGCGTGGCGCAGACGAGGGTGAGGGTCGTGAAGGTCATCGCGGTCGTCCCGGCGGTGTAGGCGCCGCGCTGGACGTTTCCGCCGAGCGCGCCGCCGCTACAGCCGTACGTGCTGCCGTTGATGGTCAGGGTGCCGCCCTTCCCGACGCCGGTCTTGGCCACGGTGCCGTTGGCGCTGCTGCCGTCGACCTGGATGTTGGTGACGGAAGCGCCGGGGGTGCTGGCGGTCGCGGTGGCGGTGAGGCCGAGCATGCCTGCTGCCAGGACGGCGGCGCCGAGGGTGAGTGCTGTGCGTAACTGCATGGGTGTGCTCCCTTGTTCCGGTGATGTTGGCCGGCGTCTGCCTCGCATCATGTGGGGCCGGTCGAGGCCGGGTGCAAGGAGGCTCGGGCGATATGGCGGGTGGGTTGTCGCTTTTCGTTAGGTTCTCGCGCCGGTGGTTGTGGAGAGGCGCCCTTGAGTGGTATGCGCGACGGGCCACCGGGCGGGGTTGATCAGGACGTCACTGGAAGTCGATGGTCTTCGGGATCAGGTAGCGGATGTCGTTGAGGGTGAAGGCACCATTCATCACGGGGCCGCAGATGCCGGTCCCGTTGCTGAAGGAGAGGCCCGCACCGTTGAGGCCCAGGGTCTGGTTGGTATTGGAAATGAGGGCCTCGCCGAAGTAGGCGGGCACATGGCCGGAGACGTCGACCGTGCAGATGCCGCCGCCGATGGTCATCATCGCCGAGCACGCCGGGTCGATCGTCAGGGTGCCGGCGACGCGGTGGAACTTCCCACCAGGGGCGCCGGTGTCGGTGAGCCCGGTGTGGACGAGGTCGTTGAAGCTCACGGTGGCCGAGCAGCCGGACTTCATGTTGATGATGCCGTAGGTGCCCATCCCCGTGAAGCAGACGAGGGTGAGGGTCGTGAAGGTCATCGCGGTCGTCCCGGCGGTGTAGGCGCCGCGTTGGACGTTTCCGCCGACGAAGCCGCTAGTGCAGGCGTACGTGCTGCCGCCGTGGGTCATGGAGCCGGTCACGTTGTAGAGGCCGGACTTGGCGACGCTGCCGGTGGCGCTGCTGCCGTCGACCTCGATGTTGGTGACGGTCGAGCCGGGGATGCTGGCGGTCGCGGTGGCGGTGAGGCCGAGCAGGCCTACGGCCAGGACGGCGGCGCCGAGGGTGAGTGCTGTGCGTAGCTGCATGGGTGTGCTCCCTTGTTCCGGTGATGTTGGCCGGCGTCTGCCTCGCATCATGTGGGGCCGGTCGGTGTCGAGTGCAAGGGGCTCAGGCGATATGGCGGGTGGGTTGTCGCTTTTCGTTAGGTTCCCGTCTCGGTCGTTGCGGAGAAGCGCACTGAGTGGTAGGCGCGCCGGGCCACCGGACGGGTTGATCAAGATGTCACTGGAAGTCGATGGTCGTCGGGATCCAGAAGCGGACGTCGTTGAGGTTGAACGCACCGCTCAGCAGCGTGGCGCAGAGGCCTGTCCCGCCGCTGAGGGAGAGACCCGCACCGTTGATGCCCAGGGTCTGGTCGTTGCTGGGCTTGACGGTCTCGTCGAAGAAGGCAGGCGCCTGGCCGGAGACATCGGCCGTGCAAATGCCACCGAAGACGCTCACCCGAGCCGAGCAGGCGGGCAGGATCGTCAGGGTGCCGGCGACGCGGTGGAACTTCCCACCAGGGACGCCGGTGTCGGTGAGCCCGGTGTGGACCAGGTCGGTGAAGCTCACCGTGGCCGAGCAGCCGGACTTCATGTTGATGTTGGCGTTGGTGCCCAGCGGCGTGGCGCAGACGAGGGTGAGGGTCGGGAAGGTCATCGCGGTCGTGCCGGCGGTGTAGGGGCCTCGCTGGACGGTTCCGCCGACCGAGCCGCCAAGGCAGCCGTACGTGCTGCCGCCGATGGTTGCGGTGCCGCCCTTGTAGACGCCGATCTTGGTCACGCTGCCGGTGGCGCTGCTGCCGCCGATGTCGATGTTGGTGACGGTCGAGCCGGGGGTGGTGGCGGTCGCGGTGGCAGAGAGGCCGAGCAGGCCTACGGCCAGGACGGCGGCGCCGAGGGTGAGCGCTGTGCGTAGCTGCATGGGTGTACTCCCTTGTGTCGGTGGTGTCGGCCGGCGTCTCCACGCGGCAGGCGGTTGTCGATGGCCCGGCGACAGGGTCGCTGTCGCCGGGCCGACCGGACGGGTTGATCAGGACGTCACTGGAAGTCGATGGTCTTCGGGATCAAATAGCGGATGTCGTTGAGGTTGAAGGCACCATTCATCACGGGGCCGCAGATGCCGGTTCCGCCGCTGAAGGAGAGGCCCGCACCGTTGAGGCCCAGGGTCTGGTTGGTGTTTGAAATGAGGGCCTCGTCGAAGTAGGCCGGCACCTGGCCGGAGACGTCGACCGTGCAGATGCCGCCGGAGATGGTCATCATTGCCGAGCAGGTCGGGGGGATCGTCAGCGTGCCGGCGACGCGGTGGAACTTCCCACCGGGGGCGCCGGTGTCGGTGAGCCCGGTGTGGACCAGGTCGTTGAAGCTCACGGTGGCCGAGCAGCCGGGCTTCATATCGATGGTGCCGTTGACGCCGAACTTCGTGAGGCAGACGAGGTTGAGGGTCGGGAAGGTCATCGCGGTCGTCCCGGCGGTGTAGGCGCCGCGCTGGACGTTTCCGCCGACGAAGCCGCTACTGCAGCCGTACGTAGGGCCGCCGTGGGTCATGGAGCCGGGCATGTTCCAGACGCCGGACTTGGCCACGCTGCCGGTGGCGCTGCTGCCGTCGACCTGGATGTTGGTGACGGTCGAGCCGGGGGTGCTGGCGGTCGCGGTGGCGGAGAGGCCGAGCAGGCCTGCTGCCAGGACGGCGGCGCCGAGAGTGAGTGCTTTGCGTAGTTGCATGGGGGTGCTCCCTTGTGTCGGTGGTGTCGGCTGGTGTCTCCACGCGGCAGTCGGACGGGTGGATCAGGAGGTCACTGGAAGTCGATGGTCTTCGGGATCAGATAGCGGATGTTGTTGAGGTTGATCGCACCGGTGAGGAGGGTCGCGCACAAGCTGGTCCCGTTGCTGAAGGACAGGCCCGCACCGTTGAGGCCGAGGGCCTGGTGGCTGTTGGACAGAGGGGGGTTGGGAAGGAGCGCCTCGTCGAAGTAGGCGGGCACCTGGCCGGAGACGTTGGCCGTGCAGATGCCGCCGCCGATGGTGATCATCGCCGAGCACGTCGGGTCGATCGTCAGGGTGCCGGCGACGCGGTGGAACTTCCCACCGGGGGCGCCGGTGTCGGTGAGCCCGGTGTGCACGAGGTCGTTGAAGCTCACGGTGGCCGAGCAGCTGGGCTTCATGATGATGCTGCCGTTGACGCCAAACCCGGTGGCGCAGAGGAGGTTGAGGGTCGAGAAGGTCATCGCGGTCGTCCCGGCGGTGTAGGCGCCACGCTGGACGTTTCCGCCGACCAAGCCTCCACTACAGGCGTACGTGGTCCCGCCGTACGTCCAGGTGCCGGCCTTGATGAAGGGGCCGGATTTGGCCACGCTGCCGGTGGCGCTGCTGCCGTCGACCTCGATGTTGGTGACGGTCGCGCCGGGGGTGCTGGCGGTCGCGGTGACGCTGAGGCCGAGCAGGCCTGCTGCCAGGACGGCGGCGCCGAGGGTGAGGGCTTTGCGCAGTTGCATCGGTGTGCTCCTTTGTTCCGGTGGCGTCGGTTGGCGTCTGCTTCGCATGATGTGGGGCCAGACGGTGCCGGGTGCAAGGGGCTCAGGCGATATGGCGGCTGGGTTGTCGCTTTTCGTTAGGTTCCCGCACCGGTGGTTGCGGAGAAGCACCCTGAGTGGTATCCGCACCGGGCGGGTTGATCAGGACGTCACTGGAAGTCGATGGTCTTCGGGATCCAGAAGCGGACGTCGTTGATGTTGAACGCACCGCTCAGCAGGGTGCCGCAGATGCCGGTTCCGCCGCTGAGGGAGAGGCCCGCACCGTTGAAGCCCAGGGTCTGGTCGTCGCTGGGCTTGACGGCCTCGTCGAAGTAGGCAGGCGCCTGGCCGGAGACGTCGGCCGTGCAGATGCCACCGAAGACGCTCACCCGAGCCGAGCAGGTCGGGCTGATCGTCAGGGTGCCGGCGACGCGGTGGAACTTCCCACCGGGGGCGCCGGTGTCGGTGAGCCCGGTGTGCACGAGGTCGTTGAAGCCCACCGTGGCCGAGCAGCCGGCCTTCATGTTGGTGGTGGAGTTGGTCCCAAACGGCGTGGCGCAGACGACGTTGACGGTCGGGAAGGTCAGCGCGGTCGTGCCGGCGCTGTACGGGCCGCGCTGGACGGTTCCGCCCATAGTGCCGCCAGTGCAGCCGTACGTGCTGCCGTTCAAGGTTGCGGTGCCGCCCTTCCAGACGCCGGTCTTGGCGACGCTGCCGGTGGCGCTGCTGCCGTTGACCTCGATGTTGGTGACGGTCGTGCCGGGGGTAGTGGCGGACGCGGTGGCGGTGAGGCCGAGCAGGCCTGCTGCCAGGATGGCGGCGCCGAGGGTGAGTGCCTTGCGCAAATGCACTGGAGCTCCTTGCATCGGGTGACGGCGCCTGACTGGCACCGGTCGCATGATGGGGCCCAATGTGGAGAAGAGCGCCGGAGAGTGGGCCGCCCCGAGCGACGGTCGGCTGATTTCATCGGTTTTCGTCATCCGGGTGACAAGTTCTGGCTCCGTGGTGGGTGCAGTTCCGGGTGTGTGTTACCTGGGTGGGTCCGCGGGGTTACGTTGTGCCGCAAGTCACGTTGTAGGCGTGTTCGTCGGCGGAGTCGAGGAGTGGTTATGCGGGGACGGGTGTCATGGGGACGGTCGGTACGCCGAGGGGCGGCCGTGCTGACAGCGCTCGCGGTGAGCGCAGTGGGTGCCGTGAGCGCGGTGCCGACGACGGCGGAGGCGGACCCCGCCGAAGCCACGCCGCTGTCTGTTCCAGGCATGGCGGTGTCGTTGGCGCAGGCGGGTGAGCTGGCGTTGTGGGGAGACAACACCTACGACCGGGCCACCGTCCCGGCGTCGCTGTCTGGTGTTGCTGTCTCGCAGGTGGTGTTCCCGCCGCTGGCCACGTTGGCACTGACGGCGGACGGTCTTGTGGTCGGTTGGGGCGCCAGCGCGGATCGGCTGGAGCGGGTGCCCGCGGCCGTTGCTGCCACCAAGGTGGCGCAGATCGCCACTCAGACCGGATACGCCGGTGCGGTGACTCGAGACGGGCGGGTGATGACGTGGGGGAGGAAGAAGAGCTACACGACCACGTTGGATGTGCCGCCGGGTTTGAGTGGCGTCAAGCAGCTGGCGCTGACCGACAACGCGGCGGCGGCGTTGAAGAGTGACGGTTCTGTGGTGGCGTGGGGCGAGGCCCTCTACGGGCAGACCGCGGTCCCCGCAGGGTTGAAGGCGACCGCGATCGCGGCGACGGCCCAGTACTTCATCGCGCTGACCGAGCAGGGCACCGTGGTGGCGTGGGGCAACCTGACCCCGTTCCAACAAGGGATGCCGGACTCCCTGGAGGAGCCGGGGAACGTGAAGGCCGTGGCAGCCAGCTACCAGGGCGCGGTGGCATTGCTGGCAGACAACTCGGTGGTCACGTTCGGCTGGTCGGGTGAGGAGCCGCTCCCGACGGAGATTGCAGATGCGGATCCGGTGTTGCTCGCCAACAGCGGTGCCGATCTGGCATGGGCGATCGTGGATCGGGATCGGACCATCCGCACCTGGTCGCGGTTGGGCTGGGCGGGTGAGGTACCGGCTGCGCTGAATGGTCGACCGATCACGCAGATCGTGCTCGGTCCCCGGGACCCCATCAACTTCCAGATCGCCGGCGGCGTGATCATCACCAAGCTGTTGCGGGCGGAGCTGCCGCAGGTGACGGGGGCGGCACAGGTCGGCTCGGTGGTGACCGGTGTGCCGGGCACCTTCTCGGCGGCGCCGGACTCAGTCGTGAGCGAATGGTTGGTTGATGGGTCTCCGGCTGGCAGCGGCGCTCAGTTGGCGGTGTCCGCGGCCATGGCAGGCAAGAGCATCTCGTACCGCTCGACTGCGTCCAAGGCCGGGCAGGCCACGGTCGTCTCGACCTCTGCAGCGGTAACGGTGGCCAACCCGGCGCCGCCGGCGCCGGCGGCGAAGGTGGCCTCGAAGACGACGGTCGGCAAGGTCACGGTGGCGAAGAAGGCCAAGGTCGTCACCGTCGCCGGCAAGGTGACCGCCTCGAAGTCTCCCGCAGGCAAGGCCACGGTGACGATCAAGAAGGGCAAGAAGACGATCGTCACCAAGAGCGTCGCAGTCTCGGCTGCAGGTGCGCTGAAGCTGTCGGTCAAGAAGTTCGCCACGCTGGTGGCGAAGAAGCTCAAGGCGAAGGGTAAGAAGGCCAAGACGGCGTATCGCGGGAAGTACGCGGTCACGATCTCGTACGCCGGGAACGCGCAGGTCACGGGCAGTGCCGCGAGCGGAAAGCTCACTATCAAGAAGTAGCGAGCAACAACGCAGCACTCCCACCAGGTGGCGCCCGAGCCGGATCCGGCTCGGGCGCCACCTGCTGCGTTCTAGACCGTAGAGAGTGAGTGTCCGCTGATCGGGTGGTTGCGGACCGCTGGAACCCACCTTCACGGCACGACGTCAGAGGCCGGTGATTCGCCCGAGGTCGCGAGATCGCCCGCGAGCCCGCCGGCCGGGCCCTGGCCCCTAGCCGTCCTCGATGACGCCTAGGAACACCTCGTCGAGCTGGCTCTCGTCGAACCGTCCGGCGATGGCAGCGCGTGGAGCGACCCGCGACGGCGCTACGAGGAACCATTCCTCGCCGGACGGGCGCCTCACCCTGCCCCTTGGCAGGAATCAACGGCCGCGCTGGCAGCACCCGGCATGTCAGCAATGCCGGGACCGTGCAGCTCTGACCATCGTGGTCGGGGCCGCCGGCCGCCACGATGGTTGGAGCAAACGATGGTTGGATCAAACGGTGGTTGAGGAAGGACGAAGTCCTGTCTCGAAACCACCCTGACACGGCGGCTGGCTGCGGTGGTCTCGACAAGCCCGACCAACAGCCCGGGCGGAGCGTGACCTGCCATGAGCTGCACCGCCTGCCTTCGTGTCAGCCAACCACGCTCAGCGGGTGCCGTGGCGCTGACATGAAGCTGATCTCCTCGTCAGCACACGAGGAGACATCGTCCCCGGTCGCGCGCAGGTCAGCCAGCAGCGGGGAGCCGCGCCCCGTGCCCGCATCGACCTCGAGCGTGATCAGCGGGCGGCTCGGCGCAGTTGGATCGGACGCTGGGCCGGCAGGTAGTGGGTGTCTCCGCGGTAGCGGACCACCAGCCGGGCGCCCTTGGCGATCAATGCCTTCGGGACGCGGACGACCACCTTGCCGTTGCTGAGGGTCCGGATGAGTCTCCATCCGCGGGGTCCGCGCACCAGGACGGTGCCGGTGCTGGTGCCGACCTTGCCGTGCACTCGGATCTTCAGCCGTGGCTGGCCCTTGGGGAGAAGCGTGAGGGTGAGGCTGGGCGTCGTTCGTGTCGGTGGCGCAGCGGTGGGCGCGGCGGTGGGGTCCGCCGTAGGCCCGGAGGTGGAGGGGGAGGCCGAGGGGGCGCTGCCGTTCGGGATCTGCAGCTCGGCGGAGGTCGCGGATCCAGGGACGATGCCGGTGGCCGCGGCGTCGACCCGGACACTGATCCGGTGCCCCCGGTCGGCGGCGCTCACGATGTAGGCGATCCCGGAGGCGCCGTTGATCGGCGCTCCGTCTCGCAGCCATTGCCTCTGGAAGGTCAGTGGCATCCGAGTGATCCGCCAGGTGCCCCGGTCACTGTTGAGCACGCTGCCGACGCCGACGGACGGCCCCGCCGTGATCTGTGGAGCGACGAGGTTGACCGCGGCGCACGAGCCGCTCAGGTCGATGGGTCCGCCGTTGACGCAGGAGCGCTCGATCGGAGTGGTGGCTTGTTGGGCGAGCAGGTCGCGGGGGATCAGGGAGAACTCCTGCCAGTGGGTCGGCATGGGGGACTGGTCCTCGTCGCGGTCGATGTGATGGAAGCCGACGCTCACCCAGGCGACGGGATCGGTGAGGGGTGCGGTCTCGGCCGCCACGTAGTCGGGGACCGACAGGCCGGGGCAGCCGGCGTTGAGGTTGTCGGAGGCGTACTCCTGGCAGGGATGGCTGTTCGTGAAGCTCACCTTGGGACGGGTGAGGGGGTCGTAGGGGTTCTGGATGGAGTCGTTGGAAATCTCGTAGGAGCGCGGGTGTCCGTCCGGGTTGAGGGAGGTGGGGTTCAGCACCCGCCACCAGGTCTGGGGATCCGGGTCGTCGTCGGCCTGGAACGCGTCGTTCTCGATGGTGCCGGTGCCCTCGAGCCTGATCGGGTCGTCGGGGTCGGGCTGGGTGTAGTCCCACTGCTGGACCTGCTGGGGGCCGGACCCGATCCCGAAGTCGACGCGGTAGACCGCGTTGTGCCAGTGCGACGCGGCGCGGCCTGCCGTGGACTCTTGGCCCTCGGGGCCGATCGGCCAGCCCGTGGAGGGATCTTCGGTGAAGAAGATGTCGAGAGGTGCAAGGTCGCCGGTGGCGCCGAGACCGACTGTGATCGTGCCCTGGTCGGTCAGGGTGACCTTCTGCTGGTACTCGTACCAGCTGATCTTGGTGATCGAGGAGACCTCGAGCGCGCGACCCTGCTGGCTGTACTGCGCCGCGTCGGCGTTGTAGTCCTCCTTGCTGTCCCAGCCCAGGCCGGTGGAGACCTCGTCGAGACAGATGCCCGGGATGGTGCGCTCGACGAGCTCGGGGCCCCACAGGAACGACTGCTCGATCGGCATGGTCTGTCCGGGACACGTCTGGTCGGTCTGAGCCAGCAGCTGGGCGTCACCGAATCCGTAGCCGGTGACGTCGTTGAACGCCGCCACGCCGGTGTCGTAGGGGACGACGAGCTGTGCCAGGTACAGCGAGTCGATGACTGGCAGCCAGCCCTGGTACTCGCGATCGCCGGTGGCCGGACGGAACTGGACCTGTTCGAGTACCAATCCCTTGATCGAGTCGATCCGGGCACACATTCGCCAGGCCGAGCCGTTGGCGAGGGTGTGGGTGACCTCGGCGGATCCGCACCCGAGGCTGGGTGTGTCGACCGTGTCGTCGGCTTGCACGAGATTGCTGGCGCTTGCCGGGCTGGGCGCGCCGCTGATGGCCAGCGAACCGGCGACGGCGAGTGACACCACGCCGGCGACGAACGCGATGACCCCGGACGTCTTCGCTCTGGGACGGAGATCAGTTCTCATTGCCGGGCTCCTGAGTGCTGAGGACCGAGTGGGTGCTGAGGTTGACGGCGAAGTCCTGGGTGCCGAGGTACTGCCCCGACGGCACGGCGATCAGGAGTTGCAGGCAACGGTCCTGCCCGCACGCAGCAGTTGCCTGCTCCTCGCCTCCCGAGGGGGCGAGCGGGCGCCAGACACCTGCGACCACGTGCACCTGTGCGGGTGTCAGCAGCGGGTTCCCGGTGGTCTTCCGATACTCGGCGACGAAGGTTGGTTCCGGATCGGCCTTCATCGCCAGGTCCAGGGCGATCGCTGCCTCGGCTGCTGTGGGAGGTAGCTGGAGACCCGCCACGGACTGGTCGCTCAGGACGGTCCGGTGGGTCAGGTCCAGCACCAGCTGGTGGAGCCGGTCCGCGGTGTAGTCGTAGACCGCGACGGCGACGAGGCGCGACGAGGTGCGTTCGGTGAGTGGGGGGAGGTCCGCGGCGAGCACCTCGCCACCGGGCTTGCCGAGCACATCGTGGGCGTCGGACGGCATCGCGGCGCGAGCAAGATGGATGGCATAGCCGCGTTCCGCGCTGCTCAGTGGCGCGTTCGGTTCGCGCAACCTCGGGGCGGTCTCGGGAAGCGATCCGTCGCCGGCGACCTCGAACTCGGTGTCGTGCGTTCCCTCGCCGCGCGGAGACGCGGAGAGGAGACCGCCCGGTGACGCGGACGTGGGCAGCAGGACGGCGCCGAGCACGCCGATGGTGCCGAGCGCGACAGCGGCCGCCACCGCGCCACGTTGCCGGAGGGTGGGGGTTCGCATCGCGTCTCCTGTTCGCTGGTGTGCTGCGCCGCAACGGCTGCCGCGGGCGGGGCCGCACCGTGTGGTGTGGCCCCGCCCTTGGCGTTGTTGTGGTGCTGGGTGGTGGTTAGGCCTTGAAGGTGGTGGTGCCGGTGGCGGCGTTGGTGTTGGTGTTGCCGGCGTACTTGAGGGTGGCCTTGTACTTGCCGTGCTTGAGGTTCTTCACGGTGATGGTGGCCTTGCCTTGGGCGTTGACCGTGGCGGTGGCGGTCTTCTTGGTCTTGCCCTTGAGGGTGACCTTGACCTTGCCGGTGGGGTTGACGCCGGTGGTGGTCTTCACGGTGATGGTGATGGTGGTCTTCTTGGCGACCTTCTTGGTCTTGCCCTTGTTCTTGGCCTTGGCGGTGATGGTGGCGTTGGCCTTGGTGACCGTCACGGTGAGGGGGGTGGCGGTGGAGGGGTTGGTGGTGGTGTCACCGGCGTAGCTGGCGGTGACGGGGTGGGTGCCGACGGGCAGGTTGGCCGGGAGGGTCCAGGTGGCCTTGCCGGCGGTGAGTGCCGCGGTGGCGGTGGTGGTGCCGGTGGTGAAGGTGACGGTCCCGGTGGGGGTGCCGCCGGTCTTGGTGACGGTGGCGGTGATGGTGCGGGTGGTGCCGATGGGGCCGGTGGTGGGGGTGGCGGCCAGGGTGGTGGTGGAGGCCACGGTGAGGGCGGCGACCGCTGCGGTGGGGGTGGAGGACGAGGTGATGGTCTGCTCGTCGCGGGTGGCGGTGGTGCGGTAGCTGATGGTCTTGCCGACCTGGGTGGTGTCGAGGACCAGGGTGGTGGCGCTCTTACCGGCGATCGGGTCGTTGCCGGCGTACCACTGGCCGGTGGCCGGGGCGTCGGGGGCCAGGGAGAAGGTCGCGGGGGTCGCGGTGAGGGTCTGGCCGACCTTGGGGGTGCCGGTGATGGTGGGCTTGGTGACGTCGCGGAAGACGGTGATCACGGCGACGGCGTGGGTGGCGCCCACGGCGACGGCTGAGACGGGCTGTCCGGTCAGGGTCTCGGGGACGGTGGTCACGAAGGGGTTCGAGCCCCAGGCGTGGACGGCGCCGTCGGCGGTCACCGCGGCGACGCTTCCGCTCGTGCCCAGGCTGAGGTCGGTCACCTTCTCGGCGGGGGTGGTGCCGTCGAAGGTCGGCTGGCCTGCGGGGATGAAGAAGCTGAAGCCCCAGGTGGCGATGGTGCCGTCCTCGAGGACGGCGGCGCTGTAGCCCAGGCCGGTGTCGACCTGGGTGACCTTCTTGCCGCCGAAGTCGGGGATGTCGTGCAGGCCGGGCAGGGCGTTGCCCCAGCTGGTGACGGTGCCGTCGGCGTGCAGGGCCAGGACGTGGGTGATCGAGGCGGAGATGTCGACCAGGTCGGTCAGGCCGGACGGGGGAGCGTCGACGGGTGCGTCACCCCAGGTGGCGAGGGTGCCGTCGGTGCGGACCGCGTAGCCGGTGTTGACCTGGAGTGCGATGGCCTTGGCGCGCAGGTCGGTGGGGACCTCGCTGAATGCGGTGGAGGCGCCCCAGGCGGTGATGTGTCCGTCGGCGTGCAGGACGGCGCCGTTGTTGTTGGTCAGGGCGATGGCGGTGGCGCCGGTGAGCCCGGGCGGTACCTCGCTGACCTCGGCCGGGGCGGGGTTCATCTCGGTCGCGGCCCGGCCCCAGACCCGGACTGCTCCGTCGAGGGTGACCGCGCCGGTCGCGACCTGGTTGGCGGCCACCGACACCACCGGTGCGGTGAGGTCGCCGGGGACCGACATGGCGGCGGCGTTCTCGTTGGTCTCGTCGCCCCAGGCGAGCAGGGATCCGGCGCCGGCCGTCGGGGCGGCGGTGACGGCGTGGGCCGGGACGCTGAGCGCTCCGATGGCCAGGGCGCCGGCCAGGGCGGTGGCTAGGGCGCTGGCTGCCGTGGCGGCCAGAGGGTTGCGCAATCGCATGTCTGTTCTCCCAAATCGACAAAGGTGGGGTCCCGGGTCCCCCCAGGGTGTGTGCGCTGCATCATCCTGAGATCCACCGGTCCGCGGTGCGTTTGCGCTGCGATTGGGTCCTCCGGGCACCCAGAGAACCCCAAAAGTTGTGAGGCCGATCACAAGTCGCATGCCACGCCCGGGTACAGAGCGACGCCGTGTCGACGCCGTGCCTGACGTAGAGATGCCGATGGCCCGGCGACAGGGTCACTGTCGCCGGGCCACCGAACGGGTTGATCAGGACGTCACCGGAAGTCGATGGTCTTCGGGATCCAGAAGCGGACGTCGTTGAGGTTGAACGCACCGCTCAGCAGCGTGCCACAGAGGCCGGTTCCGCCGCTGAGGGAGAGACCCGCACCGTTGAGGCCGAGGGTCTGGTCGTTGCTGGGCTTGATGAACTCGTCGAAGTAGGCAGGCGCCTGGCCGGAGACGTCGGCCGTGCAGATGCCACCGAAGACGCTCACCCGAGCCGAGCAGGCGGGCAGGATCGTCAGGGTGCCGGCGACGCGGTGGAACTTCCCACCAGGGACGCCGGTGTCGGTGAGCCCGGTGTGGACCAGGTCGTTGAAGCTCACCGTGGCCGAGCAGCCGGCCTTCATGTTGACGTTGGCGTTGGTGCCAAGCGGCGTGGCGCAGACGATGTTGAGGGTCGGGAAGGTCATCGCCGTCGTGCCGGCGGTGTAGGCGCCACGCACGACGGTTCCGCCGACCGAGCCGCCAGTACAGCCGTAGTTGCTGCCGTTGATGGTTGCCGTGCCGCCCTTCCAGACGCCGGTCTTGGCCACGGTGCCGTTGACGGTGCTGCCGTCGACCTCGATGCTGCTGACGGTCGAGCCGGGGGTGCTGGCGGTCGCGGTCGCGGAGAGGCCGAGCAGGCCGGCCGCCAGGACTGCGGCGCCTACGATGAGTGTCTTGCGCAGATGCATGGGGTTGCTCCCTTGTTTCCAGGTGACGATGGCGCCGGGGGTGGCGCCGGTCCGCATCATGTGTGGCCGGGGCGGGCCTGGAGCAAGGGAACTCGACATATTGGACAGCAAGTTGTCGTTTTTCGTCACATTCCCGCGCCTCCTCTTGCGAAGGCATCTCTCGATGCGGTATTCGCGCGCTCTTGGTCAAAAGGGGCAGGCGATGCTCGGCGGCCCGCCTCTCCACTCCGCCTCAGTCTGACCCGGATGCTGCGTTGGCACGCCAACTCTTGTAACGGGGGTCACAACAATGGACCTCGGGTGTGACGGATCCTCTGAGTTCGCTTGTGGTCACCCGCCTCCGTGGCGGAGGTTGACGTCATGCGACGACGCAGGCTCCTCTTCCGCGGTGGCATTGCTGTGCTGCTGGTGGCCTCAATGCTGACCACCGCTCAGTCCTCCCAGGCCGACGACGACAACGAGCCCGAGTGGTATGCGGGCCTGCCGGACACCAAGCTCGGAAACTGGGCCACCGCACCCCAGGGCGGGCTCTCCTACGCCAAGCGCGCCCGGCAGTGGTTCCGCACCCCCATCGGGATGGCGACGGCCGACTACGAGGAGGTGAAGGATCCCAACGACGTCTTCAATCAGGGGGTCCGCGCGGATGGTTACTTCATCTCGCCGACGGGCGCGCCGGCCAACTACGGGTATTTGGAGCCCATGACGGTGCGGTCGGTCGGCTTCGGACTGATGCCGGTCGAAGCCACCGTGCAGATCAGTCAACGCCGCAAGGACGGCTACCCGATCCCGGTCCGCTTCGTCTCTGGAAATACTGAGACTCACATCCCCGTGCCGGGCCGGGGGGTCCGGGTGGATGCCAGGTACTGGCCCATCACTGTCACCGACGCCTTCAATGTCCAGATCCTGTCCGTGAAGGTCGATGGCGTGGACCTGGCACTCAATGGAGACTGTCGGACGGCTGAGCCGGCGCCCGTGGTGATGAAGAGTCCCGAGTACTTCATTGAATACAAGAATCGCGACGAGGGTTACGAGAAGCAGTGGTTCGCCAACGCTGACCCGTCGACCTACTACCACCCGCTCTACGGCGGAGAGCTGAACGGGTCGATCACGATCCCACCGTTCACGGGGTGCACGACGCAGTCCGGAGACGACCTGTCGCGTCTGCTGACCCTGTCCGTGTCCGGCTCCGACAACCCCGTGACGGCACGAACCGGCTGGCCGTGCGAGTTCCGTGTGAAGGGTGCCCCCGCGCCCGGTCCTCCTGGGGTGTCGAACCCCGGACTCGGCGGCGGCCACGCGCCCCAGAAGGGCGCCGACCCGCGGTACTGCCCGGGCATCAAGAAAATCGAGTATCCGAACCGCGTCGACCGCTAGACCGCCGCCGACCCGCATGTTGTCACCGAGGTCACAACATCCGGGGGGCGTTCGGGCCGATCTCGCCGTTCCGGCCCGGTCGAGGGCGGCGGCATTGCAGGCTGTCTCCGGTAGCCAGTGACCGGCATCACAGAAGTCGAGCGAGCGTCATCGCGCAGCTCACCTCAGATATCAATCCGGCCCTCCCAGGGCCACCCCTACGAACCCAGGAGGCCCTCCCGTGGGCGGATCCGTCGAAGTGATCGGACTCAGCAAGACGTACGGCCGCCAGAACATCTGGCACGACGTCACGCTGACGCTGCCACCGGGTGAGATCACCGCCATGATGGGGCCCTCGGGTACGGGCAAGTCGGTCTTCCTCAAGTCGCTCATCGGGCTCACCAAGCCCGAGCAGGGACAGGTCTTCATCGACGGCGTGGACATGGTCTCGGCGCGTGAGTCCCGGCGCCTCGAGCTGCGCAAGAAGTTCGGGGTGCTCTTCCAGGACGGCGCGCTGTTCGGGTCGATGAGCGTCTACGACAACGTCGCCTTCCCACTGCGCGAGCACACCAAGTTCAAAGAGGCCAAGGTCCGCGACGTGGTGATGGAGAAGCTCGGCATGGTCGGCTTGGTCGGCCAGGAGCACAAGCTGCCCGGTGAGATCTCCGGCGGCATGAAGAAGCGCGCCGGTCTGGCCCGGTCGCTGGTCATGGATCCCGAGATCATCCTGATTGACGAGCCCGACTCTGGTCTCGACCCGGTCCGCACGTCAAACCTGGCCGAGCTGCTGATCGAGGTCAACGCGGCCACCGACGCCACGATGCTCGTGGTCACCCACAACATCGAGCTCGCCCGGACCCTGCCGGACAACCTGGGCATGCTCTACCGCCGCGAGCTGGTCATGTTCGGGCCCCGCGAGGAGTTCCTGATGACCGACCACCCGGTGGTCAGCCAGTTCATGAGCGGCGACCCCGACGGCCCGATCGGGATGAGCGAGGAGGCCGACCACAAGCGGTCCGATCCGGTCAGCTACGAGGGCGCGGGCTACCCCGGCTCCACCATGGTGCACACAGGGGCGCGCGCCATCGAGGTGCTGCCTCGCCAGCTGGCGCCCCGCTCCGGAGCGGTCCGGGCCAGCGCCGAGCGCCACCGCGACCGAGTTACCGCCGGCGCCGCGCCGCTGTACGTCGCCGACGACGAGGAGAGCGACCGAGCACGGGCCATTCCCAAGCCCAGCCTCCCGGTCCGGGCGCTGGACGGAACCGGAAGCCTCTTCGCCCTCGCCCTCGACACCATGCGGGCGACGTTCCGCCGTCCGTTCTCGTTCACCGAGACACTCCAGCAGTTCTGGTTCGTCGTGAGCGTGTCGTGGGTCCCGGCGATGCTGATCTCGATCCCGCTCGGCGCGGTGATCGCGTTGCAGCTGGGCACCTTGACCAAGCAGATCGGCGCCCAGTCGTTCACCGGCGCCGCCAGCGTGCTCGCCGTCGTGCAACAGGCGTCACCGATCGTCACCACGCTGGTCATCGCGGGCGCCGGTGGCGCCGCGATCTGCGCCGAGATCGGGGCACGCACCATCCGCGACGAGATCGACGCAATGCGGGTGATGGGGCTCGATCCGGTGCAACGCCTGGTGGTCCCTCGAGTGATCGCCTGTGTCGTCGCCGCCGTGCTGCTCAACGGGCTGGTCTCGGTCGTCGGCGTGCTCGGCGGCTACTTCTTCAACGTGGTCCTGCAGGGCGGCACCCCCGGTGCCTACCTGTCCAGCTTCACCGCGCTGGCCCAGATCTCCGACCTCTGGGTCGGTGAGATCAAGGCGGTGATCTTCGGGTTCCTGGCCGGTGTCATCGCCTGCTATCGAGGCCTCAACACGGCCCCCGGGCCGAAGGGCGTCGGCGACTCGGTGAACCAGTCCGTGGTCATCACCTTCCTGATGCTCTTCTTCGTGAACTTCGTCCTCACCGCGTTGTACCTGACGCTGGTGCCCATGAAGGGGGCCTGACATGGCCGACAACCCCACGCTCAGCTTTCCGCCGATGGCCGCCCCCGCGCGGCCGAAGCAGACCAGCAAGCTCGGAGAGAGCGCCCCGCGGCTGCTGCGCCGCCCGCTGGACAAGCTCGCCCAGCTCGGTGCCGACCTGCGCTTCTACCTCCAGGTCCTGGCGCACATCCCCGGCACGCTGCGGCACTACCCCAAAGAGGTGCTGCGGCTGCTCTCCGAGGTGAGCTTCGGCTCGGGTGCCCTGGCCGTGATCGGCGGCACCATCGGCGTGATGCTCGGGTTGACCCTCTCGGTCGGGTTCGTGGTCGGCATGCAGGGCTACGCCGCGCTCGACCAGATCGGCGCCTCGGCGCTCAACGGCTTCATCTCCGCCTACTTCAACACCCGCGAGGTGGCCCCCATGGTCGCCGCCCTGGCCCTCTCGGCCACCGTCGGCGCCGGGTTCACCGCGCAGCTGGGTGCGATGCGGATCAACGAAGAGGTCGACGCGCTCAGGGCGATGGCCGTCTCGCCGGTGCCCTACCTGATCACCACCCGGGTGATCGCCGGGTTCATCGCCATCATCCCGCTGTACGTCATCGGCCTGCTCACGTCGTACGCCGGAGCGCGAGCCGTCACCGTGTTCGTCTACGGGCAGTCGGCCGGCACCTACGACCACTACTTCAACCTGTTCCTGCCGCCGATCGACATCCTGCTGTCGTTCGTCAAGGTGCTGATCTTCTCGGTGATGATCATCATGGTGCACTGCCGGATGGGCTACCAGGCCACCGGCGGACCGGCCGGGGTCGGGGTGGCCGTCGGCCGCGCCGTACGCCGCAGCCTGGTCGCGGTGGCGCTGCTGGACCTGATCCTCTCGATGGCTCTGTGGGGCGCCGCAACGACAGTCAGGATCGCTGGATGAACGCCGGTCGGATCCGAGACATCCTGCTCGGAGTGCTCACCCTGGCGCTGCTGGCCGGTGGTCTCGCGGTCGCCTACCTCTCTTACAGCCGGGCACTGATCCCTCACCGGGACGTGATCCTGCGTACCGACGTCGTCGGGAACGCCCTGCAGGTGGGCTCGGACGTCAAGCTGAACGGCGTGCCGGTCGGCTCCGTGGCCAAGATCTCCGCCACCGACGAGGGCGCCGACCTGAAGCTGGCGCTGGACCCCGCGACGTTGGACAAGGTGCCCGACAACGTGGTGGCCCGGCTGCTGCCCAAGACCATGTTCGGTGAGCGGTACGTCGCTCTCGTACTGCCTCCCCAGCCCAGCAGCAGCACGCTGCAGGCAGGTGACGTGATCCACCAGGATGCCTCTGCCGAGGCGGCCGAGCTGCAGCAGGTGCTGGACGAGCTGCTGCCCGTGCTCAAGGCCGTCCAGCCGGAGAAGCTCTCGGCCATGCTCAGCGAGTTCTCCGACATGTTGCGCGGGCAGGGCAAGGAGCTCGGCGACACGATGGTCGAGTGGTCACGCTACGTGAAGAAGCTCAACCCCAAGGTGCCTCAGATGAGCGAGGACCTGGCCAGTCTGGCCCGGGTCGCGGACCAGTGGAACGTGGCGGCGCCCGACCTCGTCGACGCCCTGAGCACGATGACCACCAGCATGACGACCCTGGCCGACAAGCAGGTCCAGCTGCGTGACGTCTACGCCAGCGTGATCAGCTCGGCCGATACCGCCCGCGACTGGGTGTCCGACAACCACGACACCATCGTGGTGCTCTCCAAGGAGAGCCGCGCCGCGCTGCGCGCCACTGAGCCGTACGCCTCCCAGTTCCCGTGCCTCTTCCGAGCCGTGGCGAACATGAAGCCGAAGATGGACCAGGCACTGGGCGCAGACACGGACGAGCCGGGCATGCACGGCATCCTCACCGTGATGCCGGCCCGCAGCAAGTACCTGGTCGGCAAGGACGACGTCCACTTCACCAAGGGTGACCCGCCGCCGCGCTGCCCGTACGTGACCGGCGAGGTCGGCACCGAGGCGGCCAAGCAGAGCGCCGACACCAGCGAGGAGCAGATGCGGTCCTGGCCCCAGGTGCCGGTCGCCGACGGTTCCACTGATGACCCGGCCCAGATCGGCCCGCCTCCCGGTGCCCAGGCGCAGTCCTACCTGATGGCGCTGGCCGGGCTCGGCGACGCCAACTCACCGGGCGAGAACCAGCTGATCGCCGAGCTGGTCGCGCCCACCCAGGGGATGGCCCCCAGCGAGTACCCGCGCTGGAACAGCCTCCTGCTGGGACCGACCCTTCGCAACACCGAGGTGGTGCTGAAATGACAGCCAAGGACGCCAACCACGGCCCGATGTGGGCCATCGTCATCAAGAGCCTGATCTTCACGATCGCCACGGTGACCGCCACCGGGATCCTGGCCACCACCATCCGCAACAGCTCGGCCGGCGAGGCGCAGAACTACACCGCGATCTTCAACGACGCGACCAGCGTCAACCGTGGCGACGACGTCCGGATGTCGGGGGTCAAGGTGGGCACCGTCACCGACGTGTCGATCACCGACAACCGCTTGGCCAAGGTGACCTTCACGATCCGCAAGGGGATGCGCGTCGACTCCGGCTCGGTGATCCAGATCAAGTTCCGCAACCTGGTCGGACAGCGCTACCTGGCGGTGGAGCAGCCGCCCCTGACTGATACCGGCAGTGACATCAAGCCGGCCAGCGCCACGACCGGTGGCGACCAGGTGATCAAGCCCGGCCACACCTTCGGGGTCGACGAGACCCGCCCGGCGCTCGACCTGACCGTGCTCTTCAACGGGTTCCGGCCGCTGCTGCGGATGCTGAACCCCGACGACGTCAACAAGCTCAGCGAGCAGATCATCGCGGTCTTCCAGGGCGAGGACGCCACCGTGGACGGGCTGCTGCAGAGCACTGCCAGCCTGACGTCGACGCTGGCGGAGAAGGACCAGGTGATCGGCGAGCTGATCACCAGCCTGGGCGGCGTGATGACGACGGTGAACGACCGTTCAGGGCAGCTCGACACGACCCTGGTCGCGATGCAGCAACTGGTATCGGGGCTCTCCGAGGACCGGGCCTCGATCGGTGCGTCCATCGAAGGTATGGGGGAGCTGACCACACGAGTCTCCGACCTCCTGGTCGACGTCCGCCAGCCGCTGCGCAAGTCGATCGCGCACGTGGGCGTGCTCTCGGCCAACCTCGACAAGCATGGGGCCGAGGTCGACAGCTTCCTGAAGAAGCTGCCCGTCAAGCTCGACCGGATCGGCCGGCTCGGCAGCTACGGCTCCTGGCTCAACTTCTACATCTGCTCCATGGACGGACGGATCCCGATGCCTGAGGGCTACATGGGCGACCTCGGCGTGAAGCCTGTCGCCGGGAGGTGCCGCTGATGTCTCGGTTCCCCACCGCGTTCGCGGAGCGCAACAGAGTGCTGCTGGCCGTGATCGGCCTGCTCGTGATGGGAGTCGCGTTCTACGGAGCGATGAACATGACGTCGCTGCCGATCATCGGCGCCGGCAAGGAGTACCAGGCGGTCTTCTCCGAGGCCGGCGGCCTGAAGCCGGGCAACGAGGTCCGGGTGGCCGGCGTCCGAGTCGGTGAGGTCACTGCGGTGCGGCTGGACGGAAACCAGGTGGTGGTGAGCTTCCAGGCCAAGGGTGTGGAGCTGCACGACGCGACCACCGCGGCGATCAAGGTCAAGACGATGCTGGGCCAGAAGTTCGTCGCCGTGGACCCGCTCGGCACCGGATCGCTCGAGGGGGCCATCCCGCTGGACCGCACCTCCACGCCGTACGACGTGAACGCCGCGATGTCGGACCTCTCCGAGACGTTCGGCGAGATCGACACGAAGCAGCTGGAGAAGAGCTTCGACGCCCTGGCCACCGCCTTCGAGAACACCCCGGAGTCCGTGCAGCAGATGGTTGGCGGACTGACCGACCTGTCGCGCACGATCTCCTCGCGCGACTCCGAGCTGGACAAGCTGCTCGAGGCCACCGACGGCGTCACCGGCACCCTGGCCAGTCGCAACACGGAGCTGGCGGCACTGATCAACGACGGGTCGGACCTCCTGGGCGAGCTGCAGAACCGCCGGGACGCGGTGCACGCACTCTTCGTCGGCACCTCGGACCTCGGCGAGCAGCTCCAGGCCCTGGTCAAGGACAACGACAAGACACTCGCCCCGGCCCTGGACAAGCTCGACCGGGTCACCGCGATCCTCAACCGCAACCAGAAGAACCTCGACCAGGCACTGGAGAAGCTCGGTCCCTACTACCGGGTGCTGGGTGCCGCCACCGGAAACGGTGAATGGGTGGATGCCTACCTGTGCGGCCTGTTCGACAAGAACAACGAGCCGGTGATGGAGAACGACGTGGTCCGCAACTGCTATCCCGGAGGTGCCTCGTGAGTCACCCGATGCGTCGTCGCCTGGTCATCGGGCTGGTGCTCGGTCTCGTCGTGGTCGGCGTGCTCGGGGCACGTGCCCTGATGCGCACCGAGCCGGTCAAGGTCACGGCACTCTTCGACTCCACCGTGGGTCTCTACCCCGGCTCGGACGTCCAGGTGCTGGGAGTGCCGGTCGGCACGGTCACCAAGGTGAGCGCCGAGGGCGAGAGCGTGCGGGTCACGATGGAGCTCGACCCGGACCAGCCGGTCGCCGCCGACACCAAGGCCGTGATCATCGCGCCGACCATGGTCAGTGACCGGTTCGTGCAGATGACCAAGCCCTGGGTCAAGGACTCGGGCGACACCAAGCTGAGCAGCGGCACCGTCATCGACCTCGACGACACCGCGGTGCCGGTCGAGATCGACGACCTGTACGCCGGGCTGAAGGACATGGCCGATGCACTCGGGCCGAACGGCGCCAACAAGAACGGCGCCCTGCGCCGGCTGATCGAGGTCGGAGCCGACAACCTGGACGGGCAGGGCCACAAGCTGAACACCATGATCAGCGAGTTCGGCAAGGCCAGCGCGACCCTGTCGAACGTGGACGAGAGCTTCTTCTCGATGCTGGCCAACCTCGACAAGCTCAACAAGATGCTGGTGGACAACGACAGCGCGGTGGCGGAGGTGAGCACCCAGTTCGCCGACGTGGCCGGGTTCCTGGCCGACGACCGCGACGACATGGGCAAGGCGGCCAAGAACCTGTCCGGGGCGATGGCCGTGCTCAAGGACTTCATCAAGAAGAACCGGGCCAACCTCGAAACCAGCGTCGACCAGCTCGTGCCCACGGCCGAGGCCTTGAAGAAGAACCAGAAGTCGCTCGACGAGATGATGAAGCTGGCGCCGCTGCTCCTGCACAACCTGGAAGACGCCTACGACTCCGAGTACGGCGTGATCGCCGCGCGCGGCGACGTCAACGAGGTCTCGCTGTGGAGCAAGGACGGTCTGACCGCCCAGACCTCGCGCAACGCCCCGCCGACGATGCTCGGCACCACCCACGAGGAGGGGCGTCGATGAGCACCCGTATCCGCAGGACCGTCCGGCGCAGCCCGCTGGTCGGCCTGGCTGTGTCCCTGGGCCTGGCCCTGCTGCTGTCCGGTTGCAGCCTGGGCAAGGACCTGTACAACACCCCGCTGCCCGGTGGCGCCGACGTCGGCGACCACCCGGTGGAGATCACCGCGGACTTCAACGACGTGGTCGACCTGGTGCCGCAGAGCAGCGTCAAGGTGGAGAACATCGCCGTCGGCCGGGTCTCCTCGATCGAGCTCAACCCGGACGGCCGCAGCGCCCGCGCCACTCTGCTGGTGCGCGGCGACGTGGTGCTCCCGAAGGGCACCACTGCCCGGCTCCAGCAGACGTCGTTGCTGGGTGAGAAGTACGTCGCGTTGATCCGTCCCGCCGAGTCGGACTCGGACGCGCCCTCCCTGCAGTCGGGAGCCAATATCCCGCTCGCGGACACCAGCCAGGTGGCCGAGATCGAGCAGGTCCTCGGCGCTCTTTCGCTCGTGGTCAACGGTGGTGGACTGGCCAAGTTCCAGGACATCTCCCGGGAGCTGCAGCAGGTCTCTGCCGGCCGGCCCGAGGAGATCCGGGGCTTCCTGGACAACATGGAGACGTTCATGACCAGCCTGAACGCCCGCAAGGGCGCGATCACGGCTGCGCTGGACTCGGTGGCCAGGCTCTCGACCACCCTGGACCAGGACAAGGACAAGATCGCCGAAGCACTCGAGGGCCTGAGCCCCGGTATGAAGGCGCTGGCCGAGCAGCGCGGCCAGCTGGTCGACATGCTGAAGGCACTGGACAAGCTCAGTGACGTCAGCGTGCGGACCCTGAACGCCTCGCAGAAGAACATGGTCGAGGACATGGAGCTGCTCGAGCCGATCCTGCGCGAGCTCGCCGAGTCGGGCGACGCGCTGCCGAACTCGCTGGAGCTGCTGCTCACCTACCCGTTCCCGGACTCGGTGCTCGACGCCATCAAGGGCGACTACCTGAACGTGTTCGCGACCGCGAACTACAGCTCGCTGCCGGCCAGCTGCACGGGCCTGGGATGTCCGTGGCCCCAGTACGTCGATGAAGGCGCGAGGCCGCCGATCGACCCGTTCGCATTCCTCGAGAACGCCGCGGCCGGCCAGCGGGCCGATACGCTGGACAAGGCGCCGGTCAAGTCGCCGGACGGTGGGAAGTCGCCCAGCGGTTCTGCCTCGCAGAAGCCCTCGGGGAGCCCGTCGCCCAGTGGGACGGTGAGCCCCTCCGCCGATCCGGAGAAGGACGTCTCGCCGACGCCCAGCCTGCTGCCGCCCACGGACTCGGCCCTTCCTGGTCTGCCGGAGCAGTCGGTCCAGGTGCCCAGCCAGTCGACCAGTCCGAGCGCGACCGCCGAGGCGTCGCCGACGTCGAGCACGAAGGACGACTGATGCTGACCTTCATGACCAAGACCAAGGTCGTCGTCTTCGTGGTGATCGCGCTCCTGACCACCACCTTCCTGGCGGTGCACTACGTGGGTCTGGACCGCTACTACGGCGGATACCGGGTCACCGTGGACATGCCCGAGGCCGGCGGTCTCTTCGAGAACTCCGAGGTCACCTACCGCGGGGTGCCGGTTGGTCGGGTCGAGTCCCTGGAGGCCGACCGAGACGGGGCCCGGGCGGTGGTCCGGATCAAGCGGGGCTCCCCGGCGATGCCCGCCTCTGTGGAGGCCCGAGTGGTCGATCGCTCGGCCATCGGCGAGCAGTACCTCGACCTGCGTGGTGGCTCGACCGACGGCGAGAAGCTGGGGGAGGGGGCGCACCTGACGCTCACCGCCGCCGACCTGCCGCCGTCCATCGACGGGTTGCTGCGCAGCAGCCGGGACCTGGTCGCCTCGATCCCGTCGGACGACCTGAACACGGTGATCGACGAAGGGTACGAGTTCACCCGCGGCAACGGTGCGAACCTGGCGCGGCTGCTCAGGACCTCGACGGAGTTCGCCCGGACCGCCGACCGCAACTTCCTGACGACGGTCAGCCTGATCGACAACTCCGGCAAGGTGCTGGCCACCCAGGAGGCCACCGCCTCGAGCTTCCAGAGCTTCAGCAAGGATCTCGACCTGCTGGCGCACGCGCTCGATGAGCAGGACTCCGACTGGCGCCGACTGATCGAGCAGACGCCTGCATCGGCCCGACAGCTGGACCGGTTGTTCAGCACCGTCGGTCAGCCGCTCGGCCAGCTGATGAGCAACCTGATCTCGACGGCCGAGGTATTCGGCGCCAACGCGGACGGGATCAAGGAGACCATGATCAAGCTGCCTGAGGGCATCTCGATCACCTACGCGGTGATGACCAGCAAGGGCATGAAGTCCGGCGCTCAACTGTCGTTCTTCAACCCGCTGCCGTGTGTCGACGGATACGAAGGCACCGAGATGCGCGAAGGCACCGACACGAGCCCGGGCAAGCCGTTCAACACGAAGGCCGGCTGCACCGCGCCGGTATCGTCTGGGACGAACGTCCGGGGACCGCAGTCGGTCCTGGGCAAGAAGAGCAGCAAGGGCTCGCGCATCACGACGTTGAGCTCGGCTGACGACCTGCAGGACCTGATGGGGGGCAAGCCGTGAGCGACAGTTCGGACGAGTCGACGGCGCTGGACGAGGTGACCGTGCCGGACGAGCTGGACGAGCCGCAAGGGTCGGAGGGGTCGGAAGAGTCGAAGGAGTCGGACGGCGCCGTGGCGTCGTCGGGCTCGAAGAAGGCTCGCGTCGGCGTACTCGTGTGGCTCCTGCTGGCTGTGTCGCTGGTAGCCGTCGTGGTTGCGTACCTGGCGTGGCGCGACGCCGACAACGATCCGGACCGAGAGCGGGCTGCGCTCCGGGACACCGCGGTCGTCGAGGGGACCTCCGCGGTCGAGACCATGACCACGATGGACGGCCGCGACGTCGAGGCGGGCATCAAGGCCTGGCAGGGGGTGTCGACCGGCGTGCTGCACGACCAGTTGCTGTCGGTCGGTGACGACGAGCAGCAGATGCTCGCCGACCAGGGCAAGATCGCCTCCGGGCGGGTGGTGCAAGCCGCCCTCACCGAGCTCACCGACCGGTCCGCGACGCTGATCGCGGCGGTCGAGGTCACGGTCAAGAGCGCCGACGGGGCCGAGGACCCGGCAGTCAAGCGCAACCGGTTCTCGGCCGACCTGGTGCTGGTGAACGGCGAATGGAAGATCGAGAACTTGCAGCAAGTGTCGGTGAACCTCTGATGGCGCGGACCGCAACGATGCTGCGCAAGGTGGCCACGCTCCGGTGGCTGGTGGCGGGACTCGCCGTCGCGCTCCTGGTGGTCGCGGGTGTCCTGGCCTGGCAGACCCACACCCTGCGCGACGACCCCGCCCTGGAGAACCGGGCACAGCTGGACGAGGCCATCCAGAAGGACGTGATCGAGGTCGTCTCGCGTGGTCTCACCCAGGTGCTCAGCTATGACTACGCCCAGCCGGAGGCGACCCGTGCGTACGCCGACCAGGTGCTGGCCGGTCAGGCGCGCGAGGAGTACGACACGCTCTTCGCCAGTCTCCAGGACCGGGCACCGGGTCAGGAGCTCACCTTGACGGCGCAGGTCCAGGTCGCCGGGGTCGAGCATCTCACCGACTCCAAGGCCGACCTGCTGGTCTTCGTCGACCAGAAGAGCCAGCGCAAGCAGGACAAGGAGGCGTCCGTGTCCGCGGCACAGCTGGACATCACGGCTGAGCGGAAGGGCGCGACCTGGGTGATTACCGGCCTGAAGCCGCTCTGATCTGGCGCTCGGATCGGTCAGCCGGCCGCTGCCCCTAGTCGGACCAAGTCCTCGCGAAGCGCCTCGGTGCGGTCGCGGTGGGCCGGAACGAACGCGTACGTGACCACCTCCAGCGGTCGGCTGAACCTGATCACCTCGTACCGCTGGATGATGCGGGTCCCGGTGCCTGCCGGCTCGAGGTCGAACGCCCAGGCGGTCGAGTCCGGCGGAACGCCTCCGCTGGTCCGGTAGCCGAACGCGCGACCGGGTTCGACGACGGTGACGGTGCAGAGCCGGGACCAGCCGAACCGGTTGACCTGGTTGCGGCCACGGAACGTGGCACCGACCTCGGCCCGGCTGGAGCCGTCGACCCACTCGGCGCCGTTGCACTCGTGGCTCCACTCGGCGATGCGGGTGACGTCGGTGAGTACGGCGAACACCTGGTCGGGGGACGCGTCGACGACGACCTGGACCTCGCCGGCCCACGGGATCGACCAGCGGCGCGGCCGGGCGGGTGCCGGGGCGATCACGGCGCCCATCCGCGGGCGATCTCAAGGCTCATCGACGGGACGTGCTCGGCGGGTGTGCCGTCCCACAACAGGGCGCGGCGGCGCCGGTACCGACCGCCGAGGAGCTTGAGCAGCACGAAGCGGGGGACGGGCGGGAGGAGCTGCAGCGTGTGGTGGCGGTCGTCGGCGCCGAGGTTGTCCAACACCCAGTGACCCTCCTCGGCCAGGTACAGGAACGGCTTGGACCGCACGTTGACGACGTCGTTCCACTCGTCCCACTCGCGCTGGGTGACGCAGCCGGAGACGACCGGCATCATGACGAGCTCCTCGCGCTCGAGGTGTGGCAGCAGCACCTCCTCGAGGCTGGTCAGCGCTGGCAGCAGGTGGGCGGCCGGGTCGGCGCCGGGGTCGTCGGCGAAGGTGCGGGCGGCGCGCCCGAGCTCGTCCATGGTGGCGTCGATGCGCTGGTGGTCGCCGTCCATGTCATCGACGAGCGCGCGCGTGGTCGGATTGTTGCGGAGCACCATCGGGTAGAGCCCGATGTCCTCACCGTGGTGGTGCAGGTGAAGGGTGTGCATGAGCCACCCGATGTGGTCGGCGATGCCGACGCGACGCTTCTCGGTGAGCAGAGCGGGATCGGTGAGCACGACGCGGACGCGGACGAGGTCGCGCCGCAGGGCGGAGTGCACGATCCCCATCATGCGGGTGTCGCACGGGCCGTCCGGGTCCGCGCCGGTCACGGCGCTCGGATCGGTGTGGGGCGTGGTAGTCATGAGGTCTCCTCGGGGAGGAGCTGGTCGATGCGGTCGGCCAGCCACGAGCGGTACTTCTCGGAAGTCCAGCCGGCGCCGCCCCGATCGGATGGCGCGGTGAGCTGGAGGTAGACCTCTGAGCTCCCGATAGCCCAGATGCCGTCGATGACGTCGGCGTGCGGTGTGGTGCCCAGGACGAGGGTCAGGCCGTCGGCGTACGCGTCCCTCTGGGTGGCGAGATCGGCGTATCGGCGCGCGGCGAGGGTCTCGTCTGCGGCTGCTGCCTGGGAGAAGGTGCGGTTCAGTGCGGCGATGCGTTGGTTGGAGCTCGCGACGAGCTCGGCGGTCGCCTGGATCCGTTCGGCACGAGTGCCACGACCGAGTGCCAGGAACTCGTCGCGCTCCGCGAGCGGCACCGGTTGGTCGTCGCCGACGATGCCGATGTCGATGGTCGCCAGCAGGAGGTCGGACTTGCCGCCGGCGAGGGAGTAGACGGTCTCGACGGAGACGCTCGCTGCCTTGGCGACGTCGCGCATCGAGGTGCCGGCCCAACCACGGGACGCGAACAGGTCGGCGGCCGCGGCGAAGACCGCGGTGCGGTTCTGGTCGGCCATCGAGCGGCGCCGCGAGCTGTCGTAGGCCCGCTTGGGCTGGGTCATGTCCACGTGACGATGGTGGAACAGGTCAGTATTGAATACAAGAGTGTTCCGGTAAAATGTCTGAGAGTCACCCTGGCAGGATCGCTGCATGATCGACCTGCGCAGCGACACCCTGACCAAGCCGACGGAGTCGATGCGGGCCGCGATGGCCCGCGCCGAGGTCGGGGACGACGTGTACGGCGAGGACCCGACTGTCGCGCTCATGGAGGAGCGGGTGGCCGGGATGTTCGGCCACGAGGCCGCGATGTTCACGCCGACCGGCTCGATGGCCAACGTGCTCGCCGTACGGTCCCTGGTGGCGCCCGGCCAGGAGGTGCTGTGCGAGGCGAGTGCCCACATCGCCCGGGCCGAGCTCGGCGCGCACGGCGCCTACTCCGGGGTGACCATGCGGACCTGGATCCACCCGCGCGGACAGGTCGACCTGCCGACGATCCAGACGATCTTCGCCCCCGACATGGGACCCTTCTTCGTGCCCACGGCCGCGATCGCCGTCGAGAACACCCACAACTTCGCCGGCGGCGCGGTGCTGCCGATCGGCGACCTGCGCGACCTGCGCGAGTACGCCACGGGCGTCGGCGTCGGCGTGCACATGGACGGCGCCCGGATCTGGAACGCGCACGTCGCGACCGGCGTCCCGCTCGAGGAGTACGGCGCGGTCGCCGACGTGATGGCGGTCTGCTTGTCCAAGGGGCTCGGTGCCCCGGTCGGCTCGCTGATGGTCGGCAACGCCGACGCGATCGCCGAGTCGCGGATCTGGCGCAAGCGGATGGGCGGCGGCATGCGCCAGGTCGGCATCCTGGCGGCGGCCGGCCTGCACGCGCTGGACCACCACGTCGAGCGGCTCGCCGACGACCACGCGCATGCCCGACTGCTCGCCGAGGCGTGCGGGGTCGACCCGAGCGGCGTCGACACCAACATCGTGGTGGTGCCGCGCAGCGATGCTGCGGACTTCGTCACCGCCGCCCGGGAGGCAGGCGTGCTCGTCTCGGCGGTCGGCCCGACCGCCGTACGCCTCGTGACGCACCTCGACATCACGCGTGTCGACGCCGAGAAGGCCGCCGTCGTCCTCGGGTCGCTCTAGCGCTGGCGGTGGTTTCGAGGCTCGGCGCTAGCGCGCCTCACACCTCAACCACCGATGTCCCCGGCGGTGGTTTCGAGGCTCAACCACCACGGTCCCGACTGAGTTCAGCGCGCGACGAAGAGCAGGTCGCTGACCGCGGTGAAGTCGCGCCGCGAGGGCCCCTTGCCGGGCTCGGAGACGGCGACCAACCGGATCGTGACCGTGGTGGTCGTGACGTCCACGTCCACGGACTGCACAGCCGCCGTGTCGTCGAGGGTCTGCGGGATCGTCGTACCGTCGTCGAAGACCCACTCGACCTGATTGACCCGCCGGTTGCCGTGGTACCAGTCGACGGCACCGCCCTGCTTCGCGTAGCCGTTGATCATGCCGACCGAGCGGAGCCGCGTCTCCCGGGGGAGCGTCACCACGATCTCCTGGCCGGTTCCGTCACCCGGCATCCGCCAGCAGGTCTCCGGGACCCCGTCGAGCATGTTGGTGCCCTCGAAGCCGACCGGGTTGCCGTCGACGTCCGCCCCAGGCCCCGCTGTCGCGGGCACGGTCACCTGGCTCTCGGCGGTCAGGCCGCTCGGAGCGGGGGCGGGGGGTTCGTCGCTGGGGTCCTCCGTGCTGGGCTGCTCGTCGCTGGTCGCCGGAGTGCTGCTGCCCGGTTGCCCGGTCGTGGGAGGTTCGTCGTCGTCGCCCGTGGCGACCAGCCAGACGCCGAGCAGGAGGACCATGACGAGCACGACCGCCATCGCCACCCACCCGCCCGACGACCGCGACTGCCGGTGGTGGGCCTGCGGGTACACCTCGTCGTCCGGCTCGGCGACCTCGTCGGCGTACAGCGGGAACCGCGGCGCGGGCGGAGGTGTCCAGGCGGGTGGTGGTGAGGAGGGCGGCGGCGGTGGCGTCGTACGGGGGCGCTCGGCGGTGTCCGTGCGCCAGTCCGGGTCCGGGCTCGCCGCGGCGCTGTCGACCGGCTCGCCGCAGTTGGTGCAGTAGCGGCCGACGCCGAGCTCGCGGCCGCACTTCGCGCAGTCCGTCATCGGTCTCCCTCCCGGCCCGCCTACCGGTGCGAGATTAGACGACGGGCTCCGGAGCCCGCGCGGCCTCCCGGCCCAGCAGCTCCGGGAAGCGGCGCATCGCCTGCGCCAGCTCGCGCAGCTCCGCACCCTCCAGCGCCTGCGGCCCGTCGCACAGCGCCACCTCCGGCTTGGGGTGTACGTCGACGATCACACCGTCGGCACCGACGGCGATCGCGGCCCGCGAGAGAGGTACGACGAGGTCCTTGCGGCCGGCCGCGTGAGACGGGTCGACGATGATCGGCAGGTGGCTGGCGGCCTGGACGACCGGCACCGCGGAGATGTCGAGGGTATTGCGGGTCGCGGGCTCGAACGTGCGGATCCCGCGCTCGCACAGCACGACGTCGAGGTTGCCGCGCTGGGCGATGTACTCCGCCGCCATCAGCCACTCCTCGATGGTGGCCGTCATACCGCGCTTGAGCAGCACCGGCTTGCCGGCCTCGCCGACGGCCTGCAACAGCCCGAAGTTCGCCGCGTTGCGAGTGCCGATCTGCAGCATGTCGGCGTACTCCGCCACGACGGCGACGTCGCGCACGTCGACCACCTCGGTGACGACGGGCAGCCCGGTCGCCTCGCGCACGTCGGCGAGGATCTCCAGCCCGGCGACGCCGAGGCCCTGGAAGGCGTACGGCGAGGTGCGCGGCTTGTAGGCGCCGCCGCGCAGGATCGTGGCACCCGCCGACTTCGCCATCTGCGCGGCCTCGAGGGTCTGCTGGGCCGACTCGACGGCGCACGGGCCGGCGATGAAGGTGACGGTGTCCGGGCCGATCGGCACCTGCTGGCCGGGGCTCCCGACCCACACTGTCGACCGGTCGGGGTGGTGCTGGCGGCTGACCAGCTTGTAGGGGTCGGAGATGCGGTGCACGTCGGCGACGCCGCGCAGGGTGCGCAGGTTGAGGTGGTGGAACGACTCGATGTCGCCGACCAGCCCGATGATGGTGCGGACGACGCCCTTGGAGACGAAGGCCTCGCCGCCGACGCTCTCGACGCGCTCGACGACGCGGGCGATGTCCTCGTCGGTGGCTTCGGGGGACATGACGACGACCATGGTGGTTCCTCTTTCGGGGCAGAGCCGGCCACGTCGTCGGGGCCCAGACATGCAGAACGCCCCGCGGGTAGCCGGGGGCGTTGGATGGAGTGGAGGCTGCCTACACGAGGACGGCCTGCACGGGTGCTCCCGGCAGGTGTCCAAAGAGATAGGTCGGCGTCACAGGACGAGAGTAGGGGAGCGCCGGTCATGCCTCCCCGGCTGACCGGATCGCGGACGCCAGATCCGTCGAGAGACGCGAACTGGCTCCTCTTCGGCCCGTCTGACAGCCAGTTCGCGTCTCTCGACGACGTACGGCGAGCCTCACACCGCGATGTGCGGCACCTCGGCCTCGATCTTGCGGCGCGGCCCGATCTCGACGATCAGCATCGCGGTCAGGACCAGGACGCCACCGGTCACCATGCGGACCGTCATCGACTCCCCGCCGAACCACACCGCGAAGAGGGCGGCGAACACCGGCTCCATGCTCATCACGATCGCGGCCCGGGTGGCGGGCAGGTGTGCCTGCGCCCAGGTCTGGGCGAGCAACGCGATCGCCGCGGGGAAGACGGCCATGTAGACGACCGACAGCCAGTCCCGGCCGTTGTCGGGCAGCACGATGCCGTGCGGTGCGCTGGCGACCAGGCAGATCACCGCGACCACGACGATCTGGACGATCGACATCCCGATCGCGTCGCTGGCGTTGGACCACGCGCCGAGCCCGACGATGTGCAGTGCGTAGAGCAGCGCGGCGAGGAAGGTGATCGCCTCGCCGTACCCGATCGAGAGCCCGTCGAGGGTGAGCACCGCGAGTCCCGCGAAGGCCAGCAGCACGGCGGCCCACGTCATCGGGGTGATCCGGTTGTGGAGGAGTACGGCGGCGAAGAGCGGCGTCGCGACGACGTACATCCCGGTGATGAAGCCGGACACGCTCGCCGGGGTGTGGGCGAGCCCGACGGTCTGCATGATCTGCGCGACGCCGTACAACCCGCCGAGCACGAGCGCCTGCCGGCGAGCCTCGGCCGAGAGCCGGAGCACCGCCTTGGGGGCGACGACCAGCAGCAGCACCGCGGCGATCGAGAACCGCAGCGCCAGGAAGTCGACCGGCGGGACCCGCTCGACCAGGTCGTGGATGAGGAAGAACGTGCTGCCCCAGCACGCGGTGACGCCGAGCAGCGCCGCCGTCGCGAGGAGCGACGTACGGCGGGACTCAGTCGTTTGGGCTTGGGTGGTCATCCGCGGAGCCGCTTGAGCAGCGGGATGTCGCGGTTGTCGGCATTGCGCGAGTCCGGCGTCTCGAGGATGAACGGCACACCGTCCGTCGCGGGGTGGGCGAAGAGCTCGCGGAAGGCGCCCTCGCCGATGTGCCCCTCGCCGATCCGCTGGTGCCGGTCCTTGAAAGCGCCCCGGACGTCCATCGAGTCGTTGGCGTGGATCAGCCGTAGCCGGCCAGGTCCGCCGATCTCGACGATCCGGTCGACGGTGGCCGTCGTACCGCCGGGCTCGTCCAGTGGTGCGCCGGCAGCAAAGATGTGGCAGGTGTCGAGACAGATCCCGGCCTTGGGGTGGTGGTCGAGTGCGTCGAGGTACGGCGCGAGGTCCTCGACTCCGGCGCACAGCGACCGGCCCTGCCCGGCGGTGGGCTCCAGCAGCAGCCACGGAGCGGCGTCGTCGGCGACCGCGTCGAGCAGGGGGAGCAGACCCTCGCGGACCTGCTTCATCGCGGTGTCGTAGCGCGCCGCGCTGTCACCGTCGCTCGGGTCGACGAACGAGCCCGTGTGCACGACCACGCCCTCCGCGCCGATCTCGGCGGCCCGCTTGAGATTGTGGGCGACGGAGGCGACCGACTTCTCGTACGTCGCGGGGGTCGGCGAGCCGAGGTTCACCAGGTACGGCGCGTGGATGAAGGTGCGCGTGCCGCGCTCGGCCATCAGGTCGCGGAAGCGCGCGTCCTCGGCCGGCTTGCCCGCGCTCAGCGCCCACCCGCGCGGGTTGCCGACGAAGATCTGGAAGGTTTCGCAGCCGACCTCGTCGGCGTTCGCGACGGCGCCGTCAACGAGGCCCTTGCCGACCAGGACATGGGTGCCGATCGGATTGCGGCCGGCTGGATCGAACACCGGCACAACCTACCCGGGGCGTGGGATCAGATCAGACTCAGGCTGATGGTGGAGCCCGGCCGGACCATCTCGCCACCGCCGGGGGACTGCGAGAAGACGAACCCGAGACCGAGCGAGCCCGGGGCGTCGTGGGTCTCGACCTCGAACCCGAGGTCCTCCAGCTTCTCGGTCGCGGCCGCCACACCTTCGCCGCGCACCGACGGGACCTCGATCAGCTCGGGTCCCTTGGAGACGATGAACGTCACGGTGTCGCCGCGGTGCGCGGTGGTCCCGGCGGGCGGGTCCATCGAGATCACGTCGCCCTCGTCGACGTCGTCGGAGTACTCCTCCTCGGCGACCTTGCCCTTGAGTCCCTTGGCCTTCAACCATTCCTGGGCCTGGTCGGCGCTCTTGCCGACCCAGTCCTGGAGCTTGACTGGCTTCGGTCCCTTGCTGACGACCAGGTCGACCGGGGTGTCGGGGCGCAGCGTGGTGCCGGCCTTGGGAGCGGTCGAGATGACGATGCCGGCGGGCACGGTGTCCGACCACTTCTCCGTGGTGGTGCCGAACCCCAGGTGCGTCGCGGTGAGTGCGTCCTGCGCCTCGTCCTCGGTCAGGTCCTGGAGCTTGGGTACGTCGTACCTCTCCTTGCCGAGCGAGAGCACGATCGTGACGGTGCCGCCGCTGAGTACCTTGGAGCCGGGCTCGGGGTCGGTGCTGACGACGCGGCCCGCCTCGACGGTCTCGGAGTACGCCGGGTCGCCGACCTCGCTGTCGAGACCGGCAGCCTCGAGCTCGCGCTCGGCGGCCTTCTGGGTCATCCCGAGCACGCCCGGGGTCGAGGTGTACCGGCCGTCGAGGAACCACCAGGCGCCGGCGCCGCCTCCGACGACGAGCAGCACCGCGACGATCAGCAGCACGAGACCCTTGCGGGACCGACGGCGACCCGGCGGCGGTGCGACCGGACCAGCGGGTCGTGCAGGCGGCGGTGCGGTCGGCGGACGCTCGACCGTGCGGATCGGTGCGGTCATCGTCGCGAACTGGCGGCTGTCGAAGGGCTCGGGCGCGGTGTCGTCCGGCCCCGGCGCCTCGACGGCCTCCACCTGCAACCGCAGCGGTGTCAGATCGGCGGTCAGGTCGGCGTCGTCGAGGACGCCTTCGGCGAGCGCGTGGCTGACCCGGTGCACCTGGTGCAGCAGCACCGCGGCGTCGGCCGGGCGCAGCTCGCGGTCGCGGGCCGTGGCGCGGGCGACCAGTGCGTCGACGTACGCCGGGAGTCCGGGCGCGAAGGTCGACGGCGGCGGGACGTCCTCGTGGACGTGCTTGTAGGCGACCTGGATCGGCGTCTCGCCCTCGTGCGGCTTGGTGCCGGTGAGCAGCTCGAAGAGGACGACGCCCGCGGCGTACACGTCGGCGCGCGCGTCGGCGCGGCCGCTGATGACCAGCTCGGGAGCGAGGTAGGAGACGGTGCCGATCAGCACGCCACCCGTCGCGGTGTGCTGGGTGTCGGTGGTGACCGCCTTGGCCAGGCCGAAGTCGGCGACCTTGACCCGACCGTCGTCCGCGATGAGGACGTTCTCGGGCTTGACGTCGCGGTGTACGAGGCCGGCCCGGTGCGCGGCGGCGAGCGCGGAGAGCACCGGCTCCATGACGGCCAGTGCCTTCGCCGGCGACATCGGGCTCTCCTTGCGGATGACGTCACGCAGGGTGTGCCCGGGGATCAGCTCCATCGCCAGGAAGACGGTGCCCTCGTCGTCGCCCTGGTCGTAGACCGCGACCACGTTGGGGTGCGACAGCCGGGCCGCCGCGCGCGCCTCGCGCACGAACCGCTCGGCGAATTCGTTGTCGTCCCCGAGGCCGGGATGCATCACCTTCACCGCGACGGTGCGGTCGAGCCGGAGGTCGGTGGCCTCGTACACACTGGCCATGCCGCCGCGGGCGATCCGCGACCCGATCCGGTAGCGACCGTCGAGGAGGCGACCGGTCATGGGGTCGGGTGCGGCATCGGCGCCGCCTGCGCGGGCGCGCCGATCTCCGTGCTCGTCTTGCTGCACAGCGACCCTCCTGTGGCCGGACGGGGAAGGATCCGGTGGCCCAATCGTACGGACGGCGCACGCCGCAGCCCTGCTGGGCGGCGGTGCGGCGTGGCGAGCCTGCGGGTGGAACACTGGGCCTATGGACATTTCGCGACTCGCCGAAGCCGACCTCGCCGCCCTGGTCCCGGCCTGGCTGGACTGGGCGGCTACCGCCGAGGCGCTCGGCGTGACCGTCGGCAAGGTGCGCACGATGATCCGCGAACACGAGCTCGCTGCCGCGGTGCCGTCGCCGGGTGCGGGGCAGCAGGTCCCCGCGGACTTCATCCAGGACGGCCTCGTCGTCAAGGGCCTGCCCGGCCTGCTGACGATCCTCCACGACGGTCGGTACGACGACCGCGAGTGCATCGCCTGGATCTTCACCGACGACAACTACCCCGGGCGGCCGATCGACGCGCTGCGTGAGAACCGCGGCTCCGAGGTCAAGCGGCGCGCGCAGGCCATCTCGCTGTAGGCGGCGTACTGGGCCGTCGTTTGGTCACCAACCGCAGAAATGGAGGACGAGATCTGCGGTTGGTGACCAATCCGCAGGGGTCCGCAGGGGTCAGACCGCCCGCCGCGTGACCGAAGCAGCCAGCCCGCGGAGCACCTCGGTGGCGTGCTCGTCGAGCCCGGCCCGGTCGAGGGACCGTACGGCGTGGGTCGCGAGCTCGTCGATGACCGCCTCCACCTGGGCGGCCGCGCCGGAGGAGTCGATGATCCGACGCAGCTCCGCGACGTGGTCGGGGGAGAGGTCGGTGCCGAGCGACCGGTCGAGGAGCGCGGCGTCCGCGGCTGAGGCGCCGTCGAGGGCCAGGGCGACCAGGACGGTGCGCTTGCCCTCGATCAGGTCGTCGCCGGCGGGCTTGCCGGTGGCGACCGGGTCGCCGAAGACGCCGAGCAGGTCGTCGCGGAGCTGGAACGCCTCACCCAGCGGCAGGCCGTAGTCGGTCAGTGCCTGCATCGTCGATGCGGAGGCGCCGGCGAGCGCGGCACCGATGTGGAGCGGACGCTCGATGGAGTACTTGGCCGACTTGTAGCGCAGCACGGTCATCGCGGCGTCCACGTCGGCGCGACCGCGCGCCTGCACCGACACGTCCAGGAACTGCCCGGCGATCACCTCCGACCGGCACCGGTCGAAGACCTCGAGCGCAGGCGCGACCTGGGTGATCGGCAGTCCGCAGCGGCGCAGCAGCTCGTCGGCCCAGCTCAGGAGCAGGTCGCCGAGCAGGATCGCCGCGGCCGCGCCGTACTGCTCCGGGTCGCCGCGCCACCCGGCCGCGCGGTGCTCGGCCTCGAACGCGCGGTGCGTGGCGGGCCGGCCACGACGGGTGGCCGAGGCGTCCATGTAGTCGTCGTGGACGAGCGCGCTGGCGTGGAGCAGCTCGAGCGACGCGCAGGCGCGGACCAGGGCGTCCTCGTCGGCCGCCGTCGGAGCCACGGCGCGGTGGCCCCAATAGCAGAACGACGCGCGGAAGCGCTTGCCGCCGCTGACCGACGTACGCGCTTCAGCGACCAGTCGGGCGGCGTCGCTGCCGAGCGGCTCCAGCAGGGCTGCCTGCCGGTCGATGAAGGCGTCGAGGGCACCCTGCACGTCGTCGCGGAACCCGGCGCTGTCCCACCCGTTCGCCGTCACCCGCACGAGACTAGCCAGTGGACGGCGATGCCCGATGAGCGGTCCCCGTCCCTAGACTGTTGCGTATGGCGAACACGCAGACACCGCGGATCGGCGACCTCATCCGGGCCGGTGAGCGGTCGTTCTCCTTCGAGTTCTTCCCGCCGAAGGACGAGGCCGGCGAGGCCCAGCTCTGGCAGGCGATCCGCGAGCTGGAGCCCTACCGGCCGACGTTCGTCTCCGTGACGTACGGCGCCGGCGGCTCCACCCGCGAGACCACGGTCCGGGTGACCGGCCGGATCGCGGCGGAGACGTCGCTGACCCCGCTGGGCCATCTCACCTGCGTCGGCCACACCCGCGAGGAGCTCGAGGGCATCCTGGACGCGTACGCCGAGGCCGGGGTGCACAACGTGCTGGCTCTGCGGGGAGACCCGGCCGAAGGGCCGCGCGCCGACTGGACACCGACCGAGGGCGGGCTCAACTACGCCCAGGAGCTCGTCGAGATGGCTGCCGCCCGCGCGGAGTTCAGCGTCGGGGTGGCGGCGTTCCCGGAGGGGCATCCGTCGGGCGAGTCGCTCGATCGCGACGCCGACCTCCTGGTGGCGAAGGCGCGGGCCGGCGCGGAGTTCGCCGTCACGCAGATGTTCTTCCGCGCGTCCGACTACTTCGCGCTGGTCGAGCGGGTCCAGGCCCGTGGTGTCGACATCGCGATCCTGCCGGGCATCATGCCGATCCTGAACCTCAACGCGATCCGCCGCCAGGGCGAGCTGATCGGCACCGAGGTCCCGACCGAGATCATCGACCGGATCTCCGCCCACGACGGTGACCCGGTCGCCGTACGCGCCGAGGGCATCAAGATCGCGGCCGAGCTGTGCGACGAGCTGCTCGCCGGCGGCGCACCGGGTCTGCACTTCTACACGCTGAACCGGTCGAAGGCGACCCGCGAGATCTTCGCCGCCCTCAACGTGTCGGTCTGACGACCCACGCCGTACGTCACACCCGTCCCACTCCTCAGGCAGCGCTGTCACTTCTCAGGCGTTGCGTTGCCTGAGAAGTGATGGTTTCACCGGTGCACCGGTGAAACCGACAAGGGGCCTAGGCCGGTCCGACCTCGGCCGCCACCAGCGCCGCCGACAGCCCCACGAACGGCAGCCCGGCCCCGGGTGTGGCGTTCGCGCCGGCGGCGTACACGCCGGTGATCGGGGTCCGCGGCCCCAGCCGCTGACGCACGGTCGCGCGGCCCTGCCACAGCACGCCCATGGGCGAGCCTCCCCAGCGTTCGACCTGCTCGCGCGGACTCAGGTCGACGCGCTCGACCACCTGCTTGCGGACGTCGATCCGGTGCCGAGCGAGCGCACGCAGGATGTCCTCGGAGAGCCGCCCGCGGCCGTGCACCGTCAGCGCCGACGCGCCCGAGGGAGCGCGGCCGCCGGTGCGGACGACCAGCGTCGCCTCACCGTGGAGCACCAGCTCGTGCGGCAGGACCGGCAGGTCGCCCTCCAGCCCCAGGTGCGCGACCACCGGCGGGATCGCCGGCATGGTGCGCTCGACGTACGCCGCCAGCGCCGGCAGCCCACGTGGGTCGACGGCGCACACGACGACGTCGGCGTCGAGCTCACCGGCCGTGGTCGAGACCGCCACGACCCGGCCGTCGCGGACGACGAGGTCGGTCGCGGTCGTGCCGGTCAGGGTGGTCACCTTCCGCGTCGTCAGCCGGTCGACCAGCGCGGCACCCAGCTGGGCCATCCCGCCCTCGACGGTCCAGGCGCCGAACCGCTGCTCGACGTACGCCGTCGAACCCGCCCACGCCGGCACGTTGCGCAGGTCGTGCCCCTCGGCGGCGAACGGGTGCCCCGCCACCAGCCGCAGCCGCTCGTCCTTGAAGGTCTTCTTCAGCCGCTTGAAGAGCATCTCCCGGCTGTCCAGCCTGGCCGCGAGGTCGCGGGGCAGGTCGTCGGGCGACCACGGGTTCTCCAGATAGCCGCGGCGCAGCACCTCCCAGTCGTCGGCGTACGACGCGACGTGGTCGACCCACCGCTGCCCGAGGCCACGTCCGAGCCCATCGAACGCCGCGAGCTGGCCCGCCCGCCCGCTCGGTACGACGACCGAGGAGCCGTCGGCGAACCGGTGCTCGCGGATGCAGGTGAGCGGCACCAGCTCCAGCTCGCGCTCGAGCGGCCGTCCGGACTTGCGGAAGAGGTCGCGCACCACGGCCGGCAGCAGCGTGTACGTCGGCCCCGCGTCCCAGGCGAACTCGCCGGCGCTCACCTCCGACAGCGCGCCACCCAGGCCGGCCGAGCGCTCGACCAGGGTGACCTCGTGCCCGAGCTTGGCCAGCCGCAACGACGCCGCCAGGCCACCGAAGCCGCCGCCGACCACCACCACCCGTGCCATCGGGAGCTCAGGCCTCCGCGTCGATGACACGAGCGAGGGAGTCCTCGTCGCGACCCACGACGGTCGTGCCGTCCGCGGCGGTGATGATCGGCCGCTGGATCGTCCTCGGGTGGGCGACCAGGGCGGCCAGCCACTCGGCGCGGTGCTCAGCGTCCTTCGGCAGGTCGATGCCTGCCTCGCGGGTCTCCTTCGGACGCGCGACGTCCCACGGCTCGAGGCCGAGCCGCTCGACGACGGCGCCGAGCTCGTCAACGGTCGGTGGCTCGTCGAGGTAGCGGCGCACCGTGTAGTCGACGCCGGCTCGGTCGAGCTCGGCGACGGCGGTGCGGCACTTCGAGCAGGCCGGGTTGAGCCAGATCTCCATCACTCGACCTCGATCTCGGGCGCCCCGGTCATCGCCACGAGCTCGTCGTACGTCGTGGCGAAGACCGCGGCCGGGTGTCCGGCGGCGGCCCAGACGACGTCGTACCGGCGCAGCCAGGGGTCGAGGTACGTCGGCACCGCCGCCGGGTGGCCGATGGGGGAGACGCCGCCGATCACCTGGCCGGTGTGCTCACGCACGAAGTCCGGGGTGGCGCGCTTGAGTTTGCTCACACCGAGCGTCGCCGCGACCTTGGTGGTGTCGACGCGGTGGGCGCCCGAGGTCAGAATGAGCACCGGCGTCGTGTCGGCGTCGAAGAGCAGACTGTTCGCGATCGCACCGACCTCGCACCCCAGAGCCTCGGCCGCGAGCGCCGCGGTGTGCACCGAGTCGGGCAGGATGACGATCTCACCGGTGCCGCCACGTCGCGCGTGGTCGTCGCGGAAGCGGGTGATCGACGGGTGTTCGGTGTCCATGGTCGAGACCCTAGGGCAGCGTGCTGCCCCAGGAGCGCGACCGGTGACGAGGAGGAGACGCATGAGTCAGGACCGGCCCGCATCGGTGACGGTGGCGGTGTGGATGACCTGGGCACTGGTCGTGCTGTCGGGAGTGACCGCGGTGCTCTCTCTCGTGTTCAAGAGCGAGCTGACCGACGCGTGGGAGTCCGGCCGCGTGGACGCGGGATCGGTGGAGCCCCCGTCGATCGTGCCCGTCGTGGTGGTGATGCTCGTCGTGGTCGCCCTGCTCGCCCTCGTCCTGATGGAGTTCTTCCGCTCCCGGCACGGGTGGGCCCGGGCGGCGCTCACCGTGACGGTGGTGCTGATGGCGCTGAGCACCCTGGCCACCCTTCGGATCGGCCCCCCGACGCTCTTCGTCGTGTTGTCGGTCGTCGCGCTGGTGCTCCAGGCGGGCGTTGTCGGTGCGCTCTGGCACCGTGACACCTCGGCGTACCTCCGGGCGCCGGCCACGGAGCCCGCGAGCACCTGATCCGATGCCCGGATCGGCACCGTCAGGACCCTTGACGCGGTGTCGGAGGGCGGGTGTACCTTGAAGGAGTTCGAACAGATGTTCGAACACGGTCCGGCGGAGACGACCTCGACCCTCGCCTCCGCCGGGCCGGCGCTACCCGGAGAGGTGCCCGATGAACCCGTACGCACTGCCCGCGACGACCCACTCCTACCTGGCCCGTGCGGCCGAGTCGCTGAGCGAGGCCGTCGCCGCGACCGAGGCGCCTGCCCGCTACGCCTGTGCCCACGTGGCGGCGCTGCGGGCGGCGGCCGCGTTGCTGTCCGCACGCGCCATCCCCGCGGCGAGCCGAGGGCGCCGGCCGCAGAAGAACGCGTGGGTGCTGCTCACCGAGGTGGCGCCCGAGCTCAGCGAGTGGGCCACGTTCTTCGCGGGCGGGGCCGCCAAGCGGGCCGCCGCCGAGGCCGGGTCGAGCCGAGCGGTCGCCGAGCGAGAGGCCGATGACCTGGTCCGCGACGCCGACCGGTTCCTGGCCGTGATCGAGCGCTCCCTCGGGCTGGTGCCGCACCTGCCTCTGGAGATCCGGGCCGCGGCGGTGCGCGCGGGCTGACAACGGTGTGCTGCCTCTAGGGTTGGTGCATGACCGACAGCGCCCGGCCCAGCGAACGCCGCTCGGCGGCCCGCACCTCCGTCGTCTGGGACGCCGTACGTCCGCACGTCGCGGAGGGTGCCGACGTCCTCGACATCGGCGGGGGCACCGGCGGGTTCGCGGTCCGGGTCGCCGAGCTCGGCGCGCGGGTCACGGTCGTCGACCCCAGCCCGGACGCGCTGGCGGCCCTGGGCCGACGTGCCCGCGAGCTCTCCGTCGAGGTCTCCGCGCAGCAGGGCGACCTGTCGTCGCTGCTGGAGGTCACCGGACCCGCCAGTGCCGATCTGGTGCTGTGTCACGGAGTGCTCGAGGTCGTCGACGACCCGGCAGCCGCCCTGGCGACGCTGCGCCAGGTGCTGCGCCCCGGCGGCGTCCTCAGCCTGCTGGTCGCCCAGCGGCACGCGGCCGTGGTCGCCCGGGCGATGGCCGGCCACTTCGCCCAGGCGAAAGCGCTGCTCGAGGCCGGACCGGGCGAGCGCGACGGTCGCGCGGGGCACCGCTTCACGGCCGACGAGGTGACCGCCCTGGTCTTTGCTTCGGGTTTCGCGGTCGAGTCCGTCCATGGCGTACGCGTGTTCGCCGACCTGGTGCCGGGTTCGCTGCTCGACCTCGAACCGGGCGCCACGGCGGCGCTGGTCGACCTGGAACGGTCGGTCTCGGAGCGGCCGGAGTACCTGCCGCTGGCCGCCCAGCTGCACCTGCTCGCACGCTGAGCTCTTACTTTCGAGTACGCCGGGAAACGGCTCCCAGGATCGTTCCAAGGGGAAATTCCCGATCCCGGCTACCGGGATGCCCAGCCGCTGCCTAGACTTGCTGTCGCCGGAGAAGATCTGTCCGGCGATGACCCATGGGGAGGAACGGTGCCACTCTCGGAAGAGGAGCTCCGACTGCTCGAGCAGATGGAGCGCGCCCTCGTCGAGGAAGACCCCAAGTTCGCCTCGACGCTGCGCGGCACGGCCTTTCGCCGGTCCGCCCGTCGCCGGGCGATCATCGCGGGCGTGTGTTTCGCCGGCGGTGTCGCGGTCTTGATGACCGGTGCCGTCGCGAGCATCCCGGTGCTCGGCATCGCCGGGTTCGTGGTGATGCTGGTCTCGGCCACCGTGGCGCTCGCGTCGCTGCGTGGCCAGCACGGTCCGGCGGCGGCCGACCCGCGCGCGAGCCACCCCAGCCGTGGTGGCTTCACGGTCATCGACGGAGGCCGCCGTACCAAGCGCTCTCGCTCCTCCGCCTCGCACGGCTCCTTCATGGACCGGATGAACGAGCGTTGGAACCGCCGCCGCGAGTCCGGTGGCTTCTAGTCGACTTAATGACCACACACTCCTGACGACCCGGCCGAGATCTCGGCCGGGTCGTTCTCGTTGTGCTCACGTCACGTGGTCGACAACCCCGCCGAACTTCGCCTCGACGGTGCCGGGGGAGGTACGCCGTCGGCGCGACGACAGGACACTGCGCGGCCACCAGGTGGCTCGGCGCCTGGCGGAGCGCGGAGCACCGCCCGCGAGTGCGGCCACGCACGCCTCGCCGTCGGCACGCAGCCGCACCGGGTCGAGGGTGGCTCCGGAGCGCGAGTAGCGATCCAGCTCGAGGGTGTGCACGAGGCGGTCGAGGGAGCCCACCGCCTCGGGCGCGAGCTCGGGCCCGTGCGCCGGTCGCTCGGCCGTGTGGGGTCCGACGGGTGCGCCGAAGTGCTCGACGAGCACGGCTCGGGTCGCCCGCGGTGACCGACCCCGTGGCCAGGGGACGCCGAGGTCGACGGCGGTGTCGTGCAGCTCGGCCCAGACCGGCTCCGCGAAGCCCGACGACAGGCGCCGCTCGCGTCGGCGCGCCCGCAGCGCCCGGGGCAGCAGCAGCCCGCCGGCGACGACGAGCAGCCCGCCCAGACCACCGAGCACGGGAGCCCACGGGATGCCGGAGCCGCCGCTGGCCTCGTCGTCGGCCGCGGTCGCGGCGGTCTCGCTGTCGCGCGGCCGGTTCGGCTGCACCGGTGCCGACGTGCTCGCCGTGGCGGACGGTGAGTTGCTGGGGTTGTCCTCCACGTCGGAGCCGGGCTCGGTGTACGGCGGCACGTCCTCGGCGCGCCCGGACGGCGTCGGCTCGAACCGCACCCAGCCGGCACCGTCGAAGTAGAGCTCGGGCCAGGCGTGCATGTCGCGGCTGCTGTAGACCCAGCTGTTCGGACCGTCGGCTTCCGGGTTGAGGAAGCCGATCGCGAGCCGGGCCGGGATGCCGAGCTCGCGCGCCATCACGCCCATCGCCGAGGCGAACTGCTCGCAGTAGCCGGTCCGGCCCCCGGGGCCGTCGGACAGGAACTCGACGAGCGCGTCGCTGCCGTTGCCGGTCGGTGCCTGGACGAGGGAGTAGGTGAATCCGCCGTCCTCGCGGAACCAGTTCTGCAGCGCGACGGCCTTCTCGTACGGCGTGGTCGCGTCCTGGGTGACCTGCACCGCGAGGTCGTGGACGATCGGCGGCAGGTCGTCGGGGAGGTCGGTGAAGATGTCGCTGACCTTGCCGGTCGGGGGGCCGGCGTCGGCGAGCCGCTCGGAGGTGATGCCGAGGTCGACGGCGGTCAGCGCGTAGTTCAGCGACGCGGTGCTGAGGTCGTCGTCCCCGGCGATGAAGTCCATCGTCTTGTCGTCGTAGCGCCAGTTGCCGTCGGCCACCACGCGGCTGACCGGCGGCTGGACCGGCAGCCAGCGGGAGTCGAAGTCGGGCAGCACCGACACGTCCCACGGGTACTCCTTGCGGCTCACGTCCGCGGAGACGCCCTGAGGCGGCGGCATCTGGCCGTCCGCGAGGTGGTCCGACGGCACCTCCCGGTTGCCCGGGCTCCACTCGGCGTCGTTGAAGCGGGTGAGCGTCAGGATCCGGAAGTACGACGGGTCGGGGTCGTTGGTGGTCACCCGGACCAGCGGGATGTCCTCGCCCTGCTTGAGGTCGCGGACCAGGTCGGCCACCGGGTTCTCGACCCGGATGTCGTCGCCCCCGCCGCTGCCCGGGCCGAAGTCGAAGAGGTGCAGACCGGTCGCCGGGATCAGGACCGGGAGGAGCACCGCGAGCGCCGTGGCCGCCCCGCCCACGAGACCGGCGGTGCCGCGCACGTTCGAGGCGCCGCCGCCGAAGGCGATCGGGTCGCCGGTCTCCTGGTCGATGCCGAGCGGACGGCCCCAGCGCGACACCTGGTCGCTCTCCTGGAGGAAGAGCAGGAACAGGAAGCCCGCCGCCGTCACCGCGAAGATCCACCAGCTGACCGCGTCCCCGATCATGCCGACCGGGACCGTGAAGACCGCCAGGAGCGGCAACCCGGCCAACGGCGCCCGGTGCAGGGTGCACGCGAGCACGTCGACCAGCAGGAGGCAGGCGAGACCGCCGAGGATCAGCAGCGCGTCGACCGGCGGCGCCTCCGCCGGCACCGGGGCGGCGAACTCCTGCGCGGTCGTGATCGCGTCGCCGATCGTCGCGGTGAGCTCGCCCCATGCCCCGCCGACCGGCAGCGGCGAGCCCGTCAGCAGGAGGCTGGTCAGGATTGCGGCGACGCCGACCTGGAAGACGACGACCAGCGGGCCCGGCCAGCGCCACCACCGCGCGGCGGTGCCGGTGCCGGCCACCACCGCGGCGAGCAGGAGCAGCGGATTCAGGAAGCTGCCGGGCGTGACGGTCAAGTCACGCCACGCCGACATCGCGAGCCAGGTGGTGCCCGCCGCCACGACGGCGACGAGGAGGTTGGTGCTCAGGTGACCCCGGGAGCGGCTCATGTCACGACCCCCTCCGGGGTGTGGCGCGGGCTCTGGACTCGCGAGCTTTGCGTGCTCGTGTGGGCCAGTCCCTGCCAGACGGTCTCGAGGCGGTCGCGGGGGCGCAGGGCTGCGGCCCGCCAGCCCTGCTGGCCGAGCAGCCGGGTCGCGCCGTCGCTGGCCGCCGCGCCGAGCCATGCGTCGACGTCCACGGCTACCGCGACGGCGGAGCCGGCGTGGTGCTGCATCCGCCGCAGGACCGGGAGGTCGCTCGGGTCGACGGCGCCGAAGACGGCGACGGTGAGACCGCCGTGGGTGCCCTCGCCGAGCCACCCGGTCTCGAGCCGGGGCTGCGCGACGGGCTGTACGACGGCCAGCGACTCGAGCAGTGGACCGGTGTTGAGGTCCGCGCCGCGGACGTGCCAGGCGCTGCCGGACTCCTCGCCGGTTGCCGTGACGAGGCGGACGGCGAAGCCGCGATGGGTCAGGTGTACGGCGATCGAGGCGGCCGCCGAGACTGCCGCCTCCAACGACGACGCGATGCCCTGGCCCCGGTGGGCGACGACGCGGTTGTCGAGGAAGAGCGTCGCGCGCGACTGCCACGGCTGCTCCTCGCGGCGCACCATCAGCTCGCCGAGCTTGGCTGAGCTGCGCCAGTGCACGCGGCGAAGGTCGTCACCCTGCCGATACTCGCGGACGGTCACGTCCTCGGCGCTGCCGGTCGCGAACGCGCGCGGCCGGTTGTCGCCGGACCCGGTCCAGGCGCCGCCGAGCGGGATGTGGGGGAGCGGGACCGTGCGAGGGGTGACGGTCAACGGCACCGTGGTGCGGAAGGTGCGACCCAGCTCGACCAGGCCGAACGGATCGCTGACCCGCACCGACATCGGCCCGATCTCGAAGCGGCCGCGTACGTCGGAGCGCACCTGGTAGCTCACGGAGTGCCGCCAGCCCTGGCTGATGCCCTCGAGCACGAACCGCGGCCGGGTGCCCAGGACGTAGGGCACCTGGTCCTCGAGGAGGAGGACGCCGTTGGGCGCCAGGCCGTCGTTCGCGAGAGTCAGCGTGACCCGCGCCGACTGGCCGGCCGAGACCAGCTGCGGTGCCACCGTGCGCACCAGCGTCAGCCGGTAGCGGTTGCGCGCGAGGATGGCCACGGTCAGCAGGGTCAGGGCCAGGAGCAGTACGCCGACGCGTGCCAGCGTGGACTGGTCGAGGATGACGGCGCAGACGATCGCGGTGACGCCGGCAGCCAGGAACGCCCGCCCGCGGACGGTCATCCCGGCCAAAGCCTCTCTCATCAGCCTTCTCTCATCAGGCCCGGCCGTCCCGGCTCGTCAGCGGGCTTCGGGGACGGGCACGGCGGCGACGACGGCGTCCAGGATCGCGGTCGTCGACCGGCCGCTCATCGCGGCCTCGACGCTCGGCAACAGCCGGTGGGCGAGCACCGGCCGGGTCAGGCGGTGCACGTCGTCGGGCAGCACGTAGTCGCGGCCGTCCATCGCGGCGACGGCCTTCGCGGCCCGGACCAGGTGGAGCGTCGCGCGCGGTGAGGCACCCAGCGAGAGCTCCTCCGAGCGACGGGTGGCGGCGTTGATGGCGACGGCGTACCGCTGCACGGCGGTCGAGACGTGGACCTGGTTGACGATGCCGATGAGCTTGCGCAGCTCGGCGGCGTCGGTGACCGGCTCGAGGTCGTCGAGCGGGTTGGCCCCGGTGTGCGAGTCCAGCATCGCGATCTCGGCGGCCTCGACCGGGTAGCCGACCGACACCCGCGCCATGAACCGGTCGCGCTGGGCCTCGGGCAGGGCGTAGGTGCCCTCCATCTCGATCGGGTTTTGCGTCGCGATCACCATGAACGGCTGCTCGAGGTAGTACGTGTTGTTGTCGACGGTGACCTGACGCTCCTCCATGCACTCCAGGAGCGCGGACTGCGTCTTGGGCGAGGCCCGGTTGATCTCGTCGCCGACCACGATGTTGGCGAAGATCCCGCCCGGGCGGAACTCGAACTCGCGGGTGTTCTGGTTGAACACCGAGACGCCGGTGACGTCGGAGGGCAGCAGGTCCGGCGTGAACTGGATGCGCCGCACGGAGCAGTCGATGCTGCGCGCCAGCGCCTTGCTCAGCATCGTCTTGCCGACCCCGGGCACGTCCTCGATCAGCAGGTGACCCTCGGCGATGAGCACGGTCAGCGCGGAGGAGACCACGTCGGGCTTGCCCTCGATGACCCGCTCGATGTTGGCCCGCACCCTGCCGACGACCCTCGCCAGCGTCTCGAGATCGGCCCCGCCCGAAGAACTGTCCACGTCGTCCCTTCCTCATGCCCGGCCGAGTCCTGTGACGCGGCCATCGCTGTGTCCCACCGTAAGTCGTGAGGGAAACCTACGTGGCCCGATGGCTCCCACGCATCTGACTCCCGAGATCGCCTTCTGGTTGCCACCACCGCTCCACCGCTCCCCACGATCCGCGCCAGTTTCCCCCACTGGCCCTCCACACGGCCGCCGCGCCGGCCGTCGTACCGGCTCTGACCTGCGCAAACGCGTCCCGCTCGGCGGAGCGGGCGCGGGCAGCTCGGGGCGCATCGACGTCGGCGTACGCCCGAAAACGGCGCCGCAACACGCGTAGAGTGGTTGACGGTGGTGGATTGTGGAGTAATGTGGAGCGCAGTGGAGGAAGGGAGTGGTGCTCGATGTTCTTCATGGGCACCTACACCCCGAAGCTCGATGACAAGGGCCGGCTGTTCCTCCCCGCCAAGTTCAGGGACCGACTGTCGGAGGGGCTCGTGGTCACACAGGGACAGGAGAACTGCCTCGTCGTGTGGCCGACGGACGTCTTCATGGAGGAGGCCCGGCGGGCCCAGGCCACGCCGATGACGGTGCGCGGCGCGCGTGACTACGCCCGCATCCTCTTCGCCGGGGCCGACGAGGGCTCGCTGGACAAGCAGGGCCGGATCGGCATCCCGGCCACGCTGCGGGAGTACGCCGCGCTGGAGCGCGACGTCGTCGTGATCGGCGTCATGGACCGGATCGAGATCTGGGACCCGGCGCGCTGGCGCGAGTACTCCACCGGAGCGCAGGAGAAGTTCGCCGAGCTCGACGAGCAGCCCGCCGCATCGAACTAGCAGAGCCCAACTAGAACTCAACAGATCCGCAGGACGAGGTCTCGAGCCCGCTCCCGCAGCCATCTGGGGCACCTTCCCCGGTTCCAGATGGCCCCTGTCTTCCCCGATGAGGGGGGAGCGGGCAGGGACCTGGTCAGGCGGATCGCAGCACCACACCCGAGTACTTCCCCCAGCACCACCAACTCGAGGGTCGAGAAGCATGAGCATCGCGCCAGCGGCATCGTCGCCGCACACCACTGAGCCGCTCGGCTCGGCGCCTGGACAGCCGCGGGTGCGGCACCAGGCCCGCGACGCGGCCACGCTGATGGCCTTCTCGGCCGCCACCTCGGTCGGAGTCGCGGTGGCCTTCCTGCTCCTCGCAGTCGCGGCGCGACAGGCCTGACATGGCCAGCCCTTCCCACGTCCCGGTCCTCTTGGACCGGGTCGTCGCTCTGCTGACGCCCGCACTCGACCGCCCCGGCTCGGTGCTGGTCGACGCGACGCTCGGCCTCGGCGGCCACAGCGAGGCGGTGCTGTCGCGGATCGAGGCGACCCGCGTGATCGGCATCGACCGCGACCCGCAGGCACTCGAGCTCGCGAGCCAGCGGCTGGCGCCGTACGGCGACCGATTTACCGGCGTCCACGCGGTGTACGACGAGATCGAGGACGTGCTCGACGACCTGGGCCTGTCGGCGGTCGACGCGGTGCTCTTCGACCTCGGGGTCTCCTCGATGCAGCTCGACGTCCGCGAGCGCGGGTTCGCGTACGCCGAGGACGCGCCGCTCGACATGCGGATGGACGGCACCGCGGGGATCACCGCCGCCGAGGTGCTCAACACCTACGAGCCGGCTGACCTGACCCGGATCCTGCGGGAGTACGGCGAGGAGAAGTTCGCCCGCAAGATCGCCGCCGCCGTGGTGCGCGAGCGGGCCAAGGAGCCGTTCACCCGCTCGGGCCGTCTGGTCGAGCTGCTGTACGCCGAGATCCCGGCGCCCGCGCGGCGTACCGGAGGCCACCCCGCCAAGCGCACCTTCCAGGCGCTGCGGATGGAGGTCAACGACGAGCTCGCGGTGCTGCGCCGGGCGATGCCCGCGTCGATCGACGCGATCAACGTCGGGGGCCGCGTGGTCGTCGAGTCCTACCACTCGCTGGAGGACCGGCTGGTCAAGCAGGCGTTCGTAGCCGCGACCCGCAGCGACGTCCCGGTGGACATGCCGTTCGTGCCGGAGGGGCACGAGCCGGCGCTGCGCCTGGTCACCCGGGGGAGCGAGAAGGCGAGCGCGGCCGAGATCGCCGAGAACCCGCGGGCCGCCTCGGTGCGGCTCCGCGTGATCGAACGAGTGCGAGACAGGGGAGCAGTCGCATGAGTACTCCAGCGATGCAGATCAGGTCCCGGATCCCGCGGTTCGCCGAGGGGGCGGTCGAGCGGGCCCGCCTGACGGTCGTCCCGCGCCGGCGTACGGCGGCCGGCCGCGCCCCGTTCCTCGCTCTGGTGTCGATGGTGCTGCTCGGCGGGGTTGTCGGGCTGCTCCTCTTCAACACCTCGATGCAGCAGTCGTCCTTCGCCACGACCGCGCTGGAGCAGCAGTCCACCCGGCTCGCCGCTCGCGAGCAGAGCCTGTCGATGGACCTCGAGCGGCTGCGCAACCCGCAGCGGATCGCCGGCGCGGCCCTCAAGCTCGGGATGGTCCAGGCGTGCAGCCCGGCGTTCCTGCAGCTCGGCACCGGCAAGGTGACCGGCGCTCCGTGCGCCGACCCGAACCCGCTGCGGATCAACGGGCGGGCGCCCGTCAAGCCGGCCGACCTGAACCCGAAGACCAAGGTCGTCCGGGTCGAGGCGCCACCTGCCAGCACCAACTCGACCGACAGCTCGACCGACAGCTCGACCGACAACTCGACCGGCGACACGGCGGCCGGCAACGCCGGCCGGGCCGCGCGAGACGGTAAAAAGAAGAACCGTTAGTTCACACCAGTCCTACCCAAATCCCGATCTGATCAGCCCCGACCGACCCTGACCGAGGAGCAGCTGTTGCCCGCGACCACGTCGCCCCGCGGCACCAGGCGGGGATCGCCGCAGCTGCGGCTGCGCGTCGGGTTCGTGGTGATCGCGATGCTGCTGTCGGTCTTCGGCGCGAGACTGGTGCAGCTGCAGGGGCTGGACCCCAACTCGTACGCGCAGATGGCGGCCGCGGACGGCGAGCGGAACGTGGTGCTGCCGGCGGCGCGCGGCGACATCCTCGACCGCAACGGCGAGCCGTTGGCCGACTCCGTGGACGGCCTGATGGTCGTCGCGGACCCGAAGGTCACCGGGCCGAAGGCCGCCGACATCGCGGCCTTCCTCTACCGCAAGCTCGACGTCGACTACCCCAGCACGCTGGCGAAGCTCCGTGCGCACGAGGTCGACGGCACCGAGGTCCGCTTCGAGTACATCGCGCGTCGGGTGCCGTCGACGATCGCCACCGAGGTCATCGAGGAGGCGAAGGCCCACAAGTTCAAGGGGCTCGACACGTGGCGCGACCCGCTGCGCGACTACCCCGCAGGCGACGTGGCGGCCAACCTGGTCGGCTTCATCGGCACCGACGAACCGCTGGCCGGCTTCGAGCGCACCTTCGACAAGCAGCTCTCCGGCACCGACGGCTCCGCCCGCTACGAGGTCGGCGGCGGCAACCGGCTCCCGCTCGGCGAGAGCACCGTCACCGACGCGGTCAACGGCAAGGACCTGAAGACGACCCTCGACCTCCAGCTGCAGTGGTACACCCAGCGGGTGCTCCGCCAGACCGTCGAGGACGCCCGCGCCGAGTCCGGCTTCGCGATCGTGATGGACACGCGGAGCGCGGAGATGCTGGCGGTCGCCGACTACCCGACGTACGACGCCAACAAGCCGACCGCCTCCCCGAAGACCGACCTCGGCTCGCGCGCGCTGCAGGACGTCTACGAGCCGGGCTCGGTCGAGAAGGTGCTGACGGTCAGCTCGCTGATCGACCTCGGCCTCGTCTCGCCGCGGACCAAGATCGTGGTGCCTCCGGAGCTCAAGCGCGAGGACCGCGCGATCGGCGACTGGTTCCCGCACGGCACGATCCCGCTCACCCTCGCCGGCGTGATCGCGAAGTCGTCCAACATCGGCACCGTGCTCGCGGCCGACAAGTTCAAGCAGGGCCAGCTCGACGCGTACCTGCGCCAATTCGGGCTCGGCCAGCGCACCGACATCGGCGTGCGCGGCGAGACGTCCGGCCTGCTGCCGCCCGGCAACACCTGGACCCACCAGATGCAGGACCGCATCGCCTTCGGCCAGTCGGTCTCGGTGAACGGCGTGCAGATGGCCGCCGCGGTCAACACGATCGCCAACGGCGGCGTACGCGTCTCGCCCAACGTGGTCGAGGGCTCGGCGACGACCGACGAGGGCAAGCAGGTCGGCACCGACCACGCCACCCGCAAGCGGGTGATCAGTGCCAAGGCGGCGCACCAGACGATGCTGATGATGGAGCGCGTCATCGACCCCGACGTGGGCGTCGCTCCCAGCGCCGCCGTCCCCGGCTACCGGGTCGCCGGCAAGACCGGCACCGCCCAGCGGGTGGGCGCCGAGTGCGGCTGCTACGACGGCACCGACACGGTCTCCTTCGCCGGCTTCGCGCCGGCCGACGACCCGCGCTTCACCATCTACGTCGTGGTGCAGAACCCCGGCAACGGTGGCGGAGGCGGCTCGGTCGCCGGGCCGGCGTTCTCGAAGATCATGAGCTACGCGCTCCGCCGCTACGGCGTACCGCCGACCGGCACCCAGCCGTCCCGGTTGCCCGTGGAGTGGTGACGGTAGGTTCGCGTGGTGAGTGACTCCACCCGCCCGATGCACCCTCCACATACGCCGCTCGCAGATCTCGCGGCGTGGCTCGGGGTCGACGTGGCCGGTGCCAGGACGGACGCCGAGGTCACGGGAGTCTCGCTCTCCTCGCAGCGGATCCAGCCCGGTGACCTGTACGCCGCGCTGCCCGGTGCCCGGGCTCACGGCGCGGACTTCGCGGCTGCCGCGGTCGCGTCGGGCGCGGTCGCGCTGCTGACGGACGCTGCCGGTGCGGAGCGAGCGGGCGTCGCCGTACCGCTCCTGGTCGTCGACCACCCGCGGGCGGTCCTCGGACGTCTCGCCGCCCGGGTGTACGGCGAACCCGCCGCCGCGATGCGGATGATCGGGGTGACCGGTACCCAGGGGAAGACCACCACGACCCGCCTGCTCGAGGGCGGGCTCACCGAGAGCGGGGCCACGGCGGCGGTGATCGGCACCGTCGGCACCCGGGTCGCCGGCGCGGACGTGAAGACGACGCTGACCACACCGGAGGCGCCGGACCTGCACGGGCTCTTCGCGATGATGCGCGAGCGCGGGGTCTCGACCTGCGCGATGGAGGTCTCCAGCCACGCGCTCGTGATGGGCCGGGTCGACGGTGTCGTCTTCGACGTCGCGGTCTTCCTCAACCTGGGCCGCGACCACCTCGACTTCCACCGCGACCTCGAGGACTACTTCGACGCCAAGGCGTCCCTCTTCACCCCCGAGCGTGCGCGGCTCGGGCTGGTCAACGTCGACGACGAGCACGGCCGGCTGCTCCTCGAACGCGCCACCATCCCGCTGCGCACCTTCTCGACCGAGGGGGCCGACGCCGACTGGCGGGTCTCGGACGTCGAGCTGACGGCCGACGGGTCGGCGTTCGTCATCACCACGCCCGCCGGAGACCGGATCTCCGCCGGCTGCCCGCTGCCCGGCGACTTCAACGTGTCCAACACCCTGGCCGCCGTGGCCGCGGCCGGGGAGGCCGGCCTGGACCCAGCGGTGGCCGCGGCCGGCATCGCCGACGGCGGGGGAGTCCCGGGCCGCCTCGAGCGGGTCGACGCCGGCCAGGACTTCGCGGTCGTCGTGGACTACGCCCACAAGCCGGACGCCGTCGCCGCCGCGATCCAGACCCTCCGCCCCCTCACCGACGGGCGGGTGATCGTGGTGCTCGGTGCCGGGGGCGACCGGGACCCGGGCAAGCGCCCGATCATGGCCGAGATCGCCGCCCGCCTGGCCGACGTCTTCGTGATCACCGACGACAACCCCCGCACCGAGGATCCGGCCGCGATCCGCGCCGCGATGCTGGCCGGCATCACCGACCCGGTTGCCGAGGTGATCGAGCTCGGCGACCGGCGGGTGGCCATCCGGGAGGCGGTCCGGATGGCTCGGCCCGGCGACATCGTCCTGGTCGCCGGCAAGGGGCACGAGACCGGCCAGGAGATCGACGGCGTCGTGCACCCCTTCGACGACCGCGAGGTCGTCCGGGAGGCGCTGAGATGATCCCGATGACCCTGCAGGAGATCGCCGACGCCGTGGACGGCACCGTGCGCCCGGACGTCGCGGGCATCGTGGTCAGCGGACCGTCGTACGTCGACACCCGGGCGCCCGTCGCCGACGGCCTCTTCGTCGCGGTGGTCGGTGAGCGCGTCGACGGACACGACTACGCCGACGGCGCGCACGCGGTGCTCGGCAGCCGCGAGACCGGTGCGCCGACCGTGGTGGTCGCGGACCCGGTCGTGGCGCTCGGCCGGCTCGCCCGCCATGTCGTGGACCGGATCCCCGACGTGACCGTCCTCGCCCTGACCGGCTCGCAGGGCAAGACCGGCACCAAGGACTACCTGGCCCAGCTGCTCGCCGCGAGCGGGCCCACCGTGGCGACCGCCGGTAACCACAACAACGAGCTCGGCGTGCCCCTCACCGTGCTCGCCGCCGACGCCCGGACCCGCTACCTCGTCGTCGAGATGGGTGCGCGCGGCGTCGGGCACATCGCCTACCTGTGCGAAATCGCGCCGCCGTACGTCGCCGCCGTGGTCAATGTCGGTACGGCGCACATCGGCGAGTTCGGCTCGCGCGAGGCCATCGCGCAGGCGAAGGGCGAGATCGTCGAGGCGCTGCCGGCCGCCGGGACCGCCGTGCTCAACGCGGGCGACGACCTGGTGGCCGCGATGGCGAGCCGCACCGATGCCCGCATCCTCACCTTCGGGCGGGGCGGCGACGTCGCCGCCCGCGACATCGAGGTCGACGACCTCGACCGGCCGTCGTTCGAGCTCGGCCACGCGGGGTCGTGGCACCAGGTCGCGCTGCGGCACACCGGTGCCCACCAGGTCGAGAACGCCCTGGCGGCCGCGGCGATGGCCGTCGCCGTCGGCGTGCCGGTCGAGGAGGTAGCGACGGGCCTCAGCGCCGCCGCGGCGTCGTCGCCGAAGCGGATGGAGCTCCACGAGCGTGCCGACGGCCTGCTCGTGATCAACGACTCCTACAACGCCAACCCCGCATCGACGACCTCCGCCCTGGAGGCACTGTCCGTGATCGGACGGCGCCGCGGGCGTCGTACCGTCGCCGTGCTCGGTGAGATGCGTGAGCTCGGCGACAGCGCCCACGCCGGGCATGCCGAGGTAGGCAGCGCCGCCGCCGCGCTCGGGATCGACGTGGTCGTCGTTGTCGGCGAGCCCGCCGCCGGCATCGCCGACGGCCTGCGCTCCGCCGACCCGCGATGGGGTGGTGAGGCGATCGTCACGGCGGGGCGTGACGAGGCGATGGCCTGGGTGCGGGAGAATGTCGCGGCCGGGGATGTCGTCCTGGTCAAGGCGTCGAACGGCGTCGCGCTGTGGGTGATCGCTGAGCAGCTGCTCGCCCAGGACTCGGAGGGAGGGGCAGGCACGGCATGAGAGCCATCCTGTTCGCCGGCGGCCTGGCCCTGCTGATCTCGCTGCTCGGCACCCGCGTCGCGATCAACTACTTCACCAAGTGGGGCTACGGCCAGGAGATCCGCGACGACGGCCCGACCAGCCACCACACCAAGCGCGGGACGCCCACGATGGGCGGCGTCGTCATCATCCTGGCGACCGTCGTCGGCTACTTCGGGGCGCTGCTGATCACCGGTACGGCGCCGTCCGCGTCGTCGCTGCTGCTCCTCTTCCTCTTCGTCGGGATGGGCCTGGTCGGCTTCCTCGACGACTACATCAAGCTGTCCAAGCAGCGCAGCCTCGGCCTGCGGAGCAAGGCGAAGATGATCGGGCAGACCCTGATCGCGGTCGTCTTCGGCGTGCTCGCCCTGTCGCCCTGGCTCGAGGACGAGAACGGTGTGTCGCCGGCCTCGGAGAAGATCTCGTTCCTGCGCGACATCAGCTGGCTCGCCCTGCCGACCGTGCTGGCGGTCCTGCTGATCTGGCTGATCATCGTGGCCACCAGCAACGGCGTGAACCTCACCGACGGCCTGGACGGCCTCGCCACCGGCGCCTGCACGATGGTGTTCGCGGCGTACATGATCGTGAACATCTGGCAGAGCAACCAGTTCTGCGGCGCCGACCCGACCACGAAGCTCTGCTACGACGTGCGAGATCCGCTCGACCTCGCGATCGTCTCGGCGGCGCTGACCGGCGCGTGCTTCGGCTTCCTGTGGTGGAACGCCTCGCCGGCCGCGATCTTCATGGGCGACACCGGCTCGCTCTCGCTCGGCGGCGCGCTCGCCGGGCTCGCGATCCTCACCCGCACCGAGCTCCTGCTGATCGTGCTCGGCGGGCTCTTCCTCGTCGAGACGCTCTCGGTGATGCTGCAGGTCGGGTACTTCAAGCTCACCAAGGGCAAACGGATCTTCCGGATGGCACCGCTGCACCACCACTTCGAGATGCTCGGCTGGGAGCAGGTCACCGTGGTGATCCGGTTCTGGATCATCACCGGGCTGTGCGTCGCGGGCGGCCTGGGCATCTTCTACGCCGAGTGGGTCGCCCGGCTGTGAAGGACCCGCACAGCCTCGGTCGGCACGACTCCTGGGAGGGCGTCCGCGCGGTCGTCGCCGGCTTCGGCGTGTCCGGGTTCGCCGCGGCCGACAACCTCAACCACCTCGGCGCGAGCGTCGTCGCACTCGACGAGTCCGACGCCGGCGAGCGGGCCGAGAAGGCCGAGCTGCTCGAGGTGCTCGGCGCCGACGTACGCCTCGGTGAGGGTGCGACCGCCACGCTGCCCGACGACGTCGACGTCCTGGTCACCTCGCCCGGCTGGCTGCCGACCGCACCGCTGCTCGCCCAGGCGACCGCGCGCGGCATCCCGGTCTGGGGCGAGGTCGAGCTCGCCTGGCGGCTGCGCGACCCGAACCACGACACCCCGTGGCTGTGCGTGACCGGCACCAACGGCAAGACCACGACCGTGCAGATGCTCGACGCGATCCTGCGGGCCGCGGGCCTGCGCAGCATCGCGGTCGGCAACGTCGGCCTGCCGATCGTCGAGGCGGTGATGGACCCCGAGCCGTACGACGTGCTCGCGGTCGAGCTGTCCAGCTTCCAGCTGCACTACACGGACTCGATGAGCGCCCAGTCGGCCGCCGTGCTCAACGTCGCCGAGGACCACCTGGACTGGTACTCCGGCCCGAGCGGGATGAGGGACTACGCCGCCGACAAGGGCCGGATCTACGAGCGCGTGCAGCGCGCCTGCATCTACAACGTGGCCGACCCCGAGACCGAGCGGCTGGTCCGGGAGGCCGACGTCGTCGAGGGCGCCCGGGCGGTCGGCTTCACGCTCGGGATGCCCAGCGTCGGCATGGTCGGCCTGGTCGAGGACATCCTCGCCGACCGCGCCTTCATCGAGCAGCGCGACAGCAACGCCGCCGAGCTCTGCACGATCTCCGACCTCGCGTCGCCAGCGCCGCACTTCGTGGCCAACGCGCTGGCCGCGGCCGCCCTCGCCCGCTCGCACGGGGTGAGCCAGGCCGCGGTGCGCGACGGGCTGCGCTCCTTCCGGCCCGACGGTCACCGGATCGCCGTCGTGGGGGAGCGCGACGGCATCACCTGGGTCGACGACTCCAAGGCCACCAACCCGCACGCCGCGCAGTCCTCGCTGCTCGCCTACGACTCCGTCGTGTGGGTAGCCGGCGGCCTCGCCAAGGGAGCCCGCTTCGACGACCTGGTGCTCGCCGCCCGCGACCGGCTGCGGGCCGTCGTACTGCTCGGCCGGGACCGCGACGTGATCGCGGACGCGCTTTCGCGACACGCTCCCGATGTGCCCGTGATCGTGGTCGGCGACGACGAGACTGGCGCAGTAGGTGGTGGGCATGCCATGGAGCGTGTCGTGGGCGCCGCAGCCGAGTTGGCCCGACCCGGCGACACGGTCCTGCTGGCTCCCGGATGCGCGTCCATGGACATGTTCACCAACTACGCCGAGCGCGGCGACGCGTTCGCGGACGCCGTACGACGCAGGCTCTGAGGCCGCCGACCGAGGAGCAAGCCCGAGAGGAGAGCGCGATGACCACCGCGAGCCCTCTCGACGACTCGCCGAGTCAGACAGTCGGCAGGACCGCCGGCCGGCAGTCGGCGCTCCGGCACTGGTACGCCGTCGCCCGGGACGCGATCGACCGGCCGCTCACGGCGTACTACCTGTTGCTGGGCGCCTCCGCGCTGCTGCTGACCATCGGCCTGATCATGGTGCTCAGCGCCTCGAGCGTGTACTCCTACGAGCAGAACGACGGCAACTCCTACGCCGTCGTCACCCGCCAGCTCGTCTGGGTGACGATCGCCATCCCGTGCGCCTGGGTCGCCTCGCGGCTGCCGATCGGTGTCGTGCGCCGGTTCGCGTGGCCGGCGCTGCTGGTCGCGTTCGTGCTGCTCGCGCTGGTGCGGGTGCCGGGTCTCGGCGTCACGGTCAACGGCAACACCAACTGGCTCGGTGTTGGCCCGTTCGTGATCCAGCCAGCCGAGATCGCGAAGCTCGCGATCGTGCTGTGGGCGGCGCACATCTACGCCCGCAAGGAGAAGCGGCTCGACAACTTCCACGAGATCCTGACGCCTGTGGTCCCGATGGTGCTGGCCCTGATCGGGCTGGTGATCCTCGGTCACGACCTCGGCACCGCTCTCGTCCTCATCGCGATCCTGCTCGCCCTGCTCTGGGTCGCTGGTGCGCCGGCTCGAATGTTCGCCGTGATGTTCACCGCCGTCTCGGTGGTCGCGATCTACCTGGCGTCGACCAGCCCCGAGCGCCGGGCCCGGCTGAGCAACTTCACCGACCCGTTCAAGGACTTCGTCGGCGCCGGCTGGCAGCCCGCGCACGGCCTCTACGCGCTCTCGTCCGGCGGGTGGTTCGGCGAGGGCATCGGCGCCAGCCGACAGAAGTGGGGAGACCTCCCCGAGGCGCACACCGACTTCATCTTCGCGGTCCTCGGTGAGGAGCTCGGACTCGTCGGGACGCTGCTCGTGATCGTGCTCTTCCTGACGATCGCGTACGCCGCGATCCGGGTCGCCACCCAGACCACCGAGCCGTTCGTGCGCTACATGACCTTCGGCATCGTGGTCTGGCTGCTCGGCCAGATGATCATCAACGTGGGCATGGTGCTCGCGCTGCTGCCCGTCATCGGCATCCCGCTGCCCCTGGTCTCGTACGGCGGCTCCGCGCTGGTGCCGTCCCTGGTCGCACTGGGTCTGCTGATCGGGTTCGCGCGCCGCGAGCCGGAGGCCGCCCGGGCGCTCGCCCAACGCAAGAAGGCCCGGTCGGCCGGCCTCTCGGCCGGGCGCGTGCCTCACTAGAGTTGGCCATGATGCGCGTACTCCTCGCCGGCGGTGGCACCGCCGGGCACACCTCGCCCCTGCTCGCCACCGCCGACGCGATCCGGCGGCTCGCACCCGACCTCGGCATCGAGGTCGAGATCACCTGTCTCGGCACGCCTCGCGGGCTCGAGAACCGGGTGGTCCCGGAGGCGGGCTACCCGCTCGAGCTGATCCCGCCGGTGCCGCTGCCGCGCAAGCCGGGCGTCGACCTGGTGAAGGTCCCGTTCCGGCTGCGGGCGGCCGTCAAGGAGGCCCTCGCGGTCGTCGACCGGGTCCGTCCGGACGTCGTCGTCGGCTACGGCGGCTACGTCTCGGTGCCGGCGTACCTCGCCGCCCGGCGGCGCAAGCTGCCGCTGCTGGTGCACGAGCAGAACGCCGTACCCGGCGTCGCCAACAAGCTCGGCGCGCGGTTCGCCCAGCGCGTGGCGGTGAGCTTCCCGGACACGCCGCTGCCGAAGGCGGAGTACGTCGGGCTGCCGATCCGGACGATGATCTCCGGCCTCGACCGGGCCGCGCTGCGCGCGCAGGCGCGGGAGTTCTTCGGCCTCGACCCCGACCGCCCGACGCTGCTGGTCACCGGCGGCTCGCAGGGCGCCCGCAAGCTCAACCAGTCGGTCTCCGGAGCCGCCGCCGCGCTCGCGGCTGCCGGCGTCCAGGTGCTGCACGTCGTCGGCCCGCAGGGCGAGGCCGCGCCCGAGACAGCCGACGTGCCGTACGTCGTCGTCAACTTCGTCGACCGGATGGACCTCGCGTACGCCGCCGCCGACCTCGTCGTCTGCCGCGGCGGCGCCAGCAGCGTGACCGAGGCGGCTGCCGTCGGCCTGCCCGGGATCTTCGTGCCGCTGCCGATCGGCAACGGCGAGCAGCAGCACAATGCGCGCCCGATCGTGGACGCCGGTGGCGGCCTGCTGGTCTCCGACGCCGACCTGACCCCCGACTGGGTGGCCCGCACCGTGCCCGCGCTGGCGACCGACGCCGGGCGGCTCGCCGCCATGGGCGCTGCTGCCTCGGCACTGGTCCCGCGCGACGCCGACGAGGCGCTGGCCCGGATGGTGTTCGAGGCGGCCCGCAAGAGGTCGGCACAGCCATGAAGGTCCCCGTCCCCGAGGAGCTGCTGCCCGTCGACCGGCTGGGCCGGGTCCACTTCGTCGGCATCGGCGGCGCCGGGCTGTCCGGCATCGCCCGGATCATGCTCGCGCGCGGCGTCGCCGTCAGCGGCAGCGACGGCACTGACTCGCCGACGCTGCAGGCGCTCCGCGACCTCGGCGCGACCGTCCACCTCGGCCACGCGGCCGAGCAGGTGCGTGACGTCGACACCCTTGTCGTGTCCACCGCCGTGCGCGAGGACAACCCCGAGTACGTCGAGGCCGTACGCCAGGGCCTGCGGATCCTGCCGCGCTCGGCGGCGCTGGCGGCGGTGATGGCCGACCGGCGGGTGGTCGCCGTCGCCGGCACCCACGGGAAGACGACGACGACCTCGCTCCTGACGGTCGCGCTGCAGGCGGCCGGCGCCGACCCGACGTACGCCATCGGGGGCGACCTGGCCGCCACCGGCGTCAACGCAGCCGCGGGTGCGGGCGATCTGTTCGTGGCCGAGGCCGACGAGAGCGACGGCGCCTTCCTGCACTACTCGCCGTACGCCGCGATCGTGACCAACGTCGAGGCCGACCACCTGGACAACTGGGGCACCGAGGCGGCGTACGTCGCGGCCTTCGACGAGTTCGCCGACACCCTCGACCCCGATGGCTTCCTGGTGTGCGTCGTCGACGACCCTGGTGCCGCGGCGCTGGCCGAGCGACACCGCGCCGCTGGTCGCCGGGTAGTGAACGTCTCCGCGCGCGAGCCCGGCCCGCTGGCCGACGTCACGCTCTGGTCGCCGGGCGAGCACTACCTGGCCGACGCGCTGGCCGCGCTGGCCGCCGGGCGCGAGCTCGGGTACGCCGAGGACGACCTGGTCCGCGGGCTGGTGTCCTACACGGGCACGAAGCGCCGGATGGAACGCAAGGGCGAGGTCGGCGGCGTCCGGGTCTACGACAGCTACGCCCACCACCCGACCGAGATCGCGGGCGACCTGGCGGCGGCCCGCGCGGTCGCGGGCGACGGGCGCGTGGTGGTGGCGTTCCAACCGCACCTGGTCTCGCGCACCCGCATCTTCGGCGAGGCGATGGGCGTGGCGCTCGGCGCGGCCGACGAGGTCGTCGTGCTGGATGTCTATCTCGCTCGCGAGGACGCCGACCCCGCTGTGACCGGTGCGCTGGTCGCTGCCTCGGTGCCGCTCCCGGTCGAGCGGGTGGCCTTCGTGCCCGGGTTCGACGACGTCGCGGCCGAGCTGGTCTCCCGCGCCCGGCCCGGCGACCTGGTGCTCACCCTGGGTGCGGGCACGGTCACCGAGATCGGGCCGCGAGTGCTGGAGCTGCTCGCTGATGGCTAGACGGATCACGGGGCCCCACGACCCCGACGCCACGCAGGGGTTCGACGCCTTCGCGCCCGAGGCCGTGGTGCCGGACTCCGACCCGGCGGTGCTGCGCAGCCGGCGCAGGTTCGCCCGGCGGCAGTGGGCCCGCCGATGGCTCGCCTGGAAGCCGGTCGTCGCCGTGCTGCTCCTCCTAGCGCTGCTCGTCGGCGGGATCTGGCTCGTCTTCTTCTCGTCGTACCTCGCCGTCCAGGGTGTGCAGGTCACCGGCGTCCAGCAACTGAAGGCGGCCGACGTCGAGCGCGCCGCCGCCGTACCCCACGGAGACCCGCTCGCCCGGGTCGACCTCGACCGGATCCGCACCCGGGTGGCGTCGCTGGCCGCGGTGAAGTCCGCCGACGTCACCCGGCAGTGGCCCGACGAGGTGCGCATCGCGGTGGTCGAGCGCCAGCCCGTCGCCGTGGTCGAGATCGGCGGCCAGCTGCGCGGGATGGACGACGACGGGGTGGTCTTCCGCGGCTACGCGAAGGCACCCGCCGACCTGCCGCGGGTGCAGACGCCCGCCGGCACCGGCACCGAGGCGCTGCGCGAGGGAGCCCTCGTCGTCGGCTCGCTGCCGGAGGCCCTCGCCGCCGAGGTCGACCACGTCGACGTCCGGAGCATCGACGAGATCTCGCTCCAGCTGCGCGACGGTCGTGAGGTCGAGTGGGGGAGCGCGGAGCGGTCCGAGCAGAAGGCCGCGGTCCTCGCCGACCTGCTCGCCGCCGTCGATGCCCAGCGGTACGACGTCAGCGTGCCCGGGCAGCCGACGACGCGGCAGTAGGGGTCCTGTTTCACCGGCTGACCGGTGAAACAGGCACGACCCGCCGGCGGCGCACGGCGTGTCGTTCCGGTTTCCCACGACAAGTACGCCGACGCGGGCGTGTCGCCACGAAATGGCGCAGCTCGATGCCTACTGTCGTGACCACGGCGAGGTTGACATAACTATAACCCTCAGGCTGAGGGTCAGAGTTGAGGGACACGCCGGAACGTCTTCCCCGGGCACGAAGCGCCGGACAGCAGCACCAACAGACAGCACGATCCATACGAGCAGCGAGAGGCGAAGCCGCCGTGGCAGCAGCGCAGAACTACCTGGCCATCATCAAGGTCGTCGGTATCGGTGGTGGTGGTGTCAACGCCGTCAACCGGATGATCGAGGTCGGACTCAAGGGTGTCGAGTTCATCGCGATCAACACCGACGCGCAGGCCCTCCTGATGAGCGACGCCGACGTCAAGCTCGACATCGGTCGTGAGCTCACCCGTGGCCTGGGCGCCGGCGCCAACCCCGAGGTGGGTGCGCGCGCGGCCGAGGACCACTCCGACGAGATCGAAGAGGTCATCAAGGGCGCCGACATGGTGTTCGTGACCGCGGGCGAGGGTGGTGGCACCGGCACCGGTGGCGCGCCGATCGTCGCCCGGATCGCGCGTTCGCTGGGCGCCCTGACGATCGGTGTGGTCACCCGCCCGTTCGCGTTCGAGGGTCGCCGCCGCGCCAACTCCGCGGAGGAGGGCATCGCGCAGCTGCGCGAGGAGGTCGACACCCTCATCGTGATCCCCAACGACCGGTTGCTCTCGATCAGCGACCGCAACGTGTCGGTGCTCGACGCCTTCAAGCAGGCCGACCAGGTGCTGCTGCAGGGTGTCTCCGGCATCACCGACCTGATCACCACGCCCGGCCTGATCAACCTCGACTTCGCCGACGTCAAGTCCGTCATGGCCAACGCCGGCTCCGCGCTGATGGGCATCGGCTCGGCCCGTGGCGACGACCGCTCGGTGGCCGCGGCCGAGATGGCGGTCTCCAGCCCGCTGCTCGAGGCGAGCATCGACGGCGCCCACGGCGTACTGCTCTCGATCGCCGGCGGCTCCGACCTCGGCCTCTTCGAGATCAACGAGGCCGCCGCCCTGGTCGCCGACGCCGTCCACCCCGAGGCCAACATCATCTTCGGCGCCACTATCGACGACGCCCTCGGCGACGAGGTCCGGGTCACCGTCATCGCGGCCGGGTTCGACGGCGGCATGCCGAAGCGTCGCGACGAGGGCAACGTGCTGCGGCGTACGCCGGCGCAGGAGTCGAAGCCCGCCGAGAAGGTCGCCGTGCCGGCCAACGCCGCCCCGGCGTCGGCTCCGACTCCCGCCCCCCAGGCCAGCCAGCCGTCCGCACCCCGGCCGGCGCCGACCCCGGTGCAGTTCGACGACGACGACCTGGACATCCCCGACTTCCTGAAGTGACCTTCTTCTTCAGCGACACCGTGCCGGTGGCAACCGGCACGGTGTCGGTCGCGTTCACGGACGCCTCGATCGACCTGGGCGACCTGGCCGCACCAGCCGTCCGGGAGGCCGCGCTCGCTCAGGTAGCGGCCGCGACCGGCGCGACGCCGTACGTCATGCACCAGGTGCACGGCGCCGAGGTGCTGCTGGTCGAGGACTGGCGCGGCTCTACCTGGGGACCGCACGTCGATGCCCTGCTCACCGGGCAGCCCGGCGTCGCACTGCTCGCCCGCGCCGCCGACTGCGTGCCGGCTCTGTTGGTCGCCGCCGACGGACTGATCGGCGCGGTCCACGCCGGCCGCGAGGGAGTGCGGCGAGGTGTCGTCACCGCGGCCGTGGACCGGATGCGGACCCACGGGGCGACCGAGATCCGCGCCTGGATCGGGCCGCACATCTGCGGGGCCTGCTACGAGGTGCCGGCGGAGCTGCAGGCCGAGATCGCCGCGGTGGTGCCGGCCACGAGTGCGACGACGAGCTGGGGGACACCCTCGCTCGACCTCGGTGCGGGCGTCCTCGCCCAGCTCGCCGCGGCCGGGGTCTCGGTCGTCGAGGTGGGCGGCTGCACCCGCGAGGACGAGTCCCTGCACTCCTACCGGCGCGACGGCGCGGCCGCAGGCCGGCTTGCCGGTGTCGTCTGGAGGACGGCATGAACCGCCGCGACGAGCTCGCCGCCAACCTCGAGACGGTCCATGACCGGATCGCTGCCGCCTGCGCAGACGCGGGGCGCGGCCCCGACGACGTACGCCTCGTCGTGGTCACCAAGTTCTTCCCGGCGTCCGACGTCCGGCTGCTCGCCGACCTCGGCGTCACCGACGTGGGGGAGAACCGGCATCAGGAGGCCGAGGCCAAGGCCGCCGAGTGCGCCGACCTCGGGCTCACCTGGCACTTCATCGGGGGGCTCCAGAGCAACAAGGCGGCCGCGGTGGCGGCGTACGCCGACGTGGTCGAGTCCGTCGACCGCGCCAAGCTGGTGGCCCCCCTGGCCAAGGGCGCCCACCAGCGCTCCCACGAGGTCGACGTGCTGCTCCAGGTCAGCCTGGACCCGCCGGACCGGGACGGCCGGGCGGGTGCCGACCCAGCTGGCCTGCCGGCTCTGGCCCGGGCCGTCGAGGAGGCCGGGATGCTGCGGCTGCGCGGCCTGATGGCCGTCGCGCCGCTCGGCGAGGACCCGCGGCCGGCCTTCGAACGCCTCGCGGCGATCCACCGGGAGCTAGTCCTCGAGCACCCCGGCGCGACCTGGCTCTCCGCGGGCATGAGCGGCGATCTCGAGCAGGCAGTCCACGCCGGCGCGACACACGTGCGTGTCGGCTCCGCGGTCCTCGGTTCGAGGCCGCAGTTCAAGTAGGGTCCCAAACACCAAGAGTGCGTCCCGTCAAGGGGCGCAGGAGTACCGGAGGGCAACACTCATGAGCGGCGGAATGCGCAGGATCGGCGAGTACCTCGGCCTGCTCGAGGACACCGGCCGGTACGACGACGAGTACGGCTCCTACGACGGCGAGTACGACACGCAGGAGACCATGCCGGTCTCCGCGCGGCCGGCGAAGCGTGAGAGCCGTCCCGCCCCGGTCGCCGACCTCTCCGAGCGCCGGCGCACGGCGCCCGGCCCGACCTCGGTGGTGGCCGAGCTCTCGCGCATCACCACGCTGCACCCGCGCACCTACAACGAGGCGCGCACAGTGGGTGAGAACTTCCGGGAGGGCACCCCGGTGATCATGAACCTCTCGGACATGGACGACACTGACGCCAAGCGCTTGGTCGACTTCGCGGCTGGGCTCGTGTTTGCCACGCGTGGCACGATCGAGCGCATCACCAACAAGGTCTTCCTGCTCTCACCGCCGAACGTCTCGGTGGCCGCCGAGGACAAGCAGCGCATCGTCGAGGGCGGATTCTTCAACCAGAGCTAGGACGCGTCGTACGTGAGACTTGCCGGGGGCCTCATCGAGGGGCTGTTGTGGTTCTTCATCGCGCTCTTGTGGATCCGATTCGTAGTCGACTGGGTGCAGATCTTCGCGCGCTCCTGGACACCCCGCGGGGTGCTGCTGGTGGCGCTGGAGGTCGTCTACTCGATCACCGATCCACCGATCAAGGCCCTACGACGGGTCATCCCACCGCTGCGGATCGGGAGTGTCTCGCTCGACCTGAGCTTCCTGATCGTGATGATCGCGGCCTACGTACTGCTCCAGGTCAACCGCCAGATCTTCTTCTCCTGACCTGGGACCGCGGTGCTGGATGTATCCGGGTCCAGCACAGGCGCTATTGTTCGACGGACAGTAACTCTGACGAGAATGAATGGGTGAGGTCATGCCGCTGACGCCTGAGGACGTGAGCAACAAGCGCTTTACTCCCGTCCGGCTCCGCGAGGGCTACGACATGGGTGAGGTCGATCAGTTCCTCGACGAGGTGGAGGCTGAGCTCGCGCGGCTCACGAAGGAGAACGACGACCTCAGGTCGAAGCTCGCCGCCGCGCAGTCCGGTGCTCCGGCGCCTGCTGCGCCCCAGCCCCAGCCCGTCGTAGAGAAGACTCCTGAGCCGGAGCCCGAGCCCGAGCCGACCCCGGTGCCCACGCCGGCGCCGGTCGTGGCCGCCAGCCCGGTCGAGACGATCCGCGTGGAGACGGTTCCGCAGGCCTCCAATGCGGCCGCTCGCCTCCTAGAGATCGCGACTCGCAACGCCGACGAGCTGGTCGAAGAGGCCAAGAACGAGGCGGACAAGATCATCGCCGAGGCCCGGACCAAGTCCGAGCGGCTCGACGTGGAGTCCCGTACCAAGGCCGACCGGCTCGAGGCCGACGCTCGCACCCGTGCGCAGATGCTCGACTCCGAGACCGCCGAGCGCCGCCGGCAGATGTTCGGCGACCTCGAGAAGGAGCGCGACAAGCTCAACGGCGAGGTCGAGAACCTCCGCTCGTTCGAGCGCGAGTACCGCTCCCGGCTCAAGAGCTACTTCAGCCAGCAGCTGGAGTCGCTCAACACCGGCTCGGAGACCCCGGCGCCCGGTGGCGACGAGTCGCCCGCACCGAAGCGGCTGCGCTCGATCCTCGGTGAGGACGACGCCTGACACTGGCCTGAACCTGGCCTGATCTGACGTACGACGACACCGGCCGGTCCCCTCGGGGACCGGCCGGTGTTGCGTCGTACGGTGCGGCGGATTGGAGGGGCAACCACTCAACGGCTAATCTCCCTGCACCCACTGTGGCACGAAACACAGGCGCCCGAACGGCCGAGGAGGCCCGCTCATGGCACGCTCCACGAGGAAGTCGATCGCCGGTCAGGCGAAGGCAGCAGCCCGTACGGTGATGACCCGGAAGGCGCCGGCGAAGGCCACGGGCTCCTCGACGGCGAAGAAGACGGCGCCCGCGAAGAAGGCCGCGCCGGTCAAGAAGGCCGCGCCGGTCAAGAAGGCTGCCCCGGTCAAGAAGGCAGCGCCAGCCAAGAAGGCGGCACCAGCCAAGAAGGCGGCGCCGGCGAAGAAGGCCGCCCCGGCGAAGAAGGCAGCCCCGGTCAAGAAGGCAGCGCCAGCCAAGAAGGCGGCACCAGCCAAGAAGGCGGCGCCAGCCAAGAAGGCGGCGCCGGCGAAGAAGGCGGCGCCCGTGAAGAAGGCAGCCCCGGTCAAGAAGGCTGCACCCGTGAAGAAGGCTGCACCGGTCAAGAAGGCTGCACCCGTGAAGAAGGCTGCACCCGTGAAGAAGGCTGCACCCGCGAAGAAGGCCGCACCGGCCAAGAAGGCGGCACCCGCGAAGAAGGCCGCACCGGCCAAGAAGGCCGCGCCCGCCCGCAAGGTGTCTCCCAGCGCTCTTGTCGTCGGTGCCGGCGAGGCCGCCTGGACCAAGGCCGAGCTCAAAGAGGTGCTCGACGAGCTCCACGAGCAGCGGACCCACAGCCTCGAGATCGTCGAGGGACTCGACAGCGAGCTCAACGGGCTGATGCGTGACTCCGGCGACGGCGCCGGGCAGGACCAGGCGGACGTCGGTGCGAGCAGCTTCGAGCGCGACCACGAGCTGATGGTGCTCAACAGCGAGCGCGACAAGCTGGCCCAGATCGAGCGGGCTCTCGCCCGCATCGACGACGGGACCTACGGGGTGTGCGAGTCCTGCGGCAACCCCATCGGCAAGATGCGGCTCATGGCCTTCCCGCGTGCCACACTGTGCATGACATGCAAGCAGCGCGAGGAGCGTCGCTGACCGGCGACCACGAGGTAGACCCACCCGTCCGTACCCGCGGCTCCAAGGCCCGCCTGCTGGCGGTCTTCGGGCTCGTCGCCGTGACGATGTACGCCGTCGACGTGATCTCCAAGATCATCGCCGTCGACCGGCTGGACGGGCGGCCGGACGTCGAGATCCTCGGCGACTTCTTCGTGCTGCACCTGGTCCGTAACCCCGGGGCCGCGTTCAGCACCGGGACGGCCTACACCCAGGTCTTCAGCTGCCTGGCGATCGCCGCCGTGGTGGTGATCCTCGTCCTGGCTCGCCGCATCGGCAGCCTCGGGTGGGCCTTCGCCTTCGGGTTCCTGCTCGCGGGCGTCGCCGGCAACCTGACCGACCGCCTCGTGCGCGAGCCCGCGCCGCTGCGCGGCCACGTCATCGACTTCTTCATGCTGCCGCACTGGCCGGTCTTCAACGTGGCCGACATCTGCATCAACATCGCCGCGGGCCTGATCCTGGTCCAGGTCTTCCGCGGGGTCCGCCTCGACGGGACCCGCACCCCCGACAAGACCGACGAGCAGCCCGGAGAGGGCACCGCGTGACCGGCCCAGCAGACCACCGTGTCCTGACCGTTCCGGAGGGGCTGGCGGGGGAGCGCGTCGACGCCGCCATGGCCCAGCTGTTCGGCCTCTCGCGGACCCGCGCCGCGGACCTGATCGCGGCCGGCCACGTCGAGCTCGACGGTGCCTCGGTCGCGAAGAGCGACCGGGTCCTCCCGGGCGCCATCCTCGACGTACGCATCCCGGTCCAGGTCGACCCGCTCGAGGTCCGGGCCGAGGTCGTCGAGGGGATCAAGATCATCCACGACGACGACGCCATCGTGGTGATCGACAAGCCCGTCGGCGTCGCCGTACACCCCTCGCCCGGGTGGTCCGGCCCGACGGTCGTCGGCCACCTCGCCGGCGCGGGCTACCGGATCTCCACCAGCGGCGCCTCCGAGCGCCAGGGCATCGTGCAGCGGCTCGACGTCGGCACCTCCGGCGTGATGGTGATCTGCAAGTCGGAGCACGCGTACTCGGTGCTCAAGAACGCCTTCCGGCACCGCACGGTCGACAAGGTCTACCACGCGCTCGTGCAGGGTCATCCGGACCCGCTGGAGGGCACCATCGACGCCCCGATCGGCCGGCACCCCAAGTCCGACTGGAAGTTCGCGGTGATGGCCGACGGTCGGCACAGCGTCACTCACTACGAGACGCTCGAGGCGCACCGGTTCGCCAGCCTGCTGGAGGTCCACCTCGAGACCGGGCGCACGCACCAGATCCGGGTGCACATGGCCGCGCTCAAGCACCCCTGCGTCGGCGACCTGACGTACGGCGCCGACCCGACGCTCGCCAAGCGGGTCGGGCTCGAGCGCCAGTGGCTGCACGCGATGCGCCTCGGCTTCGAGCACCCGGACACCGGCGAGCAGGTCGAGTACGAGTCGACCTACCCCGACGACCTCGCCCACGCCCTCGAGGTCATTCGAGATGCCGACTGAGCTGACCCTGCGACCGGCTGCCGAGGCCGACGCGGAGGCGGTGACCGCCGTACACCTCGCCGCGCGCCGCGAGGCCGCGATGCCGCCCGGGGTCCACACGGACGCGGAGGTCGCAGGCTGGCTCGCGTCCCGGATCGGGCAGGACGAGGTCTGGGTCGCCGAGCACGACGGCGCCGTGGTCGGGTACGCCCGGTTCACCGCGACCTGGCTCGACGACCTGTACGTCGCCCCGGCGTACGCCGGCCAGGGCGTCGGCTCGGCGCTGCTGGACCTGGTCAAGGCCCAGCGCCCGGACGGCTTCTGCCTGTGGGTCTTCGAGATGAACCTCCCGGCCCGGGCCTTCTACGCCCGCCACGGCCTGGTCGAGCTCGAGCGCACCGACGGATCGGCCAACGAGGAGCAGGCGCCCGACGTCCGGATGGCGTGGCCGGGCCGCAACCCGCTGGCCTTCCTGCGGCAGCTGATCGACGAGGTGGACGACCAGCTGGGCGAGCTGCTGGCCCGCCGTACGGCGGTGACCGCCGCGGTGCAAGACATCAAGCACGACCCGTCCCGCGACCCGGTGCGCGAGCGCGAGATCGCGGAGACGATGGCTATCCGGGCGCCCGCGCTGGGCGTGGAGCGGCTGTCCCGGATCGTGCACACGGTCATCACCGAGAGCCTCGACGCGGCCGCTGCACGTCCCGCCGAGGGTGGTTTCGAGGCTCGGGCCTAGCGGCCCTCGCACCTCAACCACCGATGTCGGAGTGCCTCTCTAATCTGGTCCCCGAGTCGCGTAGTCTGACGTTCTTCCCCCATACGGCGCCGACGACCGACTCGCGGCTCTGTCAGGCATGCCCACGATCAACAAGGAGTGGCCCGCGACGATGGCGAACGGCTCCCAGGACTCCTTCGTCCACCTCCACGTCCACACCGAGTACTCCATGCTCGACGGAGCCGCTCGCCTCGGTGCCCTCGCGGAGCGCACGGCCGAGCTGGGGATGCCCGCCATCGCGATGACCGACCACGGCAACGTGTTCGGCGCCTACGAGTTCTACAAGAAGGCGAAGGGCGCCGGGGTCAAGCCGATCATCGGCATCGAGGCCTACTTCGCCCCCAACATCTCCCGCTTCGAGCGCAAGGGCGTCAACTTCTACGGCGGCGGCCCCGACGACGTCTCCAACCGCGGCGCCTACACCCACATGACGCTGCTCTCGGAGTCCACCGAGGGCATGCACAACCTCTTCCGGCTCTCGACCGGCGCGTGGCGCGACGGGTTCTTCAAGCATCCACGGATGGACCGTGAGCTGCTCTCGCAGCACGGCAAGGGGATCATCGGCACCACCGGCTGTCCCTCGGGCGAGGTCCAGGTCCACCTGCGGCACGGGGCGTACGACGCCGCGCGCAAGACGGCGGCCGACTTCCAGGACATCCTCGGCAAGGACAACTACTTCCTCGAGCTGATGGACCACGGGCTCGACATCGAGACCCGGGTCCGCGACGGCCTGCTGCGGCTCGCCAAGGACCTGCAGATCCCGCTGCTGGCCACCAACGACTCGCACTACGTCAACAAGGAGGATGCGAAGAGCCAGGAGCACCTGCTCTGCATCAACTCCGGCTCGACGATGGACATCCCGGCCGGTGACGGCCCCGGGCAGCGGTTCGCGTTCAACGGCGACGGCTACTACATCAAGACCGCCCGCGAGATGCGCGACCTGTGGCGCGACTTCCCCGAGGCCTGCGACAACACGCTGCTGATCGCCGAGCGCTGCGACGTCTCCTTCACCGAGGGCAACGGCACCTTCATGCCGCGCTTCCCCTGCCCGCCCGGTGAGAACGAGGACTCCTGGCTGGTCAAGGAGGTCGAGAAGGGACTGCAGTTCCGCTACCCGGCCGGCATCCCCGACGACGTACGCAAGCAGGCCGACTTCGAGGTCGGCGTCATCACCTCCATGGGCTTCCCGGGCTACTTCCTGGTGGTCGCCGACTTCATCAACTGGGCCAAGGACAACGGCATCCGGGTTGGCCCGGGCCGCGGCTCGGGTGCGGGCTCGATGGTCGCCTACGCGATGCGCATCACCGACCTGGACCCGCTGGTCCACGGCCTGATCTTCGAGCGCTTCCTCAACCCCGACCGCGTGTCGATGCCCGACTTCGACATCGACTTCGACGAGCGTCGGCGCGGCGAGGTGATCCGCTACGTCACCGAGAAGTACGGCGACGACCGGGTCTCGATGATCGTCACCTACGGCACCATCAAGGCCAAGCAGGCGGTCAAGGACTCCTCGCGGATCCTCGGCTACCCGTTCGCGATGGGCGACCGCATCACCAAGGCGATGCCCGCAGCCGTGATGGGCAAGGACGTCCCGCTCCAGGAGATCTTCAATCCCGAGCACAAGCGCTTCGGCGAGGGCGGCGAGTTCCGGTCGCTGTACGACGCCGACAACGACGTCAAGCGCGTCGTCGACACGGCCATCGGCATCGAGGGCCTCAAGCGCCAGTGGGGTGTGCACGCCGCCGGCGTGATCATGTCCAGCGAGCCGCTGCTCGACATCATCCCGATGCTCAAGCGCCCCGCCGACGGCGCGATGATCACGCAGTTCGACTACCCCACCTGTGAGGGCCTCGGCCTGATCAAGATGGACTTCCTCGGCCTGCGCAACCTCACCGTCCTCGATGACGCGGTCAAGAACATCAAGGCCAACCGCGACGTGGACGTGGTGCTCGAGGACCTCGAGCTGACCGACCCGGCGACGTACGCCCTGCTCCAGCGCGGTGACACGCTCGGCGTCTTCCAGCTCGACGGCGGCCCGATGCGCGCGCTGCTGCGCAGCATGCGGCCCGACGAGTTCGAGGACATCTCCGCGGTCGGTGCGCTCTACCGGCCGGGTCCGATGGGTGCCGACTCCCACAACAAGTACGCGCGTCGCAAGACCGGCCGCGAGCCGGTCGAGGCGATCCACCCCGAGCTGGCCGAGCCGCTCGCGGACATCCTCGGCGAGACCTACGGCCTGATCGTCTACCAGGAGCAGGTCATGGCGATCGCCCAGAAGCTCGCGGGCTACAGCCTTGGCCAGGCCGACATCCTGCGCCGCGCGATGGGCAAGAAGAAGAAGGAGGAGCTGGACAAGCAGTTCGCCGGCTTCTCCCAGGGCATGCAGGACCGCGGCTACTCGATGGCCGCGGTCAAGACGCTGTGGGACATCCTGCTGCCGTTCTCCGACTATGCGTTCAACAAGGCGCACTCCGCGGCGTACGGCCTGGTCTCCTACTGGACCGCCTACCTCAAGGCCAACTTCCCGGCCGAGTACATGGCGGCGCTGCTCACGTCGGTCAAGGACGACAAGGACAAGTCCGCGATCTACCTCAACGAGTGCCGCCGGATGAAGATCCAGGTGCTCCCGCCCGACGTGAACGAGTCGGCCGCCAACTTCACCCCGGTCGGTCCCGACATCCGCTTCGGGCTCACCGCGATCCGCAACGTCGGAGCCAACGTCGTCGACCTGATCGTGCGCGCCCGCGAGGAGAAGGGCCGCTACGAGGACTTCAACGACTTCATGGAGAAGATCCCGCTCCAGGCGTGCAACAAGCGGCTGATCGACTCCTTGGCGCGGGCCGGCGCCTTCGACGAGATGAAGCACAAGCGCAAGGCGCTGGTCGCGATCATCGACGACACGGTCGACAGGTTCGTCGACGCCAAGAAGAACACCGAGGGCGGGCAGGACTCGATGTTCGACCTGCTCGAGGCGACCGATGTCGGCTCGGCCGGCACCCGGGTCGATGTCCCCGACCTGGACGAGTGGGACAAGATGACCCTGCTCGGCCACGAGCGAGAGATGCTCGGGCTCTACGTGTCCGACCACCCGCTGCTCGGGCTCGAGCACCTGCTGGCCAACAGCTCCGACTGCACGGTCGGTCAGCTGATGCTCGACGAGGACCGTGCCGACGGCAGCCCGATCCAGATCACCGGCCTGGTGACCGGCGTCCAGCGCAAGATCACCAAGCGCGGCGATGCGTGGGGCATGGTGACCCTCGAGGACCTCGACGGTGCCATCGACGTGTTGCTCTTCCCGAGCTCGTGGCAGCTGGCGGGCCACCTGATCTCCGAGGACGCGATCATCACGGTCAAGGGCCGGCTGTCGCGGAGCAAGGACCAGCCGGAGATCATGGGCCAGGAGGTCAGCATCCCGGACCTCTCGGACGGCCCGTCCGGTCCGGTGGTGATCAAGCTGGCTCAGACGCGGGTCAACGCCGACACCGTGGACCACCTCAAGGACGTGCTGCGGACCCATCCGGGCGTGACCGAGGTGCACCTCAAGGTGCTGATGCGGGAGAAGACCCTGGTGATGCGGATCGGCGACCACCACCGGGTGACGCCGAGCCCGGCGCTCTTCGCCGACCTCAAGCAGCTCCTCGGCCCGGGGTGCCTGACCGGATGAGCACCCAGCCGGACAAGCGGGTCGCACTCCAGCTCGGGCTCGTCGTCGCCGCCCTGGCCGCCGTCGGCGCCCTCGCCGGCGTCGTGTGGCAATGGGTCTGGACCCCGACGATCGGCGTGGTCGTCGACCACCACTGGACCGCTGGCGACGCCCTCGGTCTGCAGCACGAGTTCTCCGGAACGGGGTGGTACGTCATCGTCGCCCTGGTCGCCGGCCTGGTCGCGGGCGTCGCCGTCGCCCTGCTGGTCGACCGGGTGCCGCTGCTGACCCTCGCCGCCGTGGTCGTCGGATCGGCACTCGCCGCCTGGGTGATGCTGGTAGTCGGCACCGCGCTGGGTCCGCCCGACCCGGACGTCGCCGCCCGCACCGCCGACGACGGCACCCGGCTCCCGATGCAGCTGACGGTCTCCGGATACAGCCCGTGGACGGCGCTGCCGAGCGGTGCCCTGATCGGGCTGCTGCTCGTCTTCATCGGCCTGTCCCCGCGGCAGCAGGTGCCGTCTGTGGAGACTCCTCCGGACGACGTCCCCGCTGAGTAGGCTGCACCCACCTCGCCGGCACGGGCTGGCGATCGATCGTGAGGTCAGCCTGTGTCGTTCGACGTTCCCGCCGGGTCGCCCCCGTCCGAGCCGCCCGCCGGTGGCCCCGTCGAGTACCTCGACAGTCGTGGCGGTGACGGTTCGCCGCCGAGCTCGTCGGGAGGCGGCCGTCGTACGACGGTGATCGCGGTCGCCGCCCTCGTGGGAGCCGCCGCCGTGGGTGGCGCCGCCTGGGCCGCCTGGTCGTTCTTCTCGACTGGCGCCCAGCCGGCGCAGGCGCTGCCCGACTCCACCCTCGGCTACGTCAGCATCGACCTGGACCCGAGCGGCGGGCAGAAGATCGAGGCGCTGCGCACCCTGAAGCAGTTCCCGGCCTTCGAGGACGAGATCGGCCTCGACACCGACGACGACGTCCGGGAGTGGGTCTTCGACAAGCTCCAGGGGGAGACCGAGTGCGCCGGCCTCGACTACGACAGCGACATCGAGCCGTGGCTGGGGGACCGGTTCGCGGTGGCGGCGGTCGACATCGGTGCCGACGAGCCCGCACCGGTCTTCGTGATCCAGGTGTCCGACGCGGACGGCGCCGACGAGGGACTGGGCAAGCTCCGCGAGTGCGGCGGAGGCGGGCCCGACGACGTGGCCTGGTCCATCGACGGTGACTGGGCCCTGCTGGGTGAGGACCAGCGGGTCGTGGACGGCATCGCAAAGGACGCCGCCGACTCGCCACTCGCCGATGACGACGACTTCCAGCACTGGACCGGTGCCGCCGGCGACGGCGGCATCATCTCGATGTACGCCGCTCCGGCGGCCGGCAAGGTGCTGGCGGACCAGCTCGGGACCTTTCCCGGGCTGCCGCTCGGGTCGGTCGTGGACTGCCCGGCGCCGTGTGCGGGCATCTCGATGGGCGAGGGCGACGCGCCCGGGTCGGACGAGCTGACCGAGGCGCTCGAGGACTTCGAGGGAGCGGCCGCGACGGTCCGGTTCGACGACGGCGGGCTCGAGGTCGAGGTGGCTGGTGGGGTCGGTGCCAAGAGCGCGACGTTGGCCGCCGGTGGCGACGGAGCGAAGGCCGTCACGACCCTGCCCGACGACACAGCGGCAGCAGTCGGACTCGGGCTCGAGTTCGAGGACGGCTGGCTGGACGAGCTGCTCGAGCCGCTCGCCCAGGGCACGGGAGAGTCGGTCGACGACCTGCTGGCGGAGGCGAACGAGCAGCTCGGCCTCGACCTGCCCGAGGACGCCGAGACGCTTCTCGGCACCTCGATCACGCTCGCGCTCGACGCTGACTTCGACCCGGAGGCGTTCATGGCCACAGAGGGGCCGGGTGAGGTCTCCGGGGCAGGAGTCAAGATCCTCGGCAGCGCCGACGACATCGAGGGGGTCCTCGACAAGATCCGCTCCGCCACCGGCGGGGCGGACGAAGGGGCCCTCGACAGCGACTCCGGCGACGGCGTGGTGGCGATCGGTCCCGATGCCGACTACCGCAAGGTCCTGCTCGAGGACGGCGGGCTCGGCGACAGCGACAGGTTCAAGCGCGTCGTCGAGCACGCCGACGATGCGACGGGGATCGTCTACCTCGACTTCGACGCGCTCGACGGCTGGATCGCGGACCTCACCGGCGATGACGAGCTCCGGGACAACCTGGAGCCGCTGACCGCGTTCGGGATGAGCGCCTGGCAGGAGGACGACGTCGCGCACGCCGTGATCAAGGTGACGACGGACTGACTGGCTACCGGCCGATCGGTGCGACGATCGCCCGGGTGACGCGCACCAGGTCGCCGGGGGAGATCTCCAGGTCCAGCCCCCGGCGGCCGGCGGAGACGAAGATGGTGGCGTGCTCGGAGGCCGACCTGTCGAGCACGGTGGGATGGGCGCGCTTCTGGCCGATCGGCGAGATCCCGCCGGCGACGTACCCCGTGGCCCGCTCCGCGGCGGACACGTTGGCCATCGCGGCCTTGCTGCCGCCGACCGCCCGGGCCAAGGACTTGAGGTTGAGCTGGCCGGAGACCGGGACGATGCCGACGGTGAGCGTCCCGTCGACACTCGACATCAGCGTCTTGAAGACCCGGCCGAGCTCGACGCCGAGCGCCTCCGCGGCCTCCAGGCCGAAGGACTCGGCGCGCGGGTCGTGGTGGTACTCGTGGAGGGTGAACGCGACCCCGGCGCGGGTCAGCGCGACCGTCGCCGGGGTGCCGCCGGACGAGCTCTTCTTGGCCATCAGTTCGGCGACCAGCGGGTGCGGGCCACCTCGGTGGCGGGGAGCGACGGGATGACGTTCATAGCGCGCAGCTCGGTGCGCAGCAGGTCGGTGAGCAGGATCAGACGGTCGGTCGCGTCCTCGGCCTCGAGCAGGGACTGGCGCTCCGACATCGGCAGCGGCGCGACGGCCGCCAGCGTCCAGGAGAGGTACGTCGGGTCGCGGGGCAGCGCACCGTCGTACGGGTCGCTGCGCAGGTCGGTCAGCGCGGCTCGGTAGGCCGTGAACGCGGCCCGGGCACGCACCAGCACCTCCTCGGGCACCGGCGCGGATGTGTCCGGCAGGTCGACGACGTGGCCGACCGGGAAGGTGCCCGTCGTGTCGAGGCGCTGGAGCTCGATCCGCTCCATGCCGACCGCCACCACGTCGAAGGTGCCGTCGGGGTGGCTCTCGATCTCGGTGAGCTGCATCCGGCAGCCGATCCGGTAGAGCGACTGCGCGCCGTGGTCGCCGACCTCATAGCCCTCGCGGATGCCGACCGAGCCGAACGCGCGCTCGGCAGGGTCGTCGACGCGGAGCAGGTGGTGGACCAGCGCCCGGTAGCGGTCCTCGAAGACCTTGAGCGGGACGCTGAGCCCGGGGAACAGCACCGCGTTCAGCGGGAACATCGGCAGCGTGTCGCTCACACCGTCAACGTAGTCGGTCCTCGCACTGGTGGTTTCGAGGCTCGCTGGCGCTCGCACCTCAACCACCGTGCACGGTGGTTGAGGTGCGAAGGCGCCCTGGCGCCTGAGCCTCGAAACCACCGTCACCATCGTCCGGAGGTTTCGAGGCTCGTCGCTGGCGCTCCTCGCACCTCAACCACCGGACGCCGGCGTCTCGGAACGCGGCGCGCTCGTAGAATCGCCCCATGATCCAGCGCATCGACCTGCGAGGAGCCGACCGTACGACGGCCGACTACCGCGCAGCCGTGCCCCGTGCCGACTTCGACGTCGAGGCGGCGGTGCCGGCGGTGCATGCGATCTGCGAGGCGGTCCGCACCCGCGGGCTGGACGCCATTCGGGAGTACGGCGAGCGGTTCGACGCCGTGAGCGTCGACGACATCCGAGTCACGCCCGCCGCGCTCGAACGGGCGCTGGCCGAGCTCGACCCCGCCATCCGGGCCGCCCTCGAGGAGTCGATCCGGCGACTGCGGCTGACCTGCGCCAACGAGCTCGAGCACGACGCGGTGACCGACCTCGGACCCGGAGCCCGGGTGACGCACCGCAAGGTGCCGGTCGACCGGGTGGGCCTCTACGTGCCGGGCGGTCTGGCCCCGCTGGTCTCCAGCGTGCTGATGAACGTCGTCCCGGCGCAGACCGCCGGGGTGCGGTCGATCGCGCTCTCGAGCCCGCCGCAGCGCGAGTTCGGTGGCGCCGTACACCCGACGATCCTGGCGGCCTGCGCGCTGCTCGGAGTCGACGAGGTGTACGCCGTCGGAGGCGCCCAGGCGATCGCCATGTTCGCGTACGGGGTCTCGACAGGCTCGACCACCAAAGGATGCGCCAAGGTCGACCTGGTCACCGGGCCCGGCAACATCTACACGGTCACCGCCAAGCGGCTGCTCAAGGGCCAGGTCGGTATCGACTCCGAGGCCGGCCCGACCGAGATCGCGATCCTTGCCGACGACACTGCGGACGCGGCGTACGTCGCCGCCGATCTGGTCAGCCAGGCCGAGCACGACCCGCTGGCCGCGGCGGTCCTGGTCACCCCGTCCGAGCGGCTCGCCGCCGACGTCGAGGCCGAGCTCGACAAGCAGGTCTCCGTAACCAAGCACGTCGACCGGATCCGCACCAGCCTCTCGGGCAACCAGTCCGGCATCGTCCTGGTCGACGACCTCGAGCAGGGCCTCGACGTGGTCAACGCGTACGCCGCCGAGCACCTCGAGATCCACACCGAGGACGCGTCGTCGTACGCCGCCCGGGTGCGCAACGCCGGTGCGATCTTCGTGGGCCAGTACGCCCCGGTGAGCCTCGGCGACTACTGCGCCGGCTCCAACCACGTGCTGCCCACGGCCGGCTGCGCCTGCCACAGCAGCGGGCTGTCGGTGCGTGCCTTCACCAAGTCGGTGCACGTCGTGGACTACACCCGCGACGCCCTCGCGGAGGTCGCCGACCATGTCGTCACCCTCGCCAACGCCGAGGACCTGCCCGGCCACGGCGCCGCGGTGTCGGTCCGGTTCTCACCCCAGGATTCGGCAGAGTGAGCTGGCCGCCGCTCCGCGAGGAGCTGCGGGGGATCGAGCCGTACGGCGCCCCGCAGCTGGACGTGCCCGTCCAGCTCAACGTCAACGAGAACCCCTACGGGCCGTCGCTCGCCTGCGCCGCCGACATCGCCTCCGCAGTCGGTGCTGCTGCGACCACGCTCAACCGTTACCCCGACCGGGAGTTCGTCGAGCTCCGCGCCGCGCTCGCGGCGTACCTCAGCCGGGACACGCCGCACGGTGTGGCGCCCGAGCAGGTGTGGGCGGCCAACGGGTCCAACGAGGTGATGCTGCAGCTGCTGCAGGCCTTCGGGGGACCCGGCCGGGTCGCGCTGAGCTTCGCGCCGACGTACTCGATGTATCCCGAGTACGCCCGCGACACCGTCACCGAGTGGGTCGTCGGTCACCGTGAGAGCGACTTCTCGCTCGACCTCGGCCACGCGCGAGACCTGATCAAGGAGCGGCAGCCGAGCGTCATCCTGCTGCCGAGCCCCAACAACCCGACCGGCACGGCGCTCCCGCCGGAGGCGGTCGGGATGCTGTGTGAGGCCGCTGCGGGAAATGGGCAGAGCGGCATCGTCGTGGTCGACGAGGCGTACGGCGAGTTCCGGCGTACGGGCGTCCCGAGCGCGGTCGAGCTGCTGCCCGAGCACCGCAACCTGGTCGTCAGCCGCACCATGAGCAAGGCGTTCGCCGCCGCCGGCCTGCGGCTCGGCTACCTCGCCGCCGACCCGGCAATCTGCGACGCGATCCGGGTCGTCCGGCTGCCCTACCACCTCTCCGCGGTCACCCAGGCGGCCGCGCTCGCGGCGCTGCGGCACGCGCCCGAGCTGCTCGGGAAGGTGAACGAGCTGCGCGCCGAGCGGGACGCCACGGTGGACTGGCTCCGGGCCCAGGGTCTCCAGGTCGCCGACTCCGACGCCAATTTCGCGTTGTTCGGGACGTTCGCTAACCGTCATGCTGTCTGGCAGGGGCTGCTCGACCGGGGCGTGCTGATCCGGGAGACCGGTCCCGACGGGTGGCTGCGAGTCTCCATCGGGACGGCCGACGAGATGAGATCCTTCAAGCAGGCACTGACCGAGGTCACGGAAGAGGGACAGCCATGAGTCGCACCGCCCGCATCGAGCGGCAGACCAGCGAGTCGAAGGTGCTCATCGAGGTCGACCTCGACGGCACCGGTCGTCACGACATCTCGACCGGCATCGGCTTCTACGACCACATGCTCACCGCGTTCGCGCGGCACAGCCTCGTCGACCTCACCGTGCAGTCCGAGGGCGATCACTGGATCGACGCCCACCACACGACCGAGGACACCGCGATCGCCCTCGGCCAGGCGCTGCGCGAGGCGCTCGGCGACAAGCAGGGCATCCGCCGCTTCGGCGACGCGACCGTCCCGCTCGACGAGGCGCTCGTGCAGGCGGTCGTGGACGTCTCCGGGCGCCCCTACTGCGTGCACACCGGCGAGCCCGAGGGGCAGCAGTACGTCCAGCTCGGCGGCTCACAGAGCGAACAGGGGAGGGCGCCGTACCTCGGCTCCCTGACGCAGCACGTCTTCGAGTCGATCGCGTTCCACGGCCACTTCGCCCTGCACGTGCGCGTGCTGGCGGGCCGCGAGCCGCACCACATCGTGGAGACCCAGTTCAAGGCGTTCGCCCGGGCCTTCCGCGACGCGGTCGCGATCGACCCGCGGGAGACCGGGGTCCCGAGCACCAAGGGCTCGCTCTGACCGGCAAGCCCAGCGTCGTCGTCCTCGACTACGGGTCGGGGAACCTCCGCTCCGCCGTGCGCGCGGTCGAGCGCGCCGGGGCCGAGGTGACGCTCACGGGTGACTTCGACGCGGCCCTGAACGCCGATGGGCTGCTGGTCCCCGGAGTCGGCGCGTACGCCGCCTGCATGGCCGGCCTGCGCGCCATCAAGGGCGAGCGGATCATCGGACGCCGGCTCGCCGGCGGGCGCCCGGTGCTGGGCATCTGCGTCGGCATGCAGGTGCTCTTCGAGCGCGGGGTGGAGCACGGTGTCGAGACCGAGGGCTGCGACGAGTGGCCCGGCGTCGTCGAGCGGATCCAGGCGCCCGTCGTACCCCACATGGGCTGGAACACCGTCGAGGTCCCCCAGGATCCAACTCAGCGGACGACCCTCTTCGACGGGATCCAGGACGAGCGCTTCTACTTCGTGCACTCGTACGCCGTCCGCGACTGGACCCTCGAGACCAACGACCGCACCCGGGCGCCCCTGGTGACCTGGTCGACCCACGGTGACGACCGGTTCGTCGCGGCGGTCGAGAACGGTCCGCTCACCGCGACCCAGTTCCACCCCGAGAAGTCCGGCGACGCCGGTGCGGCGCTGCTGCGCAACTGGGTGCGGACCCTGTCATGAGCAAGGGCTGAGATGAGCAAGGAGCGCGCCCAGCGCCGGGCCGAGCGTGAGGCCGAGGCGGCCGCGCGGGCTGCCGAGGCCCAGGAGGCGGCACGGCGCCAGGCGCGCCGCGACGCCCGCAAGCAGGCGCTCACCGGCTGGATCCCGCGGCCGCGCAAGCGGGCCGACGGGATCATCGCCCGGCGCCACCAGACGCGCACCGCCCTGGTCTTCGTCTCCGTCTTCACCGTCAACGTGCTGGTCTGGCTCGCCTCCGGTGACTGGGCCGTGCGGTTCCTGGCGCTCGGCCTGAGCCTGCTGATCACCCCGATCGTCCTCATCCTCCTGACCAGCTGACAGAGAGAAGACATGTCCGACTACCTCGAGCTCCTCCCCGCCGTCGACATCACGGAGGGCCGGGCCGTCCAGCTCGCCCAGGGCGTCGCCGGCTCCGAGCGCGTGTACGGCGACCCGGTCGCCGCCGCGATGCGCTGGCAGGACGCCGGTGCGGAGTGGCTGCACCTGGTCGACCTCGACGCGGCGTTCGGTCGTGGCACCAACCGCGAGCTGCAGGCGCAGATCGTCGGGGCGCTCGACATCAAGGTCGAGATGAGCGGCGGCATCCGCGACGACGAGTCGCTGGAGGCGGCGCTCGCCACGGGCTGCCGCCGGGTCAACATCGGCACCGCCGCGCTGGAGCAGCCGGAGTGGTGCGCCAAGATCATCGCCGAGCACGGTGACCGGATCGCGATCGGCCTCGACGTCCGCGGGACCACGCTCGCGGCCCGGGGCTGGACCAAGGAGGGCGGCGACCTCTACGAGACCCTCGCCCGGCTCGACTCCGAGGGCTGCGCCCGCTACGTCGTCACCGACGTCAACAAGGACGGCATGCTGCAGGGGCCCAACCTGCAGCTGCTCCGCGACGTCTGCGCCGTCACGGACGCGCCCGTCGTCGCCTCGGGTGGCGTCACCACGCTCGCCGACATCGAGGCGCTGATGGGCCTGGTCGCCGACGGCGTCGAGGGCGCGATCGCGGGCACCGCGCTCTACGAGGGCCGGTTCACGCTCGAGGACGCGCTCGCGCTGACGAGATCTCGACAGGCTCGATCAACGGAGGGCAAGTGAGCCTCGCCGTACGCGTCATCCCGTGCCTGGACGTCGACGGCGGCCGGGTGGTCAAGGGCATCAACTTCCAGGACCTCCGTGACGCCGGGGACCCGGTCGAGCTCGCGAAGGTGTACGACGCGGAGGGTGCCGACGAGCTGACCTTCCTCGACATCTCGGCCTCGCACGAGGGGCGCGCCACCACGATGGAGATCGTGTCGCGCACGGCCGAGGAGGTCTTCATCCCACTGACGGTGGGCGGGGGAGTGAGCAGCGTCGAGGACGTCGACCGGCTGCTGCGGGCCGGCGCCGACAAGGTCGCGGTCAACACCGCCGCGATCAACCGGCCCGAGCTGGTGGCCGAGATCGCCGACCGGTTCGGCAACCAGGTGCTGGTGCTCTCCGTCGACGCCCGCCGGGTCTCGACAGGCTCGACCACCGAGATGACCGACTCGGGCTTCGAGGTCACCACCCACGGTGGCCGCAAGTCAGCGGGCCTGGACGCGATCGAGTGGGCCGTGCGCGCGGCCGAGCTGGGGGCGGGGGAGATCCTGCTCAACGCCATGGACGCCGACGGGACCCAGGACGGGTTCGACCTCGAGCTGATCCGCGCCGTACGCCGTGAGGTCTCGATCCCGGTGATCGCCTCGGGTGGCGCCGGCGCCACCGAGCACTTCCCGCCCGCGGTCGAGGCGGGTGCCGACGCGGTGCTGGCCGCGACCGTGTTCCACTTCGGGACGCTGCGGATCGCGGACGTGAAGCAGTCGCTCGCGGACGCCGGTCACCCGGTTCGCTGACCGCCTAGCCCGTACGCCGAGCGCAGTGCCCGCGCGGAGCCGAGCAGCGAGTCGATGACGATCACGCGCTCTCCTGCCGTTGCTTCGGGACCGTCGCCGAGGTCCGCCTCCATCGGAGCGTGACCAAAGGTCTTGCGGATCAGGCGTTGCTCACCCCGACTCAGGGCGAACAGGCTGTCCTGGAGGAGGAAGCCGTGCAGCGCCGACTCGAGGTTGAGGCGCGCCGGTCCGATGGTGGAGGCGTGCACGTCGACGGCCGCCGTCAGCCACCTCGAGTCGTCCTCGGCGCTCGCCTCGAACTGGTCGGAGATCAGGTTGTAGACGATCTGGGCGGCACCTTGAACGCCCGGAGAGCCCTCTTCGCGCGGGTCGTAGGGCATCGCGGCAGCGCGTGCGACCAGCCGATCGGCCTGCCCGGTGTCGCCGGCGTCCAGTCGGGCGACTGCCTTGGTGAGCAGGTTCATGGAACCGTCGAGCTGGTCGAGCATGCGCTGGTTGAGCGCTCGACCGGCGTTTCGGGCCAGCTCGCCGAGCTCGGCAGGTCTGCCGTACGCCGGGTCGTACTTGTGCAGGAGCGGATCGTTCACGCGGGTGAGCCTACGTGCCCGGCCCACCGCCGACGTGGTGCTCGACTCCGCGGCTCGTGTCGACCAGGTAGGCCGGGTCCAGGTCAAGGGCCTCGGAGAGCCGCCAGATGACGTCGAGGGTCGGGTTGACCGGCCCGTACCGACCGGTGTCGGGGTGCTTGGCCGTTCCGCGGTTGTTCAGCAGCAGCTGGATGTAGCTGCGGCTCAGACCGGTCCGATCGATGAGCTGTCGCTCCGTGAGACCAAGCTCGTCATGCCGGGTGCGCACCTTCTCGCCGAAGAGCTTCGCGCGCTCCTCGAACTCAGGGAGATGGTCGGCCGCGCCCACCCGATCAGCGTGTTCGCTCGCGACCGTCGGTACAGCCTCATATATTGAGCCATGCCGCATATGTTGAGCCGTCGAGGAGGTGGGTACGTCGCGGGACGAGGTGTCGCCCCTGGCGAATCCGGTGCTCAACGGGCCGTACGACGCTCCGGCCGGCTACTTCGAGCTGGGGCCCAACGGGCCGACCGGCACGGTCCTCGAGGGCCGGCGCCCCAGCGAGTCGTTCATCCCGATCGCCCCGGTGCGCAAGGGCAAGCGCGGCCAGGACGACTCGGTGCAGGAGGTGCTCGCCCTCACGCACGAGCAGGTCCAGCGCAACTCGCTGATCAACGACCTGCGCTCCGAGCTCGACGTCTGGCGGGCGCGCGGGTACGAGGGCGTCACCGCCACCACTCGCACGCTGCTGCTCCACTGGGCCGACCCGCAGCGAGACAACCGGGTGCTGTTCGCGCAGCGGGAGGCAGTGGAGACCGCGATCTACCTCGCCGAGGTGGCCGGCCGTGAGCGGTACGGCGCCCGTCGCGACTGGCGCACCGCCCTCGCCGAGATCAACGCCGAGCACAATGCGGGACTCCCGCGGACCGCGCTCAAGATGGCGACCGGCAGCGGCAAGACGGTCGTGATGGCGATGCTCATCGCCTGGCACACCCTCAACAAGCTCGCCGGCCCGCGAGACCCACGCTTCGTACGGCGGTTCCTGGTCGTCACTCCCGGCATCACGATCCGCGACCGGCTCCGGGTGCTCCAGCCGAACGACACCGAGAACTACTACGACCAGAGGGAGCTGGTGCCAGGGGAGCTGCGGGCGCAGCTCAGCAAGGCGCAGATCCTCGTCGTCAACTACCACCAGTTCCTGTTGCGCGACAGCAAGGAGATCAAGGGCGTCGCCGCCACCACGCGCAAGCTGCTGCTGCAGGGGCGCAGCGATCCGTTCAAGGAGACTCCGGACGCCATGGTCTCGCGGCTCCTGCGCGGCTGGGGGGTCGGTTCCGGGCGCCGGCAGCGCGACATCCTCGTGCTCAACGACGAGGCGCACCACTGCTACCAGGACAAGCCGATCGAGATGGCCGGCGAGGATGCCGACTCCGAGGACCGGGACCGCAACGCCGATGCCCGGGTCTGGTTCAAGGGGCTGCAGGCGGTCGCCGCCACGGTAGGCGTCAAGGCGGTCTACGACCTGTCCGCGACGCCGTTCTACCTCAGGGGCTCCGGTCACAAGGAGGGGTTCATCTTCCCCTGGGTCGTGAGCGACTTCGGGCTGATGGACGCCATCGAGTCCGGCATCGTCAAGGTGCCGCGCACCCCCGTCGACGACGACGCGGCCCACGACACCGTCACCTACCTCGACCTGTGGGACAAGGTCGGCAAGGCGCTTCCCAAGCGGTCGCGCAAGGACCTCGACGCCGGGGACTGGACGCCGCCCGACGAGCTGGTCGGGGCGTTGCGCAGCCTCTACACGTCGTACGAACGCAGCTTCTGGCACTGGGAGGCCGAGCTCGAGGCGCTCGGGCACACGCCGCCGGTCTTCATCGTCGTCTGCCCGAACACCGCCGTCTCCAAGCTGGTCCACGACTGGATCTCCGGCTACCCGGTCGCCGTCGGCGACGAGACCAGGTGGGTCCCGGGCAACCTGCCCCTCCTGGGCAACGTCGAGGACGGTCTCCTCCGCGGTCGGCCGCGCACGGTGCTCGTCGACTCCGCGCAGCTGGAGTCTGGCGAGGCGATGAAGAAGGAGTTCAAGGAGGCCGCGGCCGCCGAGATCGCGGCCTTCCAGGCCGAGCTGAGGTTGCGCAGTCCGGGCGCCGACGTCGACCAGATCACCGACGAGGACCTGCTGCGCGAGGTGATGAACACCGTCGGCAAGCCGGGCCGCCTCGGCGAGCAGGTGCGTTGCGTGGTGTCGGTGGCGATGCTCACCGAGGGCTGGGACGCCAACACGGTCAGCCACATCCTCGGCATCCGGGCCTTCGGCAGCCAGCTGCTGTGCGAGCAGGTGGTCGGCCGCGGTCTGCGGCGACGGTCCTACGACGTCGGTGACGACGGGCGATTCGAACCCGAGTACGCGAACGTGTACGGCGTCCCGTTCGCCTTCATCCCCACGGACAAGCAGATCGGGCCCGAGCGCCCGCCGCGTCCGTCGACGTTGGTGCGCACCATGGAGGGACGGCAGGCGTCGCGGATCACCTTCCCGCGGCTGGCCGGCTACCGGCTCGAGGCGCCCGAGCGTGGCCAGCTCTACCTGCCCGACGTCCTGCCGCCGTTCGTCGTCGGGCCCGACGTGGTGCCGGGCTGGACCTTGGCGGCACCGGTGGTGGGCGAGCCGGAGCTCGTCTCCGACGCCCCGGGAGCCGGCCGGCCGCAGAGTGTCGCCTACCACCTGGCCTCGCGCCTCGTGCGGACGCACTACCGCACCGACGCGGGGGACGCCCGGCCGTGGCTCTTCCCCGAGCTGGTGCGGCTGTGCCGCGACTGGATCGACCGGGCAGTCGAGGTGCGCGACGGCTTCTCCCTGGCCCACCTCACGACGTACGTGCAGTGGCAGAGCCGGGCCGCCGACGAGGTGCACAAGCTGATCCACCACCAGGGTGTCGTGCAGCCCCTGCTGCGCCCGATCCTGCACCCGTTCGAACCGGAGGGGTCCACCGCACGCGTCTCGTTCGTGACCCGCAAGGTCGCGCTCCCCACCGACGGCTCGCGCTGCGAGCTCAGCCACGTCGTGCTCGACGGACCCCACGGGAACACCTGGGAGCAGCTCCTCATGGAGTTCGCCGAGCACCACCGCGACGTGGCGGCGTACGCGAAGAACGACCACCTCGACTTCACGATCCCGTACCTCCACGAAGGTCGGGCCCACCACTACGTGCCCGACTTCCTGCTCCGCCTCGAGCAGCGCGACGGGGACGTCCCGCGCACTCTCGTGGTCGAGGTCTCGGGTGGGCAGAAGCGTCTCGTCACCCCGGGCCTGGCCGACATGAAGCTCGCGGTGGCCCGCGACCAGTGGTGCGTCGCGGTCAACAACCACGGTGGGTTCGGGCGCTGGGGCTACCTCGAGATCACCGACATGACGACGGCGAAGGCAGACCTCGACGAGGCCATCGCGGTGCTGTACGCCGACGGTCCGATCGTCGGCAGCGATGACCGCGCCGACTTCCGCGAGCGGGGCGCGGGGAGGCACCGTGCCGCCTCGTAGACGCGCGGGGCCGACCCCGGTCGAGTCCATCACCCACGGTGACCGGCGGATGAACCTGCCGACCGTCGATGCCCAGGAGTTCGTCACCCCCGAGGTCGAGGAGCGCCGGCAGGTCCTCCTCGACCGGGACCCGTCGCTCGACCCGCAGCTGGTCTGGCGCGGCAAGTACGACGTGGCCGACGCGGCGGACGCCCCGCCGATCTACATCCAGGAGAAGATCGACCCGCGGGCCCTGGTCGAGGGTCTCCGCCGTACCTCCGCTGCCGAGGACGAGCCCGCGCCGACGCTCTTCGACACCTTCGACGACCTCGACGAGCTCGACCTCGTCGACTTCTACCAGCACTCCACCGCCTGGTCGAACCGGATGGTCCTCGGCGACTCACTGCAGGTGATGGCCTCGCTCGCCGAGCGGGAGGAACTCCGCGGCCAGGTCCAGATGGTGTACGTCGACCCGCCGTACGGCATCAAGTTCGGCTCCAACTGGCAGGCCTCGACCCGCAAGCGCGATGTGAAGGACGGCAAGGTCGAGGACGCCGCGCGCGAGGCCGAGCAGATCAAGGCGTTCCGTGACACCTGGGAGCTGGGCATCCACTCCTACCTGTCCTACCTACGCGATCGGCTGCTCGCCGCCCGGGAGCTCCTCACCGAGTCCGGCTCGTGCTTCGTGCAGATCGGCGACGAGAACGTGCACCTCGTGCGCAGCCTCATGGACGAGGTCTTCGGCAGTGAGAACTTCGTCAGCCAGATCGCCTTCGTCACGACGAGCGGCTTCTCCCAGGCCAACGCGCTCGGGCGCAGCGGCGACAACGTCCTGTGGTACGCGCGCCAGATCGACACCGTGAAGTCCCGGCGGCTGTGGCGACAGGCCGGCAACCGCCAGGGCTACCGCTGGATCGAGCTGCCCGACGGCTCGCGTCGCGGCATCACCGCCGGCGAGGCGTCCGGCGCTGCCGCGCTGCCGGACGGTGCTCGCCTCTACCAGCCGGACAACCTGATCTCGCAGGGCGCGGCGGGCAGCCCGCAGCCCTTCGTGCACGAGGGCAAGACCTACCACCCGGGTGCGAACGCCCACTGGAAGGCGTCGTTCCCGGCCGGGATGTCGAGACTGGCCCTGGCCGGCCGGATCCACGTTGCCCGCAACAGCGTCCGCTACGTCCGCTACGTCGACGACTTCTCGCTCCAGGCGTTCACCGACAACTGGACGGACACGGCGACGGGCAACTTCACCGACGACAAGCTCTACGTCGTCCAGACGGGTTCGAAGGTCATCGAGCGGTGTCTGCTCCTGTGCACCGACCCCGGTGACCTGGTCGTGGACCCGACCTGTGGCAGCGGCACGACGGCGTACGTCGCCGAGCAGTGGGGCCGACGGTGGATCACGATCGACACCTCGCGGGTGGCGCTGGCGCTGGCGCGGCAGCGCCTGATGGGGGCGAAGTACCCGTACTACCTGCTGGCCGACTCCGCGAAGGGCCGTGCGGCCGAGGCCCGGGCGCTCGGCAGGGCGCTGCCGCCGGCGCCCACCGGCGACGACATCCGGCACGGCTTCGTCTACGAGCGGGTCCAGCACATCACCCTGAAGTCGATCGCCAACAACCCGGACCTCGTGGACGGGATGAGTCGCGAGGAGGTCGATGCCGCCATCAAGCGGCACGCCGACTTCGAGCTGCTCTACGACAAGCCGTACGAGGACAAGGGCGTCGTACGGGTGACCGGTCCGTTCACCGTGGAGAGCCTGAGCCCGCACCGGAGCCTGGCCTTCGCCGGTGGGCCCGACGACCACGAGTCGATCTCAGAGAAGGCCGGCGCCGAGCAGCCGGACGGACCGACCTTCGAGGCCTCGATCCTGGAGAACCTGCAGCGGGCCGGCGTACAGAACGGCCGCAAGTCAGAACGGATCGAGTTCGCCTCCGTCGAGCCCTACCCGGGCACCTACCTCCAGGCGGTGGGCGTCACGGCGGACGATGCCAGGGTCGGCATCGCGATCGGCCCGCAGTACGGCACGGTGAGCCAGGGCTTCGCCAAGGACGCCGTCCGTGAGGCGATCCGGGCCGGGGACGTCGACCTGGTCTGCCTGCTGGGGTTCGCCTTCGACGCCACGACCTCCGAGGTCACCGAGGAGGACGGCGTCACCGTGGACACCTCCGCCGAGGGCTTCGCCGAGGTGACGGGGGAGCGGTCCTTCGGCCGGATCAAGCTGTTGTTCGTGCGGATGAACGTCGACCTGCTCATGGGTGAGGACCTCAAGAAGACCGGTGCCGGCAACCTCTTCACCGTCTTCGGTGAGCCCGACATCGAGGTTCGCACCACCGCGGACGGTGCGATCGAGGTCGAGCTGAACGGCGTCGACGTCTACGACCCGACGACCGGGGAGGTCCGCAGCGGCGGCATCGGCCAGATCGCGCTCTGGATGATCGACACCAGCTACAACGGCGACTCGTTCTTCGTCCGGCACTGCTACTTCACCGGCGGCGGCGACCCCTACAAGCGCCTGAAGACCGCGCTGCGGGCCGAGATCGACGCCGATGCCTGGGGGTCGCTCTACCAGACCACGTCGCGGTCGTTCGACAGACCGACCACGGGACGGATCGCGGTCAAGGTCATCAACGACTACGGCGACGAGGTGATGAAGGTGTTCGACGTCTGAGACCGGTCTGCTCAGATCCCGCCGCCACCGCCACCGCCGTCGGCACCGCTGTTGTTGGGGCCGCTGGTGCCGCCGTACGGGTCGGCCCGACCGTGGGCGATGGTCGACGCGCGGTTGACCCGGGACCCGAGATGGTCCGCACGAGGCCAGAACGCGTAGACGCCGGCGGCGAGCGCCACGACCCCGACAACGATCCAGATCCACATGCCGCTGACGGTAGCCCCTCAGGGCAGCGGAAGGGTATAGATCCGCTGCTCGTCCGGGTGGGTGACGACCAGGTCGTCGCCGACGACCGCGGCGCCGACGTTCTCGTTGGTCGGCGTGGCCGTGCCGAGGACGACCGTGTCGGTGAGCTCGCCGCTCGCGCCGTCGATGACGTAGATCGTCGGGCCTGACTGCCCGATGACGTACACCGTGTCGCCCGACGCGACGACCGCGTCGGCGTCGGGGATGTCGTCGATCTCGGCCGCCTGCTTCATGGTGCGGGTGTCCAGAGCGACCACCTTCCCGCTCAGGGTGCAGGCCACCCAGGCGCGTCCGCCCGCCTCGGCGACTCCCTGCGGCCCCACGCAGCCCTCGAGCGGCACGGTGGTCACGACCGCGGGACGGCTCACCCGGGTCAGCGAGGACCCGCCGTAGTTGGTGACCCAGACCCCGCTCGGACCGGCGGACACGAGTCGCGGCTCGTCGTCGGTGCTCATCGAGGTGATCACGGTGCCGTCGTCGTCGAGCTGCACCACCCGGCCGTGGGCCTGGTCGACGACCCACAGCGACTCGCCGTCCCAGGCCACCCCCTCGGGCTCGCTGCCTCGTGGACGCAGCCGCACCGTACGATCCACCTCGCCGGACGCCGGGTCGATGCGCACGACGGTGCCGTCGCCGATCACGCTGACCCACACGCCCTTCGGCGTCTCGGCCAGCCGCAACGGCGCCTCGCCCACGTCGATCCGCTCGTCGTCGGCGGTCCGGACCGTGCCGTCGTCGACCAGCACCGTCCACGGCGTACCTCCGACGTCGGCGACACCGACCGGACCGGCGTCGAGCTCGGTGACCTCCGCTTCGGCGGGATCGCTGGTCGGCGTCGCGGGTGCTGCCTCGTCCGAGGAGCCGGAGCCCGCGCACCCGGCCAGCACGGCGACGGACACGGTCAGTCCTGCTGCGAGTGCGACTCTCATGGAGAGACGGTACGGCGCCCGGCGCGGCGCGGAGCCCTAGGCGCCGAGATCGGCCTCGCGCAGAGCGGCCACGGCCTCGTCGGGGCCGTCGAACTCCAGCCCGCGTGTCGCGGAGCGGCCGAAGAGGAAGAGGATCAGCTCGACGACGTCGCCGGTGACCGTGACCGGACTCTGTCGATCCTTGGCTCCCTTCTTGCCGACGGCGGTGGCGCCGGTGTCGGCGCGCCGTACGACGGTCGGGCCGGGGAGCCTGCGGCCGAAGAAGCCGAGCCCCTTGGTCAGCGAGGCCCAGAGCGTGTCGACGTCTGCCGGGTTGAGCTGTCGCGGCGCCCAGCCGGACTGGCTGCGTCGCAGGTCCTCGTGGTGGACGAGGTACTCGAAGGTGTTCGCCGCCCGGTCCACCGCCGGAATCGCGAACAGACCGCCCGGCGAGCGGAGTCGGCCGACGAGCTCGCCGTACTCCCGCTGCGCGTAGCGCTCGGACGCCCGGTCGGTGAAGCCCGCGAGCGGGGAGACCAGGATGCCGGCCGCGCCGAGCGGGCTCCGCTCGCGCACGAGGAGGTGGATGACGAGGTCCTGGGCGGTCCAGCCGGCGCACTGGGTCGGCGAGCCGGGGCCAACCTCGATCGCGAGGTCGCAGAGGGCGGTGCGTTCGCGGCGGGAGAGGGGCTCGGTCACGCGACCGACAGTAGCCGCCAGCACCCGGCGCGACGCCCGATGTCGGAGCGTGGGAATAGCCTGACCCGACGGCGGGGTTCCCCGACGGCAGATCAGCAGGCGGCGACGGGCAGGTAGTGAGCGAGACACTCGGTAGTGGGTCGTACGGCAAGCGAGGGACCTCGGTCGAGGGGTTCCGGGTCCTCGGGGTGGCGATCCGACGCGAGCCGTGGATCTTCACGCTCTCCACCGTCGGCAGTGTCCTGTTCGGCGCACTCACCGTGGCCGACGCCTGGGTGCTGGGCTGGTCGACCGACCACGTCGTGCTGCCCGCGTTCGAGGACGGCGAGATCGGGGCGGGCCTGATGGTCGCGGTCTTCGCGCTGTTCCTCGGCGTCGCGCTGCTGCGCGCGGTCGGCATCGTGGCGCGCCGGCTCGGCGCCGGTGTCATGCAGTACCGGATGCAGGCCCACACCCGCCGCGAGGTGACCCGGCAGTACCTCGCGCTCCCGATGGAGTGGCACCACCGGCACCCGACCGGCCAGCTGCTGTCCAACGCCAACTCCGACGTCGAGGCGGCGTGGGGCCCGATCGCGCCGCTGCCGATGGCGGTCGGCGTGCTGGCGATGATGGTGATCGCCGTGGCGCAGATGTTCTTCGCCGACATGGTGTTGGCCCTGGTCGGGTTGCTGGTCTTCCCAGCCGTGGTGCTCGCCAACGTGGCCTACCAGCGCCTCGCCTCCCCGCTGATGACCAAGGCGCAGCAGCTGCGCGCCGAGCTCAGCGAGGTCGCCCACGAGTCCTTCGACGGTGCGATGGTGGTCAAGACCCTGGGCCGCGAGGCCGAGGAGACGGCCAGGTTCGCCGAGAAGGCCGAGCTGCTGCGTGACATCAACATCCGCGCCGGCCGGATCCGTGCCGCCTTCGACCCCACCCTGGCCGCCCTGCCCAACCTCGGCGTCCTGATCGTGCTGGTCGTCGGCGTCGAGCGGGTGCTCAACGGCGCCACCGACCCCGGCGACGTGGTGACGGTCGCCTACCTGCTCACGATCGTCTCGTTCCCGATCCGGGCGATCGGCTGGCTGCTGGGTGAGTTCCCGCGCAGCGTCGTGGGCTACCACCGGGTGCGCTCGGTGCTGCGGGCGACCGGCGAGATGCCGTACGGCGACCACACCGTCGACCCCGCCGCCGCCTCGGGCGCCCGCCTGGAGGTCGACGGGCTCGGCTACCGCTACGACCCCGACCAGCCGTTGATCGAAGGAGTGTCCTTCACGGTCGAGCCGGGACGCACCGTCGCCCTGGTCGGCGCGACCGCGTCCGGCAAGAGCACGCTGACCACGCTGATGGCCCGCCTGGTGGACCCCGACGAGGGCCGGCTGGTGCTCGACGGCACCGACCTGCGCGACTTCGCGCGCGGCGAGCTCGCCGAGGCCGTGGCGCTGGTGCCGCAGTCGGCGTTCCTCTTCGACGACACCGTGCGGGGCAACGTGACGCTGGGTCGTCAGATCGGGGGAGCCGACATCTCCGACGACGACGTGTGGGCCGCGCTGCGGGCCGCGCAGGCCGACGGCTTCGTCGCGGCCCTGCCCGACGGTCTCGACAGCCGGCTCGGTGAGCGCGGCACCTCGTTGTCCGGCGGGCAGCGCCAGCGGATCTCCCTGGCGCGGGCCCTGGTCCGCCGGCCGCGACTGCTGGTGCTCGACGACGCCACCTCGGCCGTCGACCCTGAGGTCGAGGCGCGCATCCTCCAGGCTCTACGACGGAGCAATCGGGAAGGGGCTGACCGCGGCAGCAGCCTGGTCGTGGTCGCCTACCGCAAGGCGACCATCGGGCTGGCCGACGAGGTCGTCCACCTCGAGGACGGGCGGATCGCCGACCGGGGCACCCATGACGAGCTGCTCGGCCGCAGCCCGGCGTACGCGCGTCTCGTCAACGCCTACGAGCAGACCGGCGAGCTGGTGGGGGAGGTGACCACATGAGCACCACCACCAACACCGGGATGGACACCGGTGAGGACATCGGCGGGATCGAGACCATCCGCCGCGGCGTCCAGGTCTCGCCCGAGCTCAAGGAAGGCCTGGGCTGGACGATCGCCCTGGCCTTCCTGGCCGCGACCGGCCAGGTCGTCGTCCCGATCGCGGTGCAGCAGACCCTGGACCGTGGGATCAACGGCCCCGGCGGGCCCGACGTCTCGTTCACGGTGATGATGGGGCTGGCCGCGGCCGCCGCGATCGTGCTCGCGAGCTGGGCGTCGTACCTGATGACCACGCGCCTCTTCACCACATCCGAGCGCGGCCTCGCCACCTTGCGGGTGAAGGCGTTCCGGCACGTGCACGACCTACCGGTGCTGACGCAGAACACCGAGCGCCGCGGCGCCCTCGTCTCGCGCGTCACCAGCGACGTCGACCAGGTCAGCCAGTTCCTGGTCTTCGGCGGCCTGCTGCTCATCGTGAGCGTCGGGCAGGTGGTCATCGCGACGGTCGTGATGCTGATCTACAGCTGGCAGCTCGCGGTGGTGGTGTGGCTCTGCTTTGCGCCGCTCTTCCTCTCCATCCGCTACTTCCAGCGCAAGCTCTCCCAGGCGTACGGCGAGGTCCGGCGCCAGGTCGCCGTGATGCTCTCGGCGGTCTCCGAGCCGGTCGTCGGCGCGGCGGTCGTGAAGTCCTACGCGATCGAGGACCGCACCCAGGACCGGATCGACCAGGCGATCGACGACTACAAGTCGGCCAGCACGCGCGCCCAGCAGTTCACCGTCGTGTCGTTCTCGCTTGGCGGGATCTCGGCCGGGCTCGCCAACGCCGCGGTGCTGATCGTCGGCATCCAGATCGGCCTGCACGGCGGTGGCTTCGGCCAGGACCTGACCGCGGGCAAGGTGCTCGCGTTCGCGTTCCTGGTGACGCTCTTCGTCGGCCCGGTGCAGATGGGCACCCAGATCTTCACCGACGCGCAGAACGCCCTGGTCAGCTGGCGCCGGGTGATCGGCATCCTCGAGACGCCCGCCGACCTGGTCGACCCGGGGGAGGAGGGGCAGGTGCTGCCGCGCGGCCCCATCGACGTCTCCCTGCGCGACGTCACCTTCGCCTACCCCGGCGGCCCGCCGGTGCTGCGCGAGATCGACCTCGACATCCCGGCCGGCACCCGGGTCGCGGTCGTCGGTGAGACCGGCTCGGGCAAGTCGACCATCGCCAAGCTGCTCACCCGGCTGATGGACCCGTCGGACGGCGCCGTCCTGCTGGACGGCATCGACGTGCGCGAGATCAGGCAGGAGTCGCTGCGGCGCAGCGTGGTGCTGGTGCCCCAGGAGGGCTTCCTCTTCGACGACACCCTCGCCAGCAACGTGCGCTACGGCCGCCTCGGGGCCACCGCGGAGGAGATGCTCGCCGGTGCCGAGGAGCTCGGCCTCGGTGACTGGCTCGCCGGTCTGCCCGCTGGTCTGGAGACCCCCGTCGGCCAGCGCGGCGAGTCGCTCTCGGCCGGTGAGCGG
>CAVPRL010000009.1:0-39599 GCA_963707845.1 uncultured Actinomycetota bacterium
CACCGCGACCGTCGCGCCCTGCGCCGCACCGAGCCCGGCGGCCGCGAACGCCCACGCGGCCATCCCCTCGCGCGGCCCCCATCCCGCCACGTTGAGCGGGATCGACGCGGCCAGCAGCACCAGCAGCGCCAACGGCACCAGCTCCGCCAGGGACGCGTCGGTGCCAGCGGCGCGCGCGGCGACCAGGAAGACGACCAGGTGACCGGCCGACGACACCAAGGAGGCCGCGACCACCTCGGGCCACCGCACCAGTGCCGCGACCACCCCGGCCGCCAGCAGGCCCGACGCCCAGGGCGCCGGGCCCACCAGCAGGACGGCCCCGGCCGTGACGACCTGCACCGCCTGGCCGGAGCCGCGGTCGGCGACGACCGGCAACGTCCCGTGCCGCAGCGCCCGGTGCGCGTCGCCGAGCACTCCTCCCGGGAGGGTCGCGTTGAGGAACTGCGAGCGGTAGTAGGCCGCGACCGCCTCGCGCAACGGCACCTCCACGCCGAGCCCCCGCGCGAGCACCCGCCAACGCCAGGCGCAGCACACGGTGCTCACCGCCGTCAGGGCGAGCGCCGCGGCCAGGGCGGCCGGACCGGCCGACCGTACGGCGGTCACGAACGGCTGCGGACCGACCCACCACGCCACCAGCGCGAGGATCACCACTCCAACGAGGAGCCGGGCCCACCTCATCGCAGCACCTCGAGCGCCTCGGCCATCAGCTCGACCGTGCGGCCCCACCCCGCCAACGTCGTACGACGCGACCGGGCGGCGGCCCGCTGCTCGGCGCGGTGACCCGCGTCGGTGAGCCACCGGCGCAGCGCGGCCGCAAGCTGGTCCGGGTCGCCGGGCGGCACCAGCACGCCCGCGCCACCGAGCGCCTCGCGCACCCCACCCACGTCGCTCCCGATCACCGGCACCCCATGCGCCAGCGCCTCGGTGAGGACCATCCCGTAGGTCTCCGCGCGCGAGGCCAGCACGAGCAGATCCGCCTCGGCGTACGTCGCGTCGAGCTCGGCGCGGGTCATCGGACCGGTGAGCCGGACGACGTCACCCAACCCGGCCGCGAGGTCAGGCTCGATCGTCGTGGCCCCTACCCCACGGCACGACCACTCGAGATCGCCGAGGGTCCGCAGCGCGGCCGCCAGCACGTCGTACCCCTTGAGCGACGTCACCGCGCCGACGCAGAGCAGTGCGGACCCCTCCGCGGAGCCGGGCGCGAGCGGGGCCGGGTCGACGCCGGGCTCCACGACGAGGACCCGGTCCGGGTCGAGGCCGTACGCCGCGACCAGCCAGTCGCGGGTCCAGCGGCTGGTCGCGACGACGCCGTTGACGGCGCGCAGGAGCGGGCCCTCCCACGGCTGCCGGCGCGGCAGGTGCACGAGCACGACCATCCGCACCCGCCGCACCTCTTCCGTCAGGGCGGCCGCCGTCAGCAGCCCGTCGACGAGGACCAGCGCGCCGTCAGGCACGGTGCGCGTGGAGTGGTGCTCGACCGCGCCGAGCCCGTCGGCGACGCGGCGGTCGTAGAAGTTGCCGCCGGAGGGCCGGTCCGGGTCGTCGACGTCCGCGGGTCGCACGAGGTGGATCACAGCAACCTCTCGTACGACGCCCACGCCACGTGCGACTCGTGCAGGGTCACGACGAGCCGTCGTACGCCGTCGCCGAGCTCGTCGACCCGAGCGGCGAGCCGGTCGGCGACGACCTTCGCGAGGATCTCGGTCGAGGTGTTGGCGCCGGCCAGCTCGGGCTCGTCGTCGAGGTTGCGGTAGGTCAGGGCGCCGAGCACCTCGTGCAGCACCTCGGTGGCACGGCCGATGTCGACCAGGATCCCGTCCGGCCCGAGCTCGGGTCCCGAGAACGCCGCGTCGACGACGTACGTCGCGCCGTGCAGCCGCTGCGCCGGTCCGAACACCTCGCCGCGCAGGCTGTGGGCGATCATCATGTGGTCGCGGACGTTGACCGTGAACACCTCACGCCTCCTGGGGATAGCGGATCGTGTGGCACAGCGCCGGGAGCTCCCCCGATGCCAGCGCGGCGAACACCGCCGGCAGGTCGGCGAAGTCCGACTCCCCCGTCAGCAGCGCGTCGTACGCCGGGTCCGCGAGCAGCCGCAGCGCCAACGCCATCCGGTCGGCGGTGCTGCGCCGCCTCCCCGGCGGGATGCTCCCGACCTGGCTGGCCCGGACCGCGAGCCGCCCGGAGTGGAAGGCCCCGCCGAGGGGCAGCATGACCGGCTCGTCGCCGTACCAGCTCAGCTCCAGCACCTCGCCCTCCGGCGCCAGCAGCCCCAGCGCCAGCCGGAGCCCCGAGCCGGTGCCGCTGGTGTGGACGACGGAGTCGCACCCTCGCGGCGCGTCGTCCGGTACGGCGAAGCGGGCACCGAGCGCGGTCGCGACCGTTGCCCGGTCCGGTTCGACGTCCACCAGGGTGACCTCGACGCCCGGGACCTGCGCCAGCAGCCGGGCCACCGCGCAGCCGACCATGCCGGCGCCGACGACCGCGACCCGGTCGCCCACGAGCGGCGCCAGGTCCCACAGCGCGTTGACCGCCGTCTCGACGGTGCCTGCGAGGACCGCCCGCCGGGCCGGCACGACGTCGGGCACCACGGTCACCGCCGAGGCCGGCACGACGTACGCCGTCTGGTGGGGGTGCAGGCAGAAGACCGTGCGTCCCAGCAGCGCCGCCGGGCCGTGCTCGACGACGCCGACGGAGAGGTAGCCGTACTTCACCGGTCCTGGGAACTCCCCCGCCTGGTACGGCGCCCGCATCGCGGCTCGCTGGTCCGTCGGCACGCCGCCGCGGTGCACGAGGACCTCGGTCCCCCGGCTGACGCCGGAGTGCAGCGTCCGCACCAGCACCTCGCCGGGGCCGGGAGGGGTCAGCGGCTCGGCGCGCAGCTCGCCCCGGCCCGGCTCGCGGAGCCAGTAGGCCGTGGCTCTCCCCGTCGCGGTGAACCCTGCGGGCGCGGACGCCGTACGACTGGTCACACCCCCACACACGGAGGCGCGGTGCCCCAGGTTCAGCACCCGGCGAACTGGATCACGTTCGTGCGGGCCGTCCTCGCCGTCTCGGTCGCGATCGTCGGCCCGACCGAACCCGGGCTGACGCTCGTCGTCGTGGCGCTGGCACTGGACTGGGTCGACGGACAGGTCGCTCGTCGTACGGGCACCGCCAGCGCGTTCGGCGCCCGCTTCGACATGGAGACCGACGCGTTCCTGATCCTGGTGCTGAGCGCGTACGCCGCCGCCGACCTCGGCTGGTGGGTGCTCCTGATCGGCGCGGCCCGCTACCTGCTCTGGCTCGCCGAGCGCGTGCTGCCCTGGCTGCGCCGGCCGGTGCCGCCGCGCTACTGGCGCAAGGTGGTCGCGGCCGTGCAGGGCATCTCGCTGGCGGTCGCGGTCTCCGGCCTGCTGCCGTCCGGGTGGTCGGCGGGACTACTGGTCGGAGCGCTGGCGTTGCTCGCCGAGTCGTTCGGCCGGGACGTGTGGTGGCTGTGGCGCAGCCGCGACGCGGAGGTGCCCTATCCCGTGGGTGGCGGCGTCACCATGCTCGCCCTCGGTGCGGTCTGGGTCGCGCTCGTGCTGCCCCACGACGCCGACGACCTGGCGCGGCTCCCGGTCGACGCGCTGCTGCTCGTCGCCGTGGCGCTCCTGCCCTGGCAGCGAGCCCGGGCAGTCGCCGCCGCCGTGCTCGGGGCCGGCCTGGCGGCGGTCGTGGTCATCGAGGCTTTCGACGTCGGGTTCCGCACGTTCCTGGACCGCTCCTTCGATCCGCTCACCGACTGGGCCTACCTGGGGCCGGGCGTCGGCGTGCTGGGCGACTCGATCGGCGTCGGCCCGGCCCGCGCGACCGCTGCTCTCGCGGCCGTCGTGGTGGTCGCCCTGCTGGTCGTGCTGCCGCTCGCGACCGTGCGGGCCGCGGGGACGATCGCGCGCCACCGCCGGCCTGCACTCGCGGCGGCACTCGTGCTGGCCCTCGCGCCCCTCGCGCAGGTCGGGTCGACCAGCGCCACCGGCCTGGCGTACGCCGAGGTGCGCCAGGTCCGCGCCGACCTCGCGGACCGTCAGGAGTTCGCCGACGAGATCGCGGCCGACCCGTACGCCGACACCCCGCCGCACCACCTGCTGCGTGGCCTGCGTGGCAAGGACGTGCTCGTGGTTTTCGTCGAGTCCTACGGGCGGGTGGCCCTGGAGGGGACGTCGTTCGCACCCGGCGTCGAGGCGGTCGTCGACGACGGCAGCCGGCGCCTCGACGCCACCGGTTGGTCGAGCCGGAGCGCGTTCCTGACCTCGCCGACCTTCGGGGCCGCGAGCTGGCTGGCGCACTCGACGTTGCAGTCGGGCCTCTGGGTCGACAGCCAGCGGCGCTACGACCAGCTGGTCGGCGCGGACCGGCTGACCCTGACCTCGGCGTTCGCGGCGGCCGGCTGGCGCACGGTCTTCGACGTACCCGCCAACACGAAGGACTGGCCGCAGGGGCAGGAGTTCTACGGGTTCGACCAGCTCTACGACTCCCGCAACGTGGGCTACCGCGGCCCGGAGTTCGGCTACGCGCCGGTGCCGGACCAGTACACGCTCGCCGAGTTCCAGCGCCGCGAGCTCGCGCCGCGCGATCGGCCCCGGGTGATGGCCGAGATCGACCTGGTCTCCAGCCACCACCCGTGGGCGCCCTCGCCGGCGCTGGTGCCGTGGGACGCGGTCGGCGACGGCTCGACGCTGGCGGCGCCACCGGCGGGTGACGCCGACATCCTCACGCTCTACGGCCGCTCGATCGAGTACACGATGTCCGCCCTGGTCTCCTGGCTCGAGTCCCAGCCGGACCCCGACCTGGTGCTGCTCGTGCTCGGCGACCACCAGCCGCACTCCTACGTCACCGGGCCGGACCCCGGGCACGACGTCCCGGTCTCGGTGATCGCGCGGGACCCCCGGGTGATGCGCCGCATCGCCGGCTGGGGCTGGCAGCCCGGCCTGCACCCGACCCCCGACGCACCGGTGTGGCGGATGGACGTCGTACGGGACCGCTTCCTGCAATCCTTCAACCGTTGAGGCTCAGCCGTTGAGCTGGAGCACCGGCCGCCCCTCGGCGGTCCGCACCTCCACGGACGCGATCTGGTCGGTGTCGAGGGCGGTGGCGCCGGTCAGGTGCATCGTCTTGCCGGGCAGCGCCTTCCAGGTCGCGACCTGCTCGACGGAGCCGTCCTGGGTGCGCACCACGAGGGAGTACGTCGGGGGCGGGTCGTCGTGCTGGTAGCCACCGCTCGGCTCGTCATAGCTGCACGTCAGGTCCAGCCGGGTGCCCCAGGCGACCGAGGTGAGCGCGACGCTGGCGTCGACCCTGTCCTGGTCGAGCGGCGTCATCGCCTGCCCCGTCGCCGTCGCCGTCGCCGTCGGCGGCGGCTCGTCGTCCGACATCACGGCCAGCGCGGTCGCGCCGGCCGCCCCGATCGCGACCACTGCGGCGGCAGCCGCGAGGCCGACCGCCCAGTGCCGGCGACGCTGGGCTCGGCGTACGTCCTGGACGAGGCGGGGCAGCAACGTGTGCGGCAGCGGCTCGGGCTCCGGCGCCGATTCCACCGCGTCCAGCGGCAGCCGTCCCAGCAGGCCGGGGAGGCCCGCGAGCTGGCGCACCGCCGCGGCGCAGGCGGCGCAGGTCTCGAGGTGGCGCTCGAACGCGAGCCGTTCGGCCGGCGGCAGGGCGCCGAGGACGTAGGCGGCGTCGTCCTGTGCGAACTCGCAGCCGTGCCCGTCGTTCATGCCACCACCCCCATCTCCTCGAGCGCGAGCCGCAGCGCGCGCAGCGCGTAGTGCGCCCGGGACTTCACCGTGCCGACCGGGACGCCCAGCCGTTCGGCGGCCTCCGCGACCGGCAGCCCCCGGTAGTAGCACTCCACGAGCACGGCCCGGTGGTCCGGTGAGAGCCGGGCGAGGGCGTCGGCGACCACCCACGACAGCAGCACCTGGTCGGTGCGGTCGGCCACGCCGGCACCGTCGGGGACCTCGGCGACCGGGACCTCGCTCTGGGAGCGCTTGGTCCGCCAGTCGTCGATCACGATGTTGCGCGCCACGGTGAAGAGCCAGGCCCGGACCGATCCCTGCGACTCGTCGAGGTCCGGCATCCGCCGCCACGCACGCAGCAGCGTCTCCTGCACCACGTCCTCCGCCCGGGCCCGGTCGTTGCCGGTCAGGCGCAGGCAGTAGCCCCACAGCGCGGCAGCGTGCTCGTCGTGCAGCTGACGCATCAGCGCCACCGGACTCTCCGCCATCGCCACCTCCACCCCTGACACGAGAGTAGGGACAGTCCGGTTCAGTCCTGCTTCTCCTCGAGCGCCTCGGTGAGCAGGCCGATCAGGGCGTCGAGCTGGACGTCGACCGAGGCCGCGACCGTCTCGCCGGCGCCGTCGAGAGCGCGGGCGGCGAGGCCGGCCTTGCTGTCGATGAGCTCCGCGATCCGGGTGTCGATCGTCTGCGCGGCGATGATCCGCCACGCCGTGACCGGCTCGGACTGACCGATCCGGTGCACCCGGTCGATGGCCTGGGTCTGCTCGGCGTCGGTCCAGGAGAGCTCCGCGAGCACCAGGTTCGAGGCGACCTGGAGGTTGATGCCGACGCCGGCCGCGGTGAGCGAGCAGACGATGACCTCGACCTCGGGGTCGTTGACGAAGTCGTGGATGTTCTTCTCGCGCACCTTCGTGGTCTGGTCGCCACGGATCGACGTGTAGCGGATGCCGCGGCGGGCGAAGGTGTCCTCGGCGGTGTCCATGACGTCGATGTGCTTGGCGAAGAAGACGACCTTGCCGACGCTGCGCGCCAGCTGGGCGGCGTAGTCGGCGGCCAGTGCCGACTTCGCCTGGCCGATGTGGCGCATCATCGTGAAGACGTTCTCGCCCGACGAGCTGTCGGTGTCCTCGCGCTCCCACGTCGCGACCTGGCGGACCAGCGCGTGGTCGATGCCGTCGACGACCTTGCCCGACGTACGGGTGGCGAGCGCCGTCTCGTAGCGCTGGACCATGCGACGGGCGAGCTCGCGCTCGGCGTCGCGGATCGAGCGGCCGGCCTCGCCGTCGAGCTCGACCGGCAGGTCAGCCACGCGGCGGGCGGGGATGTCGGCGGCGACGTCGACCTTGCGACGTCGCACGATGCCCATGTCGACGACGCACCGGCGCGCGGCCGGGTAGAACGACGGGTCGGCCGGGGTCAGGCCGGTCTCCTCGAGCGGGCCCATCAGCTCGGGCAGCGGCTTCTTGTCGTCGATCCAACCGAGGAACTGCCAGATCGCCCGGAAGTCCTCGATGTCGTTGATCAGCGGGGTGCCGGTCAGCGCCATCAGCAGCGGGCGGACGGTGCGCTGCCGGATCTGCTCCGACAGGTGCAGCACGTGCTGCGAGCGCTGCGAGCTCTTGTTCTTGATGAAGTGCGCCTCGTCGACGACCATCCCGCGGAAGCCGTGGTCGCCGATCCAGCCGACGTGGCGGTCCAGGACCTCGTAGTTGACGACCACGATGTCGGCGAAGCCGTCGATGTCGTCGCCGTCGCCGTGGATGACGGTGACGGCCCGGTGGGGGGTCCAGATGCCGGCCTCGCGGGCCCAGTTCATCTTGACCACGTTGGGCACGACGACCAGCAGCGGGAACGCGTTGGCGGCCTGGGCCGCCAGCAGCGCCTGCGCGGTCTTGCCGAGGCCCGGCTCGTCGGCGAGCAGGAAGGTGCGGTGGCCCTGACGGGCGGCCTCGACCAGCTGCGCCTGGTGGTGCATCAGCTCGTGGCCGCCGGCAGCCGACAGGGACGCCGGCTCGGGCAGGGGCATGCAGGAGGTCGCGCCGGCACCGGCGAACTCGAAGGACCGGAAGAGCGGCCCGAGGAGCTCCCAGGTGGCGAGGCGGTGGGTCAGCCGCTTGCGGTCGCCGGCCGAGAAGTCTGGTGCCAGGAACGGGTTGGCCAGCTGGCGCGAGATGACCGACTGCGGGACTACTCGACGCTCGGTGTGGGTCGCGTCGGCGGTCTCCTCGACCTCCGGGACCTCCTCCACCTCGGCCTCGAGGCCGGCGGCAGCGACCATCTCCTTGCGCAGCTCCTTGGCCGCGTCGGAGATGACCGCATCCTCGGCGAGCAGCGTGAAGAGGGTGGAGTCGCGCGCCGCGGTCTTGGCGAGGATCGTCGCGATGCCGTCGAGCCGCTTGAGCTGCTCGTTGCGCTGCGCCTCGGTCAGCTCGGGGTCGCCCTTGACCCGGATCCGCTCCTCGCGGGCGAGCAGGGCGACGACCTGGAACTTGGTGCGTACGCCGGGCATCGCCGAGCGGCGCTCGACCGCGTTCTCGACCTCGCGCACGGCGCGGGCGAGCACCGGGATGATCCCGTCGTTGTCGAGCGGACGGCGTCGGCCGTTGCGCTGACCCGAACCGCGCTGGTTGGACGAGCGCGACGAGTTGCGCTGCGACGTACGGCGGTTTGCCGTTTGCTGCTGGCCCGATCGAGCCAAGGACCCCTCCTCGGAGTGACGGCCACGACGACGGTGAGGGCTGCTGCACCCGCACGGCCTCCGGGACCGGGACGAACGTGCGTCGACGGAGGTGGACGTGCTGCCACTTCCCTGACGCGAGGCGGTCCGCGTGACCCCCACGCGACCGACGAGGACGCGGCCCGAGCGGGCCGACGACGTCGCCATCGTAGCGCGGGTCCGCCCAAACCGTGAGTCGGGCCGATCAGACGGTGAAGTCCACTCCCTGGGCCAGCGGGAGCTCACCGGAGAAGTTGACCGTGTTGGTCGCCCGGCGCATGTAGGCCCGCCACGCGTCCGACCCCGACTCGCGGCCGCCGCCGGTCTCCTTCTCGCCTCCGAAGGCGCCGCCGATCTCGGCACCGGAGGTGCCGATGTTGACGTTGACGATGCCGCAGTCGGACCCCTCCGGGGACAGGAAGAGCTCGGCCTCGGCCTGGTCGGAGGTGAAGACGCTCGACGACAGGCCCTGCGGTACGGCGTTGTTGAGCTCGATCGCGCCGGCGAAGTCGTCGTAGGGCAGCACGTAGAGCAGCGGGGCGAACGTCTCGCGCGCCACCACCTCGGTCTGCGCGTCCATCCGCACGATCGCGGGCCGCGCGTAGTAGGCGTCGGGTGCCAGGTCGGCGTGCTCGCGCCCGCCGCCCGCCAGCAGCTTGCCGCCGCCGGCAGTGGCTGCCCCGATGGCAGCCTCCATCGCGTCGTACGCCCGCTGGTTGATCATCGGTCCGACCAGCGTGCCCTCGGCCAGCGGGTTGCCGATCGGCAGCCGGCCGTACGCCGAAGCGAGCCGGTCGGTCAGCTCGTCGACGACGCTGGTGTGGGCGATCACGCGGCGCATCGTGGTGCAGCGCTGGCCCGCCGTACCGGCCGCGGAGAAGACGATGCCGCGCACGGCGAGGTCGAGGTCGGCGCTCCCGGAGACGACGGCCGCGTTGTTGCCGCCGAGCTCGAGGAGGCTCCGGCCGAACCGCTCGGCCACGCGCGGTCCGACGAGGCGGCCCATCCGGGTCGAGCCGGTCGCGCTGAGCAGCGCGACGCCGGGGTGGTCGACGAGCGCCTGGCCGACCTCGGGCCCGCCGAGCAGCACCTGCGAGAGCGCGGCGGGCGCGCCGTGCTCGGCAATCGCCTGGGCGAGCACCGCGTGGCAGGCCAGCGAGGTGAGCGGGGTGAGCTCGGAGGGCTTCCAGATGACCGGGTCGCCGCAGACCAGGGCGATCGCGGTGTTCCACGACCAGACCGCGGCGGGGAAGTTGAAGGCGGAGACCACGCCCACGACCCCGAGCGGGTGCCAGGTCTCCATCAGCCGGTGGCCGGGGCGCTCCGAGGGCATCGTGCGGCCATAGAGCTGGCGCGACAGACCGACCGCGAAGTCGCAGATGTCGACCATCTCCTGGATCTCACCGCGCGCCTCGGAGGTGATCTTCCCGGCCTCGATGCTGACCAGGGTCGCCAGGTCGTCCTTGTGCTCGGCGAGCAGCTCGCCGAACCGCTTCACCAGGGCGCCGCGCGCCGGCGCCGGCACCCGGCGCCACGCCAGGAACGCCTCGCTCGCGCGGCCGACCGCCTCGTCGACGTACGCCGCGTCGCGCCAGCTCAGCGACACGACCTGCTGTCCGTTGACCGGCGAGCGGGTGGCGACGTCCCCGCCCAGCGCGTCGACGTCGACGCCACAGCGCCGGGCGGTGTCGAGGGCCAGCGCGGACAGCTCGGACTGGGACGGGATCGAGGTCATGGGTCGTTCCTACACGATGTGTGTGGCGGTGTGGTGGCCCGGCGGGATAGCCAGCGACGATCTCGCCCTTCCGAGCGTCCCGAAAGGGCCAGTTCGTCCCTGGCTATGCCGCCGCCGCCACTATCCCGACGATCCCCCTACACGATGTTGAGCTCGGGGCGTACGCCGGAGCCGAACCGGTCGACCGAGAGGCCGGACACGTCGACGACCGGGGTCCGGCCGAGCACCAGGTCACGCAGCACCTCGCCGATCGCCGGACCCATCAGGAAGCCGTGGCCCGAGAAGCCGGTGGCGTAGAGGAACCGCGAGACACCCTCCGCCTCCCCGACCAGCGCGTTGTGGTCGGGCGTCATCTCGTAGAGGCCGGCCCAGCCCGACGCGATCCCAACCTCCGCCAGCGCCGGCACCCGCCCGGCGATCGCGTCGCCGAGCCGGGGCAGCCAGGCGTCGGTGCGACCGAGCTCGAAGCCGGGCACCTCGTCGGGGTCGGACATGCCGAGCAGCAGCCCCGGGCCCTCGAGGTGGAAGTAGAGCGAGGTGGCGAAGTCGATGGTGAACGGCGTCGCCGGGTCCAGCCCGGGCATCGGCTCGGTCGTCAGGATCTGCCGGCGCAGCGGTACGACGGGCAGGTCGACCCCGGCCATCTCACCCACCGCACGTGACCAGGCGCCGGCCGCGCAGACGACGGTGTCGGTGGCGATCCGGCCCGCGTCGGTCACCACGCCCCGCACCTGCCCGTCGACGACCTCGATGCCGGTCACCGCGCAGCGCGTGACGATCCGGGCACCGGCGCGACGGGCGCCGCCGGCGTACCCCAGGACGACGGACTCCGGCGTGCAGTGCCCGTCCTCGGGCGACCAGGCCGCGGCCAGGATCCCGTCGAGCTCGACCATCGGCGAGAGCCGCTTCGCCTCCGCAGGCGAGATCATCCGGCTCGGGACGCCCATCGAGTTCTGCAGCGAGACGTTGGCCTCGAACGCCGAGACGTGCTCGGGGTCGTCGAGCAGGAAGAGGTAGCCCGACTTCTGCAGGTCGATCTCCTGCCCGAGCTCCTCGCCGAACCGCTCGTACGCACGCAGGCTGCGCTGACCGAGCGCGATGTTGACCGGGTCGGAGAACTGCGCGCGCACCCCTCCGGCCGCCTTGCAGGTCGAGCCGGAGCCCAGCGAGTGCTCCTCGATCACCACGACGTCGGGCACGCCGGCGCGCGCGAGGTGGTACGCCGCGCTCAAGCCCATCACGCCACCACCGATCACGACGACCGAGGCACTCGCCGGGAGCTCAGCCACCGCTGCCCTCGACGAGCGCCCGGGCGGCCTCGGCGATCTCCTCCTCGGAGACCAGCACGGTGCGGGCGGCCGGGCCTAGCGGCACGTAGGAGTCGGCGCTCGCGACCCGGGCGATGCGTCCGTCGTACCCGCGCTCGACCAGCGCACTGACGATGCCCTCCCCCACGCCGCCCGAGCGCCGTGTCTCGTCCACGACCAGCACCCGCCTGAAGCCGGAGGCGTACGCCGCGAGCTCGTCGACCGGCAGCGGCGCGAGCCAGCGCAGGTCGAGGACGGTCGCCGCGAGCGAGCGGCAGGCCCGCAGCGACATGGGCACGCCGTTGCCGAAGGTGACGACGAGGAGGTCGGTGCCGTCGCCGTGCGCGCGCGGGCCGCGCGGGTTGCCGAGCGTGGTGTGCGTCGATGTCCAGGCGCCGTCGCCGGGTTCGTACAGGTCGCGCGAGTGGTAGAGCGCGATCGGCTCGACCGCCACACACACGCGGCCCTCCAGCTCGGCGAGCTCGACGCACTCCCGGATCAGCGTGCGCGCGTCGGCCGGATGGCTGGGCACGCACACCACGAGACCCGGGATGTCGCGGAGCACGGCGAGCGAGTTGTCGTTGTGGAAGTGGCCGCCGAAGCCCTTCTGGTAGCCGAGGCCAGGGATCCGCACGACCATCGGGTTGCGGTACTGCCCGTCCGAGAAGAAGGCCAGCGACGCGGCCTCACCGCGCAGCTGGTCCTCGGCGTTGTGGAGGTAGGCGAGGTACTGGATCTCCGGGATCGGCAGCAGCCCGGCAAGGGAGGCACCGAGGGCGGTGCCGAGGATGGTTTGCTCGTCGAGCAGCGTGTCGATGACCCGGCGGCCGCCGAAGCGCTTGCGCAGGCCACGCGTCACGCCGTACACGCCACCCTTGACGCCGACGTCCTCGCCGAGGACTAGGGCATGGGGTCGCTCCTCGAGCAGCTCCGCGAGCGTCGCGTTGATCGCCTGCGCCAGGGTCAGCTCGCCGCCCGGCGCCGCCGCCGTGGGGCGCCGCGGCGGCGCCGGGCGCGTCTCGGGACGGTGGATCGGCCGCACCACCTCGCCGCGGGACTCCAGACGCCGCTCGCCGATGACCGACTTCGCCTCGTGCATCACCTCGGCGCGGACGCGTTCGTAGCGGTCCAGGACGTCCTCGGGGGTGAGGGTCCCGGTCTCGACGAGGTACGCCGCGGACGCGAGCAGCGGGTCCAGCTCGAGGTCGCGCGCGATCTCGCTGCTGGTGCGGTAGCCGAGCTCGACATCGGACCCGGCGTGGCCGAGGAAGCGCACGGTCCGCAGGTGCAGCAGGACCGGGCGGCGACGTTGCCGGACGTGGTCGACCGCGGCGCCGACGTCGGCGAGCAACCGGTCCGGGCGCGGCGAGGCCGCCTCGACGTACTCGATGCCGGGCAGCCGTCGCAGGGACTCCTCGAGCCAGCCGGCCGGCGTCCGGGTGCTGATGCCGAGGCCGTTGTCCTCGACGACGACCAGCAGCGGGACGTCGAGGCGGCGATGGGTGAGGTACGCCGCCGCGTTCAGCGCCCCCTGCGCCGTCGAGTGGTTGACCGAGGCGTCGCCCAGGCTGGTCACGACGATCGCGTCCTCGGGCCAGCGGCGCCCCGGCGCGAGGTCGGCGAGGTTGCCCAGGGCGAAGGCCAGGCCGACCGCACGCGGCAGGTGGGAGGCGATGGTCGAGGTCTGCGGGACGATGTGCAGCGCCGGGTGGCCGAAGACCTTGTGGCGGCCCCCGGAGATCGGGTCGGCCGCCGCGGCGCTGAGGCTCAGCAGCACGTCGCGGACCGGCGTCGTACCTCCCTGGCGTGCAGCCCGCGCGGCGTAGAACCCGCCGGAGCGGTAGTGCAACAGGGCCGGGTCGTCCCCCCGGGTCAGCAGCCCCACGGCGGCGTTGGCCTCGTGGCCGGCCGAGCCGATCGTGTAGAAGCCCTCGCCCTGCGCCTGCAGCCAGCGCGCGGCGAGGTCGAGGTGCCGGCTCTGGAGCTGGGCGTCGAAGAGTGCCAGCACCTGTACGGCGTCGGCATCCGGCGCGCTCGCCCCTGCGCGCAGCTGCCCGACAGACACGACGAAGTGCTCGTCGATCACCTCCGCCATCCGCCCTCCTCGATGTGCCTCCGTGGCGTCACTCTTCCACCGCTCGCTCGCAACGCGACTCGCGACACGTTTGACGCGGGCCTGGCATCTTCGGTCACAATGGGCGGATGCGCGCCGACCTCATCGAACTTGCCCGCTCCATCGACCTCACCGTCCTCGGCGACCGGGTCCGGAAGACCCGGCAACGCGCGACGTTGACTCAGGCGGACGTCGCGGGCGAGACGGTCTCGGTCGGCTACATCTCCCGGATCGAGAGCGGGCAGCGCCGGCCGGATCCCCAGGTGCTCGAGTCGATCGCCGGTCGCCTCGGCGTCACGGCCGAGGAGCTCCTCCTCGGGGTGGCCCCCGACCGGGTCACCGAGCTGCAGGTGCAGCTCAACCACGCCGAGCTCGCGCTGGCGACCGGTTCGATCACCCAGGCACTCGAGACGGTGGACCGGATCCTCGCCGAGCCCGAGGTAGAGGAGCTGCCCGACCTCGAGCGCGACGCGTCGTACCTGCGCGCGGCCGCACTGGAGGCGACCGGCGACCTCCAGTCCGCGATCCTGGTGCTCGAGGATCTCGCCGAGCAGTCGAGCGGCGATCTCGCGTGGATCAACGGCCTCACTTCGCTGAGCCGGTGCTACCGCGAGTCCGGCGAACTCGGCCGGGCGATCGAGGTCGGCGAGCGCGCGGCGACGTACATCGAGGAGCACGGCCTCGCGGGCTTGGACGAATCCGTCAGGCTGAGCCTGACCGTGGCCGCCGCCTACCTGGAGCGAGGCGACATCGGCTATGCGGCGCGGATGTGCCAGCGGGTGATCGACCGGGCCGAGGAGCTGGCCTCGCCCGTCGCCAAGGCGTCGGCGTACTGGAACCTGTCACTCATCGAGTCCAGGCGTGGTCAAGCGTCGACCGCAGTCGAGCTTGCCCGCCGCGCCCTCGGAATCCTCGGCGCCGTCGACGAGAACCGCAACGTGCCGCGGCTCCAGACCCAGGTGGCGATCCTGCAGCTCCGTCTGGACCCGCCCGAGGCGTCCGAGGCACTCGAGATGCTGCTGCGGGCCGAGCAGGCAATGACCGTGACCGGCGCCGGCCCCGCAGACGTCGCGGACAACCACCTCGCCCAGGCCAGGGCCCAGTTCCTGCTCGGCGACCCGGACTCCGCCCGGCAGCTCGCGAGCGCGACCGTGGACAAGTCGCGTGCGACCGCGCCGATCGTGGCGGCCGACGCCCTGGCGCTGCTCGGCCGGCTCAGCGCGGAGGCAGGCGACCTCCCTGCGGCCGGCGACCACTTCCAGCAGGCGGTGCTGCTGCTCAGCGGCGTGGGCGCCGACCGCTCGGCCGCCCAGCTCTGGTTCGAGCTGGCCGGGCTCCTCGAGAGCATCGGCGAGGCATCGAGCGCCCTGGACGCCTACAAGCGGGCAGGCGCAGCCAGCGGACTGGTCGCTTCCACGAACTCGTCCGCGACGGTCACCACGTGACCGCTCTCGATTAGCAGCAGGCGCGGTCGGCCGACACGACGCCGGCCGCACCCCCTGCTCCTTCGATCGCGCCGCCTGCGCCCAGCAGCGACAGTGCGAGGACGAATCCGACCAGCATCTTGCGCGTACGAGTCATGTCACTTCTCCCTTTGGGTTCCCACATCCGAGGTGCATTGACAATTGCCAGTCACATTCTGGCAAGTCATGTGGCAGGATAGCGACACCGCGCGCGAAAGCGGCTAACCCCGGTCCCACCGGGGAGGTCCGCTCTCGGGGGTGCGCGGCGACTCGGAAATGCACCGACCCCGCCGGTCTCCTCCCAAGGACCAAGGCGGGGTCGGTGCCGATTTCAGGGGCCGGCTCGCCCCAGGTGCGTCAGCGCCAGCCGAGCTCCGGAGCCACGTAGCGGACGACGCTGTCCAGCACGTGGGCGTTGTAGTCCACGCCGAGCTGGTTGGGCACCGTGAGCAGCACCGTGTCGGCGGCCGCGATCGCCTCGTCCTCGGCAAGGTCCTTGACCAGCTGGTCGACCTCGCCGGCGTACGACTTGCCGAAACGTGCGATGCCGCCGTCGATGTGACCGACCTGATCCTGGCTGCGGGACTCGCCGCCGAAGTAGGCGCGGTCGAGGTCGTTGACGATCGGGAAGATGCTGCGGCTGACCGACACTCGCGGCTCGTGCTCGTGCCCGGCCGCCTGCCACGCGTCGCGGAACCTCTGGATCTGCTCGGCCTGCAGCTGGTGGAACGGCACCCCGGTGTCCTCGGTGAGCAGGGTCGAGCTCATCAGGTTCATGCCCTGCTCGGCCGTCCACTCGGCGGTCGCGCGCGAACCCGCACCCCACCAGATCCGCTGCCGCAGGCCCGGCGAGTGCGGCTCCAGCCGCAGCAGGCCGGGCGGGTTCGGGAACATCGGTCGCGGGTTCGGCTGGGCGAAGCCCTTGCCCTCGATCACGTCGAGGAAGACCCGGGTGTGGTCGCGCGCCATCTCGGCGTGGTCCGCCCCCTCCCCCGGCTCGTAGCCGAAGTAACGGAACCCGTCGATGACCTGCTCCGGTGACCCCCGGCTGATGCCGAGCTGGAGCCTGCCACCGGAGATCAGGTCCGCCGCCCCAGCGTCCTCCGCCATGTAGAGCGGGTTCTCGTAGCGCATGTCGATCACGCCGGTGCCGATCTCGATCCGGCTGGTGCGCGCGCCGACCGCCGCGAGCAGCGGGTACGGCGAGGCGAGCTGGCGCGCGAAGTGGTGCACCCGGAAGTAGGCACCGTCGGCACCCACCTCCTCGGCGGCGACCGCGAGGTCGATCGACTGGAGCAGGGCGTCGGCCGCAGAGCGCGTCTGCGACTGCGGCGACTCCGTCCAGTGACCGAAGGACAGGAACCCGATCTTCTTCATGTTCATCTCAACAAAGATTGAATTCTCAATCTTCCGCTCCGTCGAAACTTCTAGGGCGCGTTCCAGCTCCGCAGGACCGGGCTCTCCCGCTCGTAGGCGAGCACCGAGAGCGTCGCGGTGTCGAGCTGGAAGTGGCGGCCGCTGGTCACCGGGACGCCGAGCCAGCAGGCGGCCAGCGCCCGGAGGGAGTGACCGTGCCCGAAGACCAGCGTCCGGCCCTCCGTCGCGCGCACCCGCGCGACGACCCGCTCGAGCCGAGCCTGCACCTGCGCCGCCGTCTCGCCGCCCGGGGTGGGGTGCGTCCAGATCGTCCAGCGCGGGTCGCGGACCCGGATCTCGTCGGTCGTGATGCCCTCGTAGTCGCCGTAGTCCCACTCGGCGAGGTCGTCGTCGGTCTCGGCGTCGGGGAATCCCGCGAGCTCCGCCGTACGCCGGGCGCGCAGGCGCGGGCTGGTCAGTACCTGCGCGAAGTCCACGCCGGCCAGCCGGTCCTGCAGGCCGCGCGCGACGGACTCGCCCTCCGGCAGCAGCGCGAGCTCGGTCGTCGACGTGTGCTTGCCCGCGACGCTCCACTCGGTCTTGCCGTGGCGGACCGCCCAGAGCTCGTTCACGCGTCCATTCAAGCGCGACGGCGCTCGATGGTGGCAGGGTGGGTCCATGAGCGCTCCCGCCACGATCGTCGTCGGCTACGTCCCGACTCCCGAAGGCCTCGCGGCGGTTGAGTACGCCGTCGACGAGGCGCAGCGCGGCAGCGGCCGCCTCGTGATCGTCAACTCCGGCGTCCGCGGCTACGACTCCGACCCGGCGTTCGCGACGGCCGGTGACCTCGACGCGCTCGCCGCCCGCCTGAGCAGCCTCGGTATCGAGCACGAGATCCGCCAGTCCACGCAGGCGATCTCGCCGGCCGAGGAGATCCTCCAGGCAGCAGACGACGTCGACGCCGACCTGATCGTGATCGGCCTGCGCCGACGGTCGCCGGTCGGCAAGCTCTTCCTGGGCAGCAGCTCGCAGCAGGTGATCCTCGACGCCGCCTGCCCGGTCGTCGCGGTCAAGCGGCCCGACTGACAGCAGCTCGCCGCCACCGGCTGTAACGCGGTGTTGGGGGGACTAGGAACCCGTCATAACGGGTCACCAGATCCCACAACACCGCGTTACATGCGTCGCGGGCGCCGACTCAGTAGACGACCACCCCGCGCAGATTCTTGCCGGCGTGCATGTCCTCGTAGCCGAGCGCGATCTCGTCGAGCTTGTAGGTGCGGGTCACCAGCTCGTCGAGCTTGAGGCTGCCCTCCTGGTAGAGGCGCAGCAGCTTGGGGATGTCGGTCTTCGGGTTGGAGGCGCCGAAGAGGGAGCCCTGGATCCGCTTCTGGAAGAGCGTGATGTCGGCGAGCGAGATCGGCGCGCCCACCGCCTGCACGTCACCAAGCCCGGTGACGACGACGGTCCCGGCCTTGCGGATGGAGGCCATCGCCTGGCCCAGGTGGTCGCCGGTGATGACGCCGACGGTGACGATCGCGGAGTCCGCGCCCTGGCCGTTGGTCACGGACTGGGCGAGCTCGGTGGCCTCCTCCATGGTCTCGACGGCGTGGGTGGCGCCGAGCTCGAGTGCCTTGGTGCGCTTGAACTCGACCGGGTCGACGGCGATCACCAGCGACGCCCCACCGTGCGCTGCGCCTTGGACGGCGTTGATGCCGATGCCGCCGATGCCCATGACGATCACGACGTCGCCGGGGCGTACGTCGGCGGAGTTGATCGCCGAGCCCCAGCCGGTGCCGACGCCGCAGCCGATCAGGCAGGCCTTGTCGAGCGGGATGTCGTCATGCACCTTCACGGCGGAGTCCACGGCCACGGTGGTCACCTCGGCGAAGGTCGAGATGCCGCACATCTGGCCGACCGGCTTGCCGTCGTACGAGAGCCGGAAGCTGGTGGGGTCGTCCCAGCGCGAGCCCATCAGCAGGGTGGCGCCGAGGTCGCAGAGGTTCTGCATCCCGCGGGAGCACCACGTGCACTGGCCGCACGACGGCAGGAACGAGAAGACGACGTGGTCGCCCTCCTTCCACCCCGGCGTGTGCTGCCCAACGGCGGTGACGACGCCGGCTCCTTCGTGGCCGCCGCAGAACGGGTACATCCCCACGGGGATGTCGCCGGTCGCGATGTGGTCGTCCGAGTGGCACAGCCCGGAGGCCGTCATCTGCACCTGGAGCTCACCCTGCCTCGGGTCCTCGACCTCGAGGTCGACCACCTCGTAGGTGCCCGGTGCCTCCTTGATGACTGCGCCGCGAGTGTGCATCGCTTCCTCCCGAAGATCGTTGGCGTGACCGGCGTCACACCTTGATCCTGCGCCGGGATGCGTTGGCGACTGGTTGGTCGGAGGCAGCGGCTACGGCTCCAGCGTGTAGCCGAGGCCGGCGCTGGTCACGAGGTGCACCGGGTGCGCCGGGTCGGCCTCCAGCTTGCGGCGGAGCTGGGCGGCGTACACGCGCAGGTAGTTGGTCTCGTGCTCGTACGACGGCCCCCACACCTCACGCAGCACCTGCTCGCGGGTGACCAGGCGCCCGACGTTGCGGGCCAGCAGCTCGAGGAACGACCACTCCGTCGGAGTCAGCCGTACGTCGACCCCGCCGCGCGCCACGCGCTTGCGGGCCAGGTCGATGACCAGGTCGCCGACCACCACCTCGGCGGTCTCGGGAGCGGCATCCTGCCCACGCCGTACGGCGGCGCGGAGGCGGGCGAGCAGCTCGTTCATCGCGAACGGCTTGGTGACGTAGTCGTCGGCACCGAGGTCGAGCGCCTCGACCTTGTCCTCGCCGTGCTGGCGCGCGGACAGCACGACGATCGGCACCTTCGTCCAGCCACGGAGCCCGGCGAGCACCTCGGTGCCGTCCAGGTCCGGGAGGCCGAGGTCGAGCAGCACGACATCGGGGTGCTCGGTCGCCGCAGCCTCCAGCGCCGACCGGCCGTCGGCGGCCGTGACGACCTCCCAGCCGTGCGCGCGCAGGTTGATCGCCAGCGCGCGGGCGAGCGCCGGCTCGTCGTCGACGACGAGCACCTTGCTCATGCGACGACTCGCGGGATCGACAGCACCATGGTCAGCCCTCCACCGGGAGTGTCCTCGGCGGACAGCGTGCCACCGACCGCCTCGGTGAGCCCGCGCGCCACGGCGAGGCCGAGGCCGAGCCCGCCGGCACTGGTGTCGCCGAGGCGCTGGAACGGCTCGAACATCCGGCCCCGCCGGTCCTCGGGTACGCCGGGGCCGCGGTCGACCACGAGCACGTCGACGCTCTCCGGCAGCACGTGCGCGAGCACCCGCACCGGCGTACCGCCGGAGACGCGGACCGCGTTGGAGACCAGGTTGGCGACGACGCGCTCGAGCAGCCCGGCATCGGTGTGCACGAGCGGCGCGGACTCGTCGACCTCCAGCGTCACGGCGCCCTCGGGCTGGCCGGCGACCGCCAGCGGCAGGATCTCCTCGAGGCTGCGGTCGCGGAGCACCGGGTGCACCAGGCCGGACTCCAGCCGGGACAGGTCGAGCAGGTTGTCGATCAGCCGCTCGAGCTGCTCGGTCGAGGAGTCGACCGCCGCGACCAGCTCGGCCCGATCGGCCGGTGCCACCGAGTCCGAGACGAGCCCGTCGACGGCGGCGCGCATGGTGGCGAGCGGCGTCCGCAGGTCGTGGGAGACGGCCCGCAGCACGGACGTGCTGGTCGCCTCGGCGCGTTCGAGAGCTGCGGCGCGCTCCTCGCGCTCGCGGAGCCGGCGGTACTCGAGCACCAGGCCGGTCTGCACCGCGAAGCCCTCCAGCACCCGCTGGTCGGTCGCCCGCAGCGCCGAGCCGCGCAGGGTGATGACGTGGTCGTCGTCGACCTGCACCCGGGTGTCGGCGGAGTCCGGGTCGGCGGCGGGTGCAGCGCCGCTGCTGGCGACGACCGTCCAGCCCGCCGGGCCCCGCGCGAGCAGCGAGGCGGACTCCTGCCCGAAGACCTCGCGGAGCCGCTCGACGATCGCGTCGGCGGTGTCCTGGCCGGTCAGCACCGAGCGGGACAGGGAGCCCAGGGTCGCGGCCTCCGTCCGGGCGCGTACGGCGTCGGTCGCGCGCCGCGACGCCCGGTCCACGACGGTCGCGACGCCGACAGCGACGGCGACGAAGACGACGAGCGCGACGACGTTCTCGGGGTCGGAGACGGTCAGGTCGCGTACCGGTGGAGTGAAGAACCAGTTCATCAGGAAGAAGCCGCCGACCGCCGCGACGAGGGCGGGCACCAGCCCGCCGACCAGGGCGACGAGCACGGTGATCGCCAGGAAGAGCGACACGTCCAGCGGCAGCTGGTCGGGATCGCTGAGGCCGTGCAGCGCGACCGTGAGCAGGACCGGCAGCAGCACCGACAGCACCAGCCCGACGGCCTGCCGCCGCCGACTCAGCGGTGAGAGGTACCAGCGCGACCTGGCAGTCCGGGCGACCTCGCCGTGCGTGACGAGGTGCACGTCGATGGATCCGGCGAGCGAGGCGATCCGGTCCCCCGTCGTACCGGTGAAGAGGCGGCGCACCCGGCCGTGGCGTGACACCCCGACGATGACCATGGTCGCGTTGGCGCCGGTCGCGAAGTCGACCACCGCGGCCGACACGTCCTCCCCCACCACCGAGTGGAACGTGCCGCCGAGCGAGGCCACCAGCTGCTGGGCGCGGGCGATCCTGCTCTCGTCGGGGTTGGCCAGGCCGTCGTTGGCGATCACGTGGACGGCGAGCAGCTCGGAGCCCGCGGCACGCTGGGCGAGCCGAGCACCGCGGCGCAGCAGCGTCTCGCTCTCGGGGCCGCCGGTGACGGCGACGACGATCCGCTCCTTGGCCGGCCACGGCGCCGCGATCTGGTGCGCCTTGCGGTAGTCGCCGAGCGCGTCGTCGACCCGGTCGGCCAGCCAGAGCAGGGCGAGCTCGCGCAACGCGGTCAGGTTGCCGACCCGGAAGTACGACGTGAGCGACGCGTCGATCTGCTCGGGGCGGTAGATGTTGCCGTGCGCCATCCGGCGGCGCAGCGCGTCCGGCGCCATGTCGACGAGCTGGATCTGGTCGGCCGTGCGGACCACCTCGTCGGGCACGGTCTCGCGCTGGCGTACGCCGGTGATCCGCTCGACCTCGTCGTTGAGCGACTCCAGGTGCTGGATGTTGACGGTGGTGATGACGTCGATGCCGGCGGCACGCAGCCGCTCGACGTCCTCGGCCCGCTTCTCGGTCGCGCTGCCCGGCACGTTCGTGTGCGCGAGCTCGTCGACGCAGACCACCGCCGGGCGGCGGGCGAGTACGGCGTCGGTGTCCATCTCGGTGAAGGTCGTGCCGCGGTAGGAGACCTCCCGCCGCGGCACCACCTCGAGCCCATCGAGCATGCCGGTCGTGTGCTCGCGGCCGTGCGTCTCGACGTACCCGACGACCACGTCGGTGCCGCGCTCGCACCGGCGGCGCGCCTCCGAGAGCATCGCGTAGGTCTTCCCGACACCCGGCGCGGCGCCGAGGTAGACGGTGAGCCTCCCCCGGCGGGCCTCCTGCATGGTCACGATCCTGCCAGCACCGCGATGTTGAGCTCGAGGACGTTGACCCGCGGCTCGCCGAGCACCCCCCAGGTCCGGCCCGAGGTGTGCTCGTCGACCAGGCGTCGTACGGCGGCCTCGGTCAGGTCGTGGGCGGCCGCGACCCGGGGCACCTGGAGCTCGGCGTACGCCACCGAGATGTCGGGGTCGAGGCCCGAGCCGGACGTGGTGACCGCGTCCGGGGGCACGTCGGCGGGGTCGACGCCCTCGCGCTCGGCGATCTCGGCCTTGCGCTCCTTGATCGCCGCGATCAGGTCCGGGCTCTCCGGGCCGTAGTTGGAGCCGTAGCTGTTGAGCGGGTCGTAGCCGTCGCCTGCGGCGGACGGCCGGTTCTGGAAGAGCGTGTCGTCGTCGACCGTCTGGCCCAGCAGGGCCGAGCCGACCGCCTTGTCGGCATCGGTCGCGTGCCCGCCGGTCGCGGTGACCAGGGAGCCGTGCGACTTCCAGGGAGCGGCGACTGCCGCGGCGCCGTACACGGCGAACGGGTAGGCGACGCCGAGCAGCAGCGTCGCTGCGATCAGCACCCGCAGGCCGGCGAGGCTGTGGCGGAACAGGGCGTACATGTCTTTCATGGCGATCACACTCCGGGGATCAGCGAGATGACGAGGTCGAGCAGCTTGATGCCCACGAAGGGTGCGACCAGGCCGCCGACGCCGTAGATGAGGAGGTTGCGGCGGAGCAGGTCCGCAGCCGAGGACGGCGTGTAGCGGACGCCGCGCAGGGACAGCGGGATCAGCGCGACGATCACGAGCGCGTTGAAGACGACGGCCGAGAGGATCGCCGACTCGGGCGACGACAGCCGCATCACGTTGAGGACGTCGAGCTGCGGGAAGGCGACGACGAACATCGCGGGCAGGATCGCGAAGTACTTCGCGACGTCGTTGGCGACCGAGAACGTCGTGAGCGCGCCGCGGGTGATGAGCAACTGCTTGCCGATCTCGACGATGTCGATGAGCTTCGTCGGGTCGGAGTCGAGGTCGACCATGTTGCCGGCCTCCTTGGCCGCGGTCGTCCCGGTGTTCATCGCGACGCCGACATCGGCCTGGGCCAGCGCGGGCGCGTCGTTGGTGCCGTCGCCGCACATCGCGACCATCCGACCGCCCTCCTGCTCCTTGCGGATCAGGGCGAGCTTGTCCTCGGGCGTCGCCTCGGCGAGGAAGTCGTCGACCCCGGCCTCCGCGGCGATCGCCTTGGCGGTGACGGCGTTGTCACCGGTGATCATCACCGTGCGGATGCCCATCGCGCGCAGCTCGTCGAAGCGCGCCCGCATCCCCTCCTTGACCACGTCCTTGAGGTGGATGACGCCGAGGAGGCGGCCACTCTCGGCGACCACGAGCGGCGTGCCGCCGGTCGAGCTGACCTGCTCCACCAGCTGGTCGAGCTGCGCGTTGGAGCCGCCGACCCACGCGGTCACCGCCGAGGCCGCACCCTTGCGAATCTCCCGCCCCGGCAGGTCGATCCCGCTCATCCGCGTGTTCGCGCTGAACGGCACCAGAGTGTGCGGGTCGTCCGCCTCTCGGCTAGCCATAGGTGCCTGTGAAGCGGACGACCCGACCAAGGCGACGATCGAGCGCCCCTCCGGCGTCTCGTCGGCGAGCGAGGAGAGCAATGCCGCCTCGGCCAGCTCCTCGTCGCGTACGCCGTCGAGCGGGAGAAGCGCGGTCGCCTGCCGGTTGCCGTACGTGATGGTGCCGGTCTTGTCGAGGAGGAGTACGTCGACGTCGCCCGCGGCCTCGACCGCGCGGCCCGACATGGCCAGCACGTTGCGGCGCACGAGCCGATCCATCCCGGCGATGCCGATCGCGGACAGCAGCGCCCCGATCGTCGTGGGGATCAGGCAGACCAGCAGGGCGGTCAGCACGACCACCGGCTGGTGGGCGTCGCTGTAGTCGGCGACGAAGTAGAGCGTCGAGACCACCACCACGAAGATCGCCGTGAGCGAGCCGAGCAGCACGTTGAGCGCGATCTCGTTGGGGGTGCGCTGCCGCTCCGATCCCTCGACCAACGCGATCATCCGGTCCACGAAGGACTGCCCGGGGTCGGAGGTGATCCGCACGACGATCCGGTCGGACAGCACTACGGTGCCGCCCGTGACGGCGGACCGGTCACCCCCGGACTCGCGGATCACCGGAGCCGACTCCCCGGTCACGGCGGACTCATCGACCGATGCGACTCCCTCGATGACGTCACCGTCACCGGGGATCCGTTCGCCGGCCTCGACGATCACCACGTCGCCGGCGCGCAGCGACGTCGAGGTGACGACGTCGAAGCCGCCGTCGGGGCGCTGCCGGCGTGCGGTCGTCTCCTGCTGGAGCGCGCGCAGACTGGCCGCCTGCGCCTTGCCGCGGCCCTCGGCGACCGACTCCGCCAGGGTGCCGAAGAGCACGGTCAGCCACAGCCAGATCGTCACGCCGAGGGACATCGTCGTCGGGTCGAGGACCGCCATCACGGTGGTCGCGGCGGCGCCGATCTCGACGACCAGCATCACCGGGGTCGAGACGAGCTCGCGCGGGTCGAGCTTCCGGAGGGCGCCGGGCAGCGCCTCCTTGAGGTTCTGCCAAAGAACGGAACTTGTCACGACAGGGACTCCACGATCGGACCGAGGACGAGCACCGGCACGTAGGTCAGACCGACCACGACCAGGGCGACGCCCGAGAGGAGGGCCACGAAGAGCGGCCGGTGGGTGGGCAGGGTGCCGGCGCCCGGTGGCAGCCGGCGCTGGGCCGAGAAGCGCCCGGCGAGGGCGAGGACCAGCACGATCGGCAGGAACCGGCCGAAGAGCATGCACAGCCCGAGCAGGGTGTTCCAGAACGGCGTGCCCGAGGTCAGGCCGCCGAACGCGCTGCCGTTGTTGTTGGACGCCGAGGTCACGGCGTACAACGCCTCCGACAGGCCGTGCGGCCCGGACTCCTGGAGCCCCGCGAGTCCCTGCGACGCGGTGACCGCGACGGCGGTGCCGACGAGCACGAGCGCCGGGGTGGCGAGCACGTAGAGGGCGACGAGCACGATCTCGCGCTGGCCGATCTTCTTGCCGAGGTACTCGGGCGTACGACCGACCATCAGGCCCGCGAGGAAGACGGTGACGACGGCGAGCATCAACATGCCGTAGAGGCCTGAGCCGACACCGCCGGGCGCGACCTCGCCGAGCATCATGTTGAACATCGCGACGCCGCCACCGGGTGCGGTGAACGAGTCGTGCATCGAGTTGACGGCACCGGTCGAGGTGCCGGTCGTCGCGGCTCCGAAGAGCGCCGAGGCCGCCGTACCGAAGCGGACCTCCTTGCCCTCCATCGCTCCCCCGGCCAGGGCGGGAGCGGTGCCGGGTCCGGCCATCTCGGCCCAGGTGATCAGGGCGATCGAGACGCCGAGCAGCAGCGCCATCACGGCGAGTACGGCGCCGCCCTGGCGCTTGTCGCCGACGATCCGGCCGAACGCCCACGCCATCGAGAAGGGCAGCACCAGGATCAGGAAGATCTCGAACAGGTTGGTCAGCGGCGTCGGGTTCTCGAAGGGGTGCGCCGAGTTGGCGTTGTAGAAGCCGCCGCCGTTGGTACCAAGCTCCTTGATCGCCTCCTGGCTGGCGACCGGCCCCCCGGTGACGTCCTGGGTCCCGCCGGTCAGCGTGTGCACGGTCTGGGGCTCGAGGAGGTTCTGGACGACACCGAGGAGCACGAGCGCCACCGCGGCGACGACCGCCATCGGCAGCAGGACGCGGAGGACCGTGCGGACCAGGTCGGACCAGAAGTTGCCGACCCGGCCGTCCTGGAGGTTGCGCGCGAGGCCGCGGGCGAGGGCCGCGGCGACCGCCATGCCGACGCCGGCGGACACGAAGTTCTGCACGGTCAGGCCGGACATCTGGAAGAGGTGGCCGGTGGCCGCCTCGCCGGAGTACCACTGCCAGTTGGTGTTGGTCACGAAGGAGACCGCGGTGTTCCAGGCGCCGTCGGCCGGCAGCCCGGCGAACCCGAGCGAGAGCGGCAGGTGGTCCTGCAGCCGCCCGAACGCGTAGAGCCCGAGGATGCCGACGAGCGAGAAGCCCAGCACCGACATGGCGTAGGTCTTCCAGTGCTGGTCGGCGTCGGGGTCCAGGCGCAGCACCCGGTACGACGCCCGCTCGACCGCCAGGTGCTTCGGCGACGTGTAGACGTGGGCCAGGTAGCGGCCGAGGAAGGGCACCGTCACGGCCAGCGCGGCGACCAGCACCGCGATCTGGCCGAGGGCGGGCGCGAGGCTGCTCATCTCGACAGCCGTCGGTCGAGGACGCCCACCAGGGCGGCGAGCAGCCCGAAGGCCAGCAGGGTCAGGAGGAGGTAGAGGAGATCGGACACGAGGACATTCCTAGGTCCGTGACGCCCCCGACCCCGACCGTCTTGACGGTTCCTTGACGTCGTCGGCGGCGTTCTTGACGACCCTCGTACGGCGGCGCGACACAATGCCTCTCGTGGGCGATCTCCAGCACTACCTGGGCTTCGGGCTCGGGCTGCTCACGATCACCGCGCTCACGGTCGGGCTGGCCCGGTGGGCGGGCGTCGGGCTCGGCCTCTTCCCGCTCTGGGCGATCCTGCGTGCCGTCGTCCAGCTGACGGTCGTGGCCCTGCTGCTGCGCGGCATCCTCGCCGTGCCGTGGACCGTGGTGCTCTTCCTGGTGCTGATGCTGACCACCGCGTCGTGGACCTCGGTACGACGGCTCGACCAGCTCTGGCACGGACGACGCGCCGCCGTCCTCGGCGTGCTATCCGGCGCCACGATCACCCTGGTCGCCGTCTTCGCCCTCCAGCTCGTCGACCTCGAGGCGCGCTACCTGATCGCGGTCGCCGGCATCATCATCGGCAACGCGATGAGCGCGGCGACGCTTGCCGGGCGCAACTTCCTGCGCGGCTCGACGGCGCGCAGCGACGAGATCGAGGCCTGGCTGTCGCTCGGCGCGACCCCCGCCCGGGCGCACGAGGAGATCGGCCGCGAGGCGGTCCGCGAGTCGCTGCTGCCGACGCTCGACCAGACGAAGTCCACCGGCCTCGTCACGCTGCCCGGCGCCTTCGTCGGCGCCCTCTTCGGTGGTGCCAGCCCGGCCGAGGCCGCGCAGTTCCAGCTGGTGGTGCTCGCCGGCATCGCCCTGGCTATGACCGTCACGAGCATCGTGGTCACGCAGATCGCCGGCCGGACGCCGTACCTGGCTGGCAACCGGGCGTGACCGTCAGGCTCGCCTGACCGGTGGTTGGATGGCGGCCATGGCGAACTACGCGGACTTCCAGACCGGCCTCTACTTCGCGGGCCTGGCCGGCGAGACCCCGGCGTACCCCCTGACCTTCGCGGGCCTCGAGGCCGCCGCCCAGGCCAAGATGGAGCACCGGCTCTGGGACTACGTCTCCGGCGGCGCGGGCGACGAGCACACCCAGCGGGGCAACGTCGCGGCGTTCGAGCGCTGGGGCATCCTGCCGCGGATGCTGTCGGGAGCGGCGGACCGCGACCTGTCGGTCGAGCTCTTCGGCCACACCCTGCCGACGCCGGTCTTCCTCGCCCCGATCGGCGTACTAGGCGTGATGACCGACGACGAGCACGGCGACCTCGCCACCGCCGCGGCATCGGCCGCCTCCGGCGTACCCATGGTTGCCTCGACGTTGATGCAGGACCCGATGGAGGAGGTCGCCGCTGCGCTCGGCGACACCCCGGGCTTCTTCCAGCTCTACACGCCCAACGACCGCGAGCTGGCGGAGAGCTTCGTACGCCGCGCCGAGGCCTCCGGCTTCCGCGGCATCGTGGTCACGCTGGACACCTGGACGCTCGGCTACCGGCCCCGCGACCTCCAGCACGCGACCTTCCCGCAGCTGCGCGGCGGCTGCCTGGCCAACTACACGTCCGACCCCGTCTTCAGGTCCCGGCTGGCCGCGCCGCCCGAGGAGGACCCGGCCGCGGCCGCCTTCCAGTGGGCACTGACCTTCGGCAACCCGACCCTCACCTGGGACGACCTCGCCTGGCTGCGCGGGCTCACCGACCTGCCACTGCTGCTCAAGGGCATCTGCCATCCCGACGACGTACGTCGGGCCAAGGACGCGGGCGTCGACGGCATCTACTGCTCCAACCACGGTGGCCGACAGGCCGCGAGCGCTCCGGCTCTCGGCCTCCTGCCGACGGTGGTGGACGCCGCCGACGGCCTGCCGGTGCTCTTCGACTCCGGGGTCCGCTCCGGTGCCGACGTCGTGAAGGCGCTCGCTCTGGGCGCCACCGCGGTCGGCATCGGACGCCCCTATGGGTACGGCGCCGTGCTGGGCGGCACCGCCGGGATCGAGTTCGTGCTCTCCTGCCTGCTCGCGGAGGCCGACCTGACCATGGGGCTGAACGGCTACGCCAGCATCGCCGAGCTCACCCGCGACATCCTGGTGCGCGTCCACGCCTGACGATGTTCACGACAGGCGAAGGCCTCTCACCGCGCACGGTGAGAGGCCTTCGGTCTCGTCGAGGGTGGGACCTGCGGCTCAGACGCCGCGTCCTCCGCGGACGCGACCGAGGATGAAGAGCACCAGGGCGACGATGGCGAGAATGATGAGGATGGTCCACAACATGGCGAGATTCCGTCCGTTCGTTGGATCGAGACGCCGTCGACCCGGGCCTGCGTGAGGCACCGAGGAGACGCGTCCCGTCGCGCCTTTGGGCGCACAGGAACGGTTCCCCGTGACGGGAAAGCCAAACGGTGCCGGACTTCCGGCACGCGCTAACTGGCTATCGCGCGCCTGCGCCTGGGCGCCCCACAGTGGCCGGGCCTGTCAGGGAGCAGGTCCAGGTCGAACGCGTTCCGGAGGCCTGCCAGCTCGGCCACCCGGAGGAAGCGGTCGCTGGCCGCGTCGACCGTCACCCTCCCGCCGTACGGCGTGACCGTGTTGCCCAGGCCGACGAACATGCCGAGGCCACCGGCATCGACGAACGTGACAGCGCTCGCGTCGACGGTGATGTTGATGCACCCGTGGTCGATCGCCTGCTCGAGCCGGATGCGGAGCGACCGTGCCGCGAACGCATCGAGCTCGCCCTTGACGACCAGGTCGACGTGAGGCGCGTGGAGGGCGACTGCCGAGAAGAAGGTCATGCGAGGTCCCGAGGATGGTGGTCAACCGGCTGGTGCCGACGCTACCCCGCGGTGGCAGGTCGCCGCTTCACCCGAAGAGAGGGCTGTGCAGCACGCCCTCTCAGCCCGCCACCCCGATGGCGCCGAGGTCGGGGAACCCGTTGGATGCCGGCCCAGCCGTGAAGTTGGCGACCTTCGAGCCGTACAGCAGGAAGAACCTCCGGACGCTGAGCGGGACGTAGGCGACGTCCTCGCCGAGCTGCACGTCGGCCTGCTGCAGTGCGGCCGTCTGGTCGTCGAGGGACGACGCTGCCGCCGCCTGGTCGACCAGCTCGTTGAACGCGTCGCTCTCGTAGGCGCCGTAGTTCTGCCCGTCGCTGTTGGCGGTCAGGTTGATGCGGCTGTCGAAGAGCGGTGGCGTCACGGTGATGGCGGACGGCCAGTCGGCTCCCCAGCTGCCCCACATCACGTCGGAGTCCTTGTCCGGCTTCTGGATGACGTCGTAATACGTGTCGCCCAGACCGTCGAGGGTGGTGTCGAACCCGGCCTTGTCCCAGGTGTCCTTGAGCGCGGCGGCTGCCTTGTCGTTGGTGTCGCTGCTGGGGTACGTGTACGTGATCGCGACCGGGGTGCTGACGCCGGCGTCGTCGAGGATCTGCTTCGCCGCGTCGGGGTCACCCTCGTTCGGGCCGTCGAAGGCAGGGTTCTCCTGGTAGCCGACGACCGCCGGGTTCACGACGGACTCAGCCGCGACCCCGGCCTTGTCGCCGCCGAGGGCGCCGTTGTAGCTGTCCATGTTGGTCGCGACCGCCAGCGCCCGGCGGATCGCCGGGTCCGACATCGCCTGGCTCCGGAAGTACGGGACGAGGTAGTCGACGTACGGCGAGTCGACGAGCACCGAGCGGTCGGCGACTGCGCCCTCGACCTGGTTGTAGTACGCCGGCGGGACCCGTTCGCTGGTCACGCCGGTCTGCGCGTCGCCGGTGTCGGCGATCAGCTGGTCGTAGATGGTCTCGGGGGTCTGCCCGATGCTGAAGACGATCGAGTCCGGCAGCGCCCGGCGGATGTTGTCCGGGTCGTCGCTGGCGGGGTCGTAGTTCTCGTTGCGGACCAGCGTCGCGCCCTTGTTCTTGCTCCACTCGCCGTCGAGCTTGTAGGGGCCGTTGGAGAAGATCTGGAAGTTGGACTTGTCGCCCTGGTCCTTGTCCTGGCGGAACGGGTCCATCATGTGCAGCGCGGCGATCGCGAGCGGGAAGTCCGGCCACGGCTGCTTGAACCGGTAGGTGATGGTGTTGCCGTCGCAGGTCAAGGCCTTGTCGAACAGGTCCTGGCCGTCACCCTGGTAGGGGCCGTTGTACGCCGGCAGGCCGGTCTTCTTGTCGGTCGGGATGTCCAGGTAGGCCAGCAGGTAGTTGGGCCCGCCGGTGATCACGTCGGTCGCGAAGACCCGGGACGCGCCGTACGCGAAGTCCTCGCACGTGATCGGCTGGCCGTCCTCCCAGGTGACGCCGTCCTTGACGGTGAACGACCAGACCTTGCCGCCGTCGCTGGAGGTGCCGACGTCGGTGGCCAGGTCGGGGACCGGCGTACTGGCGGCGTCCGGGTCGGTGTCGAGCGGGAACGTCACCAGCTGGCGGTAGACCGTCCGGCTGAAGTTGGTGATCTCGCGGCCGACGTACACCCGCTGCGGGTCCGTGTGCTCGACCGGCTTGTTGATGAAGTAGTTCAACGTCCCGCCGGTGGCGTCGGAATCGGCGGACCCACCGCCCTGGCCGCCGTCGTTCGTGTCGCCGCCGCAGGCGATCAAGGCGGCGCCGAGGCTGAGGACCAGCCCGGTCGCCGTCAGGTGCTGTCGCACTCTGGTCATGGGTCTTCTCCCGGGAGAACCGCGCACTGATGGGGCGACCCGCGCGTCGAGCGCCGCGGTCGCCTGGCTGGTGGGAGCCCGCCGCATGCAAAAGATCGGCCGGCCCGTGTCGGCGCCCGGTCCCGCGGCTTCTGCCGCAGCCGGGACGCCTCGCCCTCGGTTCTACCGGCGCTCCGAGCGGACCGTCCAGACGTCTGCTCCGACTGTTACCGGGATGCCGCGAACGTTGCACAACCGATCGACAACGGTGCCCCAATCGTTATGACCGAGCAGCGACCGCGCGGTGGTTCACCTTCCCCCGTTGTGGGCATGACACGAACACCTGTCGAGGAGAAGGCTGGGCGAATGTCTCGGATGAGGTGCCGCGCATGACGAGGTCTGCCGAGCGCCGCCGTCCGCAGCCTTTCAAGAGGTACGGGCCGCACGCCGGCAAGGTCATCACGCTGGTCGTCATCCTCGGGAGCCTGGGGGGCTCCCTCCTCTTCGGCCGGCCGGACCCGCCGAAGCCCGAGGTCGCGCCGCTGTCGACGGTCGTCACAGCCATCGAGGACGGCGACGTCACCGCGGCGCGGGTGCTCGACGGCGACAACACCGTCACCGTCACTCTCGACGGCGGCAGCGTCGTGTCGGCGCATTATCCGTACGCGTACTCCGACAGCCTGACCAAGCTCCTGCTCCAGCACGAGGTCCTGGTCGAGACCACACCCCCCGATCCGCCGTCGGTCCTGGGCCGCATCCTGCTCTCGCTGCTCCCCCTCCTCGTCATCGTGGGGTTGCTGATCTGGCTTGCGCGCTCGCGTGTCCTCAGCGGGAGCGTCGGGAAGTTCTCCGGCAAGCGCGGCCAGGAGATCGGCGAGGTCCCCGACGACCGCTTCACGGACGTGGCGGGCTGCGACGAGGCCATCGCCGACCTCAGAGAGCTGGTCGAGCTCCTCAAGGCACCCGAGCGGTTCGTCGCGCTGGGCGCGAAGGCCCCTCGCGGAGGTCTCCTGGTCGGCCCGCCAGGCACCGGCAAGACGCTGCTGGCCCGTGCCGTCGCCGGCGAGGCGCAGCTGCCGTTCTTCGCCCTCGCCGGGTCCGACTTCGTCGAGACGTTCGCCGGCGTCGGCGCCAAGCGCGCCCGCGACCTCTTCGACCGCGCGAAGAAGTCCGGCGGCGCGATCATCTTCATCGACGAGATCGACGCCGTCGGCCGGACCCGCAGCAGCGGCGCCAGCCACGGCGGCGAGTCGGAGCGCGAGCACACCCTCATCGCGCTGCTCAGCGAGATGGACGGCTTCGCGTCCGACGTACGCATCGTGGTCCTCGCCGCGACCAACCGGTACGACGTGCTCGACCCCGCGCTCACCCGACCCGGCCGGCTGGACCGGGTGATCCAGGTCCCCGCCCCCGACCGGCGGGGCCGCGAGGCGGTCCTCGCCGTACACACCCGCGGCAAGGAGCTCGGCCCGGACGTCGACCTGACGTTGCTCGCCCGCCGTACGCCCGGCATGACCGGCGCCGACCTCGCGCAGGTGGTCAACGAAGCCTGCCTCGAGGCGGCTCGCCGGGCGGTGCCCGCCGTCGACGGTGGTTGCTTCGACGCCGCGGTCGCCACCGTCGCGCTCGGTCGCGCCCGCACCTCCGCCCTGGTCACCGAGCACGACCGGTTGGTCACCGCCTGGCACGAGGCCGGGCACACCGTCGCGGCCCTGGTGCAGCCGGACGCCGACGACCCGGTCAGCGTGTCGATCGTCCCGCGCGGACCGGCGGGTGGCGTCACCTGGATGAGCGGGTCCGACGACCAGTTCCTGACCCGGCGCAAGGCGCACGCCCGCCTCTGCGTGTCGATGGCCGGCCGAGCGGGCGAAGAGCTGCTGCTCGACGGCGAGTACACCCAGGGCGCGCACGGCGACCTGGCAGCGGCGTCCGGGCTCGCCTACACGATGGTGACCCAGCACGGGATGAGCAGCCTCGGCTACGCGGTCGTCTCCCCGGACACGGTCCGCATGGGTGGCGCCGTCGCCGAGAGAGTGCACCTCGAGGTCGACCGGCTGCTGCGCGAGGCGCACCACGAGGCCGCCGCGCTCCTCCGTGCCCACGCCGACCTGGTGCGCGCGATCGCCGAGGCGCTGCTCGAGCACGAGAACCTGTCGCGTGCCGACATCACCGCGATCGCCGACGCGCGGCGTACGCCGTCCGCGATGCTGTGACGACAGAGGCGGATGTCTCCTCTCCGGGCTCGGTCGTGGCCCGGCATGGCCGCGAGGGATGGTCTACGCGCCCTCTCGTCGGCGCTTACGCCGTTGCTGCCTGACACTGGAAGGGCTCCAGCTCCGCACGGGAGACTGGGATCCCGCGGGCGATCGCACGATCGGCGAGCTCAGACGTCAGGCCACTCGTGGCAACGCGACGATCGATCACGAGCGCCGTCATGCGACCAGCCGCGAAGGCGCGCCAGCACTCCGACAGTCCATGAAACTGTCTGCCTCCAGGGATGTCGTGGCGCGATGACAGGCGCGCCCTTCACCTGGGCCAGCGTGTCTCCCCGACGCGGCACGGTGCGCTCGCTCGTTGCGGCGGCCGAGCTCAGCATCGCAACGCGGTAGGCATCGAGATCGTCAGCACCATGATCGCTTCGGAACGCCAAGGTAGCCGCCGTCGTGACGACGGAACGGTCGGCCAGGGCCACCGCACAGTCGCTGGAACAGCACGGCGTGAGGGACGAGCGTGTCTCTGGACGTGCCCGGAGATCCGCACATCGAACGGGCTCGTTCAGCGCCGCAGTCAAGATCGGACCGGGCCAGCAGCACCGACGCGCCGCAAGGAGCGTTGCGCCCGACCCGATCCACACGTCGACGACGACGAGCTTGGCACGGCGTGCCCTAGCCATGCTGACCGCCTCCAGCGCGGCTCGCCGGTCGAGACCATCCGGACGCCCGAACGCCACGGCGACCGAGCCACCGGTATCGCGGCGGTCCGTATGTCGGCGGCGATCAGGCTGACGAGTGGCATCCCGCCTCGGGCACGGCGCTGAGGATGGTCGCGCGCGGTCTCGCCGACGAGCTCGAGCAGTCAGCGACGCGCAAGCAGCTGGCCGACGATGAACTGTCGGCGAAACGGCTGCTAGGCGGTGACGGCGACGGCATCCGGGACGGCTGCGGCCGCCCTGCCCCGCCGGTACTCGGTGTACCCGGCACCCGCGTAGGCCACCGTCGCAGCCAAGCCGAGCAGCCCTCCGACGTCGCCTCCGATGGCACCGGTGTCGATCACTGCGCCCGCCTTCTCGACGATGACTGCGAGGAGCATCATGAGGAACAACGCGATCCAGGCCACGGCCAGGCCGCGCACCGTACTCAGGGCCTCCACCAGCTCCGGCCCCGTTAGTCCGGCCCGGGTCAGCAGCCGCGCCCACAGAGCAGCCACCCAGCTTCCGACCAGTCCAGGCAATAGCACGAGGAAGTGACTGACGTTCTCATCGGGCCGACCGCCGAGCAGCAAACCGATGGCAGAGACGAGCGTCAAGATGACCACTGGCGCTCCGAAGAGCCATCCGAGTCGGGTCCCGACCCCGACGAGCACGAGCCGCGCTCCCAGGAACGTCACTCCCATCGACCAGGACAGAACCCACGTGGCCAATGCGCCCGTTGCTCGGGGGCCACGCGTGACCACACCGTCGGCGACCCAGTAGACGAAGGCGATGGCACCAATGGCGACCATCGCACCACTCCAGCACCACCAGTCGGAGCCGACCTTCGGTCGCTCGAACCTCCACCAGCGCCCGACCCAGCCCCGGAAGCTGCGCGCCCAGTCGACACCCACCTTCACGGCGACATCACTGACCTCGACGACGGCAGCCATTGCCGGTGGCCCAGCAACGCAGCCCTCTCGGCCTCCCACACCGGCGGCAGCGCCTTGTGCATGGCATTGATATCGGAGTTGCTGTCCAGGTGCATCGGGTCCAGAGCGAGGATCGAGCCCACGAACTCCGGGTAGGTCATGCCCGAGGCGGCGAGCTTGGGCATGTAGTACGCCGACGCCCGTCGCCCGACCACCTTGTGAGACCAGCCGTTGTAGAGCTGGCTCACGAACATCGCGACCATCTCTGTCTGCTCGGCCGTGCGCGTGTCCACCGCCGGCTCTCCCGTACGCAGGTTGACCGCACCCACCGCCATCGCCCACCCGGACAACGGCAGCGTCGGAACCTCGATCGCGGCGACGCTTCGCCCGTCGGCGGTCCGCATCGCAGTAGCAAGCAAACGAATGTCGGCGTGGTGGGCGTACATCGCCCCCGGGCCTACCGACGACTTGTACGTCGCGACCTTCCCGCGCCGCGCCAGCTCACCCAACGGTCCACGATTGGACCGGAAGCTGCTCGCGTGCGCATCTACTTGGAGTACCAGCTCGCTGCTCTCGGACATCGCGGCATCGACCAACCACGCCGCTGCCACTGACTCGCGCCGCAGCATCCAGTCACGGTCGTCAACGAGCCAAGGCGCCCACGCCGCCGTCCGAGGTAGTTCCACTGCTCGCATCTACACCTCACCATCTTCGCGGCTGTTGCGCCGACCGTAGCGGCAGGCGCCGACATGCCTTGGCGACCGGCCGTGATGCTGGTCAGGTCCGCCCCGCTGACCTGGAGCGGCCGAGGCGGCCGAGGCGGTGACCTGGATAAGGCGGCTGGACCTGTGGGGGCTGGCTGCGGGGTGTGGGCATGGCCGCACGCGACCAGCACTCCCCCACCCGGTCCGTCGGGCCGAGTGGATCGGTTGGCGGAGGGTGGTTGGTGCGGTCGGGCCACGGCCCGCACCGGCAGAGTCCGACTATCCCGGCCCCTTGTGGACACTTGATCAAGTCTCTAAATGCCTTCAGGCTCGGAATCCGTAGATTCCGAGCCTGAAGATTTGTAGCGGGGGCAGGATTTGAACCTGCGACCTCTGGGTTATGAGCCCAGCGAGCTACCGAGCTGCTCCACCCCGCGCCGGTGAAACCAACCTTACAGACCGGGGTAGGGCGAGCCAAATCGGGGTCAGGACGAGGGGCTCTCGCTGGGGTCGGCCGACGGGCTGGCGGTCTCGGACGGGGCGTCCGAGGAGTTGTCGGCCGGCAGCTGGCGCGACAGCGAGACCGCCTGGGAGATGAGCACGCGGCCCTTCTCCATCAGACGCGCCCACTTGACCGTGTTGCCGTTGCGCTGGGCCTCGTCGGCGTCGCGGAAGGCCTGGTCGGCGGCGTTGAGCTTGAGCCGGATCTGGTCCGTCAGGCTGCCCGAGCTGTCTCCGTTGCCGTCGTCGCCTCCGTTGTCCCCGCCCCCGGTGTCACCGCCGGGCTCCTCGCCGGTGTCGGTGCCGCTGCCCACCCCATCGACGCCGATGGCGTCCGCCAGGGCGAGCGGCAGCGACGTACCGATGCCGACCTCGCCGTTGAAGGAGACCAGCACGTAGGCCAGGCTCGGGTAGCTCGCGGTCGAGCCGGGTCGTACGGCGTACACCGGTTCGACGTAGATCAGCCCGTCGTCGATGGGCAGGGTGAGCAGGTTGCCGTAGATGACCTTGCCGCCACTGCGGTTGAACTGGGCGAGCTTGTCCGCGACGTTGGTGTCGGAGATGAAGTCGTTGGCGATCTGCCCAGGACCCTTCGCGTTCTGGTCGCTGAGCTGCTGCACCTTGATCTTCCCGTAGTCGTCCGACGTCGCGTCGGAGTCCACGGACACGAAGGCCGCGAGGTTGCTCTTGTTGTAGGGCACGAAGGTCGACGTCAGCGAGAACACGCCCTGGTCGCCCTGCGGCTCGTCCACGAAGACGCGGTACGGCGGCTGCAGGCTGCTCGACGCGTTCGGGTCCACCGGGACCGCCCAGCGGTTGTTGCCGCTGTACCAGCGCACCGGGTCGGTCACGTGGTAGCGCGCGTACTGGTAGCGCTGGACCTTGAACATGTCCTCGGGGTAGCGCAGGTGCTCCTTGAGCTCCTCCGGGATGTCCGCCTTGGGCTGCACGGTCCCCGGGAAGGCCGCCTCCCACGTCTTGAGGATCGGGTCCTCCTCGTCCCACTCGTAGAGCGTGACGGTGCCGTCGTACGCGTCGACCGTGGCCTTGACCGCGTTGCGCATGTAGTTGATCTCGTCGGTCGGCAGCGTGCGCAGCTCGTTGGTCTCCTGGAGCGAGTCGTCGGTCATCTTCTTGAACGACTCGCGCTCCGCGCCGGGGTAGTTGTTGGTCGTCGTGTAGCCGTCGAGTACCCAGACGATCCGCCCGTCCACGATGGTCGGGTAGGGGTCGCTGTCGACGGTCAGCCACGGCGCGAACTTCTCCACCCGGGTCGTGGGAGAGCGGTTGTAGATAACCTCGCTGTTGCTGTTGACGCGCCCGGACAGCAGGAAGTTGGTCTCGCCGAACTTCATGGCGTACATCAGCTGCCGGAAGGTGCTCCCGATCGGGACACCGCCCTTGCCGTCGTACGTCGTCGTCTCGTCGGCCGCCGAGCCGGACTCGTCCTTCGTGCCCAGGTCGAGCTCCACGCTCTTGGCGCTCGAGCTCGACTTGCCGACGACGGAGTAGTCGGGGCTGAGCTCGCCGAAGTAGACCCGTTGCTCGTAGCCGCCGGTGGCCGTGGAGAGCGCGTCCTGGCCGGCGCCCTGGCCCTCGGCCCACTGCGTCTTGTCGTCGTCGCTGACCGACGGGACGCGGTTGGCCTGGCTGCGCTGGTTGGCGTAGGCGGCGATGACGCCGGAGCCGTGGGTGTAGACGGTGTGCAGGTTGGACCAGTTGCGGTCGCTGGGGTCGATGCCGCTCTGGTCCATCTCCCGGACGCCGAGCACGAGCGCCCGGTTGGTGCCGTCGATCTCGTAGCGGTCGACGTCGAGCACCTTGGCGACGGAGTAGTAGGCCCGCTCCTGCTGGTTCTGCTCGAAGGTCTGGCGGACCAGTTTGGGGTCGACCAGCGGGATCGACGAGGTCTTGGCGTCCAGGGTCAGCGGCGGCTCGTTGATCGTGGATGCCGCGAACGGCTCGACCTCGACCTTGTCCGGCCCGACGTCGTACGCCGCGAGGGTGGCGTCGATGTTGGCCTGGATGTACGGCGCCTCCTTGTCGGCCTCGGAAGGCTTGACCTGGAACTGCTGGACGATGCCGGGCCAGATCAGGCCGAGCAGGATCGCCGACACCGCGAGCAGCGCGAGGCCGACCGAGGGCAGCAGCCAGGTACGGCGCCAGACGTTGACGAAGAAGAGGATCGCGCAGATGACCGCGATGCCGAGCAGGATGTTCTTGGCCGGCAGGATCGCGTTGTCGGCCGTGTAGTCCATGCCGGTGATCAGCGACCCCGACTTGTGGACCAGGTCGAAGCGGTCGAGGTAGTAATCCACCGCCTTGGCGAGCACGAAGAGGCCGAGCAGCACCGAGATCTGCACCTGCGCGGCGCCGGAGAGCCGGTCGCGCGTGGCCTGCAGCCGGATGCCGCCGTACAGGTAGTGGACGACGACCGCGGCGATCAGCGCGACGACCAGCACGGCCATCGTGAAGTCGACCAGGTAGTGCAGCCACGGCAGGCTGAAGACGTAGAAGCTGATGTCCTTGTCGAACCACGGGTCGGTCTCGCCGAAGTCGACGCCGTTGCGCCACAGCATGTAGTCGCGCCACTCGCCGATCGCGGAGCTGCCGGCAAACGCACCGAGGACGACCGGGATGCCGATCAAAAGCCAGGTACGGATCGGCGTGACCGCGTCGCGGTAGCGGTCGAGGCCGCTCTGCTCGGGCGAGGTCGGCCGGAAGAACGGGCGGAACCGGTAGGCGAGGTAGATGTTCACGCCCACGACGAGGCCCATCACCGCCCCGAACGCGAGGAACAGCCCGGTCTTGGTCCAGAAGAGGGTGCTGAAGACGCCGGAGTAGCCGCCGTCCTGGTACCAGAGCCGGTCGGTGTAGAGCGACGCCACGGTGGAGAGCCCGAGGAACGCGAGCACGAGCACCACCGCGGTGATGATCAGCGCACGCGAGCGCCGCGAACCGCGTTGCGGCGGCGGAGCCCCCTGGGACTCCTCGTCGAACAGCTCACTCATTCCTGCCTCTTCCTATTCCTGCTCGTCTTCGAGCGTCGCGCTCAACAGCTCCAGCAGTCCGGGCACCAGGTCGGCGCCCCCGACCACGGACTGGTCGTCGTCGTGTGCCTTCAGCCGCAGGGCGCAGTACGTCGCGCCCGCGCGGGTCGCGCCGGCCACGATCCGCACCTCCTGGCGGTCGGGGTGCTCGCGGGCGAACTCCTCGGCAGACTTGGGATCCTCGGGGATCTGCTCGTCGGCACCCGGCGGCAGCACCAGGCGCTCGACGACGGCCGCACACCCAGCCACCCCGGGCGGCCAGCTGATCGAGCCCAGCGCCTCCTCGAGGGTCCGGCCGGGTGCCAGCAGCTCCTGCTCGACAGGGGTCAGGGAGCCGGCCGCGGACGAGTCGTCCAGCCCCATCGCGGCCGCGAGCGCCGGCTCCTTGGCAACCAGCGCCGCGGTGTCGACCAGGGCGTAGAGCCGCGAGGGCTGGTCCCAGCCGTCGGCGGCGATGTGGCTCTCGATCTCCAGGACCGCGGCCGCCAGGGCCGGGTCCACGTCGTCGAAGCCGGGGAGCTCGGGCTCGTACTCGCTCATGCTGG
>CAVPRL010000010.1:0-15969 GCA_963707845.1 uncultured Actinomycetota bacterium
CAGGCTGCTCCTCCGCGACTGACCGTCATCGGTGGTTGAGGTGCGAGGCGCGCTAGCGCCGAGCCTCGAAACCACCGACTCGATCGTCGAGGCCATCAGGTCTGCGGGCTGACCCGGACGTCGTCGATGACCTGGAGGAAGGCTCGTCGTACGGCCTCCTGGTCAAGCACCCCCGCGACCGGGATGCTCGGGTACCGGTTGAGCGTCTCGCTGGTGACGTGAGCAACGTGAGGCGCGATCGCCGGTATCTCGCGGAGTCCACCGACCATCTGCAAGGCGGTGGGCGCGCCGAGTCCTGTCGCTCCGAACAGGCCGCCGATGCTCGCGGCAACGACTGCACCGTTTGGTCGAAGGTAGATCTGGAAGAGACTGACCTTGGCCGGACCCACCTGGTAGTACCAGGACATCCCTGGCGTCTGCCCGACCCCCCACCAGGGATGCACGCCGTTCGCCTCGCCATGGGCCATCAGCTCGTCCACCGCCGTCCGCGCAGGCTCTTCGAGCTCCTTGATGGCCGCGGCAAACGACTCCGGGTTCCACTTCTGGCCGGCAGACGAACCCGCCGCGCGCTTGGCTCTCGCGAGAGCCTCGCCGTAGAGCCTTGGCACCAAGATCTCGGTGCTGCCCTCTTTCAGGTACTGGAGCTCCAGAGCGAGCACCGACACCTCGTCCCGGGTCATGACGTTCAACCATTCGATGATGCGCTTCAGCTCGCTTGTGATCTCGTCGACGACAATCACGAGAGTGAACTCACCCGAGCGCAGACTGGCCTCGACGCCGGCACGGACCTGCTCCGATTCGGTCGCGCCCGTCTTGTCGGCGACGTGGTCGAGCAGGGAACGTCCGGCCCGAGCAGACCAGCTGTCCGCGAAGTCGTCGTAGCTCATCTGCCAAAGCCCGCCTGCGTAGGCGAGCACCTGGCCGACGACCTCTCGCCTGATCTCGGGGTTGGCCCGTAGCTTGCACTCAACGACCGTCACGGCGCCGTCGGCGCCCACCCCGACGATGTCGACGTAGCCGACGTCAGGAATCCAGAACTCGTCGACCGTCGCGAGATCCTGTCCGGTCAGCAGGTCGGGCGACTCCGCGACGAGCTGCTGAAGAGCGGCCTCGTTCTCGTACGAGGTCACCTCGGGCTCGCGCCACTTCGCGTCGCTGCCACGAACCAGGATCGGCCTACCCATCGATGTGGCTCCGTTCGTGCGCAGGAGTCGGTGACGTGCGTGGTACGTCGCTGGCTCCAACGTAGCGGCGAACCGAGGTCACACGCCCGTGCAGAGGAAGGCCGGGTCACCGATGACCGGCCACGACTCGACCTTGTCGGGCGACGTGTCGGCGAGTTGGATGCCGAACCGGTACGGCGTCGCGAGCGCTACCTCCACCGGGAGCTCTGTGCCTGGAGTCAGTGGCGGCGAGCTGTAGACCGGACCGTCGTCGGCCGTGAAGCCGATCGTGCCGCTGGACCCGTCGTCCGAGGTGTCGGACAGGCCGAGGACGCCGCGGAACGCCTTGCAGTGCCGGCCGGGCGTGAATCTCGCCTCCCACGAACCGACATGGACGTAGCGGGCACCCCAACCGTCGTAGCGGCGTCCATTGAGGGAGACCTGACCAAAGTCCGGGTGGCCCGCGGAGTAGTACGGCCCGTAGTCGCGCAGCGGGATCCACCGCCACACGGTCACGGAGATCGGCTTCGATGCGACGGCCGCTCGCTTCCCGGCGTACGTCACGGACACCCGGTAGCGGTCGGTGTTCGGGCCGGCGGCGACGATCGCGAAGCTCACCTTGGCTCGGTCACGTGCCCTGACGGACTTGACCGGATCCCAGGACGGGCTGCCGTACGTCGGCACGTTCAGCCTCAGCAGGGTCACCCGCCGCGCCGTCGCAGGCGACTTGATCCGTGCGCTCAGGGTGACTCGGTCACCTTCCTCGGCCTGCGGCACCGACGCCTTCAAGATCACGCCGGGTGCGCGCCGATCAGCCGTCCGGGCGTCGGCGGCGCCGTCCGCCGGCGTACCGAACGCAAGGACGAGCACCACGACCGCTAGTACCCACCGGAACCGTCCCATTTCTCGAACCTCTCCCCCGACGACGATGCCCCATGGATACCGGTGCCGGCACCGGGGCGGAAGGAGATTCACCAAGGACTGGCCGAATGGCCGACTACGAGACCGGCTCGTCGGTGCCGATCAGGGAGGGCGGCCCGAGCGCGACGCCCTCCTCGGGTTCCGGCGAGGAGGCCCGGGCGTCGGCCAGTACGTCGGCGGGGACGTGCTTCTCGAGGAAGTCGTGTGCCAGCCGGGTCGAGGGGTGGATGGCGACCGTGGCCACCACGATGATGCCGGCGATGACCAGCCAGCCGGCGGCGCCCCAGTTCATCGCGAGGAAGGTGTAGAGCGCGGGCGCCCACACCTTGCCGAGGGTGCCGCTCAGGTGGGCAGCGCCCTGGTAGGCGCCGCGCTGGCGGGGGTCCATCAGCTCGGCCTCGAAGGCCCAGCTCGCGGCCGACAGGTAGAGCTCGGCCCCGGTCACGGTCACGTGGCCCAGCCAGACCAGCGCGATCGTGGTCCAGCCGACGGTGTCGTGGGTGGCCAGCGTGATCAGGCAGGACACCACGAAGAAGGTGGACGAGATCCGGACCGCCTTCAGTGCGGTCGGCACGTCCTCGACCCCACGGGCGGCGGCCATCGGCAGGAAGATGCACATCACCGTGTTGGTGCCGAAGAGGAAGGCCAGCAGCACCCGTGGCGCGTCGGTCTCCCCCACCAGCCACAGCGGGATCACGATGTTGAGCAGCACCTGGTTGGTCCAGAAGACACCGCCGAAGAACGTCGTCAGCAGCCAGCCCGGGTTGCGCAGCGGCCCTGGCCCCGGGATCTTGATCTTCCGGTCCTCCGGCGTACGCGCGTCGTGCGAGGCACGCGGCAACCGGGTGATCGCGAGGGCGTTGACGACGAAGACCACCGTGGTGAACCAGGGCAGTGCGTGCAGCAGGTCGTCGGATTGGAACGCCAGCGCGACGCCCCCGATGAGCGCCCCGAGGGTGAACCCGACGTTGAGCGCGGAGTACATGTACGCGCGGGACCGGACGCGCTCGTCGGCCGGCAGCACGTCGATCGTGTAAGCCCCGTGCGCCGCGCCACCCAGGGCGCCGATGACCTCCATGCCGACGGCCATCAGGACGTACCCCTGGAAGTCGGTGATGAACGGCCACACGGCGAACATCGCGGCCGGCCAGGGGAGACGGCGGGCGCGCATGGCGGAGGAGTGCGGTGAACATCAGCCAGATCCTCTCCCGTCCCCACGACGGGTGTCGCGTGAGTATCCGGCCCTGCCGGCACGGACTCAGCTCGAGAACGACCAGGGTCCGAACCGGCCCCATGCGACGAAGGCCGCCAGGGTGAAGAAGACGAGGTCGACCACGAGGAAGCTCCACTCCCGGCGGACGATCCGGACGGTGGCGGCTCCGGTCATGACCAGCACCAGCCCGAGGGCGGCCAGCGGCACCAGCACCGGGGCGATGTCGAGGACGGCCGGCAGGATCAGGCCGACGGCGGCGAAGATCTTGACGGCGCCGAGCGCCTTGATGAAGCCGGCGTCGAAGTCGTCGACATAGTGCTGCCCGGGCCCGATGGCGCGGAACCGCTCCTTGGACATCGCCAGCATGGCGACCCCTCCTGCCGCATAGCCGACGGCCAGCAGGCCCGCGACGATCCACAGTGCGGTGTTCATGGGACTCCCTCTCGCTGCGCCACACTCGTGGTGGCGTTCGAGACTGAAGACGAGGCTGCGCGTGGACCTGTGACATGTCACAGACGCGCGACCTGTGTCGTCTCATGAGTGGAAGCCCCCTCTCGGAAGGAGACGCGAGACATGTCGCAGGCCCAGGAGTTCGAGTCGCTTCGCCCGCTGCTGTTCGCGATCTCGTACCGCATCCTCGGCAGCGTCTCCGAGGCGGAGGACGCGGTGCAGGAGACGTGGGTGCGCTACGTGACCAGCGGCGTACGTCCGGAGTCCCCGAAGGCGTACCTCTCGACCGTCGTCACCCGGATCTCCATCGACGTCCTGCGGTCCGCCCGGGTACGGCGCGAGACGTACGTCGGCCCGTGGTTCCCCGAGCCGCTCCCGACCGACACCCTCCCTGCCGACCCGTACGACGACCCCGAGCGTGCCGCTGAGATGGCCGACTCGGTCTCGATGGCGGCGCTGCTCCTGCTGGAGCGGCTCAGCCCCCTCGAGCGCGCGGTCTTCGTGCTCCGCGAGGTGTTCGGTTTCGAGTTCAGCGAGGTGGCCGACGCCGTGGGGAGGTCCGAAGCGACCTGCCGGCAGCTCGCCTCCCGCGCCCGCCGCCACATGGCACAGGGCCGTCCGCGGTTCGAGGCCGACCGACACAAGAGGGTGGAGCTCGCCGACCGGTTCTTCGACGCGATCCGCGACGGCGACGTCGACCGGCTGCAGCAGCTCCTGGCTGCCGATGTCGAGACCGTCAACGACGGTGGCGGGGTCGGTGGGCAGGGCGGCTCGTTCGGTGCCGCCAAGGCGGCGCGGATCCTGGTCGCCACGGTGCCCCCGTTGCTGTCGATCGGCGCGACCTTCGAGAGACGGGAGCTCAACGGCCACCCGGGTGCGCTCCTGCGCGGCCCCGACGGCAACGTCATCGGCACCTGGACGCTGGAGATCCTGGACGGACAGATCCAGACGATCCGGTCGATCACCAGCCCCGACAAGCTGCGCCATCTCGGACCGGTCGGCGACCTCGACGCGGTCCTCCAGCAACGCACCGCCGAACGCCGTCGGGCTCGATGACCCAGCCGACCGCGACTACCCGCTGAGCTGAGCGAGCCTCTCGATCCCAGGGCCGGCGTTGGCCTGCAGGCGCGCGAGCGCGTCATCGAGGGCCGGCGACGCCGGGTGGTCGGGCGGGATGCGCGCCGGGTTGAGGGCGACCCGGTTCGACCAGTCCTTGATGTCGGGCTCCGAGCCGAAGGCGGCGCAGTTGCGCATCCCCACCACGTTCATCTCGGCCCAGTCGGTCAGGGTGTTGCCGAACGACGAGGGCGGGCACAGCCGGTTCTTCTCCGCGTCGTCGTCGCGGGTCGCCTCGACGTACCCGGCGAGCGCGGCCCCGAAGCACGGGAAGCCGGCGCGGATCGGCTGGGGCGTGATCACGTCCGGCCCCCAGATCGGCACCCGCGGCGGCCGCTTCAGGCCGTCGGCCGCGCAGTCGACGACGACGGCGTCGTCCGCGATCTCGACCGAACCCTCGGCGAAGTCGATCCGGCCGCGGCGCACAGTCTGGATGTGCCCGAGCCGTACGACGTCCTCGATGGTGCGCAACTGGTCGAGCTCCCAGCGGCCGAGGGTCGGTGCCTTGGCCATCGTCGGCGTGACGGATCGGTCGATGCGCTGCATGATGTCGAGCTCCTCGAGCCGCAGGAGGAGCTCGGGCAGCGACGGTGCCGTCGCCGCGGCCGCCATCATGTCGGCGACCATGCCCAGGTAGATCGCGGGGTCGGGCTGGATCAACGCCCGGTTGAGCATCCACGGGTCGCGCGGACGCACCCAGCAGATGGCGTCCGGGTCCACGCCACGGGCGAGCAGCCAGATGCAGGCGTCGGTCGCGGTCTTGCCCGAGCCCACGACGACGTACTGGCTCGGTGCGTCCTCGAGCCTGGCCAGGTCGTTGACCGGGATCACCCGGGCCCCGTCGGACACCCCGAACCGCGGCTTCGACTCGGCCGGGATGTCGGGTGACAGGTAGCCCGCGTTGACGATCCGGCACGTCTCCGGCACGTCGTACGCCTGCCCGGACACTCGAGACACAAAGGTGCGCTCCCCCACGTAGTCGCAACCGGGGAAGAACTCGACCCGGTCGGACGCCAGCATCCGGTCGGTCAGCAGATCGCCGTAGTAGCTGCAGATCTTCGCCTGGCCGGCCCGCTCATGGAGGCCGGCCTCGGGCCCACGCTCCTGGATCCGACCTCCGCCGAGCACCGTCGAGGCCGCGCCGTAGAACGTGGACGACTGGTGCAGGCGGACGAACGGGTACGCCGCGAGCCAGTGCCCGCCGGGGGCGTGGCGGCGATCCACCAGCGCCACCCGTACGTCGGCGTGGTCGATCAGCGAGTCCGCGAACGCCATGCCGGTGGCACCTGCCCCGACCACGAGGTAGTCCGCTTCGACCCGTCGCGTCACACCGGACACCCAACCACCGCCATCACTCGGACGTCCACCGCCGCCACTGCGATTACTCCTAGTATGTCGATTGCTTCACTCGTCTATTGTCCTCAACTCGGAAGAAGGACCATGACCGACCACTCCCCCTCGCGCCCCGGCGGCCTCACCCGGCGCACCCTCGCGGGCGCCGCCGTCGGCGCGCTCGGCGCCACCGCGGCCGTGACCAGCGCGGACCCGGCGTACGCCGAGCAGCCCTTCCGCGCCGTCGCCCGGCACGGCAAGACCCCGCGTCCCAACATCCTGGTGATCTTCGCCGACGATCTCGGGGCCGCCGACCTCAGCGTGTACGGCGCGCCGCACATCCGCACGCCCAACCTCGACAAGCTCGCGGCGTCGGGTCTGCGCTTCACGCAGGGCTACTCCGCGGGGGCGGTCTGCTCCCCCACGCGCATCGCGCTCTACACCGGACGCCATCCCGGACGGATCCGGGGAGGGCTCCAGGAGCCCATCGGCGCACCGACGCCGGTCGACGGCATCCCGCCCGAGCACCCGACGCTCGCCTCCCTGCTGCGCGGCGCCGGCTACACCACCAACATGGTCGGCAAGTGGCACGGCGGCTTCCTGCCGTGGTTCTCGCCGCTGAAGTCCGGGTGGGACTACTTCTACGGCAACTACTCCGGCGGAGTCGACTACTTCAGCAAGTACACGACGTTCGGCTACGACCTGTACGAGGGCGAGGAACTGACCCAGGACCCGCGCTACTACACGGACATCCTGACCGAGAAGGCCGTCGAGGTCGTCCGCCGCGGTGCCCGGCAGAAGAACCCGTGGCTCTTCAACCTCAACTTCACCTCGCCGCACTGGCCGTGGGAAGGCCCCGGCGACAAGGCTGTCAGCGACGAAATCACCGACCGCATCAAGGCCGGCGACCGCAACGCGCTCTTCCACTACGACGGCGGGTCGGTCGAGAAGTACGTCGAGATGGTCGAGAACCTCGACGCCGCCATCGGCACCGTCCTGCGCGAGCTGCGCCGGACCGGCCAGGAGGAGGACACCCTGGTCCTCTTCGCCAGCGACAACGGTGGCGAGCGGTTCTCGTACAACTGGCCGCTCACCGGCGAGAAGGCCAGCGTCAACGAGGGCGGCATCCGGGTCCCGATGATCCTGTCGTGGCCCGGCAAGGTCCGCGCCCGCCAGGTCGACGACGTCCCGGTCTACACGACCGACTGGACCGCGACCTTCCTCGAGCTCGGCGGCGCCGAGCCCGACCCGGCGTACCCGCTCGACGGCACCAGCCTGGTCCCGCACCTCTTCGAGGGCCGCCGGGTCCCCGACCGCGATCTCTTCTGGCGCACCCGGGGCGGCCGCGCCCTACGCCGCGGCGAGCTGAAGTACGTGCAGCTTGCCGGCGTGGACCACCTGTACGACGTCGAGGCCGACTCGCGCGAGCAGGCCGACCTCGCCAAGAATCGACCGCAGGACCTGGCCGCACTCCGCGCCGCGTGGGAGCAGGTCAACCAGGGGCTTTTACCCTACCCGGCCTAGCGGGGTTTCGAGGCTCAGGCCTAGCGGCCTTCGCACCTCAACCACCGTGACGGTGGTTGAGGTGCGAAACCACCACCGCCGCCGTCACGGTGGTTGAGGTGCGAGCCGCGCTAGCGGCGAGCCTCGAAACCACCACCCGACAGGGCTACTCCAGGAAGCCCGCCGTCGAGCCGCCCAGCTCCATCGCGGGCAGCCCGAGCTTGCGGTGGTCCCAGGAGCGGACCCGGTCGACGTCGAGGCGGATGGCCGCGCGGTTCTTGGCCATGAACTCCACGAACGGCTTCATCTCTTCGGTGTACGGCGCGTTGTAGCGCTCGAAGATGTTGACGCAGACGTCCCAGACGACGTCCTCGTCCTCGATCACGACGCCCCGACCCTCGATCGCGACGCCGCGGAGCTGGTCGTAGGTGTGCCCGGCCTCGACGAGGAACGAGCAGCGCGGGTCGCGGCGCAGGTTGACGGTCTTCTGCGCCTTCTTCTTGGTCTCGAACCAGATCTGGTCGTCGAGCACGCCGTACCACATGCCGACGAGGTGGATCTGGCCCTGCGGACCGAAGGTGCCGAGGGTCGAGGAGCGCTGCTGCCGGAGGAACTCGACCTGCTCGTCGTGGGTCATCACGATCTGACCGCGCTGGTTAGCCATGCTGGCCCCCTAGTGTCATAGCCCTAGCCGCCGAAGGCGTGCGTTGCGGTCACGCCTCCGTCGATCGAGATCTCGGCGCCGTTGATGTACGACGACTCGTCGCTGGCGAGGAAGACGTAGAGCGGCGCGATGTCCTCGGGGTAGCCGACCCGGCGCAGCGGCACCCGGGAGGCGCCGAACTCCATGGCCGCGTCACCACCGTGCACGCGGGTCATCGGGGTGTCGATCATGCCGGGGTGGATCGAGTTCACCCGGATGCCCTTGGGGCCGAGCTCCATCGCGGCGCACTTGGTCATGCCGCGGATCGCCCACTTCGTGGCGGCGTACGCCGTGCAGCTGGCCATGCCGGCGAGGCCCTCGACAGAGGAGGCGTTGATGATCGAGCCGCCGCCGTTCTTGCGCATCGTGCGGGTGACCGCCTGCATGCCGAGGAAGCAGCCGAGCTGGTTGATCCGCCAGATCAGCTCGACCTCTTCGGCGGGCTGCCGCTCGATGTCGCCGAAGCGGAGGATGCCGGCATTGTTGGCGAGCACGTTGACCGGGCCGAAACGCTCGTTCGTGTCCTCGACGACGCGCGCCCAGGAGGCCGCGTCACTGACGTCGTGGTCGGCGTAGTGCGCATGGGCACCGAGGTCGTCGGCCAGCGCCTGCCCGGCCTCCTTCGCGATGTCGGCGATGACGACCTTCGCGCCCTCGGCGACGAAGTGCCGTGAGATGGCCTCGCCCTGTCCCTGCGCGCCACCGGTGACGATGGCGACCTTGCCGTCCAAACGAGTCATGTCTCAGGCCTTCAGCTTCATGATCGAGTCGGCGGCGAAGCCGACGGAGGGGTCGCGGTCGGTGAAGTAGCCACCGAGCTGCTTGTCGAGGTCGTCGGCCGTCCAGAGGTTGCCGGACTTGTCGAAGCGCTCCTCGACCACCGGGGCCGCGACGAGGGCGACCATCCCGCCGTACACGACGAAGACCTGGCCGGTGATGCGGGCGGCGGCGTCGGACGCGAGGTAGGCGACGACCGGCGCGACGTGCTCGGGCGAGTACGGGTCCACGTCCATCCCGGACTGGTCCTCGCCGAAGACCTGGGCGGTCATCGCCGTCCGGGCGCGAGGACAGATCGCGTTGGCGCGTACGCCGCTGCTGCCCATCGCGCGCGCGGTCGAGACCGTGAGCGCGGCGATGCCGGCCTTGGCCGCACCGTAGTTGGCCTGTCCGGGCGGTCCCGAGAGGAACGCCTCGGACGCCGTGTTGACGACGCTCGCGTTGACGGGGCCGGACTCCTTGGCCTGCGCGCGCCAGTACGCCGCGGCGTTGCGGGAGAGCAGGAAGTGGCCGCGCAGGTGGATGTGGATCACCTGGTCCCACTCCTCGTCGGACATGTTGAAGAGCATCCGGTCGCGGGTGATGCCTGCGTTGTTGACCACGACGTCGAGGCGGCCGAAGCCCTCGACGGCCGCGGCGATCATGGCGTCGGCGGTGGCCCGCTCCCCCACGTCGCCGGTGACGATGCTGGCCTCGCCGCCGCGCGAACGGATCTCCTCGGCGGTGCCGTCGGCACCACCGGGCAGGTCGTTGAGCACGACGCGGGCGCCGGCGTCAGCGAGAGCGAGAGCCTCGGCGCGGCCGAGACCGGCGCCGGCACCGGTCACGATCGCGACCTTGCCGTCGAGAGAGGTGCTCACGTGTTCAGTCCTCCTGGAGGGAGATCGCGGCGCGCGGGCAGGCCGCCACGGCCCGCTTCACGGCGTCGATGTTGTCGGGGGTGGTGTGCTCGGTCTTGAGCTGGAGGTAGTCGTCGTCGTCCAGCTCGAACACGTCGGGCGCCATCGCCTCGCACAGGGCGTTGCTCTCACACAGGTCGAAGTCGATCTTGATCTTCATGGCGTTGCCTCAGCTTCCTTCACTGGAGTGTCCGGGGAACACGTGGGCGCTGGGGTCGATCACGACCGCGGCGTTGTTGACAGCGGTCGCGGCCTCGCCGAAACCAACGGCGATCAACCGCACCTTGCCGGGGTACTCGGTGATGTCACCGGCAGCGAAGACGCGGGCGAGGTTGGTGCGCATGGAGGAGTCCACGACGACGTGCCGCTTCTGCACCTCGATCCCCCACTGCTGGATCGGACCCAGGTCGGCGATGAAGCCGAGCGCGGCCACGATCGCCTGCGCGGGGCGGGTGGTGACCTCGCCGTCGACGGTGATGTCGACGGACTCGACGGTGCCGTTGCCGTTGATCGCGGAGACCTCGGCCTTGGTCACGATCTCGACCTTCGGCGACGCCTTCACCGCGTCGACCGTGCCGGCGTGCGCGCGGAACGCGTCGCGGCGGTGCACGAGGGTGACCGAGGAGGCGACCGGCTCGAGGTGCAGCGCCCAGTCGAACGCACTGTCACCGCCGCCGACGATGACGACGTCCTTGCCGACGTACGGCTGGAAGCTCGGGACGAAGAACTCGAGGCCGCGCCCGACCCAGCCCTCACCGGCGGGCAGCGGACGCGGGCTGAACTTGCCGATGCCGGCGGTGATCAGCACGACCTTGGCGCGCACCGTGGTGCCGTCGTCCAGGCCGACGGTGACGCCGTCCTCGTCCTCGGTCAGGCTCGCGGCGGTGCGCTCGAGCAGGTAGACCGGCTCGGCCTTGGCCGCCTGCTCGACGAGGCCCTCGACGAGCTCGCGGCCCTTGACGGACGGGAAGCCCGCGACGTCGAGGATCTGCTTCTCGGGGTACATCGCGGTGATCTGGCCGCCGAGCTCCGGCAGCGAGTCCACGACCGCGATGCGCATCCCGCGGAAGCCGGCGTAGTAGGCGGCGAAGAGGCCGGTGGGGCCCGCTCCGATGATGAGGAGGTCGGTGTCGACGTTGCTGCCTGAGGGGTGAGTCACGCCGCGATCCTGCTCCTCTCCGGGGACGGGCTCAACTATAACGTGTTCTAGTTTGCCACATCACCGGGCCGGATTCATCGGTTGAACGTCATTGGGTCTCGATGTTGGAGACCAGCCAGCCGTGGTCCGTGTGCACGACGGTGACCAGCGCCCGGTACTGCGCGAACGCCGTCTTCGGCTGGCCGTCCTGCTCCTTCTCGACGTACTGGTTGAGGAAGAGCAGCGCCTGCACCTGCGCCGGCGAGGCCTGGACGACGCCCTGCGCGACCGCCTTCACCTGGAGCTTGGTCTTCTGGGCGATGAACTCGTCCTTGATGCCGTCCGAGGTCTCGGCGTACTCCTTCGCGAAGGTGTCGGTCATCTTCTCGCTCGCCTTGGCGGCCTGCTCGTCGTAGTCCTGGTAGCTCGTCGACAGGATCTGCTCGGTCGAGCGCGCCGCAGCCTCGACCGCCGCGCGGTGGCTGAGCTCGCCGATGACGACCGGGCGAGCGGCCGAGACGTTCGGCGACGGGTCCCGGGTGAGGTAGACCAGCTCGCCGATGCCGACCAGGGCTAGGATCGCGATGAGGGTGACCAGGACCCGTCCGGTGGTTGAGGTGCGAGCGAGCGCTTGTCCTGAGGTGTGAGCGGAGCGAGCCTCGAAGGGAGCCTCGAAACCACCATCGTCGACCTGGGCGGTGGTTTCGAGGCTCGGCGCTGGCGCGCCTCGCACCTCAACCACCGGCTCCGGCCCGTCGGTGGTGGTGGTTTCGAGGCTCGGTGCTGGCGCACCTCGCACCTCAACCACCGGGTTCGGCTCGACGGCCCCCGGCCCCCGGCCCGCGATCTTGCGGGGGCGGCCGGTGGCGGGGCGGGACTGGCCTGTTCGTAGCGCGCTCATCCGACGAACTCCACGTTGCTGGTCTTCCAGGCGTCGCCCTCGTGGATGAGGTCGACCTTGATCCGGAACTGACGGGCGACCGGCTTGTTGTCGGTCGAGGTGTTGGCGACGGTGCCGGTGGTGGCCACGATGACGGAGGCGCTGTCGGAGTCCGAGTCGACCATGCCGGCCCAGAGCACCTTGCCCTCCATCACCGACCTGGCACGGGTCAGGATCTTCACCACGTCCTTCGTGCTGGTGTCGTACTGCTTCGCGAAGTCGCCCGTGGCGCCGGCGGCGACGGCGTCGATGCTCTGCTGGGCGTCGGTGTAGTCGATGTTGACGAACGCCTCGATCTCCTTGCGCGCGGCGTTGAGCACGTCGCCGTACCGCGCCTGCTCGGCCGACGCGTGCTGCCGGTCCTGGCGCTCCTGCTGGACCAGCACCCCGCCGAAGACGACGGCGCAGCCGAGCAGCAGCGCCACGGCGTACAGCACGACGGTGCGCCTGGGCCGCCTCATTGGCTCACCGGTCCAACCAGCATCCATTTCCATGCGTCATCTCCCAGCATCGACAGGTTCCCCGGATCGACGAACCGGACGGGATTGCCCCGTCGGTCCACAGCGCCGCCCACCATCCCGGTGGTCGGGTCGTACGACGAGCGGTACAGCCGCCTCGGGGACGGGTTGCCCGGGGTCCCGGGCGAGTAGTTGGACCCGCGCATCGCGAACGGCGGCCCGGCCTTGCAGTGGGCCGGGTAGATCTCGTTGTCGGACAGGTCGCTCGGCGGCCGCCAGTCCTTGCGCGGCTTGTAGCCGTCGGTGCACGGCGGCTGGTTGTAGGCGAGCTGCAGGTTGACGTGGCCGTAGCCGTCACCGGGCGTCCCGGTGAAGCCCGACGAGATCGTGCGCGGGTAGGTCACGAGCAGCTGCTCGACGCCGTCGAGGTGCGAGACCACGACCTGGTTGACGCTGACGGCGCTGCCGAGCAGCACGGGCAGCGTGGGCTCGAGGTCCTTCAGCAGACCGTCGAGCTCGCGGGCGGTGCCGGGCGTGCCGTCGAGGACCTTCTCAAGGTCCCCGTCGCTGGCGGCGAGCGCGTCCGTGAGCGAGTGCAGGTCGCTGGCGAGCGAGCGGATGTTCTCCTTCTCCCCCTGCTGCGTGGTCAGCACCTTCTTGCCCTGGTCGAGGAGCGCGATGGTCTCGTCGGTGTGTGCGGACGCCTCGCGCACGAACGTGCTGCCGTTGTCGAGCAGCCGCTGCAGCGGGGCGCCGGTGTCGTCGAACATGGTGCCGAGCTCGCGGACCACCGTCTCCAGGTTGCCCTTGTCGACCGAGCTCACGAACTGGTCGAGCTCGACTAGCAGGTCGGCCTCGTCGACGGGCAGCGACTTCGCGTCGCCGGCGATGGTGCCGCCGGCCTCGACGTACGGCGCCTTGTCGTCGGGGGGCTCGAAGTCGAGGTACTGCTCACCGACGGCCGAGAGGTTGTGCACGTGCATCGGTGAGTCCGCGGGGATCTCGGTGCCGTCCTCGAGCGCGAGGTCGAGGGTGACACCCTTGGTGGTCGCCTGCATCTTCGAGACCTTGCCGACCTTCACGCCGCGGTAGGTGACCTCGCTGCCCTCGAAGAGCCCGCCCGAGCTGGGCAGCGTCGCCTGGATGGTGATCCCGCGGCCGAGCACGCGGTCGACCAGGCCGAGGTAGGTGCCGGCGATGTAGACGATGCCGACGGCGCTCAGCACCAGGAACGCGCCGATCCTGATCCGTACGCCGCGCGTCATGAGGGTCCCCCGTAGAGAGCCGACGGGCTGGGAGTGGCGGCGCGCGGGTCGGCGCCGCTGACGAGCCCGCCGAGCAGCCCGCCGAGGATCGGGAGGTCGGGCAGCCCGGGGATGGTCGGGACGGTCGGCGTACCCCCGTCGTCCGGTGCGACGTTGATGAGCACGCAGACCGGGTTGGTCTGGTACGCCGGCTTCTTGCAGTCGGCGCGCAGCTGCTTGAGCAGGTTCAGCGAGTCGAGCACCTTGGCGCACTCGGCGCTGGTGAGGTCGGCGCTGCGCAGGCACTTCTCGACCTGGCTGAGCACCTCGCCGGGGTTGGGCAGGCCGGGGATGCCGCCGCCGGGTTCGCCGTTGGGGATGATGTTCTCGAGGTTGATGTCGGCGCGGATCGACGTGTTGGCGTAGTCGCCCTTGACGATGTCGCCGGCCTCCTTCGGGAACGGGAAGCTGACCAGCAGGTTGATCCCGGGGGCGAGCGAGTCGCCGGCCTCGTGCAGCCTGGCCAGGATCGGCTGGAGGTGGTCGAGGGAGGCGAGGATGTCGTCCTTGCTCTTGCCGATCACTCGGGTGCCGACCTCGCCGAGCTTGTCGAGCGAGGTGAGCATCGCGATCAGCTCGTCGTGCTGCTTGGCCAGGACGTCGACGGCCGGGCCGGCCACGTCGAGCGCGCCGGTGATCGACTTCTTCTCCGCGTTGAGGGTCTCGGTCAGGTGCGCGATCGACTCCATCGCGTTGAGGATGTCCTCCTTCTGGTCGTCGATCGTGCCGACGACGTCCTCCAGCGACCCGAGCAGGTGGCGCAGGCGGCCGGTGCGGCCGTCCATCACCTCGTTGAGCTCGTGGGTGATGGTGCCGAGCTGGGCGACGCCGCCTCCGCTGAGCAGGAAGGACAGTGCGCCGAGCACCTCCTCGACCTCGGGGTTGCGGCCGGTGTCGGCGAGATCGATCTTGTCGCCGTCGGACAGCCTGCCGGTCGGCGCGCCCTGGGCGGGCGGCTCGAGGGCGACGTACTTCTCCCCCAGCAGGCTGACCTGGCGGATGTCGGCGATCGCGTTGTCCGGGAGGTCGACGTTGTTCTTCACCCGCATCGTCACCTTCGCGTGCCAGCCGACCCGCTCGACCCCGGTCACCTCGCCAACGGTGACGTCGTCGACCATCACCGGCGACTTCGGGACCACGTTGAGGATGTCGGCGAACTCCGCCGTGATCTGGAAGGAGTTGTCGTCGGAGACCGGCGAGCCCGGGAGCGGGAGGTCGTAGGCACCGTCGAACTTGCAGCCCGTCGCTGTCACCGCGAGGACGAGCACCAGCACGGACCAGCGCAGGAGGCGGGTCATGAGGCACCTCCCATCAGGTGCGACAACGACGATCCGGGCGCGGTCCGGTTCACGGCCCCGTCGGCGCCCCCGCCTGCGAGCGGGCTCCGCGGCGTGGCCGGCGGGATCGTGGGGAGCTGGTCCTCGACCGGCTCGAGCAGCTGCTTGAAGAGGGCACAGGCGAGGTCGGCGGTCTTGCCGGGCAGGCTCGCCTGCTGCACGACCGAGCACAGGAAGCCGTCGGCGTCCCAGAGGTTGCCGCTGACACCGATGCGTGAGCCGATGGTCCCGGTCTGGGTGTTGAAGGCCAGGCTCAGGTTGCCGATCGCGGTCGGCGCGACCTTCAGCGCGGTGTCGAGGCTGTCCTTCTCCGAGTTGATCGTCTGCATCACGCGGGTGAGCTTCTCGACGTCGGTCACGAGCGCCTGCCGGTTGTCGTGGACGAAGCCCTTGACGGTGCCGACCGCATCCGCGACCGCCGCTAGCGACTGCCGGATCTCGGTGCGCTCGTCGGACAGCTGCGACGAGACGCCGGCGAGGTCCTTGACGAAGGCGCGCACGAACTTGTCGTTCTGCGCCAGGGCCGTCGTCAACGTCGCAAGCTGGGTCACCGTGTCGAAGAGCGGGCCACTCCCCTCACCGAACGTCTGCGCCGCGGCCGCGAGCTCGGTGAGCATCTGGTTGCCCAGCTCACCCTTGCCGTCGAGCGCCTTCGCGCCGGCCGTCAGCACGTGGTCGAGGGTGCCGTCCTTGTTGACGCCGTTCGGGCCCAGCG
>CAVPRL010000011.1:0-409922 GCA_963707845.1 uncultured Actinomycetota bacterium
CTCGTCGAGGTCCATGATCGCGAGGTCGGTGGCCTCGGCGAGCTGGCGCTCGGCGGTGATCTTGGGGAGCACGTTCTGCGCGAAGAACTGCGCCGCGGCGACCTTGCCCTCGTAGAAGGACTTGTCCTTGCCCGGGTCGCCGCCCAGCTTCTCGAGTGCGACCTCGGCCTGGCGCAGCAGCAGCCACGAGCAGACCACGTCACCCAGCACCATCAGCAGGCGGCTGGTGTTGAGGCCCACCTTGTAGATGTTGCGGGTGTCCTCCTGGGCGGACATCAGGTCGTTGATCATGTGCCCGACGATCGCCTGGGCGTCGTCGAGGGCGGTCGCGAGCAGCTCGCGCTCCACCTTGAGGCGACCGTTGCCGGCCTCGCTCGCGATGAAGGCCGAGATCTCGCCGGCCAGGTGGCCGAGCGCGGCGCCCTGGTCCTTGACGATCTTGCGGAAGAAGAAGTCCTGGCCCTGGATCGCCGTGGTGCCCTCGTAGAGGGTGTCGATCTTGGCGTCCCGGACGTACTGCTCGATCGGGTACTCCTGCAGGAAGCCGGAGCCGCCGAAGGTCTGCAGCGACTCGGTGCCGAGCAGGGTCCACGAGCGCTCGGAGCCGTAGCCCTTCACGATCGGGAGCAGCAGGTCGTTGACCTTCTCGGCCAGCTCGTCGCGCTCACCCGCATGCTCGGCCACCATCACCTGGTCCTGCCAGGTCGCGGTGTAGAGCACCAGTGCACGCATCGCCTCGGCGAACGACTTCTGTGTCATCAGCGAGCGGCGTACGTCGGGGTGGTGCGTGATCGTCACGCGCGGCGCGGTCTTGTCGGCGGACTGCGCGAGGTCGGCGCCCTGGACGCGCTCCTTGGCGAAGTCGAGCGCGTTGAGGTAGCCGGTCGACAGGGTCGCGATGGCCTTGGTGCCGACCATCATCCGGGCGTTCTCGATGACCTGGAACATCTGGGCGATGCCGTTGTGCACCTCGCCGAGCAGGTAGCCGACGGCCGGCTCGCCGCCGCCGACGCCCGGGTCGCCGAAGGTGAGCTCGCAGGTGTTGGAGACCTTGATGCCCATCTTGTGCTCGACGTTGGTGACGTAGGCGCCGTTGCGCTCGCCCAGCTCGCCGGTCTCGAGGTCGAAGTGGAACTTCGGCACGATGAAGAGGCTGAGGCCCTTGGTGCCGGGGCCGCCGGCGCCCTCGACGCCGACCGGGCGGGCCAGCACCATGTGGATGATGTTGTCGCTGAGGTCGCCCTCGGCGGAGGTGATGAAGCGCTTGACGCCCTCGATGTTCCAGGTGCCGTCGGCGTTCTGGGTGGCCTTGGAGCGGCCGGCGCCGACGTCCGAGCCCGCGTCGGGCTCGGTCAGCACCATCGTGGTGTTCCAGCCCTTGTCGACGACGAGCTGGGCGATCTTGCGGTCACGCTCGTTGCCGTTGCGGTAGAGCACGCCCGCGAACATCGGGCCGGCGCCGTACATCCAGATGGCCGGGTTGGCGCCCAGGACGAGCTCGCCCATCGCCCAGTTGATGCTGGACGGCGCCGGGGTGCCGCCGAGCTCCGCGAACGTGCTCAGTCGCCAGTACTCGGCGTCCATCCACGCGTGGTAGCTCTTCTTGAACGCCTCCGGCAGCGGCGCCGTGTTGGTCGCCGGGTCGAAGACCGGCGGGTTGCGGTCGGCCTCGACGAACGACGCGGCGAGGTCCTCGCGCGCCAGCCGGTCGACCTCGGCCAGGATCTCGCGGGCGGTCTCGGTGTCGACCTCGGCGAACGGGCCGGTGCCCAGGACCTGGTCGCGGCCGAAGACCTCGAAGAGGTTGAACTCGATGTCGCGGATGTTGCTCTTGTAGTGGCTCACGGCCCCACCTTCGCCAAGCTGATTGTCAGAATACTGGTCGGTAACTTCCATCGTACGTACCCGTCAGTAACGTCGCAACACCTGGTTGCCGAATCGCGCTGGACCAATCGGTTGACATTCCCTCGATCTGGATTAACTATAAAATCACTAGAGTTAATTCAATTGAGGTGACGAGATGCGCAAGCTCGTGGTGCTCGCCCTGGTCGGCCTGGCCGCCCAGCTGGTCGACGGCTCCCTGGGCATGGGGTACGGCGTCACCTCCGCGACCCTTCTCGTCGCCGGCGGCCTGGGCCCGGCAGCCGCGTCGGCAGCGATCCACTTCTCGGAGATCGGCACCTCGCTGGTGTCCGGCATCTCCCACCAGGCTCTCGGCAACGTCGACTGGCGCACCGTCTCGATCCTGGCGGCGCCCGGCTTCGTCGGTGCCTTCGTGGGGGCGACCCTCCTCGTCAACCTGGACGCCGACCTCACCAAGCCCCTCGTCGCCGGGATCCTGCTGACCCTCGGGGTCTACGTCACCTGGCGGTTCCTGACGCTCCGCACCCTGAGGTTCCAGTCGCGCCCGTCCGCGCGCTTCCTCGCCCCGCTTGGCCTGGTAGCGGGCGTCGTCGACGCCGTCGGCGGCGGTGGCTGGGGTCCGGTCGGCACGACCTCGATGCTCTCCTCCGGCCGGCTCGAGCCGCGCAAGGTCGTCGGCTCCGTCGACACTGCCGAGTTCGTCGTCACCGTCGGTGCCTCGCTCGGCTTCCTGCTCGCGCTGGGCAGCCAGGGCATCAACTGGGCGTACGTCGCGGCGCTGCTGGTCGGCGGCACCATCGCCGCGCCGATCGCGGCCACCCTGGTCCGCTACCTGCCGCCCCGGGTGCTCGGCGTCGCCGTCGGTGGCGTGATCGTGCTGACCAACCTCAAGACCCTGGCCGAGGTGGTCGGGGTCCCCGGCATCACCATCGCGGTGCTCGCGTCGATGGTCTTCACCCTCTGGGTCCTGTGGGTGGCGTACGCCGTGAAGCTCGAGGAGGCCGACCGCGAAGGGGGTGGCATCGCACCGCAGGACCGGGTGCGCGCGCACCTCGCGTCGTGACGCCGTAGGTCTCGGCTCGGCAACAAGCCACCAAGGTCGAGTGAACAAGTCGACACATCTGACACACTGGACGCATGCGAGTTTCCGCCAAGTCCGACTACGCCCTACGTGCGCTGATCGAGATGGCCTCGCGCGAGGACGGACGCGCCGTGAGCGCGGAGGAGCTCGGCCGGCTCCAGGAGATCCCGCACGGGTTCCTCCAGGCGATCCTCGCCGATCTCCGCCGAGCGGGCGTCGTGATGTCGCAGCGGGGGCAGTCCGGCGGGTGGCGGATGGGCCGCGCCGCCTCCGAGGTGTCGGTGGCCGACGTGATCCGCGCGGTCGACGGCCCGCTGGTCTCCGTCTACGGGCTGCGGCCCGAGGCGGTCACCTACAACGAGGCGGCCGACGTGCTCCAGCACGTGTGGATCGCGGCTCGGCGTTCCCTGCGCGAGGTCTTCGAGCGGGTGTCGATCCAGGACCTCGCCGACCGCAAGCTCCCCGACGAGGTCACCTCGTTGACCGCCGACGAGGACGCCTGGCAGCCGCACTGACCGGCTGCGCGGCCGCTCGGGTCCGCTGCAGTTCGCGCTGCCTCGCGAGCCCGTACGCCGCGACGGCGGTGTCGGCGCCGAGTGGCATCCGCGCCGAGTCGAAGCCGACCAGCTCGCCGAGCTCGGACCAGATCCAGCCGAGAGGTTCGGCGTCGGCCGGGACCACCAGGATGTGCACGCGGTCGGGCCGGCGTAGTGCTGCCGTCCACAGTGCGGTGAGCGCGCCGAACTCGTGCCGCTCGACGTCCGCGCGACGGGCGGTGATGACGACATGGACCTCGGTGCCGGCGAGGGTGTCGAGGAGAAGGTCCGCTTGGTCCGGGGTGCACCCGGTCAACAGCTCCTGGCTGAGCAGGGCCGCGCCGCGGCCCTTGCGGACCCGCCGGCAGATCCCGGCCCAGGTGCCCTCGACGTCGCGGCGTCGGTAGCCCCAGACCCGGTGGTCGCGGCGGATCTCCACGGCCGAACGGAACATCTCGTCCGGGGCGGCCACCGGGTGGGCCACCCCGAAGGCCGCGAGCGTCGCGGCGTGCTCGGGGAGCGCGGTCTCAAGGAACCCGGCCCCACTGCCGGGCAGTCCGAGGTGCAGGTAGACGATGCGTCGGGCCATGGCTCCAGGGTGCGCACCGGGTCGGTCCGCGAGGTGAACCCGCGATGACGTGTCGTCGATGATTTCGGTGGTCGAGTGCGCCGTGAGGGACGAGCGGTGTGTATCGAGACCTAGAACGTGTTCCAGTTCACGCCTAGGATGCGGGCATGATCACCTCCGATGCCATCAACTGGACCGCGCCGAACGACGACCACCCGGCCCGGGCGGCCTCGCAGCGCTCGTACTCCGCCGTCGCCAAGGGCGACCTGGCCGAGTGGCTGACGGTGTACGCCGAGGATGCCGTCCTCGAGGACCCGGTCGGCCCCTCGATGTTCGACCCCGAGGGCAAGGGCCACCGCGGGCACGAGGGCATCTCGGCGTTCTGGAAGCTCGCGATCGAGCCGATCGAGAAGTTCGAGTTCGAGATCTACGAGTCCTTCGCCAACCCGGGCAGCAACACGTGCGCGAACATCGGCCGGATCAAGACGTCGTTCCCAGACGGCAGCCACACGACCACCGACCTGATCATGGTCTACGTCATCCACGACGACGGCCGGGTCGCCTCGATGAAGGCCTTCTGGGAGCCCGAGCGCACGATGGCGAGCTTCACGAAGGTGTAGTCCGGTGTCGCCGAGCGGCTGCTTCAGATAGCCGCGTGGCGCGCGCACCACTCGACGAGCGGGCGCATCGCCCGCCAGTCGTCGCGGACCAGGTCGAGCAGCTCCGGAGTGTGGCTCGGACGGGCTCGAAGCCGAGCGGGTGCCGGCGGTCAGCGACCGGTGTCGGAGCAGCTGCGAGGTGCGGGGGTGGTCGGCGGCGTACCCGCGCGGCGTCGCGCAGACCCCGGTGGCCTTCTTGAGAGCGGTCGCCGCACGAGAAGCCTCCAGCTGCGTGCGCGGATCTGCTCGACTCGGGGCCGAAGCGATCGGGGCGACGACCTCGCGGCACGCCGCCAGGGCCGCGGGCCACTCGCCTCGTAGAACCCGCCGCCGGTGCGGACTCCGCGCGGTGACAGCTCGACGTACCAGCCGGTGGCGTCGCCGACCCGGACGAACGCACCCTGGTGCGTCTTGTACGGCGTCTTGTCCTTGGCGAACCGGACGTCGCGGTAGGGGCGGAAGATCTTCGCGGCGCCGAACACCGGCTCGAGGGCGGCGCACAGCGCGGTCATCGGCGCCTTGACCGCTTCGGCGTACACCGCCTTGTGCTTCTCCCAGTACGACTTGGTGTTGTCGACCTCGAGGTCGTCGTAGAAGTCCAGTCCCGCGGCGGGGAACCCGGTGACGCCGCAGTCACGACCGCCAGCCTGCTCGACGGTTCTACAGGTCCGCCGTCGCCGCGACCTCGACGTAGCCGCCGTCGGTCCGCTCGCCGAGCTCGGGCAGCGTCTCGGACTTCCCGCCTTTGGGCGACTCTCGAACGTCGCCTGAGTAGTGCTCGACGACAGCGACGGCAGCGGCAGTGGGCGACGGGAAGGTCTTGTTCGCCCACGGCTGCGTCTTCAGCTGTACCTCGTGGCTCCGCGGGCTGAAGGCTCCGTCGATGCGGTTGCCCTTGTACACCTTGTAGACCGGGATCCATTCCACGTCGGGGTCGGTGGCGACACGGGCTGGTGGAGTGTAGGCGGCCGTCGTCCGAGTGGGTGTGGCGCGCTCAAGCGGGCCGGGTTGCGGGGCTGGGTCGCTCGCGAGGCGGTCAACGAGCTGGGCAATCACCTGACCGACTGTCAGGTTCATCAGGCGGGCGGCGACCACGAGCCGGTCGTACGTCGTGTCCTCGATCTCGATCTGTCTCACGTGTGCTCCTGAGTTCCGGCGAGTGCTTCTAGATGGCGCAAGGAACTCTAGAGTCCACCCATTGGAACTTTAAAGTCAACATGTATCTCGATCGGCGCCGTCTCGAGGCGGCTTTCCAACTGCTCGCAGCGTCTCGGCGAATCCGTGCGAGTAAGGCCGCGGTCGCGTTCGGCTTTCCGCGCCTCGCTGCGTGAGCGGTCGTGCCGCGTACACGAGGTCGAACCAGAGACGGACTCCGCGACTCGGTGCCGATCTGCTTCACGCGATTGCGCCGTCTGATCGTGCCCAGGCCGGAAGTCCGGTCGCGAACAACGGCCTCGCAGAACGCCGCCAGCGCGGCCCGCTGTCCTCGTAGAAGTAGGTCACCGGTTGCGCATGCCGACGGGCGACGTCTCCGACGTACTTTCGTACACCCGGTGGCTCCCGCCCGGAGGAACCCTGTTCCGTCTTGACCGCTTCGTTGCCGCGAACGGGACGTCCGATGGAGTCGGAGATCTTCGCGGCGCCGACTCCGCTCGAGGCGCCGCTCATAGCGCTCATCGGCGCCTGGACCGCCTCGGCGTCCACCGCCTTGTGCTTCTCGCCGTACGACGGGCGTTCTCGACCTCGTGGTCGTCGTAGAAGCCCAGTCCCGCGGCGGGGCAACCCGGTGAGGCCGTCAGTCACGATCGCCAGCCTAGGGACCGCCGGGTCTACAGGTCCGCCGAGACCTGCTCGTCGCCCGACGAGGTGAGGGCGGTGATCGTCATGGTGTCGCCACCGCAGCGGGGCTGCTCGATGAAGGCCTGGCCCTTGGGGGACTCATAGGCCACGGAGAGTCCGTCGTCGGGGGTCCACCGCATGAGTGCCGCGGGGTCGCCCTTCTGCTGCGGGTCGCGGGTGAAGTACGCCGCGTCGTCGCACGGCACGAGGCTGCCCGCCGTACCCGGACCGAGGTCGAAGTAGCCGTCGCCGACCCGTGCGTAGACGTGCGCCTCCTCGATGTGCTGCTCGTCCGGGATCACCGACCAGACGGCCGCGTCCTCGAGGAGCAGGCCCTCCCACGCCTTGCACTCTGTGACGCCGGGGAACGGCGTGGCCTGGTTGGCCGCGATGCTGGCGACCGTGCGGCACGAGGTGGCTGCGTTGTCGAAGGTCAGCAGCGAGATGCCGTCGTCGGTGACGTGGCCGGCGTTGAACCCGTGCTGCTTGGGCGCGCACCACGCGATGCTCGAGCGTCGTGACTCGAGGTCGACTGTCGCGAGGCAGTAGGCACCCTGGTCGATGGTGGCGTGCAGGAGCTGGTCGTCGCCGAGGGCCCAGGTGCCGCCGTTGGTGGTGGGTACGTCGGACCGGCCGTTGAGCTCGAAGGCCTTGCCGGTCTCGAGGTTCGTGACGGTGGCCCTGCTGGGCTTCTCCTCGGACTCGTCCTGGAGCACCACGACCGCCCAGTCCTCGTCGAGCAGGCCGTCGCTGACCTTCCAGCCGGGGTTCGCGCCGGCCTGGCCCGAGCTCGTGCCACCGGCGGCGACCTTCTCGAGCTTCCAGGTGGAGCCGTCCTCGGCCACGCTCAGCGACCACTCGCCGTTGCGGGTGACGGCGTCATCGACCGAGCCGTCCACCGGCTGCCAGTCGAGCAGGTCGGTGCGAGCCTCCAGCGCGGTCGGCGCGTCGGCGCTGCCGCCCGAGGCCTGGTCGTCGGGAGTGGACGTGGGCGTGGGATCGGGTGCCGTCGTCTCCGTCGGGGTGGCGCTCGGCGTCGGGGTCGGCTCCGCGTCCGGGCCGTCGCTGTCGCCGCACGCGGCGAGCGTCAGCAGCAGCGCCGACGCGACGACGTACGAAAAGGTCCGGTTGCCCAGCCCCATCAGACGCCGAGGTTGTGGAGGAAGTGGTCCTGGTTGGCGCGGTAGCTCTTGTAGGCGTTGCGCCACTGCACGCGCTCGATGCGCGGCTCGGACGGGTCGAAGCGCTGCTGGTTCCACGGCTCGAAGTAGCCGAGAAGCGTGGGCTTCTTGCCGTTCTTGTCGAAGCCTCGTCCGACCTGGTAGTGGCCGGACGCGTCGTCGTCGAGGTAGGGGTAGTAGCGCTTGCGCAGGATGGGGTGCAGGACGACGGGGGCCTGGTAGTCGGAGACGTGCCGCATCATCAGCAGCATCCACTGCTTGTAGGACCAGCCGCCGACGTCGAGCGTGACGTACGTGCCGGCGTACTTGGGCTTGTCCCAGCCGGTGCTGTTGTTGACGACCCGGACCATGTCGGTCATGCCGGTGCCGCTCGAGGTGGTGCGGAGCCGCTTGGCCCAGAGGTCCTGGGACTTCTCCTTGCCGGCCCAGCCCCACGCGATCATCTGCATCGAGGTGGGACCGCACCAGTAGCTGCGGGTCTGCTCGGCGACGTGCGTCGGGTCGAGGATCTCGACGCGCTGCGGATAGTCGCGGATCGTCTTGGCGGGAGGCTCCGTCGTGGTCTGCGTCGTCGGGATCGCGGTGGCCAGGGGGTCGACCGTCACGGGCGGCGTCGCCGGCGCGACGACGACCGGCGTGGCCGACGCGCTCGGGGTGGGGGTGAGGGTCGGCGTCGGGACGGGCGTAGGCGTTGGCGTCGTGGTCGCCTTCCTGGCCGACGGGGCGGCGGCACGCGCCTCCGGGTGGCGGGCCAGGAAGTCGGCGGGCAGCGGCTCGCCGAGGACCTCGTGGCGGAGCAGCCAGACCTTCGCCACCGACTGGGCGGCCGCCTCGAGCTCGGCGCGGTCGGCCGCGGCGCGGGCCCTCGGTGACATCCGCGCCGTACGGGCGATGGCTGCACTGGCGTCGAGATCGCCGGTGGTGGTGCGGCCGGCGGTGCGGGCGGCGACCCGCGCTGCGGACGTGACGCGGGCGCGGACGTCGGCCTCGGTGTCCTCGGTCCAGCCGACGCCCAGGCAGTAGCGCTGCCCGTCGAGCTCGGCACACCGCACCAGCTGCGCGGCGCGGGCCATCCCGGCCTTGGTGCCCAAGCGTCCGGCGGAGCGTCCTGCTGAGCGGCCGGCCGCGACGACGCGGTCGATCTCGGCCTGCATCTCCGGCGTCACCGCCGAGCGGCCGGCGGCGTTCGAGGAGACCACGCGCTGGGACTTGCCGGTCCGGTCGCCGGAGGGCTGCAGCGCACCGTCGTCGTCACCACCGCCGCGGGGGACGAACGGGGCGAGCGCGAGCAACAGGGCCAGGCCGCCGATGGCGACGACGAGGGCGCGGGGGCGAGACATCAAAGACCTCGAGTCCGGAACGGGGAAGGGGACGCGGCTCGACCACTGTCACCCCAGTCACTTGAATAGTCAAGCGCACCGTGAGTCACAACAGTCACAGGCAACAGGCCTGATCGGCCGGTACGGAGGTGGCCTGAGGAGATGGTCGAAGGGGCACTCTGCGCCGACTCGACGGAAGAACAGTGGAGCGGATGACGAGATTCGAACTCGCGACATCGACGTTGAGCAGAGTGTCGCGCTCGTGGGCGCGACCTGGTGCTGAGTGGAGCGGATGACGAGATTCGAACTCGCGACATCGACCTTGGGAAGGTCGCGCTCTACCAACTGAGCTACATCCGCATGACCGACGCTGCCGATTCGGTCGCGGCGATACTAGTCGATGGGCAGCAGCGTCGGACGCTTCGGGTCGAGTCCGTCGCCGGAGGACCGGCCGGTGAGGCGCCGGTGGACCCAGGGGATCGCCATCTCGCGGACCCAGGTCAGGTTCTCTCGACGCTGCTCGGCCCGGCTGGGAGTCGGGTGGTCGACGAGGGGGAGCGGCGTGAGGTCGTGGGGTACGCCGAGGGTGTCCAGCACCTCGATGGCCATCCGCTGGTGGCCGGCCGGGCCGAGGTGCATCCGGTCCGGGTCCCAGTAGCGCCAGTCGCGGTACTCCCGCATGGTCCAGAAGTCGACGACCGTCGCGTCGTGCGCCCGCGCGCTGGTGCGGACCAGTTCGTTGTAGAGGGCGAACCGGCCGCGCAGCGGGCGGTAGATCGCCGAGCCGCCCGGGTCGAACGCCGTGAAGACCAGGAGTCTGGCGCCGGTGGCCGCGATCCGGCCCAGCGCCGCGTCGTACCTCTCGACGATCCCGTCGATGTCGACCCTGGGTCGCAGGATGTCGTTGGCGCCGGCGTACACGGTCACGAGGTCGGGGTCGAGCGCGAGCGCCGGCTCGAGCTGCTCGTCGAGGATGCCGGGCAGCTTCCGGCCCCGGATCGCGAGGTTGGCGTAGCCGAATCCTGCCCCGGATGGCGGAGCGTCGCGGCCGAGCGCCTCGGCCACCCGGTCGGCCCAGCCGCGCAGGCCGTTGGGACGGGCCGGGTCGGGGTCGCCCACGCCCTCGGTGAAGGAGTCGCCGATCGCGACGTACCGCTGGAATCTCACGGTCCCATTCTCCGGGTCGGTCGAACCAGACCTGGCCCAGGTGTCAGGTTAGGTTAGCCTTACTTCCATGACGACCGACCAGCAGACCCTGCCGATGATCCTCGACGAGGTCGAGGTGGTGCGCGTCGACCGGCTCTCGCCGGCCTTCGTCCGGTTCGAGCTCGGCGGCGCCTGCCTGGCCGACTTCGGCGTCGACGGCCCGCTCTACGACCAGCGGATCAAGCTGGTCTTCCCCGGCGTGCCCGGCGGGCCGGTCCCGTCGTTCGAGGGCGCCGACGACTCCTGGTACGACACCTGGCTCAAGCGCCCGGTCGAGGAGCGCGGCCACATGCGCACCTACACGGTCCGCGACGTACGCGGTCAGGGCGTCGACACGCGCCTGGTCGTGGACATCGTGGTCCACCCCGACGACCACGGCGCTCCGGGGCCGGGCTGTGCCTGGGCTGCGAACGCGTCGGTCGGCGACCGGCTGGTGGTGATCGCGCCGCGCCGTGGCCAGTTCTACGGCGGCATCGAGTTCGAGCCCGGTACGGCGCGGCGGCTGCTGCTCGTGGGCGACGAGACTGCGGTGCCGGCGATCTGTGCGGTCCTCGGCCAGCTCCGCCACGACGCGGTTGGTGCGGCTTTCCTGGAGGTGCCGAGCGCTGCGGACGTGCTGAGCTTGCAGCATCCGGAGGGCGTCGAGGTCGTCTGGCTGGCCAGGGATGAGGACATCCACGGTGCTCGCCTGCACCAGGCGGTGCTCGAGCACCTCGGCATCGGCGGCGTTCCGATCGAGGAGCCCGAGGAGGTCGATCCCGACCTGTGGGAGACCCCGTCGTACTCGTCCTCTGGTGAGGAGGTCGACGTCGCGGCCAGCGTGGTGGGTCACGACCTGGACGACATCTACGCGTGGATCGCGGGGGAGTCCGGCGTGGTCACCGCCCTGCGGCGCGTGCTGGTCAAGGACCTCGGTGTCGACCGCCGCCAGGTGGCCTTCATGGGCTATTGGCGACGCGGCGTCAGCATGCAGTCGTGACCGTTTGTCGGGGTGGTTTCGAGGCTCGGAGCTAGCGCTCCTCGCACCTCAACCACCGTGACTGCTAGTTGTCGACCCGGTCGGCGAGCTTGCGGAGCCGCTGGGCGAGCAGGTGCCGGTGGGCGGTGGCGGGGATCTTCGGCGAGCTGGCGCGAGCGATCCGCTCGGCGAGCTGCTGACGGTTGGCCTCGGCGTCGAGGACGACGTTGCTGTACTCCATGACAGTTCTCCTCTGGTGCCTTGCAATGGGTGGGTTGGTGCAGCTCTCGGAGTTCAGTTCTCGGAGCTCAGTTCTCGGAGAGCACGACGTCGCCGCTGACCGTCCGGGCCCGGACCTCGACGTGGTCCTGGCCGGGCTCCGGCTCGCCGGCGCCGGAGAGCTGGGAGCGGATGGCGCCGCTGACGGTGGTGATGTCCGTCCAGACGGGGACGCCTGCGGGGATGCCGATCCGGACGTCGCCGGAGGCACCCTTCGCCGTGACCCGGCCGCGGTGCGCACGGTTGACGACGAGGTTGCCGGAGCCGGTGCTCATCGAGACGTCGTTGGTCGAGTCGCCGACCTCCAGGTCGCCGGAGCCGGTCTTCACGACGGTGGGGCCGCCCGAGCTGCCCACGCGGACGTCGCCGGAGCCGGTCGAGACCGAGACGACCGCCTCGGCGGTGCCCACGGCGATGTCGCCGGAGCCGCTCTTGATCTTGAGCGCGCCGTGCGCCTCCTCGATCCGGATGTCGCCGGACCCGGTGTCCGCGACGACCGGGCCGGTCGCCGTACCGAAGCGGACGTCTCCGGAGCCGCTCTTGAGCTGGGCGTTGCCCACGGTGCCGGTCACGGAGATGTCGGCGCTCCCGGTGCGTACGGCGACGTCGCTGCCGGTCGGCAGCGTCACGCGGACGTCGAGCCCGTGGTCGCCGCCGAAGAGTCCTCCGCGCTGCTTGGGGCCGACGACGCTGATCTGCCGTCCGTCCTGGCGGACGGTGACCTGCTCGGCGTCGCGGCCGGAGATCGCGACGTCGGTGTGGGCGGTCTCGGTCGCGACGACGGAGACCGTGCCGCGGCCGATCTCGACGAAGAGGTCGACGGGCTGGGGGGTGTCGAAACGGTGGTCGGTCATGGTGCCTCTCCTGCGTGAGGGTGTGTTCGTCCGCGAGGCCGGCCTGGTGCCGGTCCCGGAGTGTTCTCGGGTGGGGTGGTGTGGGCTAGGCCCAGCCGCTCATGCGCCTGCTGCCGCGCTTGCCGCCGAACGGGTCGTTGCCGCCGACGAACGGAATGCTCGAGAGGTCGATGTCGACGTTGATGGCGCCCTCGCGGGTGGCGCCGCGGACGAGGTTGACGAGCCAGGTGTTGAGCGAGTGCCCGGACCGGTTCGCAAGCTCCTCGGCCTTGGCCTTCACGGACTCGGGGATCCGCAGCGTGATCCGGGCGACGCTGCCGTCCTCCTCGACGTCGTCGACGCCGGGCGCCGGCGGCGGCGGAGCTGTCGGGGCCGCCGGCGGGGCGTGGACCGCGAACTCGAGCTCGCGGCCGTTGAGCCGCACGTCGACGCCGCCGTCGGGGAGCTCGGCGGTGATCTCGGCGGCAGCCTGGGAGATGGCCTCCATCAGGGCCAGGCGGGCGGCGGGGTCGAGAGCGTAGGCGAGTCGCTCGGTCGCGGCGCGGGCCTCGGGCCCGGCGGCGTCCGCGGCTGCGAGCAGGTCGCGTCGCAGGCTCTCGACGTACGGCGTGATGTCCATGCGCACCACAATGACATCACGGTGACGTCACGTCAAGCCATTCGTGATGTCACGTGGCGTCACGGGTGGGCAGCAAGGTTTGTGGCGCGTGGGCGATGGGCACGAGGTCCGGTGGTCCTTCCGGGCGTTCACCACCGGATCGGTGCATGAAAGGCGCACTCCATGTCGAGTCCGACAGTCCTGGCCAGCACGATCATCGACGCCAACTTCGTCGACTACCTGATGATCTTCTTGTACTTCGCCGTCGTGCTGGGCATCGGCCTGCTGGCCCGACGACAGATCTCCGACTCGCTCGACTTCTTCCTGTCGGGTCGCTCGCTGCCGGCGTGGGTGACCGGTCTGGCGTTCATCTCCGCCAACCTCGGCGCGGTCGAGATCATGGGCATGTCGGCGAACGGCGCGCAGTTCGGCGTACCGACCGTCCACTACTTCTGGATCGGCGCGATCCCGGCGATGCTCTTCCTCGGCGTCGTGATGATGCCGTTCTACTACGGCTCGAAGGTCCGGTCGGTGCCGGAGTTCATGTACCGACGGTTCGGTACGGGAGCCCACCTCGTCAACGCGATCTCGTTCGCCGTGGCGCAGCTGCTGATCGCCGGCATCAACCTCTTCCTGCTCGCGAGCATCGTGCACGCGCTGCTCGGGTGGCCGCAGTGGCTGGCGCTGATCGTCGCGGCGGTCATCGTGCTCTCGTACATCACGCTGGGCGGGCTGAGCGCCGCCATCTACAACGAGGTGCTGCAGTTCTTCGTGATCGTCGCGGCGCTGCTCCCGCTCACCCTGATCGGCCTGCACCGCGTGGGCGGCTGGGACGGCGTCAAGGACGGCATCACCAGTGCCGCCGCTGCCAACCCCGACACCATCGCCCCGGCCGACCAGCAGCTGAACTCCTGGGCCGGCAACGCGCTGACCGGGTTCGAGTCCGACTTCTGGTCGGTCGTGGGCATCGTCTTCGGCCTCGGCTTCGTGCTGTCCTTCGGCTACTGGACGACCAACTTCGTCGAGGTGCAGCGGGCGATGGCGTCCAACTCGATCTCGTCGGCGCGCAAGACGCCGATCATCGGTGCGTACCCGAAGATGTTCGTCCCCTTCATCACGATCCTGCCCGGCATGATCGCCGCCGTCCTCGTCCACGAGATCGCGCAGGTGAAGTCGGGGGAGACCGTCGCAGGCGGGTCATCGGGCGACGGAGTCACCTACAACGACTCGTTGCTCTACCTGATGCGCGACATCCTGCCCAACGGCTTGCTGGGAGTGGCGATAGCAGGGTTGCTGGCGGCGTTCATGGCGGGCATGGCGGCCAACGTCTCGGCGTTCAACACCGTCTGGAGCTACGACCTCTGGCAGCGGTACGTCGTCAAGGACCGCAGCGACGACTACTACCTGCTCGTCGGCCGGATCGCGACGGTCGCCGCCGTGGTGATCGCGATCTTCACCGCGACCCTGGCGTCGAACTACACGAACATCATGAACTACCTGCAGACCCTCTTCGGCTTCTTCAACGCACCGCTCTTCGCCACCTTCATCGTCGGTATGTTCTGGAAGCGGATGACACCCACCGCCGGTTGGGTCGGTCTGGTCTCCGGCACCGTGGCCGCGGTCGTCGTCGGCATCGCCAGCGAGGACGCCCTGGGCTCGCTCAGCCAGGGGTGGATCGGCATCAGCGGCCAGGGCGCGTCGTTCGTCGCCGCGGGCGCGGCGTTCGTGGTCGACGTCGTGCTCAGCATCGTCGTCTCGACGTTCACGAAACCGAAGCCGGTCGAGGAGCTGCGTGGTCTCGTCTACTCCGAGACTCCACGTGAGGACCTCGTGGATCCCGACGAGGCCGGCCGTCCGTGGTACCAGCGCACCCTGCCGCTCGCCGGCGTCGCGCTGGTGCTGGTCATCATCTTGAACGTGATCTTCTGAGGAGCTCGTCATGGCACAGAACCAGCACACCGCAGGGGCGTTCGACATCCGCAACATCATCGGCGGCCTGATCGGGCTGTACGGCGTGATCCTCACGCTGATGGGGATCTTCGGCGACAAGGAGCTCGACAAGACGGGCGGCGTGAACGCCAACCTGTGGGCGGGCCTGATCATGCTCGCCTTCGGGGTTGCGTTCCTCGCCTGGGCCCGGCTGCGACCGGTCGTCGTACCGGAGCACGAGGCTCAGGACGACGCGGGGTAGAGCGCGACGCTCTCTATCCGTCGGTCCCGGTCGCGGTAGACCTCGACCCGCAGCGGGCAGCCGGTGCGGTCGGCCGACCGCACGATGAACGCCACCACGTCGGCCGTGCCGGCGACCGACGGGGTGGGTACGCCGCACTCGCCGAGCCCCTCGGTCACGTCGACGACGCGTACGGCGGGGATGGAGTAGGTCAGCGGGTGCTCCTGCACCAGTGCCACGTCGGACGACGCCTTCCGCAGCGCCGACAGCACCTCGGTGCCCTGCCACGAGTCGCGGTCGGCCGCGTCGGTGCTGGCCAGGACCCGCGCCGGGCCGTCGCTCGGATAGATCCAGACGCGTGGAGCGAACGACGGCGCCGGGCCGTGCCCGTTGGCGAAGTCGAGCAGCTGCCACGCCAGCTCGCGTTCGCCGTAGTCGGTCAGGCAGGAGACGTCGGCCGGTAGTGCCGTGTAGACGACGACCCGGTCGCCCCGGCTGACCGTCGCGCCGGCGGCCGGGGCGCTCGCCACCACGCGGTCGCGCACCTCGCAGGACCGGAACGGGCGCTGCTGGACCTCGAGACCGCGCCCCTCGAGCAGGGCACTCGCCGCGGCTCCGTCGTACCCGAACAACGACGGCATCTGGTCGGCGCCGAGGTGGTCTGCGGGAGGCGGGTCCGGGTGGGTCAGCGCGACGACGGTCCCGGTCGTCGCGATGGCGATCGCGAGCACGGCCACCGCCGGCCAGCGTCGTCTGCGAGCTCGGTCGGGCGAGCCGAGGACCGCGTCGGTGAGGGCCTGCCGGACTATGGGGTCGGGGTCCTCGGCCCGGCGGATCTGTAGCTGCTGCCTGCTCAGCACCTCGTCCACCAGACGCGGCGCCTGCTCCGGGTCGACCCCTAGGTCCTCGGCCGCGCGCAGCAGCGAGTGCCAGCGTGCGTCGCGGTAGTCCTGGGGATCCATGTCGACTCCTGTTCGGAGCCGACGCTACGCCTGGATGTGGGGCGCTGCCCGTTTCACCGGCTGACCGGTGAAAGGGGTACGACACGCCGCGCGGACACGGCGTGTCGTACCCGTCTCCCCTGACAAGTCAGTGAGGTCAGAGGTCGAAGAGCGAGCCGGCTCCGTGGATGTCGACGTCGGTCTTCGGCTGGTGTGCGTCACCGCTCGCAGCAGCCTTCGGCTTCTCCTCGGGCTCGGGCTCGGCATCCGGCTCCGGCTCGGGCTGCGTCGCCTCGTCGGCCACGGGCTCGTCGCTGGCGGCGGCGGTCGCGGCGGCGCTGAGAGCTACGCCGTCGGGGGCTTCGGCAGCGGGCTGCGGCTCCGGCGAGGCCTCAGGCGCGGGTTCCACCGCGGGCTCGGGCTCCGGTGCCTCGGCCTTTGCCTCGGCCTTGGCTGCGGGCGCGGCGGGCTCTGGGGCGGCGATGTCGAAGAGGGAGCCGCCTTCGGGGATCGACGTGGCGGGGGCCGCGGCAGGCGCGGCTGGGGCTGTCGCCTTCGGCTCTTCCTTGGCCTCAGGCTCGGGTTCCACCGCGGGCTCGGGCTCCGGTGCCTCGGCCTCGGCCTTTGCCTCGGCCTTGGCTGCGGGCGCGGCGGGCTCTGGGGCGGCGATGTCGAAGAGGGAGCCGCCTTCGGGGATCGACGTGGCGGGGGCCGCGGCAGGCGCGGCCGGGGCTGTCGCCTTCGGCTCTTCCTTGGCCTCAGGCTCGGGTTCGACCGGTGCCTCGGCCTTGGCTGCGGGTGCAGCGGGCTCCGGGGCGGCGATGTCGAAGAGCGAGCCGCCTTCGGGGATCGACGACGTGGGGGCTGCGGCCTGCGCGGGCTCCGGCTTCGGCTCCGTGGCCTCGTTCTCGGCAGGTGCCTTTGCTTCGGGCTCCACCTTGGCCGCCGGTGCGGCAGGCTCGGGGGCGGCGATGTCGAAGAGCGAGCCGCCCGACGGGATCTCCGCGGCGGGCGCCGCAGCAGGAGTGGGATCGGGCTCCGGGGCGGCCCCGGCCTTGGCCTCGGGTGCCGCCTCCTGCTCGGTCGCCGGCTCGGGCGCGATGTCGAACAGCGAACCGCCGGTGCCCAGGTCTGCCTTCGCAGCAGGCTTGGCCTCGGGTGCAGGCTCGCTCGTGGGCTCGGGCTCGTCGCCACCCAGGTCGAAGAGCGAGCCGCCGGTCGACGCCGGCTTGGCCGGCTCGGACTTGGCCGCAGGTTCGGCCGGCTCGTCGGCAGGGGTGTCGAAGAGCGAGCCACCCGAGGTGGCGGGCTGCGCGGCGGGCGCCTCCTGCTGGGCGGGCGTGTCGAAGAGGGACGACCCGCCCGAGGCCTTGGCGGCCGGGCCGGCGTCGGCTGTCTCGACGACGGTGTCTTCGGTGATGGTCTCGTCGCCGGCCTCGGGCTCGGCCTTGGTCTCGACCGGATCGGCCTTGGCGGCCGGAGCGGCGGCGGCCGCCGTACCGGCACCGGGCGCCAGCTTGGTGGCCATCTCGCCCTTGACCGAGGAGAGCAGCATCTGCGCGACGTCGAGGATCTCGACCTCCTCGCGTGCCTCGCCCGCGGCCTGCTGGGCGGTGAGGCCGTCGGAGAGCATCACCCGGCAGAAGGGGCAGCCGACCGCGATCTGGTCGGCGCCGGTGCCGACGGCCTCCTTGGTGCGGTTGACGTTGATCCGCTCGCCGAGCGTCTCTTCCATCCACATGCGCGCGCCACCGGCGCCGCAGCAGAAGGACTTCTCGGAGTTGCGCTCCATCTCGACGAACTCGGCGCCGGGCAGGATCTGGAGCAGCTCGCGCGGCGGCGTGTAGACGCCGTTGTGGCGGCCGATGTAGCAGGGGTCGTGATAGGTGATCGAGCGCTTGTGCGCACCGGCACCGTCGGCGACCGGGGTCAGCTTGCCCTCGCGCACCAGCCGGTTGAGCAGCTGCGTGTGGTGCACGACCTCGAGCTCGACGCCGAACTCCTGGTACTCGTTCTTGAGCGTGTTGAAGCAGTGGGCGCAGGTCGAGACGACCTTCTTGACCTTGTACTCCTTGAAGGTCTCGGCGTTCTGCTGCGCGAGGCCCTGGAACACGAACTCGTTGCCGGCCCGTCGGGCCGGGTCGCCGGTGCAGGTCTCGCCGTTGCCGAGTACGCCGAAGCTCACGCCGGCGATGTCGAGCAGCTCGGCCACGGCGCGGGTGGTCTTCTTCGCGCGGTCCTCGTAGGCGCCGGCGCAGCCGACCCAGAACAGCCAGTCGACCTCGTCGAGGGACTCGATCGTGTCTCCCACGACCTTGACCTCGAAGTCGAGGCCCTTCGTCCAGTCCATGCGCGCCGTCGGCGACATGTTCCACGGGTTGCCCTTGTTTTCCAGGCCCTTGAAGAGGCCGTTGAGCTCCGCGGGGAAGTTCGACTCGACGAGCACCTGGTAGCGGCGCATGTCGACGATGTGGTCGACGTGCTCGATGTCGACGGGGCACTGCTGCACGCACGCGCCGCAGGACGTACAGGACCAGAGGACGTCGGGGTCGATGACCGCCGAGCCGTTCTCGGGCATGTAGAACCAGTCGTCACCGGTGTCGCCGACCAGCGGCCGCTCACCCTCCTTGACCAGCGTCTCGGAGAGGCCTTCGCGCTGGTCCTCCGGGGTCTGGAGGTACGGCGCCTTGGCGTACGCCGCGTCGCGCAGCCCCATGATCATCAGCTTGGGCGAGAGCGGCTTCTCCGTGTTCCACGCGGGGCACTGCGACTGGCAGCGACCGCACTCGGTGCAGGTTGTGAAGTCGAGGATGCCCTTCCAGCTGAAGTCCTCGATCGAGCCGACGCCGAGGATGGCGTCCTCGTCGAGCCGGTCCTCCTCGATGTCCTCGAGGGTGACCGCCTTGCCGTCGATCGTCAGCGGCTTGAGCGCGCCGAGCGCCGTACGCCCGGAGCCCTCGCGCTTGAACCAGATGTTGAACCAGGCGGTGAACCGGTGCCACGCGACACCCATGGTGATGTTGCGGGCGATCACCAGCAGCCACACCATCGCGAGCACGATCTTGAACATCGCGATGAAGAAGACGATGTTCTCGAGGGTGTCGTGCGAGTCGGGGTAGAGGTGCGAGAAGGTCGCGCTGATCGGGTAGTGGAAGCGGGTCGCGTCGGGGTCGAGCTTGAACTCCGCGCCGCGGATGAAGAGGATCGCCGAGCCCTCGAGGAGCGCCATCGCCTCGACGAAGTAGGCCTGCCAGAAGTTCGAGCCGTAGAACCGGCTCTTGCGGCCGAGGCGGCGCGGGTGGTTGAGCTGCCGGTAGACGATCAGGAAGACGATGCCGACCGTGCTCAGCAGACCGAGCGCCTCGATGAGCCACTCGTAGAGGAAGAAGTGGCCGATGATCGGCAGCGCGAACTCGGGGGAGAACAGCTGGAAGTACGCCGTGAAGACCGACGCGCTGAGCACGATGAAGCCGGCGTACACGAACCAGTGCATGACGCCGACCCAGTGCCACTGGAGCATCCGCGTGTGGAGCAGCGTCTCCTTGACCATCGTGAGCGTACGACGACCGGGCTGGTCGGTCCGCGGCGTCGCGGCCTGGCCGAGGCGCATCACGGCGAGCATCCGGCGGACGGCGGCGACCACCGCGACCACGGCGACGACCGTGATGGCCAGCGAGACGACGATGGCGAAGATCTGCATGGAGCGGGACTCCCTTTAGCGGCGGCAGTCGGGCGGGGCGACGCCGTACGGCGCGCCGTGAGCCTAGTTCCCCGTGCTCCGCGGCGTCAGTCCGCATGGACGTGAGAAGAATCCTACCGGCAGGTAACTTCAGTTTCGCAGGACCGCGGCGACCCGGCCGGCCTTCGAGAAGGTCACCTTCACGACGACTCGCGGGTTCGAGGCAGTCTTGGCGCAGAAGCCGTACGTCGAGCCGAGCCGCTGGTAGGGCTGGCCGACGGCCTTCATCACAGCGGTGGTCGTCATCCCGCGACGCACGAGCGCCGTCACCTTCGCGACCCGCTTGCGCAGTCCCGGGTTGCGGCAGGAGTCGGGCGCGACGCCGTCGGCCCGCTCCCACATCTGCAGGTAGGCCTCGGCCCCGCGCGCCATGTCGTCCTCGATCTTCGCGCCGTCTCCGCCCTGCTGCGTCTCGGCGACCTTGGTGAGGTCCTGGATCCAGTCGGGGTAGAGGCCGTACTGCGCGACCCCGTCGGCGTTGATGTCGTAGACGCGTTCACCGGCGTGCTGCTGGTCGACGGTCACGCCGCCGAGCCCCTTGAAGGGGTAGGTGACCGGGTTGGCGACGTCGGTGCCGCGCGGGTCGCCCTGCGCGCCGAGGCCGTTCATGTCGGCGCCGTACCCGATGCCCCAGTAGTAGCGGGGATCCGCCCACCCGAGGTGCCGGCGCCACTTCTCGACGAAGCCCGTCGAGTCGCCGGCGTACGGCGTGATGAAGCCGCCCTCCTGGTAGATGCGCGGGTAGGAGTCGGGGGTGGACCAGGAGTGGCTCGACACGACGCCGTGGTAGCCGAGGTCGTCGATCTGGTCGAGCGCCGAGGCGCGGGCCCTCACGCTCATGTGGTCGGGGTCGAAGATCATGTGCCGCTTCGCGAGACCGGCGATCGTGTGCTCACCGAGCGTGGTCAGGCCGCGGGAGTTGCAGTGGTGTGCCGGGCCGTAGAGCGGCAGCGCCGTGTGCAGCGTGTCGAAGAGCTGCCCGATGGCGCCGAAGAGCGCGTCCTGCTGCTGGGCGGAGATCTCTGGGGCCGCGACCTGGTCGCGGTCGTGCGACTCACCGTCGGCCGGCTCGCAGTGCCGCATGTCCCAGAACGAGCCTGTCTCCAGGAAGTTGGCGGCATTGACCGCGGTGCCGACCGCGCCGTTGTCGCCGGCCACGCCGGACAGGGCGTTGTCGAACTTGTTGACCAGCTCCACCTGGCGCAGGCCCAGCTGGTGCAGCTGGTCGAGCTGGGTGTCGATGTCGCCGAGGTCGCACTGCGGGATGTCGAGCTTCATCGTGCAGCCGAACGGAACGCTGGTCTCCATGCCCATCACCACGGCGAGCTTGCCCGCGTTGATGACCTTGCGCGCCTGGAAGGGGTTGGTGACGATCCGGTAGAAGCCCTTGCCCGGGCCGCCGGACTGGGCGTCGATGTAGTCCTCCATCTCCCGCATGTCCTGGGCCTGGCGGCGCACCGACGCCATGTCGTCGCACTTCGCGTACTCGAGGCCCTTCTTGAGCGGGTAGACCTGGCAGAGCTTGTTGTTCTCGACGAGCAGGTTGACGAAGATCCGCTGCCCGCCGCGCCAGGCCCGCTCGAGCCAGCGGTAGTAGGTGCCCTCGTGCGTCAGTGACTCCGGCGCCGGCCAGTCCTTGAAGGTCGGCCAGCCGACCGGGTCGTGGTGCGGCTGGCCGGAGAGCACCGACTCCAGGACGCCGCCGTACCCGCCGGTCGCGGTGTGGTCCGGGCAGTCGACCAGCGCGTACGGCGCGCCGTACGCGTCCCAGGGCTTGCCGCAGTGGGCGGCGCCCCCGAGGAACTCGAAGGCCATGCCGTGGGTGTGCGCGTCGACGTACCCACGCACCTCCTGGTACGGCGTCACGCCCGCGTGCGGGCGGCCCGAGACGTCGATCTGCGACTCGGGGTAGGCGACGCAGCCGCTGGTGCGGGCGAGCGCAAAGGTGCTGGCGCCACCGATGGTCAGCGGCGAGCCGTTGTTGGTGAAGGTGAACCGGCTGCCGGACTTCCGCGCGGTCCACACGGTCGTGCGGCCCGGCGCCGCGGCGCGGTTGCCGCCTGCGGTGACGAACCTCCGATCGGCGTCGTAGAGCAGGTAGTCGCCGAGGTCGGTCGGCTCGAAGTAGATCGGGGTGCCGGCCAGGGAGTAGCAGCCGTTCGCCATCGCGTAGCGGTCCTGCGGGCGAGCGGCCCGCGGCCGGGTGATCCGTGCCCGGGTGAGCTTCGGGTCGGGCAGGCGGCGCTCGCGCTCGACGTACGACGCGGCCGCGGCGCGGTCGGCGGCCGTGGCCGGGTCCTTGGTGGACCCGCCGAGGTCACCCGCTCGGGAGATCGCGTTCTTGTCGGCCTGCTGGGTGGCGAGCGCGTCCTGCGCGAACGCGTAGCGCGCCTGGAGCCCACCCGGGCGGACGCCGGCGGCTCCGCCGAGTGCGACGGCGCCGACGACCAGCGCCGTGGCGGCGGAGACGGCGATGACGAGGCGGTGGTGCTGGTGCGGGTTGATCACGGAGGGACCAACGACCGGGCTAGCCGGGGGGTACGGCGGGAGGCGCCGTCTCCGGCTCCCGGCGACCGAGGCCGGCGACCGCGAGCAGGATCAGCGCGGTGCCGACGATGCCCGCGACGCCGAGCCGCTCGTCCAGCCACAGCGCCGCGACGACGGCGGCCGTCACCGGCTCGAGCAGGGTCGCGATGACGGCGGCGCTGCCGGGGACCGTGCGCAGGCCGGCGTAGAACAGCCCGTAGGCGAGCGCCATCGTGAACACGCCCAGATAGACGAGCGTCAGGGACACGGTCGGGTTGCCGAGACCCTCCGTCAGCGAACCGCCGAACGCGGCGCAGGCCATCAGCGCGACGGCGCCGACGCTCGTCGTGGCCGTGGTGAGGGTCAAGGGGGAGGTGGCCAAGGTCAGGGATCGGCCCACGGCCGTGGTGGCGGCGTACGTCGCCCCGGACCCGACCGCGAGCAGCACCCCGAGGGCCGGGTGCGGGCCGGGTTCGTGGGCGCCGGCGGCCAGGCTGACGAGCACGAGGCCGGTGATCGCCAGGACCAGTACGCCGACGTCCGTCCTCGCCGGACTCGAGCGTCGTCGTACGGACTCGGCGACGGTGAGCAGCAGCGGTGCCAGGCCGAGGCTGACGACCGTCGAGACCGAGACGCCGACGGCGACGACCGAGCCGAAGTAGAGCGCCTGGTAGGCCGCGGTCCCGCAGCCGACCAGCACGACGCGGGCGGGATGGGCGCGCACCAGCGCCACCAGCGACGGCAGCTGCCGCAGCACGAGCAGTACGACGAGGAGGACGACTGCGGCGATCGCCATCCGCCAGGCGCTGATGGTCAGCACCGACATCGGCACCTCGTCGCGGATCACCTGGACGCCGAGGCCGCCGGTGCCCCACAGGACGCCGGCGAGACAGATCTGGAGCAGGCCGAAGCCCGCCCGAGGGGGTGTCGTGCTCAGCCGAGCCACCCGCCGATCCGACGGGTGATGCCGGCGGCGGTGGCGCCGACCTGGGCGGCCAGGGCGGCGGCGTCCGTGCTGCCGTCGGCGTCCGGGTAGGTGACGGCGACCGCCGCGACCGGGTGCTGGTTGTGGTCGGCGACCGCGACGGCGACGCTGGCCAGCCCGGGGGTGACCTCGCCGTCCTCGACGGCGTACCCGCGCTGGCGGGTGTCGGTCAGCAGCCGCCGCAGCGCGCTGAGGGTGCTCGGGCCGTGGCCGTGCCGGTCGACGAAGTCGGAGGGCTGCGAGTAGAGCGCTCGGACCTGGGGCGCCGGCAGCTGCGCCAGGATCGCGCGACCGCTGGCGGTCAGCTGCGCCGGCAGGCGTACGCCGACGTCGGTGACGAGCGGCGGCCTGCCGGGCGCGCGCTCCTCGACGACGTACAGCACCTCGCGGCCGTGGAGCACCGCCAGGTGCGCGGAGTGGCCGACCTGGTCGACCAGCGCGGCCAGCGGGCGTCTGGCCAGGCGCTGCAAGGGTTCCTGGCGCGCGTAGCCGCTGCCGAGCTCGAACGCCGCGAGCCCCAGCCCGTAGCGGTGCTCGTCGACGAGGTGGACGACGAATCCCTCTTCGATCATCGCGTTGAGCAGGTGGTACGTCGTGCTCCGCGGCAGCTCGCAGGCGCGCATTATCCGGTCGAGCGGGACCGGGTCGGGCTGGCCGGCCAGGAACCGCAGCACCCGCATCGCGCGGGTTGCTGCGGGCACCTGGCTCATGCCCGAAGGCTACGGCGCTGTGGGCCTCTCGGTCCTGGCGTTCTCAGCCGGCGGCGTCTCGGGGCGGTAGTCGTCCGCGCGGTGGTCGACATCGGGGTCGATCGCGTCGGCCTCCCGGAGGGCGTCCTCCCAGGTCGCCTGCTCCAGGTCGAGCCGGCGCTGGGCCTCAGCTGCCTCCTGCTCGCTCCGCTCCGCCTCGGCGCGGGCGGCCTCGGCCCGGGCCTGCGCGGCGGCGGCCTGCTCGCTGGACGCGTCGACCGCGCCCAGCTGGGCGTCGGCTTCGGATCGGATCTCCGTGGCACGGTGCCGACGGGCGCCCTGGCGGCGTCTGCTGCTCACCACGGCCGCGGCCGCGACGAGCAGCACGACGACGATGACGATGATCATGATGGCGGTGGTCATGGTCCCTCCTCGGACTGTCTCCGGAGCCGTACCCGGCGGCCCGCGGATGCACTCCTCAGGACAGCTCGCGTTCCTCGCGCACCGGGACCAGGGGTGCGGCGACCAGGGGGAAGAGCGCGGCGATCGCGAACGCCGCGGCGTACCCCCACTGCGCGATCGCGAGCCCGGCGAGCGGGGGTACGGCGGAGCCGGCCAGGAACTGTGCGGTGTTCTGCGCGCCCAGGGCGCGGCCGGACCAGAACGGTCCGGCCCGCTCGGCGACGGCCGTGAACGCGAGGCCGTTGTCGGCCACGGTCACCAGCGTCGCGACGACGACGAGGAGGACGGCGACGGCGAGGTCGAGCGCCGCGGTCAGGCCCAGCAGGGCCATGGTCGCGGCAGCCGCGAGCGCCACCCAGCGCAGCGGCCGCATCCGGCCGCCGACCACGTCGGAGAGGTGGCCGACCGCGATCCGGCCCAGCGCGCCGACAACCTGCGCGACGGCGACGACGGTGCCGGCGGCGGCCGGCGACCAGTCGCGGTCCTGGACGAGCCAGACCAGCGCGAACGACCAGACCAGGAACTGCGGGACGACCAGCAGCACGGAGACGCCGTGGATCCGGGCGAGGTAGGAGTCCTCGCGGTAGGGGTTGGTGACCGCCGTGCCGGCCTTGCGCTCGGGGCGCGGCGGGTCGATCACGACGGCCGCGGCGAGCACCGCGGCGAGCGCGCACGCGATCGTCGGCACCCAGAGGGCGGCGTGCACGCCGTACTGGTCGGCGACCACGGCGATCGAGATGGCGGCGACACCGACACCGACCGGCTGCGACATCTGGCGGATGCCCATCGCCAGGCCGCGGCGCTCGGGCGGGAACCAGCCCACCACGACGCGGCCGCTCGCGGCGTTGGTGCTGGCCGCGGCGGCACCGGCGAGGAAGAGCGTCACGACGAGGAGGAGCAGACCACCGGTCAGGGCGCTGGCGACGCCCGCGACCGTGGTGGCGCTGAGGCCGATGAGCATCACGAAGCGCTCACCGCGGCGGTCGGTGACCCAGCCCCAGGCGACCAGCGTGAGCATCACGCCGATGGTGGGCGCGGCCGCGACCAGGCCGGCCTGCGCGAGGCTCATGCCCTCGCGCTCGTGGAGCGTGGGGATCAGGAACGCCGGGCCGTGGATCATCACCGCGGCTGCTGCCTGCGCCAGGGTGCTGGCGACCAGCATCGCCCACCGGCGGGCGGTGGAGACGGTGCGGACCGGCGTCGGTCGCTGATCGAGGCTCACGCCCCAAGTCAACGCCGCGCCGGTCCCGCCGTCGTGCTCCGTCTTGCAGGGTGGCCTGTGAGATGGCCGACCCGCGCCGTACGACCGGTCAGCGGCGAGCCGGCGCCGGCCTGCGGATCTGCAGCTGCGCGTTGCCGAGGTTGATCACGGCTCCGGTCCCGTCGAGCACGCTGATCCGCAGCGCGGTCACGGACAGCCCGTTCTTGAGCGGCTCGACGACGTGCGGCTCGATCTTGGCGATGCCCGGGATCTCGATCACGCCGGTGTCCGGGAGCGCCTGCTCCTGGCCGTTGACGAAGATCGTGCCGAGCGACGTCCCGTCGGTGTTGCTCTTCAGGGTGCGCAGCCCCTCGCCGCTCCGGGAGACGTTGACCCGGCCGACGACGCCCTCGATGCGCAGCGCGCCGCCGCCGAGGCTGAGCGACGCCACCTTGCTGGTCTCGAAGCCCCAGGCGCGACGACCGTTCTGCTGGGCCATGTCCTGGCTCTGCGCCGCGCCGAGGACCACCTGGCCGCCGAGGTCGAGCCCGGCCAGCGACTTGGTCCGGGTCAGCCCGCCCGTGCCGGGGCACTTCATCTTGAGCAGCGGGTTGCGGCCGAGGTCGAGGATGCCGGCCGCGGCGTTGCCGCCCACGGCGTACGACGAGCCGTGGAAGAGTCCGGCCGTCGCGCCGTTGTCGATCTGGGCGACGGCGTGGGCGACCCGCACCACGGTGTCGGTGGCGTGCAGCTTGATCTTGAGGCCGTTGGCGAAGGCGCGCGCGCCGTTGGCGTCCGCCTTGGTCAGAGCGTGGGCGAGCGTGATCGTCGCGAAGCCCGGGATGTCGATCGGGCGCCCGGGAGCAGGGATCGCGAGGGTCTGGGCGGGCCCGACCGGTGGCTCGAACCTGAGCTTCGCGAGGTCCGTGTTGGTCTCGGTGTGGAAGCCGCTGGCGTCGTGGTAGGCGCGCGCCTTGGTGGTGACGGCGTCGAGGAGCAGGGTGCCGAGCGGCGAGTCGCTGAGCACGACCTGGCCGATGCTGTTCTGTGCGTACGCCGAGACGGTGTCGCCCTCGCGGGTGGTCCAGGCGCGGGTCTTGACCGCGCTCACGGTGCCGAGCCCCGGCAGGGTGGCCGCGACCTCGTGGTTGTCGCGCACGATGTCGGACCGGTTGGTGCAGCCGAAGACCTCGAAGCCGGTCGGGGCGGCGGTCGCGGGGACCTTGCCGCCGACGACGATGGTGCCGTAGCCCCAGCCGCGCATGGCGTACGGCGTCGACGCCGGGTTCGGCTTCTTGGGCTTTGCGGCCCGGTCGGCGGACGCGGGACTGACGACGACGGCGGCCGTGGATGCCACGGCCAGGGCCGCGACGGCGGCCACGGTGGTGCGGAGTGCGAGTCGCATACGGGTTCCCTCCCGAGATTTCAGCTCACCCGGGCGGGTTCTCCCGTGCGAGGTCGTGCGAGATCGTGCGTGGTCTTCCCCCCAGTCGCGGGGTCAACGCCTGTAGAGGGCGAGAGGTGACGGGTGACCCACGTCACGTCTCGGATCTCAGACAGCATCGGCCTTCCTGATCTGGTCCCCGCCCTGCCCGGCGACGACGATGGAGGCATGACGACCGGCACTCTTGACCTGCCCGCGACCATCCCCCCGGCTGTCGAGGTCGGCGTGGCCGCGGTCTCCTTCGACGACCTGCTCGCGGTCGCCCGGTACGGCGCACCGGTGCGGCTCGGCGACGACGCGCTCGCCGCGATCGACCGCGCCCGCGCGGTCGTCGACGAGCTCGCCCAGGCGCCCACCCCGGCGTACGGCATCTCGACCGGCTTCGGCGCGCTCGCCACCCGCCACATCCCCACCGACATGCGCGCCCAGCTGCAGCGCTCCCTGGTGCGCTCGCACGCCGCCGGCTCGGGTCCGGAGGTCGAGCGCGAGGTGGTGCGCGCCCTGATGCTGCTGCGGCTGTCGACGCTGGCGACCGGCCACACCGGCGTACGCCGGGAGACGGCGGAGCTCTTGGCGGCGCTGCTCGCCCACGGGATCACCCCGGTGGTGCGGGAGTACGGCTCGCTCGGCTGCTCCGGCGACCTCGCCCCGCTGTCGCACTGCGCGCTGGCGCTGATGGGTGAGGGCGAGGCGCGCGACGCAGCCGGCACGCTGATGCCGGCGGCCGACGCGCTCGCCGCGGCGGGGCTGACCCCGGTCGAGCTCGCCGCGAAGGAGGGCCTGGCCCTGATCAACGGCACCGACGGCATGCTCGGCATGCTGGTGCTGGCGATCGCCGACCTGCAGATGCTGTTGAAGACGACCGACATCGCCGCGGCCATGTCGGTCGAGGGGCAGCTCGCCACCGACCGCGTCTTCGCCCCCGAGCTCCAGGCGATCCGCCCGCACCCCGGGCAGGCCGCCTCGGCCGCCAACCTGGTGGCGCTGCTGGCCGGCTCGGGCGTCGTCGCCTCGCACCGCGGCCCCGACTGCAACCGGGTCCAGGACGCGTACTCCCTGCGCTGCTCGCCCCAGGTCCAGGGTGCTGCCCGCGACACGGTCGAGCACGCCGCGACGGTGGCCGGACGCGAGCTGGCCTCGGCCGTCGACAACCCGGTCGTCCTCGCAGAAGAGGGACGCGTCGAGTCCAACGGCAACTTCCACGGGGCACCGGTCGCCTACGTGCTCGACTTCCTCGCCATCGTCACCGCGGATGTGGCGTCGATCAGCGAGCGCCGTACGGACCGCTTCCTCGACAAGGCCCGCAACCACGGGCTCCCGCCGTTCCTCGCCGATGACCCCGGCGTCGACAGCGGCCACATGATCGCCCAGTACACGCAGGCCGCGATCGTCTCCGAGCTCAAGCGGCTCGCCGTACCGGCGTCGGTTGACTCGATCCCGTCGAGCGCCATGCAGGAGGACCACGTGTCCATGGGGTGGTCGGCCGCGCGCAAGCTGCGCCGCTCGGTCGACGGCCTCACCCGCGTCGTCGCGATCGAGGTGCTCACTGCGGCTCGCGCGCTCGACCTGCGCCGCCCGCTCGAGCCGGCGGCCGCGACCGGCGCGGTCATCGACCTGCTGCGGTCGTCCGGCATCCAAGGCCCCGGCCCCGATCGCTACCTCTCGCCCGAGATCGAGGCCACCGTCGCGCTGGTCGCCTCGGGTGCCGTCCTGTCCGCTGCTGAGTCCGTCATTGGAGAACTGTCATGAACCATGAAGATTTCGGTGGTCGAGTAGCCGCTGAGGAACGAAGCGGCGTATCGAGACCCCCGATCCATGCCGCACACGGCACCGAGCTGACCGCGAAGTCGTGGCAGACCGAGGCGCCGCTGCGGATGCTGATGAACAACCTCGACCCCGAGAACGCCGAGCGTCCCGAGGACCTCGTCGTGTACGGCGGCACCGGCAAGGCGGCCCGCAGCTGGGAGGCGTACGACGCCCTGGTGCGCACCCTGACCACGCTCGAGGACGACGAGACGATGCTGGTGCAATCCGGCAAGCCGGTCGGCGTGATGCGCACCCACGCCTGGGCGCCGCGGGTGCTGATCGCCAACTCCAACCTGGTCGGCGACTGGGCCAACTGGGAGGAGTTCCGCCGCCTCGAGGACCTCGGGCTGACGATGTACGGCCAGATGACCGCCGGGTCCTGGATCTACATCGGCACCCAGGGCATCCTGCAGGGCACGTTCGAGACCTTCGCGGCCGTGGCCGACAAGCGGTTCGAGGGGACCCTGGCCGGCACCATCACGGTGACCGCCGGGCTCGGCGGCATGGGTGGTGCGCAGCCGCTCGCCGTCACGATGAACGACGGCGTCGTGATCTGCATCGAGTGCGACCAGAGCCGGATCGAGCGGCGGATCGACCACCGCTACCTCGACGTCCAGGCCTCGTCGCTGGCGGAGGCCGTCGAGATGGCCGTCGAGGCTCGCGACGAGCGGCGGCCGCTGTCGATCGGCGTGCTCGGCAACGCCGCCGAGCTGCTGCCGGCGCTGCTGGAGATGGACGCCCCGATCGACATCGTCACCGACCAGACCTCCGCGCACGACCCGCTCTTCTACCTGCCGGTCGGCGTGCCGTTCGAGGAGTGGGAGGCCCGTCGTACGGCGGACCCGGCCGCGTTCACCAAGGAGGCGCAGGCCGCGATGGCCGCGCACGTGCGGGCGATGGTGGAGTTCCAGGACAAGGGTGCCGAGGTCTTCGACTACGGCAACTCGATCCGCGACGAGGCGCGCAAGGGTGGCTACGACCGGGCGTTCGAGTTCCCGGGCTTCGTCCCGGCGTACATCCGGCCGCTCTTCTGCGAGGGCAAGGGCCCCTTCCGGTGGGCCGCGCTGTCCGGCGACCCGGCCGACATCGCCGCGACCGACAAGGCGATCCTCGAGCTCTTCCCCGACAATGAGCGTCTCCGGAAGTGGATCACCATGGCCGGTGAGCGCGTGCACTTCCAGGGACTGCCCGCCCGGATCTGCTGGCTGGGGTACGGCGAGCGCCACCTGGCCGGCCTGAAGTTCAACGAGATGGTCGCGTCCGGCGAGCTCAAGGCGCCGGTCGTGATCGGCCGCGACCACCTCGACTGCGGCTCCGTCGCCTCGCCGTACCGCGAGACCGAGGCGATGCTCGACGGCTCCGACGCGATCGCCGACTGGGCGCTGCTCAACGCGCTGGTCAACACGGCCTCGGGCGCGAGCTGGGTCTCCATCCACCACGGCGGCGGCGTCGGCATGGGCCGCTCGATCCACGCCGGCCAGGTCTGCGTCGCCGACGGCACCGACCTGGCCGCCGAGAAGATCGAGCGGGTCCTCACCAACGACCCGGGCATGGGCGTGATCCGCCACGTGGATGCCGGCTACGAGCGGGCTGTCGAGGTCGCCGAGGAGCGTGGCGTACGGATACCGATGCTGGAGAGCTGAGGTTGGGTGGTTTCGAGGCTCACGCGCTAGCGCGCCTTCGCACCTCAACCACCGAGGAGCGCGCCTTCGCACCTCAACCACCGAGGAGCGCGCCTTCGCACCTCAACCACCGAAGACGGTGGTTGAGGTGCGAGCGAAGCGAGCCTCGAAACCACCTATCCATGCCACAGTGACCCCGTGAGCCAGCAGCCGGCCCGCTCTCGGGCAACGTTGACCGACATCAGCTCCCGCGCGTGGGAGCACCCCGCCGACCAGGGCGCGCTGGTCGCGCTCCGGAAGCTCAAGGGCTTCGACACGCTGCTCAAGACGATGTCGGGGCTCTTCAACGAACGCGCCGTACGCCTGGTCTTCCTCGGGTCGGCGATCCGCGTGGACGACCGGCAGTTCCCGCGGCTGCACCGGCTCCTGGGCGAGGTCGGCCGCACCCTGGACGCTCCGGAGCTGCCCGAGCTCTACGTGGTGGCGAACCCGGTGCCGAGCGCGCTCACCATCGGCATGAACAAGCCGTTCATCGTGCTCAACTCCGGCCTGGTCGACCTGCTCGACGAGGACGAGCTGCGGTTCGTCGTCGCCCACGAGCTCGGGCACGCGATGAGCGGGCACGCGGTCTACCAGACCCTGCTCCAGCGGCTGCTCCAGTTCAGCGGCGTCCTGACCGCGATCCCGCTCAGCGGCCTGGGTGTCCGCGCGATCGTGGCGGCCCTCTACGAGTGGTCGCGCAAGTCCGAGCTGTCCGCAGACCGAGCCGGGCTGCTCGCGACACAGGACCCCGCGACGGCGTTCCGGGTGCACATGAAGCTCGCCAGCGGCGGCCACCTCGACGACCTCGACGCGACGTCGTTCTTCAGGCAGGGCCAGGAGTACGACGAGGCCGACCTGCGCGACTCGGTGCTCAAGATGCTGCTGGTCGAGAACCGGTCGCACCCGTTCCTCGTCGTACGCGCCACCGAGCTGCGCCGCTGGGTCGACTCGGGTGAGTACACCCGGATCCTCGCGGGCGACTACCCGCGCCGGCAGGACGACGACCAGGCCACCGTGTCCGACGCCGCCAAGGCCGCCGCGAAGAGCTACTCCGAGAGCTTCAAGCAGAGCCAGGACGCCGTCGGCAAGATGGTGCACGACGTGGCCGGTGTGCTCGGCAGCATGAAGCTGTGGCTAGACGAGACGCTGCGCAAGGGCCAAGACTGAGGAGTTCAGCACCGCCTCTGCTCGGGTAGGAGCCCGCCATGAGCGTCGACGCCGGACCCGGACCCACCCTTCGCCAGCAGCTGGTCCGGCGCAAGCCGATCAAGCTCCAACGCGGGCCGCACGACGGGCCGGACCTGAAGCGCAGCTTCGGGACGTTCCAGCTGATGATGTTCGGCGTCGGCGCGACCGTCGGCACCGGCATCTTCTTCGTCCTCCAGGAGGCCGTGCCCGACAGCGGGCCGGCGGTGATCATCTCGTTCCTGGTGGCCGGCCTGGGCGCCGGGCTGTCGGCGCTCTGCTACGCCGAGGTCGCCAGCGCGATCCCGGTCAGCGGCTCGACGTACTCCTACGCCTACCACGCCCTCGGCGAGCTGGTGGCGATGGTGATCGCCGCCTGCGTGCTGCTGGAGTACGGCGTCTCGAGCGCTGCCGTCGCTGTCGGTTGGAGCGGCTACTTCAACGAGCTGCTCGACAACCTCTTCGGCTTCTCGCTGCCGGACGCGCTGTCCTACTCGCCGATCCCGTACGAGGACAACACCACCGGCATCATCAACCTGCCGGCGGTCGTGCTCGTGACGATGTGCATGGTGCTGCTGATCCGTGGCGCCAGCGAGTCGGCCCGGGTCAACACCGTGATGGTGCTGATCAAGCTCAGCGTGCTGCTGATGTTCGTGGTCATCGGCCTCACCGCCTGGAACGGCGACCACTTCGACGGCTTCTGGGACAAGGGCGCCGCCGGCATCTCGGCCGCGGCCGCCACGATCTTCTTCTCCTTCATCGGGCTCGATGCCGTGTCGACCGCAGGCGAGGAGGTGCGCGATCCCCAGAAGGCGCTGCCCCGCGCGATCATGGGCGCCCTCGCCGTCGTCGTGACCGTCTACGTGCTGGTCGCGATCGCGGGGCTGTCGGCGCAGCCGGCGTCGGAGTTCTCGAGCCCGGAGCAGCAGGACGCGGGCCTCTCCGTGATCCTTGAGAACGTCACCGGGCATCAGGCCTGGGGCACGGTGCTCGCGGCGGGTGCGGTGATCTCGATCTTCTCGGTGACGCTGGTGACGCTCTACGGACAGACCCGGATCCTGTTCGCGATCGGCCGCGACGGGATGCTGCCGGAGAAGTTCTCGTCGGTGAACCCGCGGACCCTCACGCCGACCTTCAACACCATCGTGGTCGCGATCGTGGTCGCGCTGATCGGCGGCTTCGTCCCGGCCGACTACCTCTGGGACACGGTGTCGATCGGCACCCTGATGGCGTTCATCGTGGTCGCGCTGGGGGTGCTCGTGCTCCGGCGTACGCAGCCCGACCTCGAGCGGCCGTTCCGCGTCCCGCTCTTCCCGATCACCCCGCTGCTGACGATCGCGGTCTGCATCTACATCCTGTCCGGGCTGGCCGCGGTGACCTGGGTGATCTTCGGGTGCTGGCTGCTGGTGGTGCTGGCGTTCTACTTCCTGTGGGGCCGACGGCACGCGGCGCTCAACCGTGGGGTGGTCGCCGACACCGAGGTGCCCGAGTCATGACGATCGTCGTCGGCCATCCGACCCGCACCCACGACCGTGCGGCGATCTCGCTCGGCGCGATGCTCGCCCGCTCCATCGGCACCGACCTGCTGGTGGTGTCCGTCGTACCCGCGCCGTGGCCGACCCTGGTCGCCGGCAACGTCGACAAGGAGTACGCCGCCTGGTCGCGGGAGGCAGGCGCTGCCGCCGTTGCGGACGCCGAGCGGGTGCTCGCCGAAGTCGCCGCGGACCTCGAGTCGCGGGCGGTCGCGGTGGCGGGCCGGTCGGTGCCGACGGTCCTGATGGATCAGGCTGACGAGGTCGACGCCGGACTGGTCGTCGTCGGGTCCGCCGAGGACGGCGCGTGGGAGCGGGTCGCCCTCGGCTCCACCGCCGACCACCTGCTGCACGCCGCACGCGTCCCCGTGGCTGTGGCGCCGCGAGGCTTCGCCACCCACGCCGTACGGCGGTTCGCCCGGGCGACCTGTGCCTTCCGCGCCGACCGCGCGTCCAGCGACGTGCTGCGCCGTACGACCGAGATCTGCGCCGCAGCCGGGGCCGAGGTGCGGATCGCGACCTTCGGCGTCCTCGGCAAGACGATGTATCCGCCCGAGGTCCGCGGCGAGCAGGACGTGCTGGACTCCTTCGTCGAGCAGTCCGAGGCGGCCTTGCGCGAAGCGGCCTCTGCCACTGGACTCCGGGACGTCAACCACGTCGTCGCCACGGGACGGGACTGGGCCGAGGCGGTCGGGCGGCTCGACTGGCGCCACGACGACGTGCTCGTCCTCGGCTCCTCGCCGCGCGGCGTGCTCGCCCGGGTGTTCGTCGGCTCGCACGCCAGCCGGATCATCCGGCATTCGCCGGTGCCGGTGGTCGTCGTACCGGAGTCGTGAGGCGCCTCGATGCGCGTCGAGAGACGCGAACTGGTCCTCCAGGCGGCATATTGCCGACCAGTTCACGTCTCTCGACGGAGGCAGCGAGGCGCTAGAAGACCCTCCGACGAGTGCCGCCGATCGGGACCAGGTTGAGCACGATGCCGACGACCAGCAGGATCGCGCCGATCGTGGTCAGCACCGGGATGCTGGCGACGAGTCCGATGATGAGCAGGATGAGTCCGAGGACCACCATTGTTGTTCTCCCTCCCTTGTGGCCCGGGGTCGGGCCAAGGACGTCCGTACCCGGTGCCGCGGAGGGCAAACGTCAGCGAGGGCTGTCGAGGATCATCGTGATCGGGCCGTCGTTGACCGACGCCACCTGCATGTCGGCGCCGAAGACGCCGCGCTCGACGGTCGCGCCGAGGTCCGTGAGGGCGGCACACACCGCGTCGTACAGCGGCTCGGAGACTGGCCCCGGTGCGGCGGCCTGCCACGTGGGACGTCGGCCCTTGCGGGCGTCGCCGTACAACGTGAACTGACTGACGACGAGCACCGGTGCGGCGATGTCGGAGGCGGACTGCTCGTCGCGGAGGATGCGCAGGTCCCAGATCTTGCGGGCGATCCAGGCGACGTCGGCCGGGCCGTCGTCGTGCGTGACACCGAGGTAGACGAGCAACCCGGCGCCGTCGATGGCGCCGACGGTCACGCCGGCGACGGTGACGCTCGCGCCGCGGACGCGCTGGACGACGGCCCTCACGCCTGGAGTGCCTCGATCGCCTCGTGGATGCTGAGGGTACGACGGGCGGACTCGACGTGCAGGCTCTCGACCATCCGGCCGTTGTAGGTGACCACGCCGCTGCCGGCGCCGTCCTCGAACGCCTGGATTAGCCCGCGGGCGTCCTCGACCGCCTGCTCGCTGGGGGCGAAGGCGGCGTTGGCGCCCTCGATCTGGCCGGGGTGGATCAGGGTCTTGCCGTCGAAGCCCAGCTGCCGGCCCTGGTCGCACTCGGCCAGGAAGCCCTCGGTGTCCTTCACGTCGTTGTAGACGCCGTCGAGGATCGAGATGCCGGCCGCGCGGGCGGCGAGCAGGGCGGTGTGCAGGCTCGGCAGGATCGGGGCGCGGCCGGGCACGTGCTCGGCGTACAGCTCCTTGACGAGGTCGTTGGTGCCCATCACGAAACAGGTCAGCCGCTCGGACGCGCGGGCGATGCTGAGCACGTCGAGGATGGCGATCGGGGTCTCGATCATCGCCCAGAGCTTGGTGTGGTCGGGGGCGCCGTACTTCTCCAGGGTGGCGACGAGCTGGGCGACCTCGGCGGCGCTGTTGACCTTGGGTACGACGACCGCGTCCGGTCCGACCTGTGCGGCGGCGGCGAGGTCGGCGTCGTGCCACTCCGTGCCGATGCCGTTGACCCGGATGGTGAGGGTCCGGCGGCCGTAGTCGCCGCTCGACGCGGCTGCCGCGGCGGCTTCGCGGGCCGCCGGCTTGGCGTCGGGTGCGACGGCGTCCTCGAGGTCGAAGATCACGGCGTCGATCGGCAGCGTCTTGGCCTTCTCCACCGCCTTCGCGTTGGAGCTGGGCATGTAGAGGACACTGCGCAGCGGGGTGAAGTCACTCATGCGTCGATCCCGTCGTAGATCTTCTTGAGCTCAGGGTCGATCGCGGCCAGCTGCTCGGCGAGCTCCACCATCACCAGGCACTGCTTGAGGGAGGCGTCGTCCTCCATCTTGCCGTCGAGCATCACCGCACCGGTGCCGTCGCCCATCGCGGCGGCGACCCGGCGCGCGTGCGCGACGTCCTCGACGCTGGGGCTGAAGACGCGGTTGGCGATCGCGATCTGCTTCGGGTGCAGGCTCCAGGTGCCGACGCAGCCGAGCAGGAAGGCATTGCGGAACTGGTCCTCACACGCGACCACGTCGGCGATGTCGCCGAACGGCCCGTAGTAAGCGTAGATGCCGTGCATCGCACAGGCGTCGACCATCCGGGCGATCGTGTAGTGCCAGAGGTCCTGCTGGTACGTCGCCCGCTGGGCCTCGAGGTTGGCGACACCGCCCTCGCGGGGCGGGTCCTGCCGGACCAGATAGCCGGGGTGGCCGCCGCCGACGCGGGTGGTCTTCATCCGGCGGTCCGCGGCGAGGTCGGCCGGGCCGAGGCTCAGGCCCTGCATGCGCGGGCTGGCGCCGCAGATCTCCTCGACGTTGGCGACGCCGCGGGCGGTCTCGAGGATCGCGTGGATCAGGATCGGCCTCGTCAGTCCGGCCTTGGCCTCGAGCTGCGCGAGCAGGCGGTCGACGTAGTGGATGTCCTCGGCGCCCTGCACCTTCGGCACCATGATCACGTCGAGCTTGTCACCGATCGCGGGGACCAGCGTGGTGAGGTCGTCGAGCACCCACGGGCTGTCGAGCGAGTTGATCCGGGTCCACAGCTGGGTAGGCCCGCTCTGCCCTCCCAGATTTGCTGTCTCCTGCGCGATCTTCACGAGCCCCTCGCGGGCGGCGACCTTGTTGTCGGCCTTGACCGCGTCCTCGAGGTTGCCGAGCAGCACGTCGACGGTCCCGACCATGTCGGGGATCTTCGCCGCCATCTTGGGGTTGCTCGGGTCGAAGAAGTGGATCGCCCGGCTCGGCCTCGCCGGGATGTCCGTAAGGGGCGTTGGGGCCCCCACTGCCAAGGGTCGGAAGAAGTCCTTCGCACTGCGCGATCCGCTCATGCCGCGGAAGGTAGCAGCGGATGGCTACTCGCGGGTATGACGGATCTCGCAATCAGGAGTACGTGTAGAACCCGCGCCCGGTCTTGCGGCCGAGCAGGCCGGCGTCGACCATCCGCTGCAGCAGCGGCGGGGCGGCGTACAGCGGCTCCTTGAACTCGTCGTACAGCGACTCCGCGACAGCCTTGGTGGTGTCCAGGCCGATCAGGTCGGCCAGCGCGAGCGGGCCTTGTGGGTGGGCGGCGCCGAGCACGAGGCCGCGGTCGATGTCCTCGGCCGAGGCGAACCCGGACTCGAACATCCGGATCGCCGAGAGGATGAACGGGATCAGCAGCGCGTTGACCACGAAGCCCGCCCGGTCCTGGCAGTCGATCGCCTGCTTGCCCAGGGAGCCCTCGACCCAGGCCCGGGACCTCTCGGTGGTGTCGGTCGACGTCAGCAGCGACGGCACCAGCTCGACGAGCTGCAGCACCGGCACCGGGTTGAAGAAGTGGATGCCGATCACCTGGGTCGGGCGGCTGGTGACCACGCCGAGCTTCATGATCGGGATGGACGACGTGTTGGACGCCAGGATCGCGTCGGGAGCCTCGACGATCGCGTCGAGCTGCTTGAAGAGCGACACCTTGGCCGCTTCGTCCTCGACGATCGCCTCGACGACGACGTCGCGGTCTGCGACGGCCGCCAGGTCGGTCTCCACCCGGATCCGCGCAAGCACGTCGGCGGCGGAGTCGATCTTGCCCTTCGCCTCGGCGCGCAGCAGCGACTTCTCCAGTCGCCCGAGCGCCGCCTTGCCGGCGTCCTCGTTGGACTCCACCACGATCACGTCGTGCCCGGCTCGGGCGCTGACCTCGGCGATGCCCGACCCCATCAGGCCACCGCCGACTACTGCCACGTTCTTCATGAGCTTCCCTCTCCACGCCCCACCGAATGCATCAGCGACGATTCCACCAGTGCCGGCCCTTCGACTTGTCGGCGGGTTCGGTCTGTGGGACGGGTACGTCGTCGTCCGCGTCGTCGTCCGCGTCCGTCTTCGCGTCCTCGCGGAGGAGCGCCAACGCCGGTGGGATCACGGCGGCCCGGTCCCGCTCGGCCAGCCTCGCGGCCCACCACTCCGGGTCGAGCTCGGTCCCGGGATCGGGCGGTGGCCCGTGCTCGCCGCGTTCGACGGCGCGCATGGCCTGGAGGTCGAGCCAGCTCTGCTGCTCGTGCAGCCGGGCCGCGGCGACGGCCCGCTGGGCGGCGCGACTGTCGTCGTCGTAGCTCTCGTCGTACCCGGACACCAGCGCACCTCCTGCCTGGCTCAGGGTAGTCGGCGCCACCAGCGCCGACGTCTCGGCGGGGCGGCGGGCTCGACCTGAGGGGGGCGGCGGGCAGCCCGGCGTCCGTGCCAGGCCGTGACGGTGGCCTCGACATCGCGCGGCATGGTGATCAGCGGCGGCCCGGCGGAGAGGGAGTAGCGCGCCCTGATCACGCGTTCGTTGAAGTCCTCGACCTCACGCCGTACGTCCCGCTCGACGTTGAGCTTGTCGAGCCGGTCATCGAGCTCGGCGTCCTCCTTGCGCAGCGCGATGCTCGGCGGGAGTACGGCGATCCGCTCTCGCTCGACCAGCTTCTTGAGCCACCAGTCGGGGTCGTGCTCGCCGCCGAGTCCTTCGATCGGCTTGCCGGCGCCGGGCAGGTTGTCGAACTCGCCGCGCTCCTGGGCCTGGCGGATCTGGAGATCCACCCAGGTGTTCTGGTGCTGGATCCGGGCCGCCGCGGCCGCCCGGTCGGCCTCGCGACTGCGCGGCTGGTCCTGCTTCTCGGGCCGGTCCTCGGTCTCGGACATCGGGCATCACCTCCGGCCCCGCCAGGATAGCCAGGGACGAAATGGCCCTTTCCGAGCGGCCTGGAGGGCCAGAACGTGTCTGGCTATCCCCTCATTGGACCAGGGGCAGGGCCGGCTCCTCGGCGACCTGCTTCGGCAGCATCAGCAGGGCGCAGGCGGCGAGCAGCGCGGCGACCGCGCAGATCGTCCAGACCGTCAGGTAGCCCGACAGCGGGGCGTGGCCCTCGGTCGGGTCGTCGATCGACCCAGTTGCCGACAGCGCGATGGCGAAGATCGCGGACGCGATCGCGCCGCCGATGGTCTTGGTCGCGTTGGTCATGCCGGTGGCAAAACCGGTGCGCTCCGGTGGAGCGGCCGCGGCGGCGGTCGCGGGCAGTGCGGCCACCAGGGCGCCCGACCCGAGGCCGGCGACCGCCATGTTGACCAGCGCCTGCCAGGTCTCGTGGTGGAACGGCAGCCACAGCGCATAGCCGATCGCGACCAGCACGGACGACGCCACCAGGGCGTTGCGCGGCCCGAGCAGCCGCGCCGTGAGTGGCAGCGTGAAGGCGCCGATCGCGAGGAAGATGACGTAGACCCCGATCAGGGTCGACACGAAGCTGGCGCTCGCCCCCAACCCGTAGCCGGCGACGTCGGGGTCGGTGCGGGCGAAGGTGGACAGCGGGATCTGGGCTCCCAGCACCGACATGCCGAAGAGGAACGCCGTCAGCTGCACCGGCCACTGGCCCGGAGTCCGGAGCAGCCGTACGTCGACGAGCGGCTCGGTCTGGTCGAGCTCGTAGCGGCCGAAGACGTAGAGGACCACGACGCCGAGCACGATCAGTGCCCAGGGCAGCGGGCTGCCCGGTCCCTCGAGCCGGATGGCGATCAGGCCGCCCATCACCAGGCCGATCGAGGACGTGAGCAGGACCAGGCCGCCGACGTCGATGCCGCCGGTGGCGGTGCCCTCCATGTCCTCGATGCCGAACCAGATGACGACGAAGCACACGGTCACGGCGATCGCCGGGAGTGCGAGCAGCACGGTCATCGACGTCGCCTCGACCAGCGCGCCACTGGTGAGCGCACCGATGATCACGGCCAGCTCGAGCGCGCCGACCAGGATCGCCGCGGACCGGCGGGTCAGCTGGTTCTGCCGGCCGGTGCCCGCCGTACGCCGGTAGATGATCGCGACCTCGAGCGGCAGCCAGACGACGTACGCGCCCTGGAGTGCGGAGCCGATCAGGAAGGTCGTGAACGACGGCGCGAACGCCATCACCCACGAGCCGAGCGCCGTCACGGCGGTCGAGAGGAGCAGCACCTTCTTGTGGCCGACCAGGTCGCCCATCCGGGCGAGCGGGGGCACGACCAGCGCGGAGACGATCAGCTGCGCGGCCTCGAACCAGTTGACGTCGGCGTCCGCGATGCCGAGGTGGTCGGCGATGTCGCTGAAGATCGGCGTGTAGTAGCCCTGCAGGATTCCGCTGGCCAATTCGACGCAGACCAGGAAGCCGACGATCGCGAAGAGGCCCTTGGTCCGTGGGTCGTTGACGACCGTCGTCATCGGGGGATCCTCTCGATCAGCAGCTGGTACCAGCGCACGCCGTCGACGAAGGCGCTGACCCCGAGGTGCTCGTCGTACGAATGGATCGACTCGCGCTGCGCCTTCGTCATCCGGAACGGTGCGAACCGGTAGACGCGGGAGCAGATCCGGGTGAAGAACCGTGAGTCGGTGGCCGCCATCATGACGTACGGCGCCGGGACCGCGTCGGGAAAGACCTCGGTGATCGTGGACTCGATCAGGCCGAACGCTTCGTCGTCGTACGGCGAGACCGGGCTCGGCTCGTTCTCCTCGACGACGGTGACCTGGACCTGGTCGTCGCCGATCGTCTTGCGGACGTGCTCCAGCACGCCGGCCACGGTGTCCCCGACCATGATCCGGATGTTGACGCCGGCCTTGGCGGTCGAGGCGATCACGTTCAGGGCGGGAGATCCGGAGAGCGTGGTGATGGCGAACGTCGTGCGCGTCATCGCGGCCGGCTCGGCCCCTGCCGCGATCAGGGCGCGGGTCAGCACCGGCCGCAGCTTGTCGGCGTTGGCCATCAGCGGCCGGAGCGCGCGGGGTGCGTGCGGCGCCATCCGGCGCAGCAGCTCAATCGTAGGTTCTGGCACGCTGGCTGCCATTTGATTGCGGTCGAGCTTGGTGAGTGCCTTGGCCAGCCGCACGGTCGGGCCGTTGCGCTTGGGGGTCGAGGCGTGCCCGCCGCGACCGTCGACCCGCAGCTCGAGCGAGGTCACGCCCTTCTCGGTGACGCCGACGACGCCCACCGGTGCCGAGACGCCGGGGAACGCTTCGGACGCGATCGCACCGCCCTCGTCGACCACGAACCAGGGCTCGACCCCGCGGCGACGTAGCTCCTCGACGGCGAGGACCGCCGACGTGCCCGACACCTCCTCGTTGCAGCCGAAGGAGAGCCAGACGTCCTGCTCGGGGGTGAATCCCAGCTCGAGGAGGTTCTCGACCGCTACGCAGATCGCGACCAGCTCGCCCTTGTCGTCCAGGGTGCCGCGGCCCCAGACCGCGCCGTCATGGATCTCCGCGCCGAACGGCGGGTGCTGCCAGGGCGCGTCCTCCTCGACAGGTACGACGTCGAGGTGCGCCATCAGCACGACCGGTCGCTCGGCGCTGCGGCCGGCCCAGTGGAAGAGCAGGCCGTGGGTGTCGACGCGGGTCAGCTCGAGCCGCTTGTGGAGCATCGGGAACTGCCGCGCCAGCTCGGCGACGAACTCGTCGAACGCGGCGACGTCGACCAGGTCCGGGTCCCGGTGGGAGACCGTGGGGATGCGGACGAGCGCCTGGAGCTTGGCGACGGAAGGGTGTGTCACCAGGGGAGGGTAATCCCCCCGGTCCGGTCTGAGATCCGAGACCCTGTCGGGGTCTGGCTCGTTGACCGGCGGGCGCTACACCGATGGACTGGGTCGGTGTTCCTGCTGAGTCCCCCACCGCCCGCGATGTACGACGTCCGCCACCGGCTTGCGTCCCCGTCGGGTGGGCGAGCCAGCCGCACCACCGTCGGCGGGGTGACCGAGGGTGATCACGCCGACCGGGTCGAAGTCGTCCGGGATCGCGAACGCCTCGCGCACGCTGGTGTCCTTGTCCGCAGGCACGCCGATGAAGCAGGAGCCGAGCCCGGCGTCCGTCGCGGTCTGCAGGATCAGCAGGCTCGCCATCGCGGTGTCCATGTCCCAGAACGGCTTCGGCCAGCGCGCCTCGTCCCGGTCGGTCCAGCCCTTGTCGGCCTCGGCGTACCTGCTCAGGTAGGCGGCCTTGCTGGAGCACGGCAGGATCACCACCGGCGCCTTCATCATCCCGGCCAGCCACGCGTCGGGCCGCTCGACGTCGTCGGCGGTGACGGACCAGAAGCGGCGTACGTCGTCGGGGGTGTCCAACACGAGGAACGCCCAGCCCTGGCTGAATCCGGCGTTGGGCGCGCGGGTCGCGTTGTGCAGCGCCTGGTCGACCACGCCCCGGTCGACCGGCTCGGTCGAGTAGCTGCGGACCATCTTGCGACGGCGTACGACGTCCTGGAACTCCATGGAGCGAACTGTGCCCGATGATTTCGAGCGGATGTGGACCGACCTCGCGCCGGTGGGGCGGTCGGCGTCGTCCGGGGGGTACTTCCGGCAGCCGTTCACGACGCCGGAGCGCGAGCTGCACGAGTGGTTCGTCGAGCAGTGCGTCGCCCGCGGGCTGCGGGTGGAGAGCGACGACTTCGGCAACGTCGTCGGTTGGTGGGACACCGGCGCAGGGCCCGCCGTACTGACCGGCTCGCACCTGGACTCGGTGCTCGACGGTGGCGCGTACGACGGTCCGCTGGGGGTGGTCTCGGCGCTGGCCGCGATCGACCTGATGCGCGCCCGCGGCGTCGTACCGACCCGGCCGGTGGGGGTGTCGGTGTTCGTGGAGGAGGAGGGCTCGCGGTTCGGGCTCGCCTGTCTCGGCTCGCGCCTCGCGGCGGGTGCGATCTCGTGGGCCGCCGCGCGCGAGCTGCGGGACCGCGACGGGGTGGCGCTCGGCGACGTCGTACCCGGTGGGGCGTCGGCGCTGCTCGCGCCCGTGGGCACGTTCGTGGAGCTGCACGTGGAGCAGGGCCGCGACCTCGTGGACCGCGGCCAGGCGGTCGGGGTGGCGAGCGAGATCTGGCCGCACGGGCGCTACCGGTTCGACTTCACCGGGGCCGCCAACCATGCCGGGACGACTCGGATGGAGGATCGCGCCGATCCGATGCTGACCTACGCGATGACGGTGCTCGCGGCCAACAAGCAGGCGCGGCTGGCCGGCCAGCGGGCGACCTTCGGCCGGGTGTCGGTCGAGCCCAACGGCACCAACGCGGTCCCGTCGAAGGTGACCGGGTGGCTGGACGCGCGGTGCTCGACGGACGACGCCCTCGCCGCGCTGGTGGAGGCCATCTCCGGCCAGGCGTCCGACCGGGCGGGCCGCGACGACACCTCGCTGGTGGTGACCGCGGAGTCGGTGTCGTCGTCGGTCGCGTTCGACCCGGCGCTGGCGGCCGCGGTCGCGGTGGACCACGAGGGTGGCGACTGGCCGATCATCGCGACGCAGGCCGGTCACGACGCGGGCATCCTGTCCGCGGCCGGGATCCCGACCGCGATGCTCTTCGTGCGCAACCCGACCGGGGTCTCGCACTCTCCCGAGGAGCACGCCTCGATCGCCGACTGCCTGGTGGGCGTCTCGGCCCTCGCCGACACGCTGGAGAGGCTGGCCCGATGAGCCCGGCGTACCTGCTCGAGCGCGCCTGGGTGGACGGCGCCGTGGCCGACGACGTGCTGGTGGAGATCGAGGACGGCCGCTTCACTGCCGTCACACCAGCCTCAGGAGTAGAGAAGTTTCCCCGGTCCACCGGGGAAACCGTCACCCTGCCCGGCCTGACCATCCCCGGCCTGGCCAACTGCCACAGCCACGCCTTCCACCGGGCGCTGCGTGGTCGGACCCAGCGGGAGCGTGGGTCGTTCTGGACCTGGCGCGAGCAGATGTACGCCGTCGCCGGGCGGCTGACGCCGGACAGCTACTTCGCGCTGGCCCGGGCGACATTTCGCGAGATGGCGGCGGCCGGGATCACCAGCGTGGGGGAGTTCCACTACCTCCACCACCAGCCCGACGGCACGCCGTACGACGATCCCAACGCGATGGGGCACGCCCTGGTCGCGGCGGCCCGCGAGGCCGGGATCCGGATCGCGCTGCTCGACACCTGCTACCTCAGCAGCGGGTTCGGGCGGGCGCCCGAGGGCGCGCAGGTCCGCTACTCCGACGGTGACGCCGGACGTTGGGCCGAGCGGATGAGCGCCATCGAGCACCCCCACGTCGGCGCCGCCATCCACTCGGTCCGCGCCGTGCCCCGCGACCAGCTCGCGACCGTGGTCGAGGCGGCCGAGGGACGGCCGCTGCACGTCCACCTCTCCGAGCAGGTCGCCGAGAACGACGCCTGCCTCGCGACGTACGGCGCCACCCCGACGCAGCTGCTGCATGAGGCCGGCGCGCTCGGTCCGCGCACCACGGCCGTCCACGCCACGCACCTCACCGGCGCCGACATCAGCCATCTCGGGACCACGACGACGAGGGCGTGCTTCTGCCCGACCACCGAGCGGGACCTCGGCGACGGGATCGGCCCCGGTCGCGCCCTGGCGATGGCCGGCGCGACGATCACTCTCGGCTCCGACAGCCACGCGGTCATCGACCTGCTCGAGGAGATGCGCGCGCTGGAGCTGGACGAGCGGCTCGCCACCCAGCAGCGCGGGCACTGGACCGCCGCCGAGCTGCTCGCCGCCGGCACGGCGCACGAGTCGCTCGGGTTCGACGACGCCGGCACGATCGCCGTCGGTCAGCGGGCCGACCTGGTCACCATCGACACCACCACCCCGCGGACGGCGGGGACCGGCGCCGACGAGGGCACCGCCGTCTTCGCCGCCACGGCCGCCGACGTCATCCACGTGGTCGCCGACGGCCGCGTCGTCGCGACCCGGGACGACCACGAGGACATCGGCCGCGAGCTCGCGGCCGCGATCGGGAGAGTGCACTCATGACGAGCACCGTGATCACCAACATCGGCGAGCTGGTCACCAACGACCCCGACGCAGACGACGTCCTCGGCGCGATCCCGGATGCGGCGCTGGTCATCGAGGGCACCAAGGTCGCCTGGGTCGGCCGCGCCACCGACGCCCCGCAGGCCGACGAGCAGTACGACGCGGGCGGTCGCGCCGTACTGCCCGGCTTCGTCGACTCCCACTCCCACCTGGTGTTCGCGGGCGATCGCTCGCAGGAGTTCGCCGCCCGGATGACCGGCACGCCGTACGCCGCCGGCGGCATCCGCACCACCGTCGCCGCCACCCGCGCCGCGACCGACGAGCAGCTCACCAGCCATGTCGCGCGGCTGGTCGCGGAGATGCGCCGCCAGGGCACGACGACCGTCGAGATCAAGAGCGGGTACGGCCTGACGGTCCGCGACGAGGCCCGGAGCCTGGCGGTCGCGCGCCAGTTCACCGAGGAGACCACCTTCCTCGGCGCGCACGTGGTGCCGGACGGCGACCCCGCGGCGTACGTCGAGCTCGTCACCGGTCCGATGCTCGACGCGGCCAAGGAGCACGCCCGCTGGATCGATGTCTTCTGCGAGCAGGGCGCCTTCGACGAGGACCAGGCCCGCGCGGTCCTGACCGCCGGTGCCGCGGTGGGTCTCCGCGGCCGGCTGCACGCCAACCAGCTCACCTACGGTCCCGGCGTACGTCTGGCCGCCGAGCTCGGCCTGGTCGCGGTCGACCACTGCACCTACCTCGCCGACGAGGACGTCGCCGCGCTGCGCGACTCCGGCACCATCGCGACCCTGCTGCCGGGCGTCGAGTTCTCGACCAAGCAGCCCTACCCGGACGCGCGCCGGCTCCTCGACGCGAGCGTGCAGGTCGCGCTCGCCTCCGACTGCAATCCCGGCTCCTGCTTCACCAGCTCGCTCCCGCTCTGCATCGCGCTCGCCGTCCGCGAGATGGGGATGGCCCCCGCCGAGGCGGTCCACGCCGCGACGTTCGTCGGCGCGCAGGCGCTCGACCGCGACGACGTCGGCGCCCTGACCGTCGGCAGGCGGGCCGACCTGATGGTCCTCGACGCCCCGAGCCACCTGCACCTCGCCTACCGCCCCGGCGTACCCCTCGTCGCCGCCACCTGGGTGGGCGGGCGCCCGGTCTAAGGCACCGGCCACCTCAGATAAGGCACCTTCCCGATGTGCCGGGCTACCTCAGACGACCAATCTCGTCTCATCAACGAGGAGCTGAGGAGCCCACCATGTACGACAACACCGTCCACCGCGACTACGTGAAGTCCGAGCTCGAGTACCGCCTGGGACGCGTCCGGGGCGAGCTCGCCGGCCGGCGCCAGCGCCGGTCGATCATCCGGCGTGGAGCGGCCGGGGAGAGCACGTTCGGCACGGTTCGCTGACAGGCGCGCCGTAATGGGCACGCACACCACAACAGAAAACGGGATCATGGGCGACGTGTCATCACACACGAGTCGCACCCTGGTCGGGCGAGACGCCGAGCTGACGGAGATTGTGACGTCACTCGGCGTCCGTGCGTCCGGCGACGGTACGGCGGAGTCGGCCGGCGTCGTGCTGCTCTCCGGTGACGCCGGCGTCGGCAAGACCCGTCTGCTGGTGGAGCTGCGTGACCTCGCGTTCACCGAGGGCTGGCAGGTCTTCGCCGGCCACTGCCTCGACTTCGGCGACAGCGCACTGCCCTACCTGCCCTTCTCCGAGGTGCTCGGCCGCCTCGCGGTCGACCTGCCCGACGTGGTCGACCAGGTGACGGCGCAGTACCCCGCCCTCACCCGCCTCCAGCCCGGACGCCGGGTGATGGGCGGCGAGGACCGCAGTGCCGAGCAGGGCTCGGCGCTCGACCGGACCGACCTCTTCGAGGCGGTCCACGTGCTCCTCGAGACCGCCGCCGAGAAGGCGCCGGTCCTGCTGGTCATCGAGGACACCCACTGGGCCGACCAGTCCACCCGGGATCTCCTCAGCTTCCTCTTCTCCCGTCCGTTCGCCGGACCCGTGGGCGTGGTCGCGTCGTACCGCTCCGACGACCTGCACCGCCGCCACCCGCTCCGCCGCCAGGTCGCCGAGTGGTCCCGCATCCGCGGCGTCCACCGGGTCGCCCTCTCCCCGTTGACCGACGACTCCGTGCGGGCGTTGATCGCCGAGCTCGTCCCCGAGGGCCTGGCCGCGAAGGAGCTCGCCGACATCGTCGACCGTGCGGAGGGCAACGCGTTCTTCGTCGAGGAGCTCACCAGCGCCGCGGCCGGCCCCGGTCGATGGGTCCCGGCCGACCTCGCCGACGTGCTCCTCGTCCGCCTCGACCGTCTCGACGACAACGCTCGCCTGGTGGTCCGCGCGGCCAGCGTGTCCGGCCGCAAGGTCTCCCACGACATGCTCACGGCCGCGTCCGGGCTCGGCGGCGAGGAGCTCGACGAGGGCCTGCGCAAGGCCGTCGAGATGAACGTCCTGGTCGCCAGCGAGGGCTACTACTCCTTCCGGCACGCGCTGCTCGGCGAGGCCGTGTACGACGACCTGCTGCCCGGCGAGCGGGTGCGGCTGCACGCGCAGTACGTCGCCGCGCTGCAGTCGGGAGCGGCCCGCGGCACCGCCGCCGAGCTGGCCCGGCACGCCCGGCTCGCGATGGACCTCGACGCGGCGCTCTCGGCCAGCATCCAGGCCGGGGACGAGGCCTGGGACGTCGGCGGCCCGGACGAGGCGGCGTACCACTACCAACAGGCGCTGGAGCTGCTCGCCGACGGGCGCCGCACCGGCGCCGCCGAGGTCGACCTCTCCATGCTGGTCACCAGCGCTGCCGAGGCGCTGAGCGAGAGCGGCGACCCGCAGCGTGCGGTAGCGCTGCTGCAGGAGCAGCTCGACCGGTTGCCCGCCGACACCCCGCCTGCCTGGCGCTCGCGGATGCTCACCTCGCGCGCCGGCATCCTGATCGTCGTCGACACCGACGAGGACCCGGCCGAGGTCTCCGCCGAGGCGCTGGCACTGGCTCCGGACGGTGAGAACAAGCTGCGCGCCCGCGCCCTGACCACCCACGCTCGCGTGCTCGCCGGCATGGGCCGCTACGAGGAGGCCCAGGTCGTCGGCATGGAGGCGCTCGCCCTCTGCGAACGGCTCGACTTCCACCAGCTCGCCTCGGAGGCCATCACCACGCTGAGCGGCCTGAAGAAGGCCGGCCCCAAGGAGGGCCTGCGGGCCGCGCTCGTCGACGCCGTCGATCGGGCGCAGCTGTCGGAGGCGATCCACGCCGAGCTCCGCGGCCGGTTCCTGCTCGGCCGCTCCTTCGAGGACTGGGCGGAGTTCGACGACGCCGAGACCTGGTTCCGCAGCGCGATCGACCGGGCGGCCGGCGCGGGGTTGACCTGGGCGCCGTACGCCCTCGAGTCGCGCGTCCAGCTGAGCTGGATCAACCTGGTCCGCGGGGAGTGGGACGAGGTGCTCGCCCTGACCGACATGCGGCACGCGTCGCCGCCGCCGATCCCGCGCGCGGTCCTCGGCGCGCTGCACCTGACCGTCGAGCAGGGCCGCGGTGCGGACGTCGGGGTCGAGGCGCGCAAGCTCCGCCGCTTCTGGGCCCGCGAGGGTGCCGTCGCCATCCACTCCGCCTCGATCGAGATGATCCAGGCCGGCCGCGCGGGTGACCCGGCCGCGGCCGTGCAGGTGTACGACGACGTGGTCGGTGTGCTGGGTCGCACCTGGCACGAGTGGTTCAGCGCCCGGATCCGGATGGCCGCGGTGGCCGTCGGCGCCGTCGCCCGGGCCATGCCCAACCTCTCCGCGGCCGAGCGCGCGTCGTACGCCGAGACCGTCGGGCGGCTGCACGGCGACGGGCTGATCGTGCTGCACCGCTACTCCGACCCGTCGGGCCACTGGGGCCCCGAAGGCCGCGCCTGGATGAAGCGGCTCGACGCCGAGACCCTGCGCGTGCGCTGGCTCTCGGGCGTCGACGCGCCGCCGGCCGACGTGCTCGTCGACACCTGGCGCGACGCGGTGGTGCTGTTCGAGGACTTCGGGCACGTGCACGAGCTGGCCAAGGTGCGGACGGCGCTGGCCGGCATCCTCCGCGCGACGGGCGACACCGCCGGTGCCCGCGAGCAGGGAGACCTGGCTCGGGACGCCGCACACGCGCTGGGCGCCCAGCCGCTGCTCGACGAGCTGCGCGCGATCGGCTCGGCGCCCGTGCGGGCCGAGGTCGCTGCCGACACGCTCACTCCGCGTGAGACCGAGATCCTCACCCTCGTCGCCGAAGGCCGGTCCAACGGCGAGATCGCCAAGCAGCTCTTCATCAGTGCGAAGACCGTCTCGGTCCACGTCTCCAACGTGCTGGCCAAGCTCGACGCCTCCGGCCGCACCGAGGCGGCCGCCATCGCCCGTCGTCGCGGCCTGATCGGCTGACGCGGTCGCGCTGGGCGGGGTGAGGTGGTTTCGAGGCTCGGCGCTAGCGCGCCTCACACCTCAACCACCGTGCCACGGTGGTTGAGGTGTGAGGGCCGCCAGGCCCGAGCCTCGAAACCACCACTCAGGCGCAGCAGGCCTGCTCCGGCGCCGCCGGCGCGTCGGCGAGCACGGTGTAGACCTCCCACTGCTCGCCGTTCGGCGCACCCTCGACCCAGAACTTGTCCTGCTTCGCGTAGCAGCAGATCGTGTCGCGCTCGTCGACCGAGGCGAGGCCCGCGGCGGCGAGCCGGGTCTGCTCGGCGTCCACGGTGTCGGTGTCGGCCACCTCGACGCCGAGGTGGTTGAGCGATCCGCCCTGGCCGGGGTTCTCGATCAGCACCAGCTTGAGCGGCGGCTCGACCACGGCGAAGTTGGCGTAGCCGGGACGGATCTTGGCCGGCTCGGTGCCGAAGAGCCTGGTGTAGAAGGCGATCGAGGTGTCGAGGTCGTCGACGTTGAGGGCGAGCTGGACGCGGGACATGGTGTCTCCTAAGACATTGATGAACTTCGATGTCCTGGAAGACTGGCACCAGACATCGAGATCTGTCAATATCGACGTATGTCGAAGTCTCCGAAGCTGCTCGAGCTCACCCCGGTCGAGACGGTGGCCTGCTGCTCGCCTCTGACGCGCGAGCCGTTGACCGCGGAGCAGGCAGAGCGGATCACACCGCTGGTCAAGGCGCTGGCCGACCCGGTCCGGCTCCGGCTGCTCTCGCTGGTCGCCTCGCACGCCGACGGCGAGGCCTGCGTCTGCGACCTCAACGACGCCTTCGACCTCTCCCAGCCGACGATCAGCCACCACCTCAAGCTGCTCCACGAGGCCGGTCTCCTCGATCGCGAGAAGCGCGGTGTCTGGGTCTACTACCGGGTCAACGCGCCGGCGCTCGGCGACCTGGCGGCGCTGCTGGGTGGAGTGACCGGGTGACCCTGCCCCGCGTCGTACGCCGTGGCGTGGCGGAGCTCGTCGGTACGGCGTTCCTGGTCGCGGCCGTCGTCGGCTCCGGCATCGCGGCCCAGCGGCTCTCCCCGGACGACGTCGGCCTGCAGCTGCTGGAGAACAGCATCGCCACCGGGGCCGTCCTGGTCGCGCTGATCCTCGCCCTGCAGCCGGTGTCGGCATCGTTCAACCCCGTCGTCACCCTCGTCGAGCGAGCCCTCGGCCTGGTCTCCACGGCGACCGCCGCCGTGCTGGTCGCGGCGCAGGTCGCGGGCGGGATCGTCGGCGTGGTGGTCGCCAACCTGATGTACGACCTCGACGCCGTCTCCGTGTCGACCCACGACCGCGGCGGCAGCGGGCAGCTGCTCGCGGAGGTGGTCGCGACCCTCGGGCTGGTGCTCGTGGTCTTCGGGAGCCTGCGCTCGGCGCGCGTCGAGACGGTGGCCTTCGCCGTGGGCGGCTACATCGCGGCGGCGTACTGGTTCACCAGCTCCACCAGCTTCGCCAACCCGGCGGTCACGCTCGCCCGCACCCTCTCCGACACCTTCGCCGGCATCGCCCCGGAGTCGGCGCCGCTCTTCGTCCTCATGCAGCTGGTCGGCGGCGCACTCGGGCTCGCGCTGCTCGCCGTACTGCACCCACGAGCCCAGGAGGCCCGATGACCAAGCCGACCGTCCTCTTCGTCTGCGTCCACAACGCAGGGCGGTCGCAGATGGCGGCGGGCTTCCTGCAGCACCTGGCCGGCGACCGCATCGACGTGCTCTCGGCCGGGTCGCAGCCCGCCGACCGGGTCAACACGGTCGCCGTCGAGGCGATGGCCGAGGTGGGCATCGACCTCGGTCGCGAGGTCCCGAAGGTGCTCACGGACTCCGCCGTCCGTGAGGCCGACGTCGTGGTCACGATGGGCTGCGGCGACGAGTGCCCCTACTTCCCCGGCAAGCGCTACGAGGACTGGGTCCTCGACGACCCGGCCGGTCAGGGCATCGAGATGGTGCGCGGCGTACGCGACGAGATCCGCCGCCGGGTGGAGCTGCTGGTCGCGGAGCTCGCGCCCTGACCTGTGTACGCCGGGGGCGCGTGGGTACATGATCGACACAGCAAGCATCCGACCCAGGGAGGACCCACGATGACCCCCGCAGAGCCCCTCAACGACGACGAGATGACCACCGGGCCGGGCGGCGACGTGCCCACCGGTTCCGGCGGTGACGCCGACGGCACCGACGGCGACGCGACCGACACCACGGACGGCGACGCCAGCGACGGTGACGGCACGGACGGTGGCGACAGCGACGGCACCGACGGTGGCGACAGCGACGGCACCGACTCCTGAGTGTCCTCGCTAGACCTGCTCAGCGGTGATGCCCAGACCTTCCTCGCGAAGGTCTGGGCATCCCGCGTGCACCTGCACCGCACCGACCCGGCCGACCTCGTCGGCCTGCTCTCGCTCGACGACGCCGACCACCTGCTGACCTCGACGGCGATCCGCACCCCTGCCATCCGGATGGCGCAGGACGGCGCGGTGCTGCCGGAGTCGTCGTACACCCGCGGCGCGACGCTCGCCGGCAAGCCCGTCACCGGCCTGGTCGACGCGCGCAAGGCGCTCGCGCTCTTCGACGGCGGAGCGACCGTCGTCTTCCAGGGGCTGCAGCGCTACTGGCCGCCGCTCACCCGGTTGATCGCCGAGCTCGAGCTCGAGCTCGGCCACCCCTGCCAGGCCAACGCCTATCTCACGCCGCCGGGAGCCCAAGGCTTCGCGGTCCACTCCGACTCGCACGACGTCTTCGTCTTCCAGACCGCCGGCTCCAAGCTCTGGGAGATCCACGGCACCGACGGACCCGAGGACGTGCTGCTGGAGCCGGGGCTGTCGATGTACCTGCCCACCGGCACCCCGCACGCCGCCCGCGCGCAGGAGACCGTGTCGCTCCACGTCACGCTCGGGATCAACCAGCTCACCTGGCGCGGCCTGGTCGAGCGCACCGTGCAGCCGGTGCTCGCCGGCGTGCCCGACGACCACCTGCCCGCCGGCTACCTCGACGACCCGTCGATGCTGGCCGACGGCCTCGCCGAGAGGCTCGAGGAGCTCGCTGCCGCCGTACGACGGGTGGACGCTCCTGCTGCGGTCGAGAGCGAGATCCGGCGGTTCCTGACCACCAGGCCGCCGCGGCTCGGGGGCGGGCTCCACGACGTACTGGGCCGCGAGTCGATCGACGCCACCACCCGGCTCCGTCGCCGGACCGGGCACCCCTGCGTGCTGCTTGACCGCGGCGAGCAGGTGGAGGTGCTGCTCGGCGACCGCACGATGACCGTGCCGGCCCGGATCCGCCCGGCGCTCGACGAGATCCGGGCGCGCGGCGAGCTCACCCCGGCCGACCTGCCGCTCGACCCGGAGAGCAGCCTGGTGCTGTGTCGCCGCCTGATCCGCGAGGGTCTCTTGGAGATCAGGTGAGCTTCCGCTGCGCCGCCGCCAGCGTGCTCCGCGACGAACCCGTCCTCGGCACCGCCACCCACGTCCGCACCTGGCTGCTCCTCGAGCACGTCGGACCCTGGGGCGACAAGGCGCTGCGTGATGCTCGCCTGCCCGATGGCCTGGGTGCCGAGCTCCAGCGGCGTGCGGCCGAGCACCGCGCCAAGATCCTGCTCATCCGCCGCTACAGCTCCAGCCCCGACGGAGACGGGCTGCGGGTCTTCGCGGCGTACGCCGACCCGGTGAGCCCGCGCCTGGAGGCCGGCCACGTCAGCGACGCCCGCGAGGTGCTCGACGTCGACCTCGGGGCACTGCGTCGTGGTGGCACGAGCGGGCTGGCGCCGTACGACGGATCGGTCTTCTGCGTCTGCACCAACGGCCGTCACGACGCGTGCTGCGCGGAGCGCGGACGGCCGGTCGCGAAGGCGCTCGACCAGGCGCATCCCGACGAGACGTGGGAGGTCTCGCACATCGGCGGCGACCGGTTCGCGGCCAACATGGTGGTGCTGCCGCACGGGCTCTACTACGGGCGCCTCGACCCGGCGTCCGCGATCGCCGTCGCCGGCGCACACCTTGCCGGCGAGCTCGATCTTGACCACCTGCGTGGTCGCTCGTCGTACCCGATGGCGGTCCAGGCGGCCGAGATCCAGCTCCGCCGCGAACTCGGCGCGACCCGTCGCGACGACGTGGTGTTCGTCGACCGGGTGACCGACGGCGACCTCACCGCCGCCACGTTCGTCGTCGCGGGTGCGCCGTACGACGTGCAGGTCCGTGCGGTCCGCGACGGCGTCGCCCGGCTCACCTGCAAGGCCGGCCGGGACAACCCGGTCCCGGCGTACGAGCTGGTGTCGGTCAGCCGACGACCCTGACCCCGGCCAGTACGCCGGAGCCGCCGTCCCAGGCGCCGGTGAGGACGGCGTCCGCCTCGATGTCCTCCCCGACCCGGCGGACGACGACGATCTCGGTGTCGGCGGGGATCTCACCGCCGACGGCGCCGCTGCCGGCCACGGCCACCGAGGGCTCGCGGGTCTCGCGCTTGCCGTCGACCTCGAAGTACTCCTCCGCACCGGTGCCGCCGGTCAGCACCGTGGCGGCGAGGGTCGCGCGCCAGACCGGGTCGCCGGTCGCGTCGTACACCCAGCGGGTGCCGAGCGCCGAGTGCTCCATGGTGCCGACCAGGAACTCCTCGGCGCCCTCGAGCGGTGTGGCTCGGTAGGTCAGCGGCACGTGCAGCACGTCGCCGGCGGAGCTCCGCAGGAGGATGCCCTCCATCCCGACCTCACCGTCCGGGTCGTCGAGCCGGTAGCCGCCGAACGGCTTCAGCCCCGGCAGGTCGGCCGCCCACGGCTGGCTCGGCAGCCAGGCGGCGAGCAGCTCGCCCTTCGACGGGACCAGGGAAGCGTGGTGGAGGAGAGCCATGACGCGAGCCTAGGACGTGGTCGGGCGGGCAGACTGGGGTGATGGCCGTCACCGTCGACCTCGCGCCCCTCGCGGCAGCCCTGCCCGACGGCGCGCTCGTCTCCGACACCGAGCGGATGGACAAGTACCGCTGGGACCGGGCGCTCGACCCGGACGCAGGCATCCCGCTCGCCGTCGTACGCGCGACGTCGACCGCCGATGTGCAGGCCGCCGTCCGGTTCGCCGCCGAGCACGGCATCGGCGTCGTGCCGCGGGGTGCTGGCACCGGCCTGTCCGGCGGCGCCACCGCGCAGGACGGGTGCCTGGTGATCTCGACCGAGCGGATGACCGCGATCGAGATCGACCCGGCGACGCGTACGGCGTACGTCGAGCCCGGTGCCCTCAACGTCGACGTCAAGCAGGCCGCCGCCCAGCACGAGCTCTGGTACCCACCCGACCCCTCGTCGTACGAGATCTGCTCGATCGGCGGCAACGTCGCGACCAACGCCGGCGGGCTGTGCTGCGTGAAGTACGGCGTCACCAGCGACTACGTGCTCGGACTGACCGTGGTGCTCGCGGATGGGACCGCCGTCGAGCTCGGCGGGCCGCGGCTCAAGGACGTGGCGGGGCTGTCGCTGACCAAGCTCTTCGTGGGCAGCGAGGGCACGCTCGGGATCGTCACCCGCGTCGTGCTCCGGCTGGTGCCGGCGCTGCGGCCGCCCTCGACCCTGGTCGCGACCTTCGGGTCCCTCGACGCGGCGACGGCGACCGTGCTCGACCTGACCCGGCGGCTGCGGCCGTCGATGCTCGAGTTCATGGACCGGACGTCGATCAACGCCGTCGAGGACCTGACGCGGATGGGCCTCGATCGCGGCGCCGAGGCCATGCTCGTGATGCAGTCCGACGAGCCCGGCGCGCGGGCGGCCCAAGAGATCGCCGAGATGGCGAAGGTCTGCGACGGCAACGGTGCCACCGAGGTCTTCCACACCGACGACCCGGAGGAGGGTGCGGCGTTCGTCGCGGCCCGCCGGATGGTGATCCCGGCGATGGAGCCGCACGGCTCGCTGCTGCTCGAGGATGTCGGCGTACCCCTGCCGCAGCTGGGCGCGATGGTCCGCGGCATCGAGCGGATCGCGGCCGAGCACGACGTGGTCATCGCGGTCGTTGCTCACGCCGGCGACGGCAACACCCACCCGCTGATCGTCTTCGACCCCGCCGACGCCGACCAGTCGGCCCGGGCCACTGCGGCGTACGGCGCCGTCATGGACCTCGGCATCGAGCTCGGCGGCACCATCACCGGCGAGCACGGCGTCGGCCGCCTCAAGCGGCCCTGGCTCGGCGCCTACCTAGGCCCCGATGCGCTCGCCCTCAACCAGCGGGTCAAGGACGCCCTCGACCCGCAGGGCATCCTCAACCCGGGGGCCGTGTTCCGACGCGGTGGTTGAGGTGTGAGGGCCGCCGGGCCCGAGCCTCGAAACCACCAGCCGCTGGCTCGGCCCGTCTAGAGCGGCGGTCGCGATAATCGAGATCAGCCGACACCGCACGGCATCGCTGCGCCACGCTCTCTGAATGCCGAACTTGCATGTAGGTAGACCGCTCGGTCCCGACGAAGGTCAGTACGACGTCCGCAAGGGAGCTGCGGCCTACGCACCCATCGTCGGATCGTTCGGCTCGCTGGTTGTCACGGCGATCGTCGTCGTATTCACACTGCTCCCGTCAGATACAGACGGAACGCTCGTCACCTTGTGCTCGGGTTTGCTCGCTGTGGGGTTCGTCGGGAGTGTTCTAGGGGCGTTCGGGCTTGCTGCTGTCGGGGCAGAGAACGATCCGACAGCCAATCTCGGGCCGGCGATGCTCTTCATTGCAGCCCCAGTTGTTGTCTCCTTGGTCGCGATCCTTGGCGGGCTCCAGGTGCTCGCCGCGGTCTACGTCCCGCATTCTGCGGATCTATTTCTTGCGATCGCGGGCATCTGTGGAGTGTTCGGGGTGGTGTTCGCCTGCTTCTCGATTGCAGACAGTCACCATCTCCACCCAACGACGATGAGCGAGGCCCAATTCGAGAACTGGGCTGATCGGCAATGGCTCAAGGATCGGGCGCACGCGATCCGCGTGACGTATGCCGTCATTCTGGTCTGCTTGATCCCGGCCATGGCCGGTTTCCTGCTCCGGTTCGTGTTTGGTCTGTCAGTTCCGCTGAGCCATGCGGTTGCGCAGTGGTTCGTGCTCGGGAGCATCGTGATTGTGCTGGCTGGGGTCGGCTTTAGCCTGGCATTCACCAATCACCCGAAAAGCGGAAACGACCAGCGGGGTCTTCGACCGTGGCACGCATGGACACCGAACATCGTCTTGGGTGTCTACACCCTCGCCGTTCTGCTGGTGCTTCCGTAGCGGACGTGCGCGGCGCGGTGTTCTGACGCGGTTGATCGGAATGCACTTGGGAATGGGGCCCACGTGGACCCCATTCCCAAGTGACTCAGCTGAAGGCCGCCAGGACGTGCTTGTTGAGGTCCGGGTAGCGCATCAGGTGCGCGCCACCGTTGATGTCGAGCACCTCACCGGTGACCCAGGCGGCGTTCGCCAGGTAGACGGCGGCCTCGGCGATCTCGTCGGGCGTGCCCGAGCGACTCAGGGGGGTGTTGGCGAGGTAGTCGTCCTCGATGCCGGCGATGTCCATCGCCGGCTGCGTCAGCGGGGTGACGACCAGGCCGGGGGCGATGGCGTTGACCCGGATGCTGCGCGACCCGAGCTCGAGGGCGGTGACCTCGGTGAGCATCGAGAGGCCTGCCTTCGCGGCGCAGTACGGCGCCAGGCCGGCCCCCGGCTGACGCGCGTTGAGCGACGACAGCGAGATGATCGAGCCGCCCGCGGAGAGCCGCTGGCCGGCGTGCTTCATCACGATGAACCCGCCCGTCAGGCAGACATCCACCACCCGGCGCCACTCGGCGACGTCGAGGTCGGTGACCAGGCCGAGGGTCGAGACCCCGGCACTGTTGACCACGAGGTCGAGCCGCCCGTGCGCGGCCAGTGCCCCGTCGAGACAGGCGACGACCGACTCCTCGTCGGTCACGTCGGTCGTCGGCAGGTCCGCCGTCTCGACCGTCCAGCCCTCCGCCGTGAACCGCGCCGCGATCGCCGTGCCGATCCCCGACGCTCCTCCGAACACCACCGCGACGCGGCTGGTCTCCTCGCTCATGTGACCTCTCCCAAGGGTTGGACTTAGTTGACGCGTGTCAACTTAGGGCCTAGCGTCCCCTGCGTGCTACCCACCACAGCAGTTATCGGAGCAGGCATCAGCGGCCTCACCGCCAGCAAGATGCTCGGCGACTACGGCGTGCCGTACACGACCTTCGAGGCCTCCGACCGCGTCGGCGGCAACTGGGCCTTCGGCAACCCCAACGGCCACAGCAGCGCGTACCGCTCGCTGCACATCGACACCTCGAAGCACCAGCTGTCGTTCCGGGACTTCCCGATGCCCGACGACTACCCGGACTTCCCGCACCACACGCTGATCAAGGACTACCTCGACTCGTACGCCGACGCCTTCGGGCTGCGCGACCACATCGAGTTCGAGAACGGCGTGGTGAACGCCAAGCGGCTCGAGGGCGGCGGCTGGGAGATCCTCGACCAGGTCGGAGACACCCGCCGCTTCGACCTGCTCGTGGTCGGCAACGGCCACCACTGGGACCCGCGGATGGCCGAGTTCCCCGGTGAGTTCACCGGTCAGTCGATCCACTCCCACCACTACATCGACCCGTGGACGCCGCTGGACCTGATGGACAAGCGGATCCTGGTCGTCGGCCTCGGCAACAGCGCCGCCGACGTCACCGTCGAGCTGTCCCAGCGCTCGCTGCGCAACGAGGTCACCCTGTCGACCCGCAGCAGTGCCTGGATCGTGCCCAAGCTCGTCGGCGGCAAGGCCGCCGACATGAACTACCGGACCATCCCGCAGCTCCCGCTGTCCTGGCAGCGCAAGGCCGCGCAGTGGGGCCAGCGGTTCACCTACTCCGACCCGACGCTCTACGGCCTGCCGGCGCCCAACCACAAGTTCTTCGAGGCGCACCCGACCCAGTCGGGCGAGCTGCCGCTGCGGCTGAAGTCGGGCGACGTGACCCCCAAGGGCAACGTGGCCCGGCTCGACGGTGAGACCGTGCACTTCGAGGACGGCACGTCGGCGGACTTCGACGTGATCATCTACGCCACCGGCTACAACCTGACCTTTCCCTTCTTCGACCCCGAGTTCCTCAGCGCCCCCGACAACCGGATCGACCTCTACAAGCGGATCATCAAGCCCGGCATCGACGACCTGCTCTTCGCCGGGTTCGCCCAGTCGACGCCGACGCTCTTCCCCTTCGTCGAGAGCCAGGCGCGGCTGATCGCGGCGTACGCCGTGGGGGAGTACGTGCCACCGTCGGTCGACGAGATGCACGCGGTGATCAAGGCCGACGACGAGCTCTACATGGGCCACATGCTCGACCGTCCGCGGCACACCCACCAGCTCGACTACTTCGTCTACGAGCACCAGATGCGCACCAAGGAGCTGCCGAGCGGCCGGGCCCGCGCGAAGGCCCAGGGCTCCCCGAAATTGACTGGCCGACCGCTGGCGGGTCGGGCCACGTGAACCGGGCGGCAACCAAGGGCGACGACCGTCGCGCCGCGCTGCTCGAGGCGCTCGACCACCACCTCCGCGACGCCGGTCCCGACGCGAGCCTCGACGCGATCAACGTCGCCGACCTCTCGCGCCGCGCGGGGGTCACGCGCTCGGCGTTCTACTTCTACTTCGACAACAAGGCGGCGGCCGTCGCCGCCCTGATGGAGGAGATGTACGACGACGCGTGGGACGCCGCCGAGCTGGACGGCGACGACGACGAGGGCATGCAGCTCCGGGTGTCGAGCGCGATCCGCGCGATCTTCCGGGGCTGGTCGCACCGGACCTACATCTACCGGGCGATGCTGGAGGCGCGCGCGAGCAGCCCCGCCGTACGCGAGCAGTGGGACACCTTCCAGGAGTCGTTCGTCGTGGTGCTCGCGGCCGTGATCGAGGGCGAGCGCACGGCGGGCGTCGCGCCCGAGGGCGCCGACCCCACCGCGATCGCCACCGCCCTGCTCGACCTCAACGACCGGACCCTCGAGCGGCTGGTCCACGCGCCGTCCGGGTTCGACTGGGACAAGCACGTCGAGGCAGTCGTGCACATCTGGCTGTCCAGCATCTACGGGAGGACCGCATGAAGCACGCTGACCTGACCTTCGTCTCCGGTGGCGTGGAGTGCGCCGCCTGGCACTTCACGGGTGAGGGCGACGAGCTCGCGACCGACGCCGGGCGTCCCGTAGTCGTGATGGCGCACGGGCTCGCCGGCACGATGGACTCCGGCCTGCAGCCCTTCGCCGAGGCGCTGGCCGCCGCCGGCCTCGACGTCTTCGCCTTCGACTACCGGGGCTTCGGCGCGAGCGGAGGTACGCCGCGGCAGACGGTCTCGATGACCGGGCAGCTCGAGGACTACCGCGCCGCCATGTCGGCCGCCGCTCGCCTGCCCGGCGTCGACCCGCAGCGGATCGTGCTCTGGGGCACCTCGCTCGCCGGTGGTCACGTCATCTCCGCGGCGGCCGGTCGCAGCGACGTCGCCGCCGTCGTCGCGCTGACCCCTCTGGTCGACGGCCTCGCCGCCGGCCGGCACGCGCTGGCGACCCACACCAAGGCGGAGATGCTCCGCTCGACCGTGGCCGGTTTCCGGAGCAAGCTCGGCAAGCCGGTGATGATGCCGGTCGTCGCGGCCCCGGGCGCGCTCGGTGCGATGACGATCGAGGGCTCGATGGACGACTACCTCTCGATCGCCGGCCCGACCTGGCGCAACGAGGTCGACGCGGCCGTCGGCATGGAGCTCGGCGGGCACCGGCCGATCAAGCTGGCGGAGCAGGTCGCCTGCCCGGCGCTCTTCCAGGTCGCAGACTTCGACCGCAGCGCCCCGCCGCAGTCGTCCATGAAGGCGGCGTTCAAGGCCCGCGCCGAGGTCCGCCACTATCCGTGCGACCACTTCGACGTGTACGCCGGGAAGGACTGGCACGACGCCGTCGTCGCGCACCAGGTCGCGTTCCTGCGGCGTCATCTGGCTCAGGCCTGAGGGGTCACTCCCACTCGCGGCGCTCGTGGAACGGGGCCAGGCTCAGTCCGTACTCCTCCGGGGTGGTCGGCGCGAAGACGGACAGCGACGTGAAGGTCCCCCCCGGCTCGTCCCGTACGAGGGCGATGCCACGGGTCGCCCAGAGGTCCTCGTGTCGGTCCTCGAACCGGTGATCCGGGGCACCGAGGACGCGGTCCGCCGCCGGGTCGAGGACCGGCCGCTCGCCCTCTAGCTTGACCACCGCGCCGGCTCGGAACCAGACCTTTACGCGATCGAAGCCCGCCGGGAAGGCCGGCGACCAGAACGTCTCGTGAGGCGGGTCGCCCAGGAAGAAGCGGACCTGGGCCTCCGGGTCGCCACCGAGCGCCTCGACGACGCGAGCGGCGGGCAGCCCCGGAGGGAGTCCCCCGAAGGTCGCGAGAGCTGCGAGGTCACGGGTCGCGACGGCAGCCAGCAGCTCGGGGACACGACCGTCGTCCGTCGTCACAGGGCCTTCCCGATCTTCGCGACGTCGCCCAGGAAGAAGGCAGCCATCACGTTGCGGGCACCGACGATACCGGCGAGCTTCTCCGCCTGGGCCTGCTCCGCGTACCCCCTGTACTCCGGGATCGGGTCCGCGACGCCCTCTTCGTAGAACTCTCCCTCGACGTCGCGGCGCAAGGCGTCGTCGTACTTCACGCTCTCCAGGACGGTGTAGGTGAAGTACTCGACCACGCCCTCGTGCAGCGTCATCGACCCGTCCTGCCCGTCCAGTCCCCTCCGGTAGGCCACGTGGGCGGAGTGCTCCAAGGTGTGGAGGTATTCGTGGACGACGGTCTGGAAGAGATCCCACATCTCCGCCCGGTTGGTCTTGTGTTCGTCGGACTTGAAACGCTGGATGTTGACCACCCCGTCGCTCGCGAACCCGGGCCACCCCTTGTGGATCTCCAGCAGGTCCCAGTAGTACTTGTCGAGGATCTTCTCCCTGACGTCGTCAACGATCAACGCCTCCTCGGGACGGCTCTGGATGGCGCCGTGCTCCCGGTCCAGGGCCTTCACCTTCGAGTTGCCGATCAGCAGCTTGTCCACCCGCCAGTCGGCAGCGCCGATCCGCTTCTCCTCCGTGGACAGGTCGCTCACCGTCTGGTCCCAGCCGTCGTGGATGCCGGCGCCCTGCTTGAGGGCCGGCCCGATGGTGAACTTGCCGAAGACGGCATCCGTGGCGGCCTTGGACCGAGCGGCAACCCTCTCGATGTGCGGCCAGCCGACGAGGTCGCCCTCATGACGCTTGTCGGCTTTGCCGTCCCCGTACAACTGGTACTCGTACTCCACCTCGTCGGCGAGGATGTCGTACAGGCGTATCCCGTAGATGTACCCATCGCCCAGGTCCGGGACGAACGTGGGAAGCACGCCGCCGGGGCCTCCTAGCTGCTTGGTCTTGATCGCGTCCCTGGCTGCCGAAGCGTCTTCGTCGCTCAGGGTGCGGACGCCGACCGTGAGGCTCTCGGGAGCGGAATCGGCCGGGTATTCGCCCGGGGTCGTCCGCTCGGGTGCCGCGGATCCCTGGGCGATGCGTAGCTCGACACCGTGGTGGGCGAACGTCTTGTCGAGCAGGGCCAAGGTGTCGGTGTCGACCTGGCCGCTCTGGGCCAGCCCGTTCTCCTCCTGGTACGCCTTCAGTGGGGCCGAGGTCGACGGCCCGAACGTGCCGCTGACCTCCTTCTCGTCGAGGAGGTCCAGGTCTGCCAGGGCCTGCTGGATCTTGGTGACGTAGAGGCCCTTGTCCCCGACCTTGAGGACGGCTGCGCCACCCATCACCTGCTCGAGCAGGTAGTCGCCCTTGAATCGCAGGGCCTTGACCGTCTGGGTCTCCTCGTCGGCCGTGACTCCCGCCGCCGCCAGCTCTCGATGCTCCACTGCGACCAGGCCTCGCAGGTCGTCGAGCGCGGTGGCGCGAGCAGCATGGCGCTGCACCTCCACTTCCTCCGTGCTGCCGACCCTGATGATCTTCTCCCAGGCACGGGCGAGCTCATCGATATCGCCGAGTGTGGCGGCGCGGACGTCGTAGTCGTCCTCGGCGAGCTTGGAGTAGGCGACCGCGGCCTCGTGCAGCGCCAGCCACTCAATGTCGTCGTCGGCCAGGCCGGAGTTGGTCACGGCCGTAGTCACGGCCAGGGCGGCGGGCGTTCGGCGTACCGCTGCGGCCGGTTGCAGGGTGTGGGCGAGCTCGTGTGCGAGCACCCGCTCGCCGTCCGGCGAGGCGGGGTCGAAGCGCCCGGCGCCGAAGAACACGTCGCGGCCCAGGGTGAACGCCTCCGCCGAGACCAGTCGATTGAGCCGGGCCGGCTCCTCCCCGAGGTGCAGGCGTACGCCGGCGAAGGACGCGCCGAACCCCTGTTCCATCCGCGCGCGGGTCGCCGTCGGCAGGGGCTCGCCGGAGCCGCGGAGCCGCTCGATCCGGCCGGCGACGTCGTCGGGCACCGGCCCCCCGTCGTACCCGACCGCAGGCGCACCGCCCGGTGCCGGCGACCTTCGCAGGTGGTCGCAGTCCTGGCCGTGGACTCGGTGGTCGGGCGCGTCACCGCTTCGCGCGAGCCGTGCCAGCGCGACGTCGGCGCGGCGGTCGGCGTCCAGCTCGGCAGCGTCCTCGGCGGGGCCCACCACGAGCTCGGGGGACAGCACGGGCAGCGGGACCGGCGCGGTCGGAGCGGCGGGTGCGGTTGTCGGGGACAACGGGGTCTCGTCGCTGTGGGTCGTCACGGTGCCGAGCAGGAACTCCGAACGCTCCATGACCACCCTCCCAAGCGGGGCGTCGCCGAATCGGCCCTGAGCGCACGGCGCATCGTCAGGGTGTCCTGACACGGTAGGACTCCCGAGCGCCGCGGGACATACCACGGATGGGTCATCTCTATTGACGGATGTTCAACAGCGGGCCACCATGAGCAGATGGTCACCGTGGAGACGTCCGACACTCGGGTGCTGACCGACGCGCGCATGCGGAGGATGAGTCCGGGCAACCAGGCGAAGCTGCCACCCGTCGACTACTCCGTGCTGCCACCGGGTCCGCGTTGGCCGGTGCTCGTCCAGACGGCGGGCCTCCTGCGGTTCCGGCACCGGTTCCACCCCTACATGCGCAAGAAGTACGGCGACATCTTCACCGTCCGGCTCGCGCCGGGCGGCCGGCCGCTGGTGTTCTTCACCCGGCCCGAGCACGCGAAGGCGATCTTCGCGGGCGACCCCGAGGTCTTCCACGCCGGCAAGGCCAATGGCATCCTCGGCCCGATCATGGGCGAGCACTCGCTGCTCCTCCAGGACAGCTCGCAGCACAAGCGGGCCCGCAAGCTGCTGATGCCGGCGTTCAACGGGCACGCCCTGCGGGAGTACCAGACGCTCGTCACCGAGGTCGCCAGGGCCGAGGTCGCCACCTGGCGCGACGGCGAGACGTTCCGTTCGCTCGACCGGATGAACCGGCTCACCCTCGAGGTCATCCTGCGCGTGGTCTTCGGCGTCACCGACGAGACCCGACTCGCGCAGCTGCGCCCGCGCGTCAACGCCACCGTCAACGTCAGTCCCGCGATCCTGCTGGGCTGGGGCTACCCCCGGCTGCAGAGGTACGGCCCCTGGAAGCGCACGGTCGACAACCAGCGCGAGCTCGACCTGCTCATGTACGCCGAGATCCGCGAGCGTCGTACGGCGCCCGACCTCGCCGAGCGCACCGATGTGCTGTCCCGGCTGATCGTCCAGGGCGAGGAGGGTGATGCCCTGAGCGACACCGAGCTCCGCGACCAGCTCGTCACCCTGCTGCTCGCCGGCCACGAGACGACCGCCAGCGCGCTGGCGTGGGCGCTCTACGAGGTTGGCCGCGACCCGGTGCTGCTGGCCCGCTGCCGGACCGCGGCGGACGAGGGCGACGACGACTTCCTGGAGGCGGTGATGAAGGAGTCGATGCGGCTGCACCCGATCATCCCGATGGTGGTCCGCACCCTGATGAAGCCGGCCACGATTGCGGGCTTCGACCTCCCGGCCGGCACCACGGTCGGGCCGTCGATCATCATCGCCCACTCGCGCGAGGACAACCACGAGGACCCCGAGGCCTTCCGGCCGGAGCGGTTCCTCGGGCACAACCCGCCCACCAACACCTGGATCCCGTTCGGTGGCGGCGTACGCCGCTGCATCGGCGCCGGCTTCGCCCAGATGGAGGGGGTGGCCGTGCTGCGCGAGGTGTTCGCGGCGTACGACGTGAGCGCGGTCGGCGGCGACGTCCCCAAGGTCCGCAACATCACCAGCGTCCCGCGGCGGGGAGCGACGATCCGGGTCGCGGCTCGATAAACCGTTTCGCCGTACGGCGGGGGATGCGGGACCATCGCACCTTGTGATCGACCGTCTCAAAGCCCGGTTCAAGGCACTGCGGATGGACACCACGCCGCTGCGTGCGTCCCGCGACTTCCGACTGCTCTTCCTCGCCGGGACCGTCTTCTACTTCGGTGCGATGGTCAGCTACGTCGCGATCCCGTACCAGATCTACACGCTCACCGGCTCGAACTTCGCGGTCGGCGCGATCGGCCTGGTCGAGCTGGCGCCGATCATCGTCTTCGGTCTGTACGGCGGCGCGTTGGCCGACCACGTCGACCGGCGCAAGCTGCTGATCTGGACCGGGCTCGCGCAGGCTGCCTTCACCGCGGTCCTCGCCGTCAACGCGTTCATGGGAGAGCCCCGGGTCTGGGTGATCTTCGTGGTCGCGGCGCTGCTCACCTCGTGCTCGGCGATGCAGCGACCCTCGCGTGAGGCACTGCTGCCGCGCACCGTCACGCACGACCAGCTGCCCGCTGCCAATGCACTCTCCAGTCTCGGCATCCAGATCGGCGTCCTGGCAGGTCCGGCCGTGGGCGGGTTGCTCGTCGCCTACGTCGGCATCGGCTGGTGCTTCCTCATCGACATCGGCGGCCTGGTCGTCGCGTCGTTCCTCTTCGTGCTGATGCGCTCCTACCCGCACCGTCAGGAGACGACGCCGCCGAGCCTGGCCGGGATCAAGCAGGGCATCGACTACGCGTTCGGCCGGCGAGACCTGCTCGGCACCTACTTCGTCGACATCGCCGCCATGCTGTTCGCGATGCCGGTCGTGCTGTTCCCGGCGCTGGTCGACGAGGTCTTCGACCAGCCGCAGTTCCTGGGGCTGCTCTACTCCGCGGAGGTGGTCGGGGCGCTGGTCGCGACCGCGCTCAGTGGCTGGACCGGGCGCTTCCACCACCACGGCCGCGCGATCGTCGTCGCGGCCATGGCGTACGGCGGGTTCATCGCCATCGCCGGGTTGATGCCCAACATCTGGCTCGTCGCCCTCGCCCTCGCCTTCGCCGGGGCCGCCGACATGATCTCCGGGATCTTCCGGTCGACCGTGTGGAGCCAGACGATCCCCGAGTCGATGCGGGGCCGTCTGGCCGGCATCGAGATGTTGTCCTACTCCCTCGGCCCGCTCGGCGGACAGGTTCGCGCCGGGGTGACGGCCGACCTCTGGTCGGTGCGCGGCGCGATCGTCAGCGGTGGTGTCGCGTGCGTGGCCGGCGTCGGCCTCACGGCAGCGTGGCTGCGCGACTTCTGGACCTACGACAACCGCACCGACGAGCACGCCGTCGCCGAGCGCGCCGTACGAGAGGCCGCCGGCGAGAGCTGATCTCTTTCAAACCGGGATCGTCGGGGCCTCGTTCTTGGTGGCCGCGTGGTCTGGCGCGTGCCAACGGGACTGTCGGTGCTCGATCCTAGGGTTGTTCTCAGGCCAGTGAAGGGAGGTGACCAGATGGCCAAGAACACCGGCAACGGATCCCGGCGGGGTGCGGTGAAGAACCGCAGCGAGTTCAAGCACCCCAATGGCACCTACGTGAAGCGGGACACCCAGACGGGCCGCATCATGAACGTCAGCAAGAACCCTCACAAGGGCGTCCGCGACGAAAAGTAGCGACGGCCGGCCGCTCGGGCGGCCGTGCCTCGCCTAGGTGCGCCTCGATCAGGCGTGCTCGGCCAGCCAGTCGTCGAAGCTCGGCCCGCGCAGGAGCGCGCCAGAGCCGGGCAGCATCGCGCCGTTGGTGAGGCTCTCGGGTGCCGCGACCGGCTCGACGCGGACGTCCTGGCCGGACCGCTCGACCAGGCGGCGGACCTGGTCGACGAGGTTCTCCTGCTGCGGGCCGGCGAGCTCCACGTCGCCCTCGAGCGCGCCGGTGGCGACGTCGAGGAGCAGCGTGACGATCTCGCCGGTCGCGACCGGCTGGGTCGGCACGTCGATGATGTGGGCGACGCCGTCCTGGGTGTTCCACTCCAGCATCTGGGCGGCGAAGTCGAGGAACTGCGTCGCGCGCAGCACCACGACCCCGGGCGCGGTCTCGCGGTAGGCCTGCTCCTGGGCGAGCTTGGCGACGTAGTAGTCGTAGTCCGGGCTGCGGTCGACGCCGACGATCGAGAGCACGACGCTGCGGCGTACGCCGGCGGCGGTCGCGGCCGTGCCGATGTTGCGGGCGACGGTCGGGAAGAACGTCGCCGCCTGGTCGAGCGGGCACGCGGTCACGTCGACCACGGTGTCGACGCCGGCCAGCGCCTGCTTGAGTCCGCTGTCGGCGAGAGCAGGTCGAACCCGGTCTCGCGGGCGATCTCGACGACCTCGTGGCCCTGCTTGCGGGCGAGGGCGGTGAGCTGCGAGCCGATGCGGCCGGTGGCGCCGGCGATGGCGATCTTCATGTCGTTCTCCTGGTCCGGTTAACGCGGATAAGTGATATCCGCGATTAGATCACGAACGCGGACACTTGTCATCCACGTATCGGCGTACGATGGCGCCATGAAGATGTCGGGTGGCGTGGAGTGGGCCGTGCACTGCTGCGTGGTCCTGAGCGAGGCGGAGGGACCGGTCCCGGCGCAGCGGCTCGCCGAGTTCCACGGCATCTCGCGCACCTACCTCGCCAAGCACCTCCAGGCGCTGTCGCGGGCCGGCATCGTGAGCTCGACCGAGGGGCGGGTCGGCGGCTACGTGCTGACCCGGCCGGCCGACCAGGTGACCGTGCTCGACATCGTGCTCGCCGTCGACGGCCGGGAGCAGGCCTTCCGCTGCACCGAGATCCGGCAGAACGGGCCGCTGCCCGCGAGTCGGGAGGCGTGCCGCCAGCCGTGTGGCGTCGCCCGGGTGATGCACGCCGCCGAGCAGGCCTGGCGGGCCTCGCTCAAGGCGGTCACCGTCGCCGACCTGGCCGCCTCGGTGACGGCCGACGTCGGCGAGGGCACGTTCCCGGCGCTGCGCGGCTGGCTGGCGGGCCAGCCGGTCTAGGACCTCCATGCCGCCCAGGCGAGGCAGGCCAGCGCGGCGGTCGAGGTGGAGGTGCGGACGACGTTCCAGCGCACCCAGGCGGTCTCGAAGTCTGCGCGCGAGCCGCCCGCGGCCAGGGCGTCGTTGAGCGGGACGTTGCCCACGGCGGTGACGGCCACGGTGCCGAGCGCGAACACCAGCCCGGCGATCGCCCAGGCCCGAGCGTGCTCGTCGTTGCGGCGACGGCCGCCGCCGCCAGGGCTGGGGCGCCGAGGAAGCTGAGCATGAAGACCGGGTTCACGATCGCGACGTTGATGTGGTTCATCGACGAGGTGAAGGTGTGGTCGTCGGTGCGCGCCAGGCCGGGCATCACGCCGCTCGCCCAGGTGTAGTAGGTGCCGGCCTGGAGGCCGGCGGCGACGGTGGCGGCCAGCAGGACCGGGCCGCGGAGGGTGTCGAGGAGATCGTTCATGGCTCCAGCACATCGCGGAAGCGCGAGACGATCCATCGTCGTACGCCGCTCTTCCATACGTGATCGTCCAGATCTAGGCTCGGACATGGACGGTCTGGCTGCACTCCTCGACGGACCGCGCGCCCGCGGCGCGTTCCTGCTGCGCTGCCTGATGGACCCGCCGTGGTCGGTGCGGCTCGAGGACGAGTCGCCGCTCTCGCTGACCGCGGTCGTGCGCGGCGGGGTGTGGGCGATGCCGGACGGGGGCGAGCCGTTCCGCCTCGAGGCCGGTGACGTCGTGGTCGCGCTCGGGCCCGACCACTGGACGATCGCCGACGACCCCGCGACCCCGGCGCAGGTCGTCATCCACCCCGGCCAGCACTGCACGACGCTCGACGGGCGGTCGCTCGAGGAGGAGATGCACCAGGGCGTCCGCAGCTGGGGCAACAGCGCGACGGCGAGACGGTGATGCTGACCGGCGCCTACCTCTTCGAGGGCGAGGTCAGCCGGCGGCTGCTGCGGGCGCTGCCGCGGTTCGTCGTGCTGAGCGAACGCGACCTCGGCTCACCGCTGGTCGCGCTGCTCGCCGACGAGATCGTCAAGGACGAGCCCGGCCAGGACGCCGTGCTCGACCGGCTGCTCGACCTGCTCCTGATCGCGGTGCTGCGGGCGTGGTTCGCGCGACCCGAGGCGTCGCCGCCGGCCTGGTACGTCGGCCAGGGCGACCCCGTCGTCGGCCCCGCCCTCCGGCTGATGCAGCACCACCCCGAGCACCCGTGGACGGTCGCCGAGCTGGCGGCGGCCGGCGGCGTCTCCCGCGCGGCGTTCGCCCGCCGCTTCACCGACGTCGTGGGCGAGCCGCCGATGACGTTCCTGACCGGCTGGCGCCTGGCCCTCGCCGCCGACCTGCTCCGCGAGCCCGGCGCCACCCTCGCGACGGTCGCCCGCCAGGTCGGCTACTCCACGCCGTTCGCGCTGAGCACCGCCTTCAAGCGGGAGTACGGCGTGAGCCCGCGCGAGCACCGGGCGCTGGTGGCGTGACGGGTGAACCTCGCCCGGGTCGACCGGTCGAGAGGGTGAGGAGGCGCTGACCGTGCCGGAGTCGTGAGTCCCAGCGGGCGCCATGACGCCCGCTCGGACTCACGACCCCGAGGATCTGGCGACCGGCAGGTCAAGGCCGTCCTCGATAGGCGACCCGAGCACACGACCCGAGGGTCAGCGGATGGTGCCGACCCCCGGGATCAGCGGCAGGTCGAGCGCGGTGACCCAGCCGGCGGGCAGGTCGTTGACGGCGGGTACGGCGTTGAGCGCGCGCAGCCCGGTCGCCAGGCAGCCGGCGACGGCCGGCGCGCGGCCGGAGCCGTCGGTGAAGCGGAACGCCGTCTCCTGGCTGATCGACGGCGAGCCGTCGATGTCGACGCGGTAGACGTCGTCGGCCGAGCCGGCGGGCCAGTCGGGGGCGGCGTCGAGGCCGATCCGGTTGACGTGCTCGAGGGAGATGACCTCGCGGCCGTCGTACACGCCGTTGATCGTGAAGCGGATCGCCGCGACGTTGCCGGCCTCGATGACGCCCTTGGCGGTCTTGCGGTCGGTCGGCGTCACCCACTTCTCCCAGGTGGTGGTGATGTCGTCGAGCTCGATGCCGGCGGCGTGCGCGATCATCGGGACGGTCGCGCCCCACGCCATGATCAGCAGCTCGGGGATCTCCAGCAGCGGCGTGAAGTCGGGCGAGCGGCCGATGCCCATCTCGTCCTCGTAGTCGCCCTCGTAGTCGGTGTAGTCGAGCAGCTCCGACGCGCGCACCGAGTCGACGCGGCCGCACAGCCCCATCAGCGTCAGCGGGAAGAGGTCGTTGGCGAAGCCCGGGTCGATGCCGGTCGTGAAGCACGACGCGCCGCCCTCCTCGCAGGCCTCGGTGATCGGGTCGAGCCAGTTCGACGGGATCTGCTTCATCGTCGGCCACACCCACGGCGTCATCGCGGTCGAGCAGACGTCGATGCCGGCGCGCAGGAACGCCGACATCACCCGGATGTTGTCGTCGGCGTACTGCGCCGTCGGGCCGTAGTGCACCAGCGCGTCGGGCTCGAGCGCGATCAGCTCCTCGACGGAGTCGGTCGCGATCACGCCGGTCGGTGCGATGCCGCAGATGGTGCCCGCGTCGACGCCGACCTTGGCCGGGTTGGAGACGCCGACGCCGACCAGCTCGAAGACCGGGTGGTCGACGATCTCGGCGATCACCATCCAGCCGACGACGCCGGTGCCCCAGACGACTACGCGCTTCTTGTCCATGTTGTCTCCCTGGTTGTGGAGGTCTCGAGGCTCAGGCCTGGCGGCCTTCCACGTCAACCACCGTCACGGTGGTTGAGTTGCGAGGCGCGCTAGCGCCGAGCCTCGAAACCACCACGGTGAGCTATCGGTCGAAGGCGGCGCGGACCCGGTCCTCGGTGAGGCCGTAGTCCTTGAGCGTGTAGGTGTGCGAGGGCTTCGCCTTGCCCTGCTTGGACTCCTGGTCGATCTCCTCGATCGCCGACTGCACCTCGGGCGTCCAGTCGAGCCCGAACTGGTCGTAGACCCGCCGGGTCACGCCGAGCGGGTCGGTCACCAGGTCCTTGAAGGCGATGTCGATGAACTGGTCCTGGTCGTACGCCGGCCGCGCGTCGTGGAACGCGTGGAAGGCCCGCGACCACAGGTCGAGCTGGGTGTGGCCGATGACGCCGCCGACGTACGTCGAGCTGTGGCCGACCGTCGTCTCGGCCGACAGCGAGCACGACGACGCGATGCAGGTGACCGGGTCGCGGTGCGTGTAGACGATCAGCGCGTCCGGGTAGACCGTCATCAGCGCGTCGAGCGCGGTCATGTGCGACGGGTTCTTGAGGATCCAGCGCTTCTCCGGGTCGTTGAGCCCGACCAGCTGGAGGTTCTCCTTGTGCCGCGCGTAGGCGTCGGTCCAGTCCTGCTGCTTGAGCCACTCGGTGTAGCGCGGCAGGTTGGCCAGCGACTCGTAGGAGTTGGACTTGCCGGTCTGCCGCAGCAGCCGCCAGCACTCCTCGACCGTCGTCGCATCCATGTAGTGGATCCCCATGAACTCGGGGCTCTCGACGTGGTGCGCCGTGAACGCCTGCTGCATGGCGTTGAAGATCGGGTCCGACTCCCAGGTCTCCCGCGGCGGCCGCGGCTGGGGGTACTGCGTCAGCCACATCTCCAGGCCCTGCGTGATCGGGTCGGCGTGCAGGTAGCGGTGCAGCGCGGTGGTGCCGGTGCGCGGCAGGCCCATCAGGAAGATCGGCCGCTCGATCGGGACGTCGCGGTGCTCGGGGTGCGCGGCGAACTGCGCCTGCGTCAGCAGCACGCCGACCAGCGCGCTCTTCACCTCGGAGCGCTGGAAGTAGTTGCCGCGCGGGGTCAGCCCGGCCTCCGGCGACGCCAGGTCCTCGATGAGGACCCGCAGGCCCTCCTCGTGGACGCCGTCCGCCGAAGTCGGACATGCCGGTGGTGCGGACGGCGGCCGCGACGATGTCCTCGTACGACCCGACGTCCGGGCGCTCGCGGATCATGATGTTGTCGCTCATCGGTCTCCCGCGTGCGGTGGTTTCGAGGCTCGGGCCAGCGGCCTCGCACCTCAACCACCGTGACGCTGGTCGAGGTGCGAGGCGCCAGCGACGGCCTCGAAACCAAGGCCGTCAGTCGTGGAACTCGCCGCAGTCGACGGTCAGCATCTGACCGGTGACCGCGGAGGCCAGGTCGCTGGCGAGGAAGAGCGTCGCGCGGGCGACCTCCTCGGAGGAGGCGAGCCGCTTGAGGTCGGTCGGCGCGGCCTTCTCGGCGTACACCTGCTCGTGGGTCTTCTCCTCGACGGCGGCGAGGAAGTCGAAGTAGCCGCGGTTGACGTCCTCGTAGATGTACGACGGCGCGACGCTGTTGACCCGGATGCCGCGCGGGCCGAGCTCGGTGGCCAGCGACGAGGCGAGGTGCTCGAGCGCGCCCTTGGACAGCTTGTAGCCGGCGTACTCGGGCTGCGAGGAGAAGGAGACGCAGGAGTTGAGCATGATGATCGAGCCCTTGGTCTCCGACAGCGCGTCGGCGAAGAGCGCGGAGAGCCGCAGCGGCGCGAAGACGTTGGTCTCGTTGACCTTGGCGAGCTTGCGCGGCTCGATCTGGGTGATCGGGTCCATCGGCGGGATCGTGAACGCGTTGTTGATGACGCAGTCGACGCGGCCGAACGCCTCGAGGGTCTTGTCGCGCAGGTTGACCCGCGAGTCCTCGTCGGTCACGTCGGTGACGACGCTGACGACCTTGACGCCGTGGCCCTCGAGCTCCGCCTGCGAGCTCCAGCGAGCCGGGACTCGGTGCGGCTGGCGATCACCAGGTCGGCGCCCATCTTGGCGGCCTCCTCGGCCAGCGACCGGCCGAGGCCGGGGCCGATGCCGGAGATGACGACGACCTTGCCCTTCAGCAGCGGGACGGCGGTGTAGCGCTCCTCGATCGAGGTGTCGTGGGCCTCGGCGTAGCCGAGCTCGGTCTCAACTGATCATCCTTCGGGCAACGGAGCGCTGCCGGGCGGCGATCCGCGCGGCGTACTCCTCGGGGGTGATGGGGGTGAAGTGCGGGAGCCGTGTCGGGTACGTCGGCGAGCGCGACCACCTCGACGACCGGCCCGTCCTCGGGGCCGAGGTCGCGCTCGAGGCGCTGCCAGCGCAGCATCATCGCGCCGGTGCGGTGGCCGGTGGTCTCGAGCCAGTTGGCGATCGCCGGGCCGCCGTGCGGCGTGCTCGGAGATCACGAACCGCATCATCCCGTCGGGGTCGGTGACGGCCTGCGCCTTGGTGAGCGAGGTCTGGTGGGTCTCGTAGTCGGTCGAGGCGTACCAGTCCGAGCCGATCTGGATCGCCTGGTAGGCGCAGTCGGTGCACTCGGGCACGGTGATGATCAGCGCCTCGTCGTCGGCGAGCTCGTAGTGGCCGATCGAGGAGCGCTGCGAGGCCAGCCCGCCGGGCGTCGACTGCGGCGCGGTCGGCTGTTGACCGGCTCCTTGTACTGGAAGAACTGCGGGAAGGCGAACCAGGTCTGGATCGAGCCGATCAGGGAGCGCGCGGCGACCTCGTACTTCTTGGCGCCAGCCGCTCGCTGCGCCAGCGGCTTCGCCGGCTGCGCCGAGCGTGTCGGGGCGCTCGATGCGTGAGCGTGCCGCGCTCCTCGGTGTCCCAGTCGTTGAAGACCTCGCGGACGATCATCGTCTTCGCGCCGGGCTCGGCGACGTAGGTGAACTCGAAGGTGCCGTCGGCGTGCCATCTCGAGCTCGCGGTCGTCGAAGGCCATCATCGAGGTCGGCCGCCGAGTCGGCGGAGTAGGTGCCGCCCATCACCTGGAAGGACAGGTCGGCCGATGGTGCCGCGACGCCCGCGGACGACGTACTCGACGCCCTCGCGGAGGTAGGCGTTGAAGTAGATCGCGTCCGGGTTGTCCAGGCCCTGCCGGGAGAACTGGTGCGTCGGGTTGATGAACAGCGGCCGGTCGAGGTCGTAGTCGAAGGCCATCTGCATGGCCATCCGGATCCGGCCGGCGAGGTAGTCGTAGCCCTCGAGCCGGTCCTGCTCGGTCCTGATGAACGGCGCGTTCGCGATCAGCTCCTCGGCCTCCGCGATCGCGTCCTGGAGGACCTTGGTGAGCGTCGATGCGCTCATCGGTTCACCTTGCTGGATGATGTTCTCGGCGTACCGCTCGAGGTGCTCGATCTTCTTCTCGAGCGGCTCGGTGTCCGGGCCCTTGATGTAGGGCACCCGGAAGCCGACGATGCAGTCGGTGACGCCCTTGTCCTCGAGGCGCTTGATGCCGTCGACGGTGTAGGCGTCGTACGAGATCACGTGCACCTCGAAGTCGTCGCGGGTGTCGCCCTCCTCCTTGCGGATCTCGGCGAGCCGGGCGAGCAGCCGGTCGAGCTCCTCGCCGTCGCCGCCGGCGTGCATCCAGCCGTCGCCCTTGAGGACGGCGCGGCGCAGCGCGGCGTCGACGTGGCCGCCGACCAGCAGCGGGATCGTCTCGGTCGGCGCCGGGGCACTGCTTGAGCTCGTCGACCTCGTAGAACTCGCCGTGGTACTCGAAGAACTCGCCGGTGGTCAGGCCGCGCAGGATGTCCATGCACTCGTCCATCCGCTTGCCGCGCCTGGCCCAGTCGACGCCCATGCGCGTCGAAGTCCTCGGGCCACGGCGAGATGCCGACGCCGAGGCCGAGCCGGTTGTCGGAGAGGAACGCCAGCGACGAGGCCTGCTTGGCGACCAGCACCGGCGGCCGGATCGGCAGCTTGAGCACGAACGGCGTGAGCCGCAGCGTCGTCGGTCACCGCGAAGAGGTGCGCGCACAGCACCATCGTCTCGATGAACTCCTTGCCGTCGAGGAACTCGCGGTCCCCGGTGTCGGTGTAGGGGTACTTCGAGTCGGAGTCCTTGGGGTAGATCAGGCTGTCGGCCACCGTCATGCTGACGTGTAGCCGGCGGCCTCGGCGGCCTGGGCCAGCGGTGCGTAGTACGTCGCCTGCGTCATCGCCTCGGCGTAGGTGAATCGCATGGCGCCACAGACTAGAACGTGTTCCAGTTTTGTGCCAGAGTTCACCCGTGGACCTCCAGGAGATCAGCGACCGGCTCGAGATCGAGGGCGTCGATCATCCGCTACACCCGCGGCATCGACACCGGCGACGTGGGACCTGCTCGACACCGTCTTCACCCCGGACGCCGAGATCGACTACACCGAGTCCGGCGGCATCGCCGACACGCTACCCGGCGGTGAAGCCGTGGCTGGCCGAGGTGCTGCCGGCGTTCTTCCCGAAGCGGATGCACTCCCTGCACCAGCTCGACATCAGCCGATCGACGGCGACGAGGCGACCTGCTCGGCGTACTTCCACAACCCGATGCCCATGGACGACGGCAAGGGCGGCGAGAAGGTCGTCGAGTTCGGCGGGCATCTACCACCACACGATGACGCGGACGCCGGACGGCTGGCGCAGCCGCAAGCTGCACGAGGAGATCGTCTGGAAGCGTGGGATGTGAGCCGATGGGCTTCGGACTGCCTGAGGAGAAGCCCGAGGGCCTCGACTCCCCGGTGACCGTGAAGGTCATCAAGTACATGGCGCGCGCCCAGGTCCGGGTCTTCAAGCTGACCAACGGCCGGATCGGCTCGAAGTGGCGGATCGGCGCCGGCTTCCGCAAGCCGGTGCCGACGCTGCTGCTCGACCACGTCGGCCGCAAGTCCGGGACGCACGTTCACGACGCCGCTGCTCTACCTCGAGGACGGCGCCGACCTCGTCGTCGTCGCCTCGCAGGGCGGGCTGCCGAAGAACCCGCAGTGGTACCCCAACCTGGTCGCGCACCCCGACACCACCGTCCGGGTCCGCAAGGAGGGCGTACGCCCGGTCCGCGCGCGCACCGCCGACGCCGGACGAGCGCGCCGAGCTGTGGCCGCGCCTGGTCGAGCTGTACGCCGACTTCGCCAAGTACGCGAAGTGGACCGACCGCGAGATCCCGATCGTGGTGCTCGAGCCGCGCTGAGGGAGAATGTCGGCGTACGTCTAGCACCGGGAGGAACGACGTGGCCGACAAGTTGCCGGACCGACCCAGCGAGGAGCACCCGATCATCGCCGGGCTGGTCGCCCTGGTGGGCGTCGGGCTGGTCGTCGGTCTGGTGATCGGTCTCGTGGTGCTCGCCGGCACCAAGGTGCTGGGCATCGGCGGTGACGACGACGGCTCGTCCGCCGACGAGCAGGCGAGCATCTACCTGCCGACTCCGTCGAAGACCTCGGACTCGGTCGACCCGGAGACGTCCCTCGCGCCGGACGAGAGCCTGAGCGAGTCGGTGGACCCGTCGGAGAGCGAGACCCCGGAGCGCGAGATCACGCTGTCCGCCTCGGTGACCGAGGTCGGGCCGATGGAGCAGTTCCAGCTGACCGGCGTCTACCCGATGGGCGAGGGCGCGATCCTGACGGTGCAGCGGTTGCAGGACGGTGCGTGGGTCGACTTCCCCGCGACCGGCTCGGTCAGCGGCGAGGCGTTCCAGATCGCCGTGCAGACCAGCAAGTCAGGCGTGAACCGGTTCCGGGTGGTCGACACCGACTCCGGGCTGGAGTCCGACGAGGTCCGCGTCACCGTCGGCTGAGCGCCGCCTCCGGAGCCGGTCGATCACGGCGGGCTGCCCGGCCACGATGCCGGCGAGCACCATCAGCAGGCCGAGCGCCTGGGTGCCGCCGAACGTCTCGCCCGCGAGCACGACGCCGATGATCGTCCCGGAGACCGGGTTGAGCAGGCCGACCAGCGACACCGCGCCCGCGGGCAGCCGCCGCAGGCCGCGGAACCACACGACGTACGCCACGAGCGTCCCGGCGAGGCCGAGGTAGAGGAAGCCGCCGATCGCGCTCGGGCTCAGGCTCGGCGGGGCGCCCTCGACGATCAGGGCGATCGGCAGCAGCACCAGCCCGCCGGCGACCAGCTGCCAGGCGGTGAAGGTGAGCAGGTCGACGGGCGGCTGCCACCGCTTGACGAGCACGAAGCCCACCGACGACATCGCGACGGCGCCGAACGACGCGGCGACGCCGATCGGGTCGACCGCGAAGTCGGCGCGGAGCACCAGCAGCGCGACGCCGGCGGCGCCGACGGCAGCGCCGGCCAGGGAGGCGACGCGAGGCCGCTCGCCGATCAGCCCCCACGCGACCAGCATCACCATGATCGGCGCGGTCGCGGTGAGGGTGGCGGCGGTGCCGCCCGGCAGGCGGTAGGCGGCGATGAAGATGAGGACGAAGAAGGCGCCGATGTTGAGGGTGCCGAGCACCAGCGCCCGCCACCACCAGATGCCCTTCGGCAGCTGGGGGCGGAACGCGAGCAGCAGCAGGCCGAACGGCAGCGCCCGGACCATCGCGCCGAAGAGCGGGCGGTCCGGCGGCAGGAACGTCTCGGTCACGTAGTAGCCCGAGCCCCAGGCGATCGGGGCCAGGGCCGCGAGGGCGAGGGTGCCGCCCCACCGGACGGACGCGTTAGTTTCCACGGAAGACATAATAGTTTCCGGGTGAGATATATTCCAAGTCATGCGCACCGTGATCGTCGGGTACGACGGGTCGTCCACCGCTGACGTCGCGCTCGCCTGGGCGCTCGACTACGCGCGTCACTGCGACGCGCGGGTCCGGGTGATCCGCGGCTGGACGATGGCGACGGCGCCGCGTCCCGCGTCGATGACGCGCGGCTACGTCCCGCCGCTCGAGGAGTTCGAGGACGCCGTACGGCAGCGGCTGCGCGCAGACGTCGAGAGGGTCGTCGCCGAGCGGGGCGCCGACGTCGAGGTGGACTGCGACTGCGTACGCGGAGCGGTGGCCAACGGGTTGATCGAGGCGTCACGCGACGCCGACCTGTTGGTGGTGGGCGCTCGGGGCAGGGGCGGCTTCCGGGGTCTGGCGCTGGGATCGGTGAGCGAGCAGTGCGTCCGGCACGCCGCGTGCCCGGTGGTCGTCGTCCGCGACGAGCACTCCACCGACGTCGATCGCATCCGTGACTAGTCGCCCGGCCCGGGAACCCGAGGAGCTCGACCACGTCGGTCGGATCATGGCGAAGTGGCACGACGCGATGCCCGACCTCGACGTGTCACCGCAGGGCGTCATCGGCCGGCTGCACCGGCTGGCCGCGCGGCTGACCGAGGAGCTGGTCGCCGTCTACGCCGAGTTCGGGCTCGGCGAGGGCGAGTTCGACATCCTGGCCACGCTCCGGCGCGAGGGTGCGCCGTACGAGCTGACGCCGGGCGACCTCGCCGACTGGACGATGGTCTCGTCGGGGGCGGTCACCAAGCGGGTCGACCGCTGCGTGGAGCAGGGCTGGGTCACCCGCCGGGTCAGCGACAACGACGCCCGCGGCCGGGTGGTCGCGCTGACCGACGCCGGCCGCGACGTCATCGACCGGGCGTTCGTCGCCCACATGGCCAACGAGCACCGGCTGGTCGGCCTGCTCGACCAGGCCGACCGGTCCCGGCTCGCCGCGACCCTCGAGTCCTGGGGCCGGGCACTCGGCGAGTGACGCCGAGCGCCCGGCCGCGGGTCGGGGCAACCCATTCCCTACCCGTCGCTGGCCCTACCTGGCCCTGGAGGGCCGTCCGGCCCGCCGGACCAGCACCACACCGGCGAGCAGCAGGAAGGTGCCGAGGCCGACGAGTCCGCCGTTCGGTCCGCCGGTGTTCGGCAGGCTGGGCGTGACGGGCGGCGGCCGGTACAGGCCGGGCGGGGTGGTGGGCGGAGTCGTCGGAGGGTTCGTCGGGGGACCTGACGGCGGGGCGGGAGGCGCTGGCGTCTTGCCCGGAGGGTTGGCACAGACCGCCGATTCCGGCGGGTAGTTGAGCGTCGTCTGGTAGTGCGGGTTGACGTCGAACGCCACCGTGATGCCGTCGCGGGTCCAGCCGAAGTTGTCGTCGCCGACATCGACGTACTCGCCGTTGACGAGATCCCAGCCCGGCCACATCAGCGGCTCGGTCGCCGAGGCGCCCGGCCAGAGCAGCTGCCCAGACAGCGGCAGGTTGCTGATGACGTAGTTGGCGCCGTTCGGGTTCACGAACGTGATCGTCAGCGGCGTCGGACCCGCTCCCTCGAACCCTGCGGGGAGGGCGAGGTCGTACGCGAGGTACGGCACACTGCCCACACACTTGGCCCCGACGTCGCCCGGCACCAGGGGGCACTGCTCGTCGGTGGTCGCCGCGTGGGTCAGCACCAGCTGGGTGACCTGCGCGCCGCCGTCGCCGAGGAAGTAGTAGCCGGGCTTAGCGGTGAAGGTCACGTGGGTGCTGTCGGTGACGACGGCGGTCCAGTACGCCGTGTTGGCCTCGAAGGTCACCGCGTCGTTGGCGGTGTAGCACTGGTCCACGACCGAGACGGTCGGCTTGACCGGAGCCTCGGTGGTGCAGTTCTCCTCCGGCGCGAGCACCGTCAGGGTCAGCACGCCGCCTTCGAAGCCGTTGCCGTCGATGAGCTCGTAGCCGGCGAGAGCCACGGCGGTCACCGTGTAGGTCCCGGGCGCGAGCGCGCTCGGGTCCACGACCTCGTTGGCGGCGTTGCGCACCGTGTAGACGAGCCCGGTGACCGCGACGGTCGTGATGGCGCCGGTCGTCACGCCGCCCGGCTGCTCCGGGACGCAGACCTGGGGTGTGGTCGACGCGCTCGGCGTGACGCAGACGAGTGGTGGCTCGACGTGGAGCGTTCTCGTCGCGGTCGGCCCGGAGATCGTCCAGCCGGCGGTGTTGGCGAACTCGAGCGCACCGCCGTTGAGCGTGGCGGTGACCACGTAGTCGCCTGCCGCCAGGTTGGTCCAGCTGCCGCCCGCGATCGTGAAGGTGATCAGCGCGCTGACCGGGATGTCGATCGACGCGAGCGTGTCGCAGGCCGTCGACTGGTGGACCGTGACGTCGACCAGCTCGCCGACGCAGCCATGTTGGATCTTCTCCGCGAGCGTCCAGGAGGTCAGGTCGTACGGCCCGTAGTGCGTCTGGCCGACCAGCACGTAGCCGTCCTCGGCGACGGCGTCGAGGACGCGCGCCGTGTCGGGACCGCTCGCGACCCAGTGGTAGCCCTCACCGGCGGAGTACGTCAGGTGCGGCGCGTCGGTGCAGCTCGGTGGCGTGTACGACGGCGCGGCGGCCGTCACCTCTTTGCCGGGGCAGTCCTCGGGAGTCGTGTGGATTTTGTACGTCGAGTAGGTGGTCCACTCGCTCCACGGTCCGGGCTCCCAGGAGTCGCCGTCCCACGTGTAGGTGCGGGTCCGCTTCTGCTTCTCGACGGTGATCTTCTCGTGCTCGCAGTCCGGGGTCCCGCGGACCTCGCGCTTCTCGTAGTCCGAGTGCGGCGGGGTGCACATCGTCCCCGGCGGTTGCGTGCCCGGCAGGTCCGGACAGGCGTCCGGCGGCGCGCACGGCTCCGACGTACCGCTCTTGGTGAAGGACCAGCCCTTCTGGCCGTTCGGGTCGTCCCAGGCGGTGACGTTCACGGTCCAGCTGTGGGCGACGGTCTCGTCGGCGAACGGGAACGTCTGTGAGTACGACGAGCCGAAGGCCGTGTCTGCCTTCTGTGCGCCGTCCACGGTGACCGTGACCCGGTTCTGGCCGCCGGAGGTCTGGTAGTCGGTCAGGCTGACCGAGAGCTTGTAGCAGGTCGCGCTCACGGACTTCGTGTGCGCGGACGCCGCACTCCCGGTCCCGGCGACCAGACCGATCGTGATGAGCAGCAACACGGATATCCGGATGACCCAGTGGCGGCTGTGACGGGCGGCGCGGTGCGCCCGGTCGGAGGTGGACGATGACGGCGTGGACTGCTTTCCCCAAGGCATCTCGCCACGATCGTCTGTAGTGGTCTAGATCGCTTCCCTCAGGTTAGGCATATCCGGCACCAATATCGTCCGGATCCAGGCGCAGCTTCATCCCCTCGGGTGAGGCCTTGAGGCGTGTCCTACTCCGGGATCCAGTCGAAGGTGTCCGGGTTCGGGCCGGTGCGGCCGTCCTCGCCCCGGTCGAGGGCGCTGATGGCAGCCACCTCGCCCTCGGTGAGCGTGAAGTCGAAGATGTCGAAGTTCTCGCGCATCCGCTCCTCGTGCATGGACTTGGGGAAGACGATGTCGCCGCGCTCGATGTGCCAGCGCAGGGTGACCTGCGACGGGGTCTTGCCGTGCGCGGCGGCGATCTCCCCGATGACGGCGTCGTCGAGCACCTTGCCCTGGGCGATCGGTGACCAGGACTCGACCTCGACGCCGTGGCGGATCGACGCGGCGCGGGCCGCCTCGTTGGTGAAGTAGGGGTGCACCTCGATCTGGTTCACCGCGGGCACCAGGCCGGTCTCCTCGATGATCCGGTCCAGGTGGGCCGGCTGGAAGTTGGAGACCCCGACCGAGGTCGCGCGGCCGTCGGCCACGAACTCGTTGAGCGTGCGCCAGGTGGACACGTAGTCGCCGTCGTACCGCGTCGGGAGCGGCCAGTGGATGAGGAAGAGGTCGATCCGGTCGAGCCCCAGCCGGGTGAGCGTCTCGTCGAAGGCGCGGCGCGCGGCGTCGGGCTCGTGGAACGTGTTGTTGAGCTTGCTGGTGACAAAGAGCTCGTCGCGGTCGATGCCGGAGGCCTTGATCGCCTCGCCGACGCCGGCCTCGTTGCCGTACATCTGCGCGGTGTCGATGTGCCGGTAGCCGACCTCCAGCGCGGTGCCGGTCACCTGCGCCGTCTGCTCAGGCGGCACCTGGAAGACGCCGAAGCCGAGCTGGGGGATGGTGGTCTCGTTGTTCAGGACGACGTTGGAAACGGTCATACCTCTTCCATCTCCGGACGGGGGGTCGAACATTCCCATGAGTGAGGATGGACCCATGGAACCTGTTCTGGAGTTCACCGACTACGACACCCGACTGGCGGCGTACGCCGTGATCGTCGACGACCGGGACCGGGTGCTGCTCGCGCTGTGGAACGAGCTCGACGAGCCGCTCTGGACGCTGCCCGGCGGCGGGGTGGACCTCCTCGAGACCGCCGAGGAGGGCGCGGTCCGGGAGGTGCGCGAGGAGACCGGGTACGACGTCGAGCTGGATGGGCTGATCGGTGTCGACACGCTGGCCGTCGGTCCGGAGAAGCGGATCCTGCCGTCCGAGCGCTGGCAGAAGAACGTGCGCGTGGTCTACCGCGCGCACATCGTCGGCGGTGAGCTGACGAAGGAGCTGGACGGCACGACCGACGAGGCGCGCTGGATCCCGCTGGCCGACGTCCCCGGTCTGGCTCGCATCGGGCTGGTCCAGAAGTTCGTCGGGTGATCCGCTACCACGGTCCCGAGGTCGACAGCGACCGCTGGCAGCGGTTCCCCTTCCGCGACGGCGACATCGTCGTCAGCACCCGCTCCAAGAGCGGCACCACCTGGCTGCAGCAGATCCTGGTCTCGATGGTCCACGGCTCGCCCGACCTGCCGGCGCCGCTGGCCGAGCTGTCGCCGTGGGTCGACTGGCTGGTCGAGCCCGAGCCCGAGCTGTTCGCCCGGCTCGGCAGGCAGTCCGAGCGGCGCGTGCTCAAGACGCACACGCCGCTCGACGGCATGGTGATCGACCCGCGGGCGTCGTACGTCGTGGTGGTGCGCGACCCGCTCGACCTGGCCGTCTCGCTCTTCCACCAGGGCGACAACATCGACCGCGAGCGGGTCGCGGAGCTGAGCGGCGAGCCGGTTCGTGCCTCGCCGCCACGTCCTCCGCTCGCGGAGTGGCTGCGCGACTGGACGCTCGCCGAGGATGACCGGACGGACGAGATGGACTCGCTCGACGGGGTCGTGCACCACGCGACGGACGCGTGGGGGCGTCGCGGCTCCGGCCAGGTCCACGTGGTCGCGTACGCCGACCTGGTGGCCGACCTCGACCGCGAGATGCGGGTGCTGGCCGATGCCCTCGAGATCCCAGTTGCGGAGCAGGCCTGGTCGGGGCTCGTCGCGGCCGCCTCGTTCGACGACATGCGCCGCCGGTCCGCGGCGCGGGCGCCCGGGCCTCGCGGCGTGCTCAAGGACCCGGCCGCCTTCTTCCGGCGCGGCCGCCCGGGTGCCGGCCGTGAGGTGCTCGACCCGGCCGACCTCGCGGCGTACGAGGCCCGCGTCCGACGGCTGGTCGCGAGGTACGCCGCACCCGGGGAGGCGCCGGCGGTGGCGGCGCTGCTCGGCGTCGACGGTGCCGAGATTTTCGTCGGCTGAACCAGGAATGGATCCCGCGAGACCTCCGTTGAGCCAAGTAAGCAAAGTTGAGTTGATCGGACTCAACTTATTTGGCAAACTGACGTCAGCAGCAGAAGATGGCTGCTGAAGCAGGACTCAACCCGGAGGTACAGACACCATGGCACGTGCGGTCGGCATCGACCTCGGCACGACGAACAGCGTCGTCGCCGTCCTTGAGGGTGGCGAACCCACCGTCATCGCAAACGCGGAAGGCGCCCGGACGACCCCGTCCGTCGTCGCCTTCGCCAAGTCCGGCGAGGTGCTGGTCGGCGAGGTCGCCAAGCGCCAGGCCGTGACCAACGTCGACCGGACCATCCGCTCGGTCAAGCGCCACATGGGCACCGACTGGAAGACCGACATCGACGGCAAGGACTTCACGCCGCAGCAGATCAGCGCGTTCGTCCTGCAGAAGCTCAAGCGCGACGCGGAGGCCTACCTCGGCGAGCCGGTCACCGACGCGGTGATCACGGTCCCGGCGTACTTCTCCGACGCGCAGCGCCAGGCCACCAAGGAGGCCGGCGAGATCGCGGGCCTCAACGTGAGCCGGATCGTCAACGAGCCGACCGCCGCCGCGCTGGCCTACGGCCTCGACAAGGGCGACGACCAGACGATCCTCGTCTTCGACCTCGGTGGCGGCACGTTCGACGTGTCCCTCCTCGAGATCGGCGAGGGTGTCGTCGAGGTCAAGGCGACCTCCGGTGACAACCACCTCGGTGGTGACGACTGGGATGCCCGCGTCGTTGAGTGGATGGTCAAGAAGTTCAAGGACAACAACGGCGTCGACCTCGGCGCCGACAAGATCGCCAAGCAGCGCCTCCAGGAGGCCGCGGAGAAGGCGAAGATCGAGCTGTCGTCCTCGGCCGAGACCACGATCCACCTGCCGTACATCACGCACGGCGAGTCCGGCCCGCTGCACTTCGAGGAGAAGCTCAGCCGCAGCGAGTTCCAGAAGCTGACGGCCGACCTGCTCGACCGCACCAAGAAGCCCTTCCAGCAGGTCCTCAAGGACGGCGGCGTCGCGGTCGACAAGATCGACCACGTCGTGCTCGTCGGTGGCTCCACCCGGATGCCCGCCGTCAGCGACGTCGTCAAGGAGCTGCTCGGCGGCAAGGAGCCCAACAAGGGCGTCAACCCGGACGAGGTCGTCGCCGTCGGCGCCGCCCTGCAGGCCGGCGTCCTCAAGGGCGAGGTCAAGGACGTGCTGCTCCTCGACGTCACCCCGCTGTCCCTCGGCATCGAGACCAAGGGCGGCGTGATGACCACGCTGATCGAGCGCAACACGACCATCCCGACCAAGCGGTCCGAGATCTTCACGACCGCTGACGACAACCAGCCGTCGGTCGAGATCAAGGTCGCCCAGGGCGAGCGCCAGATGTGGTCGCAGAACCAGCCCCTCGGCAACTTCGAGCTGACCGGCCTCCCGCCGGCTCCGCGCGGCATCCCGAAGGTCGAGGTCACCTTCGACATCGACGCCAACGGCATCGTGCACGTGACCGCGAAGGACCAGGGCTCCGGCAAGGAGCAGTCGATGACGATCTCCGGCGGCTCCGCGCTGTCGAAGGACGACATCGACCGGATGGTCAAGGAGGCGGAGCAGTACGCCGAGGAGGACGCCAACCGGCGCGCCGCGGTCGAGACCCGCAACCAGGCCGACCAGCTCGTCTACACGACCGAGAAGTTCCTCGCCGACAACGCCGAGAAGCTGCCCGAGGACGTGAAGACCGAGGTCCAGGCCGACGTCGACGCGCTCAAGGCGATCCTCGAGGACGCCGAGGCGAGCGCCGAGACCATCCAGGCCGGCGTCACCAAGCTCGGTGAGTCCAGCCAGAAGATGGGTGCCGCGATGTACGCCGCGGCCGAGGCCGAGGAGGCCGCCGCCGGCGGCTCCGACGGCTCGACCGGTGAGTCGGACGACGACGTCGTCGACGCCGAGATCGTCGACGACGTCCCGGAGGACGAGTCCAAGTGACCGAGCCGTCCCAGGACGAGCACGGCATCCCGGAGGCTGAGGAGCAGGAGACCCCTGCTCCTCAGCCCGAGGAGCCGGCAGCCGAGGAGGCCGTGGTCGAGGAGCCGACGCCCGAGATGGACGAGCTGTCCGCAAATACGGTGGTTGAGGAGGGCGAGGAACGAGCCCGTCTCGAAACCGCGCTGGCCGAGCGGACCAACGACCTCCAGCGGCTGCAGGCCGAGTTCGTCAACTACAAGCGCCGGGTCGAGCGTGACCGCGACCTGATCCGGGAGAACGCGACGTACGCCGCGCTCGCCCCGATCACCGAGGTCCTCGACACCATCGACCGGGCCCGTGAGCACGGCGATCTCGATGCCGGCTTCCAGACGGTCGCAGACCAGCTGGAGCGGGTCGTCGCCGGGTTGGGGCTCACCAAGTTCGGTGCGCCGGGCGAGGCGTTCGACCCCACGATCCACGAGGCTCTCTCGCACATCGGTGAGGACCCCGAGGTCGAGGTGACCACCTGCAAGGTGGTCGCCAAGGCCGGCTACCGGATCGGCAACCGGGTCGTCCGGGCCGCACAGGTGCTGGTCGTGGACCCGCCCAGCGGGCCGACGGCCTGATCACGACAACCACGGTTTCGACAGGCTCAACCACCGTAAGGGAGGGAGGTGCGCGATGAGCAGCACTGACGGGTTCCGCGCCGACTGGGCGCAGAAGGACTTCTACGCCGAGCTCGGCGTCGGCAAGACCGCGACGGCCGACGAGATCAAGAAGGCCTACCGCAAGCTCGCGCGCGCCAACCACCCCGACTCCAACCCTGGTGACACCGCCAAGCACGACAAGTTCAAGGCGGTCGCCGAGGCGTACGACGTCATCGGCGACGCCGACAAGCGCACCAAGTACGACGAGATGCGCAGCGCCTACGCCGGCGGCTTCCGGGGTGGCTACCCCGGAGGCTTCGGCGGAGGCGGTGGTGGCGGCGGTGACACCTTCGACCTGAACGACCTGCTCCGGGACCGGGGCGGCTCGGGCGGCGGCTTCGGCGACATGTTCGGCGACCTCTTCGGGGGCGGCGGCGGTCGCAACCGGCGGATGCGTCCCCAGAAGGGCGCCGACGTCGAGACCACCGCGACGATCAGCTTCACCGACGCCATCGACGGCGTCACCGTCTCGCTGCGGCTGACCTCCGACTCCGCGTGCCCCGACTGCAAGGGCACCGGCGGCAAGCCCGGCACCAAGCCGCATGTGTGCCCCCAGTGCGAGGGCGCGGGCTTCGTGGTCGCCTCCGCCGGCGGCGCCTTCTCGATCAACGAGACCTGCCCCCTGTGCGGCGGTCGCCAGCTCGTGTACGACGAGGTGTGCCCGACCTGCCACGGCAACGGCCGGGGCACCTCGGCCCGCACCATCCAGGCTCGCATCCCCGCCGGCGTCAAGGACGGCCAGCGGATCCGGCTGCGTGGCAAGGGCGCCCCGGGCGACAGCGGCGGTCCGGCCGGCGACCTCTACGTCACCGTGAAGGTGTCCGCACACCGGCTCTTCGGCCGCAAGGACGACAACCTCGTCCTCGACGTGCCGGTCTCCTTCGATGAGCTCGCGCTCGGCGCCGAGATCAAGATCCCCACGCTCGGCGGGTCGCCGGTCACCCTGAAGGTGCCGGCCGGGACGCCCAACGGCCGGACCTTCCGGGTCCGCGGCCGCGGTGCCCCGAAGTCCGACGGCACCAAGGGCGACCTCCTCGCCACCGTCGAGGTGCAGGTGCCGGCTGTGCTCGACGAGGCCGCCCGCGAGGCGGTCGAGGCCTACCGCGCCGCCACGGCGAGCAAGCCGCTCCGCTCGAAGCTGTTCGAGGAGGCGTGAGCCGATGGCGGCGCGCAGACCGTTCGAGCCTCCAGGACCCGACAGCGCCGTCTACGTCATCAGCGTCGCCGCAGAGCTGAGCGGCCTGCACCCGCAGACGCTGCGCACCTACGAGCGGATGGGGCTGATCACGCCGGTCCGCACCGGCGGCGGCGGACGTCGCTACACCCACCGCGACGTCGAGCTGCTCCGCGAGATCAGCGACCTCACGTCGTCCGGCATCGGCATCGAGGGCGTACGCCGGATCCTCGACCTCGAGAACCGCATCACCGCCCTCGTCCAGCGCAACGACGAGCTCCAGGCCGAGCTCGCCGCGACCCGGGAGGCACTGCGCCAGGCAGCCGCAGCGCGTCGTACGGCCAACAAGCTGCCCGTCCTCCACCAGCCTCCACCAGGCGCGGGACAACCAGGTCAGTCCGTCGTCGTCTGGCGACGGGGCCGCTGACCCCACCAACTCATTCACCACTCAGAACCACCCGTAGGAGAAGCATGAGTACCTTCGGAGCCGAGAAGTTCACCACCCGCAGCCGGGAGGCGATCGAGGCCGCACAGCTGGCCGCGACCACCGGCGGCAACACGCACACCGAGCCGATCCACCTGCTCGTCGCGCTGCTGCGCCAGGAGGACGGCACCCCGCGCAACCTGGTCACCAAGGCCGGGGTGGACGCCAAGGAGCTGACCGCCCGGGCCGAGGCCGCGCTCGCCGCGCTGCCCACCGCGAGCGGCGCGACCGTGCAGCAGCCCTCCGGTTCGGCGTCGCTGACCCGGGTGCTCGCCGCGGCGCTCGACCTCGCCAACGGGATGAAGGACGACTTCGTCGCGACCGAGCACCTGCTGATCGCGCTGGCCGGCGTCGAGAGCAGCGCCCAGAAGGTGCTGCTCGACGCGGGCCTCACCGAGGCCGGGCTGCGCGAGGGCCTGACCGCCGTGCGCGGCAACCGCCGGGTGACGAGCCAGGACGCGGAGTCGACGTACGAGGCACTGGAGAAGTACTCCGTCGACCTCACCGAGGCCGCCGAGGACGGCCGCCTCGACCCCGTCATCGGCCGCGACTCCGAGATCCGCCGGGTGATCCAGGTGCTCTCTCGGCGTACGAAGAACAACCCGGTGCTGATCGGCGAGCCCGGCGTCGGCAAGACCGCCGTCGTCGAGGGTCTCGCGCAGCGGGTCGTCGCCGGTGACGTGCCCGACTCCCTCAAGGGCCGCCGGGTGCTGAGCCTCGACCTGGCGGCCATGGTCGCGGGCGCGAAGTACCGCGGCGAGTTCGAGGAGCGGCTCAAGGCCGTGCTCGAGGAGATCAAGGACGCCGGCGGGCAGATCATCACCTTCATCGACGAGCTGCACACGGTCGTCGGCGCGGGCGCCGGCGGCGACTCCGCCATGGACGCCGGCAACATGCTCAAGCCGATGCTGGCGCGCGGCGAGCTGCACATGATCGGCGCGACCACGCTCGACGAGTACCGCGAGCGGATCGAGAAGGACCCGGCGCTGGAGCGCCGATTCCAGCAGGTCTTCGTCGGCGAGCCGTCGGTCGAGGACAGCATCCAGATCCTGCGCGGCATCCAGGAGAAGTACGAGGCGCACCACGGCGTACGCATCACCGACGCCGCGCTGGTCGCCGCCGCCACCCTCTCCGACCGCTACATCACCGGCCGCAACCTGCCGGACAAGGCGATCGACCTGATCGACGAGGCCGCGTCCCGGCTGCGGATGGAGATCGAGTCCTCGCCGGAGGAGATCGACCAGCTCCGCCGCCAGGTCGACCGGCTCAAGATGGAGCAGTTCGCCCTCAACAGGGAGAGCGACGCTGCGTCCAAGGACCGGCTCGACAAGCTGCGCGCCGACCTCGCCGACAAGGAGGAGTCGCTGCGCGCGCTCGAGGCGCGCTGGGACCACGAGAAGTCCTCGCTCGAGGGCGAGGGCGAGCTGCGCCGTCGGCTCGACGCCGTGAAGGGCCAGGCCGACCGGCTGATGCGCGAGGGCAAGCTCGACGAGGCCAGCGAGATCCTCTACGGCAAGATCCCCGAGCTCGAGAAGGCGCTGCGGGCCGCTTCGGAGGCTGACCACTCCTCGACGATCGACCCGCTGGTCGGTGACCAGGTCGGCGCCGAGCAGGTGGCCGAGGTCGTTGAGGCCTGGACCGGGATTCCCGTCGGGCGGATGCTCGAGGGCGAGACGGCCAAGCTGCTGAAGATGGAGGACGTCATCGGCGAGCGGCTGATCGGTCAGCGCGGTGCGGTGACGGCCGTCAGTGACGCCGTACGCCGCTCGCGCGCCGGGCTCTCCGACCCCAACCGGCCCACGGGCTCGTTCCTCTTCCTCGGACCGACCGGCACCGGCAAGACCGAGCTGGCCAAGTCGCTGGCCGACTTCCTCTTCGACGACGAGCGCGCGATCGTGCGCATCGACATGAGCGAGTACTCCGAGAAGCACTCGGTGGCCCGCCTGGTCGGCGCTCCTCCCGGCTACGTCGGGTACGACGAGGGCGGCCAGCTCACCGAGGCCGTCCGGCGCCGCCCGTACTCGGTGGTGCTGCTCGACGAGGTCGAGAAGGCCCACCCCGAGGTCTTCGACATCCTGCTGCAGGTGCTCGACGACGGCCGCCTGACCGACGGCCAGGGCCGCACCGTCGACTTCCGCAACACGTTGATGATCCTGACCAGCAACCTGGGCTCGAACTTCCTGGTCGACCCCGCCCTCGACGCCGCCCAGAAGCGCGAGTCGGTGCTGGCGACGGTGCGCGGGTCGTTCAAGCCGGAGTTCCTCAACCGGCTCGACGAGATCGTCATCTTCGACGCACTGACGCTCGACGAGCTCACCCACATCGTCGACCTCCAGCTCGGCCTGCTCGAGAAGCGGCTGGCGGTCCGCCGGATCACGATCTCGGTGACCGACGAGGCCAAGCGCTGGCTCGCCGACACCGGCTACGACCCGGCGTACGGCGCCCGCCCGCTGCGCCGGCTGATCCAGAGCGCCATCGGTGACCCGCTGGCGAAGCTGCTGATCTCGGGGCAGGTGGCCGACGGCGGCAGCGTCCTGGTGGACCGGACCGAGGACGGGCTGGCGATCACCACGACCTGACCTCGATGCCTAGGGCCGCGGGACGAAGACCGTCATGTGTGGAACTACCCCTTCGGCGGACGCGACGATCTTGTCGGCGACGGGAAGGTCGGCGCGGACGTCGTCGGGGTGCACGGCGCCCTCAGAGGCCTGGTAGTCCCCGGCGCCCCGGGTGCGGCGGAGTCGACGATAGGGCTTCAGAATGGGTCCGGCCGGCGGGACGAGCTGGGCTTCTGCCGCCTCGATGACGGCCTCGTGTCCGCCTTCGCGCGTCGGGCGAAGGCCCTGTTGGCGCAGGATCGCGGTCAGAGCCTTGCGAGCTGCGCCGTACAACGCGTCGTAGGCAATCTCGGGGTCGAGCTCGCAGAGACTCTCCGCAGTGGCGAGGTGGACCCGCGCCTTCTCGAGCAGGTAGGTCGCCTCCTCAGGGTTCGCCACCACGCGCTCGAGGTGTCCCCGGTTCAGCAGGCTCTCGATGACGTCTGCGCCCTTCGGCCAGGTCATGCGGACTCCTTGTCAGTGGTGTCGCGGATGCGGACCAGGGGGCGGTTGCGCAGCTGAGTGAGGAATGGCTCGTTGCCGTCGTCCCAGCGTTGCCGGCTGACCACCGTCGGGTTCACCTCGCGACCGAGGCGCTTCTGGGCCTTCTCAGCGGCCTCGTAGGCGCCGTCGCGGTCGACGGAGCCGACGATCAGTACGTCGACGTCACCCGGCTCGGGTCCCTCCTCGCCCGTGTACCGAGCCGCCCATGAGCCGTAGATGAACAGGCCTTCGAGGCCGGGCAGCTCGGAGAACTCCTCTTTGATTATCTGAGGGGGTCCGAACGTGACGAGCACGAGGTCGCGAAGCGGCCGGTAGGCGAGGTTCTCGGTGTTCACCGAGATCGTCCGGGTGCGCCCGACCCGCACGTCGTGCAGGATGCCGGCGCTGACCAGGCGCTGGATCTCACGGTGCACGGTCGAGAAGGGGACATCGAGTTCTCGCGCAAGGTCGGACACGCTGGGGCTTCCGGGCGCCAGCAAGATCCGCGCCAGGAGTTCTCCCTGGAGCTGGCTGCGGAAGATCGCCATGAGCGGCGGGGCCGATGATTTACTCATTATCCTGACAATATTACCCGTTTATTGAGTAGATCGATGGGGGTCCATATTGCCCCGTACGACGCTCACTGCCAAGGGGCCCGACCCCAGGGTGGGCCTAGCTCGCCCTGAAGGCGCGGCGACCGGCCGGCCGCCGGCGATGGCCCGCCGCCGCCGGTCTCGTGATGAAATGGCAGACGTGAGCGAGCCGACCCCCGAGCGACCCCGCCAGGTGACCATGGCGGGCTGGCTGATCATGGTCGGGTCGGCGTTCGCGGTGCTCCTCGTGTTCGACCGGCTGTCCGGGCTGCACACCCTGGAGAAGCAGGAGGCGATCAACAACTTCCTGTCGACGCCGCCGGGCTCCGACCTGGGGGTCGGCACCGACTTCGTCGTGACCGCGATCCGCACCCTCGGCATGGTCACCGCGGGTTGCGCCACGGCCGCCGGCATCCTCGGCTTCCAGGTGCTGCGCCGCAGCAGGAGCGCCCGCACCGCGGTCACGGTGCTCGCGGTGCCGATCTTCTTCGCGGGCATGGTCACCGGCGGGTTCATCACCTCGGTGGTCGCCGCGTCGGCCGCGATCCTGTGGCTGCAGCCGGCCCGGTCCTGGTTCAACGGCGAGCCCCCGCCCGAGCGTCGTACGGCACCGGCACCGGCGCCGGCGCCGGCGTCCGCGTCCGCGCCGAACCCCGCGCCCACGCCCCTGGTCGCCGGGTCGGCGGCGCGTCCGCCGGCCGTCCTCTGGGCCTGCGTCCTCACCTGGATCTGCACGGCGTTCGTCACGGTGGGTCTCGGGGCCAGCGCCGTCGCCCTGGCGGTGTCGCCGGACCTGATGCTCGACCAGCTGCACAAGGACAACCCCGAGCTGGCCGCTCAGGGCGCCTCCGACGACCTCCTGCTGGTCGTGACCTACGTGATGATCGCCGGGCTCGTGCTGTGGTGCGTCTCCGCCGCGGGCCTCGCCGTACTGGTCCTGCGCGGGGTCGACTGGGCCCGGATCGTGCTGATCGTGTCGGCAGCCACCTGCGCCGCGCTCTGTCTCATCGGGTCCGCGGTCGGCGCCTTCGTGCTCGTCCTCCCGCTCATCGCGAGTGGCGTGGTCGTCGCGATGTTGGCGCGTGCCGACACGCGGCCGTGGTTCGACCGTCGGCAGCTACCCCGCTAGGTCGGCCGCAGCCAGCCGACGCAGGCCCTCCGCGATGACGTCGGGCTGCTTGCAGAAGGCCCAGCGGACCAGGTGCCGGCCGGCGTCGGAGTCGTAGAACCCCTGGGTCGGGATCGCCACGACGCCCGCCCGCTCCGGCAGGGCGCGGCAGAAGGCCATGCCGTCCTCCCAGCCGAGCGCCGAGATGTCGGTGGTGGCGAAGTAGGTGCCTTCGGGGACGCGTACGTCGAGGCCGACCTCGGCCAGCCCGGCGCACAGCAGGTCGCGGCGCGACTGCAGGTCGGCGGCGAGCACGCCGGGGAAGCCGGGCTCCTCGTCGAGCGCGAAGGCCACGGCCGGCTGCAGCGGTGACCCCGAGGTGAAGGTCAGCCACTGCTTCGCCGCGAGCACGGCGCCGACGAGCTCGGACGGACCGCTCGCCCAGCCCACCTTCCACCCGGTGAACGAGTAGGACTTCCCGGCGCTCGACAGCGTGAGCGTGCGCTCGAACATCCCCGGCAGAGTCGCGAGCGGCACGTGCTCACGCCCGTCGTACACGAGGTGCTCGTAGACCTCGTCGGTGATCACGACGAGATCGTGCTCGATCGCGAGGTCGGCGACGGCCTGCAGCTCGGCGCGGGTGAGCACGGTGCCGGTCGGGTTGTGCGGCGAGTTCAGCAGGATGAACCGCGCCCGCGGCGTGACGGCCGCCCGCAGGTCGTCGAGGTCGAGACGGAAGTCAGGAGCCCGCAGCGTGACCGGACGACGTACGCCGCCGGCCATCTGGATCATCGCCGTGTAGGAGTCGTAGTAGGGCTCGAGCACGACGATCTCGTCGCCCGGGTTGACCAGGCCCAGGAGCGCGGCCGCGATGCCCTCGGTGCAGCCGGTGGTGACGACGACCTGGCTGTCGGGGTCGAGCTCGATCCCGTAGTGGCGCAGCTGGTGGCGCGCGACCGCCTGGCGCAACGGCGGCGTGCCCGGGCCGGGGGCGTACTGGTTGAGTCCGGACTCCAGGGCGTGTACGGCGCAGGCGATCACGTCCGGTGGGCCGTCGACGTCGGGGAAGCCCTGGCCGAGGTTGACCGACTGGGTGCGGACCGCGAGCGCGGACATCTCCGAGAAGATCGTGGCCGGGATGCCCTCGAGACGGTGCGCGAGCATGGCGCCGACAGTAGCGGTGGTTTCGAGGCTCAGGCCTAGCGGCCTTCACACCTCAACCACCGGGTCCGGTGGTTTCGAGGCTCAGGCCTAGCGGCCTTCGCACCTCAACCACCGGGTGCCTGCCCGGTGGTTGAGGTGCGAGGCGCGCTAGCGCCGAGCCTCGAAACCACCCTGCTGCCGGGCCACGCCCGAGGGGTGGTGGCCGATAGGGTCACATCCGTGGACGAGACGCTGGCTGCCGACATCGACGCGATCTGCCGACTGACCGGGGAGTTCACCCTCCGCTCGGGTCAGCAGGCGACAGAGTACTTCGACAAGTACCTCTTCGAGGCCGACCCGGGCCTACTGCTGCGGGTGGCGCGTCAGATGGTCGAGCTGCTGCCGGCCGACACCGACCTGCTCGGCGGCCTCGAGCTCGGCGGCGTCCCGATCGCCACCATGGTCAGCAGCCTGACCGGCCGGCCGGCGCTCTACGTGCGCAAGCAGGCCAAGGAGTACGGCACCTGCAAGCTGGCCGAAGGCCCCGATGTCGCCGGCCGGAGGGTCACCCTGATCGAGGACGTGATCACCACCGGCGGCGCCGTACGCGATGCGACGAAGGCACTGCGTGCTCTCGGCGCGACCGTCGAGGTCGTCGTGTGCGCGATCGACCGCAGCCCTGCTGGTGAGAACCCGCTGGCTGACGTGGGGCTCGAGGTGCGCCCGGTGCTCACCAAGGCGCAGCTGGACTCAGCCCGCGGGTGACTCCTCCGGGAGGTCGGACACGGGCACCCCGTTGCGGGCCGCCTCGCGCTCGGCGTGGTGGTGCCGGCGGCGCTTGATCGCCTCGAAGGCGATCGGGATCACGGTGAAGAGCAGGATCACCAGGATCGCGTAGTCGATGTTCTCGGACAGGAACGGCCCCACCTTCGGGACGTTGCCGAGGAAGTAGCCGAGGGTCGTGATCGACGTGACCCAGATCGCGGCGCCGACCAGGCTCCAGAAGAAGAACTTGCGCCGGTCCATCCGGGTCACCCCGGCGACGACGGTGATGTAGGTCCGGACGAACGGCACGAACCGGCCGATGACGAGCGCCTTGCTGCCGTGCTTGTCGAAGAACGCGGAGGTCTCGTCGAAGTACTTGCGCTTCAGGATCCGGCCGTCGCGGTTGTAGAGCGGTGGCCCGATGGCGCGCCCTATCTCGTACCCGCAGATGTTGCCGAGCACGGCCGCGGTCGTCAGCAGCACCACCGCGAGCACGAGCTCGACGAACGGGTTGCCGATGCCGAGGATGTGGATCTGCTCGCCGGCGATGAAGAGGCCCAGGGCGAAGAGCAGGGTGTCGCCCGGCAGGAACGGGAAGAACAGGCCGCACTCGATGAAGACGATGACGAGGCTCAACCAGATGAGGCTCGAGCCGAACTCGGAGAGGAGCCAGTCTGGGTCCATCCACTTGATGCCGAACAGCATCGGGTTCAGGTGGGGGGACGCGAGGAGCGCGGTCACGTACAAACGGTACCTGCCTGGTCCGAACGGCGTGGGACCCGTCCCCTAACGTTCCGTGGGTGGACCAACGCGCGCCGTACGACCCGATGCCGCACGGCCCGCCAGAGGTCGGTGTTGGTCCTTGGGTGGGGCCGTGGCCCGAGGGGGAGCGGTACGACGCGCAGCTGCTCGCCGAGGGCGACCGTCGCAACGTCGTCGACCGCTACCGGTACTGGACGATGGAGGCGATCGTCGCCGACCTCGACGCCCGCCGGCACGACTTCCACGTGGCCATCGAGAACTGGCAGCACGACTTCAACATCGGCACGATCGTCCGCTCGGCCAACGCGTTCCTGGCGGCCGAGGTGCACATCGTCGGCAACCGGCGGTGGAACCGCCGCGGGGCGATGGTGACCGACCGCTACCAGCACGTCCGGCACCACGGGACGGTCAAGGAGCTCGCGGCGTACCTGCACGAGCAGGGCGTCGTGCTGTACGGCGTCGACAACCTGCCCGGCTCGCTCCATCTCGAGACGACGAGCCTCCCGCGCCGGGTCTGCTTCCTCTTCGGCCAGGAGGGCCCCGGGCTCTCCGAGGGCGCCCGGGAGGCCTGCGACGCGACCTTCTCGATCGCGCAGTTCGGGTCGACCCGGTCGATCAACGCGTCGGCGGCCGCCGCGATCGCGATGCACTCCTGGGTCCGCGAGCACGCGGACCTGTCGGGCGACGACGCCTGGCGCGGCTGATGGTCGGCGGAGATCAGCCGGGCTCCTCGACCAGCACCGAGCGCAGGGCCGCGAGCCCGCGATGGCTGTGCGACTTCACGGTCCCCTGGCCGATCCCCAGCTCCTGCGCGGTCTCGGCGACCGAGAGCCCGAGCCAGTGCCGCAGCACCACGACCTTGCGCTGCATGAGCGGCAGCGCATGGAGCGCCTCGAAGAGCGCCGAGCGCTCCTCGACCGGGAGCTCCTCGCGGCTCGGCAGGTCGAGCTCGGGAAGCCCCGCCGACTCGCGGCGCCACGGGCGGCGGTGCTCGTCGATGTCGGCGCGGACGATGATCGTGCGGACGTAGGCCTCCTCGCTGCCGTCGCGCCGGACCCGCGGCCACGCGACGTACAGCTTCACCAGAGCCGTCTGCACCAGGTCGTCGGAGCGGTGCCAGTCGCCGCAGATCGCGTACGCGATCCGGCGCAGGTGGGTACGGCGCGCGCGGACGAACTCGGCGTACGCCGCATCCCGCTCGAGGCCTCTCACTCGTGCCTTCTGACGGAGCCGGTCGCCGCTCGCTCGATGCTGTCGGCGCGATCGGAGACCCACTCGTCGAAGGTGCGACCGCCGCGGCCGGCCGGGACCGATGACGCCGAGCCGCCGTTGCCGGACATGATCGCGGCGAACCAGTACGCCTCACCGTCCTGGACGTAGACCGCTGCCACGGACGAGGCGGGTGCGACCCGAGGGTACGGGTTCGTCAGGAGCCGAACGATCCGCACGCCCGGCGCGATGTGCAGGCCGGCGCGTGTGTCGGCACTGATCGGATGGTCGGCGGGCCGGCCCCAGTCGATCGCCACGGACGCCATCGATGTCGAGGGGTGCCGGACCTGGCCAGCGAGCCAGGCGTCGAAGCCACCGTCGTCCGCGGCGCGCTTGATGGAGCCGGAGCCGGACCAGTCGCCGTCGGCGTACAGGACGTGCCAGTAGGTCTTGCCGTCCCAGCGATAGACGAGCGCCACGGAGGCCGGGTAGACGATCGGGTCGTACGGGTCGATCAGGACCCGCTGCAGTTGGACCCCGGGGGCGAGCCGGAGCTGGTGGCTGGCCGTCAGCTCGACCGGCCCCCGCACACCCGTCTCGGTCAGCGCCGGGTCGGTCACGATCGTGAAGGACACGGACTCGGCCGGGACGGCAGCGGGGCTCGACGCCACCGGCGGGCGGTCGGGGGAGGCGCTCGGTCCGGTGCCGGACGACATCAGCGCGCCCGCGGCCACGACAGCGGTGACGGCGAGCGCCGACATCCCCTCGCCCAGGCGGCGCCGGCGCAGCGCCGTACGCCCGCGGTGAAGCAGCAGATCGGTGTCGTCGACCGGCGGGCCGTCGCCGAAGCAGCGGTCCAGGTCGTCGCGGAGTCGGGTGTCCATGGTGGGGATACGGGGACCGGGGACGATCGGTTGTCAGCGGCCGGCGAGGAGCTCGTGGACCGTCGCCACCGCGTCCGCGGGGTCCGCGACGACGGTGCCGACGTCCGCAGGCAGCTCCCACGGGTCGATCAGCACGAGCGGTACGCCGGTCCGGCGGGCCAGCGCGATCTCGCTCAGCGTGCCCCAGGAGCAGCCGACGGCGACGACCGCGTCGGCCGCGCGGACGAGCAGACCGTTGCGCAACTCGCCCAGCCCGGTCGGCAGCAGGTAGGTGTGCTCGGGAGAGCCGGAGCTGCGCTCGGATCCGGGCATCAGGCCGATCGAGACGCCGGCACCGTCGCGGGCCCCCCGGGCAGCCGCCTGCATTACGCCGTGATGCCCCCCGGTCAGCAGCACCGCGCCGGCCTCGGCGAGCAGCCGGCCGACCTCGTCGGCGTGGGCCAGGTCCGACGGCCGAGCGTCATCGGCCGGGCCGACCACGGCGACGTACCGACCGCTGAGCGTCATGCGGTCACGCTACGACGTGCGGTCCTCCGCGAGGACCGATCGCAGCGAATGAAGGGCGCGTGAGGTGTGGCTCTTCACGGTGCCCTCGCTGATCCCGAGCTCCGCCGCGGTCTCCTCCACCGACAGCCCGAGCCAGTGCCGGAGCAGCACCGTGCGCCGCTGCATGTCCGGCAGTTGCCGGATCGCGTCGAGCAGCGTGGACCGCTCCTCGAACCCGAGCAGAGCGGGTGCCGGCCGGTCCGGAGGCGCGTCCGTCGACCGCTCCCGGCGCCAGGGCCGGCGGTGCTCGTCGATGTCGGCCCGGACCAGGATGGTTCGGACGTACGCCTCCTCGCGGCCGTCGTGGTGCAGGCGCGGCCACGCCAGGTAGAGCTTGGTGAGGGCGGTCTGCAGCAGGTCGTCGGCGCGGTGCCAGTCGCCGCAGATCGCGTAGGCGATGCGGCGCAGGTGCTGCTGCCGCGCCGCCACGAACGCGACGTACTCCTCCTCGAGGTGTGCCCTCATCGCGGGGTCGACCCGAAACTTTGGGCATCGGCCGCGCAGGGATAGTCACGCCAGGCGCCGCCCAGCTGGCTGGCGGAGCTGTCGGCGACCCACTGGTCGAAGGTGCGCGTGGGGTCGGCACAGCTGAACTCGATGCCGACCCCCTCGTCGCTCCAGGTCACGAGGACCCACGCGACGCGGTCGCCGCGCCGCACCTCGAGGGCGGACGAGGCGCGGTAGGAGGGGGAGTAGACGTCGTCGTAGCGACCGGTGACCTCGACGTCCGGGTGGCCGCGCACCAGGTCTCCGTTCGCGTTGCTGTGCAGGTCGTCCCAGTCGAGCGCGAGGCCGCATCCCGTCGCCGGCCGTCGAGCGCACTCCTCCGCGGTGGAGGGGTCGAGCGGGATCGAGGTGGTCCCGCGGACCGGGCCGGTCCCGCTCCCGGCCGGCTTGACGCCCCGGTCGGGTCCGGCGCCGGGGTGCAACCCGCCGACGGCCAGCGCCGCGACCACGGTGACTGCGGCGGCCCCGAGCGCGCTGGCAGCTGCGCGGCGCCGGCGCTGGGCCCGGCGACCTCGTGCGGCGTACTCCCGCGGGTCGCGCAGCGGCGGCTCCCCGGCAAAGGAGCGCTCGACCTCGGCGCCGATCCACTCGTCGATCTCAGTGCTCATCGCGTTCTCCCACCTGCTCGTCCTGACACTTCCAGAACGGAGCGCCCGGCGGTGGGGTTGTCACGGGTCGAGCGGCGGTCGGGCGACCGACGGGTAGCCACTAGGGTCGGTAGGAGAGATACGACGTCCGTCCGAGGAGCGCAGTCAGATGCCCATCGTCACCCCCGAGAAGTACGCCGAGATGCTGGACACCGCCAAGGCGAACGCGTTCGCGTTCCCGGCGATCAACGTGTCCTCCTCGCAGACCCTGAACGCCGCGCTGAAGGGCTTCGCCGACGCCGGCTCCGACGGCATCATCCAGGTCTCGACGGGCGGCGCCGAGTACCTGTCCGGCCCGTCGGTGAAGGACATGGTGTCCGGCTCGGTCGCCTTCGCGGCGTACGCCGCCGAGGTCGCGAAGAACTACCCGGTCAACATCGCGCTGCACACCGACCACTGCCCCAAGGACAAGCTCGACGGGTTCGTCCGGCCGCTGCTGGCGCTCTCCGAGGAGCGCGTGTCTCGTGGAGAGGCGCCGCTCTTCCAGTCGCACATGTGGGACGGCTCCGCCGTACCTCTCGACGAGAACCTGGTGATCGCCGAGGAGCTCCTCGACCGCTGCATCAAGGCGAAGGTGATCCTCGAGATCGAGGTCGGCGTCGTCGGTGGCGAGGAGGACGGCGTCGAGAACGCCATCAACGACAAGCTCTACTCCACCCCCGCGGACGCCATCGCGACCGCGAAGGCGCTGGGGTACGGCGACCGCGGCTACTACATGACCGCGCTGACCTTCGGCAACGTGCACGGCGTCTACAAGCCGGGCAACGTGAAGCTGCGCCCGGAGGTCCTCAAGGAGGCGCAGGAAGCGGTCGTCGCCGAGTTCGGCCTCGAGGCCGGCGCCAAGCCCTTCCACCTGGTCTTCCACGGTGGCTCCGGCTCGTCGCCCGAGGAGATCGCCGCCGCCGTCGACTACGGCGTGGTGAAGATGAACGTGGACACCGACACCCAGTACGCGTTCACCCGACCGGTCGCCACGCACATGTTCCAGAACTACGACGGCGTCCTGAAGGTCGACGGCGAGGTCGGCAACAAGAAGCTCTACGACCCCCGCGCCTGGGGCAAGGCCGCCGAGGCCGGCATGGCCGCGCGTGTGGTCGAGGCGTGCGAGCACCTGCGCTCGGCGGGCGCCTCGATCAAGTAGCGGTGGTTTCGAGGCTCGTCGCTAGCGCTCCTCGCACCTCAACCACCGAGCCGGTGGTTTCGAAGCGAGCCTCGAAACCACTCGTTGTGCTACTCGACCGGCGATGACGCGTACCCGGCGTGGCGCGGCTTCTGGAAGAACAGCACGGCGATGAAGCCGAGGACGAACGCGGCGACCGGTAGCAGCACCGAGGTCGCCATCGCGTCACTGAACGCCTGGGCGACCTGCGGCGGCAGCTCGGCCCCACCCGAGCCCTCGCCCTGGAACGACGGCAGACCCTCGGCCGCGAGGCGGGAGTCGATCAGCACGGCGATCGCCGCGGAGCCGAGGACCGCGCCGACCTGGCGGGTGGCGTTGTAGACGCCGGACCCGGCACCGGCGAGCTGCACCGGCAGGTTGCGCGTCGCGGTGGCGCTGTTGGGTGCCCACACGAACGCGTTGCCGATGCCGAAGACCACCATGGGTGGCACCGTCCACCAGATCGAGGTGTCCGGCGTCATCACGAACGTCAGCGACAGTAGGCCGACGAAGAGGCAGCCGAAGCCGAACGCCGTCAGGGTGCGCGGGTGCACCCGGTCGGTCAGGCGGCCGACGACCTTGGCGAGGGCGATCGTCATGACGGCCATGGGCACCAGGATCAGCGCCGACCGGGTCGGGCTCAGCCCGCGGACCACCTGAGCCCAGATCATCAGCGGGATCGCCAGCGCCGTGATCGAGAAGCCCATCACCGAGATGGCGACGTTGGCCAGGGAGAAGTTGCGGTCCCGGAAGAGCCCGAGCGGGACCAGCGGCTCGGCCCGGTTGCGCGCCTGCCAGAGGATGAACAGGCCGAACACCACGAGGCCCGAGACGATGAGGGCCCAGATGCCGGGCCCCCAGTCGTACTGGTGTCCCTCCTGGATGCCGAAGACCAGCAGGAACATGCCGGCGCCACTGAGCGCCACGCCCAGCCAGTCGAACTTGTGGGTGTGCGTGGGCAGCGCCGGCACCAGGCGCCAGGCGAGCACGAAGCCGAGGATGCCGACCGGGATGTTGATGAAGAAGATCCACTCCCAGCCCAGGCCGTCGACCAGGATGCCGCCCAGGATCGGACCTACCAGGGTCGCGACGCCCGCCGTGGCGCCCCACAGCGACATCGCCGCACCGCGGCGCTCGGCCGGGAAGATGCGGGTGATGATCGCCATCGTCTGCGGCGTGATCATCGAGGCGCCCAGACCCTGCACGACCCGCGCCGCGATCAGCATGTCGATGCTCCCGGTCAGACCGCACCACAGTGACGCGAGCGTAAAGACGGTGAGGCCGATCAGGTAGATGTTCTTGGGCCCGAACCGGTCACCGAGCCGACCGGTGATCAGCACCGGGACGGCGTACGCCAGCAGGTAGGCGCTGGTCACCCACACGACGTCGTTCACGTCGGCGCCCAGGTCGTCGATGATCGCCGGGGTCGCGACCGACACGATGGTCGTGTCGACCAGGATCATGAAGAAGCCGATGCACAGCGCGAAGAGCGCCGGCCACGGCTCCTTGCCGCCGGTCGGATCGGTCGTGGTGGGGTTGGCTGACTGGGTCACGAGAACACTCAACACCCGACCAGGGACAATTGCTCCCATGAGCTCTTTCACAGGAAATGACCTGATGGCCGGCCCGCCGCCCACCCTGCTCCCCGAGGACCCCGCCTCGGCCGAGCTGGTGCCGGGGGCGGACGCGATGGACGTCGTACGCCGGCACCCCGAGTCGCCCGTCGCCTGGGCGACGCTCGCCACCCTTGCCGCCGAGGCCGAGGACGACGCGGTCACGATCTACGCCTACGCGCGCGTCGGCTACCACCGCAGCCTGGACATGCTGCGGCGCAACGGCTGGAAGGGCCATGGCCCGGTGCCGTGGGAGCACGAGCCCAACCGCGGCTTCCTCACCTGCCTGGCCCTGCTGGCGCTGGCGGCCCGGGCCATCGGCGAGGACGCCGAGTGGGAGCGCTGCTCGGAGTTCCTCCGCGACTCCAGCCCCACCGGCCACGAAATTCTGCTGGGTGACGAGCTGCTCGGCGACTCCTGACCGTTAGGCCGGCGGGGTCAGCAGCTGCCGGACCTTGTCGGCGCCGAGCGCCAGGAAGAGCGTGGGCAGCCGCGGCCCGCGCTCGGCGTCGACGAGCAGGTTGTAGAGCAGCCGGAAGAAGCCCTTCTGGTCCTGCTTGACCTGCTCGGTCGGCGCGTCGTCGAGGCCGAGCCCGCGGGCCAGCTTGGGTACGCCGTAGATCAGCGACGTGGTCGACTCGAGGTCGAGCTGGTCCGGCAGTCGGTCGAGCAGCTGGCGCAGCCAAAGCTCCTCGTCCTCCGAGAGCCTCGCGAGCCGCTCGGCGTCCGGGGTCTCGCGGACCGTCGTGCGGTCCTCCTCCGGCACGAAGTCGGCCATCCACGTCATCGCCTTGCCGAGACGCGGCTCCAGGTCCGCGACCGACGCGTGCTCGTGGCCGACGTCGCCGACGATCCGGCTGATCAGCTCGGCGCTGCCGGCGGTCACGTCCGCCACCGAGGACAGCAGCTTGAAGGGGACCACCACGGCCGGCGTCGGCAGCGTGCCGGCACTCGTGGTGGAGGACGCGCGCTCGAAGGCGAGCACCTGCGCGTCGCGCTTGTCGGGGTTAGCCGCCTTCTTGCCGAGCGCGTCCCACTCGTCGTACAGCCGGACCACCTCGGCGCCGAAGTCGACGTTGAAGGCCTGCTTGGGCGCCCGCCGCACGTAGAGCCAGCGCAGGATCGGGGCCTCGAGGATCCTCAGCGCCTCGGCCGCGGTCGGCACGCCGCCACGCGACGACGACATCTTGACCTGCCCGCCGGCGCCGACGAACGAGTAGCCGACGAACGACGGCGCGCGGCCGCCGTACAGCTTCACGAGCTCCTTGCCGACCGTGTACGACGAGCCGGGGCTCGCGTGGTCGACGCCGCCGGGCTCGAAGTCGACGCCCTCGAACTCCCAGCGCATCGGCCAGTCGACCTTCCAGACCAGCTTGCCTTCGTTGTCGGTCGACAGGTTGGTGACGCCGTCGTACGAGCAGGCCGTGCAGGTGTAGGACAGGTCGGTCGTGTCGTCGTCGTACGCCGTGATGATGGTGGTGTCGCGCCCGCAGTCGCGGCAGTAGGGCTTGTACGGGAAGCGCGCGAGGTCGTCGGTCGCGCCCATCCCGGTCAGCCCGGACTCGTCGTCGTTGGCGACGGAGTCGGCCATCGCAGCGGCCTCCTCCTCGCTCTCGGGCGCAGCGGTCGCGGCCTTCGTGCGGTAGCGGGACATCACCTGCTCGATCTCGTCACGCCGGCGTACGGCGGTCAGGATCTGCTCGCGGTAGGTGCCGGCGCGGTACATCTCGGTCTGGGAGACCTCGACCATCTCCACGCCGAGCTCGCGCAGCGAGGCGATCAGCGGCTCCTTGTAGTGCTCGGCCCACGACTCGTGGCAGCTCCACGGATCGGGTACGGCGGACAGCGGCCGGCCGATGTGCTCGGACCAGGACGGGTCGATCCCGGCCGGGACCTTGCGGAAGCGGTCGTAGTCGTCCCAGCTGTGCAGGTGCCGGGCGGGGATCCCGCGTCGCTTGATCTCCTCGGCCACGAAGTGGACGGTCAGGAACTCGCGCAGGTTGCCCAGGTGCACCGGCCCCGAGGGGCTCGCGCCGGAGGCGCAGGTGATCACGTGGCTGCCGAGGTCGTCACCGTGCTGCTGCTGGGCGTGACGGATTGTGTCGTCGGCCGCGCGGGTGACCCAGTCGTGGGGCTCGGCGTTCGACTGGCCGCCGGACTGGGCGCCTCGTGCCATCTGTGCTGCTCCTGAGGTCGTGGGGACGTCGTCCGCCAACGCTACCGGGCGCAGAACCGGCGCCTGAATTGGCAAGTGTGAATTGGCAAGTGCCGGGACCGCCGCCCAGTGGCAGTCCCGGCACCTCGCGACGCGCGCGTGCGCGAGCCACGACCTCATCCCCCGATGTGGGTCGTGGCGGCGGCGCGCGTGGCGGCGATCATGGCATTGACCTCTCCGTGCCAGACCGAGCGAAGTGGCCGCTGGCACTAACATGCCAGAGTGCCCCGCTCGCGACCGTCCTCGGTGCTCACCGCCCTCGGCTTCACCCCGGAGCTCGACCAGACCTACCAGCGACTCCGGGCGCAGACGGGGCGCGAGCTCGCCCGGGTCGCCGCGTCCATGCTGCGGACGCCCGAGGAGCTGCTCGAGGAGCTGGCGCCGCTGATCGACGCCGGGGCGGTCCGGGTGGTCGGTACGACGATCGAGGTCGTCGCGCCGGTCGAGGTGCTGCGGATGGCGCTGAGCGCCCAGTCGGCCGAGGTCGAGCGGACCCACCGCAGCCTCGACGGGATCACAGCGGCGATGGGGCTGCTCAGCGCCGAGGAGAGCAGGCGCGCTCCGGGCGAGCTCGCGTCCAGCCAGCCGCTCGAGGGCGAGGTGGCGACCGGTGGCGACATCTTCGGGCTGGTTCGGTCGCTGGTGCTGCGCGGCAGCGGTGACCTGCTGTGGCTGCGACCGGACCAGTGGTCCAGCCCGCGCGAGGACCGGAGGATCGCGTTGATCGCCGAGGCGATCGGGCAGGGCCGCCGGTCGCGGGCGATCTACCCGGTGCGCGCGCTCAACGCCGCGTCCCCCGAGCTCCTCGGCCGGGTGGCGGTGGGCGAGGAGATCCGGGTGCTCCCGGAGCTGCCGACGCGGCTGCTGGTCATCGGCGACTCGCACGCGGTGCTGCCCGAGCCGCTCGGGCTCGCGGACTCGCCGCTCTCGGTGACGCGTCAGCGCGGCCTCGTCGAGGCGATGACGCACTGGTTCGAGCTGCTGTGGGACCGCGCCGTCGTACCCGACCTCGACCAGGGCGAGCCGCGGCTGGACCTGCGCCGGTTCCTGCTCGAGCAGCTCGCCTCCGGCGCCCACGACGAGCAGATCGCCCGCAAGCTGGGCATCAGCCTGCGTACGGTCCGGCGTCGGGTGTCGGCGCTGATGACCGAGCTCGGTGCGGACTCGCGCTTCCAGGCCGGCGTCGAGGCGGCGCGGCGGGGGTGGATCTAGCGGTGGTGGTTTCGAGGCTCGGGCCTGGCGGCCCTCGCACCTCAACCACCGTGTTTCGGTGGTTGAGGTGTGAGGCGCGCTAGCGCCGAGCCTCGAAACCACCTCGCCGGCGAGGTTCGAGCTAGGGCAGCACCAAGTGGTACGCCGCGGGCTCGAGCCGCCAGGTCCGCTGGCGCTCCGGTCCGTAGATCTCGCCGTCGGCGCTGCACCAGAAGGGGCCGCCCGACACCGAGACCCGGGTGCCGCGCAGGTAGGTCACGTCGTCGCGCTCGTGGTGGGACGCGAACCCGAGGTGCGCGACGTACGCCAGGCGGGCCACCGGGCCGGTCGAGCGGGAGATCATCACGTCGAAGCGGCCGTCCTCGGGATCGGCCTCGGGCGTCAGCTCCGCGCCGCCGCCGACCGACGAGCCGTTGCCGACCGCGGCCATCAGGATCGGCTCGTCGAGGTCGACCACCACCTCGCCGTCGACCTCGATCCGGACCCGGATGATCGGCGGCTTCCAGGCGGTCATCGCGGCACCGATCGGGTAGCCGAGCTTGCCGAGGTTGGCCTTGCCGACCCCGATCGAGTGGAGGCGCTCCTTCCACCGGGCGCCTCGACGGCTCGCGTTGGCGCCGGCGCCGACATGCACGCTGTTGACGACGATCTCGCCGACCTCGTCGACGATGAGGTCCATCGGTCGCGGCGTCCCGTCCAGGATGACGTGCGCGGCCGCCTCCGGCTCCAGCGGTAGCGAGGTGCCGCGGGCGAAGTCGTTGCCGGTGCCCAGCGGGATCAGGCCGAGGACGGCGTCCTTGAGCTCGCGGCGCCGGTGCAGGGCGGCGACGACGGCGTGCAGGCTGCCGTCCCCGCCGGCGACGACGATCCGACGTGACCCGGCCCGGTGCAGCACCCCGTCGAGCTCGCCCGGGTTTGCGGTCGCCGCGACCTCGACCGAGGCGTGCTCGCGCAGCACGGCGAGCGCCGAGTCCAGCCGTTCCTCGTCCGCGGTGCCGGCCCCTGAGTTGGTGATGACGAGGAGTGGATCCACGTGGCGGACAGTAACCGACGAGTCCGCGACGCGGGTCACCCTTTGGTAGCGTGTGGCCGCAAGAGCTCCGGTGCCTTGTGCCGGAGTTCTTTGGTTTTCAGGGGTCTCGACAGGCTCGACCACCGAACGAGGAGCATGCATGCCGGCGATCGCCATCATCGGAGCCCAATGGGGCGATGAGGGGAAGGGCAAGGCGACCGACCTCCTCGGCAGCCGCGTCGACTACGTCGTCAAGTTCAACGGCGGCAACAACGCCGGCCACACGGTCGTCATCCGCCAGGAGGACGGCACGAGCGAGAAGTACGCACTCCACCTGCTCCCCAGCGGCATCTTGAGCCCCGGCGTCACGCCGGTGATCGGCAACGGCGTCGTGGTCGACCTCGCCGTCCTCTTCGAGGAGCTCGACGCCCTGATCGCTCGCGGCGTCGACGTCAGCCTGCTCAAGGTCAGCGCCAACGCGCACGTCATCGCCGACTACAACCGCACGATCGACAAGATCACCGAGCGCTTCCTCGGCAGCCGCCGGATCGGCACCACCGGCCGCGGCATCGGCCCGACGTACGCCGACAAGATGAACCGGATCGGCATCCGGGTCCAGGACATCTTCGACGAGAAGATCCTGACCCAGAAGGTCGAGGGTGTCCTCGACCTCAAGGGCCAGATCCTCAGCAAGATCTACAACCGCCGGGCCGCGACCGTCGAGCAGACCGTCGAGGAGCTGCTGGCGTACGCCGATCGCCTGCGGCCGATGGTCTGCGACACCGGGCTGCTGCTCAACCAGGCCCTCGACCGCGGCGAGACTGTGCTGCTCGAGGCCGGCCAGGCCACGCTGCTCGACGTCGACCACGGCACGTACCCGTTCGTCACCTCGTCGTCCGCGACCTCCGCGGGCGCGTGCACCGGGTCCGGGATCCCGCCGATGCGGCTCAACCAGGTCATCGGGATCGTCAAGGCCTACACGACCCGCGTCGGCGAGGGCCCGTTCCCGACCGAGCTCGAGGACGAGAACGGGGAGCACCTGCGCCGGGTCGGGGCCGAGTTCGGCACCACGACCGGCCGGCCCCGTCGCTGCGGCTGGTACGACGCCGTCATCGCCCGCTACGCCGCTCGTGTCAACGGCGTCACCGACTTCGTGCTCACCAAGCTCGACGTGCTGACCGGCCTCGAGACGATCCCGGTCTGCGTCGCGTACGACGTCGACGGCACCCGCCACGACGAGATGCCGGTCAACCAGACCGACTTCCACCACGCGAAGCCGATCTACGAGTACCTCGACGGGTGGTCGGAGGACATCTCCGGCGCGCGGACCTTCGCGGACCTGCCGGCCAACGCCCAGGCCTACGTGAAGGCCGTGGAGGCCATGTCCGGTGCCCGGATGTCGGCGGTCGGCGTCGGCCCGTCGCGCGACGCGACAGTCGTGATCCACGAGCTGATCTGATGAAGACGCTCGTCATCGGCACCGGCGGCCGCGAGCACGCGCTGGCCCACGCACTCTCGCTCGACCCCGCGGTGACCGAGGTGCACGCCGCCCCGGGCAACCCGGGCATCGCCGCGGTCGCGACGCTGCACGACGTCGACCCGATGTCCGGTACGTCGGTCGCCGACCTGGCCGTCGCCCTGGGGGTGGATCTGGTCGTGGTCGGGCCGGAGGCGCCCCTGGTCGCCGGAGTCGCGGACACCGTGCGCGAGCGCGGGATCGCCGTCTTTGGCCCCTCGAAGGCAGCGGCACAACTGGAGGGCTCGAAGGCCTTCGCCAACGAGGTCATGGCGGCCGCCGGTGTGCCGACCGCGGGCTCGCACACGTGCACCACCCCGGCCGAGGTCGAGGCCGCGCTGGACGACTTCGGGGCGCCGTACGTCGTCAAGGACGACGCGCTGGCCGCCGGCAAGGGCGTCGTGGTCACCCGGGACCGCGCCGAGGCGCTGGCGCACGCTGCACTCTGCACATCACAGGGGGGCGGGCGGGTGGTGATCGAGGAGTTCCTCGACGGCGCCGAGGTCTCCGTCTTCGCGATCTGCGACGGGACCACGGCGTACGCCCTGCAGCCCGCCCAGGACTTCAAGCGGATCTTCGACGGTGGCCGCGGACCCAACACCGGAGGCATGGGCTCCTACACGCCGCTCACCTGGGCGCAGCCCGACCTGGCCGACGTGGTGCTCGACCAGATCGTCCGGCCGACGCTCGCGGAGATGACGCATCGCGGCACGCCGTTCGTCGGCTGTCTGTACGTCGGCCTGGCGCTGACCGAGACCGGGCCGCGGGTGATCGAGTTCAACGTCCGCTTCGGCGACCCGGACATCCAGCCGGTGCTGGCGGTGCTCGAGTCCCCGCTGGGCCAGCTGCTGGCGGCCGCGGCCGCGGGTCGGCTCGCCGAGGTGCCGGCGCCGGTCTTCCGCGACGGTGCCGCGGTCACGGTCGTGCTCGCCTCCGCCGGCTACCCCGAGTCCTCCTCGAAGGGCGACGTCATCACCGGCGCCGACCTGGCCGCCGCCCGCGAGGGTGTCGACGTCATCCACGCGGGCACTGCGCTGTCGGGCGACGACCTCGTCACCGCCGGCGGCCGGGTCCTCGCTGTCCGCGCTGTCGGCACCGATGTCGCCGACGCCCGTGAAGCGGCGTACGCAGCCGCCGAGCTGATCAGCTTCCCGGGCATGCAGAGGCGCAGCGACATCGCCGCCGAACCTCTCGGGGTCGTCGAGGGTGCGTCCCTGCGCTGATGACTCTGCGCTGATGAATCTGCGCTGACGCTCGCCGACTGCTCGGTAATGGGGTCCACGTGGACCCCATTACCGACTGTCCACAGGCTCGCCTCGACCGCTGTCGTCAGGAGTAGCTGAGGCCTACGGTCTGCCCATGCTCATCAGTGCACGCCAAGCGGCACTCCGCCTCAGCACCATCGGGATGCCGCGACGACAGGCGAATCTCGCCCTGGGTGCGGGACTTGCAGGAGAGCCACTCCGCACCTCAAGCGCCACGTTGTACGAGGCAGAGGGTATCGATGAGCTAGTAGCTCGGCCGGTCGTCGCGGCGGGCGCCGTCTTCCGTGAGTGTCCGTTCGGACTCTTCCTAGACCGCCGAGTCGTCGACGTGCGGCGCTTCGAGGCGATCGGCCCGATGGTGGTCGAGGATCTCCGCCTGGGGATGTGGGCGGCAGCGGTTCTGGGTGTGTCGATCAGTCAGGACGGACCGCTTCCCTACGTCTGGACGGTGTGCGGATTCGTCGTGCAGGGAGGCGAGATCGTCGATGTGACCGGCGGTCCGAACGGTCGCCATCGGTTGCACCTCAACGAGCCAGGCCCCTGGTTCGACGCATGGCGCGGTCGTCGGTGGGCGACGGGTGCCGGTCGGGAGTGGTCGTTGCTCGGGCGCCCAGGGGTGACCGGCGTCGCCGTGGGAGAATCAGGCACGTGACCGTCCCGAACGCCGTGCCCAACATTCTGGCCACCCGCTACGCCTCCGCCGAGCTGGCCCAGATCTGGTCGCCCGAGCACAAGATCGTGCTCGAGCGGCAGCTGTGGATCGCGGTGCTCGAGGCGCAGCGCGACCTCGGCATCGACGTGCCGGACGGCGTGATCGAGGCCTACCGCGACGTCACTGGAAAGGTCGACCTCGAGTCGATCGCGGCACGCGAGCGGGTGACCCGGCACGACGTGAAGGCGCGCATCGAGGAGTTCTCGGCGCTTGCCGGGCACGAGCACATCCACAAAGGCATGACCTCGCGCGACCTGACCGAGAACGTCGAGCAGCTCCAGGTGAAGCAGTCGCTGGCCCTCGTCCGCGACCGGGCCGTCGCCGCGCTCGCGCGCCTGGGCCGCCTGGCCGCCGAGCACGAGGCCACCGTGATGGCCGGCCGCTCCCACAACGTGGCGGCGCAGGCGACCACGCTCGGCAAGCGGTTCGCGACCGTCGCCGACGAGATGCTGATCTCGATCGACCGGGTCGAGAACCTCCTGTCCCGCTACCCGCTGCGCGGCATCAAGGGCCCGATGGGCACCGCGCAGGACATGCTCGACCTCCTGGACGGCGACGCCACCAAGCTGCAGCAGCTCGAGGAGCGGGTGGCGCACCACCTGGGCTTCGACAACGTCCTCACCAGCGTCGGCCAGGTCTACCCGCGCTCCCTCGACTTCGACGTCGTGTCGAGCCTGGTCCAGCTGGTCGCCGCCCCGTCCAACCTGGCGACCACGATCCGGCTGATGGCCGGCAACGAGCTCGTCACCGAGGGCTTCAAGGAGGGCCAGGTCGGCTCGTCCGCGATGCCGCACAAGATGAACAGCCGCTCCGCCGAGCGGGTCAACGGACTCTCCGTCGTGCTCCGCGGCCACCTGTCGATGATCGGCGAGCTCGCCGGCGACCAGTGGAACGAGGGCGACGTCTCCGACTCTGTCGTACGGCGCGTCGCGCTGCCGGACGCCTTCTTCGCCGCCGACGGCCTCTTCGAGACGTTCCTGACGGTGCTCGACGAGTTCGGGGCGTTTCCCGCCGTGATCCAGCGCGAGCTCGACCGCTACCTGCCGTTCCTGTCGACGACCAAGGTGCTGATGGCCGCCGTGCGCAACGGCGTCGGCCGCGAGGCCGCCCACGAGGCGATCAAGGAGGCAGCGGTCGGGACCGCGCTCGACATGCGCCAGGGCCAGGCCGACAACGACGTCTTCGCCCGCCTCGCCGCCGACCCGCGCCTCGGCCTGACCGAGGCGCAGCTCGCCAGCCTGGTGGCCGAGCCGATCACGTTCACCGGTGCCGCCGTCGACCAGGTCCAGGCCGTCGTACGACGAGTCTCCGAGGTGACCGCCCGGCACCCCGAGGCCGCGGCGTACTCACCCGGCAGCATTCTCTAGGTCGGCTGCAACGCTCGTGCGGATGCCGGACATGGACAGACTGTGACCGAGTCCCGCGCGGAGACGTACCGCCGCCTGTACGCCACCCACTTCGACGCGGTCCTCGGCTACGCCCTGCGGCGCACCGACCGAGCCGAAGACGCCGCCGACGTCACCGCCGAGACGTTCCTGGTCGCCTGGCGCCGGCTCGCCCATGTGCCGCCCGGTCCGGAGCTGCGCCCGTGGTTGTACGGCGTCGCGCGGCGCGTGCTGGCCAACCAGCGGCGCGGCAACCACCGGCGGTCCGCTCTCGGTGACCGGCTGCGCCAGGAGCTCGCGACCTGCGTCCCGGACACCAGCGACGACGTGGTGCAGCGCGCCGACGTCGTCGCGGCGATGCGCCGACTGAGCGCTCGCGACCAGGAGGTGCTCGAGCTGCACCTGTGGGAAGGCCTCGAGCCACGGGAGATCGCCGAGGTGCTCGGCCTCACCACGGTGGTCGTCCGGCCGCGCCTGTCCCGCGCCCGGGCCAGGCTGCGCGACGTCCTCGGCAACGATCCCGAGCCACCCGGACATCTCCCCTCCAGACAACCCCAGCTCACCCGGAAGGAGCGGTCATGAACGCCAAGCTCACCGACGACGCCGTCGCCGAGCTCCCGCTCCACCGCGGGCGAGCCGAGCTCCTGGAGGAGATCATGAGCACTCCCGTCCTCGACGACCGACCGGTCCGCACCGACCCGCCCCGACGCCGTACGACGTGGCTCGTCCCGGCCGCCGCTGCCGCGGCCGTCGTGGCGCTGGTCGCCGGCTGCGCCTGGCTGGTCGCCGGCCAGGGGCCGGGCAGCAGTGAGAGCGGCGTCGCGGCCGCACCGACGGTCAGCGACCGGGTGCTGCTCGACGCCCCGGGCTGGACCGTCGTCCACGTCGGTGACACGGACGGCGTCGCCTACGAGAAGGGCGACATGGAGCTCGAGATCACCAGGTACGCCGCCGACAGCTACGACGGCTACGTCGAGGACCGCCGCCACATCGTCGACCCGCCTGCGGACGGCGAGCCGGTCGAGGTGCTCGGGCTCGGCGGCCAGCTGTGGGCCTACGGCCCCCGCGACCACACCACCATCCGGCAGGTCCAGGACGGCACCTGGCTGGAGATCCGCGCCAGCGGGATGGGCAAGCCGGCGTACCTCGCCCTGCTGGGCCGGCTGCGCGCCGTGACCGAGAGGAGCTTCGAGGCGAGCCTGCCCGAGGAGTTCGTCGACGCCGGGGAGCGCCCGGCGAGCATCGGCCAGATCCTCTCCGAGATCCACCGGTACGTCGACCCGCTGCTGCCCTCCGGCAAGCAGCCGGAGGTGACGTCGGACGAGGCCGAGCCCTACCAGCTCGGCGTCGATGTGGCCGGAGCGGTGGCGTGTGCCTGGTTCGATGAGTTCGCGACCGCGACGGCGGCCGGTGACGCGCCGCGTGCGCAGCGTGCCGCGGACGCCCTCGCGACCTCCCGCAAGTGGCCGGTCCTGCAACGGATGGACGCGAGCGGTGGCTACCCCGAGGTGGTCTGGAGCCTCGCCGACGAGGTCGTGGCCGGTCAGGTGCCGGACTGGTACGTCGACGGGCTGGGCTGCGAGAGCTGAGGCTCAGCGACCCCAGGTCACGGCGTCGGCAACCGGCGCCGGCGCGGTGGCCCACAGCTCGGTATCGGGCACGGCACCCAGGGCGTCGTTGACGGTCGAGAACGCCAGCCGGAGCGCCACGAACACCGTGACGGCGAAGATGGTGGCCTCGTCGAGGCCCGCGTCCCTGAGGCCGGCGACGTTCGCCGAGGTCGTGCCGTTCGGGTCGGCCGCGACCCGGCGTGCCCAGGAGGCCATCGCCTGCTCACGCTCCGAGAGCCCGGCGTCCGCGCCGGTGAGGACGCCGCCCGCCAGGTCGGCGTCGTCGGTCTCGGCGGCGAGCTTCGCGCCCCACGCGAGCGAGCAGTAGGAGTCGCCCAGTGTCGATGCGCACGCCGTCACGAGGATGCCGCGTTCGCGCATGGACAGACCTCCCGCGCGTGCGACGTCCGCGACCAGAGCGAAGAAGCGGTCGTGGGCGTCGGGGTTGTGTGCCCAGGCGCGGCTCAGGTTCATCACGTAGCCGTGGTCCTGGACATCGGCGTCGTACAGAGCCTGGACCTGGGGCGTCGGGTCGGGCTCGGCGAGGAAAGTCATGCCACAGTCTGTGGCCGCAGCGACCGGACTGCCATCGCCAATGCGAGGGACACCGGGGCCCCATCGCCGTACGCGTCAGGCGCGGGCGTGACCGCCCCAGTTGGCGAGCTTGACCGCGACGGCGTGGAGGTCGGCCCGGCGTACGTCGGCGTCGACCGGCGGCAGGATGGCGTCCCACTCCACGGCGAACGAGCCCTTGATGACGTCGAAGCCGTCGGGACGGACGAAGAACCAGACGTGGAAGTGCGACGACCCGTCGCCCCAGCGGTTGACGTGGACGCGGCCGATGCCGGGCAGGCCCTCGATGATGCGGACCAGCCGGTTGGAGATCCGGCCGAACTCGGAGGCGAGGTCGTCGTCGATCTCGCCGGCGTCCTCGTGCTCGCGGGTCTGCAGGACCAGGACCATCGGCAGACCGCTGGCCGGCTGGGTGGTGAGCACCCAGTGCTCGTCCTCCCAGACGATGGTCTCCGGGTCGATGCCGGCGCAGGCATTGCAGGGCGCGCCACCTTCATCGCCCACCCGGGGCGCTTCGACGCCCGGCGCGGCGAGCGCCTTCGGCGCGATGGCGCCGTCGACGACCTCCCACGGGAAGATCTCCCACCCGGTGATCGCGGGGGCGGGCAGCCGCCCGTCGCTGGCAACGGCGAGGACGCGGGCGTGGATCTCGGCGGCAGACTCCGGCATGGCGACACTGTGCCAGCCCGACTTGCGTGGTCCGCCAGCACCCCCGGACGATCGAGGCATGAGCGCCCCCGTCACCGTCTCGATCACCCGGACCATCGCGCCCGGCCACAGCGACGAGATGCTCGCCTGGATCCGCGCCGGCTCGGCCCTGGCCACGCGCTTCGAGGGGTTCCTCGGCTCGGGCTGGGTGCGCCCGTCGACGGAGTCGGAGGAGTGGCACATGCTCTACCGATTCGCCGACGAGCAGTCGCTGGCGACCTGGGAGGCCTCGCCCCAGCGGGAGTGGTGGCTGGGTGCCGCGCAGGGCTTGGTCGGCGAGTCCAGCGTCGAGCGCCGGACGGGGATCGAGGGCTGGTTCGACCCGCCGACGACGTACGACGTCGAGGACCTGCGTCCGCCCGCTCCCGCGCCGCCGCGGTGGAAGCAGGCGACCGTGATCTTCCTGGTCTTCTATCCGCTGAGCGTGCTGGCCAACTGGGTCGCCGGCCACCTGGTCGCCGACTGGGTGCTGCCGCTGCGGGTGCTCGCGGTCGTGCTCGTGATGACGCCCGTGATGACCTACTTCGCGCTGCCGTGGGTCACCAAGCGGATGGAGTGGTGGCTCCGCCGCTAACGGTGGTTGAGGCTGTCGGTGGTTGAGGTGCGAGGCGCGCCAGCGCCGAGCCTCGAAACCACCGCTCTCTCGACATCAACGTTTCTCCGCGCAGACCCCGGGCAGGGGTTCACGCATGAAGAAACTCTCGGGAATCCTCTTAGTCATCCTCACCACCCTCGGCCTGACGTTCGGCCTGACGTTCGGCCTCGCCGGTACGGCGTCCGCCGTCACCCACGCGAGCGCCGCGTCGCAGTTCTCCGCGGCCGGCATCGGCTGGACCTCGTCCGGCGGCTGCAGCGACCCAGGCAACTCGACCTGCACGTCGTTCGAAGGACTGCGCCAGGCCAGCGTGGACGGCGCGATCACGCTCAAGAACGCCAGCGGCTGCGGCCTCACCATCACCGGCGGCACCGAGACCGGTCACGCGGGTGGCACCTACAGCCACGCCGCCGGCTACAAGCTCGACTTCTCGCGGACCACCTGCCTGACGAACTGGGTCCACAACACCTACACCTACTCGGGCACCCGCAGCGACGGGACGCCGCTCTACACCGCGGCCTCCGGCAACGTGTACGCCGACGAAGGCAACCACTGGGACGTCACCTACTACACCTGCGGCTGCTGACTCCTCGCTGGTTGAGGTGTGAAGGCCGCCAGGCCTGAGCCTCGAAACCATAGTGGCGCACTCGACTATGCTGGACGCATGACCGTCGACGTCCTGCCGCTCCCGTCGTACGACGACGTCCAGGTCGTCGTGCCCGCACCGGGCGTCGGCCCGGGCAACTGGGCGGGTGCGGCGAGCGCCGTGCTCGTCGACGGCACCTACTGGCTCACCTACCGGATGCGCCGCCCCATCACCGAGGGGCGCGGCGTCTCGGTGGTCGTCGCCAGCTCGACCGACGGGGTGACCTTCGAGGAGGTCGCCGTCGTCGACCGGGACGCGTTCGGTTGCGAGTCGTTCGAGCGCCCGGTGCTGGTGCCCGTCCCCGGCGTCGGCTGGCGGCTGTACCTCTCCTGCGCCACCCCGGACTCCAAGCACTGGTGGGTCGACAGCCTCACGGCCGCGTCGCCGGCCGAGCTGCCTGCCGGCGAGCGCCGGATCGTGCTCCCGGGTGACGACCGGGTCGCGGTCAAGGACCCCGTCGTCGACCAGACCTCCGACGGCTGGCGGATGTGGCTGTGCTGCCACCCGCTGACCGACGCCGGTCACGAGGACCGGATGACGACGCGCCTGCTGACGAGCCCCGACGGTCTCGACTGGACCGACCGCGGCGAGGTGCTCGCGGGCCGCCCCGGCCGCTGGGACGCCCGCGGGGCGCGCGTGACGACGGTGCTGACGTCCGACCCGCTCGTGGTCCTGTACGACGGCCGCGCCGACGCCGCCTCGAACTGGTACGAGACCACCGGCGTCGCCCGCTGGGACGGTGAGCGGCTGGTCGCCGACGACACCGACCCGATCGCGTCGCCGCACTCCGACGGCGCCTGGCGCTACGCCTCCGCCGTACGGCTGCCCGACGGACGCACTCGCTTCTACGTCGAGGCCGCGCGCCCCGACGGCGCGCACGACCTGGTGACGCTGGTTCGTTGACGGTGGTTTCGAGGCTCGTCGCTGGCGCTCCTCGCACCTCAACCACCGATGCCGGTGGTTGAGGGTGGGTTCGAGGCTCGTCGCTGGCGCTCCTCGCACCTCAACCACCGATGCCGGTGGTTGAGGGTGGGTTCGAGGCTCGTCGCTGGCGCTCCTCGCACCTCAACCACCGATGCCGGTGGTTGAGGTGTGAAGGCCGTTAGGCCTGAGCCTCGAAACCACCCTCACCAGACCACCACCGCTCAGGCCCGCTGGCGCTCCTCGAACGAGCCCTTGGGCTCAGGCGAGAGCCAGTCGGAGAAGTCCTGCCCGCTGAGCTCGGAGAGCAGGTCCACATCGTCGGCGAAGTGGCGGACCAGGCGTTCGCGCTGCTCGGGGGTGAGCCGAGGGCGGGGGCCGTCGCCGGTCCGCAGCCGTGCCACCAACGGCACGCTGGCCCGCCGCCAGACGTCGGGCGGCGCGAACTGGCCGAGGCGCGCGCCCGCGCGGATCGCCGGGCCGAGCACGGTCGGCCGCCATCCCGGCGGGACATAGCTGCGTGAGTTGTCCCGCGGGATGGTGGCGACCGTGCCCGGTGTGATGCCGAGGAACCGGCAGGCCCGGTCGACGGCGGCTGGCGGGTCGTCGACGATGTCGCGGTAGCGCAGCACGAGGATGCGCTCCGGGTCGACGTACTGGTGCAGGTGAGCGAGCTGCTCGCCGTACATCCCGAGCTCGCGGTAGCGCCAGAACGGCGCCCACCCGGCCCGCACCCGCTCGTCCTGCCGGGCGAAGGCGTCCTCGAAGTCGGCGAGCGGCTCGAGGCCGTCGCACCACAGGTGCATCCAGTTCGAGTACGCCCGGTCGACCGGGTCGCGGACCACGGCAATCAGCCGTACGTCGGGCAGCGACTCGGCGATCCGGCGGTGGGCACCCCGGCTCCAGAGGTAGAACGGCGTGCTCTCGCCGCGGACCGTGTCGGGGGGTGCGGTCTCGAAGAGCGCGACGTACTCGTCGTGGCGCCAGATCCACTCCTGCTGCGAGTGCGCGTCGCCGGGCCCGCGCCAGGAGGGGGAGGGGCGCCGTCGCAGAGCCAGAACTTCGGCTCCTTGGGGCGGGTCACGAAGACCTCGGGGTGCTGCGAGAGCGCGGCGTGCAGGGCGGTGGTGCCGGCCTTGGGGGCGCCGACGATCAGGAAGTCGGGCCGCGGTGCTCGGATCATGTTCCCCTCCTCGGAAAGAACAGTAACTCAGTATGAAAAGGAGGAGAAGGGCTGCTTCTAGAGTGTGTGCGTGGCTGACTTGAACATCCCGCGCGCGCCGAGCATCGACGGCGCCCAGCACCTGCACTCCGGCAAGGTCCGCGACCTCTACGAGCTCCCGGGTGGTGAGTTGCTGATGGTGGCGAGCGACCGGATCTCGATCTTCGACTTCGTGCTCGACACGACCATCCCCGACAAGGGCGAGATCCTGACCCGGATGTCGCTGTGGTGGTTCGACCAGCTCGCCGACCTGGTGCCCAACCACGTCATCTCCACCGACGTGCCGGACGCCGTACGCGGCCGGGCCGTCGTCTGCGAGCGGCTCGCGATGTATCCCGTCGAGTGCGTCGCCCGCGGCTACCTGACCGGGTCCGGGCTGCTCGACTACCGCGCGAGTGGTGAGGTGTGCGGCATCGCCCTGCCGGCCGGGCTCGAGGACGGCAGCCGGCTGCCGGCGCCGATCTTCACGCCGGCCACCAAGGCCGACCTCGGCGACCACGACGAGAACGTCTCGTACGACGCCGTCGCGGCCACCATTGGCGCCGAGCGTGCCGCGGAGCTGCGCGACCTGACCCTCGAGGTCTACGCGCGGGCCGAGGGGATCGCCCGCGAGCGCGGCATCATCCTGGCCGACACCAAGTTCGAGTTCGGGGCCTCGACAGGCTCGACCAACGGAAGGGCAGGCACGACCGTCCTGGCGGACGAGGTGCTGACTCCCGACTCGTCTCGCTTCTGGCCGGCCGCCGAGTGGCAGCCCGGCCGCACGCAGGCGTCGTACGACAAGCAGATCGTGCGCAACTGGGCGCTCTCGCCCGAGTCGGGCTGGGACCGCTCGACAGGTGAGCCACCGCCGCCGGTGCCGCAGGAGGTCGTCGACCGCACCCGCAGCCGCTATGTCGAGGCCTACGAGCTGCTCACCGGAGAGAAGTTCTGACGGTCGCCTTCCCGGTGCCACCCGAGGTGGCCTTCGACTACCTGGTGGACCCGCGCAACCGCCCGGAGTGGCAGTCGAGCCTGAATCGGGTGGAGGACGTCGACGGCGAGCCGCGCGTCGGCCAGACCTGGGTGGACGTGACGAAGCCGGGGGTGCGCCCGGCGATGGAGACGACCGAGCTGGAGCGACCGCACCGCTGGACCGAGACCGGCACCTGGCGTGGCGTCTCCGCGACCCTGACCCTGACCTTCACCGAGACCGCCACCGGGTGCGACGTCGCGGCGACGGTCGTGGCGACCTTGCCGCTGCGGCTGCTGGCGCCCTACTTCGTACGCCGTGACCTGCGCCACGCGGCCGGTAGGTTGAGGTCATGACGACGTACAACCTGGCGAGCCTCCTCGAGGACAGTGCTGCGACCTACGCCGACCGCACCGCGGTCGTCTTCAACGACTCGCGGCTGAGCTATGCCGAGGTCGACGCCTTCGCCAACATGGTCGCCAACCTGCTGGTCGCGCGCGGCATCCAGCCGGGCGACAAGGTGGCGCTGACGTGCCCCAACCTGCCCTACTTCACCGTCGTCTACTTCGGCATCCTCAAGGCGGGCGCCACCGTCGTACCTCTCAACGTGCTGCTCAAGGGCCGCGAGGTCGCCTACCACCTGCAGGACTCCGACGCGAAGGCCTACTTCTGCTTCCAGGGCACACCCGAGCTGCCGATGGGCGAGTCCGGGTACGCCGGCTTCCAGGAGGCCGAGGGCTGCGAGCACTTCTTCGTGATCACCGCCGGACTCGGCGACGCGTCGCCTATCGAGGGCACCGAGACGATGGCCGGGGCGATGGGCGGACAGCCCGGGACCTTCGAGACGGTCGCCACCGACGAGGACGACACCGCGGTCATCCTCTACACGTCCGGCACCACCGGCCAGCCCAAGGGCGCCGAGCTGCGGCACCGCAACATGCGCGACAACGCGCTGTCGGGTGAGCCGCTCTTCGGGGCGAACGCCGACGATCCCGACACCTACCTGTGCGTGCTGCCGCTCTTCCACTCGTTCGGCCAGACCGTCTGCCAGAACGGTGCCTTCGCGTACGGCGGCACCGTCGTGATGCTGCCGCGGTTCGAGGCCCGGGCGGCGCTGGACATCATGCGGAAGGAGAAGATCACCTTCTTCGCCGGCGTACCCACCATGTACTGGGGCCTGCTCGGCGCCCTCGAGGGAGCCCAGGCCGACGGCTTCGACGTCGCCGAGGTCGCGGGCAACCTGCGGGTCGCGGTCGCGGGCGGCTCGGCCCTCCCGGTCGAGGTGCACAAGGAGTTCGAGAAGCGCTTCGGCGTCACCATCCTCGAGGGCTACGGGCTGTCCGAGACGTCACCGGTCGCGTCGTTCTCGAAGTACGGCGAGCCGGTGCGGGTTGGCTCGATCGGGCTGCCGATCCCCGGTGTGGAGATGAAGCTGATCACGCCCGACTGGGCCGAGGTCGCGGGCGCCGACGAGATCGGCGAGATCGCGATCAAGGGCCACAACATCATGAAGGGCTACTACAACCGCCCCGAGGCGACGGCCGAGGCCATCCACGACGGCTGGTTCCGCTCCGGTGACCTGGGTCGCCGAGACGAGGACGGTTGGTACTACATCGTCGACCGGTCCAAGGACATGATCATCCGCGGTGGCTACAACGTGTACCCGCGCGAGGTCGAGGAGGTCCTGATGACCCACCCGGCGGTCTCCCTCGCCGCCGTCATCGGCGTGCCGCACGAGAGCCACGGCGAGGAGATCAAGGCGGTCGTCATCCTCGCCGACGGCGCCGCGGTGAGCGAGGACGAGCTGCTCGCCTGGGGCAAGGAGCAGATGGCCAACTACAAGTACCCGCGGCTCGTCGAGTTCGTCGACGCCCTCCCGATGACCTCCACCGGCAAGATCCTCAAGCGTGAGCTGAGCTAGCTCGGAGGGGTGGTTTCGAGGCTCGGGCCTGGCGGCCTTCGCACCTCAACCACCGAGACGGTGGTTGAGGTGCGAGGCGCGCTAGCGCCGAGCCTCGAAACCCCGGAAAGCCAAGCAGGGCGCGGGCTCAGACGCGTAGCACCTTCTCCATCGCCTTGCCCTTGGCGAGCTCGTCGACGAGCTTGTCGAGGTAGCGGATCTGCTGCATCAGCGGGTCCTCGACGGCCTCGACGCGCACCCCGCAGACGAGCCCGGTGATCAACGAGGCGTTCGGGTTCAGTTGAGCGTCGGCGAAGAAGTCCTCGAAGGTCGTGCCGTCGGCGAGGTGTCGGGCCAGCGTGGCCTCGTCGAAGCCCGTGAGCCAGCGGATCACCTGGTCCAGCTCGTCGGTGGTGCGGCCCTCCTTCTCCACCTTCGCGACGTAGTGCGGGTAGACCGACGCGACGCTGGTGGTGAAGATCCGGTGCGCCATCGTCCCCGGCCTACTCGAAGGGGTTGGGCAGCGCGCCGGGCAGCTTGGCGAGCAGCTCGCGGGCCTGGCCGGCGACCTTGTGCTCGACGAGCACCTCGTAGCGGGTGGCGACCACCTGCGTGATCGAGGAGAAGTCGCGCCGGCCGCGGGTCAGCGCGTAGCCGAGCAGCGCCCAGACGACACCGAAGACGGCACCGAGGAGGATGGTCGACACGATCATCGTGAAGACGTCCTCGTCGACGAAGAACGAGAAGATCAGCCCGACGAAGAGGCCGAGCCAGAGGCCGGACAGCAGGCCGCCCAGCGCGACCCGTCCCGTGGTCAGCCGGCCGGTGATCCGCTCGACCCGCTTGAGGTCGGTGCCGACGATCATCAGGTTCTTGACCGGGAACTCGTTGTCGGAGAGGAAGTCGACGGTCTTCTGCGCAGCCGCGTAGTCGTCGTACACGGCCAGGGACTGGGGGAACTCGAGTCGAAGCGGGTTGGCACCGGGGAGGCCTGCGGGCATGCTCATGCCCTCCAGTGTGCCGAACGCGCGCGTTTCCTGCCTGCCGCACGCGGGTATGGGCCGGACGGAGTACGACGACGCGACGGGGGCCAGATGTCACTCGAGATGCTCAAGACCGAGGTGGATGCTGCCGCGCAGCAGATCCAGGCTGCCGCCGACGGCGCGGCCGCGACCAAGCCGGGAAGCCATCTCGCCGGTGTGGCGGGGGCGCTGCCCGGCAGCACCAGTGCCGGCGCTGTGCAGGCGCTGGTCGAGAGCTGGGACACCGCGGTCTCGGAGTGGCACCGCGACGCGAGTGGTCTCGCCGAGCGGATGTCGGCCGCGGCCGACCACCTCCAGGCCACCGACGAGGTCGTCTCGAGGGGCTTCGGTCGACCGATGGAGCTGGCGCAGTGACGACGATCGACCAGCTGCTGAGCTGGAACCCCGACGCCCTCGGGACCAGTGCGGAAGGCCTGAACTCCGACCGCAAGGCCCTGGTCGACCTCCAGGACGAGCTGGACGGCGGTGGCCCGCCGGGCAGCTGGCGGGGTGAGGCGGCCACCGCTGCCGAGGAGTGGCACGCTCGCCTGTACGACCGGCTCGCCGACCTGGTGGCGGCGGTGTCGCCGGTCGTCGGTGCGCTCGACGTCGCGCAGGCGGAGATCTCCGCCGCCCAGGAGTCGGTGCTCTCGGCGAAGAGCACGATCGCCGGTGAGGGCTGGGTCCTCGAGGAGACCGGCGGCAGCGTCCGGGTCTCCGCGCCGGCTTCGTCGAGCACCGAGCCCGGCGTCCTGGGCGTGGTCGACGAGAAGGTCGACGAGGCCCGGATGACCATGCTGGCCGAGCAGATCGCCGACGCGCTCCAGCGCGCCGACAGCGCAGATGCGCAGCTGGCGTCGGTGCTCAACGGCGCCCGGACCGGGCGGTACGACGCGGCCAGCGGGACGCTGGCCAATGCGGCTCTGCCGCCCGAGCTGCGCGGGCTCTCCGACCAGGAGATCGCCGACTACCTCGTCCAGCACCCCGACCGGGACTTCGACGTCGACTCGCTCTCCACCGAGCAGCAGCAGCTGCTCGGACGGACGATCGCCGACAGGTACGCGTCGTACGCCGACGACCAGTCCTGGCAGCCGTGGATGTACGAGGGCGAGGAGCCGCCGAGCGCCGACGACATCGAGGGGCTCAACAGCCTCCTCGCGGCGTACGGCGACGACAGCACCGTCGCGACCGCCCTGCTCGACGACCTCGGCCCCGAGGGCATGCTCCACGTCCAGCAGACGATGCTCGCGGTGGCCCCGACGCTGCAGGACGAGGTCGACGTGGTCGGCGAGTCCCAGCGGCTGTGGGGCCAGACCCTCGCGGCCGGGACGTCCGGGCTCGACGACGGTCACTCCACCAATGGGAGCACGGCCCCGGCCGAGCACGTGTCCCAGGCCTGGCTCGACGGCCTGGTCGACGCGGCGGGCAAGGGCTCGATGCCGGTCGACAGCTTCGAGATCGACGACACCTACAGCATCTCGATGAACGGCTACGCCCCGTCCGGCTACCAGTTGCTCGGGCCGCTGCTGCGCGACGACGGGCACTCGTCACACTTCCTCACCACCATCGGCGACTCGATGGAGAGCTACGAGAAGGCGTTCGTCGACGAGAACGGCACCTCGCCGTGGCACGGGCCGATGATCGACGTCCGGGCCCTGGACCTCACCGACGGCGCCCCCGAGGACTACCTGGACCTCCAGGACTACGACCACGCGACCGGCTACGACCCGATGGGCGGCCTGATGGAGGGCCTGTCGCACAACCCGGACGCCGCGCGCGACTTCCTCGCCGGCGGTGACGGCGACCGGGTCGACTACTACATGAACGAGCGCGAGTGGCCGCACGGCGAGCACACGCCGTACCCCGACCTGCCGTCGGAGCAGCGGCACTTCGGCGACGCGCTGGTGAGCGCGACGACGGTCGACCCGGACGCGCGGTCGCCGCTCCTCGCCGAGCAGGCGGTCGACAGCGCGGCAAGTGCGGGCGGGGACCTGGCGCCGGAGCTCAAGCAACCGCTCGGCACGATGCTCGGCGGCTACATGCCCGACGTGTACTCGACCCTGGGCGGGACCGAACCTGTCACCGCTGGCGACGCCGACCCGTGGCTGCCCGGCGAGCAGTCCGCCGACCTGCAGGCGCGGTTCGACGAGCACCAGCTCCGGCAGCTGCTCTCGACGCTCGGCACCGACGACGGGGCGTCGTCGACCATCAGCGGGGCGGCGACGCAGTACGCGCAGTACGGCTACGACCACTACTTCGGCGGTGAGAGCGACGGCAGCGGGACGGTCGACCAGACGGACTTCGACAAGTGGGAGTCGCGGCTCGACGGCGCCAAGGCCAACGTCAACAGCCCGTACGCCGAGGTGATCTCGGCGCTCGGCGAGGGCGCGACCGACCAGATGGTCGCCGACGGCCTAGCGTCCGACGCGGCGACGAGCGCCCAGGGCGACGGTGCCTACGAGGTCGGCGGGTGGATCGCGGAGCAGGTGGTCGACAAGGGGGTGGGTGCGATCCCGTTCGTCGGTGACATCGGCGCCGACGTCGTCAACAACACCGTGACCGGTCCGCTCACCGACCACCTGACCGGGCTCAACGACGTCGACACCACCAACGAGGTGCGCCAGCACGTCGGCGACCTGATCGCCGACCACCAGGGCACCGCCGCGGCGATGGCGCAGGAGTCGATCTACAGCCATCTCCCGGTCGGCGAGCTGCCGGACGCGCTGGTCCACGACGGCGACCGGATGCCGATGTCGGAGTGGGGCGCCGAGCAGCGCGACGCGTGGACCAACTACCAGTCCGAGACCGGGTACGGCGGCCTCTACCCGCAGCTCGCCGACGACCTCGAGGACGAGCTGGTCGGCAGCACCTCGCAGACCGAGCAGGAGTCCGGGGAGTGACCCGACGCCGTTGGCGGCAACAGGTCGTCGTCGTCGTGCTCCTGGCGGGGGCGCTGCTCGCGTGCAGCGACGACAGCGATACCCCGAAGGCGCTGGCCGACGCGGCCGCTCAGGACGCGTCCGGGCTGGTCGCCGACGGGACCGTCGCCGGCGACGCGGTGGACGGCGTGCCGAGCGACCGGGTGGACCGGCTGGAGCTGGTGCTCACCGGGGTGCCGTGGTCGGGTGCCGACGCCGAGTACGTCGCCAAGGGTCTGCGTGCGGCCGTTGCCGACGACCCGACGCTGCTCGCCGACGTCGTCGCGGGCGCCGGCAGGTCCGACGACGACATCCATCCCGAGCTGAGGGACACGGTCGCGCAGCTCCTCGTGGACGACTTCGACGCGGTGATCGCGGCGTACGGTGCGCCCGTCACTGCCGGCCCAGGCCTGGATCCCGAGGCGCTGAGCGCGGTGCTGGCCCAGGTCGGGTCGACCGACGTCTACGCCGACTTCGAGCGGGCGGCGATCGGCGCGATCCAGGACGACCTGGACGCCGACCTCGAGGGCGTGAAGGCGGCGGACTGGGACGACGCCATGGCGCAGGCCGAGTCCGACTGGACCGCACCGATCGGGACCGCTCTCGGCACCGTCCTCCGAGCGCAGTGCGCCGACGACGCCGGGTGCGACGAGCGGATCGAGCAGACCGAGGAGTTCGTGGGCCGCTACCTCCGCGGCGCGGCGTACACCCGGATCCCGGTGAGTCTGCTGCCGGCCAGCCTCCTGCTGGCGTCAGGCGAGCGCCTGCCGGAGATCAGCGAGAGCGACCCGGCGTACGACGACTGGCGGCGCGTCGTCGACCGCTACCCGGCGCTCGACCTGGTCCCGGCGGTCGAGGCCGCCGCGACCGGCCTCTAGACTCAGCGGTGCACCCGAAGCCCTCGTGAAGGAGCGCCCCTGTGGCCCGTGTCGTCGTCGACGTCATGCCCAAGCCCGAGATCCTCGACCCCCAGGGCAAGGCCGTGCTCGGCGCGCTGCCGCGGCTGGGGTTCTCCGGCGTGACCGATGTCCGCCAGGGCAAGCGGTTCGAGCTGGAGATCGACGGCGAGATCACCGATGCCGTGCTCTCCGAGGTCGAGAAGATGGCGGAGACGCTGCTCTCCAACCCGGTCATCGAGAACTACGCGGTCCGGGTGGAGCAGACCTCATGAAGGTCGGCGTCGTCACCTTCCCGGGCTCCCTGGACGAGGTCGACGCCCAGCGCGCCGTCACCCTCGGCGGCCACACGGCCGTCCCCCTGTGGCACGGCGACCACGACCTCAAGGGCGTCGACGCCGTCGTCCTGCCGGGCGGCTTCTCGTACGGCGACTACCTGCGCTGCGGCGCGATCTCGCGCTTCTCTCCGGTGATGGCCGAGGTCATCGAGGCCGCTGGCAAGGGGATGCCGGTCCTCGGCATCTGCAACGGCTTCCAGATCCTCTGCGAGTCCCACCTGCTGCCGGGAGCGCTGATCCGCAACGACCACCGCAAGTTCGTCTGCCGCGACCAGCGCCTGCGCATCGAGAACGCGCGCACGCCTTGGACCTCGTCGTACGACGAGGGCGCAGAGATCACCATCGTCCTCAAGAACGGCGAGGGCGGGTTCGTCGCCGACGTCGAGACGCTCGACCGGCTCGAGGGCGAGGGCCGGGTCGTGGCCCGCTACCTCGACGTCAACCCCAACGGCTCACTGCGCGACATCGCCGGGATCAGCAACGAGCGCGGCAACGTGGTCGGCCTGATGCCGCACCCCGAGCACGCCGTCGAGGACCTCACCGGCGCCGGGACCGACGGTCTCGGCTTCTTCACCAGCCTCCTGGAGAGCACGTTCGCATGACGCCGCTCAAGACCTTCCGCTTCGTCGCGATCGCCGAGGCGGTCACCTGGGCGCTGCTCCTGACGGGGATGGTGTTCAAGTACACCGACGTCACCGACCTGGGCGTGCGCGTCTTCGGCATGGTGCACGGCGTCGTGTTCATCGGCTACTGCCTGACCACGGTCCTCGTCGCGGTCGACCAGCGCTGGTCGCGCAGCCGCGCGCTGCTGACGCTGCTCGCGTCGATCCCGCCGTTCTTCACGGTGCTGGCCGACCGCTCCGCCGAGAAGGCCGGCGCGCTGGGTGACACCTGGCGGCTCACCACGACGGCCCCGGAGTCGAAGCTCGACGGCCTGGTCTCGTGGCTGCTGCGCAACCCGGTCCGCGGTGCGCTTGCTGGCCTGGTGGCCGTCGCCGCTCTCACCGGTGTCGCGCTGCTGGTCGGTCCGCCCGCGAGCTGAGCCGACCGGCCGGTGGTTTCGACGGGCCGCCAGGCAGCCCCGCCGGGATAGCCAGCTACGGAACGGCCCTTCTCGGGTACGCCCAAGGGCCGTTCCGTAGCTGGCTATGCCGCCCGGCGGGCCCTCAGCGCTTGACCCTCCCGGCCTGGAGCACCTGCCAGGTCTTGCCGGCGGCAACGCCGGAGACCTCGACGCCGACCCGCTTCTGCCAGGCGCGCAGAGCCTTGTCGGTCTTCGCGTTGAAGACCCCGGTCGCGCGGACGGCCTTCGCGGTGGCGTCGGTGCCGGCGACCGAGAGCGCCCGCTGCAGGCGGCGTACGGCAGGTCCGGTGGAGCCGAACTTCACGACCGGGGTCTCGCCGGCGCTCAGCAGGGACGCCCAGTTGCGGCGCGACCAGACCGGCTGCACGGGCATGCCGAGCTTGCTCTGCCAGGCGTTGGCCGCCGCGACGACCCGCGGGCCGAGCTTGCCGTGGAGGCGGCCGGCGTACAGCCCCTGCTCCTGGAGCAGGCACTGCAGTGCCTTGACCTGGCTGGTCGGCGGCACGGACCCGGCCGACGGCGGACGGAGCACATGGAAGCCGTACGACGGGACGGCGATGCCCCCGCAGGACACCTCACGCGGCGCGACCGAGCCCTGGCCGAGGTCGAGGTAGTTGCGGTCGATGTTGATGGTGACGCCGCCCCAGGTCTCGTTGTGGCCGCCCTGGTACTGCTTGATCCGCGCGTGCGGCTTCCAGCCACTGTTGCGGATGTACGGCGTGCTGGTGCTGGCGATGCCGTCCCAGCGGGCGATCCAGATCTGGTCCGGCAGGGCGAACGCCGTCGGGCGGGTGACCCGGGCGTCGTCGAGGGCCTTGATGCCCGAGCCGGCGCTGGAGTAGACCCCCGAGACGTAGCCGAGCACGTGGAGCTGCTGGGTCCAGCCACTGAGGAACGACAGCGCCGACTCGCGGCAGGCGGTGTTGTCGTGGTCGAACCCCTCGAGGTCGTACCAGAGCGTGCTGCCCGGCGCGATGCCCAGCGCGGTGGCCGCGGCGACCGACTGATTGGCCTGGGCGGCGCCCTGCTGCAGCGCTGTCGAGTAGCCGCCGTTGGCGTCCGCGACGGGGCTGATCTTGGGGTCGTCGGCGTACCGGGGGAACCGCGGCTGGCACGACGCCTGCGGCCCGAGGGTGATCGGCAGCAGCCGCCAGCCGTTGGCGAGCTGGGTGCTGACCCAGGTCGCGTCCAGGTAGGTCTGGTTGCGGCAGGCGCGGGAGTTGCCGTCGATGTAGATGCCGACCGCGAGGAACGGCGACGTCGCCAGCCAGGTGTCCATCTTGGACTGGCTCGGCGCCTGGCACTGGTCGAAGCCGTAGCCGGTGAAGTCACCGGGGGTGACGACGTTGACCTTCTTGGCCTTCTGGGACGTCCGCGCGGAGACGGGCGTCGCGGCGTCGGTGGCCTGCTCCGCGCTGCTGACCACCGTGAGGCCGGTGATCGCGAGCGCGCCCAGCAGGACACCGCTGGCGGCGCGTCGGGCAAGCGCGCGTCGGGCCGGGGTGCGTCGGGCATGGGGAAGGACCGGGCGAGGCATGTGGAGCTCCAGAGAAAGTCGTCACTGCCTCGCGGCCGAGGCCACGTCACCATAACCTCACTGATCACACCAGTCACAGCCTTCGCGACTAACTACCGCGCTGTAATTCGCGCCGTCATCCGCAAGGTTTGCGCAAGTCCCTTGTCACCGTGTCCGGGCCGGGAGGACCGTGATCGGCACGCAGACGATCGAGGGGGATCGATCATGGGTGATAGGTGGAGCACGCTCCCGTTGCTCGGGCATGGGCCGCACTTCCACATGGATCCGGCCGAGGGGGGTGCGCCGGTCATCAGCACCGACGGACGTTGGTGGTGGGACGGGCGCACGTGGACGCCGGTGAAGGGCGAACAGCCGGCCCTCGCTTGAGCGAGGGTCGGCTGCGTCGTCTCGTCGTACGGCGGGTCAGGCCGCCGCGGCCTCGACCAGAGTCTCGTCGGCGTCCGGCGCGACGTGGGTCGCCGGTGCCGGGCGCAGCACCAGAGTGGCCACCGCCAGGGCAATGGCGCAGAAGGCCGCGGAGGTGAGGAACGCTGCCCGGAGCCCGGGGACGAACTCGCCGGGGACCGCGCCGGCGGCGTACACCGACACGATCACCGCGATGCCGACAGCGGCGCCGAGCTGCTGCGTGGTTTGCAGGAGGCCCGAGGCCGACCCGGCGTGCTCGGGCTCGACCCCGCCCAGGACGGTGACGGAGATCGGCATGAAGACCAGACCGGTCGAGAGGCCGGCGATCAGCATCGGGCCGAAGACCGAGCCCCAGTAGGTGCCGTCGGTGCCGGCCGCACTGAGCCAGGCGTAGCCGACCGTCATCGCGGTCGTGCCGATCATCAGCATGGCGCCCGGGCCGATGCGCCCGATCAGCCACGGGGTCAGGCGAGACATCCCGAAGATGCCGAGGCTGAACGGCAGGAACGCGAAGCCGGAGGCGAGCGGGCCGAAGCCCAGCACCCGCTGCGCGTACTGCACGACCAGGAAGAACATCGACAGGTTCGCCCCGATCACCAGCGCCATCACGGCCAGCGCGCCGACACGGCGCCGGTTGCGGACCAGGCTCGGCTGGATCATCGGGTGCGGGTGCCGCGTCTCGGTGCGGGCCAGCAGCAGGAGGGCGGCGACGCCGAGGACGATGCCGCCGATGGTCTCGACGGAGATCCAGCCGTGGTCGGGCGCGCCGATCAGTGCCCAGACGATGGAGACGGCGCCGATGGTCGCGCTGGCGGCGCCGACCAGGTCGAAGCGTCCCGGGCGGCGAGCCGTCTCGGTGACGAAGCGGCGGGCGAGGAGCAGCACGGCGATGCCGAGCGGCACGTTGATGAAGAGGGTCCAGCGCCACGAGCCGATGTCGGTGAGCAGGCCACCGAGGATCAGGCCGATCGAGGCGCCGCCCGATGACACCGCTCCGAAGAGTGCGAGCGCCCGGTTGCGGGCCGCCTCGTCGGGTGCGCTCGTGGTGAGCAGGGCCAGCACGCTCGGTGCGGCGAGCGCGGCGCCGACGCCCTGCAGGGTGCGAGCGGCGACCAGCTGGCCCGGGGTCTGGGCGAGACCGCCGAGGGCCGATCCGAGCGTGAAGGTGGCCAGGCCGATCTCGAAGACCCGGAGCCGGCCGAAGACGTCGCCGAGCCGACCGCCGAGGAGGAGCAGGCCGCCGAAGGCGAGGGTGTAGGCGTTGAGGACCCAGGACAGCGACGCGGGGCCGAAGTCGAGGTCGGCGTCGATGCGCGGGAGCGCGACGTTCACGACGGTGGCGTCGAGCACGATCATCAGCTGGGCGACCAGGACGATCGCGATGCCGGCGGCCGCGCGGCCGGCGTTGGCCGGGAGCTCCGTCGGAAGCTCCCGTGTGGGGGAGGTGGTGAGAGACATGGGTGGTGAGTCCTGTTCTGGCCTCGTGGGCCGAGGTACAGTAGATCCGGAGGATGACTCCGCTTCCTGAAGAACAATACGGAGACCGTCTCCGTTTAGCAACCCTGTTGAGGTGAATTTCCGTGCGTGCCGACGCCAAGCGCAACTACGACCGGATCGTCGAGGTCGCGCGTGAGGTGTTCCGCGAGCAGGGCTACGACGCCTCGCTCGACGAGATCGCCAAGCGCGCGGGGGTCGGTCCCGGCACGCTCTACCGGCACTTCCCCAAGCGGGAGAACCTGCTCGACGCGGTGATGCAGTCCTGGGTCGACCGGGTGCACGAGACGACCGACAAGGCGCTCACCCACGAGGGATCCGACCGCGACCTGCTGCTCAACTGGTTCGAGCAGTACGTCGCGCTGATCAGTCAGCACAAGGGCGGCCCCGCGAAGATCACCTCGGCGATGGGCAACCCGGACTCGCCGATCATGACCAAGTGCCAGGTGCTGACCGAGGCCAACGGTCGCGTCATCGAGCGACTGCGGGACGACGGGGCCCTGCGCGAGGGCGTCGACACCGTCCAGGTCTGCCGCCTCGTCGGCGGCATCGCCACCGTCGCCGACCAGAGCGACCTGGAGGCGGACGCCGTACGCCCCATGCTCGCGGTCGTCGCCGACGGGCTGCTTCGCTGAACGGTGGTTTCGAGGCTCGGGCCTGGCGGCCCTCACACCTCAACCACCGGCACGGTGGTTGAGGTGCGACGAGCGCTAGCGAGGAGCCTCGAAACCACCCTCGGGTGCGATGCGCGACCGAGCCCGCGGCGCCGGTAGATTGGCGCCCGTGCCAGAGACCCCCCGCTCCGCTCTCGACACCGTCGCCGTCGCCACCGAGGACCCCCAGCGCGAGCAGCCCTGGTCCGACCTCGGGCTGAAGCCCGACGAGTACGCCGAGATCCGCGAGATCCTCGGTCGCCGGCCGACCAGTTCCGAGCTCGCGATGTACTCCGTGATGTGGAGCGAGCACTGCTCCTACAAGAGCTCCAAGGTGCACCTCAAGCAGTTCTCCGAGATCCCGCAGGAGACACCCGTCGGCAAGATGCTCGCCGGCATCGGCGAGAACGCCGGCGTCCTCGACATCGGGCAGGGCTACGCGGTCACGTTCAAGGTCGAGTCGCACAACCACCCGTCGTACGTCGAGCCCTACCAGGGCGCCGCGACCGGCGTCGGCGGCATCGTCCGCGACATCCTCGCGATGGGCGCCCGCCCGGTCGCCGTGATGGACCCGCTGCGCTTCGGCCCGCTCGACGCCGACGACACCCACCGGGTGCTGCCCGGGATCGTCGCGGGCGTCGGGGGCTACGGCAACATGCTCGGCCTGCCCAACATCGGCGGCGAGGCCGTCTTCGACGCGTCGTACGCCGGCAACCCGCTCGTCAACGCGCTCTGCGTCGGCGTGCTGCGGCACGAGGACCTGCACCTGGCCAAGGCGTCCGGCGCCGGCAACCAGGTGATCCTGTACGGCGCGCGCACCGGCGGCGACGGTATCGGCGGCGTGAGCGTGCTGGCGTCCGAGACCTTCGACGCGGACGGTCCGGCGAAGCGGCCGAGCGTGCAGGTGGGCGACCCCTTCATGGAGAAGCTGCTCATCGAGTGCACCCTCGAGATCTTCGCGGCCGAGCTGGTCGCGGGCATTCAGGACCTCGGCGGCGCCGGCCTCTCCTGCGCGACCTCCGAGCTGGCGTCCGCCGGCGACGGCGGCATGTACGTCGAGCTCGACCGGGTCCCGCTGCGCGACTCCACGCTCGCGCCCGAGGAGATCCTGATGAGCGAGTCGCAGGAGCGGATGATGGCGGTCGTCGAGCCCGGCGACGTCGCGGCGTTCATGGCGATCTGCGCGAAGTGGGACGTCGAGGCGGTCGTCATCGGCGAGGTCACCGACACCGGCCGGCTGCAGATCGACTGGCACGGCGAGCGTGTCGTCGACGTGCCCCCGCGCTCGGTTGCCCACGACGGCCCGACGTACCACCGCCCCTTCGCCCGCCCGGACTGGCAGGACGACCTCCAGGCCGACGCGGCCGAGGCGCTAGAGCGCCCGTTGACCGGTGCCGAGCTGCGCTCGACGCTGCTGACCCTGGTCGCGTCGCCGAACCTGTGCGACAAGTCCTGGATCACCGACCAGTACGACCGCTACGTGCGCGGCAACACCGTGCTCGCGCAGCCCAGCGACAGCGGCATGATCCGCGTCGACGCCGAGACCAACCTCGGGGTCGCCGTCTCGACGGACTGCAACGGGCGGTTCGCCAAGCTGGACCCGTACGCCGGCGCGCAGCTCGCGCTGGTCGAGAGCTACCGCAACGTCGCGACCGGCGGCGCCGTACCTCTCGCCGTCTCCGACTGCCTCAACTTCGGCTCGCCCGAGGACCCGGCCGTGATGTGGCAGTTCGCCGAGGCCTGCCGCGGCCTGAAGGACGCCTGCCTCGAGCTCGGCATCCCGGTCACCGGCGGCAATGTCAGCCTCTACAACCAGACCGGCGAGACGCCGATCCTGCCGACGCCGGTCGTCGCCGTGCTCGGCGTGGTCGACGATGTCACCCGTCGTACGCCGTCGGCCTGGTCGGCCGGGGGGGAGCGGGTCTTCCTGCTCGGCGAGACCCGGGAGGAGCTGTCCGGCTCCGAGTGGGCGCACGTGGTCCACGGCCACCTCGGCGGCCTGCCGCCGACGGTCGACCTGTCGGCGGAACGCTCCCTGGCCGAGCTGCTGCACGCCGGGGTCGGCCTGCTGACCTCCGCCCACGACCTCTCCGACGGCGGCCTGGCCCAGGCGCTCGCCGAGGCCTCGCTGCGGCACGGCATCGGGGTCACGGTCGCGGTGTCCTCCGATGCTTTCGTCGACCTGTTCAGCGAGTCGACCGCCCGGGTCCTGGTGACCGTGGCCGACGGCGACGCCGAGCGGCTCGTCGAGCTCGCCGCGTCGCACGGGGTCACGATCGCCCCCCTCGGCGTCACCGGCGGTGACGTGCTCGGTGTCGACGGGGTCTTCGAGATCCCGCTCGACGAGCTGCGGACCGCCTGGACGGCGACGCTGCCGGCTGCGCTGGGCTGAGCCTGTTGTCGGTTTCCCCGGTGCACCGGGGAAACCGTCACTTCCCGGGCAACGCAACGCCTGAGAAGTGACAGGATCGCCTGAGGAGTGTGACGGGTGGGGCAATCGAGCCGGGCCGCCGCACCGAACCACCCCCGTGCGACGCCGTACCCTCCTGATGCTGCCTGCGCTCGGCGGGCTCGCCGCCCTGGCCGGCTGTGGTGACGAGGAGGCGCGCCCGATGAGTCGCACCATTTCGTACGGCGACGACCCCGCGCAGTACGGCGAGCTCACCCTCCCGACCGGTGATCCGCGCGGCGTCGCGATCCTGGTGCACGGCGGGTTCTGGAAGCCGGAGTACGGCATCGAGTACGCGACCCCGATGGTGCCGAGCCTCGTCGCTGAAGGCTGGGCGACCTGGGCGATCGAGTACCGCCGCGGCACCGGCTCGGCCGACACCCTCGCCGACGTGCGCGCCGCGATCGACGCCTGCCCGGTCGAGGCAGCGACAGTTGTCGGGATCGGGCACTCTGCCGGCGGCCACCTGGTCACCTGGGCGGCCGGCCGCGGCGGCCTCACACACGTCGTCTCCCAGGCGGGGGTGCTCGACCTGACCGCGGCGTACGACGAGGGCCTGGGCGGCGGCGCGGTCGAGTCGTTCCTCGGACACCCGCCCGGCCCACCGGACGCTGCCGCCGATCCGATCCGGCAGCTGCCGCTGGACGTGCCGGTGTGGTGCGTCCACGGCACCAGTGACCAGTTCGTGCCCCTGGAGCAGTCGCGGGCGTACGTCGCCGCCGCGCGCAAGGCCGGTGGCGCCGCCGAGCTGGTCGAGGTCGAGGGGGACCACTTCGTGGTGATCGCCCCGGACTCCGACGCGTGGGCGACGACCCTCGCCCACCTCGCCTCACTCTGACGGGTCGTGAGCCTGAGCGGGCGCCATGGCGCCCGCTGGGACTCACGACCCGGTACGGGCCAGCCGCGGCACGATGATCGCGGCCGCGACCAGATGGGTCAGCACCAGCCCGAGCTTGTCGCCGATCGAGTCCGCGAGGGCGAGCGACGGGACGCAGGAGAGTGCGGTCAGGGTCACGGTGGTCCGCAGGTACGCCGTACGTCCCAGGTGTCGGGCCAGCGCGATGCCGATGATGCCGCCGAGCGCGACCATCTGGGCGAAGGCGAACGCCGGGATCGACTCGCCGTCGACCTCCAGGCCGACGCCGACCGCCTGCAGTGCCACGGCGACGAGAGTGGTGGCCACGGCGCCGATGACGACGGTGACCAGGCCGGAGCGCCAGGAGACGCGCGAGGTGGCGGTGGCCGGGGTGGTGGTGATGGTGCTCATGTCGGGCTCCTCGGTGTGGGGAGCGGCTCCGTGTCGCCCCGTCACCCTGTCCACGAACGGCGCGGCCCGGAATCGACAGGTGAGCTAGGACCGTCCGACGCGTTCGGCCAGACGTACGGCGGCATGCAGCACCAGGTCGGTCATCTCCGGGTCGGTGACGGCCTCCTCGGGGGCGCGCCCGAGGGTCAGTGCGGCGGGCTGGGTCAGCCACGCCCACGCGCGCCAGGGGTCCATCCCCGCCGCGAGCAGCGGCTCCAGCAGCGGCGCGATGTCGGGTCGGATCTCGCCCGCATCGGTCAGCTGGAACGCCGGCACTACGGCGCGGCCATCGACCGTCACGACGACCAACCGGTGGGTCTGCTCGGCCTTGTGCACGGCGTACCGAGTCGCGTCGACCGACGCTCCGCGCACCTCCGCGAGTGTCTCGTAGGTGAACCAAGGCGTCTCGAGCAGCGCCGCGCGCAGGCGGGCCTGCCGCGCGATCAGGACCAGGCCGACAGGTACGGCGTGCTCGGGCTCGCTCCCCTCGCTGCGCAGCAGCAGGTCGAGCTCCTCGAGACGGTCGGGCTCGGTCCAGACGGCGCGGCCCTCGGTGTCGCGGGTGAAGGTCGGCAGGCCGGCCTCGGCCAGGTGGTCCGCGAGCCCGAGCCCCTCGAGCCAGGTGGCGAGACGGTCACCGGTGCTGTCGATCACCCGCAAACAGTAGTCATCAGGTGCGGACGTGCATCCGCTCGCCCTGCGGCCCGAAGAGCGCGAGCAGCTCGACCGGGTGCGGCCCCGGGTTGCCGAGCCAGTGCGGCGTACGGGTGTCGAACTCGACCACCTCGCCCGCCTTGAGGACGAGGTCCTGGTCGCCGAGCACGAGGCGGAGTCGGCCCGAGAGGATGTAGAGCCACTCGTAGCCCTCGTGCGTGGCGAGCGTCGACGGGAGCTTCTCGTCCTTCGGGAAGATCACCTTGAAGGCCTGCAGCCCGCCCGGGCGCCGGGTCAGCGGGATGTAGGTGCGCCCGTGCCGGACGATCGGCTTGGCCCGGACCCGCGGGTCGCCGGTCTCCGGTGCGTCGACCAGCTCGTCGAGCGGCATCTGGTGCGCCCGCGCCAGCGGCAGCAGCAGTTCCAGCGTCGGCTTGCGCTGGCCGGACTCGAGCCGCGAGAGCGTGCTGACCGAGATGCCGGTCGACTCGGCCAGCTCCGCCAGGGTCGCGCCGCGCTCGATGCGCGCGGCGCGCAGTCGCGGGCCGACCGCCTCCAGGACGTCCTCGAAGTCGTTCATGCCGTCAGTTTGCCATTCTGGCAACGGAAGTTGTCAATACGGCGAACGACTCCGCACACTCGTGGACATGGAGACAACAGAGACGTACGACGTGGTCGTCGTCGGCGGCGGAGCCGCCGGCCTGAGCGGAGCGCTGGCCCTGGGCCGGGCCCGCCGGACCGTCCTGGTGGTGGACGCGGGCGACCCCCGCAACGCCCCGGCCGGTCACGTGCACAACTACCTCGGCCGGGAGGGCACCCCTCCGGCCGAGCTGCTGGCGATCGGCCGCGCCGAGGTGGCGGCGTACGGCGTGGAGGTGCGGCGCGCTCGCGTCACCACGGCGACCCGGAATGATGCCGGCTTCGACCTGGCGCTCGACGACGGCAGCACCGTGCGCGCCCGTCGGTTGCTGGTCACCACCGGTCTCACCGACGTGCTGCCCGACGTGCCGGGACTGGCCGAGCGGTTCGGCCGCGACGTGCTGCACTGCCCCTACTGCCACGGCTTCGAGGTGCGCGACCAGGCGATCGGCATCGTCGCGAGCAACGCGTTCGCCGTGCACGGTGCGCTGCTGTGGGGGCAGTGGACCGACGACGTGACGCTGTTCCTCAACGACCACCTGGACCTGTCGCCGCAGGACGCGGAGAAGCTGGCCGCTCGCGGCGTGACCGTGGTGGACGGCCCGGTCGCCGAGGTCGTCGTCGAGGACGACCGCCTGGCCGGCGTACGCCTGCGGTCCGGTGAGGTCGTACGGCGCGAGGCCCTCGTGGCGGGTCCGAAGTTCGTCGCCAACTCCGACCTGCTCTCCTCGCTCGGCCTCGAGCCGGCGGCGGTGGAGATGAACGGCGTGGTCTTCGGGTACGCCGTGCCGGCCGACCCCAACGGGCGGACGACGGTGCCCGGTGTCTGGGTCGCCGGCAACGTCACCGACCTGCGTGCGCAGGTCATCTCGGCCGCCGCCGGCGGCCTGAACGCGGGTGCCATGATCAACATGGACCTCATCGAGGAAGAGACCGCCGCGGCGGTCGCGACGTACCGGAAGGTGTCGGCATGACCCACGACCACGGCCAGAGCAACGGCCACGGGGAGATCACCCGCGAGCACTTCGAGCAGTCGTCGTGGGACGAGCGGTACGCCGGCGAGGGCCGCACCTGGAGCGGTCGGCCGAACGCCGTGCTGGTCGCCGAGGCGTCCGACCTGACGCCCGGCCGGGCCGTCGATCTCGGCTGTGGTGAGGGTGGCGACGCGATCTGGCTGGCCGAGCGGGGCTGGCAGGTGACGGCGATCGACTTCTCCGAGTCCGGGCTGCGCAAGGCCGCCGAGCACGCCACGGAGCGCGGGGTCGCGGACCGGATCGAGTTCCGCCAGGCCGACCTGCGGACCTGGACCCCCGAGGGGGAGGAGTGGGACCTGGTCACGTCGTGCTTCCTGCACCTGCTCGACCACGGGATGCTCGAGGCCACCCGGCAGATGGCCTCGGCGGTCGCCCCCGGCGGCACCCTGCTCGTCGCGGGCCACCACCCCGACGACGAGCACACCGGGCTGCGCTGGTCGATGCCCGGCGTCATGTTCACCGCGGAGGAGCTCGCGCCCGCGGTCGACGCCGAGCTGTTCGCCGTACGGGCCGAGGCGCCGACGCGGACCGAGACCCGCAACGACGAGACCCACACGGTCACCGACGCGGTGCTGGTAGCGGTCAGGAACTGACCGCAATCGGGCGTACTGTCGGCGCATGTCGACAAGCGCCCGGATGCTGCGGCTGCTCTCCCTGCTGCAGACCCATCGCTACTGGCCGGGGGCCGACCTCTCCGAACGGCTCGAGGTCAGCCCCCGGACCCTGCGCCGCGACATCGATCGCTTGCGCGAGCTCGGGTACGCCGTCGACGCGGTCCGCGGCGTCTCGGGCGGCTACCAGCTGCGCGCGGGCGGCGCCCTGCCGCCACTGCTCCTCGAGGACGACGAGGCGGTCGCCATCGCGGTCGGGCTGCACACGGTCGCGTCGGGTGCGGTCGCCGGCCTCGAGGAGACGTCGGTCCAGGCGCTCACCAAGGTGATCGCGCTGATGCCGCCCCGGCTGCGCCGGCGGATGGATGCCCTGCGCACGCAGACCGACGGCGTCGCCTGGGGCGGCGGCCCGGTGATCGACGCGCACGTGCTGACGGTCCTGGCCCAGGCGTGTCGTGACGACGAGCTGTTGACGTTCGGCTACCAGGCTCGCGACTCGGGGCCGACGCACCGCCGGGTCGAGCCGCACCGCCTCGTCTCGCTCGGCCGGCGGTGGTACCTGGTCGCCTACGACCGCGACCGGCAGGACTGGCGCTCCTTCCGGGTCGACCGGATCTCCGAGCCCGACGCCACCGAGGTGCGGTTCCGGCCGCGCGAGCTGCCGGCCGAGGACGCGCCCGCGTTCGTGCGGGCCGGCATCAAGGCCGTTGGCCAGCGCTACGTCGTACGCGTCCGTCTGACGGCTGACGCCAACACGGTCGAGGCGTACGCCGGCCGCTGGGCCACCATCGAACCCGAAGGCTCCGGCTGCGTGATGACGATGCACACCGACACCCTGGACTGGCCGCTGATGGTGCTCGCCCACCTCGACAGCGAGTTCACCGTCGAGGGTCCGCCCGAGCTGGTCGACCTGGTGGCTGGTGCCGCTGAGCGGTTCGGCCGCGCGGCGCCCTCGGCTCAGCCCTCGAACTGAGCCAGCTGAGCCACCTCGTCGGTGACCTGCTGGGTCGTGCTGACGACCCCGCGGATGGCGATCCGGGCTGAGTCGGCGGCGGTGAGCTGGGCGGCCGCGGCGGTGGAGATCGTGGACTGGGCGGAGCTGACCTCGGCGAACACCGACTCGATCTGCTCGGCGTTGAGCAGTACGTCGTGGGTGCCGGCGCGGACCTCGGCGACGACGCTCTCGATGCGCTCGGTGGCCCGTGCCGTCTCGGTGGCGAGCTCCTTGACCTCGCCGGCGACCACCGCGAACCCGCGGCCGGCATCGCCGGCGCGGGCGGCCTCGATGGTCGCGTTCAGCGCGAGCAGGTTGGTCTGCCCGGCGATCGCAGTGATGGTGCGCGCGATGTCGGCGATCTGGGCGGCCGACTCCTCGAGGCGGCGCATCACGACATTCGACGCGGTCACGCTCGAGGCGGCGGCGTCGACCGAGGAGGCCGCGCCGGTGGCGGCGGCGTCGATCTGGGCGGCCGCGGCGACGAGCTCGCTCATCACGGTCTCGGACTCGTTGACCCCCGCCTGGAGGGTCTCGCCGGCGGCGTTGAGCCCGACCAGCCGTCGCTCGAGCTGGGCGGTCCGGACCTCGCGGGCGGCCAGCTCGGCCCGGGCGAGCTCGGCTGCCTTGGCCTGCTCGGCGGCGAGCGACTCCTGGGCGCGCAGCTGCTCGGCCGCGGTCTCGTCGGCTCGCTGCTGCTCGACCTGGCGGGCGTCGTCGGCGGCCTCGGTGTACTTCCACGACCACGCGAGCGCCGCGCACTCGGCGAGCAGGAGGGCGGCGTGCAGGAGGGCGAAGAGGATCGGGTTCGCCTGCGCGCGCGGGTCGGAGAACACCATCTCCGGGGCACCCAGGCCCATGGCGATGTGGTGCACGGCGACGATCGCGATCGCCAGCAGGAACGGGATCCACGACTGGTAAAGGGCGACCAGGGCCACGGTGACGAAGAAGTGCAGGTGCAGGTCGGTCATGCCGCCGGAGATGTGCACGAGCAGGCACGAGCTGAGGATCAGGCCGGTGCTCACCGCGGCGGCGCGCACTGCCTGGCTGTGCGCGAGCCGACCGACCAACAGCAGCCCGACGATCGCGGCCATGCCGACGATCGGCACCCAGCCGCAGCCACAGCCGCCGGGACCCGATAGCCCGCCCTCCGGGTGCCACCAGAGGGCGAGGCTGCCGAGCAGGGGAAGGTGGAGGAGGAGCACGATGCTGAGCGCGTCGTGTCGCGAGCGGAACTCAGGTTCCGACAGGCGGGCGCCCCGAGGCAGCCACGTGAGAGTGGTCGACATGGGCAACCCATCGGCCGACTCGCGGGCGCCCTGAGGGTTCGCCCGCCGTACGGTCAGACCGGAGCTGCCCAGCGCTCCCAGGCCGCCGGGCGCGGCACCGACCGCACGCTCACCGAAAGCGTCGGGATCAGGGCGACCCCGGCGGTGAGTACGCCGAGCACCGCGATCGCCGGTCCGCCACCGATGCCCGAGAGCAGGGCGCCCGCGAGCAGCGGCGCCAGCGGCAGTGCCGACATCGACACGAACTGGCTGGTCGCCTGGACCCGCCCGAGCAGCTCGGGCGGGGTCACTGCCACTCGGTAGGACCCGATGCCCGCGTTGCCGGCCGGGTTGAGCAGCATCCCGATGGCCAGTGCGCCGGCGACGACGGCGGGCTGGTTCCACAGGGCGAGAGGTACGACGAGGGGCAGGAAGCTCCACGCGACCGCGATCGTCAGCCGCCCGGTCGCCGTACGCTCGATGACCCAGGGGGCGAGGACCGCGCCGACGATGCCGCACAGGCCGGCGGCCGCCTCGACCAGGCCGATCTGGAAGGCCGGGAAGCCGCCCTCGATCAGCCGCAGCACCGCGACGAAGAAGAGGGCGTTGACGGCGAGGTTGGTGAGCGCGCTCCAGACGGTGAGCACCCGGAAGAACGGGCGCGACGCGATGAACCGGATGCCGTCGGCGATGTCCTGGGTCGGTCGCCGCGGCGAGTTCGTGGTCGGGGCGGAGAGGTCGGTGCGCACGCGGCCGAGCAGCAGCCACGACAGCGCGAAGCTGACGGCGTCGGCGGCGAACGGCAGCCACCGCGTCACGGCGTACAGCACGCCCCCGAGCGGTGCGCCGATCAGGCCGGCGACGTGGAGTCGGGCCTGGTTCTGGCTCATCGCGGTCGGCAGGTCCTCGTCGTCGACGACGGTCCGCAGCGCCGACATCTCGGCCGGCGAGAAGAGTCCGGCGGCCGCTCCGGTCAGCAGCGCGACGACCAGCAGGTGGGGGATCGTGAGCAGTCCAGCCAGGTCCGCCGCGACCAGCGAGGCGTAGAGCAGTACGCCGGTGCCGGCCGACGTCCGCATGATCCGCCGCCGGTCGAAGCGGTCCGCGAGGACGCCGGCAGGCAGCAGCGTCGCCGCCAGGCCGAGCAGGTGGGCGGCCTCGGCGCCGGCCGCGACCAGGGTCGATCCGGTGAGGGCGTAGGCGATGAGCGGGAAGACGAACATGCTCACCCGGCTGCCGAGCTCGCTGATCGTCTGGCCCACCCAGAGGACCGTGAAGTCATGGTTGCGGGCGAGGTTGCGGTAGCCGGGCATATCCGCACCATAACGTGCGCAAGTAATGGTGCGCAATGGTGCGTGCGCAATCCGGCTAGACTGCGCGCATGCCGTACGAGCCGTCGGGACAGCCGGTCCACGACCCCACGATCCTGCGGGCGATCGCGCACCCGGTGCGCAACCGGATCCTCACCGAGCTCGGTGCCAGCGGCTCGATGCGCGCCGCCGACCTGGCCCGCGAGCTCGACATCCCGGCCAACCAGGCGAGCTTCCACCTGCGCCAGCTCGCGAAGTACGGGCTGGTCGAGGAGGACCCGGGGGCCGCCCGCGACAAGCGCGACCGGGTCTGGAGGCCGACGTCCGAGGAGGGCGTCTCGATCAACCTCGGCGACTTCGAACGCGAGCCCGAGGGCGCCGCGGCAGCGGGCGTCTTCCGTCAGCAGGCAGCCGCGTGGGGACGCGCCGTCGTCGATGCGGTGTACGCCCCGGCCGACGAGACGGGCATCCTGCGCACCGTGAACGACAGCGCGATCCGCCTGACCCTGGAGGAGGCCCAGGAGCTGGCCGCCGACATCGACCGGCTCGTCAGCACCTGGCGACGACGCACCCGCGACTCCGAGGCGGACCGTCGTACCTACCTGCTCTTGACCGCGCTGCAGCCCCACCCCGACCTGCACCGCAAGCAGGACTGATGGCCGCTCGACTGCGGCCCGCCGACCCGGCAGACGTCGCGGAAGCCCTCGCCCGGGTAGCCGCCGATGACGCCGACCGCGTCGACCTGCGGCTCCTGACGAAGCACTTCCTGGCGGTCCTCGAGGACCGGGCGCCCGGCCACTCGGTGGAGGTCCGGGTCCCGCCGTACGCCGCGGTGCAGGTGATCCCGGGCGTCCGACACACCCGCGGCACCCCGCCCGCTGTCGTCGAGATGGACGCCGCCACCTGGATCGACCTGGCCTCCGGTGCTCTCTCCTGGGCCGACGCCGATGCGGCCGGCCGGGTCCGGGCCAGCGGGGAGCGGGCCGACCTGTCGCCGTACCTCCCGTTGGGATAGCCAGCGACGAAACGGCCCTTCTGCGAGCCTCAGAAGGGCCGTTTCGTCCCTGGCTATCGCGACGATTAGGTTGGCAGGCATGAGTGACGACATCCGCGCCAAGGTCCAGTCCGTGCTGCCGAGCGTCCGCAAGGACCTCGAGGACCTGGTCCGGATCCAGTCGGTCAGCGCCGACCCGGAGCGCCTGAGCGAGGTCGAGAAGAGCGCTCAGAAGACGGCCGAGCTGTTCGCGGCCGAGGGCGTCGACGTCGAGATCGTGCGGGCGTACGACGGCGCGCCGCCCGCGGTGATCGGGGAGAAGAAGGGCCCGGAGGGCGCGCCGACCGTGCTGCTCTACGCCCACCACGACGTGCAGCCCGAGAACGACCACGCCGACTGGGACTCCGCTCCGTGGGAGCCGACCGAGCGCGACGGCCGGCTCTATGGCCGCGGTGCCGCCGACGACAAGGCCGGCATCATGGCGCACATCGGGGCGCTGCGCGTGTACGGCGACGACCTGCCCGTGACCGTGCGGCTCTTCATCGAGGGCGAGGAGGAGGTCGGCTCCGACACCCTGGTCGAGCTGTTGGGCAAGTACCAGGAGCGCCTCAAGGCCGACGTCATCGTGATCGCCGACTCCGGCAACTGGGACATCGGCGTCCCGGCGCTCACCACCAGCCTGCGTGGCCTGGTCCGCGTCGACATCGAGGTGCGCACCCTCACCCACGCCGTCCACTCCGGCATGTGGGGCGGCCTGGTGCCGGACTCGCTGATGACGCTGAGCCGGGTGATCGCGTCGCTGCACGACGACGCCGGCGACGTCGCGATCGCCGGCCTGCACAGCGGTCCGGCCGCCGACGTGGACTACCCCGAGGAGCGGCTGCGGGCCGAGTCCGGAGGTGCCCCCGGCATCGAGTGGATCGGCACCGGCTCGACCGTCGAGCGGCTCTGGACCAAGCCCGCCCTGAGCATCACCGGCCTGGACGCCCCCAAGGTCGCGGGCGCGAGCAACACCCTCGTCCCGGCCGCGCGCGCCCGCATCTCGCTGCGGATCGCCCCCGGCGACACCACCGCCAACGCCCTCGACAAGCTCATCACCCACCTCGAGGCCAACGTGCCCTGGGGGGCGACGCTCACCCACACCGTCGTCGACACCGGTGAGGCGACCCAGATCGACGCCAGCGGCCCGGCGTACGACGCGGCGCGGGCGGCGTTCAGCGAGGCCTGGGACGGCACCGCGCCGGTCGACATGGGTGTCGGCGGGTCGATCCCGTTCATCGCCGAGTTCCTCGAGGCGTTCCCCGAGGCCAGTGTGCTGGTGACGGGAGTCGAGGACCCCGACACCCGCGCCCACGGCGCCAACGAGGGCCTGCACCTCGCGGAGTTCGAGAAGGTCGTGCTGGCCGAGGCGCTGCTGCTGCGCAACCTCGGCTGACCCGGCACGATCCGTCAGGCGGCGGGCAGCCGGACCCGGAACGTGCTCCCGCTGCCCAGCGTCGACTCGAGCTCGATGCTGCCGCCGTGCCGGTCCACCACCCGTTGCACGATCGCCAGGCCCAGGCCGGTGCCCGAGCGATGGGTGGCCGCCGGGTCGGCGGAGCGGTAGAAGTCCTCGAACACGCGGGCCTGGTCCGCCTCGGAGATGCCGATCCCGTCGTCGGTGCAGGTCAGCACGACCTCCTTGTCGACGGCTTCGAGAGTCACGACGACGTGGCCGCCGTCGGGGGTGTACTTCACGGCGTTGCTGACCAGGTTGGCGACGATGTGCTCGAGCTCGTGCGGGGCGCCGAGCACCCGCGCCGGTACGCCGGGCAGCTCGCCGACGACGCTGATGTCGCGGCGCTCCGCCGGACCCGCGTTGAGCTCGACGATGTCGGCGACGATCGCGGTGAAGTCCACCTCACGCGGCGCCTCCAGCTCGCCACCGGCGGTCCGGTGCAGCACCAACAGCTCCTCGACCACTCGCGAGAGGCGGACGCTCCCGCGCTGGATCGCCGCGACGGCCGAGCGGGACAGGTCGGAGAGCCCGGTGTCGCCCTCGAGCAGCTCCAGGAAGCCGACGATGCTGGTCAGCGGCGTCCGCAGTTCGTGCGAGACGGTCGCCACCAGGTGGGTCTTGTAGTCGGCGAGCTGCTGGAGCTCCTGGACCAGCCGGTGCTCGCGCTCGAAGTTGCCCGCGGTGGCGAGCGCCAGCCCGAGGTCGCGGCCGATGTCGAGCGCGACCTCGGCCTCGCCCGTGCTCCACTCCGCGTCGCCCGCTCCGCGGGTCAGCCCGACCCAGCCGAGGCAGTCCGCACCCGCCCCGAGAGGTACGACGAGCAGCGACTCGGCGGCCAGGAACCCCAGCACCACCGCGAGCTCCTCGGTGTCCAGGGGCTCCGGCGGCGGCCGGTCCGGGGCGAAGACGCCGACGGTCTGGCGCTCCCACGCGGCCGCGGCGTACCTCGCGAGGATGTCGGTCAGGACCGGCGGCGGTGAGTGCGGGTCGGCGTCGTGGACCGGTCGCGGCTCGGTGCCGAAGACATGGGTCCACAGTGCCTGCGCCCGGAACCCGTCGACGATCGCCGAGCCGCACTGGGTGAGCACGTCGTTGACCGACATCGAGCCGGTCGCGCGGCGCACGATGTCGGCGGCGGCACTCGCGAGCCGGATCCGCTCGGCCAGGCGCTCCCGGTCCAGGGTCGCCTCGATCGCCCGGCAGGCCTGACCGGCGTACGTGTCCAGGAGGGCGCGCTCGGCGCCGTCGGGGACCCGGCCGTCGCGGGGTGAGTCGAAGCCGAGCACGGCGCGCAGCGTGCCGTCGGTGTCGTGCATGGTCGCGACCAGGATGTCCTCCGGGTGCCACACCCCCGGCACGCTCTCGCGGGGTGCGTCGGAGGCCCAGCCCCAGCGGTCGATGTCCAGCTCGTGCCGATCGTGCGGCACGAAGCTGAGGGCGCCCCAGACGTCCGCCGCCGCCAGCGCGTCGACGAGCATGGCTGCCGGGGCGAGGCTGTCCAGCAGCGCCTCGCGGGCATCGTCGGGTCCGACCACACAGAGATGGTGCAGGTAGCCGTCGTCGCGTACGCCGCTCACGCCGATCACGTCGAAGCCGGTCACCTGGGCCAGGGTCTCGACGATCGGGAGCAACGACTCGCGGGCCTGGTCGTCCGACCACCGCGACCCGCGCACGGGACGCTGGAACCCCTCGGTCTGCTCGGGCATCGGCTCAGGCGGCCGGGAGGTGGACCTGGAAGGTGCTGCCCTCGCCGAGCCGGGACTCGATGTCCAGCCGCCCGTCGTGCCGCTCAACGATCCGCCGTACGATCGCCAACCCCAGGCCGGTGCCGGGCTGGGCGAGGGCCAGCGGGTTCGACGACCGGAAGAACTCGGTGCCGAGCTGGGCCACGTCCTCCTCCGACATCCCGATCCCCTCGTCGTGGCAGCTGAGCACGACGTCGTCGCCGACGAGCTCGAGCCGGACGGTTACGTCGCCGCCCTCGGGGGTGTACTTGACCGCGTTGCTGACCAGGTTGGCGCACACGCGGTCCAGCTCGTCGGAGTCGCCGAGGGCGAAGACCGGCTGCTCGGGCAGCTCGACGTGGAGGTCGATCCGCTTCTGCTGGGCCGACAGCCCGACCAGGTCGATGACGTCCTCGACCACCTGGCTCAGGTCGACCGGACTGGCGATGACCGGGTTGTCCGGGTCGCCCACCTTCGAGAGCAGCAGCAGGTCCTCGATCACCTTCACCATCCGCTGGGCGCCGCGCTCCATCGCGGCCAGCGAGCCGGTCACCCGGTCCGAGAGGCCCGGCGAGGCCTCGAGCATCTCGAGGTGCCCGAGCACCGAGGAGAGCGGGTTCTTCAGCTCGTGGGCGACGGTGGCGATCAGCTGGCCCTTGTAGGTGTCGAGCTCCTGGAGCTCGACGACCAGGCGGTGCTCCCGCTCGAACGTGCGTGCGTTGAGGATGGCGCGGCCGAGGTCGTGGCCGATGTCCAGGGCCGTCGTGGCCTCCGCCTCGGTCCAGGCCGAAGCGCCGGCCGCCCGGGTCAGCACCAGGTTGCCGAGGCACTCCGGGCCGGCACCGAGTGGGATGAAGAGCAGCGACTCGACCTCGATCGACCGGAGGAAGCCGAGCACGGCGCGACCCTCCTGCTCGGTCAGTGGGTCGACCGGGCGGTCCGGCGCGATCACGACCGCCTGCTGCTGCTGCCAGGCCAGCACCGCCGTGGCCTCCGCGATCCGGACGATGTGGTCGTCGAGGCTCACCTCGGCACCGTCGGAGGAGTAGATGTGCCCGGTGTCCGCGTCGTCGCGGCCGAACGTCTGGATCCACATGCCAGCAGCGCGGAACCCCTCGATGAGGGCGTCCTGGCAGTCGGCGAAGATGCGGTCGAGGCTGAGCTGGGCACTCGCGCGCCGGACGATCCTGCGGGCTGCCTCCGCCATCCGCACCCGCTCGGCGAGCTCCTCGCGCTCCAGGGCGATCACCACGGCCCGACCGGCCTGCTCGGCGTACTGGTTGAGCAGGGCGCGCTGTGCCAGGCCGGGCCGCTTGCCGTCGACGGGCAGGTCCATGGCCAGGCTGCCGCGCAGCGCACCGGCGTCGTCGTACAACGGTGCGATCAGCAGGTCGAGGGGGTGCCAGGCGTCCGGGCCGTCGATCGGCTGGATGTCGGGGACCCAGCCCCAGGTGTCGCCGGCCGAGGAGTCGAGCCGCTCGTGCGGGACGAACCGGAGCAGTCCCCAGTCGTCGGCCTTGGCCAGCTCCTGGAGGAGCCGGTCGACAGGCGCCCGGGTGCCCTCCAGCTCGGCGCGGGCCTGCTCGTTGCCGGCGACCGCCACCGACTCGAGCTTGCCGTCCTCACGGACGACGCTGATCGCCGCGATCCCGAAGCCCGCCAACCTGGTCACGCCCTCCGCGATCAGCTGCAGGGCGTCTCGCGACGCAGCGTCCGCCAAGCGCGCGCGCTCGCGGGTCGGCTCTGCCGGGGTCTCCCGGGGCATGGTTCCTCGTCTTCTTCGGGTGCTCGGGGTCATGGTATGCGCGCGCCCCGGACTGGGTGGCATGGGCGGGCGGCCCTAGACTCGGAACGTGCCCTTCCAATCCAGCCCCCGCAAGGGCGGCGACGGCAGGCTGACCGCGGCGCTCGACCCGCACGACCAGGGTCCCCAGGACGCCTGTGGTGTCTTCGGTGTCTGGGCTCCGGGCGAGGACGTCGCCAAGCTGACCTACTTCGGGCTCTACGCCCTCCAGCACCGCGGCCAGGAGTCGGCGGGCATCGCCGTCAGCAACGGGCGCCAGATCCTGGTCTACAAGGACATGGGCCTGGTCTCGCAGGTCTTCGACGAGACCACGCTTGCCTCGCTGAAGGGGCACCTCGCGATCGGCCACAGCCGCTACTCGACGACCGGTGCCAGCACCTGGCAGAACGCGCAGCCGACCTTCCGGCCGACCGCCGACGGCTCCATCGCCCTGGGCCACAACGGCAACCTGATCAACACCGCCGAGCTGGCGCAGATGGTCGTGGACCTCCCCGGTCCCGACGACGAGCTGGATCTGCACACCCGTCCGCAGGAGACGGCGACCAACGACACCAGCCTGGTCACCGCACTGCTCGCCCACCACCCCGACACCTCGCTGGAGCAGCGGGCGCTCGAGGTGCTGCCCCTGCTCCAGGGCGCCTTCTGCTTCGTCTGGATGAACGAGAACACGCTGTACGCCGCCCGCGACCCCCAGGGCATCCGCCCGCTCGTGCTCGGCCGCCTCGACCGGGGCTGGGTCGTCGCTTCCGAGGACGCCGCGCTCGCCACCATCGGCGCCAGCGTGGTCCGCGAGGTCGAGCCCGGCGAGATGATCGTCATCGACGAGAACGGCTTGCGCTCGCACAAGTTCGCCGAGCCGGACCGCAAGGGCTGCGTCTTCGAGTACGTCTACCTCGCCCGCCCCGACGCCACTATCAGCGGCCGCAGCGTGCACGAGTCGCGGGTCGAGATGGGCCGCCAGCTGGCCCGTGAGTTCCCCGTTGAGGCCGACCTCGTCATCCCGGTGCCCGAGTCCGGCACCCCGGCCGCTGCCGGGTACGCCGAGGAGTCGGGCATCCCGTTCGGTCAGGGCTTCGTCAAGAACGCGTACGTCGGCCGCACGTTCATCCAGCCGAGCCAGACGCTGCGCCAGCTGGGCATCCGGCTCAAGCTCAACGCGCTCGAGCACATGATCCGCGGCAAGCGGATCGTCGTCGTCGACGACTCGATCGTCCGCGGCAACACCCAGCGCGCCCAGGTGCGGATGCTCCGTGAGGCGGGCGCGCTCGAGGTGCACGTGCGGATCTCCAGCCCCCCGGTGAAGTGGCCGTGCTTCTACGGCATCGACTTCGCCACCCGCGCCGAGCTGATCGCCAACGGCCTGACGCCGGAGGAGATCGCCGCCAGCGTGGGCGCCGACACCCTCGGCTACATCTCCCTCGACGGGATGATCGACGCGACCAAGCAACGGCGGGACACGCTGTGCACGGCCTGCTTCACGGGCACCTACCCGATCGAGCTGCCCGACGAGAGCCTCCTCGGCAAGCACCTCCTCGAGGCGACCCTGACGTCGCCGACCGTGGGCAAGGCACTGCCCGTCCTGAACAACCCCTGACGTGACCAGCCCGACCCAGGAGCCCTCGTGAGCGAGTCCAACGCGTACGCCGAGGCCGGCGTCAACATCCAGGCGGCCGACACGGCCATCGAGCTGATGAAGGGCTGGATCGAGAAGTCCCGTCGGCCCGAGGTCATCGGGGGGCTCGGTGGCTTCGCGGGGCTCTTCGACGCCTCGGCGCTGACCCGCTACACCCGCCCGCTGCTGGCGACCTCGACCGACGGCGTCGGCACCAAGGTCGCGATCGCGCAGGCCATGGACATCCACGACACCATCGGCTTCGACCTGGTCGGCATGGTCGTCGACGACCTGGTCGTCTGCGGCGCCGAGCCGCTCTTCATGACCGACTACATCGCGACCGGCCGCGTCGTACCCGAGAAGATCGCGGCGATCGTCAAGGGCATCGCCGAGGGCTGCGTCCTGGCCGGGTGCGCGCTCGTCGGCGGTGAGACCGCTGAGCACCCCGGGCTGCTCGGACCGGACGAGTACGACGTCGCCGGCGCGACCACCGGCGTGGTCGAGGCCGACAAGCTGCTCGGGCCCGGCCGGGTGCGCCCCGGCGACGTGGTGATCGCGATGGAGGCGTCGGGCCTGCACTCCAACGGCTACTCCCTGGTGCGGCACGTGCTGTTGGAGAAGGCCGGCCTGTCGCTGGAGGGCCACCACGACGAGCTTGGCCGCACGCTCGGCGAGGAGCTGCTGGAGCCGACCCGGATCTACGCCAAGGCCTGCCTCGCGCTGGCCGACCGGACCCGCACGCACGCGATGTCCCACGTGACCGGCGGCGGCCTGGCCGCCAACCTCGAGCGGGTGATGCCCCTCGAGCTCTCCGCCACCTTGGACCGGTCCTCGTGGATCCCGCAGCCGATCTTCGACCTGGTCCGCCGCGTCGGCGACGTACCCCAGCCCGACCTCGAGGCGACCCTCAACTGCGGCGTCGGCATGGTCTCGCTGACCGATCCCGAGGACGTGGACGCCGCGATCGCGGTGCTCGCGGAGCACGGCGTCCGGGCGTGGGTCGCCGGCGAGGTCGGCCCGGCGACGGGTCGTGGCGGGGCCGTCGAGCTGGTCGGTCAGCACCCCGGCTGGTGACTTTCGGGCGATTCGATCCGGAATCGCTGGAACCGATGTGCAGGAACAGCCAGGCAACAGGTAGCGTTGACCTCACGAGAACTCTTTGAGACCAGCCCGGGTGCCTCTGTGCCCCGGCCGAGCGTGCGAGGGGGCTGACCCTATGGGGCGCGGCCGAGCGAAAGCCAAGCAGACGAAGGTCGCCCGCGACCTGAAGTACCGCACTCACGAGACGGACTTCGGTGCGCTCGCCAGTGAGCTTCACGGCTCCAGTGGCGAAGACGACAGTGGGCAGGTAGAGCCCGAAGAGCTCGAGAAGTGGTCGGACTACTCCGACTCTCGTCGGGATTGATTCTCGCCGGTCTCGGCTGACGTCGGGATCCCCGGTTCACCGGGTATCCCGTCACTTCTCAGGTGTTGCATTGCCTGAGAAGTGACAGTTTCACCGGTGAACCGGGGAATCCGTCAGCTACCCGCGAGCCACATCCCGCGCAGTCGGCCCACCTCGCGCATCCGTCGCTCGGCCAGCCGGTCGGCGGCGATGGCGGGTGGCAGGCTCTCCGACGCGGCGAGTTCGAACACGCGCAGCGTGGTGTCGAAGATGCCCGTGGCGCGCTGCTGGGCGCGCTCGAACGAGAACCCTTCGAGCTCGTCGGCGACCTGGATCAGGCCGCCGGCGTTGACGCAGTAGTCGGGCGCGTAGAGGATGCCGCGCTCCTCGAGTGCCTTCTCGACGCCCGGGTGGGCGAGCTGGTTGTTCGCCGCCCCGCAGACGATCGTGGCCGACAGCACGTCCACGACCTCGTCGGTGATCGCGTCTCCCATCGCGCAGGGCGCGTAGACGTCGAGCTCGGAGGCGACGAGCGCGGCCTCGGACGCCACCACGCGCACGGTCGCGTGCTCGTCACGGATCCGGTCGAGGGCCGGTGCGTAGACGTCGGTCACCACGACCGCGGCGCCGTCCTCGACCAGGTGCCGCACCAGGTGCCGCCCGACCTTGCCGACGCCGGCGACGCCCACCGTGCGACCCGCAAGCGAGGTGGTGCCCCACGCGACCTGGGCGGCGGCGCGCATGCCCTGGAAGACGCCGTACGCCGTGAGCACCGAGCTGTCGCCCGCGCCACCGTGGGCGACTGTGCGGCCGGTGACGAACGAGCACTCGCGGGCGATGTCGTCCATGTCGGCCGAGAAGGTGCCGACGTCGCACGCGGTGTAGTAGCGACCGCCGAGCGACTGCACGTGCCGGCCGTAGGAGCGCAGCAGCGGCTCGGACTTCAGGCTCGCCGGGTCGCCGATGATGACGGCCTTGCCGCCGCCGAGGTCGAGGCCCGCGAGCGCGGCCTTGTAGGACATCCCGCGCGAGAGGTTCAGGACGTCGCGCAGCGCGTCGGACGTCGAGGCATAGGGGTGGAAGCGGGTGCCGCCGAGGGCGGGACCGAGGGCGGTCGAGTGGACGGCGATGATCGCCTTGAGACCGGTGGCCGGGTCGTTCGCGAAGACGACCTGCTCGTGCTCGGAGCCCTGCTCGAAGACGTCGACGGAGCCGGATGCAGACATGGGATGGTCCTGCTTTCTGGTGTCGGCCACGGGGTGGTGTGGCGCGGTGACGGGCGGCAGCACGCAGGGATGGCGCGTGCTCCACGTCACACGGTAGTCCGCTACTCCGGACGCAGGAAAACGACGTCGCCGTGGGTGCCGTAGCCCGGGATCGGGCCGCCGTACGGCGTGCCGTCGAAGGCCACCAGGAGCCACGAGTCGCCGTCGGGCACGAGGGTCGGCCACGGGATGTTGGAGAGGTACGGCGCGGTCACGGTGCCGGTCTGGCGCAGGGAGAGGTCGAAGACCGGGTAGGTCTGCGAGCGCTTGTCGCTCGCGAGCACCTGCCACCCGTCGTCCAGGTGCACCAGCGTGGTGCCCTCGGCTTCGACGAGCCCGGTGGCGGCGCCGCGCAGGGTCAGTGAGTCGAGGCTCGGACCCGCCGCCAGCGCCGGGTGGAAGCGGAAGAACTTCGTCGCGCTGACGAAGCCGACGAGCCAGCCGTCGTCGGCGCGCACCAGGTGCGGGTCCCAGACGCCGACCGAGCGGAGGCCGTTGACCGGCAGCGGGAGCGGGACCGTGTCCAGCAGATGGGTGCCGCTCAGCAGGTCGGCCGTCGTGCGCGCCAGCGTGACGCCCACGGTCGGGCGGCGCCGGTCGAAGTCGCCCCAGGTGCTGGTCGCGACCAGCCAGCTGTCGCCGTCGCGGAGGACGTGCGTCGCGTGGTCGCCGAAGGCTCCCGGGCGGTCCGGACGCCGGAAGAAGAGGTCCGAGAGGTGGGTCAGCTCGAGCGTCGACGGGGCCAGCTCCCACAGCGACGTGTGCGCGGTGTCGAAGAAGCCCGGTCCGGCGCTGGTGGCCGAGAGCACGACCCTGCCGTCCGGTACGCCGTTGACCAGCCGGACGTCGCGCAGCCCGAGCTGGCCGAAGCGACCGGCGGTGGGCGCGTCGCTGGCGAGTCCGGCGAGCCAGGTCTCGTCGTGCGTGTCGATCCGGTCCTCCAGGTCGACCCTGGCGCGGGCCACCCAGGGCCCGCCGTCGCGCGTGAGCGCGGTGAGATGGGTGCCGGTCAGGGCCAGGCCGACCTCGGTGACCGGCCCGCCCGACCGGGCCAACCGTCGCGACCGGTGCCGGGTGGTGCGCCCGCCGGTGGTGACCTCGAGCCACACCGCGTCGCCGTCGTACCTCGCCGTCAGCCGGTCATCGCCGGACTCGAGGGTGACGGAGCCCGGCCCGGTGGCGGCGGCGTACGGCGCGACCACCTCGTCGAGCGAGGAGCCCGGGACGACCAGGTCGACCGGGCGGCGGCGGCCGGCCTCGACAAATCGGGGGAGCGCGGGCACCGCGGAAGTCTAGAGCGGTCCGCTGCCCTTGGCCGTCGCCTGCTGCAACGCGGAGACGGCGACGTCGACCTCGGCGGTCAGCTCGTCGAGCATCGACTCGGCGCCGTCGGTGCGCCCGGCGGTCCCGAGCGACTCCAGGCGGGCCGCGGCTGCGGCCACCCGGGGAAGTCCCAGGTTGAGGGCGCTGCCCTTGAGCTGGTGGGCGGAGGTGAGCAGCGAGTTGGCGTTCCGTTGCTCCACCGACCCCCGGATGGCGACCAGCTGGTCGCCGACCCGGCCCATGAACGACGCGGCGGTGCGCTCGAAGAACGACGTCCCGTCCTTCACCAGGCCCTCGAGGATCCGCACCCGGTCGGCGTCGAGGACGCCGATCACCGCGGCCGCCTCGGGAGGCGGCCCGCGCGTCGCGGGCGGCTCGACCGCCGGAGCGGCCGGCAGGTCGGCCCAGCTGCGGAGCGCGCGCTCGACCTCGCCCGCGTCGACCGGCTTGGTGAGGTAGTCGTCCATGCCGGCCTCGATGCAGCGCTCCCGCTCGCCCTCCAGGGCCGAGGCGGTCATCGCGATGATCGGCACCCGTTGCCCGAGCGGCTCCTGCGCCCGGATCTGGCGGGTCGCGTCGAACCCGTCGAGCCGGGGCATCCGGCAGTCCATGAACACCACGGCGTACTCGTGCGGCCGCGACAGCCGCTCGACGGCCTCGACCCCGTCGTCGGCGAGGTCGACGGAGCAGCCGAGGTTCTCGAGCAGCCCGGTCGCGACCATCTGGTTGACCGGGTTGTCCTCGACCACGAGCACCCGGATGCCGAGGGACGGGTCCGCGCCGTGGCTGCGGGCGCGCGCCGCACGCAGCGGCCGGGGGGCGAGTACGCCGAGGAGCGCGTCGTGCAGCTCGACCTGGCGCACCGGCTTGCTCAGGCTGCTGCGGATGCCGGCGTCGGCGATCTGCTGGCGGGGCACCTGCTCCGAGCTGAGCAGCAGCAGCTGCAGGCCGGCGTACGACGCCTCGCTGCGCACCCGGCGCGCCAGCTCGAGCCCGTCGACGCCGGGCATCCGCAGGTCGAGCAGGGCCACCTCGAACGGGTCGCCGATCGCGACGCCCTCGCGCAGCGCCTCGAGAGCCTCGGCCGCGGACGGCACGGCGTACGCACGCATGCCCCACGCGGAGAGCTGGTCCTCGAGGATGAAGCGGTTGGTCGCGTTGTCGTCGACGACCAGGATCCGGCGGCCGCGCAGCTGGACCGGGACGTCGAACCCGCGGTCGGCGGCACCCGAGACCCGGTCGAGCCGGGCGGTGAAGGAGAAGGTGCTGCCCGAGCCCGGCTCGCTGGTCACCCACAGCTCACCGCCGAGGGCGTCGACGAGCTGGCGGGAGATCGCGAGGCCGAGGCCGGTGCCACCGTGCCGGCGGGTGGTCGACGGGTCGGCCTGGGTGAAGGCGTCGAACAGGCGCTCGCGCGAGGCCGGTTCGATCCCGACGCCGGTGTCGGTGACGTCGACCCGCAGCACCACCTCGCGCGGGGTCTGCCGCTCGACGCGCGCCTCGATGACGACCTCGCCGCTGTCGGTGAACTTCACCGCGTTGGACCCGAGGTTGCTGACCACCTGGCCGAAGCGCACGGAGTCGCCGCGGAGCTGCATCGGTACGTCGGGGTGGCAGGCGACGATCAGCTCGAGGCCCTTCTCGTGGGCCGGCCCGCTGAGCACGGACGCGACCTGGTCGAAGACCGCGCGGACATCGAAGTCCGCTGCCTCGAGCTCGAGCTTGCCGGACTCGATCTTGGAGAGGTCGAGGATGTCGTTGATGATGCCGAGCAGGGTCATGCCGGCGTTCTGGAGGTTCGCGGTGAGGCGTCGCTGGTGCTCGTCGAGGTCCGTGCGCATCAGCAGGTCCGTGAGCCCGATGACGCCGTTCATCGGCGTCCGGATCTCGTGCGACATCGTCGCGAGGAACTCCGACTTCAGCCGGGAGGCCTCCATCGCGTCGTCGCGCGCCTCGGCGAGCTCGCCCGCACTGCGCTCGCGCTCGGCGACGACGCCGAGCTGGTGCGCGATCTGCGACATCATCTGGTGAGAGTTCTCGTCGGGCGGGATCTCGTCGGCGATCAGCTCGACCACGCAGACGACCTCCTCGCCGAGGAAGACCGGCATCGCGACCAGCGAGTGCGTGCTCGCCAGCACCGACGGCGTCCCGACCGTGACTGCGCGCGTCGTCCGGGCGGTCTCGGCCAGCGCGGCGTCGGCCGCGATGCCGAGCGCGATGCCACCCATGTCGAGCACCTCGGGGCGGTCGCCGGGCACGTCGTACAGGTAGGCGCACACCGCCGCCCACGTGGTGTGCTCGGGGACACCGGCGCTCGCCATCAGCAGTGCCTCACGCAGGTTGGTCGCCCGGTTGGCCGCCATCGCCATCTGCTGCAGCAGGAAGAGCCGCCGGGTCGACTCCTCGGCCTGCACGTCCGCCTTGCGCAGCTCGGTGATGTCCTGCGTGGTGCCGCTCATCCGGACGACCTCGCCGTCCGGCTCCCGTTCGATGACGCCGCGACCGCGGACCCAGCGGACCCGGCCGTCGGGGAGGAGCACCCGGTGGTCGAACTCGTACTCGCCGGCACCGGACTCGGTGGCGCTCTCGATGACCGCGGCCGCGTGCTCCCGGTCCTCGGGGTGCAGCAGCGAGACGTAGGTCGCGAAGTCCGGTGAGGCGCCGGTCTCGAGCCCGAAGATCCGGCAGGTCTCGTCCGACCACTGCACCCGGTCGGCCCGGACGTCCCACGCCCAGCTGCCGATGTGGGCGATCTGCTGGGCGGTGGCGAGCTGCTGCTCGCGCTCGACGAGGGCCTCGACCAGCTCCTTGCGATCGGTGTACGGCGTGACGCGGTGCAGCCAGCCCATCCGGGTGCCGTCGTCGTCGTGGACCGGGGTGTAGCTGATCAGGCCCCAGACCGCCGTACCGTCGGGGCGCAGGAAGTAGGCCTCGAGGTTCTCGGCGCCGGTGCCGCTGACGAGCATCGCGGCCAGGTGCGCGTCGAAGTCGCGCCGGCCCTGCTCGTCGAAGAAGTCGTGCACGTGCAGGCCGGGCAGCTCGTCGAGGTCACGGCCCAGGAGGCGCGCCATGTTGGCGTTGGCCCACCTGGTCACCCCGCTGTCGTCGAAGAGCCACAGGCCGTCCGGGTTGGCGTCGAGGAGCCGCCGGACCTGCGCGGGGTCGTCCCACGACGCCTGGTCACCCCCGGTTGCCATGACCCATTCCTACCGGACCGGAGAGGATGGTGCCGTGAACATCGATTCCCTGGGCACTCCCGACGCGCCTACCTTCGGGCTCGACACGTTCGGCGACCTCGAACGCGACCCGGCCACGGGGCCGGACGGTCCGCTGGTCGGCCATCCGGAGGCGATCCGGCAGGTGGTCGCCGAGGCCGTCCTGGCCGACCAGGTCGGCGTCGACTTCTTCGGCGTCGGTGAGCACCACCGGCCCGACTTCGCGATCAGCGCGCCAGACGTGGTGCTGGCCGCCATCGCTGGGCAGACGTCGCGGATCCGGCTCGGTACGTCGGTCACCGTGCTCAGCTCCGACGACCCGATCCGGGTCTACCAGCGGTTCGCAACCCTCGACGCGGTCTCGTCGGGCCGGGCCGAGGTGACGCTGGGCCGCGGCTCGTTCACCGAGTCGTTCGCGCTCTTCGGGCTGTCGCTCGACGACTACGAGGTGCTGTTCTCCGAGAAGCTGGAGCTGTTCGCGCGGCTGCTGCGCGAGGAGCCGGTCAGCTGGGAGGGCACGATCCGCCCGCCGCTCGACGGCGTCCAGGCCTTCCCGCGCACCGAGCAGGGCCTGGTCGCCTGGGTCGGCGTCGGCGGTACTCCCGAGTCGGTGGCCCGCGCTGCGTCGTACGGGATGCCGCTGGTGGTTGCGGTGATCGGCGGCTCGCCCGGGCAGTTCGTGCCGCTCGTCGACCTCTACCGCCGGGCGCTGGCGCACTACGGGCACGGCACTCTGCCCGTGTCGATGCACAGCCCCGGACACGTCGCGGCCACCGACGAACTGGCCCGCGAGCAGATGTATCCCCACCAGGCCGCCGCCTTCACGAAGATCGGCCGCGAGCGCGGCTGGGGCCCCTACACCCCGGACCAGTTCGAGGCCGGGGCCGGGCCGGAGGGTGCGCTGTTCGTCGGCTCACCGGAGACCGTCGCCCGCAAGGTCGCCTGGGCGATCCGCACCCTGGGGCTCTCCCGCTTCCAGCTCAAGTACGCCGTCGGCACGCTGCCCCACGAGCAGCGGATGGAGTCGATCCGTCTGTACGGCACCGAGGTGATCCCGCGGGTCCGTGAGCTGCTCGCCCACGGTGGTTGAGGTGTGAGGGCCGCTAGGCCCGAGCCTCGAAACCACCACCAGGCAGCTCCATCCGGACCGTCGTACCGCGCCCGAGGTCGGCAGGGATGACCTCAAGCGTGCCGCCCAGTTCGACGGAGCGCTCGCGCATCGACCGCAGGCCGATGCCCGCGCCACTGCCCTCGACCACCCCGGCGCCGTCGTCGGTGATCGTGAGGACGAGCCGGTCCACATCAGGTCGGGCCAGCCGCACCGAGCAGCGGCGCGCCCCGGCGTGCCGGTGCGCGTTGAGCACGGCCTCGGCCGCCACGTGGTAGATGGCGACCTGGCGGCGGCTGTCGATCAGGTCGGGGTCGTCGGCCTCGACCTGCACGCAGAACTCGGGGCTGGTGAACCGCCGGGCCAGCCCCTCGAGCGCCTCCCCGAGACGGCCCTCCTCGAGCGCCGGCGGGAGCAGCGCACGAGCCATCACCCGCACGTCCTGCGCGCGGTGCGTCAGCTCCTCCTGCAGCTGGGCGAGGAGCTCGGAGTCCGGTGGGGTCAGCGTCGACGTCCGGTCGATGCCGGCCAGCGCCAGCGAGATGCCCGCCAGTGACGGCCCGAGGCTGTCGTGGAGTTCGCGGCGCAGCAGCCGGCGCTCCTCCTGCCGTACGTCGAGCAGCCGGCCGCGGGCGCGCTCGAGGTCGGCGTTGACGAGCGCGAGGTCCAGGGCGCTGGCGACCAGCCCGGAGATCTGCTGGACCAGCTGCAGGGTGCGCAGGTCGAGCCGCTCGCCCGACGGCGGGCCGAGCCACAGCGTGCCGACCTGGCGGCCCCGGCTGCGGAGCACCACGGCGACGAGCTGCTCGCCGGGCTCGCCGACCGTCACCTTCAGCGCGCCGTCGCGCGAGTCGACCACGACGGCGGCGAGCCGGAGGCTGTGCCGGAGTGCCTCGGTCAGCCCCTCCAAGACGGTGTGCTCGTCGGTGGAGGTGCCGACATCGGCACCGAGTCGCTCGAGCAGCTCGCCGGCGTCCGAGGTGGACCCGAACACCAGCCGCTCCACCCGGCGCTGGAGCCAGGCCCGCACGGGCATGATGCCGACCGCCAGCAGGGCGACCGCCAGCAGGCCGGCGGAGTCGCGGCCGACGGGCAGCAGCCGGCCGCCGACCCAGACGAGCACGACGTACGCCGTGATCACGAAGAGCGTCAGCAACGCGCCGACGGTGGCGCGTGACACCGCGAGGTCGAGGTTCCACGACGGTCCGCGCACGACGACGAAGATCGCCGCCGGCAGCATCAGCATGGCGGCGGTGAGCGCGCCGGCTCCGATGGTGAGCATCGGCTGCCCGAGGCTCAGGCCGAGCTCGAACGCGAGGTAGGAGACCGTCGTCGTCGCGACGCTGGCCAGCACCCAGCCGAGCGGACGGCGCTCGTCGATGCCGCCGCGCCGGACCCGCACGGTCAGTCCGGCGGCCGCGACCAGTCCGAGCAGGAAGTAGACGGGGATCACCCAGTCGTCGTACGCCTGGGCGGCGTCGGCGAGGCCGGTGCCGGCGGTGATGGGGTTCGGCGGTCCGCCCTCGATCTGCATCAGGTAGCGGACGACCCCCGCCGAGACGGCGATCAGGACCGCGAGCACGGCCAGCACCCGGCGCAGGCCCGTCGGCGCGCGCGGTCCGATCAGGCACGGGATGACCAGGGTGCAGGTCAGCACGCCGACGATCCAGCCGGAGATGACGAGCTGGACGACCCAGGCGTACGCCGGCAGGTCGGCGCGCTCGGCACCCAGCACGGCGTACTGGATCCCGAGCGAGGTGAGGCTGAAGCCCAGCCCGACCAGCAGCAGCGCCCAACCGATCACGTGGCCGCTGCGCACCAGCACGAAGACGCCGAACGGCGCGTAGACGATCGCGATCAGCACGTCGGTCGGGAAGAACTGGCGGTGGACGGTGAAGTCCGGGTCCGGCGCGCCCACGTTGACGAGGGCGAGCACGAGCGCGGCAAGGGTCACCATCGAGGTGGCGATCCCGACGGCCAGCGCGGTGCCTCGGCGGCCGGGTCCACCGGGCACGACCTCGATGTCGGCCACGCCGCGTCCTCCGTCCTCCGCCGGTCCGAGGGCATCATCGTGCCGCACGATCGGGCCGCGCTGGCCAGTTGGCCCAGTCTGTCGGGCGCCAACCTGTCGGGCGCCTGGGCCGGTTCGCCTGGGCGCGGTGGTTTCGAGGCTCGGCGCTAGCGCGCCTCGCACCTCAACCATCGATCACGGTGGTTGAGGTGCGAAGGCCGCCAGGCCTGAGCCTCGAAACCACCCCTCCTCGAGGACGATCCGGCACGTAGCAGCGACTTGGGGCCCGACCTCCAGTCAGTCCCCAGTAACCCCCAAGCGGGCGCGGCGACGGTGTGGCCATGAACAGAATCCTCGTGGCCATCCTCGCCACTCTCGCCACCTTCCTGACCGGCGTCGGTCTCGCTGCACCCGCAGCCGCCGCGCCCGCTCCCGCCAGTCCGACCCCTACCCCCGGGTCGGACTGCGGCTGCACGGTCGCCCCCATCGGTGCGTACGTCGCGCCGAAGGCGATCGTGAACCCCTACATCGGAGGCGCCGGCCAGTCGGCCGCCTCGGGTGCCAAGTACCAGGTCGTCGTCCAGGGCGCCCAGCCCGACCTCACGGTCGCCGTGAAGCGGCTCAGCGACGCCAAGATCGTCCTCACCGTCAACGGCGCGCAGGGCCAGTGGGGCTTCAGCCCCGACCAGCGCACCTTCGTCAACCACGGCTACGTCAACGACAGCACGACGACGTACCAGATCCGGGCCTACGACCTCCAGGCAACCAACCCGGCGGCCGACCCGCTCTTCTCCCGGGTGTCCGAGCGCGAGCAGCGGCGGGTTGGCTTCAGCCCCCACGGCCGCTACTTCGTCTTCAGTCACGTCTACGCGCTCGAGCAGGACCACGTGCACCACGAGTTCGTGGACACCACGACGGGCCGCGACTTCGACATCGACTACACCTTCTACATCCCGCCGGCCGGCAACGGGACGCCGTTCGGCGAGGCCGGGTTCGGCTTCAGCCCGGACGTCGCCGACCGCGGCTTCTCGCTCTCGTACGTCACCGGGCAGAACGGCGTCACCGAGAACGTCTACGACCTCGGTACGGCGGAGCGGACCTTCACCCACCAGCGCCAGGGCTCCGGCTTCGTCCGGTTCAGCCCGTGCGGTGAGATGTACGGCCTGGTCGACCAGATCAACCAGAGCTCGCTGCGAGTCATGGCCGTGGCCAGCAACGGTGCCGTCGTCTACAACCAGGTCGAAGCGGGTCTCCCGTTCGTCGCCTTCAGCACGACCGCCGCGTCGCATGTCGTGACGATCCAGGGCGTGGCCAAGGCCTTCGCCCCCAACACGTCCCGGGCCACCTGCCCCGACGTGACCGCACCCTGGTGGTCGGCCGGCACCGAGCTCAAGATCAGCAACGTCTACTCCACCGAGATAACGCTCGGCTGGCTCGGCGCGAGCGACAACGTCAAGGTCACCCAGTACCGCATCTATCGCGACGACACCCTGGTCGCGACGGTCGCAGCTGCGCCGTACCGGGCCACCGGTCTGGTCCCCGGCACGACGTACACCTTCAGCGTCCAGGCCGGCGACGCCGCCGGGAACTGGTCAACCACGCGGATCTCGGCGTCGGCAACCACCACCGCGGTCGCGCCGACCTGGCCCGCGGGCAGTGCGGTCACGGGAGGTACGGCGACCGCGTCGACGATCCCGTTCACCTGGACGGCCGCGACGCACGGCGCCGGGGTCACGGCGTACCGCGTCTACAAGGACGGCGTGCTCGTCGGTACGACCACCAGCACCACCCGCGCGTACACCGCCGAGGGCCTCGAGCCGGGCAAGGCCTACACGTTCAAGGTCGAGGCCTCCGACAACGCCGGCCACTGGACCACGACCGGGCCGAGTGCGCGGCTGCGGACCGAGAGCCTGCACCAGGTCGGCACCAACACCATCAGCGGCATGCTGTGGTGGGACGTCAACGGCAACCGGGTCAAGGACGCGGCCGAGGGGCGGGCCCCCAACGACGTCGGGCTGTACGCGTACCGCCTGGTCGACGGCAACGCCGCCACCGTCGGGATGTCGCCGACGACGACCGGCGCCGACGGCTCGTTCACGTACGCCGACCTGCCCGACGGCACCTACGTGTTGTCGACGCTCGACTACCCGTTCGTCCAGACCTTCCCGGCCCACTTCCAGCCGCAGATCGTCACCATCGCGGACGGGCAGGGCTGGGCCGGGGTCGACTTCGGGGTCGACGACGGCGTGTTCCCCGAGCTCGACGCCGGGTCCGGCGCGATCTCCGGCACGGTCACCGGCGACGGCGCGCTCGTCGGGCACCGGGTCTCCTGCTACTGGGTCCAGCTCGGATCCGGTTGCACCAACCTGGTGGAGGACGGCATCCGCACCGACGGCGCCGGCGGGTTCTCCGTCGCGGGACTGCAGCCGGGCACGTACGTCGTCCGGCCCGAGTCCGCGCCCGGTCTCGCGCAGACCGCTCCGGTGGACGAGGCCGGTGACGCTCTCGCTCGCGTCGTCGTGATCGGGCCTGGCGGTGACGTGGTCAGCGGTCTCGACTTCACGATGGGCGCCGCTCCCGAGGAGCCCACGGAGGAGCCCACGGAGGAGCCGACCGAGGAGCCGACGGAGGAGCCGACCGAGGAGCCGACGCCGGTCACGGCGCCCGGGCCCACCACGGAGCCCACCACGGAGCCGACCACCGACCCGGTCGTCCGCACGGCCACGGCGCCGCGGCAGCTCCAGGCGAAGCGCACGGGCCGGCTCGCCGTACTCACCTGGCAGGCTCCGGCATCGGCCGGCGGCTCGCCGATCGTCGACTTCGTGGTCCAGCAGTCGGCCGGCACCGGCCGCTGGGTGAGCGTGAAGGACCGGGTCACGACCACGAGTCGCCTCGTCGTACGGCTGCCCAAGTCGAGAGGCACGGTCCGGTTCCGGGTCGCGGCGAGGAGCGCGGCCGGCGCCGGGTCCTGGAGTGTCCCGGTGCGGCTGAAGGTGCCGTCCCAGCGACCGGCCCGCCACTGACCGCAACGCACCACCAAGACCGGCGAGGTCGCAGCCCATCCCCGGGGCCGCGGCCTCGCCACCTTTGTCCACCCCCAGGCTCTTGACGTCGAGGGGCCGATGCGGGGAACGTCCCTCCATGGAGCGGGTGCCTCACGAGAACGTCGCCACGGTGCTGGTCGACCCAGCCGTGCTGCGTGAGCTCGAGGTGCACCTGATGACCCTCGACCTCAGGCTGTGGCCGATCGCCACCGCACCCATCTGTGCCGACGGCCCCCGCCGAGCGTTCCAGGTCCGCAACCGGATGCTGATGGCTCGCCGGGGAGAGTGGGACGACGCGGCGGCCTGGACGCCGGCGTGGATCTCCTTCGGCGACAGCTGGTACGACGGCGACGAGCCGCTCCCGTGGGTCGCCCACCGGACGCTCTACCGCACCCTCGAGCAGTACGACGCGAGCGTGCGCTACCGCCCCGGACTCGGTGGTGTCCCGCGGCTCGCCGTACCCCGGGAGCGGAGCGCGTAAGAACGCATCCGGCAGCGGGGGGCTCCTCGCTCAACGGCACGTCGGTTGCCGATATCCGTTGCTACGACTGGCCTCGTCGCCCTGCACGGCGAGCTCAGGGCATGCGGGAAAGAGTCAAGCCGGACGTTCTAGATGCCTTGACACCCGTTCTGGCCCCTGATTACTGTGCCAAACAGCTACCGCCCCCTTAGTCGGCAGCAGCGCAGTCTGGTCAAAAGACGATACGCCGGATTGCAAGCCCGCCGCCCCGACTCTGCGGAGTCGGATCTGGCAGGCGTCCGCAGCACACTCGGAGCGCGGTTTGGGGGTTCGGTCTCGTGTCTACCGACGATCCGTCACGCACGTCTGCTCAGCTGTCGAATCACCGTTGGTTCCTCGATCTCCAGGACGGCGGCACCGGCGGGCGCTGTTCGTCCCATCCGGTCGAAGGGCTGGACGTGGCGGACGCATCAGTCGCCCCCGGGAGTGACGACGGGCAGCTGTTCCGGTTCCCCGTCGTCCCAGATGCTCAGCCGCTGCACCCTGAGAACGAGATGGAGGCGCTCTTTCGGAGCTTCCTCAGCAGCATGCTCGACGTCGTCGAGCTGTTCGACGGCGACGGCCAGCGCGTCGATGTCGCAAGCTTCCTGTTCCACAACGAGATGAGTGACAAGGAACCTCATCTCAAGCCGATTCGCGACACGAGGCCGGACGTCTCGGTCACGACGAGCGTGAGCAACAAGGTCGAAGCCGACCTGCGCGGCGGGCAGGAAGGGAACGACGAGTTCTACGACCCGCTCGTACTGGTGCGGACCGAGCCGAGGGTTCAGTTCATCCAGCGGGCGTTCCAGGCACTGAACCGCGTGGCACGGCCGGAGACCGCGCACGGAAAGGTCGCCGCCTTTGGCTTGCGCGACCTCGATCAGTGGGTGCGTCCGAGCCAGGGTGATCCCTACGAGGTGATCGCGAGCCTCTCGCGAAACTGCAACGCCCGCTGCATCTTCTGCTACGTCCACGGCAACCCGAAGGACGCGTCCATCCGGCTCAACTCGTTCAGCGTCGAGAAGTCGCGGCACGAGGCAGACGTCCGCCTGCAGTACTACGGCGAGGGAAAGACGCTCCTGCCCCCGACGTACGACCTGGAAGAGATCCTCGTGCATCCGGGGTCGCTCGGCGTGCTCGAGTCGTTGCGGGCGGTCTCGCCCAACGACCTGATCTCGCTGACGACCAACGGTTACACGCTCGACGACTCGACGGTGGATCGGTTGGCGGCTCTCGACCCGGTCGAGCTCACGGTCAGTGTGAACGCCTCGACGCCGGCGGCGCGTCAGCGCGTCATGGGAGGGCGCGCCGAGCTGGGGATCAACGGAGTGCGGCGGCTGCACGAGCGTGGGCTCCGGTTCACGGCCACGTTGGTCGCCTGGCCGGACGTGCCGATCGACGAGCTGATCCAGACCATCGAGCTCGTCGACGAGCTCAACGTCCGCATCATCGACGTGATCCTCGGCGGCTACACCCGGTTGTTCCCGAACCCACCGGTGTTCGACCCCCATCAGTACTGGGCAAGCGCCGTCCGGGAGCTCACGCCACTGCGCCGCCGGCTCCATCACCCGCTGATCATCCAGCCCGGCATGTTCACGCAGTCGCTGCTCCACCCGGATGACCTCAACGGCGCCTACGTGGCGGGGATCTCCCCCATGTCACCAGCAGCCGAGGGTGGACTCGCGGTCGGTGACCTCATCGAGCAGGTCAACGGTGTGCCGGTGATGTCTCGCCCGCACTGCCTCTCGCTGCTCGGCACTGCCCGCGACGACGAACGTGCGATCTGCGTGCTCGACGTTCGACGTGAGGGCGGGAGGCCGGTGACCATCGAGCTGGGGCACGAGGCGGCTTCGGGGGACTACCTGTACGGCCCGCCGGTCAACGACCGTTTCGGTGTGTTCCTCGAGGCCAGCGGCATCACGGTCTCCGCGATGCGCCACCTCTTCCGCATGATCAACCACGCTGACGCGGACCATGTCGTGGTCGTGACGTCCCAGGTCGTCCGCCCACACTTCGAGGCGATGCTCCGAGCGTGGAGCTTCCTGTGTCGTGCGCAGCCGACGCGGATCGAGAGCCTCGTGCCCGAGAACCGCTACTACGGCGGCAACATCGTCCTCGGTGACCTGTTCACCGTCGAGGACATCGTCTCGTCGATCGAGGACTACATCGACCGCGAGGGCAAACCCGATCTGGTCGTCGTCCCCAGCGCCTCGTTCAACTACGGGGGCTGGCTCCGCGACATCCGCGGGACTCCGTTTCGCCACCTCCAACGTTCGCTCGACGTCCGATGCGAGCTGCTCATCTCAGACAACTTCGAGTAGGGGAAGACCGTGCTGTACAACCGAGAACTGGCCAAGACACCCGGCAAGCTGCACTACCTCGTCATCGAGAAGTGGGGCGGCATCGACGCCCGAGCCGACTACGCCCAGCAGGCACGAGCGCTGCGCCGCTACATGGATGCCATCGAGTACGTCGAGGCCGCCTACCGCAAGGGCCAAGTGATCATCGCCCACCACCTCTCGGGACACGGCGGCACGGCGGTGCTGCTCGCCGTGACCTCGCACGAAGAGCTCGGTGACTACATCAAGGCCAACCCCGCCAACGCCCGGATGGCTCCTGCCGACCGCACCGTGATCCCGATGGGGGAGTGGGACGACGGTCGCGAGACCTTCGGGAAGCTCATCGAGAACGTCGAGAACCTGGCCCGCGAGGAAGAGCGCTACGCCGCGGAGGGGCGGGTGAGGCCCTTCGAGATGGGACGTACCGACTGACGAAGCACAACCACTGACGATCGATCGTCACTGGCAGTCAACAACCACGAGGAGAAACATGCTGATCAACGAAGAAGGCCTCACCGACGAGTCGAAGCAGCAGTTCCTGGTGCTCGAACGTTGGGGCGGCCTCGACAACGCAGCGGACTACCGCGAGCAGGCTCAGTCACTGCGCCGTTCGATGGACTCGATCGAGTACGCCGAGAAGGCCTACTCGCAGGCCATCGTCGCGCAGCTGCACAAGGCTGTCTCGTATGCGGGGATGGCGTCCATCGTCGCTGTCGATGACCACGAGGAGCTGCAGCGACACTTCCGGACCAACGTCGCGCACGCGCGGATGTCCGCTCAGGACCGCGAGGTCATCCCATTGAACAACTGGAGCTCCGGGCGTGAGGAGCTGGCAGCTCTGATCACCCAGATGGAGACGATGGCCGAGGTCGAGCGTGCGGCCACGGCTCGAAACGAGCTCCGGCCGTTCGATCCGGACCGCGAGTCCTGATCCCCGGGTCCGGACGGGGGTGCCCGGATGAGAAGGCGCAGGGTTTTCGTCACCGGCCTCGGCGTGGTCTCCCCTGCAGGGGTGGGTTGTCGAGCCTATGCGGAAGCGCAGTTCGCGGGAAAGTCGCTCGTCCGGGCACTCCCACCGGAGCACATTGACGGACTTCAAGCGATGGCCGCACGCGTCGGTGCGGACCTTCCCGGCGACGTACCGCGCTATGAGGCGATGGGCGTGCTCGCCGCCCGTGAGGCGGTCGGACAGAGCGGCCTGTCTGCCTCGGAGCTCGCGACGACGTCGATCACCACGGCCACCGCGATCGGCGCCACCTGTGAGCTGGAGCGGGTCTACCGGGACGGCGCAGCGCCGTCGGCGGACGACCTGCGCTTCGAGTCTCTCGAACGCGGACTTCGCCGCGAGCTTCATGCGGGTGGTCGCGGCCTCGTCATGTCGACCGGCTGCACAGCGGGTCTCGACGCGCTCGGCTCCGCCTTCCGTGCCGTCCGCAGCGGACGTGACGACATCGCGGTCGTGTGCGCATCCGACGCGACGATCTCCCCGATCGTCGTGGCGGCGTTCGACAAGATCGGTGCCTTGACCAGACGGCACGGCAGCCCGGACACGGCGTCGCGACCGTTCGACGCCGGGCGCGACGGGTTCGCTCTCGGCGAAGGAGCTGCGTGCGTGGTGCTGGAGTCAGAGGAGTCGCTCGTGAGGCGCGGAGGGCGTGCGGCCTTCGAGATCCGGGGCTGGGCGTCGGTCTCCAGCGCGCTGCACATGACGGCGCTCCGCGAGGACGGTTCTGACATCGCGCGTGCGCTGATCGCAGCCCTCAGGGACGCCGGCGCGTCGCCGTCCGAGATCGACGTCATCGACTCGCACGGTACGTCGACCCCGCTCAACGACGCCAGCGAGTCCGCAGCGATCACGACGGTGTGCGGGGAGGCGTCGGCGGACGTGGCCATCACCGCCCAGAAGGGTGTCAACGGGCACGCGCTCGGTGCGTCGAACCTGCTCGAGATCGTCGGGTGCGGCGCCATGTTCCAACAGGCAGCCGCGCCGCCGATCGCCAACACGACAGACCCGACGGTGCCACTGCGGCTCGTCCTGGGAAGCGCCGAGCACCGGCAGGTGCGGACCATCGTCAAGCTGAGCAGTGGCTTCTCCGGGATTCACACCGCCATCGTCATGAGCGCGGCATGAGCGGCGTGCCGGTGGCCGGGGGCCTCGCCGTCCTGGGTCACGTGACGCTGCTGCCGGGTGCTGACGAGATCGTGCCGATCGGTTGCAAGCATTGCGGGGTCGACCATGCGGTGCGGGCCTTCTCGGATGATCCGCGGTACGACGCGGAGGTTCCGCGGACACTGGGACGACGTATCGACCGGTTCAGCGCGCTCGCCGTGACGGCGGTGTCCCGCTTGGTGCGGAGCTTCCCCGCTGAGGACCTCGAGCGGCTCGGAGTCTTCGTGCTCAACTCGTCCGCAGGGTGGGCCTACGGGGAAGAGCAGCTCGAGACGCTCGTGACGCGCGGGGTCCGGAGCATGCAGCCCTATCAGGCGACCGCGTGGTTCCCGGCGGCCGCGCAAGGCGAGGTGACGATCCGTCACGGCATCCTCGGTGAGGCGAAGTCCGTGGCCGGGTACGCCGGGGGGCTCGGGCAGGTGTGGTGGGCGGCGCAGGACGCCATCGAGGCCGGTGCCGTCGACCGGGCTGTCGTGGTCGTCGCCGAGTCGCGCGTGTCGTCGTTCAGCATGCTGGCCTCGTCGCCGTGCCGCGACACCGCCGGGCCGCCTGTCCTGGCGGAGGGCGCGGTCGCCGTGCTGATCGAGACGGCAGGTGCCCACACGGGCAGCCCCCTGTCAGTCGTGTGGCGAGGACCTCACGACGATGACGCCGGCGACCCGCTGGCGCGAGCCGGCCGCCTCGGCTCCGCTCTCGACGACAGTCCTGGTTCCTGCCCGATCGAGCTCGGTGACGGATACGCGCTCGTGCCTATGTCTGGAGGAAGTGCCCGTGAAGCAGCTTGAGACGCAAGACGCGGTCCGTGGCCGGGAGAAGCACACCATCGTCGTCGCCGCGACGCCTGAGGTCGCCTACGCCTTGTGCTGCGACCTGACGATGTGGCCACAGTTCATGCCGGCCGTCACCGACGCGACGGTCGTCGTGCCTCGTGGGCCGGACTCGATCGAGGAGATCGAGCTGACCGCCGAGGCCAACGACGCCGTGCACACCTGGAGGTCGGCACGTCGGCTGGACGACAGCAAGCTCAGTGTCACGTTCGCTCGGCTGGACCCGGTAGCACCCTTGCTCCGGATGAATGGTGTCTGGGAGTTCACGCCAGGCGAGTCGGAGGGGACCGCCCTGGTCACCCTGCGGCATCGTTTCGTGGCCACGAACGCCGAGGCCGCCGACTTCTTCACCCGCGCGATCCGTTCGAACGCGACCAGGGATCTGGTCGGGATGCGTGACTGGTTCGCGAGAGGCACGTCGTGAGCGACGATCTCAAGGGCTTTGTCGCCGTCGTCGCGGGAGGCAGCCGCGGGATCGGCCTGGCCTGCGCGACAGCACTGGCCGAGTCGGGTGCCTCGGTCGTGATCTCGAGCAAGCATCCGGCCTCCGTCGCCGGTGCCCTTCGAGACGCGGACCCCGTCCTGGGGCTGGAGGGCATCCCGGCGGACGTGACCGTCGAGGACGAGGTGGCTGCGCTGGTCGACGGCGTGGTCGAACGCCACCAGCGCATCGACGTACTGGTCAACAGTGCGGGCATCGGAGGCGGCGGGCCGACGGTCCAGTTCCCGTACGCGCGTTGGAAGGAGATCATCGACGTGAACCTCAACGGTGCCTTCCTCCTGGCGCAGCACGTCCTGGCGCGAGGAGGCATGGTGGATCGCGGGTTCGGGCGCGTCATCACCATCGCGTCCACCGGCGGCAAGCAGGGCGTGCGGCTCGCCCCGGCGTACTCGGCGTCGAAGGCCGGCGTCATCGCCATGACCAAGGCGCTCGCCTGGGAGTTCGCGGGATGCGGGGTCACCGTCAACGCGGTGTGTCCTGGCTTCGTCGACACGGAGCTGAGCGCTCAGTCGCGAGCGCGGTACGCCGCTGCGGACCACATCGACGTCGAAGAGGTGAAGCGTCGGCAGCTGGCCCGGATACCGATCGGGCGGTACGTGCAATCCGACGAGGTGGCGAACCTGGTCCGTTTCATCGCCTCGCCCGACGCCGGTGCGTACACCGGTCAGGCGATCAACATCTGTGGAGGTCTGAGTGTCTACTGACGAGACGACGGCCACCGGACGCCCGTCGGCGACGGATGAGCCGGTGGAGAGTGCGCAGCTCCTGCGACTCTTCGCCACCCCGGTCATCATCGTGCCGTGTCCCTTCGCCGAGACGCTCGACGCCGCGCTGGGACAGCTGGTGTCCCGCGCCGTCGACGACACCCCGCAGCAGGTGGTCGGCAAGTCGGAGACGTTCGACGACTTCGACTCGTGGGACCACCCAGCGGCGACCGCGCTGACGACGTGGGTCCTGGACATGGCGACCCAGTACGTCGAGGTCTGCCTTGGGCAACCCCTGCAGTCAGCCTGGAACGCGACGCACGGACTGCGCGGCGCCGCCTTCAACGAGCGTGAGGCACGGAAGGACGCTCCTCGGCCGTCGATCGCGGTCGGACGCTCATGGGCCAGCGTCTACGACCGTGCCGATGCCCACGAGCGCCACTTCCACCCCAACACGCCGGTGGCGGCGATCTACTACGCCGCGTTCCCGGCCGGGAGCAGGGCGGTCGTCGTCCACGACCCGCGCAGCAACCTCGACTACTTCAACCCCGGCGTCAACTTCGCCGACGAAGGCATCGGCGTCGAGCTCCCGGTGCGCCAGGGAAGCCTGGTCATGTTCCCGGGCTGGCTCCAGCACAGCGTCCCGGTGCACGAGATCGAGCAACGCCGGATCGCGGTCTCCTACAACCTCGTCTACCGGGAGACGGCCCAGGCGTGAGTGTGCGACGGGGCGGGGACCTCATCTGGTCCGCGCGGTTCGCCAGCCAGCTCGGCAACGAGCTGTCCGTCCTGGCCGTGCCGTTCCTGCTGCTGGCCGAGTCGGACTCCGACGGTGCGTTCGGCTTCGTCTACGCAGCCGAGTACCTGCCGTTCCTCCTGCTCGGCCTCCACGCCGGCAGCGTGGTGGCGCGGCTGGGCATCGTGCGCACCATGGTCCTTGCGGACTTGGCCCGCTTCGGCGTCTTCGGCCTGTTGGTCACGGTGCCCCTGAGCAGCGGCGCGGTCACGGTCTGGGCGGTCCTCGTCGCCGCGGCGCTGGCCGGCTCGGCCTCCGCCTGCGACGGCGCGGCGTACCGGTCGTTGCAGCCGATGCTGAGCGACGCCCTGGGCGAGCGTGCCGTCCGGACGTACGCCCGCTTCGAGGTTGCGCAGACTCTGGCCATGCTGCTGGGGCCGCTCCTCGCCGGGGTGCTGGTCGAGGTGATGCATCCGCGAGGCGCGATCGCCGTCGATGCCCTGACGTTCCTGCTGTCGGGCATCCTCGTCCTGCGTGGAGCCCGGCTGCTACGGCAGCGGTTGCCGCTCTCGGTCGAGATCGGGCGGGTTGCTCCGCAAGCCCGCGAGCGGGTCCCGTTGCGGCGGTGCGTGGCCGAAGTGCGGCGGAGCCGCGTCGCGTCGGTCATCATCCTCGGCACGGCCGCGATGACGACCGCGGCCTCTGCCGGGTACGTCGTCCTCATCGTCTTCGCCAACCGGGTCCTCGGTCTCGAGGCGGTCGCGCTGGGGCTCGTCTTCACGGTCGCTGGTTGTGGTGCCCTGCTCGGCGCGGTGGTCAGCCGTTGGGTCGGCGACGCACAGGTCGGTCGGGTGTTCGTCGGCGCCAGCATCGTCGGCGCGGTCGCCTCGGCCGCCATGCCCCTCGCGGCGCCCGGGGTCGCGGGGTTTCTCGTCCTGGCGGGTGCGCAGTTCGTCGCGAACGTCGCGGGCTCGATCAGCCGGGTCACGTCGATCGACCTGCGACAGCGGTCGGTGAGCTCCTGGGCGCACGCGTACCTCGAGGCAGGCATCGGGGCCGCGCAGTACGGCATGCGCGCCGTCGGGGCAGTGGCCGGCGGCGTCCTGGCCATCGCCGCGGGGCCGCGCACAGCGCTCACCATCGCAGTCGTGGCCAACCTTGTGGCGGTGATCGCGATGGTGGGCGCGCTTCGCGGACACGGTCGGCACCCCGCGGAGTCCGAAGGTGTCGAGACGATGTCCCCGTGACCAGGCGCGCGGAGGTCCGCGGCGTACCGATCGTCGGCGAGGTCCTCGACAACGGCGTCCGCATCGTCGCCCGGTGCGTCGAGTCGACCAGCGTCGACGTGGTGGTGGTGGACTACGAGGTCGGGATCCGGGACGAGGAACCGGGGCAACGCGGTCTCGCCCACCTCTGCGAGCATCTGATGTTCGACCAGAGGCTGGATGGCGACACCCATCTCCAGGCGGTCACCGCGCTGGGTGGGATGGCGAACGCGATGACCCGGTTGGACCACACGGTGTTCGTCAACGCCACACCTCGAGGCGGGCTTCGCGAAGTGCTGAGCCTCGAGCGGAGCCGCATGGTCGGACCGTGTCTCGACCAGGTGCGTCTCGACCGCGAACGCGACGTGGTGCGCAACGAGGTCTCGGACCGGATGGGGAACCTGCCTTATGGGTCGTTCCCGTGGTCTCTGCTCGCACAGCACTGCTTCGGTGACTGGGTGCACGCGCACAACGACGACGGCACGTTCGACGACCTCGACGCCGTCGACGTGGAGACGGCCGCGCAGTTCCATGCCCGCTACTACCGCCCGGACAACGCACTGGTCTACGTCGCCGGTGACCAGAGCACCGATGACCTGCTCGACCTTGCCAGGGACGCCTTCGGCGACCTTCCCATGCCGGTGGCCCCTCTCGTGCGCCAGCCCGGCCGCTATCTGGCGACGCCGGTCGCCTCTGCCGGCTACTACCGTGATCCTCTGGTCCAACGACCCGCCGTGGCATTCGGCTACCTCACCTCGCCGTACGCGTCGGCGGAGTTCGTCTCCGAGGTTGCGCTCGCCGGCGTGGTGGACGCGTTCTTGAGCGGCACTCCCTCCTGTGGGTTCACTCCTCGCGCGTACACCGGGCTGATGGAGGCTGACGGCCTGGCCGTGCGCGACCCCAACCTGCTCGTGATCGAGCTCGAGGGGACCGCTCGCGAGGGCGGCAAGGCCCTGAGCGCACTGTGGACCGAAGTCGCGTCGCTCGACGACGGCGAGCTGCTCCGGCTCGCAGCGCGCGGGCGGCTCGACATCGCTCGCTCGTGGCAGTGGTGGGGCGGCCGCGCGATGACCGAGGCCGGCGCAGCTCTGCTGACCGGCGACCCACGCGGGCTCGACCTGATCTGGGACCGCCTGGAGCACGCCTCGCCGCACGGCATTCGCGCTGCGCTCCAGCGTCTCTCGACGGCGGAGGCCGGGCTCGTGGAGGTGGGTCCGTGACGAGGCGACTCGATCGGAGCGGTTCGATGTCCACGCTCGACGGCGTCGCTGTGCGGGGCGTGCGCCTTCCCGAGGCCCTGCTTGCCGACGTGCACGTCGTGGTGCCACACGCCAGGGGGCCGGCCGTCTCCGCGGCCACGCCGGCTCGTCGGTACCTCGAGGAGGTCGCTTCGACCGTCGGGCAGACCACCATCGTTGCCGCCACCCGGGTGTACGCCCACCCGCAGTACTCCGGGCTGTCGGTGACCACCGAGGTCGGCGACGTCCAGCACGTGGTCGAGGTGCTCACCCGGCACCTGGAGGAAGTGCCGCTTCCCGCAGAGCAGGAGTCGGAGGCGGGTGTCGCGGGACCCGACGAGCTGGCCGACCACGTCGCGTGCCAGGTGCTCGGCGAGGCTCCCGGGTCTCAGGCCGAGACGGTGCCACAGCCGTTCGTCCTGGTCACCGCACCGGTCGAGATGCCCGCCCGGTGGTCGTGGCCGGGCGCCGTGCCCGCCGCGGTCGAGCGGCTCCGACCCCGCGGGTTCCGGGTCCACACGCGCCCGGTCTCCAGCGCGCGGCAGGTCACGGTTCGGCTGACCCGTCTCGCCCCGGCGTGGACAGCGCCGGAGCTCGCCGTCATCCGCGTCTGCACCCACGTCTGGGGTGCCACGCCCTCATCGCACCTGTTCACCGCGATGCGCGCCTCCGGACTCGCCTACGCGCCGTACGCCGGGATCTTCCTCTCGCCGTTCACTCGGTGGACGGTGTCCTTCTCCTGTTCTCCGGGGACCGTCGAGACGGCCGTGGCGGCACTGCGACGCGCCGTACTGGAGGGTGCTGATGCGGCACCTCGGGACAGCAGGGGCTGGGAGCAGGCGGTCGGCGCGTACGAGAACGCCGCCGCCATGAGCCGCCTGAACCACGAGACAACGGTGCGACGTCTGGTCGACCGGGCCCTGGCCGGCGCCCCGCACACAGACGACCTCTCGGCCCTGCGCGGGCTCGACCCGGAGCTCGCCCACCACACGTGGCGCGCCTTCCTCGACCTCGCCGAGATGGACCTCGTCGTGGTGGCGGCGCCCGAGTCGATCGAGTCGGTCAACCTGGACTTCGCGGCACCCGACCATGCGAGGCTGAGTCCAGACGGTGACCACCTACGTGGAATGGAGCGCACGTGAGCTCGAACGGGCTGCTTGGGACGACACCCGGCCTCTACCGAGGTCTGGTGACAGGGCTGGAGAGCGGCGAGTGCTCGGCCCGCATCGAGGTGCGGCAAGCACCGGGTGGTTGCCTGACCATCGACTACGAGGCGACCTCCGAACGCGAGGGCCTCCAGCACCGTGAGCACACCCTCGTGGCACCTGACGGGCTCTTCGTGGCGTTCTCGGAGTCACCCGGCGTCAGCGTGTTCGCGATGAGCGCCGACGGGATCTTCGTCTGCTCTGCTCCGGGCCCCTATGCGATGGAGATCCATGCTTCCTTCGATGACGGTGTGCTCAGCTGGGCATGGCACTGGGCAGAGAAGGGCGTGCAGCCCGCAGAGATGTCGCGAGCAGTCTGCCGCGCGGCGGTGTTCTGAGGGCGGTCCGACGACGCGCGTCCGCTGCCATCGGGGTCAGCGCTCGGCCCGTCGCCGTCCTTCGTCGCGGTCGCGGTGCGCCCGGCCCGTCGTCGTATAGGGGTGATAGAGCTGCGGACCCTTGGCCGGTAGGAAGTCGTAGTACTGGTGGAAGACGGGGGTCAACGCGGAGGAGACCGGAGGGACGATCCAGCTCCAGTCGGCCGGACAGGAACGACCTGCGGCCTGTTCGCGGTCGCGGTGGAGGAGGAAGCGCGACGACTCCGTGTGGTGGTCGGTGATCCGTACCTTCTCAGCGTCGAAAGAGAAGTGCACCGCTCGCAACAGCTCGAGAGCGGCCCGGTCGACGGCGAAGTCGGTGGGGTTTCCCGGGTCCAAGCCCATCCGTCGGGCCAGAAAGGGGAGCACGTCGTAGCGGTCGCGGTCGGCGAGATCTCGGACCGCGATCTCAGAGCTCATGAACCAGCCGCTGAACGGAACAGCTGGATAGTTGATGCCCCCGATGTAGAGCGCCATGTCGGAGACGACAGGGAGTGCGAACCAGCGCAGCCCCAGCCCCTCCAGCCAGTCGAGGTCGGGGTGCCGCAGGCGGACCTCAGGCGTCGCCTCCGGCGGGAGCCGTCGCACGTGCACGTGCCCGTCGAAGTCGCGGATGAGCAGTGGCAGCACGTCGAACGGCGACGGAGGGCGCGGAGCCGGCCAGCCGGACCGCAGAGCGGTCATGGTCAGATCGCGGTTGTTGCGATCGCCCAGTCGGTCCCCGCCACCGCGGTCGTATCCGGCGTATCCCAGCAACTGCGCATTGAGCAGTCGCATCCCCGGGCTTGCGGGCGTCTCGGGCGCGAACACGCTCATGACGGGTCGGATGTTGCCACGGTTCAGGCTGACTCTGACGTGCTCGACGCAGTGGTACGCCATCTCGTCCACCGTCTGGACCGCGCGCAGGTCGCGCACCCGAAGGCCGTTCCAGTACAAGCGCCCGATGCATCGCGCGCTGTTGCGCCAGGCGACGCGCGCTCCCCACACGAGCTCCGACCTGGTGTGCACATAGGTGCCGGTCTCGGCGATCTGTTGCTCGACTGCCGCGAGACGCTCGCCCAGCGGGATGGGGGACTTGTTCTCGTCGTAGAAGTGCTGGACGAACGAGATCGCCTCGTCTCGCAGCACGTCCTCGTCGAAGATCCGAGCCAGGCCCGGTGGGGAGACGTGGTGACCGACCTGGAACTCGGCGTCCGGCCCGGCCGCGTCGCGCCTCCCCATCTGACGATGCTAGCCCGAGGGCGGGCTGTGCCGACAGAGTCGGGCCGTCAGACAGAAGAACCCCGTCGCAGCTCCGGCGGGAGTTCTTCGCAGGGGGCGGTGCCTTGCGGCTCGTACTCGCCAGGCAGCGAGGTCGCCAAGACCTGGCTTGAAGCATAGGGTTTCGTGTTGGCCGGTCCGCCGGTTCTGGCGCTGGCTACCTCTCTCGGGACATCTGCAGGGAGGTCGAACACGCGCGCAGAAGGAGCAAATCCATGGGCCAGTCACGTGTCCGTCAGATCCTCAACAGCCGGTTCGCCTTTCTCGTCGTCATCGCCATGGTGGTGGCAGTGACGACGGTGGGATCGGCGTCGGCGGCGAAACTGATCACGTCCGGCGACATCAAGGACGGCACGATCAAGGGCAAGGACATCGAAAAGGCCACGATCACCACCAGCAGGATCCAGCCGAATGCTCTCGGCTCCAAGAAGATCGCCGACAAGTCCGTCGAGGTCCGCGACATGTCCGATGCAGCCGTCGACGAGCTCACCGGAGGAGCCGTCAAGGCGTACGCCGCGGTGACTGACCAGGCGCAGTTCATCGCCGACCGCACCAAGGGGTTCACCACGGTGGCCCGTCCGTCGACCGGCATCTACTGCCTGACGCTGGACGACTCGATCGACCCGGCCAAGACCGCGCCGGTCGTGAGTGTGCTGGTGGACGCGGCGACCGCAGGTCCGTTCTCGGTCTTCGTCAACGCGACACCCACGGGCTGCCCCGCCGGGGCGGACTTCGCCGTGCGCACCTACGCGTTGAACGCCGGCGTCAACGAGGTCTCGAACCTCGTCGGCTTTACCGTCCTCGTCCCCTAGTCGGCGACCGGCCGCCTGCTGCAACTAGGAATGAAGAAGGCCCCCGCACGGGTTCCCGTGCGGGGGCCTTCTGTGCAGGTCAGCGACCTGCGGTGCCGGTGGCCAGGGGCGGGGTCGAACCGCCGACCTTCCACTTTTCAGGCGGACGCTCGTACCAACTGAGCTACCTGGCCAAGCGACGGAAACCATACAGGAGCGGCCGGGGGTGGGCGAAAACCGGACCAGCCCTCAGTCGGCCCCTCAGTCAGCGGCGTCGATCACGACCTCGCGGACGCCGATCAGCCGGTTGACCTTCGCGGCCACCCGCGCCGCCTGCCACGCGTCACCGAGCACGCCGATCTCCACGAGTACGTCGTCGTCGGGACCGACGACGTACTCGAACCGGTCGATGCCGAACGGGCCGAGGACCGAGGCGATCCGGGTGAGCATCGCGTTCCCGTCCACGGCGCGCGCCCGCAGGCGGGTCGACGCGCGGGCGGCAGGGAGAGCGGGCACGCTTCGCAGGCTAGGCCGGGCACGCGCGCACGGGTTCGTCGGCGCCGACGGGTGAGGCCGGGCAACCTCGTCGGATCGGACGAACACCCCGGGAGGTCCGGCTCTTAGCGTGTGCCGCATGAGCAACCTCGAAGACGTCCAGGCGTGGATCGCCGAGCGGATGCCGGCACTTCTGGAGAAGTACGACGTCCCGGCCGCGGCCTGGGCCGTCCTCGCCGACGGGGAGGTCGTCGACGGCGCCGCGGGTGTCCTCAACAAGGCCACCGGGGTGGAGGCGACGCCCGACTCGGTCTTCCAGATCGGCTCGATCACCAAGCTGTGGACGAGCACACTCGTCATGCAGCTGGTCGACGAGGGCAAGCTCGACCTCGACGTCCCGGTGCGCACCTACCTGCCGGAGTTCCGGATCGGCGACGAGGCAGCGGCCGCGGTGATCACCGCCCGCCAGCTGCTCAACCACACCGCCGGCTTCGAGGGCGACATCTTCACCGACACCGGTGTCGGTGACGACTGCGTCGAGAAGTACCTCGGCGTGCTGCACGAGGTGCCCCAGCTGTTCCCGGTCGGCGAGCGGTTCTCGTACAACAACGCCGGCTTCTGCGTGCTCGGCCGCCTCGTCGAGGTGCTCCGCGACAAGACGTACGACGCCTGCCTGCGCGAGCACCTGTTCGCCCCGCTCGGCCTGACGCACGCGGCGACCAACCCCTACGAGGCGATCATGTTCCGCGCCGCGCTCGGCCACATCGAGCTCGAGCCGGGCGCCGGCTACCAGCCCGCGCCGTACTGGACCTTCGCCCGCTCGAACGCGCCGGCCGGCTCCATGCTCTCGATGCGCCCCCGCGACCTGCTGAAGTTCGCGGCGATGCACATGCACGACGGCAAGGCCGAGGACGGCACCCAGGTGCTCGCGCCCGGCACCGCGGCCCGCATGCACGCCAAGGAGGTCGAGCTCCCCGACCTCGGCCTGATGGGGACGTCCTGGGGCCTGGGCTTCGAGCGCTTCGACACGGCTGACGGCGCGATCATCGGCCACGACGGCAGCACCATCGGCCAGAACGCCTTCCTGCGGATCGTCCCGGAGGCCGGCGTCGCGGTCGCGCTGCTCACCAACGGCGGCGACATCATCTCGCTCTACCAGGAGGTGTACGGCCACGTCTTCGACGAGCTCACCGACACCCACCTGCCCGCGCTGCCCGTGCCGCCCGCCGACCCGCCCGCGGTCGACGCGAACCGGTACGCCGGCACCTACTCGACCGAAGTCGGCGACATGATCGTCAGCCAGGACGAGGACGGCCGGATCTGGATCGAGATGATCCCGAAGGGCATGTTCGAGGAGCTCGGCGAGAAGCCGGAGCGCAAGGAGCTCGTCTACTACAGCGAGGACAGCCTGATCCCGCTCGAGCCCGACCACGGCATGCACATGCCGCACGCCTTCGTCGGTGACGACGGCGAGGGCCGCGCCCTCTACCTGCACGTCGGTCGCGCCATCCGGCGCGCCGGAGCCTGAGCACCGCCATGACCACCCCGACGACAGGAACCTCCATGAAGCTAGCCGTCTCTGCCATCACCCTCTGCGCGACCGCCGCCCTCCTCGCCGGGTGCGGCGGCAGCGACGGCGGCTCCACCTCCGGTGACAAGGACAGCAGCGACTACGTCGACGGCGCGACCTTCACCATGGCGCTGAAGGGCGACCCCGGCAAGCTCGACCCGCAGTCCTCCGCCAGCACCCAGCTCTTCACGATGAACCAGCTCGGCTACGACAACCTGGTCGCGATCAACGGGGACACCGGCGCGATCGAGTCCCAGCTGGCCAGCGACTGGAAGGTGGACGGCAAGACGGTCACGCTGACCCTCAACGAGGGCATCACCTGCTCCGACGGCAGCGACTTCACGGCCACGACCGTCGCCGACAACATCGCCTACGTCGGCGACCCGAAGAACAAGAGCGCCTACCTCGGCGTCTTCCTACCGGTGGGCGCGACCGCGAAGGCGGACGACGCCGCGCGCACGGTCACGATCACGCTGGCCCAGCCTTCGCCGTTCGTGCTCAACGGCCTGGCCAGCCTGCCGATGGTCTGCGATGCCGGCATGAAGGACCGCAAGTCCCTGGCCGCCGGCACGGCCGGGACCGGCCCGTACGTGCTGACCGAGGCGGCGCCCGGCGACCACTACACGTACGAGGTCCGCGACGGCTACACCTGGGGTCCCGACGGTGCCACGACCGCCGAGAAGGGCATGCCCAAGACGGTCGTCATGAAGATCATCGAGAACGAGGGCACCGCCGCCAACCTGGTGGCCGCCGGCGACGTCAACGCCGCCCAGGTGATCGGACCCGACGCCAAGCGCCTCGAGGCCCAGAAGCTCTTCTCGTACGGGACGCCCGCCCTGCAGGGCGAGCAGTGGTACAACCACAACGACGGGCACCCGACGAGCGACCCGGCGGTGCGGATGGCGCTGACCCAGGCGCTCGACCTCGCCGAGCTCGCGTCGGTGTCCACCGCCGGAACGGGCACGCCGGCCACGACTCTCTCCGCGATCCAGCCGGTCGCGTGCCCGGGCGACTCGGTCTCCGGCGCGCTCCCGGCCCAGGACGTGGACGCCGCCAAGGCCGCGCTCGCCGGCAAGCCAGAGCTGACCTTCCTCTACCCCAGTGCCGCGGGTGCCGCGGTGTCGGCAGCCGCCGAGCTGGCCGTCCAGCAGTGGGAGGCCGCGGGGGTCAAGGTGACCGCGAAGGGCGTGGACGAGACCGCTCTCCAGGGCGCGATCTTCGGCACCGGTGACTGGGACATCGCCTGGGTCCCGCTCAACGTCAACAGCCCCGACCAGCTGGTCCCGTTCCTGTCCGGCGCCGGCCTGGCCGACGGCGGCACCAACTTCTCCGGGATCGACAACCAGGACTACACCGACGGCGCCACCGCGGCGAGCGCGCTGCCCGGCGCCGATGGCTGCGACGCCTGGCTCGACGCCGAGTCCTCGCTGGTCTCCGCCGCCGACATCGTGCCCTTCGCCAACAACGTGGTGAAGACGTTCGGCAACGGCGCCGAGTTCGAGACCCCCGGCCAGCTCGTGCCCACGAGCATCCGGATGCTGGCGAAGTAACCCATGGCACTGGCGAACTCGGCGGTCGCCGCCACCCCACGCGTCGGGGGGCTCGGCTCCCACGCGTGGCTCAGGTTCGGCGTACGCCGCCTCGGGCGCCTGCTGGTCTCGCTGTGGGTGCTCGTCACGGCGTCGTTCCTGATGATCCACCTGATCCCGGGCGACCCGGTGCGTGCGGCCCTCGGCCCGACGGCGCCGGCCGCCCTGGTCGCGGCCAAGCGCGAGGAGATGGGTCTCGACGACCCGATCCTGGTGCAGTACTGGCACTACCTGCAGGGCCTCTTCACCGGGGACCTCGGGACCTCGATGATCTCGCAGCTCCCGGTCTCGGACGTGATCTCGCAGCGGCTGCCCGCCACGTTGGCGCTGGCCCTGCTGGCCTTCGTGTTCGCGGCCGCGGTCGCGGTGCCACTCGGCGTCACGATGGGCGTGCTGACCCGTCGCGGCCACGGCCGGCGCACCGAGCTGGCGTTCACCACCAGCAGCGTCGTGCTCGGGATCATCCCCGACTTCGTCATCGCGGTCGTCCTGGTCTACGTGTTCGGCGTCAGCCTGGAGTGGCTCCCGGTCGCCGGCAACGACACCCCGTCGGCGTACGTGCTGCCCGTGCTGGCCCTGGCGATCGGCCCGGCCGCCATCCTGTCCCGGATCATCCGGGTCGAGATGGTCAGCGTGCTCGACGCCGACTTCGTGCGTACGGCGCGGGCCAAGCGGTTGCCGAAGCGGACCATCTACCTCGGGCACGCCCTGCCCAACGCCCTGACCGCGTCGCTCACCATCGGTGGCCTGATCCTCAGCGCGATGGTGGCCGGGACGGTGCTGGTCGAGAACGTCTTCGCCTGGCCGGGTCTCGGCAGCACCATCGTGTCGTCGATCCTCAACAAGGACTACCAGGTCGTGCAGGCCATCGTGCTCGTGTACGGCGTCGGCGTGCTGCTCGTCAACACCCTGGTCGACGTCGCGCTCGCGCTGCTCGACCCCCGCTCGATGATCCGGGAGGACTGACGTGTCGCGCCTCAAGAGCGTCATCCGTACGCCGGTCGGGCTCACCGCCACGGTCCTGACGGTCGGCGTCCTGCTGCTCGCGATCGTCGCGCCGATCCTCTGGACCGACGACGCGGACGCCATCGACACCGCCAACATCCTGGCCGGGCCGTCCGCCGACCACTGGGCCGGCACCGACAACCTCGGTCGCGACATCTTCTTCCGGACCCTGGTCGCGACCCGGCTCTCCGTCGAGCTGGCCCTGGCCGCCACCGCGATCGCCGTCGTCATCGGGCTGCTGCTCGGCACCGCGTCCTTCGTCCTCGGCCGGCGCAGCGGCCGGCTCGTCAACGCCGGCGTCAACATCGCCGTCGCGTTCCCCGGCATGCTGCTCGCCCTCTTCTTCGCGGTCGTCTTCGGCGTCGGCGCGACCGGCGCGGTCTTCGCGATCGGACTCGCCGGAGCCCCGGCGATGGGCCGTCTCACCCGGACGCTCGTCGCGTCGGTCTCGTCGCGCGACTTCGTCGACGCCGCCCGCGTCGCCGGTGTCGGCCGGGTGCGGATCCTCTTCCGGCACGTGCTCCCCAACATCTCCGAGCCGCTGGTCGTCAACGCCACCATCGGCGCGGGCGGCGCGCTGCTGTCCTTCGCCGGGCTGTCGTTCCTCGGCCTCGGCGTGCAGCAGCCGTCGTACGACTGGGGACGGCTGCTCTTCGACGGCATCGGCTCGATCTACGTCAACCCGGCCGCCGCGCTCGCACCCGGCCTGGCCGTGGTCGTGGCGGGACTCGCGTTCAACCTGTTCGGTGAGTCCGTCGCCAAGGTCCTCGGTGTCGGCGTCGTCGCCGGGATCGACCTCCCGTCGTCCGCGCCGGCGGTGGAGACCACCTCGCCGGCCGACGTCCCTCACCAGGACGCCGACGACATCGTGCTCGACGTCCGCGACCTCGAGGTCACCTTCCCCGGCCCCGCCGGCCCGATCCGTCCGGTCCGCGGCGTCTCCTTCGCCGTACGACGCGGCGAGGCGGTCGGCGTCGTGGGGGAGTCGGGCTCCGGCAAGTCCCTGACGGCCCTCGCCGTCAGCCGCCTGGTCGGCGACCCCGGCCGGGTCGACGCGAGCCGGCTCGAGCTCCTCGGCCAGGACCTCCGGGCCACCGACAGCAAGCCGCTGCGCAAGCTGCTCGGCACCTCGCTGGCGATGGTGTTCCAGGACCCGATGACGTCGTTCAACCCGACGAAGCGGATGGGCGGCCAGCTCGCCGAGGTCGCCCGCCACCACCAGGGGATGGACCGACGGTCCGCCCTGGCCCGCGCGGTCGACCGGATGCGCGCGGTCCGGATCACCGACCCGGAGCACCGGGCGCACCAGTACCCGCACGAGTTCTCGGGCGGCATGCGGCAGCGCGCGATGATCGGCATGGGTCTGATGGGCTCACCCGCGCTGATCGTGGCCGACGAGCCGACCACCGCCCTGGACGTGACCGTGCAGCAGCAGGTGCTCGACCTGCTCGCCTCGATCCGCTCCGCCGACGACGTCGCGCTCATGTTGATCAGCCACGACGTCGCCGTCGTCGGGCAGGTCTGCGACCGGGTGCTCGTCATGTACGCCGGCAAGATCGTCGAGGACCTGCCCGCCGCCGACCTGGCCGGCACCGCCCGGCACCCGTACACCCGGGCGCTCGTCGCCGCGGTGCCCGACATGGACACCGACCTCCACCTGCCGCTCGCCGTGATCCCCGGCCGGCCGGTCGACCCCGCCGACGTACCTGACGGCTGTGCGTACGCCGCCCGCTGCCCGCTCGCGACCGACCGCTGCCGCACCCAGGAGCCGCCGCTCGAGACCGACAAGGCCGGGCGCCGCGTCGCCTGCTGGCGCGCCGGCGAGCCACTCCCCATCGAGATCCAGGACCGCGAGATCGCAGCTCGAGAAATGGCAGAGGTGGAGACGCCGTGAAGGAACTGCGCTTCGAGGACGTGCACGTCCGCTTCGGCCAGACCGTCGCCGTCGACGGGGTCAGCCTCACCGTGCCCGCGGGCCAGGTCGTCGGCCTCGTCGGCGAGTCCGGCTCCGGCAAGTCCACCCTGGCCCGGGCGGCGGTCGGCCTCGCGCCGTACGACGGCCGGATCCTGCTGGGCGGCGAGCCGGTGCCCACGCGCGGCCGGCGTCGGCCGCTGCAGATGGTCTTCCAGGACCCCTACTCCTCCCTTGACCCCCGGATGAGCATCGGCGAGAGCATCGCCGAGGCGATGCCGCGCGGCACCTCCCGGGCGGAGGGACGGGCCGAGGTCGAGCGGCTGCTGGAGCTCGTGCACCTCGACCCGATGCGCGCGCCCGCACGGCCCTCGGAGCTCTCCGGCGGCCAGCGTCAACGGGTCGCGCTGGCCCGCGCGCTCGCGGGCCAGCCCCAGGTCGTCATCGCCGACGAGATCACCTCGGCCCTCGACGTCTCGATCCAGGGCGCCGTGCTCAACCTGGTGCGCGAGCTCCAGGCCGAGCTCGGCCTCTCGATGCTCTTCATCTCCCACAACCTCGCCGTCGTGCGTTACGTCGCCACGCACGTCGCCGTGATGCGCGACGGCCGGATCGTCGAGCAGGGCCCCACCGAGCAGGTGCTGGCCGCGCCCGAACACGACTACACCCGCGAGCTGCTCGCCGCCGTACCCGGATCGACTACCAGGAGCCCCCGATGACCCGCCGCACCACCATCGACGACCTCGTCTCTCTCGCGGTGCCGTCGCAGCCCGCCCTCTCGCCCGACGGGGCCCGGGTCGTCTACGTGCTGCGCACCCTCGACGCCGTCGAGGACCGCAACGTCGACCAGCTCTGGACGGTCCCCGCGGCCGGAGGCACCGCCCGCCGGCTGACCACGGGCAGCAGCGACACCGCGCCCGCCTGGTCGCCGGACGGCTCGCGGCTGGCCTTCCTCCGCGACGGCCAGCTGCACCTGCTCCCGGCCGACGGCGGCGAGCCGGAGCAGGTCACCGACCTGCCCCTCGGCGCAGGTGCCCCGGTGTGGAGCCCCGAGGGCGACCGGATCGCCTTCACCTCCCCGGTGCACCCCGGCGGCCCGGCCGACGGCAGCGGCCCGCTCGCGTCGTCGGGCGTCGACTACCAGGCCGACGGCGCCGGCATGTTCGGCGCGGTCCGCAACCAGCTGCACCTGCTCGACCTGGCGACCGGCCAAGGTGTCGACAGAGTCCGTCAGCTCACCGACGGCGACCACGCCGGCCGGCCGGCCTGGTCGCCCGACGGCAGCACTCTCGCGTTCACCCGCAAGGTGGGCGCGGACAGCGACCTCACCTTCCGCACGGCCGTGCACCTGCTCGACGTCACGGACCCCAAGGCGGAGCCGCGCACCGTCGCGTTCGAGGACGGCATCGCCGGCACCGTCTCGTACGCCGCCAACGGCCACAGCCTGCTCGTCGTCGGACACCTGAGCCTCGGCCTCGGGCACGCCCACCTGGTGAGCGTCCCGCTCGACGGCGGCGCCCCCGTCGACCTGACCCGCCACCTCGACCGCAACGTGATGCCCGGCGGCCCGGCGTACCCCGGCGCCCTTCCGGTCGAGACCGACGACGGCCGGCTGCTTTTCGCGATCCGCGACCGCGGCTGCTCGCACCTCTGGGACGAGCGCGGCCCGCTGCTGGCCGGCGACGGCCGCGTCGTCTCCGGGCTCTCGGTCGCCGGCGGCACCGCCGTCGTCGCGCTCGCCACCCCCACGTCGTACGGCGAGATCGTGGCGCTCGACCTCGCGTCCGGCGTCGAGACGGTGCTGACCGACCACGGCAACGCCGACATCGAGCTGTTCGTCCCCGAGGAGCGCACCTTCACGATCTCCGACGGCACCGAGGTGCAGGCCTGGCTGGTCCGCGACCCCGACCTCGAGGGTCCGCTGCCGCTGCTGCTCGACGTGCACGGTGGCCCGCACAACGCGTGGAACGCCGCCGCCGACGAGATGCACTTCTACCACCAGGAGCTGGCCGCGAAGGGCTGGGCGGTGCTGCTGGTCAACCCGCGCGGCAGCGACGGCTACGGCGAGGCCTTCTACGACGGGGTCCACGGTGCCTGGGGTGTCGCGGACCACCTCGACTTCCTCGAGCCGATCGACACGCTCGTGGCCGAGGGACTCGCCGACCCCGAGCGGCTCGCGGTCACCGGCTACAGCTACGGCGGGTTCATGACCGCCTGGCTGACCGCACACGACGACCGGTTCAAGGCCGCTGTCGCCGGCGGGATCGTGAGCGACCTGGTCAGTGAGTACGGCGCCAGCGACGACGGCGCGCTGATGGGCCGCTACGAGCTGGGCGGCGCGCCCTGGGACGACCCCGAGGCGTACGCCGCGATGTCGCCGATCACCCGCGTCGGCTACGTGGCGACCCCGACCCTCGTGCTGCACGGCAAGGACGACCTCACCTGCCCGGTCGGCCAGGCGCAGCAGTGGCACACCTCGCTGCGCGACTGCGGCGTACCCACCGAGCTGGTCCTCTACCCGGGCGCCTCGCACGCGTTCATCCTGCTCGGGGCGCCCTCGCAGCGGCTCGACTACGCCCGCCGGGTCGTCGACTGGGTCGAGAGGTACGCCGTGCGCGGCGGTCGCCCGCGCCTCGACCCCGCCCACTGGCAGCGTCGGCTCGAGGTGCTGGCGGAGAAGCACCACGTGCCCGGCGCGCAGCTCGGCATCCTCGACGGGGACGACCTCGTCGAGGCGGCGTACGGCGTCCTCAACAAGCGCACCGGCCAGCAGGCGACCACCGACTCGGTGTTCCAGATCGGCTCGATCAGCAAGGTATGGACGGCGACCGTCGTCATGCAGCTGATCGACGAGGGCAAGATCGAGCTCGACACCCCGGTGGTCGAGGTGGTTCCGGAGCTGCAGCTGTCCGACCCCGACGTCACCAAGCAGCTGACGATCTGGCACCTGTTGACGCACACCAGCGGCATCGACGGCGACGTGTTCACCGACACCGGACGCGGCGACGACGCCCTGGAGAAGTACACCGAGCTGCTCGCCGACGTCGCGCAGAACCACCCGCTCGGCGCCACCTGGTCCTACTGCAACTCCGGCTGGTCGCTGCTCGGCCGGGTGATCGAGAAGCTCACCGACCAGACCTGGGACCAGGCGATGAAGGAGCGGCTGTTCACGCCCCTCGGCCTCGACCACACCGTGACCCTGGCCGAGGAGGCGATCCTCTTCGCCGCCGCCGTCGGCCACGTCGAGGCCGACGGCGAGCAGATCCCCACGCCCGTCTGGGACCTGCCGCGCTCGGTCGGCCCCGCCGGCTTGATCAAGTCGACGGTCCGCGACGTGCTCGGCTTTGCCAAGATGCACCTCTCCGCCGGGCGCGCGGCCGACGGCACGCAGGTGCTCTCGCCGGAGTCGACCGACGCGATGACCCACTACGAGGCCGACCTGCCGGACAAGTTCATCCTCGGCGACTCCTGGGGTCTGGGCTGGATCCGGTTCGGCTGGGGCGACGAGCGCCTGGTCGGGCACGACGGCAACACCCTCGGCCAGGCCGGGTTCCTGCGGCTCCTTCCCGGGCAGGACCTGGCGGTCGCGCTGCTGACCAACGGCGGCCACACGCGGGACCTGTACGAGGAGCTCTACCGCGAGATCTTCCGCGAGGTCGCCGGCGTCGAGATGTCGACGCCGTTCGCGCCGCCGGCCGAACCGGTCCAGGTCGACGTCGCGCCGTACGTCGGCACCTACGCGCGCTCCTCGGTGCGCATGGAGGTGCTCGCGCCGGAGGGCGACGACGGCCCGCGGTTGCGTACGACGGTCCTCGGGCCGCTGGCCGAGATGGTGCCGGACCCGGTCGACGAGTACCCGCTGGTCCCGGTCGGCCCGGCGCTCTTCGCGGTCCGGCCGCCGGGCGCGGACACCTGGGCGCCGGTGACCTTCTACGAGCTGCCGACCGGGGAGCGCTACGTGCACTTCGGCGTGCGCGCGACGCCGCGGGTGGACTGATGGGCTCCACGTTCGTCCTGCCAGAGCTCCTCGACGACATCCGCGAGCTGGTCGAGTGCGAGTCGCCCTCGGCCGACCTCGCCGCCGTCGCCCGGTCGGCCGAGGTGGTCGCCCGTGTCGGTGCGCGCCGGCTCGGCGTCGAGCCCGAGCGGATCGTGCTCGACGGCCGCACCCACCTGTGCTGGCGGCTCGGCAGCGGGCCGGCCCGCGTGCTGGTGCTCGGACACCACGACACGGTCTGGCCGATCGGCTCGCTCGAGACGCACCCGTGCACGGTCGAGGACGGCGTCCTCCGCGGGCCGGGCTGCTTCGACATGAAGGTCGGGCTGGTGATGGCCTTCCACGCGCTGGCGGGCATCGACGGCGTCACCCTGCTCGTCACCGGCGACGAGGAGCTGGGCTCGCCGAGCTCGCGCGGCCTCATCGAGGAGGAGGCGTGCGCCTGCGAGGCGGCACTCGTGCTCGAGGCGTCCGCCGACGGCGGTGCCCTCAAGACCGAGCGCAAGGGCGTCTCCCTGTACGACGTCCGCGCGGTCGGCCGCGCCGCGCACGCGGGCCTCGAGCCCGAGACCGGCGTCAACGCCACCGTCGAGCTCGCCCACCAGGTCCTCGCGGTCACCGCGCTTGGACGGCCCGAGCTCGGCACGACGGTCACACCGACGGCAAGCAACGCCGGCACCACCACCAACACGGTCCCGGCCGCAGGGTCGTTCTCCGTCGACGTACGGGTGCGGATCGTCGAGGAGCAGGACCGGGTGGACGCCGCGATGCGCGCGCTCCAGCCAGTCCTGCCGGGTGCCGTGCTCGAGGTCACCGGTGGACCGAACCGGCCGCCGCTCGAGGCGTCGGCGTCGGCCGCGCTCTTCGAGCGGGCACAGGCACTCGCCGTACGACTCGGCCTGCCGGCTCCGACGTCGGCGGCCGTCGGCGGCGCCTCGGACGGCAACTTCACCGCGGGCGTCGGCACACCGACGCTCGACGGCCTCGGCGCCGTCGGCGGTGGGGCGCACGCGGACGACGAGCACGTGCTGGTCGACGAGCTCCTGGGGCGGACCCAGCTGCTCGCCGCGCTGGTGGCCGACCTGCTGGCGCAGCCGACGAACTCGGTCCTCACGGCTGGTGCCGCACGACCATGACGACCCCGGAGGAGCGCAGCAGCATGGGAAGCGTGACGAAACTGACGAGCGTCGGCGCTGTCGACCAAGCCGTCGACAGGGATCTGGACGAGGCTGTCCAGGCGGCCGACGCGGCCGCGCTGGCGGCGGGCGTCTCGGTGCGCGAGGTCTCGGACCTCGATGACCTGGCGGCCGTGGTCGCCCTCTACGCGACGATCTGGGGCCGGGACGCCAACCCGCCGGTGACGCTGGAGCTGCTGCGCGCGTTCACCAAGGCCGGCAACTACGTCGGGGGCGCGTTCGAGGACGGTCGCCTGGTCGGCGCGTGCGTGGGCTTCTTCCACGCCCCCGCGGAGGACGCGCTGCACAGCCACATCGCCGGGGTGTCCGCCGACGTGCTCGGCCGCCACGTCGGCTTCGCGCTCAAGCTGCACCAGCGCGCCTGGGCGATGCTGCGCGGGGTCTCGGAGATCGCCTGGACCTTCGACCCGCTGGTGAGCCGCAACGCCTGGTTCAACCTGGTCAAGCTCGCGGCCCAGCCGGTCGAGTACCTGCCGAACTTCTACGGCGCGATGCTCGACTCGATCAACGGGGACGACGACTCCGATCGGCTGCTGGTGCACTGGGCCCTGCGCGACCCGGCCGTCGTCGCCGCCTGCGACGGCACCACCTCACCGACGCTGCGCGCCGACGAGATCGCGGCCGGGGCCGTCGTCGCCCTCGGCATCGGCGCCGACGGCGGCCCCGAGCCCGGTCCGCTGGACGGGGCGACCAGCCTGGTCGCCGTACCCCCGGACATCAGTGCTCTGCGAGCCGCCGACCCGGCGCTCGCCCAGAAGTGGCGCCTCGCGGTCCGCGAGGCACTGTTCGCCCTGCTCGCGGACGGGGCCCGGATCGCCGGCTTCGACCGCAATGGCTGGTACGTCGTCAGGAGAGACACGTGAAATTGGCCGGAGTCGAGCTGCGCCGGGTCAGCATGCCGCTGGTCTCGCCGTTCCGTACGTCGTTCGGGACCCAGACCGCCCGCGAGCTGATGCTGCTGCGCGTGGTCACCGACGAGGGCGAGGGCTGGGGGGAGTGCGTCGCGATGGCGGACCCGCTCTACTCCTCGGAGTACAACGACGCCGCCGCCGACGTGCTGCAGCGTTTCCTGGTGCCCGCACTCGCGGCCGCGGGGCCGCTGGAGGCGCACCGGGTGGCGACGGTGCTGGAGCCGTTCAAGGGTCACCGGATGGCTAAGGCGGCACTGGAGATGGGCGTCCTCGACGCCGAGCTCCGGGCGCAGGGCCGCTCCTTCGGCAGCGCGCTCGGCGCCGTGCACGAGCGGGTGCCCTGCGGGGTCTCGGTCGGGATCATGGACAGCATCCCGGCGCTGCTCGACGCGGTCGGCGGCTACCTCGACGAGGGCTACGTCCGGATCAAGCTCAAGATCGAGCCGGGCTGGGACGTCGAGCCGGTGCGTGCGGTCCGTGAGCAGTACGGCGACGACGTCCTCCTCCAGGTCGATGCCAACACGGCGTACACGCTCGCGGACGCCCGCCACCTCGCGAAGCTCGACCCCTTCGACCTGCTGTTGATCGAGCAGCCTCTCGACGAGGAGGACGTGCTCGGCCACGCCGACCTCGCGAAGCAGATCCGTACGCCGGTCTGCCTCGACGAGTCGATCGTGTCCGCGCAGTCCGCGGCGGCGGCGATCCGGCTCGGTGCGGCGGCGATCGTGAACATCAAGCCGGGCCGGGTCGGCGGCTACCTCGAGGCCCGCAAGATCCACGACGTCTGTGTCGCGAACGGCGTGCCGGTGTGGTGCGGCGGGATGCTCGAGACCGGGCTCGGCCGGGCGGCGAACGTCGCCCTGGCCGCGCTCCCGGGCTTCACACTGCCCGGTGACACCTCGGGGTCTGGTCGCTACTACCACCGCGACATCACGGAGCCGTTCGTGCTCGACGACGGGCACCTCGCCGTACCGACCGGTCCGGGGCTCGGTGTGACGCCGCTGGAGGACGCTCTGGCCGAGGTGACGACGGCGACGGAGTGGCTGAGCCTCTGAGTCAGCGTCTGAGCGGTCGTAGGCTGGCGCTCGCCATGACCTCGGTCCCGACTCCCCGCCCGCGCGCCAGCCTCGGCCGCGTGCTGGACGACCTCGGGGCCACCCTGCTCGATCTCGTGCACGGCGACGCCGAACGCACCGAAGAGATCGGCGGCGTCGTCATCCACGACTCGGTGGACGCCCCGGTGCTGCCGCCGCACGCGCTGGTGCTCGGCGTGGGGGTCGACGACCCGGAGCAGGTCGTCGCGCTCCTCAGCGTGCTCGGCGCCGCCGGCGCCGCGGGTCTGGTGCTCCGCGGGCCGGTCAAGGCGACACCCGACGTCCGCGCGGCCGCCGATGCCGCCGGCGTGGCGCTCCTCGGCCTCAGCCGCGGCGCCCCTTGGGCGCACCTCGCGGCGATGCTCCGCTCGATGCTCGCCGAGGGCGACGTGCGGGTCGCGGACGAGGAGACGCTCGGGGGGCTCCCCTCGGGCGACCTGTTCGCCGTCGCCAACGCGATCGCCTCGCTGCTCGACGCCCCCATCACCATCGAGGACCGCAGCTCGCGCGTGCTCGCCTTCTCCGGCCGCCAGGACGAGGCCGACCCCTCCCGGGTCGAGACGATCCTGGGCCGACAGGTTCCGGAGCGCTACTCCCGGATCCTCAACGAGCGCGGGGTGTTCGGCGAGCTCTACCGCACCGACCACCCGGTCTTCATCAGCCCGGCCGGCGACCAGGGCGACGCCTTCTCGATGCCCCGGGTCGCGATCGCCGTACGCGCCGGCGACGAGGTGCTCGGCTCCATCTGGGCCGCCGTACCCGGGCCGCTGAGCGCCGAGCGCACCGAGTCGCTCGTCGACGCCGCGAAGCTCGTCGCCCTGCACCTGCTCCGGGTCCGCGCGGGTGCCGACGTACGGCGCCGGGTGCGGGCCGACCTCGTCAGCTCGGTGATCGAGGGCGGCACCGGCGCCCGCGAGGGGCTCGAGCGGCTCGGCCTGGTCGACACCTCGCTCGTGGTCTACGGGGTCACGCTCGCAGGTCCCGCGTCCTCGGCGGACGCCTCGACGGCCCACGAGCTGCAGCGGCTCGCCGACGCCTTCGCGCTGCACCTCAACGCGGTGACCCCCCGGTCGGCGGCCGCGCTCCTGGGTGGCGTCGTCTACGGCCTCGCCGCAGCGAGCGGCACCCCGGACGAGAGCGAGCAGCGCGCCGTCCAGCTCGCCACCGACTTCCTCGAACGGATCGGCGACCGGTCCCAGGCCGTGGTCGCGGTCGGCGGGGCCGCCAGGACCGTGCCGGAGATCGTCGAGGCGCGCACCGCGACCGACCGCATCCTGCGAGTCATGCGGGAGCGTCCGGTCGACAAGCAGGTGGTCCGCCTGACCGACGTGCAGACCGACGCGCTGCTCCTCGAGCTGCGCGACCTGGCGGCGGCCCGCAGCGAGCAACCGACCGGCCCGCTCGGCCGCCTGATGCAGTACGACCGTGAGCACTCCGCCCACCTGGTCGACACCCTGCAGGCCTGGCTGGACGCCTTCGGCGACGTTGCCCTGGCGTCGGAGCGCCTGTACGTGCACCCCAACACGTTCCGCTACCGGCTCCGGCGGGTCGCGGAGGTGGGCCAGGTGGACCTGCGCGACCCGCGGCAGCGCTTCGCGGTGATGCTGCAGTTGGCGGTCCTCGGAGACTGATGCAGGCTGAGCCTGATTCGTGCGCGGCAGGCGTGACCTTTATGCTGCTGCGTGCGTCCGGCCCCCATCGTCTAGCGGCCCAGGACCCCGCCCTTTCACGGCGGTAGCACGGGTTCGAATCCCGTTGGGGGTGCTACCTGAGGTGTGAGCCAGATCCCGATCGGCCCGATTGGGAGACGGCCGCGACCATGGGTTAGAGTTCCAGCGCCTCACCAGTGAGGCAGCAAGACCAGCAGCACCAAGAAACATGGCCCCGTAGCGCAGTTGGTTAGCGCGCCGCCCTGTCACGGCGGAGGCCGCGGGTTCGAGTCCCGTCGGGGTCGCAGAGCATCGAAGCCCCTCCCACCTGGGAGGGGCTTCGGTCATTTCCGAGGACCGGCAACAATGTCGCCATGCCGGTCGAGATGGGTCCAGTGGAGTTCGACTCCCTCGTCGACCGCGCGCTCGACGGGATCCCCGACGAGATCGCCTCCCTGGTGCGCAACGTCGCCGTACTCGTCGAGGACGAACCGCCGGCCGACGACCCCGACCTCCTGGGGCTCTACGACGGGATCGCGCTCACCGAGCGCTGGGGCGACCCGATGATGGAGCTCCCGGACCGTATCTTCATCTTCCGCAACCCGCTCCTCGACATGTGTGAGAGCGAGGAGGAGCTCGAGCGCGAGGTCCGGATCACCGTCGTGCATGAGATCGCCCACCACTTCGGCATCGACGACGACCGCCTGCACGACCTGGGCTACGCCTGACCTGAGGATGCGCGGCGCTGTCGGTTTCACCGGTTCACCGGTGACTCCGTCACTTCTCAGGCAAAGTTTCGGCCCAGAAGTGACAGTTTCCCCGGTGCACCGGGGAAACCGACAGGACCCCGCACGTCCACGACCGCGGCTACGCCTGACCGGCCCAGAAACCCAGCGCGCACGCGAGCAGCGCACCGCCGACCGTCGCGACGGCGTACGCCGAGGCTCGCAGTCGCCCCAAGCCGTGGGTCTGCACCGCGAACGCCGAGTACGTCGTGAAGCCGCCGCAGAAGCCCGTGCCCAGCAGGGCGACCGGGTGCTCGCCCAACGCCAGGGCGGAGAGCAGCCCGAGCAGGAACGACCCGGACACGTTGACGGCGAGCGTGCCCGTCGGGAAGCGGCCGTCGAGCCGGCTCGCGATCTCGAAGCGCAACGCGGCGCCGAGGGCGGCGCCCAACGCGACCAGCAGTGGAGTCATTCGACACCGCCCTCGTGGGCGAACACGCGGCGCTGGCGTGCCGTCGACCAGCGATCCGCCACGCGTACGGCGACCAGGCAGGCGGCCAGGGTCCCGATGACGTAGACCCCGGCGACGGCGAGGTGACCGCCGGCGAGCAACGCGCGCGCCTGCTCGGAGTACGCCGACAGCGTGGTGAAGCCGCCGAGGACACCCGGCCCCAGGAAGACCGTGACAGCGCGGCTGCGTCGTACAGCCACGAACGCGGGGAGCAACGCGAGGGCGAACGAGCCCGCGAGATTGATGGCGAACGTCGACCACGGGAAGGCCGCGCCGTGCGCGGGGAATGCCTCGGTGAGGGCCCAACGGAGCACCGCGCCGATCGCTCCACCGGCGGCCACCGCGGCGAGCAACTTGGCGGGTGGTGACCCGGAGGTCACGACAGACTGCTCTGGTTCTCGTCCCGTGACACGGCCGCATCCTGCCACGGGAGCGGGGCCTCGCCGCGCTCCTGCCGGACGAACTCGCTGAGGAACCAGCGCTGGAAGCGCTGCTGGTCGGGGGTGCGGGCCAGCGACAGCAGCCGCTTCTCCCGGCAGAACGCGTCGGCGAGGTCGAGCAGCTCGATGAAGCGCCCGATGGTGGCCGCCGTCGGACGCGGCATCGCCACCCGGAGATCCACGGTGGCGGCGCCGGACGACAGCGCGTCGTCGATCTGGTCGGCGCCGATGCCCTCGCGCAGGTCGCGCTCGAGCGAGCCGAACAGGTCCGAGAGGTCCTTGGCGAGCGGGTAGTCGGACTCGGCGGCCAGCGAGAGCAGCCGGACCTCTCGGCGCAGCTCGCGGTAGTGGCTCTGGAACTCGACGTACATCCGCAGGGGTACGCCGAGGATGTCGATGCGGAGCTCGTCGGGGCCGGGCACCCGGTCGCGCACCGGTGGCTCCCCGGTGACCCTGCCCTCCACCGGATCGCCTCCCGGCTGGGTCGCGGGGGCGAACCAGACCGTCTTGCCGTCCTCTTCGAGGTCGACCCCCCAGGCGGTGGCGCAGCGCGCGACGATGCCCAGACCGCGGCCGAAGGTGAGCAGCAGGTCGTCGTCGTCGGCGTCGCCGGGGGTGGGCATCATCGGCGGCTCGGGGGAGCCGTCGTGGACCTCGACCCGCGGGTGCTCCGCCGTACCGCGGACCCGGACCGTGAGCGGGGGTACGGCGTGGAGCAGCGCGTTCGTGACGAGCTCGGAGACGCCGAGCTCGGCGCACTCGGCGAGGTCGTCGCGGCCGATGTCATGGCAGGTCTCGACCACCCATCGGCGTGCGTCTTGCACGCCGCGGGGACCCGAGCCCAGTGAGAGGGCGGGCCTGTTCAGCGGCACAAGCGTTCTCCACGGAAAGGCTGATCGAGTTGTTGCCAGACGCGGCTCGTGTACCCCTGCGAAATCGCTACGAAACCTCCGGGCATGCTTCGGTTTCAACGGTCCAGACCGGTTGCGACCACGAAGTCACGGGCATGAGGGTCGTGTGACCGAGACGACCCCCCGGATTGCGGGATTCCGGGTGCGGAGCGGAACAATGGGTACCGCGGAGCGTGTTCTCTTGGCACGATCCAACGAACGGAAGTGAAAGGTTCGGTCATGGCAGCAACGCAGCCGACCACGCAGACAGCCGACCGACACCGGGTGGTGATCATCGGCTCGGGTTTCGGCGGACTGTTCGGGACCAAGCAGCTGCGCCGCTCCGACGTCGACGTCACCATCGTCGCGAAGACGACCCACCACCTCTTCCAGCCGCTGCTCTACCAGGTGGCGACCGGCATCCTGTCGCAGGGCGAGATCGCACCGCCGACGCGCGAGATCCTCAGTAGCCAGAAGAACGCCCAGGTGCTCCTCGGTGAGGTCACCGACATCGATCTCGACGCGCACACCGTCACCTCCCAGGTGCTCGGCCGCGCGACGGTCACGCCGTACGACTCGCTGATCGTCGCGGCCGGCGCGGGCCAGTCCTACTTCGGCAACGACCACTTCGCCGAGTTCGCCCCCGGCATGAAGAGCATCGACGACGCCCTGGAGCTGCGCGGCCGGATCTTCGGCGCCTTCGAGATGGCCGAGATCGGCGCGACCCGGGGTGAGAACGTCGACCACCTGCTGACCTTCGTCGTCGTGGGCGCCGGCCCGACCGGCGTCGAGATGGCCGGCCAGATCGCCGAGCTCGCGCACCGCACGCTGCACAAGGACTTCCGGGCGATCAACACCCGCCAGGCCCGCGTGATCCTGGTCGACGCCGCGCCGCAGGTGCTCCCGCCGTTCGGTGCGAAGCTCGGCGCGAAGGCCAAGACCGAGCTCGAGAAGCTCGGCGTCGAGGTCGTCCTCGGCGCGATGGTGACCGACGTCGACGAGCGCGGCATCGAGATGAAGTTCAAGGACGGCCGCGTCGAGCGGATCGAGAGCGTCGCAAAGATCTGGGCGGCCGGTGTGCAGGCCAACCCGCTCGGGCGCACCCTCTCCGAGCAGACCGGGGCGCCGCTGGACCGCGCCGGCCGGATCGCGGTCAACCCCGACCTCACCCTCCCGGGCCACCCCGAGGTCTTCGTCGTCGGCGACATGATCAACCTCGACCATCTCCCGGGCGTCGCCCAGGTCGCGATCCAGGGCGCCAAGTACGCCGCCAAGGAGATCGACAACCGGCTGAAGTCCAAGCCGTCGGCCGGGCCGTTCCACTACTTCGACAAGGGCTCGATGGCGATCATCAGCCGGTTCCGGGCGGTCGCCCTGATCGGCAAGCTCCGGGTGACCGGCGTGCTGGCCTGGCTGATGTGGCTCGCGCTGCACCTCATCTACATCACCGGCTTCAAGAGCCGGGTCACGGCGCTGCTGCACTGGGCGGTCTCGTTCATCGGCCGCGGCCGCTCCGAGCGGACCACGACCGAGCAGCAGATCTTCGCGCGCAGCGCACTGAGCCGGCTCAAGCGGGGAGCCACCGACCTGGTCTCCGACCCCGGGGCGTACGACGCGGCGCGGGCCATGCTCGAGACCACCCGCCGCGCCGAGCTCGAGGAGCGGGCGCTCGAGGAGGCGCGGCTCACCGACGCCGGCGAGCGCGGCGTACCCGTCGAGCAGACTGCCTGACCGCTGCTCGAACGCTCTACTCGAACGTCGGTGGGGTCGGCTCGGGCGCCTCGCGCGCCCAGCGCGGCAGGATGAAGAGTCCTTCGGCCTCGACCGTCACACCCTCGGGGCCGGTGAGGTGGCCGCGCGCCCAGGTCTTGATCCCCTCGGTGCGCTCGATCCACGCCTCGCCGCGCAGGTCGCCCAGCGGTGTGGCACGGCGGTAGGTCAGCGTCAGGGTGGCGGTCATGCCGGGCCTGCCGCCGGCGCCGGCCGACTCCCCGAGCAGCTGGTCGAGGACCAGAGCGGAGACCCCGCCGTGCACGAGCCCCGGGGGGCCTTCGTACGCCGCGCCGAGGTGGAAGCTCGACCACACCCGGCCGGTGCTCTCCCGGTCGATGTGCAGCGGCGGCGCGACCGCGTTGCGCAGCCCGACGACGGTGTTGCCCCAGTGCCGGCCGCGGTTGTTGACGGCGTACGGGCCGTCGAGCTGGCGGCCGCGCATCCGTGCCACGATCCCCTCGAGCTCGCCCTGGATCGCGCGGACCTCGGCGTCGTCGATCTGGGTGCGGATCGTCGCGTCGACGAGCTCGCGGACGACCTCGGTGAAGGGGCCGTAGAGGGCCTGCTCGCGCTCGACCTGCTCTGGGGTGATGTCCTCGGTGCCAGCCACCGACCGATCCTAGAACACGTTCCAGTTCCGCCTTCTGATGGGATGGCGACATGACCTCTCTGGTGCGCCCCGACCTCCGGCTCCGCGAGTCCTGGGCGGCGGCCCTCGGCGAGTTCGACGGCCACAGGGACGGCTCCGGCGACTGGGAGGTCGAGGGGGGCTTCGACACCTCGGAGGAGGGCGCGCCCGCCGTCGTCGCCACCCTGCTCGCCAAGGCCGACCCCGCGACCGTGCTGCCTGAGGGCCGGGTGCACTGCACCTACCTCTGGATCACCGACGGCGACGGTGCCGACGAGGAGTTCGTCGGCTTCCTGGCGCTGCGCCACTCGCTGACCCCCTGGCTGCTGGAGGAGGGCGGTCACATCGGCTACTCGGTGCGGCCGTCGCGCCGCCGCGAGGGGCACGCCAGCCGAGCGCTGGCCCTCGCCGTACGGCGCGCGGGTGAGCTCGGCATCGAGCGGGCGCTCGTCACCTGCGACGACGACAACGATGCGTCCCGGCGCACGATCGAGCGTTGCGGCGGTGTGTACGAGGACACCCGCAACGGCAAGCGGCGGTACTGGATCGACACCACCGGACCGGCGCCGGAAAAAGATTGAACCGCCGGAGTCTCGGGCCTCCGACGGTTCAATCTTCGCCAGAGGTTAGGGACTCCCGGCCACGCCGAACAAGGCAATGCGCAAACCCTGGGGTCGGAGTAGTCCGGTCGCGCAGCCGTTTGGCAGACAGCCGTTCGGTAGGCCCCGTGGGACTCGAACCCACAACCCGCGGATTAAAAGTCCGATGCTCTGCCAATTGAGCTAGGGGCCCGGGAGATGAGGGCACAGCGTATCCGGGCGCCCGACCTCCTGCTCGTGCGCTCAGGTGTTGGTGCCGTCGCACCAGCCGGACCCGGCGAACTCGACGGCGTCGTCGAAGTGCTGGTAGTCGTCGACCGAGTGGCTCAGGTAGACGGTCATCGGTGAGCCGTCCAAGTCGATGAGGGTCCTCCCCTGGCGGGTGGCGGTGGGGACGGCGAACTCCTTGACCAGGCCCGCGTCGGTCGCGAACTGGAACTTCGCCGAGCCGCCGATGATGTCGTTGTCGATGCTGATGCCGACGTCGACCCTGCGGCACACGACCCCGTCGCTGGTGAGCTCCTCCTCGGAAGACGAGTACGCCTTCTGCTCGGACAGGAACGGCATGCTCACCCCCGAGACGATGACGTTGCCGTCGTGCCAGCCGTCGATCGCGTCCGTCAGCGGGATCCACTGGAAGCCGGAGAGGGTGACGGGGGCGCTCGCCACTCGCTTGCCCTTCACCTTCGCGGTGATGCGGAAGCTCTGCTTGCCGAAGGCGAGGACGGCGCTGGCGGTCACCTTCCGACGGGCTCCCGAGCGGACGACCGACGTGATCCGCCCGACCGACTGGGCGTTGTGCAGCCACTTGCCGTGGATCTTGGACTCGACGACGAACCCCTTGGCCTTCGCCGGAGCGGCGAGGGTGACCGTGACCTGCTCGCCGACCTGTCCGTACGACGCGGCGGCGGCCAGCTTCCAGCCGCCGGCGCGCGGGGCGGCGCCGTCGGTGGGCACCGGCGCCGAGGCGGCGGTGGACGGGACGGCGAGTGCGGCAGCGGTGACCGCGGCCAGGACGAATCGCTTGGTGAGCAACGTGAGGGACCTTCTCCTAGGGGGCTGTCGGCGTACCGGAGCTGTTTATATCCAATTCGGACGATCGATGTCAGAAAAACCGAGCATCGGGTCGGAGGTCCGCTGGTCCGTTTCGGGTGAGCAGATGTGTGGACCGGTTCTTCATGCTCCAGGTGAGGGATCTACCGCCGGGAGCTGAGTCCGATGTACGTCGAAGCCGTCACGCTGGGGACCTGGTCGTTCCACGGCGACCAGACCACGATCGACCTGATCGCGGCGAGCACCAACGCGCTCAACGGCGCGATCCTGGCCCGGCGTCCGGACCACTACCGGAGCTTCACCTTCATCGGGATCATCCTGATGGCGATCATCGGCGGGATCGGTGGCGGCGTGACCCGCGACGTCATCCTCGGGGAGCCGCCGGCGGCGTTCATGAACCCGGCGTACCTCACGCTCTGCGTCGGCTTCGGGGTGCTCGGCTACACGCTGGCCTACACGCCCGCACAGCTCTTCCGTGAGGGGCTCTTCCAGTTCCTGACCAGCATGTCGCTGCCGTGGTACGCCATCGTCGGTGCCCAGAAGGGTCTCGAGCACGGCTACCCGATCCTGGGTGCGCTCGCGCTCGCCGTCATCGGCGCCACGGCTGGCCGGTTCATGATCGACGTGATCAGCGGGGTGCCTCCCAAGCAGTTCGTGCGCGGCGAGTGGTTCGTCGCGACGGCGTTGCTGGCCGCCGTGCTCTGGATCGTCGGTGATGCGATCGGCCTGCACACCGCGGTCGCGGCGGCGATCGCCTTCGCGGGGTCGTTCGCCTTCCGGGTGGCCGCGCTCTACCTCGGCTGGGAGGAGCCGCTTGCGTCGGTGCCGAAGGGCGTCCGCCTGCACGACGACAAGCGCCCGCTCCTGGGCCGCAAGCTGCACCACAAGTCGGCCGAGGAGATGCGGGTCCTCGGGCTCGCCGTCGACGAGCCCGAGGACCGCTGACCCGTCAGTCGCGCGCCATGGCCGCCGCGAGGTGGGCCTCGACGTCGACGTACGCGTCGTCGGCGACGTCGAAGACCACCTTGGTCAGTACGCCGCCGGCGAACTCGAAGCGGCTGCCGGCGTACTCCTTCGACGCGGCGTCGCCGCTGTCGTAGCCGATGCAGAGCCCTTCGCCGCAGAGCGAGAAGTGGCCGGTCATCGTGCGGAAGTCGTCGTCCTGACCGATCACCTGGTCGTCGACGTAGAGCTTCAGCGTCCCGTGGGAGACCCGGTGCTCGTCCATCGACTCCTTGGTGAACTCGACGCCGACGATGTGGTGCCCGGAGGTCGGTGCCGGGCCGGCGACCTGGACCTCGGGCGGGATGCCGAGGAAGTTGTAGGCGTAGACGAGCTGGCCGTCCTTCACGAAGAGTGAGTGGCCACCGAAGCGCGAGCCATGGGCGAAGATCACGCCTCTGGTCTCGGGGGTGAACTCGACCTCGGCGAGCGCCTTGTAGGACACGGCGTGCACGTTGGCTGCGGACCGCTCGGGGACCTCGCTGGTGCCGGGGTAGTAGGTGTACTGGCCGCTCGGCGGGACCGGGACGTTGAACTCCATGGCCAGGAACGCTTGGAGGTCCTTGCCGGCGACCTGCATGTCGTTGAGCGGCAGGACGTTGTTGGCCTTGGCCTCCTCGAACCACAGGGCGACCAGCTCCTCGACCTTCTCGGGGTGCTCGGCCGCGATGTCGTTGGCTTCGGCGCGGTCGACCTCGGTGTGGAAGAGCTGCCACCGATCCTGCTCGAAGTTGCCGATCCCGCTGATCGGGCCGTGCTCGGTGACGGCCTTCCAGCCGTCGTGCCAGATGCCTCGCTGGCCGAACATCTCGTAGTACTGGGTCTTCTTCGCGGTCGGCGCCGCCGGCTGGTTGAACGAGTAGACCATCGAGACTCCCGAGAGCGGCGTCTGCTCGGCGCCGTCGACCACGTCGGGCATGGTCACGCCGCAGGCTTCGTAGATGGTGGGCACGATGTCGGTGCAGTGGTGGTACTGGTCGCGGACCTCGCCCTTGGCCCGGATGCCGGCCGGCCAGTGCACGACCAGGGGGTCGCAGACGCCGCCCTGGTAGGTGTAGCGCTTGAACATCCGGTACGGCGTGGAGAACGCCGCCGCCCAGCCGGTCGGGTAGTGGTTGTAGGTGTCCGGAGAGCCGAGGACGTCCATCGCGGCCAGGTTGTCCTCGATGGTGTCGGGGTAGCCGTTGATGAACTTGCCCTCGTTGGTGGACCCGTTGGGGCTGCCCTCGCCCGAGGCGCCGTTGTCGGCGCAGTAGAAGATGATCGTGTTGTCCAACTGGCCGGACTCCTCGAGGTAGTCGACGATCCGGCCGACCTGGGCGTCGGTGTACTCCGAGAACCCGGCGTACACCTCGGCCATCCGGGAGAAGAGCGCTCGCTCCTCGGCGTCGAGCTCCTCCCACGGCCGGACGTGGTCGCCGTCGGCGTACGTGCCGTCGGCCATCGGGTTGAGCGGGGTGAGCTCCGTGCCCTCGGGAAGGATGCCGCGCTCGATCATCCGCGGCAGCACCCACTCGCGGTACGCCTCGTATCCGTCGTCGAACATCCCCTTGTACTTGGCGATGTACTCCTCGGGCGCGTGGTGCGGGGCGTGGTTGGCGCCCGGGCAGAACCACAGGTACCAGGGCTTGTCCGGCTCGGTCTGCTTCGAGTCCCGGATCATCCGCAGCGCCTGGTCGGCCAGGTCCTTCGACAGGTGGTAGCCGTCCTCGGGCAGGTACGGCTGCTCGATGTAGCGGTTGCCCTCCGCGAGCGACGGATACCAGTTGTTGGTCTCGCCACCGATGAACCCATAGAACTGGTCGTAGCCCTGGCCCAGCGGCCACCGCTTCTTCGACGCGCCCGCGGTCCACTCGTCGATCGGGATGTTGTGGTTCTTCCCGACCCAGTACGTCGAGTAGCCGGCCTCGCGCAGCACGTTGGCCATCGTCGCGTTGGATGCCGGGATGTGGGAGCTGTAGCCCGGGAAGCCGGTCGAGGACTCGGAGATCGAGGCGAACCCGTTCAGGTGGTGGTTGCGACCGGTCAGGAACGCCGAACGCGTCGGCGAGCAGAGGGCGGTGGTGTGCCACTGGCTGTAGGTCAGACCTCCGGCGGCGAGCCGGTCCATCGTGGGCATGCTGATCCTGCCGCCGTACGGCGACCACGCCGCCTGCCCGGTGTCGTCGTACAGGACCACGAGCACGTTGGGTGCACCGGAAGGTGCCTTGGTCGGGATGAACGCGTCCCAGTCCGAGACGGAGTCCCGGACGTCGAGCTCGATCTTCCCTTGGAACTCCCTGGTCATCGCCACTCCTTGTCGCCGCGCCTGGTCGCAACCAGACTCGCCGGGGGCCCGGCTCGGGCGCTCACCCGGAAGGGGTGAGAGGGCGTCCGCTCCGTGCTTCTTCAAGGTTTCCGCAAGACCGATCCGAAGCGCTTGGGGGCCTTCGGATCGGCCGTTAATGTTGCGCTCACAAGCCGCGCTGGTGACCCGAGACGCCAGCGCGGCTTGTATCTATTTTCGGGGAGTCTGTCGCGTCAGAGGCCGCCGATGCCCTGACCGAGCAGCACCACGCCGATCACGAGCAGCAGGACGCTCATCACGGCGACGTTGCTGGCCTGCAGCCAGGTGCGCAGCTCGTCCAGCGGCCGACGCAGCCGCTCGTGCGCGACCAGGAAGCCGACGACGGGCACCGCGACGGTGCTCGCCGCGATCAGGGTGAAGACGGCGATCGCGGCGACCACCTCGCTGGTGCCCAGCGCAGCGCTGCCGATCGCGGAGCCGGCCGCGATGCACATCAGCAGGTTCTTGGGGTTGACGGCCGACAGCAGGAAGCCGAGACCGAGCGCCTTGACGAAGGTGAACGAGTCGATCGCGGCCATCCACTTCGGGAGGGCCGCGACCTCACCGGGCTTCGGGCGCTTGCGCCACTGGCGGACGCCGAACAGCAGCAGGAGCACGCCCAGCACGATCTTGATCCAGGCGGTCGTGGCGGAAGAGCTGCTGGAGCCGTCGTCCAGGCCTGCGGTCGCGGCGATCACCTCGAAGACGGTGACGGCGACGACGATGCCGGCCACCCAGCCGACGAGGAACCCGATGCTGGTGCCCTTCGCCTGCGGGGCGAGCAGCATCAGGATCGTCGCGATGATCGGCACCGGGCTGATTGCGACGCCCAGCGCAAGTGGCAACAGGTCTCCGACGACACCATTCATGGGCCCACCCTCGCGGCATCCGTTGCCTGTGGGGCTCACCCGGGGAGGGTGATCCGGGAGCCCTGGGAGCCCTCCTCGTCACGCCGGCGTAGCACAACCTTCATCCGCGAACTGAGAAAAGCGGGCCGAGAAGGTTCGATCCGGAGCGATGGTTGGTAACGTGTCTCCTGCAACAGGTGCAAGTTCCAGCAGGTATGACGCCGGCGGAGTTTGTGATCCAACGGCGTTTCTTCTTTCGTGGGCGTACCACTCATGCGAAGTCGGAGCGACGTGTCACCGCATCTGATGTGGGACCGTCGAAGTGACGGTCTCTCGCCCCGACAGAGGAGTAACGAGCACATGGCTCAGGGCACTGTTAAGTGGTTCAACGCAGAAAAGGGCTTCGGCTTCATCGCTCAGGACGGCGGCGGCGACGACGTCTTCGTTCACTACTCGGCGATCCAGACCCAGGGCTACAAGTCCCTGGACGAGAACCAGAAGGTCGAGTTCGAGGTCACCCAGGGTCCCAAGGGCCCGCAGGCGGAGAACGTCCGCGCGCTGTGATCTGACGGTCGTCCGAGCGACGGCCTAAGGGGCCCCACCCGCAAGGGTGGGGCCCCTTTCATCATTTGTGGCCCCTGGTTGCTCCCCCGGCCAGTTCCCTTCGGAGCAGGCGGGCATGGCCCGGACGGGTCAGATTTCCGGTTGGCGCGTTTGTCGGCGTGACCGTCGGGCAGGCTGGCCGTTAGGGGAGGTCAGACGATGCCTGGGACCAGGCCGACGCACTCAGGCCCGACGCATACCGGCCGAACTCGGATGGGAGTGATGGACGTGCAGGACCAGTTCGACGTCTCCCTCGAGGACTCCGACCTCCTCGGTGAGGTCGAGCTCACCACCAACCTGATCATCGCCGCCAGTGAGTCCGACGAGCACCTCTCCGTCGACGAGATCGACAAGATCCTCGGCGTCGTACCCCCGCCGCGGAGCGAGGCCTGAGCCGTCGCGACCGCGACGGCATACCCCTGAGGGGTATGCTGGCCAGATGAGCGAGCACGACGCCGGCGAGCACCAGCACGGCTACATCCAGCGCAAGGACGACTACCTCCGGCGGCTGCGGCGCATCGAGGGCCAGGCCCGAGGGCTCCAGCGGATGGTCGAGGAGGAGCAGTACTGCATCGACATCCTCACCCAGGTCGCGGCGATGACCAAGGCACTGCAGGCGGTCTCGCTGGGCCTCGTCGAGGAGCACCTCACCCACTGCGTGGTGGACGCGGCGCGCGCCAGCGACGAGGCCGCGCAGGAGAAGATCAGCGAGGCCGTCGAGGCGATCACCCGGCTGGTGAAGTCGTGACCGCCCCGGCCACCACGACCTGGCAGGTCGTCGGGATGACGTGCGGGCACTGCGTCTCTGCGGTGCGTGAGGAGCTCGCTGCCGTCGACGGCGTCCAGACGGTCGACGTCGAGCTCGAGTCCGGCACGGTTACCGTGGTCAGTGAACGTCCGCTCGAGCCGCGGTCGGTCGCTGCGGCGGTCGAGGAGGCCGGCTACCAGCTGGCCTGAGGTCCGTCGGGCGGCGCGTCAGCAGGTGGCGAACACCACCGGCCCGGTCGAGAGGTCGGAGAACACGTACGCGCCCTCCCGGGGGTGGAGGTCGAGCGTCACCAGCTCTCCATCGGCAGTGGCCGAGGTGAGCGAGAACCGCTCGGAGAAGTCGCCACCCTGGCCCGGTGCCGGTCCGGTCGCCAAGGTCGCGCGGCTGTCGGCGTTGGCGCGGGCCTGGTCGTGGTCGGCAAAGGCCATCACCGCGCGTACGTCGCCGCCCGGCTGGACCGACATCGCGTACGCCGTCAGCGGGTCGACGCTCCCGGCCTTCTCAATCAGGTAGTCGGCCGCCTCCTGGTCGTCGGCGTCGGCCTGGCTCATCGCCAGCTTGGAGCAGACGTTGTCGCCGTCGTACACCGCCGCGGTCAGCGGCTCCCCGGAAGCGGCGACGACCGAGCGCATCGGCTCGGAGATCTGCTCGTCGCCGAGGCCGGCGACGACCTGCTGGAGGTATGGCGCCGCGTCGCTGGTCAGGACGAGTCCCTCGCCGGCGACGAGGGCGACGTACTGCAGCTCGGGGGTGAGGTTGTCGCCGATCCCCGGGAGCAGGGTGTCGCCGCCGGTCCAGACCCCGGAGTCGCTGTCCGGTCGGGTGAACCCGACGTCGTCCAGGTGGTCGGCCACGTCGTCGACGGCGTCGCCGTCCGGGAGCTTGACGATGACGACGGCGCCCTCGGCGGACTGGCTGAACAGCTCCCACTCGGCGTTGGCGGGGGAGAAGCCGAACTTGCTCCGGAGCACCGGAGCGGACTCGACGAGGGCCGAGGCGGACGACAGGTCGGCGTCGTACGCCGCGTCGAGGTCGGTGCCGACCTGCTTGCGGACACCCGCCCAGTCGGTCCAGGAGAGGCGCTCCGCGTCGCTGGGTGCGTACGCCGCCGCCTGCTCGAACGCGGTGTCGTCCCGGCCATGCCACCAGCGGACGGCGACGACCACGGCGGCCGCGAGCAGGGCCACTCCGACCACTGCCACGACCACGATCGTCACGCGACGAGGCATGCTTCTGGGCACAGGTCGGGGCTCCTCATCAGGCCGGGGTGGTGTGACACTAGCCGTATGGCCACGAAGGACGTGCTCGCCGCCGGCGCCGTCGTCTTCCGCCCCGGGAAGCGCGTCCTGCTGGTGCACCGCCCGCGCTACAACGACTGGTCCTTCCCCAAGGGGAAGCTCGACCCGGGGGAGCACGTCACCTCGGCCGCCGTGCGCGAGGTGTGGGAGGAGACCGGTCTGCACGTCCGTCTGGGCGTGCCACTGTCGTCGCAGCGCTACTCGGTGACCGGCGGCCGGACCAAGCAGGTCTCCTACTGGGTCGGGCGGGTGGTCGACAGCGACGACGTCTCGGGCTACCGGCCCAACGCCGAGATCGACGCGGTGGAGTGGGTGCCGTACGACGAGGCGATGGACCGCCTCAGCTACGACTACGACCGGGCGACGCTGAAGGAGGCACGTCCGCAGCGCCGCCGGACGCACGCCGTGATCCTGCTCCGGCACGGCCACGCGCGCTCCCGGAAGGGCTGGCGACAGGACGACCGACTGCGGCCGCTCGTGCAGCTCGGCCGCACCCAGGCGCAGCAGCTGGTGCCGATGCTCGCGGCGTACGCCGTCACCAGGGTCGTCAGCTCCGGCAGCATGCGCTGCCTGGAGACGGTCACGCCGTACGCCGACACGACGGGCTGGAGCCTCGAGATCGCCGACGGGGTCAGCGAGGAGGGCGCGACCGCCTCGTCGGTCGCCGACGTGGTCGACGGGCTGGTCGCCGGCGAGGACTCGGCGGTCCTGTGCACCCACCGGCCGGTGCTGCCGTCCGTGCTCGACGCCCTGGGTCTCGAGGACACGAAGCTGGAGCCCGGGTCGATGCTCGTCGTACACCTGCGTCAGGGCACGGTGACCGCTACCGAACTCCACCGGGCCGGGTGAGTCAACGGGTTCCTGGCCTTGTTCACGTGATTGCCGTCTCGTGAGCGGCTGCCGGACTCCATCTGGGCGATTCGAGTTCACCGCTCGTTCACCAACGACCCCGGAACCGTCCACTTCGACTCCCTAACTTCGCTGTTGTCAGAGACAGAGAAGACAGAGGAGTCTTGAAGTGATCCGCACTTCCATCCGCCGGGCAGTCGTGCCGGGCATCGCCGTTCTCGCCCTCGCCCTCACGGGCTGCGGCGCGGGCAACAGCAGCGACACCGACAGCGCCACCGAAGGCGGCAGCAGTGCCGCCAGCCTCAGCGGCTCCCTCGCCGGCGGCGGCGCCTCCTCGCAGGAGTCCGCACAGACCGCCTGGCGGGCCGGCTTCCAGACCGCCAACTCCGGCGTGACCATCACCTACGACGCCGTCGGCTCCGGCACCGGGCGCGAGAACTTCATCAACAAGGCCACGTCGTTCGCCGGCTCGGACTCCTACCTGAGCGACGACGAGGGCCAGCTGACCGCCGCCAAGGAGCGTTGCGGCGGCACCGACGCCATCGAGGTGCCGGCGTACGTCAGCGCCATCGCGATCATCTTCAACGTCCCGGGTGTCGACTCGCTCAACCTCGACGCCAAGACGGTCGCGTCGATCTTCGACGGCAAGGTCACCACCTGGAACGACCCGGCCATCGCCGCCCTCAACGACGGCGTCGACCTGCCCGACTCGAAGATCTCGCCGGTGCACCGCTCCGACGACTCGGGCACGACGGACAACTTCACCGACTACCTGAGCAAGGCCGGTGACGGCGCCTGGCCGCACGACGCCGACGGCGTCTGGCCGATCAAGGGCGGCGAGGCCGCCGAGGGCACCTCCGGCATGGTCGCCGCGGTCAAGGGCGGCGAAGGCACCATCGGGTATGCCGACGAGAGCCAGGCCGGTGGCCTCGGCATCGTCTCGGTGCAGGTCGGCGAGGAGTTCGTCGCCCCGTCCGCCGCGGGTGCCGCGAAGGCGCTCGCCGTCTCCAAGCCGGTCGAGGGCCGCGCGGACGTCGACATGGCCATGGAGATCGACCGGACCACGACCGAGTCCGGTGCCTACCCGGTGCTGCTGGCGTCGTACCTGATCGCCTGCCAGACCTACGACGACGCCAACGAGGCCGCGCTGGTGAAGGGCTTCCTGTCCTACATCGTCTCGGACGAGGGCCAGCAGGTCGCCGCCGAGCAGGCCGGTGCCGCTCCGCTCGACGCGACGCTCGCCAGCCAGGCGAGCGACATCGTCGGAGCCATCGCCGCCAAGTAACGACGTCGGACGTACGGCGGCCCGCGACCCGGGCCGCCGTACGGCCGTAAGAACAGCAAGAGCAACGAACTCCCGACAGGAGCCCCGTGTCCGTCACCGCACCGTCCCCGCCGAGGGCCGACAAGCCGGTCGTGCGACCCGGCGACCGGATCTTCGCCGGCACCGCCCGGCTGGCCGCCCTCACGATCATGCTGGCGCTGGCCGGGGTCTTCGTGTTCCTGGCGATCGAGGGCCTGCCGGGACTGAGCGCTCCCGAGAACATCTACGCCCCGGCCACCGACTTCTGGTCGTACGTCGGTCCGCTGGTCTTCGGAACCATCCTGGCCGCCGTCGTGGCGCTGGTGATCGCGGTGCCGTTCTCGATCGGGGTCGCGCTCTTCATCTCCCACTACGCGCCGGCCCGCATCGCCTCCCCGATCGCCTACGTGATCGACCTGCTCGCGGCGGTGCCCAGCGTGGTCTACGGCCTGTGGGGTGGCCTGGCGCTCGCCCCGGCCCTGCGGCCGGCGATCGACTGGCTCTACGACAACCTCAGCTTCCTGCCGTTCTTCGCCGGCCCGCCGTCGGTGACCGGCCGCACCATGCTGACCGCCGGCATCGTGCTGGCGATCATGGTCGTGCCGATCACCACCGCGATCTCGCGTGAGGTCTTCGCGCAGACCCCTCGGCTGCACGAGGAGGCCGCGATGGCCCTCGGCGCCACCCGCTGGGAGATGATCCGGCTTGCGGTCTTCCCGTACGCCCGTTCGGGTGTGATCTCCGCGGTGATGCTCGGCCTCGGTCGTGCGCTCGGCGAGACGATGGCGGTCGCGATGGTCCTGTCGGCGACGCCGGTGGTGACGCTGAACCTGATCTCCGACACCAACCCCGCGACCATCGCCTCCAACATCGCCTCCAACTACAAGGAGGCCTCGCCGGACAAGCAGGCGGTCCTGATCGCCACCGGCCTGGTGCTGTTCGCGGTCACGTTCGCGGTGAACTTCGCGGCCCGGTGGGTCATCGGTCGCGGCGAGAGGAACCTGACTCGATGAGCACCACGACCCCCCTGGAGCCCGACTCCTTCGCGATCACCGCCAACCTCGCGCAGCCGCGGCTGCCCAAGTGGGCGCTGCTGCTGGTCGCCGTACTGTCGCTCGGCATCGCCGGCCTGGTCACCCTGCTGCTCGGCTGGAGCCCGTACGCCGGCCTGGTCCTCGCCATCGCGCTGGCCGCCGTCGGCCTGCCGCTCTGGGCACTGCTGCTCGAGGGCAAGCGGTCGGCGGCCGACCGGCTCGCCACCTCGCTGGTGTGGGCCGCCTTCGGCGTCGTCCTGGTGCCGCTCGTCTGGCTGATCTGGCTGGTCGTCAAGAACGGCATCGGCGTCATCAACGGCGAGTTCCTGACCTACGACATGCGCAACGTCGTGGGCGCGGGCGGCGGCATCTACCACGCCCTCTGGGGCACCATCCTGGTCACCCTGGCCGCGGCCATCATCTCGATCCCGATCGGGCTCTTCACCGCGATCTACCTGGTCGAGTACGGCCGCGGCAGCCGGCTCGCCCGCGTCACGACCTTCCTGGTCGACGTGATGACCGGCATCCCGTCGATCGTCGCCGGTCTCTTCGCGCTGTCGCTCTTCGTGCTGGTCTTCGGCCCGGCGATCCGGATCGGCTTCGGCGGCGCGGTCGCGCTGTCGCTGCTGATGATCCCGACGGTGGTCCGCTCGTCCGAGGAGATGCTCCGGTTGGTGCCGAGCGACCTGCGTGAGGCGTCGTACGCGCTCGGCATCCCGAAGTGGCGCACGGTCGTCAAGGTGGTGCTCCCGACCGCGCTCGGCGGCATCATCACCGGCGTCGTGCTCGCGATCTCGCGGGTGATCGGCGAGACGGCTCCGCTGCTGGTCGTCGCGGGCGCGACCGACACGGTGAACTTCAACCTCTTCGAGGGCCGGATGATGACGCTGCCGGTCTACATCTTCAGCCAGTACAGCTCGCCCGGCGTGGTGCCGATCGGCCAGGAGGGTGACCCGCCCGGGTACGCCCGCGCGTGGGGTGCCGCCCTCGTGCTCATCGCTATCGTGATGGTGCTCAATCTCGTGGCTCGCATCATCGGCGCCTACTTCGCCCCCAAGACCGAACGGCGCCGCTGAGCGCCTGTGTGAGAGAGAAACCATGGCCAAGAGCATCGACGTCTCCGACCTCAACATCTACTACGGCGACTTCCTCGCCGTCGAGGGTGTCAACATGACGATCCGCGCCAAGGCGGTGACCGCGTTCATCGGTCCCTCCGGCTGCGGCAAGTCGACCTTCCTGCGCACCCTCAACCGGATGCACGAGGTGATCCCCGGCGCCCGCGTCGAGGGCAAGGTGATGGTGTCGGGCCAGTCGCTCTACGACCCGGCGATCGACCCGGTCGCCGTACGCCGCCAGATCGGCATGGTCTTCCAGCGGCCGAACCCGTTCCCGACGATGTCGATCTACGACAACGTCCTCGCCGGTTCGAAGCTGAACTCGAAGAAGATGAAGAAGTCCGAGGCCGACGCGATCGTCGAGAAGTCGCTGAAGAGCGCCAACCTATGGAACGAGGTCAAGGACCGGCTCGCCAAGCCCGGCATGGGCCTCTCCGGTGGTCAGCAGCAGCGCCTCTGCATCGCCCGCGCGATCGCGGTGTCGCCGGAGGTGCTGCTCATGGACGAGCCGTGCTCGGCACTGGACCCGATCTCGACCTCGGCGATCGAGGGCCTCATCCACGAGCTGAAGTCCGAGTACACGATCGTGATCGTGACCCACAACATGCAACAGGCGGCCCGGGTCTCCGACGACACCGGCTTCTTCAACCTGAAGGCCACCGGCGAGCCGGGGCACCTGGTCGAGTTCAACCCGACCAACAAGATGTTCACCAACCCGGACGAGGAGTCCACCGAGGCCTACATCTCGGGTCGGTTCGGCTAACCGCTCAGAATCACCCCGGCATGGCCGATAGGGCGATCATGCCTCGCTGTGCGGTCGTGATCGAGGACGACGCGGACACCGCGTCGCTCCTCGAGCGCGCGCTGTCCTCGCAAGGCTTCGACGTCGCGATCGCGACCGACGGTCAGCAGGGCGTCGCGCTGGTCACCGCGCTGAAGCCCGACCTGATCACCCTGGACGTCGGGCTGCCCGGGATCGACGGGCTGGAGGTGTGCCGCCGGATCCGGCCGATCACCGACGCGTACGTCGTCATGGTGACCTCGCAGGCGGACGAGATCGACCGGCTGATCGGTCTCGAGACCGGCGCCGACGACTACCTGGCGAAGCCGATCAGCGTGCGGGAGCTCAAGGCGCGGGTCAACGCGATGTTTCGCCGGCCGCGCCACTTCGTCGAGGCGCCCGACCCGACGTCGTACGACGCCGCGTCGGGTGCAGCGGTCGCCGAGCACGAGGTGCTGCGCCACGGTGAGCTGCTCATCGACGTCGACGCCCACCGGGCCTGGCGGGCAGGCGAGGAGGTCGGCCTGACGCCGACCGAGTTCGACCTGCTCACCACGCTGATGCGCTCGCCGACGCGGGTGTGGCCGAGGGCGCTGCTGATGCAGGAGGTCTGGGGCCAGAGCTGGGGCGAGACCCACCACGTCGAGGTCCACATGGGCAACCTGCGGCGCAAGCTGGGGGACCGGCGCGGCGAGGTGCGGTTCGTCGAGACCGTGCGGGGCGTGGGCTATCGCTTGCGCGCGGTCAGCACGAGTACCGAGCCCAGCCGGGCTCCGATCGGCTCGTCGACCAGCTGACCGGTGGTGAACCGGGTGCCCGGCCCGCCGAGCTCCACCTCGTCTGCGGCGGCCACGAGTCGGCGGGGCCGCAGCGGCAGGAACTTCGAGTCGTCGGTGATCATGGGCGTGGCTCCGATGTCACGAGAGTGAGGCGCGGACGCGCGGGCGGTGCCGGCGCGCGGTGGCGGGGTGCGTCCTGCCGCCAGATCAGGCTCAGTCCGAGCAGGACGACACCGGCGAGGGCGACCCACACGGCGCCGTACCGCACGACGGTCGCGCGGACCGCCTGGACGACGTGGCCGACCTTCGGCACGACGTACGCCGTCTCCCAGACGGTGTCGTCGGAGATCGAGGCCTTCCACGGGTCGGCGGCGGCGTTGGCGTCGCCCTGGGTCTTGATCTTTGTGGCGCCGTCGCTCGTGTGCTGGACGCCGATGACGCGGTGGGTCTCGACGTGGCGATCGGCCACCGGGGCCTGGAAGGTGAGGATGTCACCGACCCGGACGTCCTTCGAGGGCCGTGGGACCGAGACGACGAGGTCGCCGCGGTCGATGGTGCCGGTCATGCTGCCGGTCGGCATCACGGCGGTGCGGTAGCCGAAGAGGTGCGGGCCGACCGCGAGGCCGAGGAAGCCGAGCACGCCGACCGTGAGGACCACGCTCAGCAGCGCGCTGGCGATCCGTTTGGCGTTCACGGTGTCACGACGGTCGTCTTGGCGGTGTCGCGGCGTGCAGTGGTGCGCATTGCGGGTTCCTCCCCCAAGGTTCCCCCAGGTCCGAATCGCCTGGTGATGCCCAGATCAAACTCCTCGGACCTCAAGACACCGCCCGCCCAACCCCCCGTTTTCCTACAAGACAAATGCAAGGGGCTCAGGTGGGGTTGGGGGTGGGTGGGGCGGTTGTGAGGGGATAGCCAGACACGAACGGGCCCTTCGGGACCCTTCAAAGGGCCGGTTCGTGTCTGGCTATCCCGCCGGGGACCCCTGTGGATAGCGCCAGCACGACCAGACCGAGTTGACGGATCGTGTCGAGATGTCGCGGACCAATCACATGCTGCCTCCGGAGTTCCACCCGGACCGGCCAGGATTGGTGCGACCCGTTCGGGCTGACCGGGCGGGCGTGCAGGGCCCGAGCCCCAAGCAGGCGCGTGGTCCCCACTGGCGCCGTACGAGCCACGGGTTCTACGTCCCGACATCCGCGCCGGAGGGTGACACGCAGCAACGGATCGTCGAGGCCGCGCACCATCTCAACCGGCACTCGGCCGTCACCGGCTGGGCATCGTTGAGCTGGCAGGGAGCGCGGTGGTTGGACGGCCTCGCCCTCGACGGGGCGAGCGTGCTCCCCGTCGAGCTGACCAGCATCCAGCGGGCGATCCGGGCGCAAGCCGGCACAGAGGTGACGGGGGAGTGCATCCCGCCCGCGTTCCGAACCGTGGTGGACGGGCTTCGGGTGGTCGCGCCGGTGTCGGCGGTTGCGTTCGCCATGAGGTACGCCAACGACGTGCCGTCCGCGGTCCGCGCTTTCGACATGGCCGCGCACGCGGACCTGGTCTCTCGGGTCGAGCTGCTGGAGCACCTCGAGCTGCTCTATCACTGGACGGGGATCCCGCAGGCGCGCCAAGCCGCGTTGCTCGTCGATGAGAACGCGTGGTCGCCGCCGGAGGTCGACGTACGCCTGGTGTGGCCGCTCGACCTGGGACTCGAACCGCCCCTGACCAACCGTCCGGTGTTCGACCTCTCAGGTCGCCATCTCGGAACCCCCGACCTGCTCGACGTCGCGGCAGGGCTGGCCATCCAGTACAACGGGAGCCTGCACCTCGCCGGCAAGCAGCGCGCCAAGGATCTGATTCAGGCCGAGGACTACCGGCGGGTCGGCCTGGACTGTCTCGAGCTGGTCGGCGCCCACCTCCGAGACCACTCACTCCTGGTACGCAGCATCCTGGAGGCTCGTGTCCGTGCGCTTGCGGTGCCACGTGAGCGGCGCTGGACGACCAAGGGTCCGTCGTGGTGGATGCCGACGCACACCGTCGCACTCAGGCGAGCGCTGACTCCGGCCCAGCAGAGGAGGCTGCTCGCATATCGCCGGTCGGCGTAAGGGCCGATTTCGGGATAGCCAGGGACGAACTCGCCGTTGGGGAGGGCTCGGAAGGGCAATTTCGTGTCTGGCTATCCGGCCCCGGCCGACACGCCCACCCCACCCCGAGACGCCAGGACGACGAAGGAATCAGACCCCAAGCACGTTGTGCAGTACGACGTAGAACGCGGCGGCGACGAGGCCGGCCATGGGGAAGGTGAGGACCCAGGCGGCGACGATCGAGCGCGCGACACCCCAGCGGACGGCGGAGAAGCGCTTGGTGGCGCCGGCGCCCATGATCGCGGAGGTGATGGTGTGGGTGGTCGAGATCGGCGCGTGGAAGACGAACGCCGTCGTGTACAGCACGCTCGCGCCGACCGACTCGGCGGCGAAGCCGCGGGCCGGGTCGAGGTGGATGATCCGGCGGCCGAGGGTGCGCATGATCCGCCAGCCACCGGAGTAGGTGCCGAGCGAGATCGCGGAGGCGGCGAGGACGACGACCCAGAGGGGGAGGTTCTCCTGCGGCTCGCCGGCGGCGTTCGTGTAGTAGCCGGCGGTGGTGAGCGCCAGGAAGATGACGCCCATCGTCTTCTGCGCGTCCTGCAGGCCGTGGCCGAGGGCGAGGGCTGCGGCCGAGAAGACCTGGGCCATCCGGAAGCCGCGGAAGACCTTGTGCGGGTTCCGCTTCCGGAAGATCCACATGATCGCGAGCATCACGGCGAAGGCCGCGAAGAAGCCGAAGACCGGCGACAGGACCATCGGGATCAGCACCTTGTCGACGATCGTCGCCCAGTGCACGATCGCGCCGGCCGTGATCGCAGACCCGACGAGGCCGCCGATCAGGGCGTGCGACGAGGACGAGGGCAGCCCGAAGTACCAGGTGATCAGGTTCCACACGATCGCGCCGAAGAGGCCGGCGAGTACGACGACCAGGCCCGCCTCGCCGTTGACCGAGATGACGTCACTGACGGTGTGCGCCACCTCCTGGCCGAGGAGGGCGCCGACGAAGTTCATGACGGCGGCCAGGACCAGGGCGATGCGCGGCGTCAGGGCGCGCGTCGACACCGAGGTCGCGATGGCGTTGGCCGCGTCGTGGAAGCCGTTGGTGTAGTCGAAGACCAGGGCAACGACGACGACCGCGATGACGATCGCGAGTTCCATGAGCGGTCAGGACTCCTTGACGGCGATCTGCTCCACGATGTTGGCGACCTTCTCGAACGCGTCGATCGCCTCCTCGAGGGACTCGACGATGTCCTTGAGCTTCAGGACCTCGATGGTCTTGAACTCGCCGCTGAAGAGCTTCGCGATCGTACGGCGGTGGTTCTTGTCGCCGGCGTTCTCGAGGCGGTTGATCTCGATCCAGTACTCCTCGAGCGACTGCAGCGACTGCAGGTTCGGCATCGAGGACGCCGTCAGCTCGGCGCACCGCTGGAGGACCTCCACCTGGGTGGACAGCTCCGGCGGCAGCAGCTTCACCTCGTACAGCAGGATCATGTCGACGACCTCGTCCATCAGGTCCATCACGTCGTCCAGCCCGGAGGCCAGCGCGTAGATGTCCTCGCGGTCGAACGGCGTCACGAAGGTCGAGTTCACCTTCTTGACGATCGCGTGGGTCGTCTCGTCAGCGTTGTGCTCGGCCTCACGCATCCGACGGGCGACGTCGTTGTGGTCAGCGCCTTCGGCGAGCATCTCCGCCAGGAGCGAAGCGCCGGTCACGAGGTGCTGGGCCTGCTCGGTGAAGAGGATGTAGAACGACGTGTCGACAGGGCGGAATCGGAATCCCACGAAACAACTCCTGGTGAGGAGGAAACGAACGCGATCAGACTAGGGGGTGGCCAGTCGAATCGCGCAAGTGCGGCCCTCGTCGTACGGCGGGGGCCCGGTTACGGGGTGGCTCAGGTCACCGCCGCCGGCGCTGCGCCTCGATCAGGCTCTCCTGCAGGTGGACGGTGCCCGCGTTGCGGGTCCAGTGGCCGTCGCTGTCGAGCTCCCAGGCGCTCGTGCTCTCGTCGAACGCGAGATCGAGCAGCGCGCCGATCGATGCCACGTTGTCGTCGCCGGGCAGCCGGACCAGCACCTCGACCCGCCGGTCCAGGTTGCGGTGCATCATGTCGGCCGAGCCGATCCAGGCCGCTGGGTCGCCGGCGTTCTGGAACCAGAAGATCCGGCTGTGCTCGAGGAACCGGCCGAGGACCGAGCGCACGGTGATCCGCTCGGACAACCCGGGCACACCCGGTCGGAGCGAGCAGATCCCACGGACCAGGAGCTCGACCTGTACGCCGGCCTGGGAGGCGAGGTAGAGCGCGTCGATCACGGCCTCGTCGACGACCGAGTTGGCCTTGATCCGGATGCGGGCGGAGCGACCCGCCTGCAGGTGGGCGATCTCACGGTGGATCTGGTCGACCAGCCCGGAGCGCACCGAGTCGGGTGCGACCAGCAGCTCGTCGTACGACGCGTTGCGCGACCATCCGGAGAGGTTGTTGAAGAGGTGGGCGACGTCGTCGCCGATCCGCTCGTCGGTCGTGATCAAGCCGACGTCCTCGTACATCCGCGACGTCTTCGGGTTGTAGTTGCCGGTGCCGATGTGGGTGTAGCGGCGGATGCCGTCGGGCTCATCGCGCACCACCATGGCCAGCTTGCAGTGGGTCTTGAGCCCGACCAGGCCGTAGACGACATGGCAGCCCGCCTGCTCGAGCTTGCGCGCCCACCGGATGTTGGCCTCCTCGTCGAAGCGCGCCTTGATCTCGACGATCACCAGCACCTGCTTGCCGGCCTCGGCGGCGTCGATGAGGGCGTCGATGATCGGGCTGTCGCCGGAGGTGCGGTAGAGCGTCTGCTTGATCGCGAGCACGTGCCGGTCGGCGGCGGCCTGCTCGATGAACCGCTGCACCGAGGTGGCGAACGAGTCGTACGGGTGGTGCAGGAGCACGTCGTGGCGCCGCGCGGCCTTGAAGACGTCGACGGGTGCGGCCGACTCGACCTCGGCGAGCAGCGGATGGGTGGTCGGGACGAACGCGGGGTACTTCAGCTCCTGGCGCGGCAGGTCGGCGATGTCGTGCAGGCCGCGCAGGTCCAGGGGACCGCGGAGCTTGAACACCTCCTCCTCGCGTACGTCGAGCTCCGAGACCAGCAGCTCGAGCACCTGGGGGGCGATGGACTCCTCGACCTCCAGGCGGACCGGCGGGCCGAACCGGCGACGGAGCAGCTCCTTCTCGAGGGCCGCGAGGAGGTTCTCGGCGTCGTCCTCCTCGACCTCGAGGTCCTCGTTGCGGGTCACCCGGAAGGTGTGCACCTCGAGGACGTCCATGCCGGGGAAGAGGCGCTTCAGGTGCTCGCCGATGACGTCCTCCAGCGGCACGAAACGCTGGTTGCCGACCGCCACGAAGCGGGAGAAGATCGGCGGCACCTTCACCCGCGCAAAGTGCTCCTTGCCGGTCTTCGGGTTCCTGATCAGCACCGCCAGGTTGAGCGAGAGCCCGGAGATGTACGGGAACGGGTGCGCCGGGTCCACGGCCAGCGGCGTCAGGACCGGGAAGACCCGGTCCTTGAACATCCGCTTGCAGGTCTTCTGCTCCTCGCGGTCGAGGTCGTCCCAACGGACCAGCTCGATGCCGGACTCGGCGAGGGCGGGGACGATCTCGTCGCTGAAGAGCCGCGCCTGCCGCTCCACGAGCTCGCGGGTGGTGGACCAGATGACCTCGAGCACCGCGCTCGGCATCAGCCCGGACGCGGCCGGCACAGCCAGACCAGCGGCGATCCGGCGCTTGAGGCCGGCCACGCGGACCATGAAGAACTCGTCGAGGTTGCTGGTGAAGATCGCCAGGAAGCGGGTCCGCTCGAGCAGTGGCAGCGCGCGGTCCTCCGCGAGCTCGAGGACGCGCTGGTTGAACCGCAGCCACGAGAGCTCCCGGTCGAGGAAGCGGTCGCCGTACTTCTCCACTGCGGCGAGCGCCTCGTCGTCCGGCTCGTACGGCGGCTCGACGTCGAAGCTCTCCTCGGGGACTCCCTCGCCATGGCTGGAGACCGCATCCGGCTGCAGGCTGTCGAGCGTCATGTCCCTCAGTCTGGCACTGCGAGGTGAACGGTAGGTTGCGCTCGTGACCGCCCTCGACCGTGCCAAGACCTTCGGGCTCCACGCGGCCATGGCGCTCCCGCCGCGAGTGCAGCGAGTGCTGGCCGGGCGGCCGGTCGTGGTGGACGGCGCGCCGCTGTCCGCAGACACCCAGCTGATGCTGCGCCTCCAGCGGCTGACGCACGAGCGGGGGGCGGAGACGCTGCCGATCCCGCAGGGCCGCCGGGCGATCCGCGGGCACACCCGGATGACCGCGGGTCGCCAACCGGTGGGTGCCGTCCGCGACCTGACCGTGGCTGGGCTGCCCGCCCGCCTCTACACGCCGTCGCTGTCGCGTGGCGGCCTGCTGGTCTTCTTCCACGGCGGTGGCTTCATGTACGGCGACCTCGAGTCTCACGACGCCGGCTGTCGGCTCCTCGCGGAGCGGTCCGGCGTACGGGTGCTCGCGGTCGACTACCGGCTCGCCCCGGAGCACCCCTTCCCCGCGGCGTACGACGACGCGCTCTCGGCGTATCGCTGGGTGGTCGAGCACGCCGACGAGCTCGACGTCGACCCGTCACGGCTGGCGGTCGGGGGTGACTCCGCCGGAGCCAACCTGGCGATCGGGGTCGCGATCGATGCGGCTCGGACGGGGCTGCCGCTGGCCTTCCAGCTGCTCGTCTACCCGGTGACCGACGCGGTCCGCGACACCGCGAGCGCGCGGCTGTTCGCCGACGGCTTCTATCTCACCAAGGCGTTCATGGACCTGGCGGGGACGGCGTACGTCGTGGGCGTCGACCCGCGTGACCCCCGGGTGTCGCCGGTGTACGCCGACCTGCCGGCCGGTCTGGCCCCGGCGTACGTCGCAACTGCGGGCTTCGACCCGCTGCGTGACGAGGGTGAGGCGTTCGCCCGCAGGCTCGCCGCCGCCGGAGTCGAGGTCGAGCTGCGCAGGTACGACGACCTGATCCACGGGTTCTTCAACATCGTCGGCACCGGCCGGACCGCGCGCGCCGCCAACCTCGAGATCGCGGCGGCGCTGCGGGCGCGGTCAGTGTGACCGTCGCCAACCGCGCTTCTGGCTCTGCAGCTCCAGCAGCTCGGCGCGGACGGTAGCCAGCTCCTGGGCGAGCTCGCGCGCCTTCTCCTCCGCCTCGACCCGCTCCTGCATCGCCTCCTCGGCGATCTCCGCCTGGTGGCGTACGGCGGCCTCGACCGCCGTACGGTCGGAGGCGCGGTCCGCGGCCATGGCCTCGGCCTCGGCCCGGAGCCGGGCCTGCTCCGTAGCCGCCTGCTCCGCGGCCTCACGGGCCTCGACGGCGACCTGCAGCTCCTCGGCCTGGCGGGCCGCGGCGGCCGACGTCGCGTCGAGGATCTCGCGGAGCTTCTGCTCTGCTGCCTGACGCTCTGCTGCCGCGGCAGCTGCGAGCTCGGCGTGTGCGCGCGCATCGTCCTCTGCGACCCGGCGCGCCTCGAGCGCCTCGGTCGCGGCCAGCTCGGCGGCCTCCCTGGCGGCGGCATGCTGCTGGGCGGTGGCGTCGGCGGCGGCGCGCGCCTCGTGGGCGACGCGGGCGTCCTCGGCCTGCTGCTCGGCGCGCTGGTGGGCGGCCGTCTGGTCGGTGGCGGCCTGTGCGGCCGCCTCGGCCTGTTCGCTGGCTCGCATCTCGGCCTGCTCGCGCGCGACCTGCGCGGCCTCGGCCCGGCCGGCTGCCTCCGCGGCGGCCCGATCGGCCGCCTCACGATCGCCGTGCGCGGCCGCGGCCAGGTCGAGCTGGGCGCGGGCCTGCCGCTCCGCTTCCTCGCGCGCGGCGACGGCGGCGGTCGCGGCCTCCTCCGCGGAGAGCCGGGAGGCGTGGGCCAGCTGAGCTCGTTTGGCGTGGACGGTCGCGTTGTCGTCGGCAGCGATCCGGGCGTCGTTGGCGCCCTGCAGCGCCACCGCCATCTGGGCCGCCGTACGGCGGGCCTCCTCCTCGCCCGCGGCGGCGGTCGCGGCCGCCTCGGCCTGTCGGGTGGCGGCCTCCTCGGCGCGGGTGCGCGCGGCCTCGGCGGCCTCGGCGGCGACGACCTGCTGGCGGGTGGCTTCCTCGGCCTGGGTGCGGGCGAGGTGTGCCTCGTCGGCGAGCCGGGCGTGCTCGGCCGCGGCTTCGTCGGCTGCGGCCCGGACCCGGCTGGCCTCCTCGGCCGTGGCCTCGGCGGCGGCCCGGGCGGTGGCCTGCTCGGCGGCCTCCTGCTCGGCGGCCGCGCGGGAGTCCTGGGCCACCCGCACGAAGTCCTCGTGTGCCTGGGTGGCGGCTGCCAGCTGCGCGGCGAGCTCGGTGGCCCGTGCCTCCGCGGCCTCGCGGTCGGCCTGCGCCTGCTGGGCGCTCGCCTCGGCGGCCCGCACCGACTGGTCGGCCTCGGCGGCGGCATCTCGAACGGACTGCTCCGTCGAGGTCGCGAGCTCCTGGAGCGACGTCTGGGCCGATCCGGCGGTCTCGTGCAGCGACTCCAGGCTGGAGTTGGCGGTGTCCATCAACGCCTGCTGCGTCGACGCGGCCGTCTCCTGCAGCGACGCCTCGGCGGCCGCGGTCTTCTCCTGCAGTGACTGTTCGGTGGTCGAGGACAGCTCGCGCAGGGACTCCTCGGCGCCTGCTGCGGCCGCGCGTGCCGCCTCCTCGGCCTCGGTCCGGGCCGCATGGGCCGCGGTGGCTGCCTCGGCCTGCTCGCGGGCGGCAGACTCGGCCTGCTCCCGGGCGGCGTCCGCGGCGGCGGACCGCTCGGCGGCCTCGCGTGCCGCCTCCTCGGCGGCGGTCCGGTCGACGGTCGCCTGGGCGGCGGTCTGCTCGGCGGCGAGCCGCAGCGCGGTGGCCACCTTCGCGGACTCGACCAGCTTGTGGGCGGCCTCCTCGGCCTCGTTCCGGGCGCGGGTGGCCTCGGTCGCGACCTCCTCGAGCCGGGCCCGCTCGGCGGCGTGCGCCTCGCCGGCCTCCTCGGCGGCGCGGCGGGCGTCGTACGCCTCCTGCGCCTTGGCCGCGTGCTCGGCGGCGGCGTCCTCGGCCTCGGCCCGGGCGCGGGCTGCTGCCTCGGCTGCCTCCTCGGCGACCAGTCGCTCGGCGGCCTGCTCGGCGGCGGCCTGCTCGGTACGGCGCCTGAGCTCGGCGGTGCGCTCGATCGCGGCCTCGAGGTCGGCGGGCTTGCGGGTCGCCGGCGGCGCTGCCGCGGAGACCGCCGGCGGTGCCGAGGGTGCAGCGGTCGACGGAGCTGCCTGCTCCGGCTTGCGTTGCCACCAACGGGTGGGCTGAGCGTCTGTGTCGACCTCGTCGTCAGGTCGGCGTGGTGGGGTCGCGTCCATCGCTGCCGAGCCTAGTGCTTGCCGCGGGCGGGTGTGGTGGGAGTCAGTACACCAGCGCCTGGGCGTCCGGAGCGAGCGCCTCCTCGACGAACGTCGACGCCCCCGCGATCCGTACGCCGGGCAGCAGGTCGGCCTCGGTGATCTCGCGTCGTACGGCGCACTGGGTGCAGACGGTCACCCGCCCTCCGGCGGCCACGGCCGCCACCAGGTCGGTCGCGGGAGCCGCGTGCGGCAGCACGAAGCCGTCGCGGCCGGCGACCCCCAGCCAGGCGCCCTCGCCGGTCAGCCACAGGCTGACGTCGGCGCCCGCGCTCAGTGCGGTGGCCGCGACGGTGAGGCCCTGGTTGGACCGCTCCGGGTCGTCGGCTCCGCAGGTGACCTTGACGACGAGTGGGCGAGTCATAGCGACCACTCTAGAGTTGGCCCCATGGTGTTCGAGCTGCCCGACAACCTCCACCCCGACTGCGCCCCCGTGGCCTGGCTGCTGGGTCGATGGGGCGGGCGCGGCAAGGGCGACTACCCGACGATCGAGCCGTTCGAGTACGGCCAGGAGCTGGTCTTCACCCACGACGGCCGGCCCTTCTTCCACTACTTCGCGCGGTCGTGGATCGTGGACGCCGCCGGTGTGAAGGTGCGCGACGCCGCCCAGGAGGCCGGCTTCCTGCGGTGCCGCCCCGGCGGCGACCTCGAGCTGGTGCTGGCGCACTCGTCGGGCATCTCCGAGATCTGGTACGGCAAGGCCGAGGTCGCCAAGTTCGAGCTGCACACCGCCGGCGTCGGCTTCACGGAGTCGGCGAAGGAGGTTGTCAGCGGCAAGCGCCTGTACGGCAACGTCAACAGCGACCTGCTCTACGCCTACGACATGGAGGCCATGGGCCAGCCGCTGCAGCCGCACCTGTGGGCACAGCTGGAGCGGCAGTAGTCGCGATGACCGACGAGCTCGCGTCCCGGTTGCACAGCCTCGGCTACCGGCTGACCCCGCAGCGCCAGCTGGTGCTCCAGGCGGTCGAGAAGCTCGGCCACGCCACCCCCGACGAGATCCTCGCCGAGGTGCAGCAGCACGCCAGCGCGGTCAACGTCTCCACCATCTACCGCACGCTCGAGGTCCTCGAGGAGCTCGGCCTGGTGCGGCACGCCCACCTGTCCGACCGCGCCCCGACGTACCACTCGGTCACCGACCACGTGCACTTCCACCTGGTCTGCCGGAATTGTCACCGGGTCATCTCGGTTGACCCGGATGTGGTCGCTCCCTTTGCGAGCCGGCTGCGCGAGGAGCAGGGGTTCGCGATCGACGTGGGCCACCTGGCGATCTTCGGCGAGTGTGTGGAGTGTGAGAAGGACAGTGAGTAATCGACTGCCGAGTCCCTTGTTGCAGCTGCCCGGGGCGGTCGGCGCCGACGGCATCGACCGCGATGTGGCCGCGCACTACGGCTCCTTCAACGGTGAGCAGCGCACGCTCGAGTCCGGTGAGGGCTTCGTCGACCTCTCCCACCACGACGTGCTGCGCGTCTCCGGCCCGGACCGGCTGACCTGGCTGCACTCCCTGACGACCCAGCACCTGGAGGCGCTCGCGCCGAAGGTCTGGACCGGCGTCCTGATCCTCAGCCCGCAGGGCCACGTCGAGCACGCGTTCTTCGGGTACGACGACGGAGAGGCGTTCACCGCCTTCACCGAGCCGGGAGCGGCCGAGGCGCTGGTGACCTTCCTGGACCGGATGCGCTTCATGATGCGCGTCGAGGTCGCCGACGTCACCGACGAGCTCGCCCTTACCTGGCGCCCGCGCCCGGCGGTTGAGGTGCGAGCGGAACGAGCCTCGAAACCAGAGGGCGCCTACGACAACTACGAGCTGGTCCCGCGCGACCAGCTGACGGCGTACGCCGAGGCGGCTGGCCCGGCCTGCGGGCTCTGGGCGTTCGAGGCGCTGCGGATCGCCCGCGGCGAACCTCGTCTCGGCCTCGACACCGACCACCGCACGATCCCCAACGAGGCCGGCTGGATCGGCCCCGCCGTACACCTCGACAAGGGCTGCTACCGCGGCCAGGAGACCGTCGCCCGTGTGCACACCCTGGGGCGCCCGCCGCGCCGGCTCACGCTCCTGCACCTCGACGGCTCCGAGAACCGGCTGCCCGCCGTCGGAGCCGAGCTGCTGCACGGCGACAAGGTGGTCGGCTTCGTCGGTACCTCGGCCCGACACCACGAGCTCGGCCCGATCGCGCTGGCGATGGTCAAGCGCAACGTGCCCCTCGACGTCGACCTGACCGTCGACGGGATGCCGGCCGCCCAGGAGGTCATCGTCGACCCCGAGGTGGGCCTGCACGTGCGCCCGCTGCGCTGAGGCTGCCCGGTGTCGGTTTCCCCGGTGCACCGGGGAAACTGTCACTTCTCAGCCGATGCAACGCCTGAGAAGTGACAGTTCTGGCTGTGGAGTGTGGCGGAAGTGGCGCACGGAACCGCCCTGCTACGAGCGCCGGTACATCGCGTGCGTGTCGGCGTCGGCGTGCGTGAAGCCCAGGCCCGAGTAGACCGCGACGGCCGGCGCGTTGTCGGACTCGACGTAGAGCAGCACCTCGGCCACCCCGAGCCCGGCGAGGTGGTGGAGCCCGGCCAGGGTCAGCAGCTTGCCGAGGCCGCGGCCCTGCGCGGCCGGGTCGATGCCGACCACGTAGACCTCGCCGAGGTCGGGGGAGTGCTGCTTGGTCCAGTGGAAGCCGAGCAGCCGGTCACCCTCGGTCGCGAGCAGCAGCCCTGCGGGGTCGAACCACGGCTCCGCCATCCGCTCGGCCAGCTCGGCCGCGTCCATCGAGCCCTGCTCGGGATGGTGCGCGAACGCCGCGGCGTTGACGCGGATCAGCTCGTCGGCGTCGTCAGGGGTGTAGCCGCGGATCGTCAGCCCTGCCGGCGCGACCGGTTCCGGCAGCGCCTCGCTCGTCGGTCGGCGCATCACCCACAGCGCCCTGACCCGTTCGAATCCGTGACTTCTCGCCAGCGCCGCCGCTGCCGGATGGTCGCCGTGCGACCAGGCGCCCAGCTCGCCGGCCGGCACCTCGGTCAGCAGCGCGGTCGCGATACCACGGCCCCGCGCCTCCGGCCGTACGACGAGGGTCAGCTCGTCCCCGATCACCAGCGAGAACCCACCGTCCCTGGTCCACGAGCGCACCGTCTCAGGCCGGTGTCGCAGCGCGCGCCAGGTCGCCTCGTCGAGCGGTGCCGCCCCGTCCTCGGCTTCGGCCGCGGCGGCGATGTCGGCGATCAGGTCGAGGTCGATCACGACCTCACCCTAGGACCGGTGCCTGTGGACGACGGCCGACGGTGCCGCACGAACCGAGTCAGGGTGGAGCTGTGCCCGTGGTCGAAGCGTTGGAGCGGTGTGGTGGCGTCGCCACCCGCGCCCAGCTGATCAAGCGGTGCGGACGGAAGGCGGTGGATCAGGCGGTCTCGTCGGGCGCGATCGTCGTTCTCACTCGCGGCCGCTACGCGCTCGCGGTCGCCGACGAGGCGGTCGTCGCGGCGCATCAGCTCACCGGCACGGTCTCGCACCTCAGCGCGGCCTTGCGGCACGGGTGGGAAGTCTTGGAGGCGCCGGACCGCCCGGACGTGACGGTGCCGAAGGATCGTGTCCCGACAGATGTGCCAGCTCAGCTGCACTGGGCGGACCTCGGTCCGGACGACGTACGCGACGGCTGCACGACTCGCGAGCGGACGCTGTGCGACTGTCTGAGGAACCTGGACTTCGTCCCAGCACTCGCCGTGGCCGACTCGGCGCTGCGCGCTGGGATGCCTGCGCAGGCGTTGCGGGCCCTGGCTCGGGATGCCCGCGGTCCCGGGTCCGCCCAGATCCGGCGGGTCGCGGGCGCGGCCTCGCCGCTGGCAGCGAACCCATTCGAGTCGGCGTTGCGCGGTATCTCGTTGTCGGTGCCGGGACTGGCGTTACGCCCCCAGGTCTCCATCCGAGAGCCGAAGTTCTTGGGTCGACCGGACCTGGTGGACGACCGGCTGGGGATCATTGCCGAGGCGGACTCATTCGCCTGGCACGGCAGCCGCAAGGCGTTGATGCGCGACGCCCGTCGCTACAACAGCTTCGTCGTCCACGGTTGGCTGGTACTGCGGTTCTCCTGGGAGGACGTGATGTTCCAGCCCGATCAGGTCGCGGCGACCCTGGCCGCGGCCGTAGCCGATCGGACCGAACGGCCATGTAGGTGCCAGCGTCCAGCGTGAGTGATGCGGCTGTAGAGCCGTTAGGTCCGTTGGAATACGGCCCTGGCTCAGACGGTCTCGTCGACCCGCTCGGTCGCGCGGGCGTCGGCGGCGGCCTGCTGGTCCTTGGACGGCAGCACGAACCGGTAGCCGACGTTGCGCACGGTGCCGATCAGGGTCTCGTTCTCGACGCCGAGCTTGGCGCGCAGGCGCCGGACGTGGACGTCGACGGTGCGGGTGCCGCCGAAGTAGTCGTAGCCCCACACCTCCTGCAGCAGCTGCTGGCGGCTGAAGACGCGACCGGGGTGCTGGGCCAGGAACTTCAGGAGCTCGAACTCCTTGAAGGTCAGGTCGAGCGGGCGGCCGCTGATCTTGGCGGTGTACGTCGCGTCGTCCACGACGACCTCGCCGGAGCGGATGACGTGCGACTCCGGGTCGTCGGCCTCGCGGCGCGCGTTGAGCCGGCCGATCGCGAGCTTGATCCGGGCCTCGAGCTCGGCGGGGCCGCAGGTGTGCAGGACGACGTCGTCCATGCCCCAGTCGTGCAGCACGACGGCGAGACCGCCCTCGGTGCAGACCAGCAGCACGGGCACATCGGTGCCGGTGGTGCGGATCAACCGGCAGAGGTCGCGAGCGTGGGCCAGGTCCTGGCGGCCGTCGACCAGGAGCAGGTCGGAGTCGGGGGCCTCGAGCAGGGCGCTGCCCTCGGACGGGAGGATCTTGACCTGGTGACCGAGCAGCGCGAGCGCGGGCAGCACCTCGGCGGACGGCTGGAGGGCGCTGGTGAGAAGCAGGAGCGTGCTCATGAGATGGTCTCCTCCCGGATGGGGCGGGGACCGAAACGCAACGCTGGGCTTCGGCCGATCACTGGTTCTTCGTGAACAATACCGAAACATGGGTGTCTCATTGGATGGTTCCAAGCGAAATGAGACCGACACCATCCGGGTCCACTACTGGGCGTCGGCCCGGGCTGCTGCCGGTGTTCACGGCGACGACCTCGCCGTCGACGGTCCGATCACCCTGACCGAGGTCGTACGCCGCGCGGTCGCACTGCACCCCGGTACCCGTTTGGCCGAGGTGCTCCAGGTCTGCTCGACGCTGGTCGGCGACCGGCCGGTCGCCAGCGCCGACCCCGGACTAGTCCTGGTCGAGCCGGGCTCGACGGTCGAGTTCCTCCCGCCCTTTGCGGGCGGCTAGCACCAGCACCGCGCCGACCAGCCCGCCCAGGGTGTTCGCCACGACGTCGACCGGCGAAGGGGTGCGGTCGGGCAGGACGAGCCCCTGCACCAGCTCGACGGTTCCGGCGAGGACGAAGGTGTACGCCGTCCAGTCGCGCCACGTCGTACGCCGCCAGACGAGCGAGCCCAGCGCGGACACCGGCGCCAGGATCGCGACGTTGCCGAGGAACTCGGCTCCCGCCTGGCCGACCCCGATGCAGCAGACCCAGGACGCCATCCCCGACTGGGTGCCGGAGGTCGGCGCCAGCAGCGCGATGCCGAGCAGCATCGAGTAGACGAGCAGCGCGACCTTCATGACGGGTGACGCTTTCACATCGACGGAATGTGCCGGTCGCCGCCACGGTTGCACGGACGTGACTAGTGGAGCCTGGATCGTCGTCGCCGCGGTCGTGCTCGGTGTCGGGTTCGGCCTCTACCGGCTGCTGACCGACGGCCGCTTCCGCGGCACCCGAGACCTCCCGGTGGTTGAGGTGCGAGGCGCGCCAGCGCCGAGCCTCGAAACCGCCTGGACCCACGTCACAGCGGCGATCCCCGACGCCCGGCTCGGCGAACGGGCCACCCTCCTGCAGTTCTCCTCGGCGTTCTGCGCCCCCTGCCGCGCGACCCGTCGGACCCTGTCGGAGGTAGCCGCGGTCGTCCCGGGCGTCGAGCACCTGGAGGTCGACGCCGAGCACCACCTCGAGCTCGTACGCCGCCTCGGGATCCTGCGTACGCCGACGACGCTGGTGCTCGATGCCGCCGGTCGCGAGGTCAACCGGGCGGCCGGTGCGCCGCGCAAGGAGCAGGTTCTCAGCGCTCTGACGACGGCCTGATGTCCGCAATATGGACAACCGTCTCGATCAATGAGACGCAGATTGTCGACAGGGCGCGCGCCGTCCCTACTCTGGTCACCATGTCCTCGACCTTGCTGACCAAGCGCCGCGCAGTGGACCACTGCCGCACGCGCTCGGCGCTCTGTCGAATGCGCTGACGAAACCGCGCCCTCAGCCTCCGCTGCTGACCTGCGTGGTCCCGTCCACGCATCCGTCCGCAGGAGAGACATGTCCACGACCGCCACACCGCAGCAGGCTCGTTCCGTCGCCGGCATCGACCCGCGAGGTCCGCAGTTCGCCGCCGGGCTCACCTCGCTGGTGCTGATCGGCGTGCTGCTCCTCGCGCCCGGTCCGGCTGCCACCGTGCTGCTCGCCGTCCAGGCCGCGGTGTTCGCGATCGGAGCGGCCCGCGGCGTGCAGCACACGCCGTACTCCTGGCTCTTCCGCACGCTGGTCCGGCCTCGACTCGCGCCGCCTGAGGAGCTCGAGGACGCCGCGCCGCCGCGGTTCGCCCAGGCCGTCGGCCTCGGCTTCGCGGTGCTCGGGCTGGTCGGGTTCGTGACCGGCCTCGACCTGCTCGGCGAGATCGCCGTCGGCTTCGCCCTGCTCGCCGCGCTGCTCAACGCGATCTTCCGGTTCTGCCTCGGCTGCGAGCTGTACCTCCTCTTCAAACGGATCGGTGGTTGAGGAGGGACGAAGTCCCGTCTCGAAACCCGATCCACCACCCCAAGCCCCCGCGCCCCTTCCTCGGCGCACAAGAAAGGTAGAAACAGATGACCCGCGAGAACACCCTTGTCACCGCCCAGTGGGTGGCGGACAACCTCAACGACCCGAAGGTGGTGCTGATCGAGGTCGACGAGGACACCACGGCCTACGACAAGGGCCACATCGAGGGCGCCATCAAGCTCGACTGGACCACCGACCTGCAGGACCAGGTGCGTCGTGACTTCGTCAACAAGGCGCAGTTCGAGGCGCTGCTGTCGGGCCGCGGCGTCGCGAACGACGACACCGTCGTGCTGTACGGCGGCAACAACAACTGGTTCGCGGCGTACGCCTACTGGTACTTCAAGCTCTACGGCCACCAGGACGTCAAGCTCCTCGACGGCGGCCGCAAGAAGTGGGAGCTCGACTCCCGCGAGCTGACCGCCGAGCTGCCCAGCCGCGAGACCACGTCGTACACGGCTCAGGAGCAGGATCTCTCGATCCGCGCGTTCCGCGACGAGACCGTCGCCGCCATCGGCGTGAAGAACCTGGTCGACGTGCGCAGCCCCGACGAGTACGCCGGTCGCTTGCTCGCCCCGGCCCACCTCCCGCAGGAGCAGGCCCAGCGCGCCGGCCACGTGCCGACCTCGATCAACGTGCCGTGGAGCAAGGCGGCCAACGACGACGGCACCTTCCGCTCCGACGACGAGCTGCGCGAGATCTACGGCGCTGCCGGGCTGGACGACGGCAAGGAGACCATCGCCCTGTGCCGGATCGGTGAGCGCTCCTCGCACACCTGGTTCGTGCTCAAGGAGCTGCTCGGCCACCAGTCGGTCAAGAACTACGACGGCTCCTGGACCGAGTACGGCTCCCTGGTCGGCGTGCCCGTCGCCCTCGGCGACGAGCCCGGTGAAGCCTGATGTGCGGCGCCACTGAGGGCGGGCTGTCCCTCGACGGCATCGACGTCAAGAAGGAGGCGATCGTCCAGGGCCAGGTGCTGCGCGGCGGCGAGCCGGTCGGTACGGCGTACGTGCGCCTGCTCGACCGCACCGGTGAGTTCACCGCCGAGGTCCCCACCTCGGCGAGCGGTCACTTCCGGTTCTTCGCCGGCAACGGCGAGTGGACGCTGCGCACCCTGGCTCCGCAGGCGGAGCCGGTGGACACCAAGGTCGTCGCGTCCGTCGGCTCGGTCGCCGAGGTCGTCGTCGCCATCTGACGCCACCTGAACGTCGCCACGAGGGGCTCGCACCGCAGGGTGCGAGCCCCTCGTCGCGTCTCGATCGGTCCAGACCACGAACCCAGGGTGGTACAGATCACGTCATGAACTTTTTCGAGGGTCCTCTGGTCACAGCAGCCGTCTTCAATAGCCCAAACGGGTCACTATCGGCACTCGGGACCGATATCTGAGGGAAACCTACTGACGGGTCCGTGACAGCGGCGTAAATTCTGGCGCAGCGGTGCTCGCCAACGCTCGTCTTCGGTGCGCGCATACCCAATCTTTGTGATTGGATTGCCGCTCCACACCCGAAGTGTTCATGGGGAGTCCCAATGAAGAAGCTCATCTCCGGCGTCATCGCAGCGCTCCTGCTGTCGGCCGGTTTCGTTGCGGTCTCCGCCGAGACCGCGTCCGCCGCCTGCACGCCGACCAAGTACGTCGAGTGCCAGGCCTCGTCGACGAAGCCGGCTGGCGCGAAGACGATCAAGGCCGGCAAGAAGCCCAAGACGGTCGTCACCGTCAAGACCCAGGGCTCCGTGAAGCCCAAGGGCACCGTCACCGTGACCTACAAGGGCCCGGGCGGCTTCAGCAAGACCGTCAAGGCCACGGTCGTCGACGGCAAGGTCACCGTGACCGGCCCGGCGCTGTCGAAGCCGGGCAAGTACAAGGTGTCCGTCTCCTTCAAGGGCGACAACGTCAAGGACTCGAAGAGCTCCTACACGATCACCGTGAAGAAGAAGAAGTAGTCACCACTGTCTGACTTCCGAGGGGGCGCCGGCGATGCCGGCGCCCCCTTCGTCACATCTCCGCACCTGACGACGAGACCGTGGCACCTCACGGCCGCGCACTAGATAGGTTCTCCCGCATGCGCAGTCGCAAGGCCTGGATCGCCGTGTCCGTTCTGCTCGGGGTGGTCCTCCTGGCGGCCGCCTGGGCGGGCTGGACGGCGTACCGCGTCAACCAGGACCTCACCGCCGCCGTGGACGACGTGACGGTCCTGCGTCAGGCCGTCGAGGACGGCGACGACACCGCGGCCGACACGGCGCTCGCTCAGCTGCAGGACCACAGCGGATCGGCCGCTGACCTGACCGACGGGCCCATCTGGTCGGTGCTCGAGCAGCTGCCGTCGTACGGCGACGACGCCCAGGGCGTCGCGGTAGTCAGCGACGTCATCGACGACCTGAGCCAGTCCGGCATCGAGCCGCTGGTGCAGGTCTCCGGCGACCTCGAGTCGATCGTGCCCAGCGGCGGCCGGATCGACCCGGTCGCCGTCCAGGCACTCCAGGATCCGGTGGCGTCGGCGCATGCGGCGTTCGTCGCTGCCGATGACCGCCTGTCGGCCGAGGACCCGAGCGGCTACGTCGAGCGTCTCCGCAGCAAGTACCGCGAGCTCGCGGGCCAGGTCGACGACGCCGCGACGGCGCTCGCCAGCGCCGACACCGCTGTCCAGGTCCTGCCGACCATGCTCGGCGCCGACGGCGCGCAGAACTACCTGCTGATCTTCCAGAACAACGCGGAGATCCGCGCCACAGGCGGTCTGCCGGGAGCGGTCTCCCTGGTGCGTGCGGATCAGGGCCGGGTCGAGATGACCCGCCAGGTCGCAGCCAACACGTTCGGCAACACCGACAAGCCGGTGCTGCCGCTCACGGCCGCGGAGCAGGAGATCTACAGCGACAAGGTGGGGACGTTCTTCCTCAACGCCAACCTCCAGCCCGACTTCCCGCGGGCCTCCGACCTCTGGAAGGCGCGCTGGGAGCAGGTCTACCGCGAGCAGATCGACGGGATCCTGTCGATCGACCCCGTGGCGATCTCCTACGTCCTTGGCGCCACGGGTCCGATCGAGGCCGAGGGCGTGACGCTGACCGAGGACAACGCGGTCGATGAGCTGCTCCACCAGGTCTACCTCCGCTACCAGGACCCGGCCGACCAGGACACCTTCTTCCGTGCCGTCGCGAGCACGATGTTCGACAGGATCTCTATGGGCGCCGAGTCGCCGCGCGACCTGATCGCGGCGCTCGCCAAGGGTGCGGACGAGCACCGGCTCTACGTCCACGACTTCGATCCCGAGGTGCAGGCGGAGTTCGCCGGGACCGGTGTCGCCGGCGAGGTGGTCACCGAGGCCAGCGCCACGCCCGAGGTCGGCGTCTACCTCACCGACGCCACCGGCGCGAAGATGTCCTACTACCTGCGCTACGACGTCGATGTCGACGCGACGTACTGCACCAACGGTGTCCAGGGACTCTCCGCTCACGCGCGGCTGATGTCGGATGCGCCCACGGACGCGGCGACGCTGCCGCCGTACCTGACGGGCGGGGGGACGTACGGCGTGAAGCCCGGCGACCAGGTGGTGTTCGTCCGCCTGTTCGGCCCGGTCGGCGGCACCGTCTCTGGGGTGGCTCTCAACGGCAACCCGATCACCGGCTTCCCGTCCGTGGACTACAACGGGCGGAAGGTCTTCACGGCGGTGGTCGAACTGAAGCCCCAGCAGAAGGCAGATCTCACCTGGCGGATGAAGACCGGGCCTGGACAGCCGTCGGATCCACGCGTAACGGTGACGCCCGGTCTTGAGCCCGGGTCGGCCTCGTCGACCGTCGAGAGCGCGTGCTAGTCGCCGTCGGCGATGTGGGAACTCAGGGAAGTGGACAGTATGGTAATGCGTTGGACGGCGTCACCGGTTGGCGCGCAACGACCTCGCGAGCCGCTGCGGAATCCGCTGGTCCCGGTCCCTGGTGTTCGGGGGGCCGTCGCTGATCGTCTACATCCGACCGACTCGTGCCCAATCCGTCATGGGGAGCGGAGCCGGCAACTTCGAGCCGTGCAGTGCCGGAGAAACATGAGCGTCGCGCGTCGATGCTCGTCGAACGTGAATGGAGTGGCTCGATGGAGCTGACCGACTATTTCAAGGTCGTCCGTAGGCGCTGGGTATGGATCGCGGTGTCGGTCGTCTTCTGCGTTGTGCTCGCAACTGTCTTCACGCTAGCGCAGACGAAGCAGTACGCCTCGAGTGCGCGGCTGTTTGTTTCAACAACTGATCAGAACAGCCAGACGATCAACCAGGGTGGGCAGTTCTCGCAGGCGCGGGTGACGTCCTACGCCGACCTGGTCTCGAGCCGCGAACTGGCGATCCAGGTGATCAACGACCTCGACCTCGATGCCACACCGACCGAGCTCGTCGACCAAGTGAAAGGTACGGTCGCCGCCAACACAGTCAATCTCACCCTGACCGTGACCAACCCGGATCCACGTGAGGCGCAACGGATCGCGCAGGCCTATGCAGAGGGCCTGTCTGACCTGGTCCGGCAACTGGAGACCCCGTCCGGGGAGACAGAGGCCCCGATCAAGGCGACCGTGGTCGATCCGGCGTCGTACTCCGAAGTGCCCGTCTCCCCGAAGCCTGTTCGCAACATCGCTCTGGGCGTCATCTTCGGCATCCTGCTTGGCTTCGGGCTCGCGATCCTGCGTCATACCCTCGACACCCGGATCAACTCCACGGAGGACCTCGTAGGAGTCTCGGAGGCGCCGGTGCTGGGCGCCATCGTCTTCGACGCAGCGACTGCCAGGACGCCGCTCATCAGCGATGCCCCGTCACACTCCCCGCGCGCGGAAGCCTTCCGGGTGCTACGCACAAACCTCCAGTTCATCGACGTGGACTCGACTCAAAAGGTCTTCGTGGTGACCTCGGCAGTGCCTGAGGAGGGCAAGACGACCACGTCGGTCAACCTCGGCATCAGCCTGGCGCAGACGGGGGTCCGGGTACTGCTTGTGGAGGGAGACCTGCGTCGACCAAAGGCGGGCGAGCGCCTCGGCCTGGACAGCGCTGTGGGCGTCACGAACCTGCTTGTTGGCAAGGTGAAACTCGATGACGCAATTCAAAAGCACAACGCGACCGGCCTCGACTTCCTCGGCAGCGGTGCCGCCCCGCCCAATCCGGCAGAACTCATCCAGTCACACGCGATGTCGGAACTGCTGGTGGAACTACGGAGTCGCTACGACGTCGTCATCATCGACGCGCCCCCGCTGCTCCCCGTAACCGACGCAGCCCTGTTGGCGGCCGAGGCCGACGCAGCCCTGCTCGTGGTTCGCCACGGCAAGGTCACCCGTGACCAGGTGCGCCATTCGATTGATCGCCTCACCCAAGTAGACGCCTCTCTCGAGGGCATCGTCCTCAACATGGTCCCAGTAAAGGGGAAGGGCTACGGCTACGGATACGGGTATGGGTATGGGTATGGCTACGCGCCAGAGACGGGCCACCTAGAAGGATGAACGTCAAGAGCCACCCAATGAGCACGGCTCATGGCAACTGGCCCACCCCCCGCCACTTCGTCGGCAGTTCATTCGGGCGTGCCGCTTGCTGGACGCGAGAGACCCGGACGCCGCCACTCATCCATACCGACGCCTGCGGCAGGGACCATCGCAAATGAAACTCATCTCCCCAGCTAGGTTGCGTTCTGCGGTTGCACACGCGTTGCGGCTGGCTCTCACACTGGTACCCGCCACTCGGCTCGTCGTTGTCCACGGATACCCCGTATCGGAAGGCAACGCGGTTCAGACCCTCAGGGCGCTATCCAGTCGATACCCGGGAAGGATCGTGTGGCTTGTAGACGACGTCGAATCGAAGTTTTGCCGGGTCGTCCAGATACCTCGCGTGGAGATTCGCAAGAAGAACAGCGTCTCCGGCCTATCTGCGTATCTACGCGCCGAGTGTGTCTTCTACACTCACGGACTCTACGGTAGTCCCCGGCCAGTCGCCCGCAAAGCTTTTGTAAATCTATGGCATGGTGATGGACCAAAACGATGGGCAGCTCGCAAGGAGGGCGGAACTGCAATTCCAGGGACCTATATGGTCGGTTCCTCGCGACTGTTCACATCGTTGAGGGCGAAGGCGTTCGGTTACGCCGAGGCAGCCGTTATTCTCTCTGGGCAGCCGCGCAATGATCGCCTTTCACTACCAACATCAAAGGCGTCGCTGGAATCGCTCGGCATCCGATCACCGTTTGTCGTGTGGATGCCGACCTTCCGTCAATCGCGCGACCTGGGGGCGACGGCGGCATGGTCTGATCTGGCAGCTCCCTCCGTTTACGACGTCAATTCGAGCGCACATTGCCTGGCCTTATCCCTGAAGCGTGCAGGATTGCAGCTCGTCGTGAAGCCACATCCAATGGATGCAGAGTCCCGCGATATCCCAGGGTCGGTGTTGATCGATCACGAAACCCTAAATTCCGCTGGGGTAGAACTCTACTCCCTGTTGGCGGCGTCGGCGGGATTGATCACGGACTATTCGAGCGTCTACATGGACTACCTGCTGTTGGATCGCCCGATCGGTTTCATGGTGCCGGACCGAACTGAATATACAAATGGCCGCGGAGTCGAGCCAGCAGACGCATTGACGTGGCTGCCGGGCACGACCCTCGATCAAGAGATGGACATCGAAGCTTTTGTTGCGGATTGCCTCAGTGGTGGGAATCAGACTCGTCACCTCAGGGAGGTTGCGATGGAGCGGTCAGGCCTTGTCGCAGGATTTACTGCCGCCGACGATCTGCTCCGCGAACTCGATCGACGCGGGGTTCTCAGGTTTCGATGACTTCATTGCCATCTAGCCAAGTCGGTGTTGTGCGCTCCCGACCGACCGAAGGGCTCGGATCCGGCGCATTCCTACTTACATTCGGAGTCCTCGGATTCGTCGCAGCGGCACCACTAACCGGATGGTGGGCGGCCTTTGATGACGGATATCAACGGACGCTTAGTGCAACGTTCGTGGCCACGTGCGCCTTTGGTGCTGCGCTTGGGATCTACCGTGGGCTCCGGCCCGTTATCCTTCTTGCGTCGGTTTTCGCCTACTGCTGGCTGGCGGTACCTTCGGCATATCAGATATCCCATGGCGTGGCCGCATGGAACGACTCGTTTGTGACGCTTCAAAAGGGTCCGACGTCGACCGCCTTGGTGATTCTGTGCGTTTCGCAAGCGAGCATGACCCTCAGTTACGCCCTCGTTTCCATCCGACGAAAATCAGTGCCACGGGAGGGTACATTCGTTCCACCCAGTGCGCGCCGAACTCTTACCCTGTCTACCGTGGCGCTACTCGCAGCAACGCTGCTGTTGCCACTCGTCGTTCAGGCCGTCGGTGGCTTTAGCGCGCTATATACATCTCGCGATTACGTGAATGACGTACTGAACGCCTCTGGTATCGCGAGCGATCAAGGTACTAAGGCGCTTGTTAGAATCGTGCCCGGGGCCCTTGCTACCCTGGGCTGCCTCCTTGCATTGACCGGCAGGAGGGCTGAGGGTTATTGGACTGTTGCTCAACTTCGTCGGGCGCGCATCAACATCGTATGGGCTGTCTGCTTGCTTGCTCTGTATGCTAATCCGTTTGCGTATACCCGACTGACATTCCTAATATGCTTTGGCTCAGTCGTTCTCTTCGCGATCCGTCCAACTGGACGCATCGCCGCGTGGGCGGTCGCAGCGCTAGGCGTATGTGCATTCCTTTTGGTATATCCTGCACTCAACTATTTCCGCGCAGGTGTTGGAAGCACCCGCCCGACCTCCGAAACGGTGTTTTCGACCATCGATTTTGACGGTTTCCAGCAGGTCATCAACACCGTAACGTTGGTACAGGCCCGTGGGTTGGCTGACGGTATCCATTTGCTGTCGGGCTTCTTCTTCTATGTGCCGAGGGGCGTATGGCATGGAAAGGCGTTTCCCGCAAGCTTTGAGGTCGCCGCCAACCGTGGTTATGCTTTTCAGAACCTGTCTCTACCATTTCCGGCAGAAGTGTACCTGGACCTCGGATGGTTTGGGCTCGTTCCGTTGATGGCGGGCTTAGGGTGGTGCTGGGCGAAACTGGACGCATCGTGGGTTGTCGGCGGAAAGTGGATGCCTGCAGCCGCGTTCATGGCCACGGCACAGATCGGCCTTATGCGGGGCCCTTTCGGCTCGCTGGTTCCCGTGTACGGTTTTACTATGGCGTTGCTGGTGGCTGTGATTGCCACCTCACGCACCTCCGGAGAACGTGAGTAGAGAACGTGCGCAATTGGGTGACGTTCGGGGTCTTCGCCACGTCCCAGGCAGCAGTAATGGGCACCGGATTGCTGCTGACGGTTGCGCTCGGAGCAAGCGGTGACCTACGGCTGCTCGGCGCCGTGTCACCTGTGCTGCTTATTCAACAAGTGGTAATTGGAGTCTTGCAGCAGGGAATTGGTGATGCTGTTCTCCTGCCGTCCCGGCGGGGCGAACTAGGGCACCGTGAGGTTCTTCGCCGGGGACGGCTGTGCATCGCGTGGGGCTCGGGTCTATGCCTCATCGGAGCGTTGGCGGGCGTCGGGTGCTCTCTGTTGGTAGACCCTTCCGAACTGCGCGCCGCGTCTCTCGTGGCCGTCGGCGGCGCCGGCTTCGCGGCTGCCGAAGTGGTAAGGCTTGCAGGAATAGCAGCGGGAAGACAAGTCGGAACTGTATTGGGCGCATTAGCACAGCTTCTCGCGGTGAGTGGCGTGGCGGTCTGGAGAGTTTTTAGCGACCGCGGTGACGTAGTGCTACTGATAATGGGCGCTGGCATTGTATCCGCTATGATCTCGTGTATATGCGTACGCGTAGTACCCGGTGTTCGAGGTTCGATCGCACTATGGCGGGAAGTTGGCTATACGGCCACTGCCGCGGGTCGCGACTCGCTGTGGGGAACAGGCGGCGCGTTTGTGGTGATGCAGCTCATCGGTGTGTTTGGAGGCCCGGAACTCCTAGGCACGCTTAGAGCCGCGACTCAGTTCTTGTCCCCGCTGCTCTTGGTTGCAATAGTAGTCAGACGCAGCATCGTGTCCAGTGGGTCCGACAGGATAGGTGGCCCGATCCGAGGAAGATTCATTGCAGTCATCCTTCTGCTGGGTATGGGCCTCGCCGTCGGTATAGGACTACTCTCCACGACGATCCCGTCAATGGAGTTCCTGCCGCCGATCGGTATTCTGCTGCTGGCGGGAGTAGAACGCGCGCTGGCCTGTGTGCAGCAGGTAGAGAGCGGCCGACTCTTGAAGCGTGGCTACGTTCGCGAAATGCTACAAGTCCGGCGGATTGGCGCCATCGCGGGCGTTGTCTTCTTGGTTCCGAGCGCGTTGATTTTTGGGGCAGCGGGATGCCTTGTCGCGGGTTGCGCCCTAACCGTTCACCGTCTAATTCGATACCGCGCATACGTTTAGGAGTTCTATGTCCGAGGTAACAATCTTGTTCGTCGGCGGCGTTGCGAAGGCCTGGGGCGCCGAGATTGCCCTCGAACGGCTGCTGTCGGGAATGCCGGATGGCGTTGATTCGACGGTTCTTCTTCTCGAGGATGGTCCGATGGCTGACCGATATAGAGCAGCGGGCGCTCGAGTTCAGTTCCTACGAGTTTCTCCAGAGGCCGTCAACGCGGGCAGACAGCTCGGGGCGGGATCGATACGCGTGATTCCCCAATACGTTAGGCTTCTGGCCCGTCTGAGGCGTCTGATTGTTCGTGGAAACTATGATCTGGTTGTGGGGAATACGCTCAAGGGTTCGCTTCTTGGATCGCTGGCGACTCCCGTAACGGGTGCGAGGTTCATATGGATGGCGAGGGATCGCCTCTCCTCCGATTATGTCAGCGGTGCGTCGGCGACTTTCTTCAGAAGTCTACTTCGGGTCCGCGCATGGGGAGTGGTCGCCAACTCGTCCGCTACCTTGAGCACTCTGCCATCGAAACGCCGGAGCATTGTACTCCATGACCCTTTGTCTTACGCCTTCTTTGAACCAATTGAGAATTGGTCGCCTAACTCGGATCAGCCTCCGATCTTTGGCGTATTTGGACGCCTTGCTGGATGGAAAGGGCAGCAGCTGTTTCTGCAGACGTTTGCGTCGAGATTTCGTGGAACGGATGCGCGGGCGCGAATCGTTGGTGGGCCATCTGGAAGCGATGCGCTCACTATTGAGGAATTGACTGACCTGGCGCGCCGCCTCGGCGTGAGTTCGCAGGTAACATTTGTTGGACATGTCGACGATGTGCGAAGTGAATATGTCAAGTGTACCCATGTCGTTCATTGTTCGCTGATCCCCGAACCGTTTGGTCAGGTAATTGCAGAAGGCTTGGCGATGGGCTGTATCGTGATCGCGCCAAACGTGGGTGGCCCGAGCGAACTGATCACCCATGGGTGGAATGGTTACCTGTATGACGTTGGGTCGTCGGCCGCCCTAGGTGATGCCATGGAGTTTTCGTTGGCGCGCAGTGTTGTGGAACTGGAGCAGATCAGGGTGAGAGGTTTGCGCTCGGTCTCGTCTCTCGCGCCCGATTCCGTCGCTCGGTTGCTCTTGGACTTCGCAAGTGATGTGGACATGTCCCGCGGCCCGTATTGATCGGGCAGTGCGCGTTGATGGTCTCCGGGAAATGCGCGGGGTGGGATATCCGAGAAGCGCAGACTTCTGAGATGGCGACGTGTGCGCTAGCAGTTCTGTCCGCACAGGTTGGTGTGACGTCGGCTGGTGACTTTTCGCCGGGTTTCGGTGTCGTGTTCGAAGGTGGGTTTGGCAGTGGCCCGGTCGGCCACTGAGGTGTGTCGATGTGCGTGGGCCCAGTCGTCGAGAAGGGCGCGGTAGAAGCGTTCGACTTTGCCGTTGGTGTGGGGCCGGTACGGGCGGCGCGGCGGTACTTGATCTTCGGTGTGGCGGGGTTCTTGGCCCAGAGTTTGGAACGGCAGCAGGATGCGCTACCGGTGAGCACGGGGCGCCCGGTGAAGGCGTGGGCGGCGAACCAAGCGCGGGTCTTGCGCCAGAAGTCGACCGAGGCAGCGCTGTTTGCGCTCAGCGCATCCTCAGCGGAACCGCGTCTGGGTGGTGCACGTGATGTCTGTTAGCACGGCTCTGATCCGCCATGTGCGGGCAGCCACTCGTGGGCGACCAGGGTGTCCACCCTTGGTCGTCCGACGCACATTCGAACTGAGCGGACCGGTTGCGTAGGCGCGATCCGTGTGCGCGTGTCAGGGCTCCACCTTCTGAATCGACTCTGTCTCGAGATTCAGCTTGCTGAGTTGATCATGCCCGCGCCGACGGTGACGCCGGTCGCCTCGTCGATCAGGATGAAGGACCCGGTGGTGCGGTTCTTCGAGTACGGGTCGCACAGCAGCGGCACCGTGGTGCGCAGCTGGACGCGGCCGATCTCGTTGACGCCGAGTTCCTTGGTCTCCTGGTCGCGGTGCAGCGTGTTGACGTCCAGGCGGTACTGGATGTCCTTGACCAGGGCGCGCGCTGAGCGGGTGGTGTGCTTGATGGCGAGCTTCTGGCGCGGACGCAGCGGCTCGTTGGTCATCCAGCAGACCATCGCGTCGATGTCCTGCGACGGCTTCGGAGCGTTGTTGACGCGGGCGATCAGGTCGCCGCGGGACACGTCCACGTCGTCCTCGAGCCGGACGGTCACCGACATCGGCGGGAACGCCTCGGTGATCTCCTGGTCGAAGAGGTCGATGCCGGCGATCTTGGAGGTCATGCCGGAGGGCAGTACGACGACCTCGTCGCCAGGCTTCAGCACGCCGCCGGCCACCATGCCGCCGTAGCCGCGGTAGTCGTGGTGCTCGTCGGACTTCGGGCGTACGACGTACTGCACCGGGAAGCGGACGTCGACCAGGTCGCGGTCGGAGGCCACGTGGACGTGCTCGAGGTGGTGCATGAGCGTGGGACCGGAGTACCACGACATGTTCTCGGAGCGGTTGACCACGTTGTCGCCGGCGAGCGCCGAGATCGGGATGACCTCGAGGTCCGGGATGTTGAGCTTGGTCGCGAAGGCGGTGAACTCGGCGTGGATCTTCTCGTAGACCTCCTGCGAGAAGTCGACGAGGTCCATCTTGTTGACCGCGAGCACGAGGTGCGGGACCCGCAGCAGCGAGAGGATCACCGCGTGGCGGCGCGACTGCTCGGTGAGGCCCTGGCGGGCGTCGACCAGCACCAGGCCGAGGTCGGCCGTGGAGGCGCCGGTGACCATGTTGCGCGTGTACTGCACGTGGCCCGGGGTGTCGGCGATGATGAACTTGCGGGCCGGGGTGGCGAAGTAGCGGTAGGCGACATCGATGGTGATGCCCTGCTCCCGCTCCGAGCGCAGGCCGTCGGTCAGCAGCGCGAGGTCGGTGTAGTCGTAGCCCTTGGACAGCGAGGTGGCCTCGACCGCCTCGAGCTGGTCCTCGAAGATCGACTTGGAGTCGAGCAGCAGGCGACCGATGAGGGTCGACTTGCCGTCGTCGACGGAGCCGGCGGTCGCGAATCGAAGCAAATCCATGTCGGTGGCCATCAGAAGTAGCCCTCCTTCTTGCGGTCCTCCATGGCGGCCTCGGAGAACCGGTCGTCGCCACGGGTCGCACCGCGCTCGGTGAGCTTGGCAATGGAGATCTCGTCGATGATCTCGGGGATGGTCGACGCGGTGGACTCGACGCACCCGGTGAGGGTGATGTCGCCACAGGTGCGGAACCGGACGGTGCGCTCCTCGGCGACCTCGCCCTCGCGCATCGGGTTCAGCGGGGTCTCGCTCATCAGCATGCCGTCGCGCTCGAACACGCGGCGCTGGTGGGAGAAGTAGATGTTGGGGATCTCGATGCCCTCGCGGCCGATGTAGTCCCAGACGTCGAGCTCGGTCCAGTTGCTGATCGGGAAGATCCGCATGTGCTCGCCCTCGTGCAGGCGCCCGTTGTAGAGGCTCCAGAGCTCGGGGCGCTGCATCTTGGGGTCCCACTGACCGAACTCGTCGCGGTGCGAGTAGACCCGCTCCTTGGCGCGCGCCTTCTCCTCGTCGCGCCGCCCGCCGCCGAAGGCGGCCGTGAAGCCGTTCTCCTCGATGGCGTTGAGGAGGGTGGCGGTCTGCATCCGGTTGCGCGAGGTCTTGCCGTCGTCCACGACGACGCCGTTGGCGATCGCGTCGTCGATGCTCGCGACCACCAGGCGGACACCCAGGCGGTTGACCCAGTTGTCCCGGGTCTCCATCACTTCGGGGAAGTCGAGACCGGTGTCGATCTGCAGGATCGGGAACGGGATCTTCGCCGGGAAGAACGCCTTCTCCGCGAGCCGCAGCATCACGATGGAGTCCTTGCCGCCCGAGAACATCAGGACGGGCTTCTCGAACTCGGCGGCGACCTCACGGAAGATGTGGATCGACTCCGCCTCCAGCTGGTCGAGCTGACTCAGCCGGTAGTCGGTGTGCGTTTGGGTCATGACGGGGGGAAAACCTCTCCTCGGGACGAGCAGCCCACATCGTAGCGATCGGCACTCGTCTGGGACGAAGTGCCGAGGAAGTCGAGTGACGCGCTTCACTTTAGCCTTCGCCGTACGAACCCGGGGACCGTCTCACGTGCCGTCGCGCCGCTCGCGAGCGGGTACGACGGCGCGAACCGCCTACCAAGATCAGGTGAACGTTCGACTCACCCCGGCTCGAGGCGCATTTCGCGTCCTACCTTTCAAATCGTGAAGGTCGCGATCGCAGGCATCGGGTACGTCGGGCTGTCGAACGCCGTCATCCTCGCCCAGCATCACGAGGTCGTCGCCCTCGACCTGGACCAGCGCCGGGTCGACATGGTCAACCGCCGGGAGTCGCCCGTCGAGGACCGGGAGCTCGAGGAGTACCTCGGCGGACACCAGCTGCGGCTCACCGCGACCCTCGACCGGACCGAGGCGTACGCCGAAGCGGATCTGGTCGTGATCGCGACCCCGACCGACTACGACCCGCACACCAACAAGTTCGACACCTCGTCGGTCGAGGCCGTCATCCGCGACGTGGTCGCGATCGCCCCGGGGGCGGTCATCGTCGTCAAGTCGACCGTGCCGGTCGGGTTCACCGCGGAGATGCGCGAGGAGCACCCGGAGGCCGAGATCCTCTTCAGCCCCGAGTTCCTCCGCGAGGGCCGGGCGCTCTACGACAACCTCCACCCGTCGCGGATCGTCGTCGGCGACCGTGGGGAGGCCGGGAAGGTCTTCGCGGAGCTGATGGTCGAGGGTGCCGTGGACAAGACGGTGCCGGTCCTGCTGACCGACTCGACCGAGGCCGAGGCGATCAAGCTCTTCTCCAACACCTACCTGGCGCTACGGGTCGCCTACTTCAACGAGCTCGACACCTACGCGGCGACGTACGGCCTCGACCCGGTGCAGATCATCGAGGGCGTCGGCCTCGACCCGCGGATCGGCAATCACTACAACAACCCGAGCTTCGGGTACGGCGGCTACTGCCTGCCGAAGGACACCAAGCAGCTCCAGGCGAACTACCGCTACGTCCCGCAGAACCTGATCAGCGCGATCGTGGATGCCAACACCACCCGCAAGGACTTCATCGCCAACGACATCCTGCGCCGGCGCCCGAAGACGGTCGGCATCTACCGGCTGATCATGAAGGAGGGCTCCGACAACTTCCGGATGTCCTCGGTGCAGGGCGTGATGAAGCGGATCAAGGCTCGCGGGGTCGAGGTGGTCGTCTACGAGCCCAACCTCGAGGGGGACACGTTCTTCCGCTCGCGGGTGATCCGGGACCTCGAGGAGTTCAAGCAGGTCGCCGATGTGATCGTCACGAACCGTCGTACCGACGTGCTGGCGGACGTGGACCACAAGATCTACACGCGCGACATCTACGGCCGCGACTGAGTGCTGTCTCGCCGGAGCATGAGGTCGCCCGTGCCGTCGGACTGTCGACCTGACAGGATCGTCGGGTGTCGATGGCGATTGCTCATGAGTGGATCTCAGCCAGAGCAGGCAGTGAGAAGGTCTTCGAGGAGCTCGCGGGCATCTATCCCGACTCTGACCTCTACGCGCTGACCCAGACGCCCGGTGTCACGATTGACACCGGCGGACGTGCCGTTCAGAAGACCTGGTTGAACCGCCTCGGGCCGCTTCGGGAGCGCCGGGGATTGCTTCTACCGGCAATGCCGCTCGCGTGGAGGATGACGGGTCGGCGGCTCGAGTACGACGTCGTCATCACCTCGAGTCATGCCTGTGTCAAAGGCTTCCGGCCAGCGCGCAGGGCTCAACACTTCTGCTACGTCCACGCCCCGATGCGCTACGTCTGGAACCCCGAGATCGATGGGCGTGGTGCTGCACGCCTTGCCGCACCAGCGCGGAACCTGCTCGGTCGCTGGGACCGTCGATCGGCCGATTGGGTCGACAGCTTCGCGGCGAACTCGTCGGCTGTCGCGACTCGAATCCAGCACGTGTACGGGCGTGAGGCGCGGGTCATCTCGCCGCCCGTCGACACGGAGTTCTTCTCTGCCGCGCCGGAGCGACCGCGGAGAGGACTCGTCTCCTTGGGGCGTCTGATTCCGTACAAGGGTCACGACATCAGCCTCGAGGTAGCGGCGCGACTTGGCCTTCCGATCACCATCGTTGGTCGAGGTCCGGAGGAGGCGAGCCTCCGTCAACTTGCCGTCGATCTGGGCGCAGATGCCACGTTCCTCGTCGGCGCCTCTGACCTCGAGGTGCGGGACACAGTCGCGGCTGCGTCGCTGCTGCTCTTCCCGGCAAACGAGGACTTCGGCATCGTGCCTGTCGAAGCGCAAGCGGCCGGTACCCCGGTGGTCGGGCCCCGTGTCGGCGGTCTCTTGGACACGGTCGAGCCGGGTACTACCGGTGAGCTGGCTGACGAGCTGACCGTCGAGTCGATGACCAGCGCTGCCGAAGCCGCTCTCAGAGCTGGATTTCGCGCTGAGGACTGCCGACTGAATGCCGAACGATTCTCGGCCGAGCGATTCCGCCGAGAGATACAGGAGTGGGTGTCCGGCAGTCGCTAGTCCAGATCGCTATCTGTCCGGCGGCGTTCGAGCTGCGCCGTACTCCACCGCGTCGAGCTCGGTGACGGTCGGAGCACCGAACATCGGCAACCCCTGGGTCTTGCGGACCAGTCCCCAGATCAGCGGCACCAGCGCCAGCATCGCCAGGCCGATGACCCCGATCAGGATCGGGTGCGTCTCGTCCTTGCCGAGCGGCGCCCAGCCCGACTTGTCGAGCAGGGCGACGCCCGACATCGTCAGCACGATGACGATGCCGCGCCGGATGATCGACTGGGGCACGCGCGGGGCTATCCGGCTACCGATCATGGTGCCGGGGGTCGAGCCGATGACGAGCGGGATCAGGATCGACCAGTCCAGGCCGTTGATCGCGATGTTGGAGATGGCCGCGGCGAGCACGAGCGGGACGGCCTGGACCAGGTCCGTGCCGACCAGCTTCACGGCCGACAGGCCGGGGTAGAGCATCAGCAGCGCGATCATGATGACCGAGCCCGAGCCGACGCTGGTGATGCCGACGAGCAGTCCGCCCAGGGCGCCGACGAGCAGCGTCGGGATCGGCCGGATCGGCGGGTTGGGGTCGGCGTCGGGGTGGCCGCCGCGCACGCGCCGCAGGTTGATGTAGAGACGCAGGGCGTACGTCGACGCCGCGAAGAGCAGCGCGAACCCGATGCAGGTCTTGAGGAGGGAGTCGAGCGACTCCGGTTCTTGGCCTGCGATCTGGTGGATGATCCATGGCCCGAGCAGCGCCATCGGCACCGATCCGACGATCAGCCACTTGGCCAGCCGGTAGTTCGGCGACCCCTCGCGGGCATGCACGGCCGCACCGCCCGACTTGTAGATCGCGGCCGCCGTGAGGTCGGCGGTCACCACGGTCGCGGCGTCGCCGACGCCGAGGAAGATCAGTGCCGGGGTCATCAGGGCGCCACCGCCCATGCCCGTCAGGCCCACGATGACGCCGACGAAGAAGCCGGCGGCCAGGATCGAGAAGAACGTGGTCGTCAGGACGTCGTTCATGCCGGCAGTCTCCTCGCGTCGGCCAGCGCCGGGACCACGACGCGCAGCAGTTCCTGCAGCTGGGCCGCGCACGCCTGGGCGGCCTCGGGGCCACGCCGATAGGGGTCGGGTACGTCGAGGGCCGGGTCGGCCGGGCCGCGGTGCTCGCCGGCGTACGTGACCAGGTCGCGGCCGCGCAGGTCGGTGGTGCGGGTCGCCTCGGCGAACTGCCCGAGCGTGAAGACCTTCCGGAAGTGCCCGGGGTGGTCGTCGAGGATGAACTGCCGGTGCGTGTGCTCCGCCGTCAGCACCAGGTCGGCGTTGCGCAGCAGCTCGGCCGTCAGCGGCCGGCTGCGGAAGGCCTCCCGGTCGGATGCGTCGAGCACCTGCGCCATCTCGGTGTCCATCGCGCTGTCCCGGAAGCCGTGGGTGCCGGCGCTGCTGAAGGTGATGGTCGCGTCCGGGCCGGCCAGGTGGCGGGCGTGGAGCTCCATGTACGGCGAGCGGCAGATGTTGGCCGTGCAGACGAAGAGGATGTTGAGGGGAGCGGTCTCGGCCGAGCTCGCACCGTTGGTCGAGCTTGTCGAGACCCCCGCAGCCTGTCCGCCGTCTTCGGCTTCCGGGGTCTCGACGACGCTCGCTGGCGCTCGCTGCTCGACCACCGAGAGATACCCAGACTCAGCGAGCGCGTCGAGGACGTCGTTGAGGACGTCCTCGATGGTGCGGCCGGTGGTGTCGACGCGGACGTCGGCGTCCTCCGGCTCCTCGTACGGCGACGAGATGCCGGTGAACTCGGGGATCTCGCCCCGTCGTGCCTTCGCGTAGAGCCCCTTGCGGTCACGCCGCTCGCACTCCTCGAGCGGGGTGGCGACGTGGACGAGGAAGAAGGCGCCGCCGGCGTCCTCGACCATCTCCCGCACCTGCTGCCGGGTCTCGTCGAAGGGCGCGATCGGGCTGCAGACCGCCAGGCCGCCGTGCCGGGAGATCTCGGCGGCCACCCAGCCGATCCGCCGGATGTTGGTCTCGCGGTCCTGCTTCGAGAAGGTCAGGCCGGCCGAGAGGTTGCGGCGTACGACGTCGCCGTCGAGGCTCGTCACCGAACGGGCGCCCTGCTCGAGGACCCGGTCCATCAGCGCCTGGGCGAGCGTCGACTTGCCGCTGCCGGACAGGCCCGTGAAGAAGAGGGCGAGTCCCTGGTCGGCGGGCTCGGGGCGCTCCTGGTCGACGATCGCCTGGATCGTCGGCGGGCAGGGCGCGGTGGAGTCGGGTACGCCGATGACCGGGTCGGGTCCGGCGTAGTTGGCCACGACCTGGAGGCCAAGCGCATGGTCGGCCTCGCCGTCGCCGTGCGAGGCCAGAGGTACGGCGACCACGGCCGCGTCCGGCAGCAGGTCGGCCGCGGCCAGGGTGGCGCGGATCAGTCCGGTGGCCGGGAGACCTGGGGTCCCGTGGCCGACCAGGGCGAGGAGCAGCACCGGTCCGGCGGTGGAGAGGACGGCGATCTCGTCCTCGGTGAGGGCGTCGACGACGGGGACGACGGTGCGTCCGGCGTACAGCTCGCGGGACCGGGCGGGCGACAGGTAGAGCCGGCGGAACGGGCCGTACTGCGCGTGCGTCAGCGGCGTGACGACACCGCCGGGCACGCTGACCCGCGCCAGCGGCAGCCCCTCCGGGTCCACCAGCTCGACGGCGCCGGCCTCCGTGGCGGCTCCGGCGACCTCGGGCGGCAGCGTGAGCGTGACCGGGCTACCCGGCTCGTCGAAGGCTGCGGTCGGCGCGAGCGCCCCGATGGCCAACAGCTCGAGGTCATCGAGCTCACGCGGCGTCGGGCAGTACTGCGGGGCGGGCGTCGGCACGGCGTAATCCTGCCATCCCGCTGAAGTTAATCTGCACTCATGCCAAACCCCGTCGTCGTCGCAGAGCTCGTCCGATCCGGCTTCGTCGAGGGGCACCACTACGGCTCGGTCGTCGCGCTGGACCAGACCGGTGCCGTCGACTGGGCGGCCGGCAGCACCGACCGGCCGATCCTGCCGCGGTCGAGCAACAAGCCTCTCCAGGCCGTCGGGATGGTCCGGCTCGGGCTCGACCTGCCGCCCGAGCTGCTGGCTCTCGCGTCCGCGTCGCACTCCGGCGAGCCCTTCCACCTCGACGGCGTACGTCGGATCCTCGCCTCGGCCGGGCTGTCCGAGGCCGCGCTCCAGACGCCTCCCGACTACCCGCTGGAGGACGCCGAGTGGCATGCCGTCGTCGCCGCCGGAGGGGAGCGGACACCGCTGCAGATGAACTGCTCCGGCAAGCACGCGGCGATGCTCGCCACCTGCGTCGTCAACGGCTGGGACACCAGCTCCTACCTCGATCCGGCGCACCCGCTCCAGCAGGCGATCCTGGCGACGATCGAGGACCTGACCGGCGAGCCGGTCGCCGCGGAGGCCACCGACGGGTGCGGCGCCCCGCTGCTGTCCGCCTCGCTGATCGGGCTCGCTGGCGCGTTCCGGCGGCTGGCCCTTGCCGAGGGCGGCCCGGAGCGGCAGGTCGCCGACGCGATCCGCGCCCACCCCGAGTGGGTCTCCGGCACCCGGCGCGACGAGCGCGCGCTGCTCGGCGCGATCCCGGGCGCCATCGGCAAGGCCGGGGCCGAGGCCTGCTACGCGGTGGCGCTGCGGGACGGACGGGCGTTCGCGCTCAAGGTCGACGACGGCGGCGCCCGCGCCCGGCCTGTCGTGATGGCCGCGGCGCTGCAACGCTCCGGCGTGGACGAGGACCCCGGTGTCGACGGCGACGCCGTACGCCGCACGGGTGACGCGCCGCTGCTCGGTGGCGGACGGCGAGTCGGCGAGATCCGCGCCGTCCTGTGATTTCGGTGGTTTCGAGGCTCGGGCCTGGCGGCCCTCGCGCCTCAACCAACGAGATCGGTGGTTGAGGTGCGAGCGAAGCGAGCCTCGAAACCACCCGACTGTGACAGGATTTGGCAGTGACGAGACGCGCGCTGATCACCGGCATCACGGGCCAGGACGGGTCCTACCTGGCCGAGCTGCTGCTGGCCAAGGGCTACGAGGTGCACGGGCTGCGCCGGAGGGCCTCGACGTTCAACAGCATGCGGATCGAGCACCTCTACCAGGACCCGCATGACCCAGACACCCGGCTCTTCTTCCACTACGCCGACCTCACCGACGAGTCCCGCCTGATCCGGCTGCTGCGTCGGATCCAGCCCGACGAGATCTACAACCTGGCCGGGCAGTCCCACGTCGGCGTCAGCTTCGACGAGCCGGAGTACACCGGCGACACCGTCGGGCTCGGCGCCGTACGGCTCCTCGAGGCGATCCGCACCGCCGAGCTCGACTGCCGCTACTACCAGGCGTCCAGCTCCGCCATGTACGGCACCGCGCCCGGCCCCCAGCGCGAGGACACCGCCTTCCGCCCGAGCTCGCCGTACGGCGCCGCCAAGCTCTATGCCCACAACGCGACCACCATCTACCGCGAGGGCTACGGGATGTTCGCCGTCAGCGGCATCGCCTTCAACCACGAGTCCCCGCGCCGGGGCGAGACGTTCGTGACCCGCAAGGTCAGCCGCGCCGTCGCGCGGATCCAGGCGGGACTGGCCGACTACGTCTACATGGGCAACCTCGACGGTGTCCGCGACTGGGGCTACGCGCCGGAGTACGTCGAGGGCATGTGGCGGATGCTCCAGGCCGACGAACCGCGCGACTACGTCCTCGCCACCGGCCAGAGCTACACCGTGCGTGACCTGGTGGTCGCGGCCTTCGAGCACGCGGGCCTGGACTGGGAGAAGCACGTCCGCACCGACGCGCGCTACCTGCGGCCCACAGAGCCGTCGGCGCTGATCGGCGACGCGGGCAAGGCCGAGCGCGAGCTCGGGTGGAAGGCTCAGGTCTACGGCAAGCGGCTGGTGGAGATCCTGGTCGACGCCGACGTCGCGGCCCTTGAGCATGAAGGCAAGCCCTGGGTGGACCGGCCGCGGAACTGGCCCCCGGCCTGAGCGCAGGAGTCGGCCGAGGAGTCAGCCGACGGGGACGCTGGCGACCGCGAGCGTGCCCTCGCCCTCGAGGGTGATCGCGCCGTCCGAGTGCGGGACGAAGAGCGCCTGACCCCGGCGCAGTTCGTGGCGTGCCCGCGCAGACGTCACGACCAGCTCGCCCTCGAGGCACAGCAGCGTCCGCGGCCCCTCGGCGGGCAGCTGATCCCCGGGCTCGCGCGCGATCGTCAGCGCGAACTCCGCGACCGGGGGGCGGTAGGTGAGGGTGTGCGAGGTGACGGCTGTCGGCTCCCAGAGCGGAGCGGGCATCGGGGTGAAGTTCGCGATGTGCAGCAGCTCCGGGACGTCGACGTGCTTCGGCGTCAGGCCCGCACGCACGACGTTGTCGGACGACGCCATGATCTCCACGCCGAAGCCCGAGCTGTAGGCGTGCACCACGCCGGCGTCGAGGAACATCGCCTCGCCGGGGGACAGCACGACGTGGTTGAGCAGCAGCGTGACCAGTACGCCGGGGTCTGCGGGGTACTTGCGGGCGAGCGAGGCGGTCTGGGCGAAGAGCCGCGTGCTCTCCCGCTCGACGCTCGCCCGGTCGAGGTACCTCCGGCCCGACGTACGGAACGCCTGGTGCCCGCGCTGCTCGGCAGCGGCCGCCGCCTCGGCGACCTCGCCCACGAGCTGACGGAGGCCGTCGCCGCGCTGGTCGAGGATCTCGCTCACGACGGAGTGCAGCGCCTGGTACGCCGGCGCCGTGTCCAGCTCCTTGGCGACCCGGTCGGCCCAGGGGTGCTCGAGCAGGCGCAGGATCTGCACCGTCTTGGTGACGTCACGGAAGCCGGCCATGCCCTCGAACCGGGTGATCGCGACGATCATCTCCGGCTTGTGGAAGCAGTCCTGGTAGCTCCGCTCCGGCGCCCCCACCGCGATGCCGGCCTGGTTCTCGAGTTCGAAGCCGATCCGGGCGCGCTGCGAGGTGGGGTGCACCTGCAGCGAGAGCGGCTCCGCGGCCGCCAGCGCCTTGACGAGGTAGGGCAGTCGTGGGCCGAAGGTCTCGAGGGCGTGGTCTCCGAGCGCGGTCTCCGCGTGGTCGCGGATGTGGTCGTCGAGCCGGGTGCCGTCGGGCAGCCGGGCGGGGTCGGCGGGGTGGGCGCCCACCCACAGCTCCGCCTGCGGTCGGCCGTCGGCGGGCGTGCCGAGGAAGCGCGGGATCAGGCTCGTCGAACCCCACGCGTAGTCACGCGTCACACACGTCAGCTCGTCCACGTCTCGATCCTAGGCCTGGCCCCAGCTGGGTCGCGGCGGTTGTAGACCAGTCGTTGCCGACCCGTTCCATCCTGTGTGCAAGCTGTTGCCAGCGCGTAACTCTGAGCACTGTGGACGGACTCACACTCCCTGCGCTTGCAAGTGCTAGCAGTTGCAAGCACAGTGGGGGCATGGCAATGGGCAAGGTCGGCAACGCCGTCGAGACCCTCGGTGACTACCTCCGGGAGCAGCGCGTCAGCGCGCAGCTGTCGTTGCGTCAGCTCGCCGAGCAGGCCGGCGTCTCCAACCCCTACCTGAGCCAGATCGAGCGCGGGCTGCGCCGGCCGTCTGCACAGGTCCTGCAGCAGCTGGCCAAGGCGCTGCGCATCTCCGCCGAGCAGCTGTACGTGCGGGCGGGGATCGTCAGCCTCGAGGAAGGCACCGGCGGAGCCGTCGAGCTCGCCATCCTCGCCGACCCCGTGCTTACCGAGCGACAGAAGCAGTCGCTGCTCGACGTCTACGCGTCGTTCCTCGCCCTCAACGGGACGACCCAACCCAAGGAGTAACACCATGGCCAAGATCCCTACCTTTGAGCTGCCCACGTTCGAACTGCCTACATTTGAGCTGCCGACCGAGGCCACGCGTCCGCTGTACGCCGCAGCCGGGGCCACCGACGTCCTCGTCGGCTACGTCCGCGACGCCGTCGCCGACGTGCAGAAGCAGCTGGCCGACGTGCAGACCCGCATCGGCGGCCTCGACTTCGAGCCCGCGGCGCTCCGCGAGGTCATCGAGGCTCGCGTCGCCGAGCTGCAGGGCTTCGTGGCGGGCAACGCCACGACCGTGAACGCGGCGTACGCCGACCTCGCCAAGCGCGGCGAGACCCTGGTCGGCCGGATCCGCACCCAGGAGTCGACGAAGGCGACCGCCACGGCCGCGAAGACCACGACCGCCAAGGCGAAGACCACCAAGACGCAGGCCACCAAGGCTGCGAAGAAGACCACGACGACCGCCAAGAAGGCGACGAAGTCGACGGCCAAGAAGACCACGTCAACCGCGAAGAAGACCTCGACGGCTCCCAAGAGCAGCGCGAAGGCGACCACCACCGCCGCCCAGCAGACCGTCGCGGCCGCCGTCGAGGCGACGACCGACGCTGCCGCCAAGATCGGCGACTGACCTACCGGTCCACGACGCGATCCACGACACAGGGCGGTGACCCGGAAGGGTCGCCGCCCTGTTTCACATCCACGTAGGCTGTGGCGCGTGATGACGGTGTTTGATCTCGAGTCGGGCTTCATGCTGGTCGTGGAGCTGGTGCTGCTCGCCGTGAAGGTCTTCGCCTTCGTCAGCTCGCTGCTGTGGTCCGCGGAGTCCTACGCGGCCGCAGGCAAGCTCACCAAGCCGGCCTGGACGATCATCCTCGGCCTCGGGCTGGCCGTGCAGGTCGTGATGCCCGGCGGGCCGATCGGCCTGCTCAACCTGGTCTTCACGATCGCGGCGTTCGTCTACCTCGCCGACGTGCGACCGGCGCTCTCCAACCTCACCCGGCGGCGCTGACGTACCGCTCCAGCGCGGCCATGGCGTCCTCCGGGACGAACCCGGTCGCCTCGATCTTCGCCAGGCTCATCGCGCTGTTGAGCGGCCGCGGTGACGCCTCCGGCTTGTCGGCGAAGTACGCCGCCGTGGTGGTCGCCGTGACGTCGGACGCGTCGCGGCCGCACAGTCGGTAGACCGCCTGCGCGATCTCCGCCCACGACATCACCGCTCCGCCGTTGCTGAGGTTGTAGGTGCCGTGCTCGGCGCCGACGTCGAGCAGGTGCCGGGTCGCGCGCGACAGCTCGGCGGTGAACGTGAGGCGCCCGGTCTGGTCGCCGACGACGTTCGGTGAGACGCCCTTGTCGGCGAGCGACTTCATCGTCCGGACGAAGTTGTTGCCGTCGCCGATCACCCACGACGTCCGCAGCAGGTAGTGGCGCGGCGCCGTCGCGACGGCGATGTCGCCGGCCGCCTTGGACTGGGCATACACCCCGAGCGGCGAGACCGGCTCTTCCTCGGTGTGCTCGTCGGCGGTCCCGTCGAAGACGTACTCCGACGAGTAGTGCACGAGCGTGAAGCCGTGCTCGCGCGACAGCCCGGCCAGGGTCGCCGGCGCGCCGGCGTTGGCCGCCCACGCCGTACGCCGGCCCTCGGCCGTCTCGGCGGCGTCGACGGCCGTGTAGGCGGCGGCGTTGAGCACCAGCGCGTACTCGTGCCACGGCCAGGCGGCGACGGCATCGGCGTTCGTCACGTCCAGCTCGTCCAGATCCACCAGGTCCGAGCCGGGGAAGTCGACCTGTAGGGCACGCCCCAGCTGGCCGCGGCAGCCGATGACCAGCGTCTTCTTCGGCTGCATCCGCTCCGCGTCGGCGAGCGAGGGGTTCGCGCGGTCCTTCTCGGAGATCTCGGCCTCGACGAGCGGGATCGGCCACGGGATCGCGACTGTCGGGTCACCGAGGTCGAGGGCGGGGTACGGCGTCGCCGGGCGCCAGTGCTCGTTGACCAGGTAGGAGTAGGTGACGCCGTCTTCAAGGGTCTGGTAGCTGTTGCCGACGCCCCGGGGCACGAAGACCGCGGTGGCCGGGTCGAGCTCGACGGCGAACACCGCGCCGTACGAAGCGCCCTCGCGCATGTCCACCCAGGCGCCGAACGCGCGGCCGTTGGCGACCGAGACGAACTTGTCCCACGGCTCGGTGTGGATGCCGCGCGTGGTGCCGCGCTTGGCGTTGAACGACATGTTGTTCTGCACCGGCCCGAAGTCCGGCAGGCCGAGCGCGACCATCTTCTCGCGCTGCCAGTTCTCCTTGAACCAGCCGCGGGCGTCCTCGTGGAGATCGAGGCGCAGGACGACCAGGCCCGGGATCGGGGTTTCGACAAGCTCAACCACCGAGGGTCGCTCCTTCACTCATGGTCACTGGCCCTTCGCGGCGTACGACGCCTCGGTCTGGTGCTTGACGGGCCGCCACCAGTCGGCGTGGTCGACGTACCACTGGATGGTGTTGGCCAGACCGGTCTCGAAGTCGGCGAACTGAGGCTGCCAACCGAGCTCGGTGCGGAGCTTGGTCGAGTCGATCGCGTAGCGCATGTCGTGGCCGGCTCGATCGGTCACGTGGTCGAAGTCGTCCTCGGCCTTGCCGAAGTGGCGCAGGATCATCTGCACGACGTCGAGGTTGTTCTGCTCGCCGTCGGCGCCGATGAGGTAGGTCTCGCCGATGGCGCCCTTGTTGAGGATCGTCCACACGGCCGAGGAGTGGTCATCGGCGTGGATCCAGTCGCGGACGTTGAGGCCGGCGCCGTACAGCTTCGGCCGGATGCCCTCGATGACGTTGGTGATCTGACGCGGGATGAACTTCTCGATGTGCTGCCACGGGCCGTAGTTGTTGGAGCAGTTGGAGATGGTGGCCTGCACGTCGAAGCTCCGCACCCAGGCGCGCACCAGCAGGTCGGAGCCGGCCTTGGTGGCGGAGTACGGACTGGAGGGGTTGTACGGCGTCTGCTCGGTGAACCGCTCGGGGTCGTCGACGCCCTCCTCAACCAGTGGGAGGTCGCCGTACACCTCGTCGGTGGAGATGTGGTGGAAGCGCACCCCGGCTTTGCGGACCGCCTCCAGCAGGGTGAAGGTGCCGATCAGGTTGGTCTGCACGAACGGGCTGGGGTCGGACAGCGAGTTGTCGTTGTGCGACTCGGCCGCGTAGTGGACGACGGCGTCGTGCTCGGCGACCAGGGGCTCGACCACTGCGGCGTCGACGATGTCGCCGACGACGAGCGACACCCGGTCCTCGGGCAGCCCGGCCAGCGACTCGCGGGTCGCCGCGTACGTGAGCTTGTCGAGGACGGTGACCGTGGCGTCCGTGTGGGCCACCAGGTGGTGGACGAAGTTGGAGCCGATGAAGCCGGCTCCGCCGGTCACGAGGATGCGATCCATGCGCCTGATCCTAGGGCGCTCGGGTGATGTGGCCGGCATCGTCCGGTCGGCGGTCGGCGATGGCCCTTGTCGCGCTGATTCGGCTCAACGGACTCGCGAATCCCACAGACGCCGTACGATTTTGACGTGCGTGGTGGGGGGCGACGGCTGGTGCTGAGTGCACTGCTCTGTGGAGCCGTCCTGTTGAGCGGGTGGTTCGTGACCCTGCCGGGCGCGGCGATTGCCGAGCAGGTGTCCACGAGGCTCGTGCGGGCACCGACCGTGAGTGCTCATGTCGTCATGCCGGGCGAGCGGTACCTGATCCGGGGAGCCTTCCCGCGGGCCTTTGCGCACCGTCGCGTTGAGCTGGAGCACCTGACCAGTTCTGGACGCTGGGCCTACTCATGGCGGGCGCGACTCAACGAGCGCGGTCGGTACCGTTTCGCTGCGTGGGGCCACGACCGCGCGGTGACCTGGCGCGTCGTGCTCCCGCGGAGGTCGACGCGTGCTCCGATGGTCCGGTCCCGTCGGGTCAGGGTGGGGGCCGCGACGCAAACGATCGCGATCGAAGGGGTCCCGCCGGTCCTGTCTCCGGGACGCAGCCTCATGCTGAGCGTCACGTCTTGGCCCGCTCGCCCCGGGCGTCGTGTCGATCTCCTCGTACGAGACCGATCGGGTGTCGCCCGCGCGGATCTGGTCGGGTACGAGGACGTAGCGGGTCGTGTGCACTTCGACTACACGGCTCCTGCCATTCTCGGGTCGTTGATGTTCGAGGCGACGGGGGCTCCGTTCCGCGGAGCGGCCGGAACGTCGGTCGCTCTTCGGGCGCGCGTGGGTCTGACGACCCCGGCTCCGCTGGTCATCGCGCACAGGGGCGGTGACCCGAGCCGAGAGAACACGATGGCGGCCTACCGCCATGCGGTGCTGGTGGGAGCCGATCTGCTGGAGACCGACACACAGCGAACGTCCGATGGCCAGTGGGTCCTGATGCACGATCCGAGCCTCTTGCGGACGACCGACGTCGCGACGGTGTTCCCGGGGCGACCCAACTACAACGTCTCCAACTTCACGCTCGACGAGATCCGCCGGCTGCGTGTCGGTGCTGGTCGTGAACCCGTGCCGACCTTGCAGGAATTCCTCCAGTTCGTGTCCGCCTCGCGGGTGCCGGCGCTCGTCGAGACGAAGGTGTACGGCGCCGCTTCGGCCTCGTCGCTCCTCGAAGTCGCGCGCGGTGTACCTGGTGTCATCAGCCCTGGTAGATCGGGGCTCGTCGAGTTCGACTGTTTTGACGCTGAAACGCTGCGCTTCCTACGCGAGGACTCGACGGACGCCCGGCTCGGCTATCTGGCCACGGCGTGGCCCGAGGACGTGACCAGACTGACTGGTATGGACGCCATCGTCCTCGAGCAGAGGGCGGCCAACAACGCCACGATCGCGGCAGCGAAGGCGCTGGGCCTCCAGCTCTTCGCCTGGACCGTCAACAACGTGGTCGAGGAGTCGCGCCTCACCCTGGCCGGGGTTGACGGCATCATCACCGATGATCCGGAGACGCTCCACGCCATCCTGACGGGCGAGTAACGTCACCGCGGTCGGTACGATCCGGCCATGCGAGGAATCATCCTGGCCGGTGGCACCGGCTCTCGGCTGCACCCCATCACCTTCGCGGTGAGCAAGCAGCTGATGCCGGTCTACGACAAGCCGATGATCTACTACCCGCTCTCGACGCTGATGCTGGCCGGGATCCGCGACGTCCTGGTGATCACGACGCCCCACGAGGCCGACCAGTTCGTCCGGCTCCTCGGTGACGGCAGCCAATTCGGCATCTCGATCACGTACGCCGTGCAGCCGAGCCCGGACGGGCTCGCCCAGGCGTTCCTGATCGGCGAGGAGCACATCCAGGGCGGCAGCGCCGGTCTGGTCCTGGGCGACAACCTCTTCTACGGCCCGGGTCTGGGCACCCAGCTGGCTCGCTTCAGGGAGCTGGACGGCGCCGCGGTGTTCGGCTACCGGGTGGCCGACCCCACGGCGTACGGCGTCGTGGAGTTCGACGACGAGGGCCGGGCGCTCTCGCTGGAGGAGAAGCCGGCCAAGCCCAAGAGCAACTATGCGGTCCCGGGTCTCTACTTCTACGACCAGACGGTCGCCGACCGGGCGAAGGCGCTGCAGCCGTCGGCGCGCGGCGAGCTCGAGATCACCGACCTCAACCGCACCTACCTCGACGAGGGCAAGCTCCAGGTCGAGGTGCTCCCGCGAGGCGTGGCCTGGCTCGACACCGGGACGATCGACGACCTCAACGAGGCCGGCAACTACGTCCGCGCGATCGAGCACCGCCAGGGCTTCAAGATCGGCTGCCCGGAGGAGGTTGCCTGGCGCCAGGGCTTCCTGAGCGACGACCAGCTGGCGGCGCGCGCCGAGCCGCTGCTCAAGAGCGGCTACGGCAGCTACCTGATGGGGCTGCTCGCGGACTGAGCATCGACAAGCTCGAGGTCGCGGTCCACCATGCGGCCGACCAGCTCGTCGAAGTCGACGGTGGGTGTCCAGCCGAGGTGCTGGCGTGCTCGCGAGCTGTCGCCGACGAGCTCGGTCGCGTCCGCGGGCCTGACGAAGGCGGGATCGATGACGACATGGGCCTCCCAGTCGTCGACGCCGGCTCGGGTGAACGCTGCTGCCACGAAGTCGCGGACCGAGTGGGCGACCCCGGTAGCCACCACGTAGTCGCGCGCCTCGTCTGCCCGAGCCGCTAGCACCAGGGCGTCGACGTAGTCGGGAGCCCAGCCCCAGTCGCGTCTGGCATCGAGGTTGCCCAGGGCGAGAGTGGTGGCCTGTCCGCGGGCGATGGCCGCCACCGACGCGGTGATCTTGCGGGTCACGAACTGCACGGGCCGCCGGGGCGACTCGTGGTTGTAGAGGATCGCGCTGACGGCGTGCAGCTCGCGTCTGCGATAGACGTCGACCGCCAGGTGCGCATAGGCCTTGGCGACCCCGTACGGGTTGACCGGTCGGATCGGCGTCGACTCGTCCTGCGGCGAGCGGTCCGCCTCCCCGAAGATCTCGGCGCTCGAGGCCTGGACGAACCGGACCGGGCGTCCCGACTTCTCCTGGACCAGCCGCGCGGACTCCATCAGCGCGACAGCCGCCAACCCGTTGACCCGCCCCGTGAGATCGGGCTCGTCCCACGATCGGGCGACTGAGCTCAGCCCGGCGAGGTTGTAGACCTCGTCCGGTGCGATGTCGACCAGCAGGTGGCGGGTCTGCTCGAGGTCGAGGAGGTCACCCGTGTGCAGCTCGACCCCCGGCGCCTCAGGGGCCGGGTCGTCCGGGTGTGCGAGGGCGTGGACCTCTACGCCGTCTCTCAGCAGCCGCTCGATCAGATAGCTGCCGTCCTGGCCGCTGGCGCCGGTCACAAAGGCCCGGGTCATGTCACCAGCCCTGCTGCGTGGCCTTGAGATCGGCGTCTACCATCATCGCGACCAGCTCCCGGAAGGACACCTTGGGCTTCCAGCCGAGCACGTCGCGGGCCTTGCTCGCGTCGCCGATCAGGTGGTCGACCTCGGCGGGACGCATGAACCGCTCGTCCTGGCGGACGTACGGCGCCCAGTCGTCGATGCCCACGTGTGCGAACGCCGCGTCGAGGAAGTCGCGGATCGAGTGGGTCTCACCGGTCGCGACCACGTAGTCGTCGGCCTGCGGCTGCTGGAGCATCAGCCACATCGCCTCCACGTAGTCACCGGCGAAGCCCCAGTCGCGCTCGGCGTCGAGGTTGCCGAGGACCACGTGGTCCTGGATGCCGAGCTTGATCCGGGCCACGGCCTCGCTGATCTTGCGGGTCACGAACTCGGGTCCGCGGCGCGGCGACTCGTGGTTGAAGAGGATGCCCGAGGACGCGTGCATGCCGTAGGACTCGCGGTAGTTGATGGTCATGTAGTGGCCGAAGACCTTGCTCACGCCGTACGGCGACCGCGGCCAGAGCAGTGTGCGCTCGTGCTGGGGGACCTCTTGCACCTTGCCGAACATCTCCGAGCTGGACGCCTGGTAGAAGCGGAGGCCGTCCGGGGCGTCGCCGGCGTGCAGCCGGACCGCCTCGAGCATGTTGAGCACGCCCTTGGCGGTGACGTCGGTGGTCAGCGCCGCGTTCTCCCACGAGTAGGCCACGAACGAGACGGCGCCGAGGTTGTAGACCTCGTCCGGGTCCGAGTCGCGCAGCGCCCGGATCAGGCTCGACATGTCGGTGAGGTCGCCGTTGTGGAGGCGGACGTCGGGCAGCAGCTCCTCGACCAGGTCCCGCTTGGGGTTGTTCTGCCCCCGGATGACCCCGTGGACGTCGTACCCCTTGGAGAGCAGGAGCTCGGCCAGGTAGAGCCCGTCCTGTCCGGTGATCCCGGTGATGAGTGCGGTCGGCATGGTGGGGATTGTGCCGGATGCGTCCGCGCGGCGGGACAGTACGGCGTCAGTAGGCGCCGCGGGAGCCGAAGACGGCGCCCACCGTGCGGCCCAGGATCGAGATGTCCTGGACCAGGGACCAGTTGTCGACGTAGTAGAGGTCGAGCCGGATGGCTTCCTCGAGACTGAGCTCGCTGCGGCCGGAGACCTGCCACAGCCCGGTCATGCCGGGGCGCACCCGGAGCCGCCGCGACATCGGGCCTTCGTACAGCGCCACCTCACGGGCGACCTGCGGCCGCGGACCGACCAGGCTCATGTCCCCGCGCAAGACATTGAACAGCTGCGGGAGCTCGTCGACCGAGTAGCGACGGATCCACTTGCCCGGCTTGGTGATCCGGGGGTCCTCTTTCATCTTGAACAACAGTGCGCTTTGGCCCGCGTCCGTCTGGAGCTGGGCGATCAGGTCGTCGGCGTCCACGACCATGGTCCGGTACTTGAGGCAGGTGAACTCCTCGCCGTCCTTGCCGATGCGGGTCTGCCGGAAGAGCACCGGTCCGCCGTCGTTGAGCTTGATCCGCGCGGCGGCGAACAGGAAGAGCGGCGTGAACGCGATGATGAGCGCCAGGGAACCGAGCACGTCGAAGGTGCGCTTGCCGATGCTCGACGCGTCGGTCGCACGGGGAGGGTCGATGTGCATCAGTGGGAGACCACCGACCGGTCGCACCCGGACCCGCTCGCTCGAGATGTCGCTGACGCTCGGCGCGACGACGACCTGGACCTCGTCCTTCTCCAGGTCCCAGGCCACCTGCCGCAGCTGAGCGGCCGACGTGAGCGCGCCGCCGGCGAAGAAGATGATGTCGGCGTCCGACGCGCGCACGACGGAGGTCACGTCCTCGCAGGCGCCTACGACGGGAAGTCCTGAGCTGGTCATCTCCCGCATCTCACCGGCAGGAAGCAGGGCGCCCACGACCTCGTAGCCGAGCCATGGCTCGCGATGCAACACAGCGGAGATCTCGTCCACGTGCACGTCTGAGCCGGCGATCAGCACGCGGTACTGGAGGTAGCCCTGTCGGCGGGCCCGGTGCATGGCCTGTCGCAGCAGGAAACGGCCGATGAGCAGGGCGGGCACACCCAGCCCGAAGGCAAGCAGGAAGAAGCCGCGGGAGAGCTGGAACTTCGTCAGGTACGACGCCACACCGACTAGCCCAGCGGCCATCAGGCTGGCATTGAACACGCGCTTGTACTCGTCGGTGCCGGCCCCGAAGACGTCGTCCCGGTAGCCGCCGATGGCGGCGATCAGCACTAGCCAGCCGAGCAGCATGAGCGGGCCGGCGACCTGCAGTGTGGCCGTGACGTCTGAGTTGTTGTCGAAGACGTCGAGCCGATTGCGGCCCAGGATCGCGAGTGCGAACACGCCGACCATCACCAGGAGGTCCAGCGCCAGTGCCGACACCGGTAGGTAGCGGAGCGCGCGACTAGGCGGACCCAGGGTTCGTGTCCCCTTGACCGAAAGAAGCGTCATACCAGTCCCCATGCGCATGCTTCGAGCGTGTTGGCGCCGCGCCCCGAATCCCCCCGTGGATTACAGGGTGAACTCTGCAGGACCGGGCGGAGGCTCCGCAGCAGAATGGTCATTAACGGTAGGTGTGCTTTGTTACACCCGACGCCGCGATGTGCGTCCGTGGGATTTCTGCCAGGCATCCCCGCGGAAATGACCGTGTGGCGGGTGTTTGTCGGGCCGTGACTGGGGTCACACTGAGGTCATGACCGCTCTCGTGATCGTGACCCTCGGGGTCGCGTTGTGGTGCCTGGTCCCGCTGCCCGTGGCCGTCGTCGTGGGGCGGGCCTTCCGAGCGGGCGAGATCGAGGACGAGTTCGTGGAGACCTTGCGGGACTACGACGCCGTCGGGATGTGACTCGTCTCGGCCCCGATGCTGTGCTCGTAGAGCGGCCAGGCGCGCGAGTCCTCGGGGTGGAGGTCCATCGACGCGCACCACTCCTCGAACGGGGTGGACAGCGACTCCGAGCCGTCGCTGCCGGGTGAGAAGACCAGGATCATGGCGGTCAGATCGGCCCCTTGCCCCAAGACCTGAGCGAACACGCGTCACCGCTGCGCAACCAATTGGTTGACAGTGGCGCTTCGTGATGGCAGGCTCGTCTACAACCAATGGGTTGAATGACGAGGGGAGATCGCCGTGACCGATCAGCTGTCCCGGGCCTTCCAGGCCCTGGCCGATCCGACGAGGCGCGACCTGGTCGCCCGGCTCGCCGCCGACGGCGACGCGAGCGTGGGCGACCTGGCGGCGCCGTACGACGTGACCGTGCAAGCGGTCTCCAAGCACCTCAAGGTGCTCGAGGAGGCCGGGCTGGTGAGCCGCAGCCGGGACGCCCAGCGCAGGCCGGTCCACCTCGAGGCGGAGGTGCTGGACCTGATGACGAAGTGGATCGAGCGCTACCGGCAGCAGGCGGAGGAGCGGTTCGGCCGGCTGGACGCCGTGCTGGCCGCGATGGACGAGAACGAGAGCGACGAGGGAGCAGCATCATGAGGACCCAGAACGAGACCCAGATCGAGGCGGTGCCGGACCTGCCGGTCATCCGCATCGTCCGCGAGTTCGAGGCGCCTCCGGAGCGGGTGTTCCGGGCGTTCGTCGAGCCGGAGCTCTTCGCGCAGTGGTGCGGCCCGCGGAGCATCGACACCCAGGTCGACCGGTGGGACGCCCGCACGGGTGGCGAGTGGCGCTACACGGCGAGCCGTGCCGGCGACGACTTCACCATGGGCTTCTGGGGGTCGTTCCACGAGATCCGCCCCGCGGAGCGGATCGTGCAGACCTGGGCGTTCGACGGCAACCCCGACGGCGTGAGCCTGGAGACCATGACCTTCGAGGAGCTCGACGGCGGGCGCTGCCGGGTGACGTCCCAGTCGGTGGTCGAGTCGATGGAGATCCGCGACCAGATGATGCGTAGCGGCATGGAGACCGGCGTCCGCGAAGGCTACGAGCAGCTCGACGAGCTCCTCGAGGGGGAGTCGTGACGACCCCGGCCGACCACCACCGCGAGGTCGCGGGCGGCTTCACCCGGCGCGTCGACGGGACGACCGACTGGGACGCGCCGGCCCCCGTCGACGGGTGGACCGCCCGCGACGTGGTCGGACATCTCGTCGACTGGTTCCCGGGATTCCTGGAGGCCGGCACCGGCATCAGGCTGACCCCGGGTCCGTCCGTGGACGACGACCCCGCTGCCGCCTGGCACGCCCACGCGGCCGCGGTGCAGCAGCTGCTCGACGACCCGGCGTACGCCGGCCGCGTGCTGAGCGACCCGCACATCGGCGACGTACCCCTGCCGGAGGCGGTGGACCGCTTCTACACGGCCGATGTCTTCATGCACACCTGGGACCTCGCTCGGGCGACCGGGCAGGACGAGACCCTCGACGCCGACACCTGCGCGACGATGCTCGCCGGCATGGAGCCGATGGACGAGGTGCTCCGGGCCAGTGGTCAGTACGGCCCCCGGGTCGAGGTGGCGGCTGACGCCGACGCGCAGACGAGGCTGATCGGGTTCATCGGCCGCGACCTGGAGTGGCGCGCGCCGTCGTGACGTGGTGGCGCTGCGGCTACGAGCGAGGTACGCCGTTGGTCGGCGTCCGGCGCGCCTGCTCGGTGGCGATGCCGCCTAGCACCATCGTCACGACGAAGCCGGCGCGGGCCTCGATCGCGGCTTCGTCGTCCGTGCGGCCCTCGAGCCGCTCGGAGAGCGAGTTGATCATCGCGGCGCCGTAGATCGCCTCGGTGACGGCCCCCACGGGGAAGCCCTCGATCATCTCGCCGCGCTCGATGGCCCGATGGCAGATCTGCTCGACCTGGCGGCCGTGGACCTGGCTCACGGCCTCGGAGAAGTCGCCCAGACGCTCCGGCGCACTGGCGCAGTCGACGGTCACCCGCATGGCGGCCCAGCCGCCAGGGCTGTGGAAGTGGCGCAGCATGTTGCCGGCCAGCTGCCTCAGGTCGCCCTCGAGGGTCCCGGTGTCGACCGCGGTGAGCTCCATCCCGCGGTTGGTGACGGCGTCGGTCAGCAGCGCGTCCTTGTCGGGCCAGCGCAGATAGACGGTGGACTTGCCGACGCCCGCGCGGCGCGCGACGGCGTCCATGGTGAAGCCCGCCCAGCCGCGTTCGCCGTACTCATCCAGCGCGGCGTTCAGAATCTTCTCCTCGGCCCCCGGAGTGCGCGGCCGACCGCGGCCACGCCGTGGCCGCCCTTCCCCCGAAGTCATGCCGGTGATTGAAACATCAGACAGGCGTCGTCGTCATGACCCGAACGGCTATTTCTTGGTCTGGGGTGGAGGAGGCTCATGTCAGACGAGACCGTCGAGGATGACGCTCACGACGTCGGTCACCCGGGAGGTGAGCTCCTCCTCCTCGATCTGCCGGTGGTCGAGGCGACGGCCGAGCGCGAAGAACAGCCCCGCGCCGTAGATCAGGTCGGTGACGGACAGCGGCTGCACATCGCCGCTGAACTCGCCGCGGTCCCGGGCGCGCTGGAAGATCCCCTCGATGACCTCGCGGTGCAGCCCGCTCAGCTCGCGGGTGAACTGGCCGAGCGACTGGCTCGCGCTCGCGGTGTCGATCACCATCCGGAACCGCGCCCACCCCTCGGGGTCGGCGTACTCGCGGAACACCGCGGTCGCCAGTGCCGTCAGGTCGCCCTGCAGCGACCCGGTGTCCTCTTCGAGGACCACCCGGGTGCGCAGGCGTACGGCGTCGGTGAGCAGCGCGTCCTTGTCTGCCCAGCGGAGGTAGAGCGTGGACTTGCCGAATCCCGCCCGGCGCGCGACGCCGTCCATGGTGAACCCGGACCAGCCGTACTCGGTGTACTCCTCGAGCGCGGAGTGCAGGATCTTCTCCTCCGCGCCGGGCGACCGGGGTCTGCCGCGCCCACGCCGCGGCTGCTCGTCGCTCGAAGTCATAATTCGATCTAAACACCCGACAACTGCCGTCGGATATGACCCAGAAGGTCAAATTTGCCCTTGGGTCTGCCCGTGGGTGGGGTCGTCTAGTCTCGACCGCGTGCCCGAAGCCGCCCCGACTGCCGACGCTCAGCCGTCGAGCTCGGGGTGGCTCCAGCGGCACACGCACCACTGGGACGACTGGACGCTGGCGTCGTTGATGGCGGCGAAGCGCGGCCGGGTGGTCAGCCTCGTCGTGCCCGCCCGCAACGAGGCCGCGACCGTCGGCGACGTGGTCACCCAGGTCCGCTCGGCGCTCGTGGACACCGTGGCGCTCGTCGACGAGATCGTCGTCATCGACTCCGACTCCACCGACGACACGTACGCCGTCGCGACCGACGCCGGCGCGACCGTGCACCGGTCCGCGGAGATCCGCCCCGACCTCGGCACCCGCCCGGGCAAGGGTGAAGCGATGTGGAAGTCGCTCTTCGTCACCTCCGGTGAGCTCCTCGTCTTCATGGACGCCGACCTGGTCGACTGGGACACGCACTTCGTGCCCGGGCTGCTCGGTCCGCTGCTCACCGACCCAGGAGTCGAGCTGGTCAAGGGCTTCTACGAGCGACCGATGCTCGACGGTGGGGTCGCCGTCCCCTTCGAGGGTGGGCGGGTCACCGAGCTGGTCGCCCGGCCGTTGATCCGGCTGCTCTTCCCGGAGCTGTCCGGGCTGCACCAGCCACTGGCGGGGGAGTGGGCCGTGCGCCGCTCCCTCTTCGAGCAGCTGCAGGTCCCGCACGAGTACGCCGTCGAGCTCGCCGCCCTCGTTGACACCCAGCGGGCCCGGGGGCTCGACGCGATCGCGCAGGTCGACCTCGGCGTACGCGCCCATCGGCATCAGTCCCTGCGCGACCTCAGCGGCATGTCGACCCAGATCCTCGCCGCAGCCCTGGCCCGGGTCGGCGCTGGTCCCGCGGTCGAGGAGCGCCCGCCGGCGAGGGACCTGCGATGACCCTCCGGCTAGGACGCCACGCCTTCGAGGACGACGCGACGCTGATGATGGCGATCGTCAACCGCACCCCGGACTCCTTCTACGACCAGGGAGCCACCTGGGCCGAGGACAGCGCCTTCGAACGGGTCACCCTGGTCGTCTCGCAGGGCGCGGAGATCGTCGACATCGGTGGCATCAAGGCTGCGCCGGGCGTCGAGATCTCGGCCGCCGAGGAGATGTCGCGCGTCGTCGACTTCGTCGCGCGGGTGCGGGCGGCGTACCCCTCGCTCGTCATCTCCGTCGACACCTGGCGGGCATCGGTGGCCGCGGCGGTGTGTGCGGTCGGGGCGGACGTCATCAACGACGCCTGGGGTGGTGCCGACCCGGAGCTCGTCGACGCCGCCGCCGAGGGTGGCGCCGCCGTCATCTGCACCCACACCGGCGGCGTGACTCCCCGGACCCGCCCCTACCGGATCGAGTACGACGACGTGGTCGCCGCCGCGATCGCCGACACCGTCGCGTACGCCGAGCGGGCCGTCGCCGCCGGGGTATTGCGGGAGTCCGTGGTGATCGACCCGGCCCACGACTTCGGCAAGAACACCTTCCACTCCCTCGAGGTCACCCGCCGGCTCGGCGAGATGGTCGACACCGGCTACCCGGTGCTGGTCTCGCTGTCCAACAAGGACTTCGTCGGCGAGACCCTCGACCTGCCGGTGGGCGAACGGCTCGTCGGGACGCTGGCCGCCACCGCGGTCTGTGCGCTCGCCGGTGCCCGGATCTACCGCGTGCACGAGGTTGTCGAGACCCGGCAGGTCGTCGACATGGTCTCCTCGATCGCGGGCCGGCGCCCGCCCCGTCGCGCGATCCGGGGGCTGCAGTGACTCGCGTCGTGCTGGTGCCGGGCGTGCTCGCCCTGCTGCCGGAGTACGCCGGCCTCGAGGACCCGGTCGCGGAGCTGCGAGCTGCCTGTCTCTCCGCGGTGGCGTGGCTGGGGCCTGGTCAGGTCGAGATCCTGGCTGACCCGCAGGGGGCTCGGGTGGCCCGGGCATTGCTCGAGGCTCGTGGTGGTTTCGAGGCTCAGGCGCCAGGGCGCCTTCACACCTCAACCACCGACAGGGTGGTTGAGGTGCGAGGGCCGCTAGGCCCGAGCGAGTCGGTGGTTGAGGTGCGAGGGCCGCTAGGCCCGAGCCTCGAAACCACCGCGACGTCGTACCTCGTCGTCGGCAACGGCACCGCCTGCCGGACCGAGAAGGCGCCGGGGCACCTCGACGAGCGGGCGGCGGCGTACGACGACGCGCTGCGGGCGGGTCTGGCGTCGAGTGACGTGAACTGGCTGGATCTGGAGCTCGGGAAGAGCCTTCTCGCGTCACTCGACGGGGTCGCCCGGCTGCCCGAGCTGCTGCCGGTGGGCACTCCAGCGCAGGTCGACTACGACGACGACCCGTTCGGAGTGCAGTACTGGGTGATGAGGTGGCAGTGGTGAGGGTGCTGGTCGGGCCGGACACCGACGACCTGCATGAGCTGTACGCCGTGCCGGCCGAGCACCCCGGTGGGCCGTGGCTCCGGGTCAACATGGTCAGCAGCATCGACGGCGCCGCGACCGGCGACTCGGGGAAGAGCGGGTCGCTCAACAACGCCGCCGACAAGCGGGTCTTCGACCACCTGCGCTCGGTCGCGGACGTGATCGTGGTCGGCGCGGGCACCGCCCGCGCGGAGGGCTACCGGCCGACCGACCGCCCGATCGTCGTGGTCAGCCGGCAGGCCGAGCTCCCCGAGACCCTGCGTGGCGCCTCCCCGGGCTCGGTGGAGCTGACATCGGTCGACGACCCGACCGCGTTCAAGCAGTCGCTGGCCGAGCGCGGGTGGACGAACATCCTGTGCGAGGGCGGCCCGTCGCTCCTCGGCGCCCTGCTCGCCGCCGGTGTCGTCGACGAGCTCTGCACGACGACGGTGCCGCTGTTGGTCGGCGGCGACTACACCCGGATCACCCACGGGCCGGCGTACGACGTGCCGCTGCGGCTGCACACCCTGCTTGAGTCCGATGGCACGCTGCTCGCGCGCTGGCTGGTGGATACCTCAACTTGGGGATGACGGTCGCGACCTCTGAAATCTAGCGTCGCTGACATGTCCCGTCGTCACGCCACGGCTGAGCAGCTGGTGTGGAGGTCGCTCGCGGCCCTCCTGCTCTTCGTCGTGCTGTGGACCGCGGTCGCGACCTCGCTGATCGACCTCTGAGCGGGCTCTAGGCCTCGTCGGCCGCCAGGTCCGCGTGCTCCTCGCGGAGCTGGCGCTTGAGGATCTTGCCCGACGGGTTCTTCGGGAGCGCGTCGACGACGACGACGTACTTGGGCGTCTTGAAGCCGGCCAGCAGCGACCGGGTGTGCTCGAGCACGGCGTCGGGTGTGAGCGTCGCGCCGTCCTGAGGTACGACGACCGCGGCGACCGCCTCGACCCAGCGCGGGTGGTCGACGGCGAAGACGGCGACCTCGGCGACACCGTCGAGCTGGTAGATCGCCTCCTCGACCTCGCGGCTGGCCACGTTCTCGCCGCCGGTCTTGATCATGTCCTTCTTGCGGTCGACCACGTAGAGACGCCCGCCGTCGTCGAGGTAGCCGAGGTCGCCGGAGTGGAACCAGCCGCCACGGAACGCCTCGGTGGTCTTCTCCGGGTCCAGGTAGTAGCCGAGCGTCGCGTGTGGCGACCGGTGCACGATCTCGCCGACGGTGCCCGCCGGGACCGGCTGGTCCTGGTCGTCGACGATCCGGGTCTCGACGTTGAGCGCCGCGCGGCCGGCGGAGCCGGCATAGGTGAGCTGCTCCTCCGGTCCGAGGATCGTGGCGAGCGGGGCCATCTCGGTCTGGCCGTAGAAGTTCCAGAGGTCGACGTCCGGCAGCCGGCGGCGCATCTCCTCCAGCACGGCGACCGGCATCGGCGAGGCGCCGTAGTAGCCCTTGCGGAGCGACGACAGGTCGGCGGTGTCGAAGTCCGGGTGGCGCAGCAGCGCGATCCAGATCGTCGGCGGCGCGAAGAACTTCGTGACCCCGTGCTCCTCGATCGCCCGCAGGATCGCGCCCGGCTCGGGCGCCGGCAGGACGATGCTGGTCGCGCCGAGATAGATGTCGACGCCGAGGAAGCAGTCGAGCTGGGCGCAGTGGTAGAGCGGCATCGTGTGCAGCTCGACGTCGTCGGCGCTCATCTGCCCGTCGATCGCGCACGAGACGTACTGCCACATCAGGCTGCGGCTGCTGAGCAGCGCGCCCTTCGGCCGGGACTCGGTGCCGGAGGTGAACATCATCCGCACGGGGTCGTCGTCCTCGAGGATCACCGGGTACGGCGCGCCGTCGTGGTCGAGCCAGTCCTGCAGGTCAGTCCAGCCATCTGGGACGTCGCCACCTGCCAGGCGGACGACGGCACGGGTCGTGGCGGTGCCCTTCGACGCGGCGAGCGCCCGCTCCGCGACCGGGAGCAGGGCGTCCTCGACCACGAACGCCTCCGCGCCGCTGTGGTCGAGGATGTACGCGATCTCCTCCGCGCCCAACATGAAGTTGATCGGCACCAGGACGACACCGGCGCGGGCGCACGCGAAGTTGAGGACGATGTATTGCCAGCTGTTGTGACACAACAATGCGAGTCGGTCGCGCGCAGCGAGTCCCGAGGCGTGCAACGCGGCCGCCGTACGGTCCACGACGGCGTCGAGCTCGGCAAACGTCAGGCTCTTTCCGGTCCCTGAGCCTGTCGAAGGGTCGACGACCGCGAGCTTGTCCGGCGTACGACGTGCCGTGCGCCGCGGCAGGTCGCCGAGGGACTGTTGACGGGCCTTGTCCACGAGCGGCGAGGTCATGCCGTCACACTGTCATGCCCGGCACACTAGGCGCGTGGACGTTGGGATGACGTTGCCCGTGATGGAGCCGGATCTGTGGGCCGAGGGCGCCGAGACACTCGAGTCGTGGGCGCGCGCCGTCGACAACGGTCCGTGGTCGTCCCTGTGCTGGGGCGAGCGGATGGCCTTCGACAACCCGCACTCACTCACCCTGCTCGGGGCGATGGCGGCCTGGACGAAGCGGGCTCGGCTGACCACGACGGTCGTCGTGCCCCAGCTGCACGACCCGGTCTCCCTCGCGAAGGCGCTCGCCACCGGCGACCGGCTCTGCGGTGGCCGGCTCTCGGTCGGGCTGGGCGTCGGCGGTCGCGAGGAGGACTACCTGGCGGCCGGTGCACCGTTGAGCAGCAAGACCATGGGCGACATGGCCGACCGGGTCGCGGTGATGAAGCGGGTCTGGGCGGGCGAGAAGGTCGTCGACTCCGTGCGGCCGGTCGGGCCGACCCCCGTGCAGCCCGGCGGGCCCGAGCTCCTGGTCGGCACCCTGGGGCCGCGCACGATCCGGTCCGCGGCCGCCTGGGCGGACGGGCTGGCCGGGATGTCGCTCGACGTCGACCTCGCCGAGATGGCCCGGGTCTTCGACCTGACCCGGGCAGCGTGGGCCGACGAGGGGCGCCGTACGCCGCGGGTGACGACTTCGTTCTGGTTCGCGATCGGCTCGCCGGACGGCGCGCGCGAGCAGATCCGCCGGCACCTGCGGCACTACATGAACTGGATCCCGGAGCAGTACGTCGACGCGCTCGCCGCCACCGCAGGGTTCGCCGGCACGGAGGCACAGCTGCGCGACCTGCTCCGTCGCATCGAGGACCTCGGCTGCGACGAGGTGCAGCTGATCCCGACCGACTCCGACGTCGGCCAGGTACACCGGCTGGCCGAGCTGGTCTGAGCCTCCTCCGGTTTGCCACTCGGACCGGCGGCCGGAGCCCTACGGTGTGCTCGTGCGGATGGACTGGCTGCCGATCTCGGCGGCGTTGCTCGTCACCGGGGCGTTGGCGCTGTGCCTCGGGTCCTTCCTGCTGCCCTCGTCCGACGGGACCGCCGACACGCTGCGGATCGTGCAGCACCAGGGCGGCCAGTGGCTGACCGTCGCGGCGGTCCTGTTCCTGGCCTCGGTGTGCCTGACGCTGGGGCTGCCGACGATCTTCACGCTCTTCGACCGCCGTGGCTGGGTGCTTGCCCTGGTCAGCGCGATCGTCCTCGAGATCGGGTTCATCGGCACCGCCGGGTTCTCGATGCTGATGGTCTTCTTCCGCTCGCTCGTCATCACGGACGCGCTGCGCGACCAGGGTCTCGAGGACGCGACGTCCGAGGCCGGCCTGACGATCTTCCTGGTCGGCTGGGTGGTCGCGCTCTACCTCGGTGAGCTGCTGCTCGGCATCGCGCTGCTGCGCGCCCGGGCGACCCCGCGCTGGGTGTCGCTCGCGCTGATCGCGCACGCGGTCTCGGTCCTGGTCTCCCCGCTCCTGCCCGAGCCCGCCTCGAAGGCGCTGGTCCTCCTGCTGGTCGCCGGGTTCTGCGGGATCGCCATCCAGGCGACCGCACCCGGCACGCTGCGTCGGTCCGGCTGAGCCGTTACAGGTGCCGCAGCGCGCCAGCCAGGTTCGCGATCTGCCCCATCGGCGGCTCGTAGCCCGGGAAGTAGCAGCACACCCGCTCGGCGACGTCCCCGAACCGGCGCCCGATCTCGGCGGCGCACTCCTCCGGAGTCCCGCGTACGGCGAGGGTCGCGAGCATCTCGTCGGTCACCAGCTCGAACATCGCGCCGAAGTCGCCGGTCTTCGACAGCCGGTTGAGCTCGGGCTGGACGCCTTCCCAGCCCTCGGCCTCCAAGACCGGGACGTACGCCGGGGTCGAGCCGTAGAACGCCAGCAGCCCGCGCACGCCTGCCGATGCCGCCTCCAGCTCCGCCTCGGTCCGCCCCATCGCCACGATCGCCTGCGGGAGCACCGCGAAGTCGGAGCGACGACGACCCGAGCGGGCCAGCCCCTCGTCGACGGCCGGCAGGGTGCGCGTGCGGAAGTGCCGATGGCTGTGGAACGGCATCACCAGCAGCCCGTCGGCCACCTCCGCGGCCGTCCGGGTCATCACCGGTCCGAGCGCGCCGAGGAGGACGGGCGGGACGCCGTACGGGTTGGGCCCGGGCACGAACGTCGGCGGCATCAGCGTGTGCCGGGTGTGCTCGCCCTCGAAGCGCAGCGGCGTCCCGTCCTGCCAGGACCCGAGGATCGCCTTGACCGCCAGCACGATCTCGCGCATCCGGGCCGCGGGGGGCGACCAGGTCGCGCCGTACCTCTTCTCGATGTGGGGCTTGATCTGCGAGCCCAGGCCGAGCCGGAAGCGGCCGCCCGACATCAGCTGCAGGTCGTACGCCGTGTTGGCGAGGTGCATCGGGCTCCGCGGCATCGCGATCGCGACGTTGGTCATCAGGTCGGTCTCGACACCGGCGGCCGCCGCAGCCGCGAGCGGCAGGAAGACGTCGTGGGGACCCTCGAAGGTGAACAGCCCGGCGACCCCGGTGGCGGCGAGCTCGCGGGCCCGGTCGACGGCGAGATCGGGGCGGGCGTCGAGCTGGATGTCGAGAAGCACGCGGTCAGTGTGGCGCAACCACCCGGGGCCGCGCGGCACGATCCAGGAGTACGGCGCCGACGGCCGCGACCACGAAGAGCGACGAGACGGTCAGCAGCGTGGCGCTGAAGCCGTGGCCGCCCCCGCCGTACGCCGCCATCAGCGCGACGCTGAGTGCGCTGCCGATGGTGAACCCGAGGTAGCGCAGCACCTGGTTGAAGGCCATCGCGCTGCCGGTCTCGGCCTGCGGCACGTGCGGCACCATCAGCACCGCGAGCGAGGAGAACGTGAACCCGCTGCCGACGCCACCCAGCGCCATCGCGAGCAGCAGCTGCCAGAGGTAGTCGTGCGCGAACGCCAGCAGGACCGTGGAGGCGAGGAACATCAGGCAGCCAGTCGGCAGCAGCAGCGCCGGACCCAGCCGGACGCGCACCACCCGGGCCAGCTGGTTGCCGAGCACGCTCATCACCGAGTACGGGACCAGGATCAGCCCGGCCGCGAGGACCGGGAGGCCCAGGCCGAAGCCGGGCTCGTCGGCGCGCACGAGCACCACGGCCAGTGTGAGCAGGCAGTACATGCCCAGCCCGGCCACGAACGCCACCAGGTTGGGCGCCGCAAGACCGGGTCGCACCGCCATCCGCAGGTCGACCAGCGGCGTCCTGCTGCGCAGCGTCCAGGCGACCCACGCGACGAGCAGCGCCAGCCCGGCAGCACCCAGACCGAGGGTCAGCGGGGACGACCAGCCCCACACCTCCCCCTCGCTCACGGCCAGCAGCACCCCGAGCAGGCCGGCGCTCAGCAGGGCGGCGCCGGCCCAGTCGACCCGCATCGGCGTGACCTCGTCGCTGCCGGGCAGGAAGCGCCAGGCCATCGCCAACGTCGCGCCACAGAGCAGGGTGCCGAGCCCGTACGCCGCCGACAGCCCACCCACCTCGGCGACGAGAGCGGTCAGGGGGTAGCCGAGCCCGGCCCCGGCCACGGTCGTGACGGAGAGCAGGGCGATGGCGCGCGCCATCCGCTCGCCCTCCAGGGCGTCGCGGGCCACGGCGATCGCGAGCGGCAGCAGCGCCATCCCGACGCCCTGCATCGCGCGACCGGCCACGAGCACGCCGTACGACGTCGGCACGATCGCCAGCGCCGTGCCCAGCGTGACGACGAGCAGCCCACCCAGGATCGTCGGTCGCCGCAGCCGGCCGCTCGCGAACCGGCCGACGATCGGCGTCGCGACCGCGCCCGCCAGCAGGGCCGCGGTCAGCGACCACTGCGCGGTCGTCAGGCGGACGTCGTACGCCTCCGCGATGCTCGGCACGAGCGGCGCGCCGAGCGAGGAGACGACCGCCGTGATGGTGGTCAGCAGGGCCAGGGTGGGCAGCAGCAGGCGCTGCTCCCCACCCCGGTCCGGCACGTGCTTCGTGGCTAGGCGACCTCGCCCGACGGCGTCGGACGGGGGCGCGAGCTGAGGGCAAGGAGTACGAACGCGACCGCGATCAGCACGATCCCGACGACCCGGCCCCAGGCGAGCACGTCGTTGGCGGAGCTGTGGGTGATCGTCCACTCGAAGAGGCGGCCGCTGTCGAGCCACCGCATCTCGGCGTACTCGGCGAAGTAGAACAACGCGACCGCGCCGCTCAGGAGCCCGCCCAGCGTGGCGACGGGAGCCCAGGCGCCGCGGACCGGCCGGCCCGCGGCGACGATCGCGATGGTGAGGAAGGCGATCGTCTCGAGGAGCGACTGGACGAGCAGCGACAGCGGCAGGTCCAGGAACTGAGACACCGTGACTACTTCGACTTGCGAGCCCGGCTCGCGATCTTGGCCCGCTCGTTCTGGTCGAGGATGACCTTGCGGATCCGGACGTGCTCCGGGGTGACCTCGACGCACTCGTCGTCGCGGCAGAACTCCAGGCTCTGCTCCAGCGAGAGCTTCTTCGCCGGGATCAGCTTCTCGAAGTTGTCGGAGGTGGCGGACCGGATGTTGGTCTGCTGCTTCTCCTTGGTGATGTTGACGTCCATGTCGTCGGCGCGGGAGTTCTCGCCGACGATCATGCCCTCGTAGACCTCGGTGGTCGGCTCGAGGAACATCACGCCGCGCTCCTGCAGCGAGGTCATGGCGTACGCCGTCGCGGCCCCCTTGCGGTCGGCGACGAGCGAGCCGTTGTTGCGCGAGCGGATCTCGCCGGCCCACGGCTCGTAGCCCTCGGAGATGTGGTGGGCGATGCCGGTGCCGCGGGTGTCGGTGAGGAACTCCGTGCGGAAGCCGATCAGGCCGCGCGCGGGGACCAGGAACTCCATCCGGACCCAGCCGGTGCCGTGGTTGGTCATCTGCTCCATGCGGCCCTTGCGGGTGGCGAGCAGCTCGGTGATCGTGCCGAGGTACTCCTCGGGGGCGTCGATCGTCAGGCGCTCGGTCGGCTCGTGGACCTTGCCGTCGATCTCCTTGGTGACCACCTGCGGCTTGCCGACGGTCAGCTCGAAGCCCTCGCGGCGCATCTGCTCGACCAGGATGGCCAGCGCCAGCTCGCCGCGGCCCTGCACCTCCCAGGCGTCGGGACGCTCGGTCGGGAGGATCCGCAGCGACACGTTGCCGACCAGCTCGGAGTCGAGGCGGTCCTTGACCAGGCGGGCGGTGACCTTGGAGCCCTTGACCCGGCCGACCAGCGGCGAGGTGTTGGTGCCGATGGTCATCGAGATCGCGGGCTCGTCGACGTGGATGAGCGGCAGCGCGACCGGGTTCTCCGGGTCGGCGAGGGTCTCACCGATGGTGATCTCCGGGATGCCGGCGATGGCGACGATGTCGCCGGGACCGGCCGATTCGCCGGGCTGGCGCTCGAGGCCCTCGGTGACGAGGAGCTCGGTGATCTTGACGTTCTTGGTGGTGCCGTCGCGCTTCATCCACGCGACCTGCTGACCCTTCTTCAGGGTGCCCTCGTGGACCCGGACCAGCGCGAGCCGGCCGAGGAACGGCGACGAGTCGAGGTTGGTGACGTGGGCCTGCAGCGGCGCGCCCTCGGTGTACGTCGGCGCGGGGATCGTCTCGAGGATCGTCTTGAACAGCGGCTCGAGGTCGGGGGAGTCCGGCAGCTCGCCGTTCTCCGGAGCCGTGAGGGCGGCGACGCCGGCGCGGCCGGACGCGTAGACGACCGGGAAGTCGAGGGCGTCCTGGCTGTGGCTCTCGTCCAGGAGGTCCATGAAGAGCTCGTAGGTCTCGTCCACGACCTCGGCGATGCGGGCGTCGTTGCGGTCGGTCTTGTTGACGACCAGGATCACCGGCATGTCGGCGTTGAGCGCCTTGCGCAGCACGAAGCGGGTCTGCGGCAGCGGGCCCTCGGACGCGTCGACCAGCAGCACGATGCCGTCGACCATCGAGAGACCGCGCTCGACCTCGCCACCGAAGTCCGCGTGGCCGGGGGTGTCGATGATGTTGATGACCATCGGCTTGCCGCCACCCGCGGGACCGGCGTAGTGCACGGCAGTGTTCTTCGCGAGGATGGTGATGCCCTTCTCGCGCTCCAGGTCACCGGAGTCCATGACCCGCTCGGCCACGCTCTCGGCCTGGTGCTCGGTGAAGGCGCCGGCCTGGCGCAGCATCGCGTCGACGAGCGTGGTCTTGCCGTGGTCGACGTGCGCCACGATGGCGACGTTGCGGAGGTCCGTGCGAGTGGTGGTCGTCATGCGCGCTGCAGCATTCCGTTCGGGTGGGCGAGTGCGGCCCGAATGGGCCTCGTTGAGTCTAGTGGCGGTGGACGTCTCCGCCCGCATCGGTGAAATCGGCGGGGACTTGCCCGCCGGAACCGGCGCGACTCGCCGGTGCGCCTCGGCGTGGCGTGCCTGTTTCACCGGTCAGCCGGTGAAACGGGCAGCCGCTCGATAGCCTCTGCCACGTGGGGGGACGAGCGCTTCGTGCTGCGCTCGTGACGGCCGTCGCCGTCGCGAGCCTCGTCGCCGTACCCACCGGCACCGCGTCCGCGGTGAGTACTGGCCGGCCGACCGCGGTGGCGGTCGCGGCCGACGGCACGTCGTACGTCGGGTTCGCCGACGCCGACGGCCTGCTCGTGCTCGCACCCGACGGGACGTCGAAGGGCTCGCTGGCGGTCCCCGGCGTCGGGCCGGTCAGCGGACTGGCCGTCGACCCGGGCGGGAGCGTCTGGGTCGACGACGGCTCGACCGTCGCCCGGCTCAGCCCGTCGGGCGTCCTGCTGGGCTCCTTCCCGCACCGTCCCGCCGCCGGCTGCCGGGCCGATGCCGGCCGGTACGGCGGCCTCGCCGTCACCTCCTCACGCGTCTACGTCGCGGAGAGGTGCCGGGCGAGCATCGGCGTCTACACCCGCGACGGCGTACTGCTGGCCACCCTCGGCCTGCCCGGGACGCCGAGCGGCGTCGCGTTCGGACCCGGGTACAAGTACGGGCCGCGCAAACGGGTGCCGTCCCGGCTCTACGTCTCGGTGCCGGACACGGGGGCGGTCTACGCCTACAACGCCGGAGGACTGGGCTCCCGCTCGACGCCGGTCGCCGCCCTGACGCTCACCCGCCCGGGCGGAGTGGCCGCCGACGACCGCGGCCACCTGGCCGTGCTCGACTCGGCGTCCCACGGGCTCTATCTGTACGACGCCACCAAGCGCTACGGGCTCTACCGCACGCTCGGGCACCCGCCGACCGCGGCTGCGACGAAGGGCTACCTCAAGCGGCCGACTGCCGTGGCCCAAGGCGGAGCGAGGACCGGGCGGCACTTCTGGGTGGCCGACACGGACAACGGCCGGGTGCAGCGCTGGAACGCCGCCGGGACGACCCAGTGGATGGCCGACACGCGTCCACCCAGTGCGCCGGGGACCCCGACCAGCATCGAGGTACCGGTCGTCGCCGGCAGCCCGGTGCCCGGCGCCGAGCTCACCTGCACCGACGGGTCGTGGACCGGCGGCCCCACGTCGTACGCCCGGGTCTGGTTGCGTGACGGCGACCCGATCGGCGGCGCCACCGCGACGTCGTACGTCGTGGCCGCCGCCGACCTCGGCACCGAGCTGAGCTGCGTCGTGACCGCGACCAACGCGGCCGGCGCGAGCGCGCCGGCGGGCAGCGTGCCGGTCGTGGTCGACGACGGTGTGCTGGACCCCGAGCCGGCCCCCGTCACGACCTGCCGGGGCGAGCCGTCGGTGCAGATCCTCGCCGCCAGTCGGATCCTGCACCGGCCGTTCGTGACGCTCGAGATCCAGGCGCCCGAGGGTGCGCAGCAGGTAGAGATCTCCAACGACGGCTTCCAGAACTCCGACGTCAAGCCACTCGTCGCCGGGTGCCGCTACGAGTGGACCCTCGACGACGGGCCGGGCCGGAAGCCGAAGGTGGTCTCGGTCCGGTTCCCCGGTGTGCCGGGCGTCGTGCGAGACCAGGTGCTGTACGACGATGCCGCGCCGGTGATCCGCCGGGTCAGCGCGAGGTGGATCACCGCGCGCCAGGGCTGGGTCCTGAAGATCCGGGCCACCGACCGCGGCACCGGGATATCGAAGGTCCTGGTCGGCAAGAAGCGGTCGGATGCGCGCAGCTATCCCTGGCCCGCCGACATCGTGTCGTGGGACAGCACCCAGCTGCGCTGGATCCGGGTGGTCGACGGCGCCGGCTACCGGAGCAAGTGGTACCGGCTGCGGCTGCCCTGACCCTGCGCCGAGGTGGTTTCGAGGCTCAGGCCTGACGGCCTTCGCACCTCAACCACCGAGGTCGGTGGTTGAGGTGCGAGGAGCGCCAGCGACGAGCCTCGAAACCACCTGCAGTGAGTACGGTGAGGAGATGCCTCGCATCGCCACCGCCGACCGGGTCGACCTCGAGGAGCTGCTGGACTTCGTCCGCACTCGCCACCACCTGGTGCTCGTCACCACCCGAGCCGACGGGCGCCCCCAGGTCTCCCCGGTCACCGGCGGGGTCGACGCGGACGGCCGGATCGTGATCTCGACGTACCCCGACCGCGCCAAGGCGGTCAACCTCCGCCGCCGCCCGGCGGCCTCCGTGCTCGTGCTCTCCGACCAGTGGGACGACGCCTGGGTGCAGGTCGACGGGGTTGCCGAGGTGCTCGACATGCCCTCGCCGGAGGCGGAGGACGGGCTGGTGGAGTACTTCCGCTGCATCGCGGGTGAGCACCTGGACTGGGACGAGTACCGCGCGGCGATGCGGCGCCAGGGCAAGTCGCTGATCCGGATCACGGTCGAGAGCTGGGGTCCGGTGGCCACCGGTGGCTTCCCGCCGGACCGTGCGCCGGCCTGACTGGACCGGTCCAGTCAGCAGCACAAGGAGGCCTCGCGGAGGCTACTCGCGGGTTAGCCTCGCGCTGTGATGGCCCTTGTGGGCCGGGTGCTCTGCCTGGCCCTGATCTCAGCGGGCCTCGGGACCGCGACCTTGGCGACCCTCGAACCTGCCGCCGCGGTGGCTGGCGGTGACGGTCCGACGGCGATCGCCGTCGGCCGCGCGGGCACGTCGTACGTCGGGTTCGCCACGGGCGGTCGCCTGCTCCGGCTCAGCCCTAAGGGCAACCGCCAAGGTGGCGTGCCGCTCGACCAGGACGGCCCGGTGGACGGGCTCTTCGTCAACGCCGCCGGGCAGATCTGGGTCGACTACGGGACCAGCGTCTCGCTGCTCACTCCCGGTGGTCGAGTCCTGCGGCACTTCGAGCACGATCCGGTGAGCTCGTGCGACGGCAGCCCGGCGTCGCGGTACGGCGGGATCACCGTCGGTGGCGGCCGGGTGTGGGTCGCCAACCGCTGCGCCGGGACGATGACCGTCTACAGCCAGGGCGGTGGCCGGATCGCGACGGTCGACCTGCCCGGGCGGGACCACCCGCGCGGCATCACGTACGGCGTCGCCCAGTCCGGCCGCGCAGCCACCGTCTACGTCGCGCTCCCGGACTCCGGCCGGATCGTCGCCTTCCGGGCCACTCGGGTCAGCAACGCGACCCGGCCCTGGCGCACCGTCAAGCTGCGCCGCGCCCACGGCGGGGCCCGGCCTGGACCCGGCGGCATCGCGGTCGACAGGTTCGGCCAGCTCACCGTCGCCGACCTGGCCAACAACGCGATCTTCCTGCTCGACACCAACCACGACTTCAACGTCTACCGGACCCTCGGCCACCCGCCTCGGGCAAGCCGCGCGGTCGGCCGCCTCAGCGGCCCCGGCGCGATCGCGCAGTACGCCCAGGACCGCAGCTCGTTGTCCGGCAACCTCTTCATCGCCGACACCGGCAACCGTCGGGTGCAGCGCTGGAACACCAGCGGCTGGACCTACTGGGCCACGAAGGTCCGGGCCGGCGACGGCAGCAGCAGCGACAGCCAGACCGGCCCGGTCGGCCCGGTCGGCCCGGTCGGCCCGGTCGGCCCGGTCGGCCCGGTCGCGGGCCTGGTCAACATCGCCGTTCCGGCCGTGGTCGGCGTCGGGTCCGTCGGTACGGCGCTCACCTGCTCTCCCGGCACCTGGTCGGGCGCGGGAGCCATCCGCTACTCCTCCGCCTGGTCGCGCGACGGCGTACCGATCGCGCACACCGCGTCGTCGAAGTACGTCGTCCTCAACGCCGACGTCGGCTCCCGGCTCGGCTGCACCGTTACGGCCACGGACGGGGCCGGCACCTCCAGCGCGGGCTCGGCCGGCCGCCTGATCGCCGGCCCGTCCGGCCATGCACCGACCAGCCTCACCGCTCCGACCGTGTACGGCGAACCGGTCGCCGGCCGGACCCTGACCTGCGACCCGGGCACCTGGTCCGGCTCGCCGGCCGCGGTGGTCGCGCTGTGGCAGCGCGACGGCGCGACGATTGCCAACGGCAGCTGGACCTACGTCGTGGGCGCGGCCGACGTCGGCGCCGCGCTGCAGTGCGTCGTGGTGGCGGACAACGGCTGGGGCTCCGGGGCGGCCCGCTCGGCGCCCGCGGCCCCCGGCGCCTGCGGCGGACCCGTCGGAGTCGAGATCAACGGAGGCGCGACGACGACGGCCTCGCCGTACGTCACCCTCACCCTCCGGGCGCCACCCGGCACGACGACGGTGCGGATCTCCGACAACCCGGGCTTCACCCGGGAGACGGTCGTGGCGCTCCCGGCCGGCTGCGCGTACAGCTGGGTGCTGCCGTCGATCCCCGGGATGCCGCTGACCTGGTCGGTCTACGTGCGGTACGGCGACGGCGCGACGTACTCCGACTCGATCGTGGTCGACGAGCCCAGCTGACGGAGGCGCGACCGGGCGATAGCCAGATACGACATGGCCCTTCGGGGGGTCGCGAAGGGCCATGTCGTCCCTGGCTATCCCGCCGACGGCGGTCCGCTACGCCAATGCCCGGTCCAGCGCGGCGGCGACGTGGAGGGTGGTGGCCGGGAAGACCGGGATGTCGGCGTCGGCCTGGTGCACGAGCAGCTCGAGCTCGGTGCAGCCGAGGATGACGCCGCCGGCGCCGGCGTCCCAGAGCTCGTCGATGAGGCCGACGACCGTACGGCGGGAGCCGTCGAGCACCTTGCCGTGGACGAGCTCGTCGTAGATGACCCGGTTGAGAGTGTCGTGGTGGCGAACGTCCGGCACGACCACGCTCAGCCCGTGCGAGGCGATCCGGTCGGTGAAGAACGTCCGGGACATCGCGAACGTCGTACCCAGGAAGCCCACCGACTCCAGCCCCTGTGCCTTGCACGCGTCGGCCACGACGTCGGCCAGATGGACGACCGGGATGCCCACGGCGGCCGCGACCTGGTCGGCGACCCGGTGGAACGTCGTCGTGCACAGCAGCAGGAAGTCCGCGCCGCCCGCCTCGACCCCGCGGGCGGCCGCGGACAGGATCTCGGCGACGTCGTCCCACCGCTCCTGCTCCTGCAGCGCCGTGACTTCGGCGAAGTCGACGGAGGCCATCACGCTGCGCGCCGACGACAGCCCGCCGACGCGGGCCTCGACGCCGCGGTTGAGCTCCTGGTAGTAGACCGCGCTGCTCTCCCAGCTGAGGCCTCCGACGAGTCCGATCGTCTGCATGCAGGCACTCTGTCAGATCTGCGGGCTCAGGTGACGCGATGCACCTTGTGCTGGGCGGCCTGTGCCCGCGGGCGGATCACCAGTTCGTCGATGTTCACGTGTGCCGGACGGGTGACCATCCAGGTGACGGCGTCCGCGATGTCCTCGGCGACGAGCGGCTCGGCCACGCCGGCGTACACGGCGTCGGCCTTGGCCTGGTCGCCCTCGAAGCGCACCAGGGCGAACTCGTCGGTCTTCACCATCCCGGGCGCGATCTCCATGATCCGCACGGGCTGGTCCCACAGCTCGAGTCGCAGCGTCTCCGTGACGACCTGGGTGCCGTGCTTGGCGGCGGTGTAGCCGGCGCCGCCCTCGTAGGCGATCCGCCCGGCCGTCGAGCCGACGTTGACGATCGCGCCGGCACCGCTGGCGACGAGCGCCGGCAGCAGGGCACGGGTGACCTGCATCAGGCCGATGACGTTGACCTCGTACATCTGGCGCCACTCGTCGCCGTCTGCCGCCGACACCGGTGAGGCGCCGAAGGCACCGCCCGCGTTGTTGACGAGTACGTCGAGCCGCTCGCCGACCGCGGCGGCCAGGCCCGCGACCGACTCGACGGAGGTGACGTCGCACTCGACCGCCGTACCCCCGATCTCGGCGGCCAGCGCCTCGATCCGGTCGCGCCGGCGGGCAGCGCAGAAGACGTGGTAGCCGGCGGCGGCGAGCTGGCGGGCGGTGGCGGCGCCGATGCCGCTGCTGGCGCCGGTGACGACGGCGGTCTTCGGGGAGGTCATGGTTCCATTGTCGACGACTCGGTCCGAGGTCGCGCGTGGTGGTCCGGGAATCAAACGCGGCGACCTCGTGTTCACCCGAGTCGGACCAGTCGACTACAAATCCGAGGTGCCTGTGGAGCCGATGCGGCGTGTGGCGATGATCAGCCTGCACACCTCCCCGCTCGACCAGCCGGGCATCGGTGACGCCGGCGGGATGAACGTCTATGTCATCGAGCTGGCCCGTCAGATGGCGGCGCAGGGCATCGAGGTCGACATCTTCACCCGCGCCACCAGCTCGTCGCTCGACCCCGTCGTCCCCGCAGGCGACGGCGTGCAGGTCCGCCACATCCATGCCGGCCCGTTCGAGGGTCTGAGCAAGGGCGAGCTGCCCGGCCAGCTGTGCGTGTTCGCGCGCGAGGTGCTCCGTGCCGAGGCCTCGCAGCCGCTCGGTCACTACGACGTCGTGCACTCCCACTACTGGCTGTCGGGCCAGGTCGGCGCGCTCGCCCGGGACCGCTGGGGCGTGCCGCTGGTGCACTCGATGCACACGATGGCGAAGGTCAAGAACGCCGCGCTCGCCGACGGCGACACCCCCGAGCCGGTCGCGCGCATCATCGGCGAGGAGCAGGTCGTCGAGGCCGCCGACATGCTGATCGCCAACACCGACCTCGAGGGCCGGCAGCTGATCGACCTGTACGACGCCGAGCCCGCGCGGGTCGAGGTCGTCCACCCCGGGGTCGACCTCGACGTCTTCCGGCCCTACGACAAGGCCGCCGTACGGACCGAGCTCGGACTGCCCGCCGACGCGGCGGTGCTGCTCTTCGCTGGCCGGATCCAGCCGCTCAAGGCGCCCGACGTACTGCTCCGGGCCGTTGCCGAGCTGCTCGCCCAGTCGCCGTCGCTGCGGTCGCGGCTGGTCGTCCCCATCGTGGGCGGTCCCTCCGGCAGCGGTCTCGAGCACCCCGAGTCGCTCGCCCAGCTGTCCTCCCACCTCGGCCTGGAGGACGTCGTGCGGTTCGTGCCCCCGGTCGCCCAGGACGAGCTGGCCCGCTGGTGCTCGGCGGCGACGCTGGTCGCCGTCCCGTCCTACAACGAGTCCTTCGGCCTGGTCGCCGCCGAGGCGCAGGCCACCGGCACACCGGTGGTCGCGGCCGCTGTCGGCGGCCTCACCACGGTCGTCCGCGACGGTCACAGCGGCCTGCTCGTCGACGGTCACGAGCCGCGCGCCTGGGCCGACGCGCTGCGCCGCATCGTCCAGGACGACGCGTTGCGGCTGCGCCTCGAGGGCGGCGCGCTCGAGCAGGCGCGGCGGTTCTCGTGGGAGCGCACCGCGGAGCGCACCCTGGCCGTCTACCACCGCGCCCAGGCCGAGCTCCGGGAGACCGTATGAATGACGCCGTGAGCGACCCCGCCCAGGTCATCCGGGACCATCTCGACTCCGCCGAGGTCGAGTACGACGAGATCTCCGACGGCGTCTTCGCGTTCTCGCTGCCGGGTGAGAAGAAGCTGCAGACCGCCGTCCGCCTCGACGTCGGCGCCCACGCCCTCGGGGTGCACGCGTTCGTCTGCCGCAAGCCCGACGAGGAGCACGAGCGCGTCTACCGCTGGCTGCTCGAGCGCAACCTCAAGATGTACGGCGTCGCCTTCGCCGTCGACCGGCTCGGGGACATCTACCTCGACGGCCGCCTGCCGCTCGCGGCTGTCACGCCTGACGAGCTGGACCGGCTCCTCGGCGCGGTGCTGACGTACGCCGACGAGTCGTTCAACACCATCCTCGAGCTCGGCTTCGCCAGCTCGATCCGCAAGGAGTGGGAGTGGCGCAAGCTGCGCGGCGAGTCCACCCAGAACCTCGAGGCGTTCCGCGGCTGGCTGGAGTCCGACGAGGACCCTAGGCCGGAGGGCTGACCTCCTGCGCCACGGTGCGCGGCTTGCGGCGCGCCACGGCGACGCCGACGAGGGCGAGCGCGCCGCCGACGTACGCCATCGCGGGCGGGGCCTCGTCGAGGAAGACCACGCCCATCACGATGGTGATCGGCGGCACCAGGTAGGTCGTGATCGCGAGGCTGCTGGCGCTCATGTGCTGGAGCGCGTAGGCGTACGTCGTGAACGCGATCGCCGTCGGGAAGACGCCGAGGTAGACGACCCACAGCACCGACGAGGTCGGAGCGTCGCGGGTCTGGTCGACGAGCTGGCCGATGAAGGGCAGGCACGCGATCGCGCCGATCGTGCAGGCCAGCCAGGTCACGTGGATCGCGGGGAGTTTGGCGACCAGCGGCTTCTGCAGGATCAGGCTGATCGAGTAGACGACCGCCGAGACCAGGCAGAGCAGGACACCGATCACGTCGTGGTCGCTGGACTCGGACGACGACATGCTGATCAGGCCGACGCCGCTGAAAGCGAGCGCCAGGCCGAGGCCGATGTAGATGGTGAACTTCTCGTTGAGGAAGATCGCGGCCAGTACGGCGACCAGCACCGGCGAGACCTGGATCAGCATCGCGGCGGTGCCGGCGTCGACGCGTCGCTCGCCGGCGTTGAGGGCGACGTTGTAGACGCCGAACCAGAGCACGCCGATCGTGACGAGCGAGACCCACTGCCGGCCGGTGGGGCGCGGGAGTCCCTGGGTCGCCAGTGCGACCACGCCGAGGCAGAGCGCGCCGACCAGCGTGCGGCCGAGCGAGAGCGCGCCGGGCGAGAAGTCCTCGCCGAGGTGCCGGATCGCGACGAACGCCGACGCCCAGAACACCAGCGTGACCGCGACCGCCGTCACCGGCAGCCAGGTGGGGGTGGTGTCGGTCTCCGGGGTGGTCGGGGGCGTCGCCGTACTCGTCACCGACACAGCCTAGGAGTCGGCACCGACAGCCGACACGCGGGTTTCGGACGTCGTTGACCGATCCGCTGCCAGTAACACCTGCCCCAGGAATCCCCGGTGAACCGGTGACCCTGTCACTTCTCGGGCGTTGCAACGCCTGAGAAGTGAGGGAATCCCCGGTGAACCGGGGATTCCTGCAGCCTCAGAGATCCAGCTTGTAGCCCAGGCCGCGCACGGTGACGAGGTACTTCGGCTCGCCCGGGTCCGGCTCGATCTTGGCGCGCAGCCGCTTCACGTGGACGTCGAGCGTCTTCGTGTCGCCGACGTAGTCGGAGCCCCAGACCCGGTCGATCAGCTGCCCGCGGGTGAGCACCCGGCCGGGGTTGCGCAGGAACATCTCGAGCAGCTCGAACTCCTTGAGCGGGAGCCGCTGCGCCGAGCCGTCGACGGTGACGACGTGGCGCTCGACGTCCATCCGCACCGGTCCTGCCTCGAGCGTGGGGGGTGCCAGGTCGGGCTCCTGCCCGCGGCGGAGTACGGCGCGGATCCGGGCCACCAGCTCGCGCGGCGAGTAGGGCTTGGTGACGTAGTCGTCGGCGCCGAGCTCGAGGCCCACGACCTTGTCGACCTCGTCGTCCTTCGCGCTGACCATGATCACCGGGACGGTGGACGTCTGCCGGATCTGGCGGCACACCTCGGTGCCGGGGATGCCGGGCAGCATCAGGTCGAGGAGCACGATGTCGGCCCCGTTGCGGTCGAACTCCACGAGCGCGGCGTTCCCGTCCGCGGCGATCGCGACCTCGAAGCCCTCCTTGCGCAGCATGTAGGCGAGCGCCTCGCTGTAGCTCTCTTCGTCCTCTACGACGAGTACGCGAGTCACCGGTCTGCCTCCTGGCTCTCCCTGAGGGAGCTGTAGCGGGGGAGGGTCAGGGTGAACGTAGACCCTTGGCCCTCTACTGACCACACGTTGACGTCCCCGCCGTGCGACGCGGCCACGTGCTTGACGATGGACAGGCCGAGGCCGGTGCCACCGGTGGAGCGGTGCCGGGCCGGGTCGACCCGGTAGAACCGCTCGAAGATCCGGTCGATCTCGTCGTTCGGGATGCCGATGCCCTGGTCGACGACCGAGATCGAGACGTTGTGCTCGTCGACCTTCGTCGAGACCACCACCGTGGAGCCCGACTCGGAGTACGACACGGCGTTGGCGACCAGGTTGGCGACCGCGGCGGTGAGCTGCTCGTTGTTGCCGAGCACCTCGACACCGCGTACGCCGCTGGTGACCACCGCGATGTGCTTGGAGACCGCGTCGATCGCGCTGGTGTCGACGGCGATCTCGATCGCCGCGTCGATCGACACCGGGACCGGCGCCTCGAGCGGGTCGTCGCCCTGGAGCCGGGACAGCTCGATGACCTGCTGGACCAGCCGCGAGAGCCGCTCGCTCTCGATCAGCATCCGGTTGGAGAAGCGCTTGACTGCTTCGGGGTCGTCGGCGGCGTCGTGCACGGCCTCCGCGAGGAGCCGGATCGCGCCCACGGGCGTCTTCAGCTCGTGGCTCACGTTGCCGACGAAGTCGCGGCGTACGGCCTCGACCCGGCGCTCGCGGGTGCGGTCCTCGACCAGCGCCAGGACCAGCCGCGCGCCGAGGGGTGCGACCCGGGCGGTCACGTGCCGAGACGGTACGCCGGGGCGCGCCATCACCAGCTCGGTCTCGCGGATCTGCCCGTCTCGGCGTACCTGCTGGACCAGCGACGCGAGCTCGGCCGAGACCAGCTCGTGCCCGCGGACCAGCCCCATCGCGTACGCCGGGGCCGAGGCCTTGAGCACCGTGTCGCTGTCGTCGACGACGACGGCGCTGCTCTTCAGGACCGAGAGGACGGTGGCGACGCCGGCCGGGACGACGGGCTCGTCGGTCGGTACGTTCGCGCTGTGCTGCTGGCGGTCGCTGACGTGCCACGCCAGCACGGCACCGCCGGCGACGACGGCGCCGATGAGCGCGGCCAGAAAAGCCTGCGTCGTCGCATCCACACGTGAATCGTACGAGGGAATTCAGCGGACGTTCGCCCACGAGGTCAGGGCTTCCGAACGTTCACCCCGCGTTCACGTCACAACCCCGGCTGGACACCTAGGCTGCCTAGGGTCTGCGCCATGCGAGAGGCATTCCACGAACAGCTCGACGGCATCTTCCACGACCTGGCCGACATCTGCGTCAGCGTCGAGTCCGCCGTCCGGCTCGCGACCGAGGCGCTGCTCAGCGGCGACGCCGACATAGCCGAGCAGGTCATCAGTGCGGACGTCGACATTGACCGCGCTCGTGAGCGGGTGGAGGACTCCGCGTTCCTGCTGCTGTCCCTCCAGCAGCCGGTCGCCAGCGACCTGCGCACGGTCGTTGCCGCCCTGCGGATGGTGAGCGAGCTCGAGCGGATGGGCGACCTGTCGGTCCACGTCGCCAAGATCGCGCGGCTCCGGGTGCCCAACCTGGCCGTGCCCGCCGCCGTACAGCCCATCATCGAGCGGATGGCCGCGGTCGCCGAGGACATGGTCTGCCGGGTCTCGAAGATCATCACCGACCGCAACGTCGACGACGCCCTCGCCCTCGTGCACGCCGACGAGGAGATGGACCAGCTGCGCCGCCAGAGCTTCGCCGAGCTGCTCTCCACCGACTGGAACCACGGTGTCGAGGCCGCGGTCGACGTGGCCCTGCTGGGTCGCTACTACGAGCGGATCGCCGACCACGCCGTCTCGGTCGCCAACCGGGTGGTCTTCGTCGTCACCGGCGAGAACCCGCGCTCGGTCGGCGGCTGAGGGTGGTTTGCGGTCCCCGCCGGGATAGCCAGCTACGGGACGGCCCTTTTCAGGCACCCCCAAGGGCCATTTTGTAGCTGGCTATGCCGCTACGACGCTCAGCGGCCCTGGTTGGCGACAGCAGCAGCAGCGGCAGCGGCGGCCTCGGGATCGAGGTACGTCCCGCCGGCGACGACCGGCTTCAACGACTCGTCGAGCTCGTAGACCAGCGGCATGCCGGTGGGGATGTTGAGCCCGGCGATGTCCTCGTCGCTGATCCCGTCGAGGTGCTTGACCAACGCCCGCAGGCTGTTGCCGTGCGCGGCGACGAGGACGGTCTGGCCGGCCTTCAGGTCGGGCACGATCGCGGACTCCCAGTAGGGCAGGAACCGGACGATGACGTCCTTGAGGCACTCGGTGCGGGGCAGGTCGGCGCCGAGGTCGGCGTACTGCGGCAGGCCGGCCTGGGAGAACTCGCTGTCGTCGTCGAGCGGCGGCGGCGGTACGTCGAACGAGCGGCGCCAGAGCATGAACTGCTCCTCGCCGTACTCGTCGAGCGTCTCCTTCTTGTTCTTGCCCTGCAGCGCGCCGTAGTGGCGCTCGTTGAGCCGCCACGACCGCCGCACCGGGATCCAGTGCCGGTCGGCGGCGTCGAGTGCGAGGGCCGCGGTGTTGATGGCACGGCGCTGGACCGAGGTGTGCACGACGTCGGGGAGTACGTCGGCCTCGCGGAGCAGCTCACCGCCCCGGACGGCCTCGGCGCGGCCCTTGTCGGTGAGCCCGACGTCGACCCAGCCGGTGAAGAGGTTCTTGGCGTTCCATTCGCTCTCGCCGTGGCGGAGCAGGACCAGCGTGTAGGTCATCAGTGCTCGACTTCGCTGGGCTCGGGGACGCACTCCTCGGCGGGGGTGCCCGTCTCCGCCGTCGCGTCGAGGCCGGCGTACTCGTAGCAGTCCGCGACCGCCGGGACGTCGAGCTCGGTCGACGTGCCGTCGTCGAAGGTGAACTCCAGCGTGAGGAACTCGCCGGTCGTGAACTCGCCCTCGACCGTGATCGGGGTGTCGGCGGTCGGGCTGTCGTCGCTGGCGAGGTTGACGTAGCCGCCCGGCGCGATCTCGATCGGGTCGAAGTCGCCGATCGTCAGCGCGCTGTCGTCGCCGGCTCCGGCGATCGCGGTGACCGTTGCCGACTCGTCCTCGACGTTGTTGGAGAACGTCGTGATCAGCGTGCCGGAGCCGTCCTCGGCGCTGACGACGACGGCACCGAGCACGTCGATGTGCCCGTCCTGGTCGTTGGTGCCGGCGCCCGGCGTGTACGGCCGGTCGGTCGCGTAGTTGAAGCCACAGGACGAGAGAGCCGTGGCTGCGAGGAGGAGCGCTCCCGCGGCGGTGAGCAGGCGAGCGGAACGGCGAAGCTGCATCTTCAGAGCCTTCACGTGTGGCGACGACGGGTGCGGGCTCAGCCTAGCGGTCACCGACCGGGGCTACTGACTGAGGCCGACGGCATTGCCGACGAGGAGCAGCCCGACCAGGGTGAGCGCGGTCCAGGCCAGGGTGACGACGAGCAGCCGGGTGGCGCCGATCTTCAGAGCGATCCGCAGCGGCAGGTGCCGGACGCCGTCCTCGTGGTCGGTCACCAGGCCCGGCAGCGCGCACAGGAAGTGCACCCCGACGCCGAGCAGCGCGGCGAGCACCACCATGGCGATCTCGGGCGGATGGCCGGTCGTCTGGCCGCCCCAGCCGCCGTACGAGAGGAAGCCGGGATAGAGCGCGTACGACGCCGCCCAGGTCAGCCAGGAGAGCCAGCCCTGGCGCAGGACGACGTTGCCCATCAGGCCGAGGCCGACCGATGCCAGGTAGCAGCAGCCCGCGGTGACCCCGTTGCTCACCGCGAGCGGGACCACGAGGAGCACGCCGCAGCCCAGGGCGAACCACGCGGTCGCTGGCTCGAGGTAGCCGTCCGCGATCGGCTTGCCGCTCGGCAGCCGCCGCGCATCACGGCGGCGGTCGACCAGGTCGTTGTGCCAGCCGAGCACGGCCTGGCCGACCAGGACGGTCGCGAAGACCAGGCCGACCTCGCGGCCGGGCCGGCCGGCGAGCGCGGCGGCCGCGGCGAGCCCGGCGGCCGTGAGCACCGCCTGCCGGGGGTGCGCGGCCCGGAGCAGCAGGACCGGGGTGGCGTGCGCGAGGGTACGGCGGCGTTCGCGACCGGTGGTGGCTGTCTCCTCCGGCGGTGCCTTCGTGGCCTCGGCGGTGACCTCCGCCTGGGCATCCTGGACAGGATCCTCGGCAGGCTTCTCTGCAGGCTTCTCTGCAGTCTTCTGGGGAGCAGTGGTCGTGGCGGTGGAACCGGTACCGGCAGGGTTCTGCTCGGTCGGCTCCGTCCTCCGTCGACGCAGGCGGGGCGACATACCCCGCAGTATCAACCAGGCGTCGCGTGGGTATGCCTCTTCCAGGCCGTCAACTGTCGGCCCGTTGTCGGGCAGAGGGCCGACGGGCCTGTCCACGGAGGGTCCGCCACCACACCGACTGCGGTTCTGTCAAGCCCGGATTGTGCCCCTGACCTGCGCAAACGATGAAGAGGTCTCAGGGAGGGCGTGTTAGAATCCTCACCTAGGAAGGGGTACTTCACATATGACTTTCACCGTCGGCGAAACGGTTGTTTACCCGAATCACGGGGCCGCGATCATCGAGGACATCGAGATGCGGACCATCAAGGGAGAGGACCGGGAGTACCTCGTACTCCGGATCGTCGCCCAGCAGGACCTGGTAGTGCGAGTCCCCGCCTGCAACCTCGACCTCGTCGGGGTGCGTGACGTGGTCGACAAGGACGGACTCGACCGGGTGTTCGACATCCTCCGCGCGGCTCACGTCGAGGAGCCGACCAACTGGTCGCGTCGCTACAAGGCCAACCTCGAGAAGCTGCACAGCGGAGACGTCATGAAGGTGTCGGAGGTCGTCCGCGACCTGTGGCGCCGGGAGCGCGACCGCGGCCTGTCGGCCGGCGAGAAGCGGATGCTCGCCAAGGCCCGTCAGATCCTGGTGTCGGAGCTCGCGCTCGCCGAGCACACCAACGAGGACAAGGCCGAGGCCCTGCTCGACGAGGTCCTCGCCTCCTGATCTGTCGTTGATCATCGACAAGGCCCCCGGTTCGCCGGGGGCCTTGTTGCATTTCCCGGGTGCCCTAGGGTCGAGGACGTGTACGACGAGGAGCTGCCGCCCGCGCTCGGTGCCGTGCTGGACGACGACCGCGGGCAGTTGCCGTACGCGCTGATCCACGGCGAGGGTCTGGTCGCAGCGGCCGTCTGGGCGCTCGGCGAGGCCGGGGTGACCCCGGTCGACCTCGGTACGGCGTGGGCGGGGCTGGTCGACGCGGACGAGCCGTTCGTGCTGCACGACCCGCTGTGCCCGATGACGCCGCCGGCGTTCATCGCGGAGTGTGTCGAGCGCGCGGTCGCGCGGGGCTGCGTGGTCGTCGGCGTACGCCCGGTGACGGACACGGTGAAGGTCGTCGCGGACGGCGTCGTCGGCGAGACCGTCGACCGCGAGGGGCTGGTCACCGTCGCCTCGCCCGTGGTCCTGCCCGCCAGCGTGGTCGCCTCTCTGCCCGGGCTGCCGAGCACCGACTTCGTCGAGCTCGTCTCCGAGCTGCGCCGCCGCTACCCGGTCGAGCTGCTCGAGGCCCCGCCGACGGCCCGCCGGGTCGGCTCGCTCGAGGACGTGCGGGTGCTGGAGGCGCTCACGCGAGTCGCAGCGCCAGGGCCAGGTCCTCGGGAAACGTGATCTTGAGGTTGCCGGGGGTGCTCGGGACGGCGGCGACGGGCAGGTCCGAGTAGCGGGCCCAGCAGGCGGCGGTGTCGGTCCCCTCGAAGCCCTCCGCGGCGGCAGCCGTATAGGCCGCGACCAGATCCTGGGCTCGGAACGCCTGCGGCGTCTGTACGCCGTCCAGCTCGGGTGGCAGGTCCCGGCCGTCGCGTGCCAGCAGGCCGGGGAGAGGTACGACGGGGATAGCGCCACCGAGCTCGCGGGCGGCGGTGATCGTCGCCGCGAAGAGCTCCTTGCCGGCGAGCGGCCGGGCGCCGTCGTGGATCGCGACCACGTCGACCTCGCCCGCCTCGATCGCGGGCCCGAGTGCACGCAACGCCGCCCATTCTGAGGCGTGCCGGGTTTCCCCGCCCTCGACCAGGCCGACCTCGTCGTCGCCGAGATACGGCGTGAGCGCGGCCGCCACCTCGTCCCGCTCGCCCGGGCGGACCACGACCAGCACGCGGACAACCTGGTCCGGCCCAGCGTCGGCCAAGGCCGAGGCGTCGCGGACCGACCAGGCCAGCACGGGCCGGTCGCCGAGGGGAAGGAGGACCTTGTTGGAGCCGGCTCCGACCCGCGAACCGGTCCCGGCGGCGAGGATCACGACGGCAGCGGGCACCCGGAGAGTCTAGGGAGTGTTTTCACGGCTGTTACACGACGAAACAGGTGCTTGACGCGCCGCCCCTACCTTCATGGGACCAGGAAGGGCGCCAGAAAAGGGGCACTGCGATGACGCCTGCCGCTCACCAGCGCGCGGAGGAGTGGCAGCCTGTCTGCCGCATCGTCGAGCTCGCTGTCGAGCGCGGCGCGACGGCGTTGGTGCACGGGCAGGCGATCGCGATCTTCCGCACCCAGGACGACCAGGTCTACGCGCTCGGCAACCACGACCCGTTCGCCAAGGCGTCGGTGCTCGCGAAGGGAATCGTCGGCACCCGCGACGGCGTGCCGTTCGTCGCCTCGCCCTCGCACAAGCACGCCTTCGACCTGCGCAGCGGGCGCTGCCTCGACGACCACCACGTGTCCGTCCCGGCGTACGACGTCCGGGTGGTCGAGGGTGTCGTGCTGGTCGGTCACCGGAAGGTGGACGCGGCCTAGAAGATCACCGCGGTGGCGATCGCCGCGATGCCCTCGCCGCGGCCGGTGAGGCCGAGCCCGTCGGTGGTGGTGGCGGAGACGGTGACCGGTGCGCCGGCAGCGGCGGACAGCGCCTCCTGGGCCTCGGCCCGGCGGGGGCCGAGGCGGGGCCGGTTGCCGATCACCTGGATCGCGACGTTGCCGATCGAGAAGCCGGCGGCCCGCACCCGGGCGGCGGTCTCGGTCAGGAGTGCGGCCCCGGAGGCGCCGGCCCACTCGGGCTCCGCCGTACCGAAGTTGGACCCGAGGTCGCCGAGGCCGGCCGCGGAGAGCAGCGCGTCGCAGGCCGCGTGGGCGGCGACGTCGGCGTCGGAGTGACCGTCGAGGCCCTGCGGCTCGTCGGGCCAGGCGAGGCCGGCGAGGTGCATCGGGACGCCGTCGACGAGGCGGTGTACGTCGGTGCCGATGCCGACGCGGGGGAGGTGGTCCACGCGAAGATCATGCCTGAGACAGAATCATCCGGGTGAGGGGAGCGCGGGGTCGTTGGTCGGTGGCCGGTCTGGTCGCCGGCTTCGCCGGGCTCGCCGCCAGCTACTGCGTCGCGATGGTGATGACGACGCGGGACTCGCCGGTGACCGCCGTCGCCGAGCTGGTGACCCGGCTGACGCCTGGGCCGGTCGTCGAGCGGGCCATCCGGATCCTCGGTCACCACGACAAGCAGTTCCTGCTGCTGATGATCCTGCTGCTGTCCGGGGTGCTCTTCGCCTGGGCGGGCCGGCTCGCCCGCCGGTCGTGGTGGGCGCCGACGATCGTCTTCGCCGTGCTTGCGGTCGTCGGAGGCATCGCTGTCTGGCTGCAGCGTGGGTCGGGTGCGATCGACATCCTGCCGATCGGGGTCGGCTTCGCGACCTGGCTGGTCTGCCTGTCGCTGCTGACCGAGCCGCTGCGCCTGCACGAGCGAGCGCTGACAGCGGGTGCCGAGGCGCCCGAGCAGCCCGGGATCCCCGCGCGAGCCGACCACACACGGCGTACGTTCCTGCTCCGCGCCGGCATCATCGTCGCCGGGACCACCGTCGTCGGCACCGTGGGTCGGGTGGTCGGGCGCGGTCGCCGCCACGTCGAGGAGGCGCGGCGGCTGTTGCGGCTCCCGGGGGTGACGGGGCCGCAGGTCCCTGCCAGCGTCCGGGTCGGCCTGGAGGGCGTGACCCCGTGGGCGACGCCGGCGGGCGACTTCTACCGGATCGACACCGCGTTCGTGGTGCCCACGATCGAGCCCACCGACTGGCAGCTGCGCATCCACGGCATGGTCGACCGCGAGATCGTGCTGACCTACCAGCAGCTGATCGACCGCCAGGTGACCCAGGCGTGGGTGACCCTCAACTGCGTCTCCAACCCGGTCGGCGGCGACCTGATCGGCAACGCGTGGTGGAGCGGCGTACGCATCGCCGACCTGCTCGCGGCGGCCGGGGTCCAGCCGGGTGCGGACGCCGTCCTGCAGACGTCGGACGACGGCTGGACCTGCGGTACGCCGATCGGCGCGCTCACCGACGAGCGCGACGCCATGCTCGCCTTCGCGATGAACGGCCGGCCGCTGCCGATCGACCACGGCTTCCCGGTGCGCACGATCGTGCCCGGGCTCTACGGCTACGTGTCCGCGTGCAAGTGGGTCGTCGAGATGAAGGTGACCCGCTTCGCCGACATCGAGGCCTACTGGACCAAGCGGGGTTGGGCCGAGTTCGGGCCGGTCAAGATGTCGTCGCGCATCGACGTCCCGAGCAACGGCGGCGAGGTGCTCGCCTCGGGTGGCCGGGTCGGCGGGATGGCGTGGTCGCAGCACACCGGCATCTCGGGGGTGGAGATCTCCGTCGACGACGGACCCTGGCAGCCCGCCGACATCGGTGGGGTGCCGAGCACGGACACCTGGGTGCAGTGGGCGGCGACGATCGACGTCGAGCCGGGCGACCACACCCTCGCCGTACGCGCGATCGACTCGGACGGCCAGGTCCAGACCGGCGACGAGCAGGACACCCTGCCCGACGGGGCGACCGGCTGGGACACGACTACCTTCAAGGCGATGGAGACGATCGATGAATGACTTCGGTGGGCGCACGGGCGTGGCGCTGGTCATCGGCGGGAGCGGCGGCCTCGGGCTGGCGATCACCACGATGCTGGCGAGCCGCGGGTCCGATGTCGTGGTGACCTTCCGCTCTCGTCCGGACACGGCGTCAGCCGTCGTCGAGACCAGTCGCGAGTGGGGCGTGCACGCGTCGGCGTACGAGCTGGACCTGGGCGCGCCGTCGGTCGCCGACGACGCCGCACTCGTGGTCGAGCAGGTGGCGGCGGCCCGCGGCGGCATCCACACGCTGGTCTACGCCGCCGGCCCGCACGTCCCGATGACCCATCTCTCCGCAGTCGAGCCCGCGGCGATGGCGGCGCAGCTGGCCGCCGACGCGGCAGGGTTCTTCGCCGTGGTCGCGCCGTCGCTCCCGCACCTGCGCGCCAGCGAGGGCTCGATCGTGGCGGTCACGACGGCCGCGACCTCCCGCTTCCCGGTGCGCGACGGGCTCTCGTCGGCGCCGAAGGCCGCCGTCGAGGCGATGGTGCGGGCCTTGGCCGCCGAGGAGGGCCGGTACGGCGTACGCGTCAACGCCGTCGGCCCCGGCATGCTGACCGACGGCATGGCCGCGCGTCTGATCGACTCCGGCGAGCTGTCGGAGGAAGCCTTGGCTATCACTCGTCGCAACATCCCGATGCGCCGGTTCGGCAGCGCCCACGACATCGCGGAAGCCGTCTGCTTCCTGGCCTCGGACCGGGCGGGGTTCGTCTCCGGGCAGAAGCTCGACGTCGACGGCGGCTACGGGGTCTGAGCGAGACCCAGTCGTGGATGGTGGACGATCGTCCACGATCCCTAGACTGAGGGGGTGACCTTCAGGCTCTATGACACCGCGACCCGCGAAGTTCGTGACTTCGTTCCCCTCCAGGAGGGGAAGGCGGGTCTCTACGTGTGTGGTCTGACCGTGCAGTCGGAGCCGCACGTCGGGCACGTCCGGTCGGGCGTGAACTTCGACGTGCTGCAGCGCTGGCTGCGTCATCTCGGGTACGACGTGAGCTTCATCCGCAACGTCACCGACATCGACGACAAAATCCTCACCAAGGCCGAGGCCCAGGGTCGCCCCTGGTACAACCTCGCCTACGCCATGAAGGTCGAGCTCGACAAGGCGTACGCCGCGCTCAACGTCGCGCCGCCGACGTACGAGCCGTCGGCCACCGGGCACATCCCCGAGATGGTCGAGCTGATCGACCTGCTGATCGAGCGCGGGCACGCGTACGCCGCGGCCGACGACTCGGGCGACGTCTACTTCGACGTCCGCTCCTGGGCGCAGTACGGCGAGCTCACCCACCAGGGGATCGACGACATGGAGGCCGCCGAGGACGCCGATCCTCGGGGGAAGCGGGACCCCCGCGACTTCGCGCTCTGGAAGGGCCGCAAGGACTCCGAGCCGGAGACCGCGTCGTGGCCGAGCCCGTGGGGGCGCGGCCGTCCCGGCTGGCACATCGAGTGCTCGGCGATGGCCGGCAAGTACCTCGGTGAGGCCTTCGACATCCACGGCGGCGGCGTCGACCTGCGCTTCCCGCACCATGAGAACGAGCAGGCCCAGTCGCGCGCGGCCGGCCACGCGTTCGCGTCGTACTGGATGCACAACGCCTGGATCACCACCGCCGGCGAGAAGATGAGCAAGTCGCTCGGCAACACCCTGTCGATCCCGTCGGTGCTGCAGCGGGTCCGCGGCATCGAGCTGCGCTTCTACATGGTGGCCGCGCACTACCGCAGCCACGTGGAGTTCAGCTTCGAGGCGCTCGACGAGTCCGCCGTGGGCTTCCGGCGCATCGAGAGCTTCCTGGCCCGGGTCGGCGACGTCGAGCCCGGCGAGCTCCCGCAGGCCTTCGTCGACGCGATGAACGACGACCTCGGCACCCCCGCGGCCGTGGCGGTCCTGTACGACGCCGTCCGCGACGGCAACCGTGACCCCGCCGTCGCCCGCGAGCAGGCCGGTGCGGTCGTCGCGATGCTCGACGTGCTCGGCCTCAACCCCGCCGACCCCGCGTGGGGTCCGGCGTCCAGCAACGACCAGCAGCTGACCGACGCCGTGGACGTGCTCGTCCGCGGCCTGCTCGAGCAGCGCGCCCAGGCGCGGGCGAACAAGGACTTCGCCGCCGCCGACACGATCCGCGACCAGATCAAGGCCGCCGGCATCGAGATCACGGACACCCCCGACGGACCCACGTGGTCCCTGGAAGCAGGCACCAAATAATGGCTGGCAATTCGCAGCGCAAGGGTTCCATCAAGAAGACCGGCAAGGGCAACCCCACCGCCGGCTCCGGCGGTCGCGTCAAGCGCGGCCTCGAGGGGCGCGGCCCGACGCCGAAGGCGAAGGACCGCGAGTACCACAAGGCCTACAAGGCGGCCAACAAGGTCGACAAGTCCGCCGCCGCCCGGCCGAAGAAGCGGCGTACGGGCAGCACGGACGCCGAGTGGATCGCCGGGCGCAACTCCGTCGTCGAGGCGCTGCGCGAGGGCGTGCCGGTCAACGGCGTGTACGTCGGCGAGGGCGCCGAGCGCGACGGCCGCCTGCGCGAGGCGTTCGCCCTGGCCGCCGACCGCGGCATCAGCATCCTCGAGGTGACCCGCAACGAGCTCGACCGGATGACCTCCGGCGCCGTGCACCAGGGCCTCGCCGCGCGCATCCCGTCGTACGAGTACGCCCACGCCGACGACCTCCTCGACGCGGCCGCTACTAACGGCGAGCAGCCGCTCATCGTGGCCCTGGACTCGGTCACCGATCCCCGCAACCTCGGCGCGATCGTCCGCAGCGCGGCCGGCTTCGGCGCCCACGGCGTCGTGATCCCCGAGCGTCGCGCGGCCGGCATGACCGCCTCCGCCTGGAAGACCAGCGCCGGTGCCGCGGCCCGCATCCCGGTCGCCCAGACGGTCAACCTGGTGCGCCAGCTCAAGGCCTACCAGGACGCCGGCTGCATGGTGATCGGCCTCGCCGCCGACGGTGACGTCAGCCTGCCCGACCTCGACCTCGCGGACGGCCCGCTGGTCGTCGTGGTCGGCTCGGAGGGCAACGGCTTGGGCCGCCTCGTCGCCGAGACCTGCGACCAGCTCGTCTCGATCCCGATGGCCAACCAGCTCGAGTCCCTCAACGCCGGTGTCGCCGCGTCGGTCGTCCTCTACGCGATCTCCGAGGCGCGTCGCTAGTGGGGACGCGCCAGCGGATCCACTGATGGTGGTCGAGCGAGCCGCGCGACCGAGCCCGCGAGGTCGCGACCGGCGTGTCGAGACCCATCGTCGGGCCCTGGCGATTTTTGCGTACGCCGGGGCCTGGCTGGTGTGCGCGGCCGCGGTCACGGCGGTGCTGTTCTTCTCGGGCACCCGCTCGATCGAGCTGGCCAGCCACGACGCCGTCGTACAGCCGACGCTGAGCGGCGCCGCGGTCCTGGAGACCGGCCCGGTCCTGCCCGACGTACGGATCAAGAGCACCGGCCTGCTCGGCGTCGACATCCGGCTCCAGAAGACCGACGCCGCGTCCACGGACGAGCTGGTCCGCCGCTACGGCTACATCGCCGGCCAGCCGGAGGGCCAGATCGCCAAGGTGGGCGACGCCGTCGCGGACATGCTCGGCGATGCGGCCCTTCGCGGGGCGGTCGCCGGCTTGGTCCCGATCGCCGTCTGGCTGCTCGTCGGCCGCGCCCGCCGGCGCGAGCTCGCCTCGCGGATCGGGCTGCCGCACGTGCTCGTCGGGGTCGGCGCCGTGGTCGTGCTCGGCGTCGCGGTGTGGCAGCCCTGGACGACCGAGGGTGAGCCGGTCGCGGCCGACGACGAGTGGGTGTCGCTGCAGGACTTCCTCGGCCCCCAGGTGCCGCTGCCCGACGGCCTCGAGGACGTCGAGGTGCGCGGCGACGTGACCACCGCCCAGACCCGGCGGCTGATCGAGAGCGCCGTCGACACCTACGACAAGAGCAAGGTCTTCTACGCCGAGGCCGCCGACGAGGCCGCGGGCCTCGACCTGCGCGAGCCCGAGGAGGGCGACACCGTCGCCGCGTTCGTGTCCGACCGGCACGACAACATCGGGATGGACCCGGTGGCTCGCGCCGTCGCCGACGCCGCCGGCGCGACCGCGGTGTACGACGGCGGCGACGACACGTCGTCCGGCAAGAGCTGGGAGGCGTTCTCGCTCGACTCCGTCTCCGAGGCGTTCGAAGGGTTCGACCGCTGGGCGGTGGCCGGCAACCACGACCAGGGCTCCTTCGTGCACGACTACCTCGGGCGTCACGGGTGGACGATGCTCGACGGCGAGGTCGTCGCCGGGCCGGGAGGTACGACGCTGCTCGGCGTCGACGACCCGCGATCCAGCGGGCTCGGCTCCTGGCGCGACGAGACCGGCCTGAGCTTCGCCGAGGTCGAGCAGCGCCTCGCCGACGCCGCGTGCGACAGCGACGTACGGGTCACGACGATCCTCGTCCACGACGCCAACCTCGGCCGCGAGGCCCTCGCCCGCGGCTGCACCGACCTCGTCCTCGGCGGCCACGTGCACGTCCGGTCCGGGCCGACCCGGGTCGACGGGCCCGACGGCGAGCGCGGCTACACCTACACGACCGGGACGACGGGCGGGGCGGCGTACGCCATCGCGATCGGCAGCAAGCCGCGCCGGGCCGCGGACATCAGCCTGGTGACCTATCGAGACGGGCGACCGGCCGGCCTGCAGTGGGTGACCCTGCAGCCCAACGGCACGTTCCAGGTCGGCACCTACACCGAGCTGCGTTATCCGGAGACGACCGACTGACCAGGTCCCGGTGGTTTCGAGGCTCGGCGCTGGCGCGCCTCACACCTCAACCACCGGTGGCGCCGGTCCGAGCGCGCCTCACACCTCAACCACCGGTGGCGCCGGTCCGAGCGCGCCTCACACCTCAATCACCGTCACGGTGGTTGAGGTGTGAAGGCCGCCAGGCCTGAGCCTCGAAACCACCGACCCCGTTACTCGTCGTCGGCCGCGATCACCTCGTCCGGCTTCTGCGCCAGCACGTTGTCGATGTAGTCGCGCGCCGTCTCGAGCAGGTCGACCGAGTGGCCGGCGCGCTCGGAGAGGTACCACCGGTGCACCAGGATCTCGTGGAAGATCTCCGCCGGCTCCAGCTTGCCGCGCGCCTCCGGCGGGATCATCGCGAGGATCGGCTCGTACGTCTCGTTCAGCCACCTCGCGGCGACCAGCGAGCGGTCCTCGCGGCCGAGGTCGAAGTGCGCCGTGAACGCCGCGATGTCGTTGAGCATCCGCCGCGCCTGGGCGTCCTCGACGTTCAGCCCGGTGAGCGCCTGGAGCTCGCGCTGGTGGTGGCCGAGCTCGACGACCTTGGGCTGGATCCGGATCTTCTCGCCGTCCCAGTCGGTGACGATGTCGATCTCGTCGACGTCGAAGCCAAGGTCGTTGAGCCGCTCGACGCGCTGCTCGATCCGCCACATCTCGTTCGTCGGGAACTCCTCGGCCACGGTCAGCTCGCTCCAGAGGGCGTCGTACCTCTCCTGGAGCATCTCCACGATCTCGAGCGCCTGCACCTCGTGGTCGAGGGAGTCGCTGGCCTGGAGGTCGAGCAGCTCGGCGAAGACGTTTTCCCGCGCGACCGTGAGGTCGTGCTCGCGCAGCCGGTCCGACAGGGTCGACTTGAGCTCGCCGGTCTCGGCGTCGACGAGGTACGCCGAGAAGCCCCCGGCGGCGCGCCGGAAGAGCACGTTGGAGAGCGACACGTCGCCCCAGTAGAAGTCCGCCAGGTGCAACCGCACCAGCAGCACCACCATGGCGTCGACGAGTGACGGCAGGTTGTCAGCGGTGAGGCCGTGCGAGAAGAGGCTGCGGTAGGGCAACGAGAACTGCAGGTGCTGGGTGAGCAGCGCCGCCGGCAGCTCCTCGCCGTGCTCGTCGACCCGGCCGGTCACGACACCCTGCGCGACGACGGCGGGCAGTCCCATCCGCTGGAGGTCGCGCAGCAGGCGGTACTCCCGGAACGCGATCGGCTCCTGGGTCTCCTTCACCGCGTAGGTGTTGCCGCCGAGCCGGATGATCCGGACGACGTGGCGCGAGAGGCCGCGGGGGAGTGGCACGACGTGCTCGGTCCACTCCTCCAGCGGCGTGGACCACGGCAGCCCCAGCAGTGCCGGGTCCGGCCGGTTCGCGACGATGCGGAGCGCCATACGTCTGAGGTTAGATCCTCCACACCGAGAACGACGGCCCGTCGCCGGCCGGCAGCGTGACGACGCCGTCGGACTCGACCAAGTCGTCCCCGGCGCCGAGCAGCCGCGATCCGTCGGCGAAGCCGAGCGGCCCGGCCTCGAGGGTGATCGCCGGCCCCCCCGTACGACGAGCCGCGACCAGGACCGACCCGGCGGGGTGCTCGCGGAGGTAGACGAGCGCGTCGTCGTCGACGTGCGCCCAGCGCAGCCCGCCGCGACGCAGCGCCTCGTGCTCGCCACGCAGCCGCGCCAGTCCGGCGTACGTCGCGAGGGTGTCGTCGTCCCACTTGTCGGGGGCGTCCCAGGGGAACGGGCGCCGCGCGTCCTCCCCGTTGACGCCCTCGAGCCCGATCTCGTCGCCGGCGAAGAGCATCGGCACCCCGGGCATCGTGAACTGCAACCCCGCCGCCACCCGGTGGACGGCGCCCGATCCAGTCACGGTGCGGATCCGGGCGCTGTCGTGGGAGCCGAGGATGTTCCAGGAGCAGGTGGTCGCGCGCCAGCCGTAGCGGCCCTGCCACTCGCGGATGCTGCGGACGATCGCGTCGCCCGGCCGGCGGGGCGCTGGGACCGGCCGCCCGAAGGCCCGCGCGGGTGACTCAGGATCACGCAGCCACGACCACACCGGCCAGGAGAACCCCGAGTAGTTCATCGTGCCGTGCCAGCCGTCGCCGTCGACGTCGGTCGAGGCGTCGTGGTTGTGCTCGCCGATCACGAACGCGTCGGGACGCTCGGTCTCCGCGGTGCGCCGTACCAACCGGGCGATCTCGTGGTTGACGTCGATCGCGCCCAGGCGGCCGGTCATGTTGGCGACGTCGACCCGCCAGCCGTCGAGGTCGTACGGCGGCCGCAGCCACCGCGCCACGACCGAGTCCGGGCCGTCGACCATCGCCGTACGCAGGGCCGGGTCGGCGTGGTTGAGCTTCGGCAGCGTGCCGTGGCCCATCCAGCACTCGTAGGCGCCGTTGGGCAGGAAGTAGTAGAACGACCGCGCCGGCGCCCCTTCGACGTCGCGCGCGGCGACGAACCACTCGTGGGTGTCACCCGTGTGGTTGGTGGTCAGGTCTCCGAGGATCCGCCAGCCGCGCTCGTGCACGGCCGTGGCCAGCCGGACGTACGCCGCGTCGCCGCCGAGCAGCGGGTCCACCTCCTCGAAGGTCGACGCGTTGTAGCGGTGGTTGCTCTCGCCGGGGAAGACGGGCGTCGTGTAGACGACGCTGACGCCGATGTCGGCGAGGTGGTCGAGGTGCTCGGTGATGCCGTCGAGGTCGCCGCCGTAGAACTGCGTCGGCGTACGCGGGTCGAACCCCTCGAAGACGACGGTGTCGTCCCACTCCGCAGGCACCGCCCAGGCCGGGGTCTCGCGCTCGCCGGCCGCGGCCGAGCGGGCGAACCGGTCGGGGAAGACCTGGTAGATCACGGCGTCGCGGGCCCAGTCCGGCGGGGCCTTGTGCGAGCTGAGCCGGAAGTCGAACGCGTCCGGCGGGTCGTGCTCGATCGGCCCGACGGCAGTCACCCAGCGTTGACCGTCGGAGCCGTCGAGCAGGAACCGGTAGTTGGTCACGGGGTTGTGGACCGGCAGCGAGCCCTCCCACCAGACGGCGTGCTCGTCGCGCGAGGCGACGGTGCAGGGGTGGTACGTCGGCTCGGCGTCGTACGTCGTGCGCACCCAGACCTGCTCGACGGGATCGGTGGGATCTGTGCGCAGCCGTACGGTGACGGTCGAGCCGGGCGCGGGCGCCTCGTCGGATACGTACGTCGGGGAGCCGTCGTGGTGCGGCTCGCGGAGCAGAGTCATCAGGTCCTTCGTCCGTGGGGCTCGAGGCTCTGTGGTTCAAGGAAGGCCGCGCCGGGTCCCCACTGCGCCGCCTCGTCACCGGGGTTGGTGAGGGCGCAGGTCTTCAGGCTCAGGCAGCCGCAGCCGATGCAGCCGTCGAGCCGGTCGCGCAGCCGCTCGATCCGCTCGATCTGCTCATCGAGCCGCGGGCGCCAGGCCTTGCTGAGTCGGTGCCAGTCGGACTTCGTGGGCGCGCGCCCGTCGGGCAGGGTCGCCAGCGCCTCGCCGATCTCGTCGAGGCTCAGCCCGACGCGCTGCGCCGTACGGATGAACGCGATCCGGCGCAGCGTCGACTGCTCGTAGCGGCGCTGGTTGCCCGTCGTACGCTCCGAGGTGATCAGGCCCCTCGACTCGTAGAACCGGATCGCGGACGTCGCCACGCCCGCTCTCTCGGCGAGGTGGCCGATCGTCACGTACGTCATGGGCCCAGCCTCGCCGTACTTGAAGCATCCTTCAAGTCCTGGCCGGCTCGCTGGCGATGTCGGGGTAGCCAGACACGAAGTGGCCCTCCTGGTGGCCCATGAAGGGCCACTTCGTCGCTGGCTATCCCGACGCCCGGTCCGAGTCCCGAAACACTAGAACGTGTTCTAACTCGCTGGTACCGTCCCCGCTGTGACTGAGCCCACTACTCCCCGCGTCGTCGTCATCACCGGAGCTGCCTCCGGGATCGGCTACGCCACCGCCGAGCTGTTCCGCGACCTCGGCGACACCGTGTACGGCCTCGACATCAACCCGACCGTCCCGGACGGCGTGACGTACGTCGAGTGCAACGTCGGCAGCAAGGCCGCCGTCGACGCCGCCATCGAGGTCTGCGCCGCCAGCGGCAAGATCGACGTGCTGGCCAACGTCGCCGGCATCGTGCAGTTCGGCCGGATCGAGACCGTGACCGAGGACGAGTGGGACCGCGTCCACGCGGTCGACCTCAAGGGGCCGTTCTTCCTGATCCAGGCCGCGCTCCCGCACATCCGCGCGGCCAAGGGCAACATCGTCAACGTCTCCTCGGTGGCCGGCAACGCGCCGCAGCCCTACGCCACGGCGTACGCCGCCGCGAAGGGCGGGCTCACCCAGTTCACCAAGGCGCTCGCGCTGGAACTGTCGCCCGAGGGCATCCGGGTCAACGTGATCTGCCCCGGGACCGTCGACACCCCGATCGTCGAGCAGGTCTTCCACAAGCTCACCGACGACCTCAACACCCGGGTCGCCGACCGGCTGATGATGATGCTGCCCGGTGGCGCCATCAAGCCTTCGGAGATCGGGGAGACCATCCTCTGGCTCGCCTCTCCCGCGGCCCGGATGATCACCGGCGCCGTGATCGCGCACGACGGTGGCATGAGCGGCTGATCGGACTCGCCACGTCGACCCGTAGCATGTGGCCTCGCCCCAGGCTCGCCGTGGGCGTGCCGCGTTAGCTCAGTTGGCAGAGCATTCGCCTTGTAAGCGAAATGTCGGGAGTTCGATCCTCCCACGCGGCTCTGTCGGAGCCTCTGCCTATGTTGCTGTCCATGTTCGTGTGTCAGGGCTGTGGCCTCGTGCTCCCAGGTCGAAAGGCCAGGAGGTTCTGCAGCAATGCCTGCCAGCGAGCGGCCGAACGCGATCAACGCGTTGCCGACTGGCTACGCACCGGAGTCGCCGTTAACGCCGGGTCCGGCCGAGGGCACTACATACGGCGCTACATCCTCGACGATCAAGGTGGGTTCTGCGCGATCTGTGCGACGGCGGCCGAGTGGAACGACCGGCCGCTCGCGTTCGTCCTCGACCACATCGACGGGGACGCCTCCAACAATCGGCGCGACAACCTCCGACTGATCTGTCCCAACTGTGACTCTCAGCTGGCGACCTACAAGGCGCGCAACAGGGGCCGTGGCCGGGCGTGGCGCCGCGCCCGCTATGCGAGCGGCCAGTCCTACTGATCCTCAGCGCAGCCGGCGTACGTCGAAGCCCATCGGCGGCTCGGCGATCGCGTCCTGGGCGGCGACCAGCTGGATCTCGCGGGTGCCGGCGGCGATGGTGGCCTCGAGGATGCCGTAGACCGACGAGGTCGTCCGGGCGAGCGCCTCGGCGGCGGAGCCCGTCGTCCGCAGGTGGGCGAGGTAGAGCGCGGCCGTGACGTCGCCGCAGCCGTTGGGCGTGATCGGCAGGAGCGGCGTCTCGACTGCCCACGCGCCCTCGTCGGAGACGGCGACCACGTCGAGGCGGCCCTCGGGGACGTCGCCGTGCAGGACGCTCGTGACGAGCACGTCGTGGGGACCGCGGGCGCGTACGGCGTCGACGGCGTCCAGGATCTCGTCCAGCGTCGTCGTGGTCCGGCCGGCGAGGAAGTCGAGCTCGAAGTGGTTGGGCGTGACGATGTCGGCCTGCGGCACGACGGTGTCGCGCATGAACTCCGGGATCCCCGGCCGCACGAACATGCCGCGTCCCACGTCTCCCATCACCGGGTCGCAGCAGTAGACGGCGCTCGGGTTGAGCTCCTTCACCTTCGCGACCGCGTCGAGGATGACCGCGCCGACGGCGGGGTCTCCCTGGTAGCCGGACAGTACGGCGTCGGCCTCGCCGAGCACCCCTCGGTCCTCGATCCCGGCGATCACCTCGCGCACGTCGTCGGCGGCCAGCAGGGGTCCGCGCCAGGCGCCGTACCCCGTGTGGTTGGAGAAGTGCACGGTAATCACGGGCCAGACCTCGTGGCCGAGTCGCTGCAGCGGGAAGACCGCGGCGGAGTTGCCGACGTGGCCGTAGGCGACCGAGGACTGGATCGACAGGATCTTCACGGACGCATCCTCTCGCGACCGACAGATCGGGGTGCCTCTGGTTCGAAGAACTAGAACAGGTTACAGTTGCCGCGTTCGGAACATTCTCTCGGTATGTGAGTAGAGGTAGCCCGTGGCCCGGAAGCCGTCGTACGCAAGCGAAGCCGACTACGTCGTGGTCGGCTCCGGCAGCTCTGGGGCGGCGATCGCCGCCCGGCTGGCGCAGTCCGGAGCGAGCGTGATCGTGCTGGAGGCCGGCAAGAGCGACGAGCAGTACCTGGTGAAGAAGCCGGGGATGATCGGCCCGATGCACTCCGTGCCGCAGATCAAGGCGCGGGTCGACTGGGGTCTTTACTCGAGCCCGCAGAAGCACATGCTCGACCGCAAGATGCCGGTCCCGCGGGGCAAGGTCGTCGGCGGCTCGAGCTCGATCAACGGCATGGTCTACGTGCGCGGCAACCGCGCCAACTACGACTCCTGGGCCGCCGAGGGCAACACCGGCTGGGGCGCCGACGACGTCAACGCGGCGTACCGCCGGATGGAGGACTTCGAGGACGGCGCCAGCGACTACCGCGGTGCCGGCGGCCCGATCCGGGTCACCCGCAACAAGGCCCCGCAGGAGGGCTCGCTGCAGTTCATCGAGGCCACGTCGGACGCCCTGGGCGTGCCGGTCCTCGACGACTACAACGCGGAGTCGCAGGAGGGTGTGAGCCGGATGCAGCAGAACGCCGCGGACGGCCTGCGCTACAGCGCGTCCCGCGGCTACCTCCACCACCTCGACGTACCGACGCTGCAGCTGCAGTCAGAGGTGCTGGCCCGCAAGATCGTCATCGAGAACGGCCGGGCCACCGGCGTCGAGGTCACCGACAAGGACGGCACGCAACGGACCGTCCGGGCCGGCAAGGAGGTCATCCTCTCGGCGGGCTTCGTCGGGTCCGCGCAGCTGCTGATGCTCTCCGGCATCGGCCACGCCCAGCACCTGCGCGACCACGGGATCGAGGTGCTCGCAGATCTTCCCGTTGGAGACAATCTGCACGACCACCTGTTCCACGCGCTGACGTTCAACGTCACGACCTCCAAGATGCGCGGCAACGCCCGCTTCTTCGGCATGGGCGTCGTGAAGGAGGCGCTGCGACCGGGGACGACGTTTATGGCCAACTCGGTCTTCGAGGCGGTCGCCTTCCTGCGTACGTCGCAGGCGACCGACGTACCCGACCTGCAGCTGCACCTGCTGCCCTGGGCGTACCCGGCGGGCAACCAGGACGAGCCGGTCCGGCATGCGGTCGATGCGCGCCCGGCTCTCACGGTGCTGTCCACGTTGATCTACCCCCGCAGCCGCGGCACCCTGCGCCTCGCGTCGAGCGATCCGACGGTGTCCCCGCTCATCGACTTCCAGTACCTCTCCGACCCGGGCGATGTCGACGTCCTCGCCGAGGGGTCCGAGATGACCCGGGAGATCATGCGCAGTGGTGCGTTCGGAGGTGCGGTGAAGAGCGAGATCGCGCCCGGGGCCGACCGCACGGGGACCGGACTGCGCGAGAAGGTCCTGCAGCGAGCGACGTCGGTCTACCACGGCGTCGGCACCTGCCGGATGGGCGTCGACGAGCTCGCCGTCGTCACGCCGGACCTCAAGGTCCGCGGCGTGGAGGGCCTCCGGGTCTGCGACGCCTCGATCATGCCGTCGATCACCGGCGGCAACACCAACGCACCCGCGATCATGATCGGAGAGCGCGGGGCCGACCTCGTGCTCGGCCGTGCCTGAGAGAGGGGCGATGACGATGAGCCTGCAACGACCCGCGTCCGTGACCGACGACTTCCTGCGGGGCCTGGTCGCCCGGGTGCCGTCGAGTGACGGCGGCACCTGGAAGCTGACCGAGGTCTACACCGGCGAGCTGCTGGTGGAGCTGCCGCAGTCGACCGAGGCGGACATCGAGCGCGCCTTCGCAACCGCGCGGGCCGCACAGACCGGCTGGGCCGCTTGGCCGCTCAAGAAGCGCCTCGACGTGTTCAAGCGCGCACACACCCTCTTCCTCGAGCGGGCCGAGATCACCACCGACCTGATCCAGGTCGAGAGCGGGAAGAACCGCCGGATGGCGATCGAGGAGACCTGCGACCCGGTGATGGTGATGAGCCACTACCTCAAGCGGGCGCCCAAGCTGCTCGCCCCGGTCAAGCGCGGCGGGCCGATCCCGTTCCTCACGACCTCGACCGAGATCCGCCAGCCCAAGGGCGTCATCGGGATCATCGCGCCCTGGAACTTCCCGTTCGCGACCGGGATCTCCGACTCGATCTCAGCCCTGATGGCCGGCAATGGGATCGTGCTCAAGCCGGACAACAAGACCGCGCTGTCGCCGCTCTACGGGATCCAGCTGCTCGAGGAGGCCGGGTTGCCGAAGGGGCTCTTCCAGGTCGTCTGCGGCGAAGGCCCCGACGTCGGGCCGACGCTCATCGACAACGCGAACTACGTCATGTTCACCGGGTCGACCGCGACCGGCCGGGTCATCGGCGAACGAGCCGGGCGCAACCTGATCGGCTGCTGCCTCGAGCTCGGCGGCAAGAACCCGATGATCGTGCTCGAGGACGCCGACCTCGCCGACGTCGTACAGGGTGCGATCTTCGGTGCGTTCGGCAACACCGGCCAGATCTGCATGCACATCGAGCGGATGTACCTGCCCGAGTCGAGGTACGCCGAGTTCCGCGACGCCTTCGTGGCGGCGACGCAGAAGCTGGTGCTCGGCGCGTCGTACGACTTCGGGCCCGACGTGGGCTCGCTGGTCTCGCCCGACCACATGGAGCGGGTGAAGTCCCACGTCGACGACGCGGTCGCCAAGGGCGCCACGGTGCTGACCGGTGGCCGGCCGCGACCCGACCTCGGGCCTGCGTTCTTCGAGCCGACGATCCTCGAGGGCGTCACCACCGACATGCTCGCGGGCGTCACCGAGACCTTCGGGCCGGTCGTCGCACTGCACCGCTACCGCACCGTCGACGAGGCGGTCGAGCTCGCCAACGACACCGACTACGGCCTCAACGCCTCCGTATGGGGTGGAGACGTTGCGACCGCCTGCCAGGTCGGCATGCGCATCCACTCGGGCAACGTGAACGTCAACGACATTCTCGCGACGGCGTTCGCGTCCAAGGGCACGCCCTCCGGCGGCGTCAAGCAGTCGGGTGTCGGTGGGCGGCACGGCGACCAGGGGTTGCTCAAGTACACCGACGTCCAGAACCTCGCCGTGCTCAAGAAGCAGGTGATGGGCGCGCGTCCCGGCCAGGACTACGACGAGTACGTCAAGGGGATGCTCGGCGGCCTGAAGATGATGCGTAGGGCCGGAATCCGCTGACGTCGTACGACCGGGAGGGCCGCCGCGAGCAGGTGGTCGTGATCGCGGGGACGAAGTCGCCGCCTGCCGTGACCGCGATGGCGACCGCGGCGAGCTGGGACTTCACCTCCAGCTTCGCGAGGATGGACCTGACCTGCGTGCGGACGGTCGCCTCGGAGACGACGCGGTCACGCGCGATGTCCACGGGGTTGCGGCCGCACACGAGCTCCACGAGCACCTCGCGCTCGCGGACGGTGAGGGCGTACAGCCGGCTTCGGGCCGTCTGTCTCTCGTTCGCCGCTCTCGATGCGGCGACCCGTCGGCGCGCGTTCTCGGCCGAGTAGACCGGGACCCGGACGATCGCGCACGCCACGGCCTGGAGGAGTACGGCGACGGAGTCGGTCTTGGACACGACGCTCGCTGCCCCGGCGATGAGCGCCCGACCGAGGGCGGCCTCGTCGGCGTCCGGGTCGGCGGTCTCCAGTGCGACGACCGGGATCCTCTCGCGGGTCAGGCCACAGACCAGCGACTCGCTGTCGAAGAGTGACCCGAGCGCGAGCGTCACGACCGCGGCCGCGGGCCGCGCCGCGAGCGCGGCGCTGACGACGGACGCCGGTGTCGCGGCCGGTTCGACCAGCAGCGGGTGGACGTCGTACCTCGGTTTCAGCGCCATCGCCAAGACGTCGCTGACGGCGAGGTGGCGCTCGATAACAAGGACTTTCGGCACCGCGGACCCCCGTCCGCGCAGTGCCCCTGGATGGTTTTCTTTCGCTCTCATGTTGACCCCCGATGGACTTGGACCATCCACGATCCGCATCGACCGGGCTCCGGTCTGTCCCCCGAATGGCCATACCAGTGGCTGTCCGGCGCGTCGGAGCGGGTGACACGGTCGGCGATCTCCGGGTTGCCTAGACCTGTCTGAGCTTGTGGCAACCATCTGGAACGTCGCGGCGCAGGCGGCGCTACCTTCGATGAAGGCGCCGTCCGCGGCGCCGTCGAGCACAACCACGGGGGTGGGGACATGCGGCACGTTGTGACGCGCTGGATCAGTGGCAGTAGGGACGAACCGGACAGCGACGGCGACGCCGAGGACGCGGCGGCACCGTCGGAGCTGGAGCCCGCGGTCCCGCCAGGTGGGTGGTGGGGTCCGCTCGCACAGCTGTTCCGCGCCGAGGTGCTGGTCGCATCCGGGCAGGTGAACCGCGACCGGGAGTGCTACCAGTTGGGAGAGTGGGTCCGCTCGGGGGCGGGGATGGCGGCGTTCACGCTCGGCCGGGAGGTCGACGGCGAGGCCTCGCTCGAGGACCGGGGCCCGCGACAGTTGGTGCTCCACGTCGTCGTCGCCTTCGCCGTCGAGGTGGCCGACCGCGCGTTCACCGCGGACGGCGTCGACTGGGTCTTCCCGCAGGGGCACTCGTGCTGCACGGGCGTGGTCGCCGGAGCGGTGGACGGCGTACAGATGGCCGGGTTCTTGGAGCGCGTCGCGCAGCAGGTCGGTGGCGCCGCGCGGGTCGGCCCGATCGACGGCGTGATGGCGGCGTTCGCTCGTGCGGACGCCCTCTACCTGACCCGAAGTGCCCGTGGTTGAGAGCGATTGGGCCTCTCCGACGCGCGACAGAGGAGGCTAGACCAGTTGGGGTATCTTGCGCGGAAGTCACCCATATCGATGATGACCTCCGCTACCAAGGTAGTGCTGCACCTCAGTTTCGAGACGCCTACTTGACACAAGCAGTCACCGAGCAGAACTGAAAAGCACAGCACTATCTCCGACCAGGACGACGCCGCCGACAGTCGCATCCCGCGCCGCTCGAGCAGTGCGACCTCCTCGTCCGGAGACCTCAATCTCCGGCGCGCGCTCAGGGGACCCCCGCAACCGCTGGGTGCGCGCCGGCCTCGGGGGCGCTTCGAGTAGACCACCTATCTCGGGGGCCTATCCGAAGCGCCCCCACTTCGCACGTACGCCGGGACGGCTACGCCGGTGGTTGAGTCGAGACTTCCGACGGTTCAATCGCGAGTTTTGTCCGTCGGAAGTCTCGATTCGACTGACGGAAGTCTCGACTCGACGATCAGGCGACCTGCAGCGACCGCTTCGACAGTCCCATCCAGAACCCGTCGATCACCTGGACGCCGGGCTCGTCGGGGGTGGTGGCGGCGCCGAGGGTGACGAAGAGCGGTGTGTAGTGCTCGACGGTCGGGTGGGCGTAGGGCATCCCGGGAGCGTGCGTCCGGTAGCGGGCGAGCTCGTCGACGTCGCCCCGTGAGAGGGCCTCGCCGGCCCAGGCGTCGAAGTCGGTCGACCAGCCGGGAGCGTCTGCCTCGATGCGGAACTCCTTGAGGAACGGCAGCCCATGGGTCAGGAAGCCGGATCCGATGATGAGCACGCCCTCGTCGCGCAGTGGCCGGAGCCGCTCGCCGAGTGCCATCAACCGCACCGGGTCGTGGGTCGGCAGGGACAGCTGTAGGACCGGGATGTCCGCCTCGGGGTACATGATCCGCAGCGGCACCCAGGCGCCGTGGTCGAGGCCGCGGCTGGCGTGCTGGTGCACGGGCTCGGACGCCGGCATCATCGCCGCGATCCGCTGCGCGAGCGCGGTGGCGTCCGGGGTCTCGTAGGTCATCCGGTAGTACTTCGGGTCGAAGCCGCCGAAGTCGTAGACCAGCGGCGCCCCGTTGGCGCTGAGGCTGATCGGCGCCGACTCCCAGTGGGCGCTGACGATCAGGACCGCCTTCGGGCGCGGCAGGTCCTGGGCCCAGGTGGCCAGCTGTGCGGACCACACCGGGTCGTCGAGCAGTGGAGGTGCGCCGTGTCCGATGTACAGCGCCGGCATGCGAGAGCTCATGAAGACTCCAATGGTTTAAGCATCAACTATATTCCACCGGGAGTGCCCAGTCCACCGGCTGGGCGCCCTGCTCGACGAGCAGGGCGTTGACCTTGCTGAACGGCCGGGAGCCGAAGAAGCCGCGGTACGCCGAGAGCGGCGACGGGTGCGCAGACTCCACCGACGGGATCGGACCGAGCAGTGGCTTCAGCTTCCGCGCGTCCGCGCCCCACAGGATCGCGACGCACGGTCCGCCGCGTCGCGCGAGCGCCTCGATCGCGCACTGGGTGATCGGCTCCCAGCCCTTGCCGCGATGGCTGTTCGAGGCGCCGGGCTCGACGGTCAGGCTCCGGTTGAGCAGCATCACGCCGCGGTCGGCCCAGGCCGTCAGGTCGCCGTGCCGAGGCGGCATGATGCCGAGGTCGTCGCGCAGCTCGCTGTAGATGTTGACCAGGCTCGGCGGCAGCGGCCAGACGTCGCGCCGCACAGCAAAGCTCAGGCCGATCGGGTGCCGGGGGTTGGGGTAGGGGTCCTGACCGACGATCAGCACGCGCACCTGCGCGAGCGGCCGCTCGAACGCCCGGAAGACCGCCTCGCCGCTCGGCTGGTAGCGCCGACCGGCGGCGACCTCCTCGCGCAGGAAGACCCCCATCGCGGCGATCTGCTCGTCAACCGGCGCCAGCGCCTCGGCCCAGTCCGGCGCCATCAGGCCCTTGTCCACCAGTCCTGCCAGTGCGCCCATGAGGGTGAGGCTATCGAGCCACTAAGGTCTGCGTCGTGACACGCGCAGCAGTGGCCGCGGCGGCGCGAGCCCTCGCCGACGAGGGCCTCTTCATCGGTACGGCGGGCAACGTCTCGGTCCGCGACGGCGACCGGGTCGCGGTGACCGGCACCGGCGTCGTGCTGGGGCGCTGCACCGAGGACGACGTCACGGTCGTCGCCCTCGACGGCACGGTGCTGGAGGGCGATCTGGTCCCGACCTCGGAGCTCGACCTGCACCTCGGCATCTACGCCGACACCGAGGCGACGGCGATCGTGCACACCCACGCGCCGTACTCCACGGCGGTCGCGTGCGTCCTCGACGAGCTGCCCGTGCTGCACTACCAGCACCTGCTGCTCGGGGGCGCGGTGCGCGTCGCGCCGTACGCGACCTTCGGCACGCCCGAGCTGGCGACGTACGTCCGCGAGGCGCTGGCCGGACGGCAGGCCGCGTTGATGGCCAACCACGGTTCGGTCGCCATCGGCGCCACCCTCGACAAGGCGGTCGAGCACGCGCTGCTGCTGGAGTGGCTGGCCACCCTGCACCACCGCGCGTCCGCGCTCGGCACACCCCGGGTGCTGACCGAGGCCGAGCAGACCGACGTGATCATCCAGGCGATCAGCCGCAACTACGGAACCCAGCAGGAGAACCCCCAGTGACTGACATGTTGATCGCCACCGTCGGCGTGCACGTGCTCGACACCCACGTTATCGGCATCGAGTCGATCCCCGAGGGCTCCGACGGCCAGCTGGTCGAGTCGATCCGGATGTCGCCCGCCGGCACCGCGGGCGGTACGGCGGTGGTGCTGAGCCGGCTCGGCGCCGAGGTCGCGTCGTACGGCGCGGTCGGCACCGACCCGATCGGCAGCGTGCTGCTGGGTCTCCTCGGTGCCGAGGGCATCGACGTCTCGGGCCTGGTGCGCAAGGAGGATCACCAGACCTCGGCGTCGGTCATCCCGGTGCGCCAGAACGGCGACCGGCCCGCCTGGCACTGCATCGGCGCCAACGGCGCCTTCACCCTCGACGACCTGCCGCTCGCGGATCTCGAGGGGATCACCCATCTGCACCTGGGCGGGCCGGAGTTCCTGGGCGGTGAGGCCGCCGGCCGGCTGCTCGCGCACGGTCGCGCGATCGGTGCGGTGACGTCGCTCGACATCCTCGCCCCGGGCGACCCCGACATGCTCGCGTGGATCGCCGACGCGCTGCCGCACACCGACTACCTGTTGCCCAACGACGAGCAGGTGCTGGGTTTCACCGGCGCCTCATCGCTCGTTGAAGGAGCTCAGGCGCTGGTCGCCGCGGGCGTCGGCTGCGTCGCCGTCACCCAGGGCGCCAAGGGTGCTCTCGTCGTGACCGCCGACGAGGTGATCGAGGTGCCGGCGTACCCGATCGAGGTCGTGGACACGACCGGCTGCGGCGACGCCTTCTCGGCCGGCTTCCTGCGCGGGCTCGCGCTCGGCCGCGACCTGCGCGGCGCCGCCGAGCTCGGCTGCGCGACCGCGGCCCAGGTCGCGCAGGGGCTCGGCACGGATGCGGGGTCGTACACGCTCGACAGCGTGGTGCGGCTCGCCGACGGTCCCGCAGACGGCCCGGCCTAGGCTGACCCGATGGTGCGGATCGTGGCGGTGTTGCTGGCGATCGCCGCCACCTGTGCGGGTGTGCCCGCGGTCGCCGAGCTCGCCCCTCCGCCTCCGCCCGAGCGGGCGGCGTACGTCCGGTCGGTGCTCACCGACGACGGCCCACGGCTGCGTGTCCGCACGGTCTCCGGCGGTCGGGTCGTGGTCCGCGGCGAGCGGACCGACGTCGACCACCGGGACCGGAACTCCCGAGAGGTCTTCCGGCGCCCGGGTGCCCGGATGGCGCGTGCCCAGACGACCTGCGCCACCTGGGTCCGGCAGTCGGAGCCGTCCGTGCAGCAGGGGTTGGCCGTGCGGATCCGCGACCGCGCGGGCCGGGTGCGCGCGGTGACGCTGACCAAGAACGTCGAGTTCGGCCTCTACTGGGTCTTCAACCTGCTGACCTGGGACACCGCGCGTGCGGGCGAGCCGTGGCGCAGCGTCGGCCAGTTCGACCTGTCGCCGGTCGTGGGCAAGTCTGCCCAGCGGCTCGCCCGGCTGCCCTGGCGGGTCTGCCTGCGGGCGGCCGGCCGCACCGTGGCCTTCAAGGTCTGGCTGCCGCGGGAGGGTGCCGAGCCGTCATGGGAGGACCCGGTGCACGTGCGCACTGCCCGGCTGCCGCGGGGGTACGGCGTCGGCCGTCCGGGGTGGTACGTCGGGCACCTCCCGGCGGGTGGCCGGGTCGTGTACGGCGGCCTGACGACGTCGTCCTAACGGTTGGGCCGAGCCAGCCGGTCGAGGAACGCCACCAGTAGCGCCTCGCGCATCGCCGGCGACGCCAGGTCGAGCATCGCGTTGACCTCGGCCATCCGATCGGGGAGTGCGAGGCCTTCGCCTCCACCCACGAGGCCGGAGGCCGCGAGCAGCCCGTCGAAGTCGTCGTCCGAGAGCGTCGCCGGGTCGAGCGTCTCGATGAAGGCCGCGACGCCGGGGTCGACGCCGACCGGCCCGGCCGCGACGGCCGCCGCGACCGACTCGGTCAGCGCGGTGAGGAACTCGTCGACGTGCGCGAGGGTGGCGGCGCTGACCGAGAGGTGGACGTTGGGCGGCTGGCCGTCGTACGACATCTGCGGTTGGACGTACCAGCCCCGCGTCGCCATCTCATCGCAGATCGTGAAGGCGTCGCAGGTGCTGTCGGTGACCAGCGCGACCAGGGTCGAGTCGGGGGTGGCGACCAGGCTCAGCTCCGGGATGTCGGCGACGCCTGCCACGATGCGATCCACGGCTTCGAACACGTCTCGGGAGAGGAGCTCGTACCCCGTGTCACCCAGCGACTGCACCACGGCCCACGCGCCGGCCAGGGGCCCGCCCGACTTCGTCGACTGGATGGTCGAGTTGAGCATCGTGTACCCCGGCCAGTCGGCGTGCGCGAAGTACTGCGGCCGCCGGTGCGCCGGTGAGCGGTGCAGCAGGACCGAGGTGCCCTTGGGGGCATACGCGTACTTGTGGGTGTCGACCGAGATCGAGGTGACGCCCTCGACCGCGAACGTCCACGGCGGCACGTCGCGACCGATCCGCGCGGCGTACGGCAGCACCCAGCCGCCGATGCAGCCGTCGACGTGGCAGCGGATCCCGCGTGCGGCGGCGGCTGCCGCGACAGGGGGCACGGGGTCGATGACGCCGTGCGCGTACGACGGAGCGGAGACGACCACCAGGACGGTCCGTTCGGGTGCCTCGTTGATCGCCGCGACCATTGCGGCCGGGTCGGCGCGGAAGTCCGGGCCGACCGGGACGACGACGGCCTCGACGCCGAAGTAGTGCGCGGCCTTGAGGAACGCCGCGTGCACGGTCGACGGCACGACCATCCGTGGACGCTCGACGTCCGGGCGGCTGTCGCGCGCACCCTGGACCGCCAAGAGGCAGGACTCGGTGCCGCCCGACGTGACCGTGCCGACGGCCTCGGCGGGGGCGTCGAGCAGGTTGGCCGTGAAGCCGACCAGGTCGTTCTCCATCTGGAGCAGGCTCGGGAACGCCGTCGGGTCCAGCCCGTTGGAGCCGGCGTACGCTGCCACCGCCTCGCGGCCGATCCGGTCGACGTCGGGCAGGCCCGAGTCGTAGACGTAGGCGAGGGTGCGGCCGCCGTGGACGGGCAGGTCGGCGGTCTGCATCTCACGCAGGCGGGCGAGGGGATCGTTCATGCAGTGACCCTCTCATCCGCGCCGCCATCGACGGAGTCGGCGTCGAGCGTGTACCGCCGCAGCCACCACAGGCTGAGGATCATCAGCGCCGCCGGCAGGATCGAGAACCCGAGGGTGATCGCGGTCAGCGCCGAGTCGGGCTGGACGGCGTCGCCGTCGGTCGACGACCGGTAGCCACCGATCGCGAGCACCAGGGCATAGACCCCGGGACCGAGCGCGAGACCGAGGGTCTCGCCGGCGGTCCAGACGCCGGTGTAGACGCCGGCGCGTGTGGTTCCGGTACGCCGGGCGTCGACCGCGGCCGCGTCCGGCAGCATCGCCATCGGGAAGACCTGGCAGCCGGCGTACCCGACACCGACCAGCACGACCGCGGCGTACACGACCGCGGCGGGAGCCGCCTGAGCCGTGACGGCGAGCAGGGCGCCGCAGGCGAGGATGACCGAGGAGGCGACGTACCCGCGCTTCTTGCCGATGCGCGTGCCGATCGCCGACCACGCCGGGGTGAGCAGCAGCGCGGGGCCGACGAAGCAGACGAAGAGGATCGTCGCCGCGCCGTCCTTGCCGAGCACGTTGGAGGCCAGGTAGTCGACGCCGGCGAGCATGCAACCGGTGGCGAGCGCCTGGATCACGAAGGTGGTGAGCAGCCAGCGGAAGTCGCGGGCGGCGGCGACGATGCGGAGCTGGTCGCGCAGGCTCCCGGCTCCCGGCTGCGGCGCCGAGAAGGGTGCGTTGCGGGTGCCGACGTAGGCGCTGATGACGCCGATCGTGATGATCGCGGCCATCACCAGGCCCATCACGCGGTAGCCGTCGCGGCCGCCGATCGCGTCCCGGATCGCCGGGGCGGTCGCGCCCGCCAGCATGATCGTGAACGCCAGGATCGCGACCCGCCAGGTCATCAGCCGGGTGCGCTCGTCGTACGACGACGTCATCTCGGCGGGCATCGCGACGTACGGCACCTGGAAGAAGGCGTACGCCGTCGCGCAGCCGACGAACGCGACCAGCACCCACAGCGCCTCCAGGCCGGTGGCCATGTCGGGTGCCGCGAAGAGCAGCGCGAACCCGACCGCCAGGCCGGCGCCCGCGCGCAGCAGCCACGGCCGCCGGGGTCCGCGCGGGTCGACGGTGCGGTCGGAGATCCGGCCCGCGATCGGGTTCAGGATCACGTCCCACGCCTTCGGCAGGAAGACGATGAACCCGGCGAGGATCGCGGCGATCCCGAGGCTGTCGGTGAGGTAGGGCAGCAGCATCAGGCCCGGGACGGTGCCGAAGGCGCCAGTGGCGACGGAGCCCGAGCCGTAGCCGATCCGGACGCCTCTCGTGAGGCGGTCGTTGGCTGGCATGGGGGGAGGTTAGTCGCATGGATCCCCGGTCGACCGGGGATCCCGACGCTTGTCGGCCTTTGCAACGGCCGTCAAGCGCAAGGGGAGGCTGTCAACCTCAGCGATTCAGCGCGCGCGAGCCTGCCGACGAGTGCCGCCGCTGCGGGTTGGCACCGAGGACCTCCGGCGCGGCAGCCCGCTTCTTCGCAGCAGTCTTCTTCCGGGCCGCCCGCTTCTTGGGCACGGCGCGGCCGTCGTGCTGCTCGAACCACTCGTCGAGCACCTGCCACGTCGACTCACGCGCACCCCGGCCGGCGAGCATGCCGAGGTGGCCGCCCGGCACGATCTCGAACCGTACGTCGGCGGCGCCGGTCAGCAGCGGCAGCACGGCGCGTACGGCGGCGACGGGGGCGATCCCGTCGCCGGCGCCGGCGAACACCAGCGTGGGCGCGGTGATCGCGGACAGCGACACCGAGTGGTCGCCGAGGTCGACGGTGCCGCTCGCGAGCGCGTTGCCCTTCGCGAACCGGTGGTAGAGCTGCCCGAAGCTGCGGCCGGGATAGGCGGTCATCGCGCCGACGAACCGGTCGACCGCCTCGACCTGGGCCAGCCAGTCGGCGTCGTCGAGGTGGACGGCTACCGCGATCGGCTTGGTCACCAGCTTCTGGAAGGACGTGAGCTGGAAGGCCCACCGCACCAGCGGCGTCGGCGCACCGCCTAGCGCGCGGTAGGTGCGGGTGACCGGCCCCGGCCAGTCGGTCGCCGACAGCAGCGGCCGCAACGGTGCGACCAGCGGCACCAACGTCGTGTCGACCGGCGAGCCGAGCACCGAGAGCGAGGCGATCGGCAGGTCGGGGAGGTCGGCAGCCGCGAGCATCGCGAAGATGCCGCCGAGGCTCCACCCGACCACGTGCACGGGTCGTCCACCGGCGTGCCGGGAGACCTCGCGGATCGCGGTCGGCACGACCTCCTCGGCCCAATGCTCCAGGCCGAGGTTGCGGTCGCGGAACGAGACCGCGCCGTACTCGACGAGGTACGTCGGCCGCCCGCCGGTCACCAGGTGCTCGACGACCGAGCAGCCGCGGCGCAGGTCGAAACAGGTCGCGGGGGCGGCCAAGGGGGTCACCAGCAGCACCGGGTCGCCGTGCGGCTCCACGACCGGATCCGGCCGGTAGTGGTAGACCTCGCGCAGCGTGCCCTCGTCGATCAGGGTCCGCGGCATCGGGCGCAGGTCGGCCAGCCCGCCGTACAGCAGCATGTGCGCCACGTTGCCGGCGGCGGCGATTACCTGGTCGGGCTTGGGCACGAGGTCCATGCGTCGACGCTACCCGCAGCGATCAGGGCAGGTAGGTCCGCAGCATCCACCGCTCGGGCTGTGACATCGGCTCGAAGCCGAACTTCGCGTAGAGCCCGTGCGCATCCGCGGTCGCCAGCACCGCTCGCCGGACCTCCAGGTCCGTCAGTGCGGCGTCGACCGCTGCCACCAGCGCCGTGCCGACGCCCGAGCCGCGGGCGCCTGGGTCGACGTACACGTCACAGAGCCAGGCGAACGTCGCGTGGTCGGTGACGACGCGCGCGTAGCCGACCAGCCGGTCGCCGTCGTACGCACCGAAGTTGAGCGAGCCGGCGACCGCGCGTTCGACGACGTCGCGGGGACGCCCGATCGCCCAGTAGGTGTCGGTCGACAGCCACCGGTGCACGGTGTCGATGTCGAGCCGGGTGACGTCGGTGGAGACGGCGACCAACGTCAGGCTCGCTTCGCCGGCCGCACGCTCTTGCTGTGCGCGGACTGCAGGGCGCCGAGCTCCTCGAGGAACTTGTCGGCCCAGGCGGCGACGTCGTGCTCCATCACCTGCTTGCGCATCGCCTTCATCCGCCGGGTCAGGTCGCGGTCCTCGGCCCGGTAGGCGGCGAGCAGCGCCGACTTCATGCCGTTGATGTCGTAGGGGTTGATCTGCCAGGCCTGCCGGAGCTCCTCGGCCGCGCCGGCGAACTCCGAGAGCACCAGCGCGCCGCCGTTGTCGAAGCGGCAGGCGACGTACTCCTTGGCGACCAGGTTCATCCCGTCGCGGAACGGCGTGACGACCATGATGTCGGCGGCCCGGTAGAGGGCGGCCATCTCCTCGCGCGGGTACGACGAGTGGAAGTAGGCGATCGCCGGCTGGCCGATCTTGCCCAGGTCGCCGTTGATCCGGCCGACGAGGCGGTCGATGTCGTCGCGCAGGATGCGGTACTGCTCGACCTGCTCGCGCGACGGCGTCGCCACCTGGACGAACACCGCGTCCTCGACGTCGAGCTCGCCGTCCTCGATCAGCTCCGCGAACGCGCGCAGCCGGGCGTAGATGCCCTTGGTGTAGTCGAGCCGGTCGACGCCGAGGAACACCTTGCGCGGGTTGCCCAGCGCCTCGCGGATCTCGACGGCCCGCTCCGACACCGACTCCGACCGAGCCAGCTCCTCGAAGCCGGCCGAGTCGATCGAGATCGGGAACGCCGCCGCCCGCACGGTCCGGCCGTCGGGCAGGTAGACCAGGTCGCGATGGGTCTTGTGGCCGACCCGCTGACGCACCAGGCGCACGAAGTTCTGGGCCGCGCCGCTGAGCTGGAAGCCCACCAGGTCGGCGCCCAGCAGGCCCTCGAGGATCTGGCGGCGCCACGGCAGCTGCTGGAAGAGCTCGGTCGGCGGGAACGGGATGTGCAGGAAGAACCCGATCCGCAGGTCCGGCCGCAGCTCGCGCAGCATCGCCGGGACCAGCTGCATCTGGTAGTCGTGCACCCACACGGTCGCGCCCTCGGCGGCCTCCTCGGCCGCCTTCTCAGCGAACCGCTGGTTGACCGCCTTGTAGGAGTCCCACCACTCACGGTGGAACTCCGGCTTCGCGACCACGTCGTGGTAGAGCGGCCACAGGGTGGCGTTGGAGAAGCCCTCGTAGTGGTTCTCGACCTCGGCGGCGGTCATCGCCATCGGGACCAGGTTCATCCCGTCGTCCTCGAACGGCTCGAGCTCGTCCTCGGTCTCGGTGCCGCCCGGCCAGCCGATCCAGGTGCCCTCGTTGGCCCGCAGGATCGGCTCGATCGCCGTCACCAGCCCGCCGGGCGACTGCCGCCAGCCCTGGCTGCCGTCGGGCAGCGTCACCCGGTCCACGGGCAGCCTGTTGGCGACGATGACCAGATCTGCCGAGCCGGAGGAAGCCACACACGCACCCTAGTCGGCGGCTCCAGCACCGAGGACCCGGTAGCGGACGTGGGTCGCCCACGGCGAGTGCTCGGCCTCGACCGGCTCGAGGCGCACGTCGATGGTGCCGTCGAAGATCCGCTCGCCCGCGTGCAGCAGCACCGGAGCGATGTCGAGCGTCAGCTCGTCGAGCTCGCCGCTCGCGAGCGCCTGGCGTACGACGGAGGCGCCGCCGGCGATGTCGACGTCCCCGTTGCCGGCCGCGCGGGCCAGCCGCATCGCCTCCTCGAAGCCACCGGTGACGAAGTGGAAGGTGGTCCCGCCCGCCATCTCGATCGGCTCGTGCTCGTGGTGGGTGAGCACGAAGACTGGTGCGTGGTACGGCGGGTCCTCGCCCCACCAGCCTCGCCACGGGCCGTCGGTGCCGTCGTACGACGACCACTCGCCGCGCACCGGGCCGTACATGTTGCGGCCCATCACGTAGGCGCCACCGGGCGGCGGCAGGATGCGCTTGGCCCAGCGGGCGTCGACCTCGAGGTCGCTGTCGAACATCCAGCGGTGCAGCGCCTCGGCTCCGCGTCCAAGCGGGTCCTCGAGGGTCTGGCCGGGTCCGGCGACGAAGCCGTCGAGGGAGACCGACAGGTGTGCCGTCGTGCGCGTCATGGCTGGTCCGACCTCCCGGCTAGCGGGGATTCATCGGTGTCTAGAACTTCAGGTGCTGGCTCAGGTCACCGGTCTGGTCCACGAACATGGTCCTGCTGTCGAACCACCAGCGACCGTCGATCCGCTGGAACGTGTCGTGATAGTGCCCGGTGATGATGATCTGCAGCGGCAGCACGTCGGTCGCCTGGGTGACGAGGTAGTTGGTGCGCGCGGTCGCCGTGCCCGCGTCGTCATCGACCTCGATCCGGGTGTTCGTCGTCAGGTGCTTGGTCTTGGGCGTGCCGTCCTCGTAGATCCGGGTCGCCATGCCGTAGAGCTCGCGCACCCGGTCGCGGCCCTCGAACACCGTCTCCGGCGGACCGTCCTCCTGGCCCAGGATCCGGCCGTGGGTGAAGAGGTCGGCCACCCCGTCGAGGTCGCCGGCGTCGATGCGCTCGGCGTACTCGTAGAGCAGGTTCTCGATGTTGCGGGCGCTGTCCACCGCGACAGCATAGGTTCGCGCCATGCCTGGAGGTTGGGATCTCGCGAGCGTCCTCGATGACGCGCGCCGCAAGGAGGGGCTCGACGACTTCGGGCCGGGTGCCTTCGAGGAGCCGCTCGGCGTCCTGCTCGAGTCGTACGCCGGCGCGGGGCTCAACGAGACGGGTGCACATCTGCTGCGCGGCGGTGCCGTGCACAGCCTGCGGATGCGGCTGCGGGCCACCGAGTGGTTCCGTCGATATCCGGAGATCGCCGACGAGCAGGTGGTCGACCCGGTGGTCGTCGTCGGGATGATGCGCAGCGGCACCACGCTGCTGCAGCGGCTCCTCGCCGCTGACTCGCGCTTCCGGTGCGCGCACGGCTGGGAGGTCGTCGAGGTGGCGCCGAAGCTGGACCACCGCTGGGACGTCGAGGACCCACGGATCGCGCGCGCCGTGGCCCGTGAGGAGATGTCGCGGCAGTGGGTGCCGGACCTCTACGCGATCCACCCGATGTACGCCCTCGAGGCCGAGGAGGAGATCGTCTTCCTCGCCGACGCCTTCCTCTCCCACGTGCCCGAGTCCGGCGCCCATGTGCCGGCGTACCGCTCCTGGATCGACACCCAAGACTTCGCCCCGGCGTACGACCACCTGCACCGGATGCTCCAGCTGCTCCAGTGGCAGCAGCGCCTGCGCGGCGAGGCCGCCGACCGCTGGGTGCTGAAGACGCCGGCGCACCTCGGCTACCTCGACGACCTGCGAGCCCGGTTCCCCGGGCTGCACGTCGTCCACCTGCATCGCGACCCTGTCGAGACGATCGCGTCCGGCGCCAGCCTCAACGCGACGCTGCACGCGATGCACGCCGACACCGTCGACCTGCACCGGATCGGTGCGGAGTGGATCGAGCGGATGGGGTGGACGTACGACCGCGCGCTCGCGACCCGCGCGGCCTGGGGTGACGACTCGTCGCTGGTCACCGACCTGCAGTTCGCCGACGCCGTCGCCGACCCGATCGGCCAGGTGTCGCGCGTGTACGACGCTCTCGGGCTGGACCTCACGCCCGCTGCCGAGGCGTCGATGCGGGACTGGCTCCACCGCCGCCCGCGCGAGACCGGCCGGCCCGACTACACGCCGGCGACGTACGGCCTGTCCGCCGAGCGGATCCGCGAGCGGTTCGTGGGTGGTGGTTTCGAGGCTCGGCGCTAGCGCGCCTCGCACCTCAACCCACGGGTTTCGAGGCTCGGCGCTAGCGCGCCTCGCACCTCAACCACCGTCACGGTGGTTGAGGTGCGAGGGCCGCCAGGCCCGAGCCTCGAAACCTCTCGTTCACCGATGACTGCAACGATCGGGGTCGGTCCGGCCATGTGGGAGGCATGGGGGCTCGGGAGGTGGACGTGCTCGACGCGCGGCGTACGCAGGTGCCGGTGCGCATCGTCGTGCTCAGCTGTCTCTCGCTCCTGGTGTGGCTGGTGGTGATGGTCGCCCTGGTGCACCCGGCGCTGATGGATGTGCGGGTCTACCGGGCCGAGGGTCGGGCCCTGCTCGACGGCCTGGACCTCTACGGGCCGCTCGACGGCGTGCACGGCGTGAACACCTACCCGCCGTTCGCGGCGCTGCTCTTCGTGCCGGCGGCGTTGGCGCCGGTCGGGTTCGTCGAGATTGCGTCCGTCGTCGTCAACCTGCTCCTGCTCGTCGTCGTGTGCTGGCAGTCGGTCCGACTGGCGGGCGGGCGTACGTCGGTTGCGACCGTGGGCGTGCTGGCGGCGGTCGCGCTGTGGAGCGAGCCGGTCACCACGTCGCTGCTCTACGGCCAGGTCAACCTGGCGCTGCTCGCCCTGGTGCTCTGGGACGTGCACCTCCCGGACGACTCCCGATGGCGTGGGGTCGGCATCGGCCTGGCCGCCGGCATCAAGGTCACGCCCGGCCTGCTCATCGTCTACCTGCTGCTGACCGGCCGGGTCCGGGCGGCGGTGACCGCTGCGGGCACGGTGCTGGTCACCATCGGCGTGACGGCACTGGTCAACGCCGAGGCGACCTGGGGCTACTGGACGCACCACCTCTTCGACTTCGGCCGGATGGGCCGGCTCGAGAACGCCGCCAACCAGTCCGTGCGCGGCTGGCTGGTGCGCGTGCACCAGAGCCGGGACACCCCGTCGGCGGAGCTGCTGCTCGTCCTTGCCGTGCTCGTCGCCGGGCTGGCCGTCGCCGTGCTCGCCTACCGCCGTCTCGGCGACGCCTGGGGCCTGCCCGCGGCGGCCCTCACCGGGCTGCTCGTCTCGCCGATCTCGTGGAGCCACCACTGGGTCTGGTGCGTGCCGATCCTGGCGGTGCTGTGGTTCCAGGCGCGGGTGTGGGTGGTCCCTACCCTCTTCGTCTTCTGGACGTACGCCGTGTGGCTGGTGCCCCACGGCAACTCCGTCGAGCTCGACCTCAACCGGCTGCAGGTCGCGTGGTCAGGGGCGTACGCGATCTTCGCGATCGGGTTCCTGGTGCTGGCCGCCGTAACCTCGGCGCGTGCCCCCTCGCTCTCCGCTGCCGCTGCGTCACGGACTGAGTGCGGCGTGGGTGCAGACGCCGGACCGTGAGGCCGCGGGTGCCTGGCCGACGATGGGCGACTGGTTGCACCACAAGCTGGCCCCCCGGGTCGACGTGGCGCGGCTGCTGGCCGTCGAGCGGTTCGTGTACGCCGACGCCCGGCCGGTGCGGGACCAGGACCCCTGTGCGCCGCACACGTTCGTGTGGTTCCACCGCGACCTGCGCGACGAGCCGGAGGTGCCGGGCTCGCTGCCGGTGATCCACCGCGACGAGCGGCTCGTGGTCGTCGACAAGCCCGCCTTCCTCTCCGCCATCCCGCGCGGCGACCACGTGGTCCAGAGCGTCGTCGTGCGGCTGCGGGCCGAGCTGGGTCTGCCCGAGCTGTCCACGCTGCACCGGCTGGACCGGGTGACGTCCGGGGTGCTGATGCTGGCGACCGAGCGGCGGTGGCGGGCGCCGTACCAGCAGCTGTTCGAGCGCAGCCTGGTCCGCAAGACCTATCGCGCGCTGGCTCCGTGGCGCGCGGACCTCGAGCTCCCGGTCACCGTCCGCAACCACATCGCCAAGGAGCGCGGCGCCTGGCGGGCCGAGGTCGTGCCCGACGCGCCGGTCAACGCCGAGACCTTCGTCGACGTCGAGTCCCGGGACGGCGAGCTCGCCGTCTACCGGCTGTCCCCGCGCACTGGCCGCACCCACCAGCTCCGGCTGCACCTCTACGGCCTGGGCATCCCGATCGTCGACGACCCGCTCTACCCCGTCGTGCGCGACGTGTCGGTCGACGACTTCTCCCGGCCGCTGCAGCTGCTGGCCAGCGAGCTGTCGTTCACCGACCCGGTCGACAGCACCGAGCGGAGGTTCGAGAGCGTGCGCGAGCTGCCGTTGACGCCCGACGTTGGTTGAGGTGCGAGCCGCGCTAGCGGCGAGCCTCGAAACCATCGTCGGCTCGGCCGCCGCAAGTGGTGGTTTCGAGGCTCGGGCCTGACGGCCCTCACACCTCAACCACCGCTAGGGGCACCCGCGGCGTTGTTCGTACGTTCGTGCAGTGATCCCGGACGAACGTACGAACAACGCGAGAGCATGCCCCCCGTGACAGCCGTCCCCGACAACGAGTTCTCCGACCTGGACCAGACGGTGCTCGGCCCGCACGGCACCACCTTCCGGCTCGTCGCCGCTCCCGGCACCCAGAGCTCGGGAGGGGGCCTGTTCCGACGACGTGGCGGGCGGCTCGAGACGGTCCCGGTCCTCCACCTCGTCGCGTGCGGCGAGGACGGGACGGAGACCCGAATCCTGGTCTCGGAGCCCGCGACCAGCCGCCAGGACGCCGTACGCATCATCGACAGGCTGGTGACGCAGGTGGCGACCGGGGCCTTCCAGGGCTAGAGCGCCGGTCGGACCCGCTCCAGCGCCTGCTGGGTCAGGTCCCCGAGGCCGGCGAGGTCGCGCGGCTCCGGTGCCTCGGTCCAGACGGTGAGCGCGGCGAAGACGGCGCCGGCCACAGCCTCCGCGCGTACGGCGGCGTCGAGCCGCGACTCGCCGCGCGCGGTCAGGATCGCCCGCAGCTCGCTGGCCATGGCGCCCTGCCGGTCGCGGAAGGTGCGCTCGATCCGGTCGGCGCTGAGCAGCTCGGTGCGCAGGCGGGCGATCTCGGCCAGCAGCTGCGGGTCCGTCGGGGCGGAGCCGAGCGAGACGAGCACGGAGCGGATCAGGTCCTCCCCGGCCGGCCGGTCGCGCATCGCCGTACGGAACCACTCCAGCCGGGTGACGACGTCGCCGAAGAGCACCTCGTCCTTGGTCGCGAAGTGGCGGTAGAAGGTGCGCTCGGTGACGCCGACCTCGGCCGCGATCGCCGGCACGCTCGCGGCCTCGAATCCGTCCGTCACGAAGTGCCGCAGCGCGACGTCCCGCAGCGCGGCTCTGGTGCGGTCGGCCTTGGACATGGTCTGATTATGTCAGAACTGACATTTGTTCCTCGCGAGGAGAACCATGACCCACCCGGTCGCTACCCCCGAGCAGCACGAGCACGAGCTCGCCGCCCTCGACCTGATCGATCACCCGACGGTGCGCGCGGCGTACCGCGACGTCGCCGAGACCTGGCTCGGCCGGGCGAAGGCGTCGGACGCGATGCGCGCGCGGTTCGAGGCGGCGTACGAGGAGGTGATGTTCTCCGCGGCGGTGTGGTCGTCCAACCAGGACCCGCTGCGCCCCAAGGTCACCACCATCACCCGGCTCGAGCACGAGGTCGACGGACGCCGGATCCCGGGCACCCGGTGGGGGATCGACAACCCGGACTCCGTCTACCGGGTCATCCCGGTCTCCGGCGACGAGCGCTACGAGATCCGCGGACGGGTCGGCGCGCACCGGATGACGGAGAACTACTTCACGCTCTGGGACGCCAACATGGGCACCGTCGACGTGCTCGACGGGCGGCGGATGCAGGTCGAGGACGACGGGTCGTTCCTGATCACGGTCGACTCCGACCCGGCGAACGGCCGGCCCAACCACGTCCGGTCGACCGCAGCGGCACACGAGTTCTACATCCGCGACGTGCTGCTCGACTGGGGTCGCGACGACCCCAACGCGTTCACGGTCCGGCGGCTCGGTGGGGCACCCACGACTCCGACCGTGAGCCTCGACGAGCAGGCCGAGGCGACGGCCCGGATGATGGCGCACTTCGCCAACTTCACCGGCAAGCTCAGCCACGGCATGTACAAGTCGCCGGAGAACCACTTCGCGCTCGCCTGGACCGCCGACCACACCGGCGCGATGCGCAACCAGGTGTACGTCGCCGGGCGGTTCGTGCTCGCGCCGGACGAGGCGTTCGTGGTCGACGTGAGCGACGGGGGAGCGGAGTACTTCACCGTCCCGCTCTCCAACATCTGGGGCACCACGCTCGACGTGCTCGACCGGACCGGCAGCCTCAACAAGGCGCAGTCACTGGCCAACGGGGACGGCACCTACACCTACGTGATCGCCGCGCAGGACCCCGGCGTGCACAACTGGATCGACACCGACGGATTGCTCGAGGGCATCCTCACGCTGCGGATGGCGGAGTTCCCCGAGGGCGGCGCGCGGCCCGACCTCTCGGCGCGCGGCCGGGTGGTGAAGCTCGACCGGCTCGACACCGAGCTGCCCGATGCGCCGCGGGTGAGCGCCGCCGAGCGAGCGGCCCAGCTCGCCGAGCGACGTACGGCGTACCTCCGTCGTCTCCCGGAGGTGCAGGCATGAGCCGCTGGCTGATCACGGGCTGCTCGACCGGCATCGGCCGCGAGATCGCCCGCGCGGCGCTCGACGCCGGGCACCAGGTCGTCGTCACCGCTCGCAAGGTCGCCGACGTCGAGGACTTCACCGAGACGTACGGCGCCGCCGCGCTCGCCGTACCTCTCGACGTCACCGACCGTGCCCAGATCGACGCAGCGGTGGCAGCCGCGACGGACGCCTTCGGCGGCATCGACGTGCTGGTCAACAACGCCGGCTACGGCTACCTGTCCGCGGTCGAGGAGGGCGACGACGCCGACGTGCGCCGGCTCTTCGACACCAACTACTTCGGCGTCGTGGACACCCTCAAGGCGGTGCTGCCGGGCATGCGCGCGCAGGGCAGCGGCCGCGTCATCAACATCTCCTCGATGACCGGCCTGGTCGCCAACCCGCCCAACGCCTTCTACAGCTCCACGAAGTTCGCGCTCGAGGCGCTGACCGAGGCGCTGGCCAAGGAGGTCGGCCCGCTCGGCATCAAGGTCACCGCGATCGAGCCCGGCGCCTTCCGCACCGACTGGGCGAAGCGGTCGATGCACGAGGCGGCCGCGCCGATCGACGCGTACGCCGCCGACGTCGGCGCCCGCAAGGACCTGATCAAGGCCTTCGCCGACCATCTGCCCGGCGACCCGCGCAAGGTGGGGGAGGCCGTGGTGATGGTGGCCGGCCTCGACGCACCCCCACTGCGGCTGCTGCTCGGCAAGGACGTGCTCGCCGCCGTACGCGCCAAGCTCGCCGAGCTGACGGCCTCGATCGACGAGTGGGAGCACGTCACCGTCGACACCGACCTGCCGAGGGGCGAGTGATGAGCGAGCTCCCCACGGCGGCCGAGGTCCTCGACGGCATCGACCTGACCGGGCGGACCGCGCTGGTCACCGGCGGCTACTCCGGCATCGGCATCGAGGTCGTCCGGGCGCTCGCCGCCGCCGGTGCGCACGTGCTCGCCCCGGCGCGCCGACCCGACAAGGCCGCCGCCGTGCTGGCCGGGATCGACAGCGTCGAGGTCGGCGAGCTGGACCTCGCCGACCAGGCCAGCGTGGCGGCGTACGCCGAGGGCGTCCTGGCGACCGGTCGCCCGCTCGACTTCGTCATCAACAACGCCGGCGTGATGGCGTGCCCGGAGACCCGGGTGGCGGACGGTTGGGAGCTGCACCTGGCGACGAACCACCTCGGCCACTACGCACTGGTCAACCGGCTCTGGCCGGCGATCGGCGCCGGCGCCCGGGTCGTGAGCGTGTCGTCGACCGGTCACCACCTCTCGGACTTCCGCTGGGACGACCCGTGGTTCGAGGACGGCTACGACAAGTGGCAGGCCTACGGCCAGTCCAAGACCGCCAACGTGCTCTTCGCAGTGCACCTCGACGCGCTCGCCCGCGAGCAGGGAGTGCGGGCCTTCTCCCTGCACCCCGGCGCGATCCTCACCCCGCTCGGCCGGCACCTGCAGGCCGAGGACCTCGACGCGGTGATGACCCTCGATGCGGACGGCAAGCCGGTGCTGCCCGACTTCCGCTCGCCCGAGCAGGGTGCGGCGACCGCGGTCTGGGCGGCGACGTCGCCCGCGCTCGACGGGCGCGGTGGCGACTACCTGGAGGACTGCGCGGTCGCGGCCGTCGTACCCGACGGACCGCAGACGACGTACGGCGTCCGCGGCTACGCGCTCGACCCGGACTCGGCCGCGCGGCTGTGGGCGTGGTCGGCCGACGTCACCGGGGTCGACGCGTTCGACTGATCGTCGGTAGGGGTGGTTTCGAGGCTCAGGCCTAACGGCCTTCGCACCTCAACCACCGGGCCGGCTCGGGCCTAGCGGCCCTCACACCTCAACCACCGGGCCGGCTCAGGCCTAACGGCCTTCGCACCTCAACCACCGAGACGTTGGTTGAGGTGTGAGCCGCGCTAGCGGCGAGCCTCGAAACCGTCGCGGTCCGTGGTTTCGCGGCTCAGGCCTAACGGCCTTCGCACCTCAACCACCGAGACGTTGGTTGAGGTGTGAGCCGCGCTAGCGGCGAGCCTCGAAACCGTCGCGGTCCGTGGTTTCGCGGCTCAGGCCTAACGGCCCTCGCACCTCAACCACCGAGACGTTGGTTGAGGTGTGAGCCGCGCTAGCGGCGAGCCTCGAAACCATCGTCGTCGGAGCCGACGTGTCGGGCTGGCCCGACCACGACTGTCGGGCTGGCAGGATCGTGCTCGACGCCAGGGGTTCCTAGCGTTGATGCCATGACGGAGACCCTGACCATGCCCACCGCGACGCCGACGACCACCCCCACGGTCCAGCGTCCCCGCGGCGTACGCCGGGTGCTGTTCGAGAGCGGCTACGCCCTGTCGGCGTTCCCGATCGCGCTGGTGGCGTTCATCGTGGTGGTCGTCGACCTCGCACTGGGTGTCTCGCTGCTGATCTTCGTCGGCGGCGTCCTGCTGATCTCGGTCGGCATCATGGTTGCCCGCGGCTTCGCCAGGTTCGAGCGGATCCGGCTGCGCGGCATGCTCGGTCGCGAGGCGGCGACCCCGTCGTACCTCTGCGCACCCTCGGGTGCCGGCTTCTGGCGGCGCTCGCTGACGCCGCTCAAGGACGCGCAGTCCTGGCTCGACGTGGTGTGGGCGCTCGTCGGCCTGGTCACCGGGACGCTGGCGTTCGCGGTGACGCTGGCCTGGTGGACGGCGACCGCGACCGGGCTCACCTACTGGTTCTGGCAGCACTGGATCCCCGAGGGCGACGAGTCCGGGCTCGCGGACCTGCTGGGGCTCGGCGAGGGGCGTACGACGGAGAGCCTGCTCAACCTCGCCCTCGGTGTCGTCCTGCTGCTCACCCTGCCGTGGGCGGTCCGGCTGGTGACCACCATCCACGCCAGCCTCGCCTGGGTGCTGCTGAGCAGCCGCGCCGAGCTGCAGCACGAGGTGGCCCGCGTCGAGGGTGGCCGCGACGCCGCCCGGGTCGCGGAGGCGGAGTCCATGCGCCGGCTCGAGCGCGACATCCACGACGGCCCCCAGCAGCGGCTGGTCCGGCTGACCATGGACCTCGGCCGCGCGAAGAAGCAGGTCTCGGACGACCCCGAGAAGGCCGCCGCCACCATCGACGAGGCGCTCGCCCAGGCCCGCGAGACGGTCGCCGAGCTCCGGTCGCTGAGCCGCGGGATCGCCCCGCCGCTGCTGGTCGACCGCGGCCTCGCGGCGGCGCTCGAGGAGATGCTCGCGCAGAGCGCGGTGCCGGTCGAGTCGCGCATCGACGTACCCGCCCAGCTGCCGCCGCACGTCGAGACGGCCGTCTACTTCGTGGTCGCCGAGGCGCTCACCAACGTCGCGAAGCACAGCGGTGCGACGTCCGCGTCGGTGTCCGTCGTGGCGACCGACCGCGAGGTGGAGGTGCGGGTCGAGGACGACGGCGTCGGCGGCGCCCACCCGTCCAAGGGGCTCGGTCTCGCCGGCCTGCGGCAGCGGCTCGCCGCCGTCGACGGCACCCTCGACCTGACCTCCCCGGAGGGCGCGGGCACCACCCTCGTTGCGAGGATTCCCCAATGAGGACAGCGCTGTGAGGATCGTGATCGCCGACGACTCCCTCCTGCTGAGGGAGGGGCTCCAGCTGCTGCTCGCCGAGGCCGGCCACGAGGTGGTCGGGTCGGTCGGTGACGGACCGTCGTTCGTGGCGACGATGCTCGAGCAGCGCCCGGACCTCGGCATCGTCGACGTGCGCATGCCGCCGAGCCACACCGACGAGGGACTCCGCGCCGCCGTCGACGTACGACGCTCGTGGCCGGAGGCCCGGCTGATGGTGCTCTCGCAGTACGTCGAGGTGTCGTACGCCGACGACCTGCTCGCGACCGGCGACGGCGGGGTCGGCTACCTGCTCAAGGACCGGGTCAGCGACCTGGACGACTTCCTCGGCGCCGTACAGGCCGTGGCCGCCGGCGGCACCGTGCTCGACCCGATGGTCGTGCGCCAGCTGATGGGCCGCAACCGGGACCCGCTCGCCGACCTGACCCCGCGCGAGCGCGAGGTGCTCTCGCTGATGGCGGAGGGCCGGTCCAACGGCGCGATCGCCGAGGCGCTCTCGGTGTCGCTGGCCGGCGTGGAGAAGCACACCCAGCGGATCTTCGCGAAGCTCGGGCTCTCGCCCGACGACGACACCGCCCACCGCAGGGTGGCAGCGGTGTTGCAGTTTCTCAAATGACAGAGCTTAGGGTCCTGACTCGCGATCGCCCGGCGGGGGAGACGCGCTCGCGGCCATGATCCGGAACGAGCCGGTGCCGTCGCCCGGGTGCTGCCCGGTCTCCGTCGCCGCCGCGCCGCGGTAGAGGACCTCGTCCCACTTCGGCGGCACCGGCTGCTGGGCGGTCCGCTTCCGGCGCCGGCGCAGTGGCGCCGGGCGACTGGCGTCCTCGGGCGCGTGCAGGTGCTCCCAGATCCCGAGCCCGATGTCGACCAGGGCGTGGCGCAGTCCCATCAGGGCGAACAGCGCATAGCTGGCGGTCAGGGTGTTGAAGAGCGCGAACGCCGCGTTGACCCAGTACTCCTGGTGGATGTCGCGATAGACCGTCAGCATCGAGTAGCCGATGATCAGCAGCGGCGAGAGGGCGAAGAGCAGCGGAGTGGCGGTCCGGTTCGCGACCTTCGGCGTCCGGGCGAACGGGATCCGTCGGCCGGTGATGCCCTGCTGCACCGACTTCACGACCCCGGCCAGGTTGACCGGCAGCAGGATCAGGTTGAGCCCGTAGATCCGGAGCATGTCGGACCGGCGGTAGCCGGACCGGCGCAGGTCGGACGACATCGCGAGGAAGTACGGCACCGACACGATGAGGACCATCGGGCTGAGCAGCTTGCTGGCGAACGGGAAGTAGAGCAGGAACAGCAGCGCGATGCTGCTCCAGCAGGTCGAGGCCAGGTAGTTGACCCGGAGCATCGAGGTGACGTGGCTGCTGTGCTCGCCGCGGAGCATGCGCGACTGACGCACCCCCCACAGCTTGGGGAGGATCAGCAGCCCGCCGTTGGCCCACCGGCGACGCTGGATGCTGAGTGACCCGAAGTCCGGAGGGGTCGCGGAGTAGCTGAGCCGCTCGGGGTAGTTCAGCAGCTGCCATCCGTGGGTCGCCAGGTCCAGGCTCGACTCCGTGTCCTCGATGACGGTCCGGTCCATCACGTAGCGCCGGATCTCGACCTCGCCGACGTGCTCCACCTCCACGATGTCGTCGAGGGCCCGCTTGCGGATCACGGCGTTGGCGCCGACCCAGAAGGTCGACCCGTAGTAGCTCATCCCCTGGTGGACGATGTGCTGGATGTCGGTGGTCGCGCCGGCGATCCGCTCGAGCCGGGTCGACGAGCCGGGGAACGCCGAGTACGGCGTCTGTACGACGGCCAGCCGGTTGTTCTCCGGGCGCATCATCACGTGCACCAGGCGGAGGCAGTACTCCGGGAGCACGATGCTGTCGGCGTCGAGGGTCAGCAGGAACACGGCGTCGGGGACCTCGACCGCGTCCGGGCCGTCCGACGGTGCCAGCACCCGCCCCTGCGGAGTCTCCCGGACCTCGAAGGACTGGCCCATCAGCCCGATGTAGCTGTTGAGGTTCATCGCCTTGTTGGCCTCGCTGGAGAGCGACGCGAAGACCTTCCGCTCGAACCACGTCACCTCGCCCTGGAAGGTCCAGGCGAGCCGGCGGTAGAGCTGCCGGATCCGGGCCGGCGGCACCTCGCCGCCCTCGTCGATCGCCGTGGCGAGTGCCTGGCCGACGGCGGCGAAGTCGTCGGCCAGGGCCACCAGGATCTGCTCGACGAAGAACCGGTCGACGTGGTCGGTCACGACCTCCTCGGCCGCCCGGCGCAGCAGCCAGCCGGACGCCCACGCGAACTCGCTGGCGAGCGCGTCGAGCTCCAGCGGGTCCTGCGGTTGAGCCGCCCTCGCGTCGTACGCCGCCAGCTTGCGGGTGAACCGCTCACGCGGCTCCTCGAGCCACGCGGTGAGCTCGCCCGCGAGCTGACGGGAGGCGGCCAGCGACGCGACGTGCTCCGGGTCGGTCGGGTGGGGCGGGTCGTCGAGCAGCAGGACGACCCGCATCGCCGGGTACTCCTGGAGCAGCGCCGACAGCAGGGTCATCCGGACGGTCGCGACCTCTTCGCGGTACGACGGCACGAGGACCGTCATCGACGGCAGGTCCGCGTCGAAGGACTCGTCGATCACCGCGCGCGGGACCCGGCGGTGGGCGCGTGTCCGGTAGAGCGCGCCCTGCCGCGCCACCAGGTACATCAGGCAGGAGAACGCCAGGGACGAGGTGATGGCGACGTACACGAGCGTCTCGCCAGCCAGGACGCTCTGCCCGCGGAACTCGCGGTTGACCAGGCGGACGACGATCGACGACACGATGTAGGACACCCAGGCGACGACCGTGAAGCCGACCGCGAGCCGCCCCAGCGCGATGGCTCGGTCGCTGACCGGGCTGGCGACCGCGGGCAACGGGTCGTGCCGGGGGTCGGCGCCCCACTGCCGCCGAGGCTCCGGCGGGCGGCTCGGCGGGTCCGGGGGCGTCGTCACCGCCGGATCGGACGTGGTCGCTGTCGTCGGCGAAGCGTCCGTAGACGTGGACATCTGAAGCGTCCCCCCAGGGATCGGTCGTGCTGAGACCCCCGAGACGTGCGATGCGGCAGCCGTTAGGCTAGCGGCCAGCGAGCTCTCGGGATCACGATTCAGCGGTCTGGTTCAGACAGGCCCGGGGGGAATGCAGTGACACCGGAAGAGCTGCTCTGTGCTGCGCCGCAACCGGCCGGACCGACGTCGAGCTCGTCCGGGCGCCGACGGTTGTCGGTGTTCCGGGTCGCGGCCGCCATGGGCGTCCTGGTCCTCGTCGTGGCCGGCCTCGTCTTCGTGGTCCGGGGTGGCACCACGCCGGCGGCGACGGCGAACCGGCACGGGTTCGCGCCGTACGTCGATGTCACGGCAACGCCGACGTACGCCTTCGAGGGCACGGGCGAGTCCCGGCCGACGGACGCGATCCTGGCCTTCGTGGTGAGCAGCAAGAGGGACGCGTGCGATCCCAGCTGGGGCGGCGCCTACTCGCTCGACGAGGCGGCCGAGCAGCTCGACCTCGACCGGCGCGTGGCGCGGCTCGGCCAGCTCGGTCGACGTGTGACGGTCTCCTTCGGAGGCGCTGCGAACTCCGAGCTCGCGATCGGCTGCACCGACGCCGACGACCTGGCTGCCGCCTACCAGTCGGTGGTGGAGCGCTACTCGATCGACACGATCGACCTCGACATCGAGGGCGCGGCCGCCTCGGCTCCGGACGTGGTGCAGCGGCGGGCCCGCGCGGTCGCGGCCGTGGTCGCCGCGGAGCGTGCGGCAGGCCGGCAGCTGCAGGTGTGGCTCACGCTCCCGGTCGCGACCACCGGCCTCACGGCCGAGGGGCTCGAGATCCTGCGGGCGACCCTCGACGGTGGCGTCGACCCGGCGGGTGTCAATGCGATGGTGATGGACTACGGCGTGCCGTTCGAGCTCGGCGCGACGATGGGCGACCAGGCCGAGAGCGCCCTGACCGCGCTGCAGTCCCAGCTGCGGGACGTGTACGCCGCGGCCGACCGGTCGCTGTCGGAGGACGAGGCCTGGCAGCGGATCGGCGCCACCGCGATGATCGGCCAGAACGACGTGCCGGGTGAGGTGTTCGACCTCGACGACGCGCGCCAGCTGCTCCGCTTCGCCCGTCACCACCACCTCCGTCAGCTCTCCATGTGGTCGGCCAACCGGGACCAGGACTGCGGCCCGAACTACCCCGACGTGAAGGTCGTGTCGGACCAGTGCAGCGGTGTGGCCCAGAGCGCCGGCGGCTTCGCCGACGTCTTCGACGGGTACGGCGGTCGACGGTCCGGCGCGGACCCGGCCGCCCCCTCCACGACCGCGCCGGCACCGGTGGCGTCGGCGTCCGCCGAGGCAGGGGAGACCGACGACCCGGCCAGGTCGCCGTACCAGATCTGGAGCGCGGAGCAGGCGTACCCCGCGGACACCAAGGTGGTCTGGCATCACAACGTGTACGTCGCCAAGTGGTACTCGATGGGCGAGCTGCCGGACGCACCGGTGGCGGACGCCCATCTCACGCCGTGGAGCCTGGTCGGACCGGTGCTCCCGGGCGAGCACCCACCGGTGACGCCGACCCTGGCGCCCGGCACCTACCCGAAGTGGCGCGCCGACCGGGTCTACGAGGGTGGCGAGAAGGTGCTGCGTCGCGGCATCGGCTACCGGGCCAAGTGGTGGACCCAGGGGGATCCGCCGGACGCGGCCGTGTCGTCGCCGTACGACTCGCCCTGGCTGCAGCTGAAGAGCTGACAGTCAGCCGGCGAAGGTCACCCCGACCTGCGCGCGCAGGTCGTCCATCTGGCGCAGCAGCGTCAGCGTCTGCTCGTGCGGCACCAGCGGGCTCTCGCACAGACCGGCCCGCAGGCACCGGCCGACCTCGGCGATCTCGTTGCCGTAGCCCTTGCCGATCACCGGCTCCTCGCCGAGCACCTCGACGGGCACGCCCGGCTCGACGACCCAGCTGCCCGGGCCCTCGCCGTACGGCGTGAAGACGGCCTTCGCCGGGTGGTGGAAGTCGTCGAGGTGGATCCGGCCCTGGTCGGTGGCGATCTCCGCGCGGCGAGATGAGTACGACGTCATCGAGGCCGTCAGCGTCGCGAGCGCGCCTCCGGGGTAGCGGCCGGCGATCGCGACGTCGAGGTCGATGCCGCGGTCGGACAGGTCGGCGGTCGCGGTCAGCTGCTCGGCCGTGCCGAGCATCAGGTGGGCGAAGATCAGCGGATAGATGCCCATGTCCAGCAGGGCGGAGGCGCCGAGCGCCGGGTCGAGCATCCGGTCGTCGGGGCCGGCGTCGACCCGGAAGCCGAGCTCGGCGTGCACGTGCCGGGGCCTCCCGAACTCACCCGCGGCCAGCCGCGTGCGCAGCTCGCGGATCACCGGGTGGCACGCGGTCCACATCGCCTCCATCAGGAACCGGTCGTGCTCGGCCGCGAGCCGGACCATCTCCTCGGCGTCCGCCGCCTCCAGCGTGAGCGGCTTCTCGCAGAGCACGTGCTTGCCGGCCTCGAAGCACAGCCGCGCGTTGTCGAGGTGGAGGGCGTGCGGCGTCGCGATGTAGACGACGTCGACGGCCGGGTCCGCGACCAGCTCCTCGTAGGAGCCGTACGGCGTGCCGCCGTGCTCGGCGGCGAACGACTGGGCGCTCTCCAGCCGGCGCGAGCCGACGGCGCCGAGCGTCGCCCCGGGCACCAGGGCGAGATCTCGGGCGAAGGTCTGGGCGATCTTGCCGGTGGCCAGGATGCCCCAGCGGATCTCGTCACTCATGGGCCAGACCCTACTGAGAGCGACTCGCCGCCCGTACGAATCACATCGATGTGGTTCGCCGCTTATAGTGAGTGATATGGACGCCGTGAACGCACTCCCCGGCGACGCCGGTGAGTCGACGTCGCTGCTCAGCGACCGCGACGCCGAGATCCTCGAGTTCGAGCGCCAGTGGTGGAAGTACGCCGGCGCCAAGGAGACCGCGGTCCGCGAGAAGTTCGACATGTCGTCGACGCGCTACTACCAGGTCCTCAACGCCCTGATCGACCGCCCGGAGGCGCTCGAGGCCGACCCGCTGCTGGTCCGTCGCCTGCGTCGCCTGCGGGCCGCCCGTCAACGCCAGCGCTCCGCGCGTCGCCTGGGCTTCGAGGTCTGATTCATGACGCCGATCCGCAACCAGCCGATCCGTAACCAGCCGATCCGTAACCAGCGGGGCGCGGTCTTCCCGTCCCCGGTCGTCATCCTCAGCATCCTGGCCGTGGCCATGGCGGCCGTCGCGTTCGTCGCGACCCGCGGCGGCGAGCCGACCGAGCGCGAGGTCGCGCCGGTCGTCAAGGAGCAGCCGGACGAGTCCCCGTCGCCGTCGTACACCCCGAGTGCGAAGCCGAAGCCCAAGCCCGCCGTCCAGCGGGGCAAGGTCTATGTCGAGGTCTACAACAACTCCGGCGTCACCGGCCTCGCCGGCCAGGTCGCCGACCGTGCCACCGACATGGGCTGGCAGGTCGTCGGCTCCGACAACTGGTACGGCACCATCCCGGCGACCACGGTCTACTACCCCGAGCGGCTCAAGCGTGCGGCGAAGACGCTGGCGCTCGACCTCGGCATCCAGCGCACGGCGCTCGCGATCGACCCGATGCGCCGCGACCGGCTGACGCTGATCCTCACCGCTCCTCTCGACTGAGCCGGCGTCGACTGAGCCGGCGTCGACTGAGCAGTTGGCCACATTTGGCGGACCGGCCACCCGGACCCGGCGTCGTGATGGTTGGGTGGAGCCATGGAGTTCACCTCCACTGACGGGGAGCAGCGGTACGCCGAGCTGGTGCAGGCCGCGAGCCGCGCCATCGTCGGCCTCGACTTCGACGGCACGCTGTCGCCGATCGTCGACGACCCGGAGCGGGCGCACATCCACGACGACGCGTCCGACGTGCTCCTCGAGCTAGCGCGTGAGGTCGCCGCGGTCGCGGTGATCACCGGGCGCCCGGCTCGCCAGGTGCTGGACCTCGGGGGACTCGAGGAGGTCGGCGACGCCCTCGCGAGCGCGGACGCCGACCTCTACGTCTTCGGCCAGTACGGCAACGAGCGGTGGTCGTCGCAGAGCCGGCGGATCATCACGCCCCGCCCGCCGCGCGGCCTGGCGTCCTTCGAGCGCGAGCTGACCGGCCTGCTCCGGCGGGCCGACGCCGCCGACGCCTGGGTCGAGGACAAGGGCCTCGCCGTCGCCGTCCACACCCGCCGGCTCCCCGACGGCGACGCCGCCTTCCAACGGCTGCTCCCACTCATTCGGGACCTGGCCAAGGACCACGAGCTCATCACCGAGCCCGGCCGCAACGTGATCGAGGTCCGCTCGTCGGGCATGCACAAGGGCCTCGCCGTACGCACCCTGGTGGACGAGCTCGACGCCGGCGCCTTCCTCTTCGCCGGCGACGACCTCGGCGACATGGAGGCCTTCGAGGCGGTCGCCGAGCTCCGCGCCGCCGGCATGCCCACCCTCCTGGTCTGCTCCGCCTCCGCCGAGGAGAGCGCCCTCGTGCCGCTGTCGGACGTGGTGGTCAAGGGCCCCGAGGGCGTCCTCGACCTGCTGCGGCAGCTGACGGTCGATGTGCGCTCGGCGGGATAGCCAGCGACGAACTCGCCCTTCCTGGCGAGCTGAAAGGGCCGTCTCGTGTCTGGCTATCCCGACCTCCGTTCGCCCACGGTGAACAGGAGGCGGTCTCCGGAACACTCTGACCCCCTCGGAAGTTGAGCCGTCACTACTCAACTTCGTGAAGGAGAGGCGTTCGCATGACCGCCACCAGGCTTCCCGTTCTGTTCATGTCCGACCTCGTCGTGCTGCCCGGGATGGTCGTCCCGCTCGCGCTCGACGAGTCCTCCCAGGCCGCCATCGACGCGGCCCGCGCCGGCTCCGACAACCAGGTGCTCGTCGCTCCGCGGCTCGAGGACCGCTACGCGTCGTACGGCGTGATCGCGACCGTCGACCGCGTCGGCCGCTTCAGTGGCGGCAGCCCCGCCGCCGTTCTCAAGGCCGGCACCCGCGGCCGGATCGGCTCCGGCGTCACCGGCCCCGGCGCGGCCCTGTGGGTCGAGGTCGAGCCGGTCGAGGACGTCGTCAGCGACCACGCCCGCGAGCTCGCGGAGGAGTACAAGCGGCTCGTCGTCGCCGTCCTTCAGCGCCGCGAGGCCTGGCAGGTCATCGACCAGGTCCACCAGATGTCGGACCCGTCCGCGATCGCGGACGCAGCCGGCTACGCGCCGTACCTCTCCATCGACCGCAAGCGCGAGCTGCTCGAGGAGCCCGACGTCGAGTCGCGGCTCGAGACCCTGATCGCGTGGACCCGCGAGCACCTCGCCGAGGCCGAGCTCACCGACAAGATCGGCGAGGACGTGCGCGACGGGATGGAGAAGACGCAGCGGGAGTACCTGCTGCGCCAGCAGCTCGCCGCGATCCGCAAGGAGCTCGGCGAGGGCGAGCCCGAGGGCGCGGACGACTACCGCGCCCGGGTCGAGTCCGCCGACCTGCCGGTGGCCGTGCGTGAGGCCGCCCTCAAGGAGGTCGACAAGCTCGAGCGCGCCAGCGACCAGAGCCCCGAGACCGGGTGGATCCGCACCTGGCTCGACACTGTCCTCGAGCTGCCGTGGGACGTCACGACCGAGGACTCGACTGACCTCCTCAACGCCCGCGCCATCCTCGACGCCGACCACCACGGCCTCGACGAGGTCAAGGAGCGGATCGTCGAGTACCTCGCCGTCCGGGCCCGCCGGACCGAGCGCGGCCTCCAGGTCGTCGGCGGCCGTGGCTCCGGTGCCGTGATCCTGCTGGCCGGGCCGCCCGGAGTCGGCAAGACGTCGCTCGGCGAGTCCGTCGCGCGCGCCCTCGGCCGGAAGTTCGTCCGGGTCGCGCTCGGCGGTGTCCGCGACGAGGCCGAGATCCGGGGCCACCGGCGCACGTACGTCGGCGCGCTGCCCGGCCGCATCGTCCGGGCCGTCAAGGAGGCCGGCTCGATGAACCCGGTCGTGCTCCTCGACGAGGTCGACAAGGTCGGCGCCGACTACCGGGGCGACCCCGCGGCGGCGCTGCTCGAGGTGCTCGACCCGGCGCAGAACCACACGTTCCGCGACCACTACCTCGAGCTCGACCTGGACCTGTCCGACGTCGTCTTCATCGCCACCGCCAACGTGGTCGAGCAGATCCCGTCGGCATTGCTGGACCGGATGGAGCTGGTCACCCTCGACGGCTACACCGAGGACGACAAGGTCGCCATCGCCCGCGACTTCCTGCTCCCGCGCCAGCTCGAGCGGGCCGCGCTGACCGCCGACGAGGTCAGCGTCACCGACGCCGCCCTGCGCGAGATCGCGGCCAACTACACCCGCGAGGCCGGCGTACGACAGATGGAGCGGCTGCTCGCCAAGGCGCTGCGCAAGGCGGCGACGAGGCTGGCGACGGGAGCGACGCACGTCGACATCGACGAGCCCGACCTCACGGGCCTGGTCGGGCGTCCACGGTTCACCCCGGAGGCGCACGAGCGTACGTCGGTCCCCGGTGTCGCGACCGGCCTGGCGGTGACGGGCCTGGGCGGTGACGTGCTCTTCATCGAGGCCTCCGCTTCGGACGGCAAGGCGGGTCTCACCCTGACCGGTCAGCTCGGCGACGTGATGAAGGAGTCCGCGCAGATCGCGCTGTCCTTCGTCCGGGCGCACGCGACGGAGCTCGGCGTGGAGCCGTCGTTCTTCGAGAAGTCGATCCACGTGCACGTGCCGGCCGGCGCCACGCCGAAGGACGGACCGTCCGCGGGCATCACGATGGTCACCGCCCTGACATCGCTGGCCACCGGGCGACCGGTGCGCTCCGAGGTCGGCATGACCGGCGAGGTCACCCTCAACGGCCGGGTGCTGCCGATCGGCGGGCTCAAGCAGAAGCTGCTCGCCGCCCAGCGCAACGGCCTGACCGAGGTCTTCGTGCCCCTGCGCAACGAGCCCGACCTCGACGACGTACCCGCCGACGTCCTCGAGACGGTCACCGTGCACGTCGTGGGCGACGTCCTGGACGTCGTACGCGGTGCGCTCGAGCCGGCCCACGAGGCGGCGTCCGCAGCCGCCTGACACCGGACGGGGCGCGTCCAGCATGCGAACTCGATGTGCACATGTTGAGATGCGCCCCGTAGTGTTCTGTTTCAGCTCATCAAGAGGGACTGAGGGTACGGCCCAGTGAAGTCCCGGCAACCGCCGCGTGCTCCCTGCGAAAGCAGTCGTGGAAAACGGTGCCAATTCCGTCCCGGTGCGAGGTACGCCCCGGGGAAGATGAGGAGGAGGACTCATGAGCGCTGTCGTTGCAGAGAAGACCATCACCCTGCGTGAGGGCGCGTTCGGTAACGCGACCAACCTCGCGTGCCGCGAGTGCGGCCACTCGGTCGAGCTCGGCCCCTTCTACGCGTGCCCGGAGTGCTTCGGGCCGCTCGAGGTGTCGTACCAGTTCGGAGCGGTCACCCGCGAGCAGATCGAGGCCGGCCCGGCCAACATCTGGCGCTACAAGGCGCTGCTGCCGGTCCCGACCGACATCGAGGCCAGCCCCAACACCGAGCCCGGCTTCACCCGCCTGCTGCGGGCCAACAACCTCGGCGACCAGCTCGGCATCGCCAACCTGTGGGTGAAGGACGACTCGACCAACCCCACCAACTCCTTCAAGGACCGGGTCGTGGCGTGCGCGCTGAGCGCCGCCCGCGAGCTCGGCGCGAAGGTCTTCGCCTGTCCGAGCACCGGCAACCTGGCCAACGCCGTCGCCGCCGCCGGCGCCCGGGCCGGGATCAAGACCGTGGTCTTCATCCCGAGCAACCTCGAGCAGCCGAAGCAGGTCAACTCCGCCATCTTTACCGAGTCGCTGGTCGCCGTGAACGGCAACTACGACGACGTCAACAAGCTCGCCTCCGAGATCGCCGGCGAGGAGGAGGGCTGGGCGTTCGTCAACGTCAACGTCCGTCCGTTCTACGCCGAGGGCTCCAAGACGCTGGGCTACGAGATCGCCGAGCAGCTCGGCTGGCGGCTGCCCGACCAGGTCGTCATCCCGGTCGCGTCCGGCTCGCAGCTGACCAAGGTGCACAAGGCCTTCCATGAGCTGGTCACGCTCGGGTTGGTCGAGGACAAGCCCTACAAGATCTACGGAGCCCAGGCCGCCGGCTGCTCGCCGGTCTCGGTCGCCTACAAGGCCGGCGTCGACGCGATCCGCCCGGTCAAGCCCGACACGATCGCCAAGAGCCTCGCCATCGGCAACCCGGCCGACGGCATCTACGTGCTCGACATCTGCCGCGAGACCGGCGGAGCCGTCGAGGACGTCACCGACGACGAGGTACGCGCGGGCATCGTGCTGCTCGCCCGCACCGAGGGCATCTTCACCGAGACCGCAGGCGGCACCACCGTCGCCGTACTGAAGAAGCTCGTCGAGACCGGCCAGCTCGACACCTCGCTCGAGACCGTCGTCATCAACACCGGCCACGGCCTGAAGACGCTCGACGCCGTCTCCGGCTCCGTCGGCCCCGCCGCGACCATCGAACCGTCGTACGCCGCCTTCGCCGCCACCGGCCTGGCCTGAGTCTCGATACACCCGTCGCTCGTCCCTCACGACGGGCACTCGACCACCGAAAGAAGGGCACCGTGTCCGTCTCTGTCCGGATCCCGACCATCCTGCGCACCTACACCGGTGGCGAGTCCGAGGTCAGCGCCTCCGGCGCCAACCTGGCCGAGGTGCTCGACGACCTCGACGCGAACTTCAGCGGCATCAAGGGCCGGATCCTCGACGAGTCGGGCGAGCTGCGCCGCTTCGTGAACGTGTACGTCGACAACGACGACGTGCGGTTCCTGGACAGCCTGGCCACCCCCACGCCCGACGGCACCCAGGTCTCGGTGATCCCGGCGGTTGCGGGCGGCTGAGCGCGCTACAGCCGCGCTCGGCGCTCGATCAGGTGCGCCCGCTCGGCCAGGTTGGCGCACCGCCCGATCGCCTCGTCGTACGCCGTGCGCGCCTCGTCGAGCCGGCCGCAACGGGCGAGCAGTTCGGCGCGGGTGGCGGGCAGCCGGTGCCCGGGCAGGGTGACTCCGGCGAGCACGTGGAGCGCGTCGGCGGGCCCGGACGCCTCGGCGACGGCGACTGCCCGGTTGAGCCGGACGACAGGTGAGCCGGTCAGCGCCTCCAGCTCGCCGTAGCGCTGCACGATCCGGTCCCAGTCGGTGTCGCCGGCGGCGGGAGCGATCGCGTGCTCGGCGGCGATCAGCGCCTGCAGGAGGTACGGCGACGCCGGGGCACTCACCCACGGCCGCAGCAGGTCGAGGCCCTCGCTGATGTCGGCGAGGTCCCACCGCGACCGGTCCTGGTCGGGCAGCAGCACGAGCCGCCCGGCGACGGCGCGGGCGTGGCGGCGCGAGTGTTGGAGGAGCATCAGTGCGAGCAGCGAGTCGACCTCGACGTCGCCGTACGGCAGCACGGTGCGGAGCACCCGCACCAACCGGATCGCCTCGCCGGCGACCTCGACCCGCAGCACGTCGGGGCCGGAGCCGGGTGCGTAGCCCGCCGTGAACGCCAGGTAGGCCACGTCGGCGACGACGCCGACCCGTGGCGCCAGGTCGGCCGGCACCTCGAACGACGCGCCGGCCAGCCGCTTGCGGGCCCGGGTCAGCCGGGCGGCCATCGTCGGTGTCGGCACCAGGAACAGCCGCGCGACGTCCTCGGTCGGCACTCCGAGCACGAGCCGCAGGGTCAGAGCCGCGGCCGACTCCGGCGGCAGCGACGGGTGCGCGCAGAGCAGCACCAGCCGGAGCCGCTCGTCGCGCACCGGCGCACCGGCATCGGCCATCACCTGCTGTGCCTCCTCCTGGAGCGATGCCTCGACGGCGAGCAGCGGCAGCTTCCGCGCCGCCACCGCCTCGGCGCGCAGCCGGTCGAGGATCCGGCGCCGGGCCGCGGTGAGCAGCCACGCCGGCGGGTTGTCGGGCGCGATGGTCCACGTCCGCGCCGCCGCCTCGAACGCGTCGGCCAGCCCGTCCTCGGCCAGGTCCAGCCGGCGGAACTGTGCCACGAGCAGGGCCAGCAACCGACCCCACTCGTCGCGCAGCAGCAACTCCAGCGAGGTCACGTGGGCATCAGCCCGAGGAACCTCACGGAGTCGGCCCGTCCGCACCACCGACCGCGGTCCGCACCTCGACGGCACCCTCGGCGTCGGCCAGGACGCCGCACACCTCGAGCAGGTCGTCGAGGTCGTCGGTGTCGACGACGTAGAAGCCGGTGAGCTGCTCGACGGTCTCGGCGTACGGCCCCTCGGTGACCGCGATGCCGTCGCCGGAGCGGCGTACGACGCGGGCGTCGCGGGAGTGCGTGAGCTCGGCGCCGCCGGTGATCTTGTGCCCGCGCTCGGCGAGCAGTCGCGCGAACTCACCGTGCTTGGCATACATCGCGGAGCGGTGCTCCTCGGACGCGGCCTCCCAGGTGTCCTCGTGGCCGGGCAGCAGGACGACGTACGTGGTCATGGCGGTTCCTCTCGTCGTGTGGATGAGTCTGGCACCGAGATGACGCGCGAGGCCGGGGCAAATCGACAGCAGGTGGTTGACACCCGGTCCAGGAGGCCGCAGAGTGAGTAGTGGGAACGCTCCCACACGCCACGGAGCTACGAGGGGTGGACCGCGCGATGGCCTCGGAACGACGTGGTGGGAATGCCCGGCCCGGACGGCGGTCCGCGGCCGGGACCCTACGTGCGGCGGGCCTGGGACTCCTCGACGTCCCGGGCCCGTCGTTCGGGCGTCGGCCCGCACCTGTCCCGGCGAGCCGGCTGGGCATACTGGCGCCATGAGTCGACCGCCACGCACCCGCCCGACCCTGGAAGAGGTCGCGGCCAAGGCCGGTGTCGGCCGCGGTACGGCGTCCCGGGTCATCAACGGGGGCGAGAAGGTCTCCGAGCGGGCGCGCCTCGCCGTCGAGCAGGCGATCGCCGAACTCGGCTACGTCCCCAACGCCGCCGCTCGCGCGCTGGTCACCCGACGCACCGACGCCGTCGCGCTCGTGATCGCCGAGTCGGAGGAGCGGGTCTTCGGGGAGCCCTTCTTCGCCGGCATCATCCGGGGCATCGGCTCGGCGCTCGCCGAGGCCGACCGGCAGCTGATCCTGCTGCTCGCCCAGGCCTCGCAACGCCGCGGCGCGCTCGACGACTACCTCACCCGTCAACACGTGGACGGGGTGCTCCTCCTCTCTCTCCATGACGACGACGAGCTGCCGGACCGGATCCGCGCGCACGGCGTGCCCGTCGTCGTCGGCGGCCGCCGAGACGACGCCGACAGCGACTTCGTGGACGTCGACAACGTCCAAGGTGCCCAGCTCGCCGTCGCCCACCTGGCCGGCCTCGGCCGCCGTCGTATCGCCACCATCGCAGGGCCCGCCGACATGGTCGCCGGCCGCTCGCGCTTCGAGGGGTACGTCGCCGGCCTGGTCGCGGCCGACCTCCCGGTCGACGACCGGCTGGTGGTCCGCGGCGACTTCGGGCAGGCCAGCGGAGAGGAGTCCATGCGCGACCTGCTGTCCCGCGGGGTCGAGGTCGACGCGGTCTTCTGCGCCAACGACCTGATGGCCGCCGGCGCGCTCCGCGCCCTGCACGACGCCGGGCAGCGGGTGCCCGAGGACGTCGCGGTCGTCGGCTTCGAGGACGCGCCGATCGCGCGGTCGACCCGCCCGCCGCTCACGACCGTGCACCAGTCGCCGGAGCAGATGGGCCGCGAGATGGTCGCGATGCTGCTCGACGCGACCCGGACGCCGGGCGCGGCACATCCCGGCCGGATGCTGCCGACGCACCTTGTCATCCGCGGCACCGCGTGACGCCCTAGGGTCGCTCCATGAGTGAGCGCCCCGTCGTACTGCTGGTGACGTGCTCCGGGCTGCCCGAGGGCGAGCCCGGCCACCCGGCCCTCGACGCCGCCCTGGACGCCCGCGGGATCGACTCCCGCTGGGTGGCGTGGGACGACGAGTCGGTCGAGTGGTCGGACGCCGACGTGATCGCGGTGCGTGCGACCTGGGACTACGACTCGCGGGTGGGGGAGTTCCTCGGCTGGGCGTCCGGCCTCGGCCCGACCCTGCTCAACGGGTTCCGGGTCTTCCGGTGGAACGTCGACAAGCGCTACCTCCTCGACCTCCAGGACGACGGTCTCCCGGTCGTCCCGACGCGTGCCGCCGACACGGTCGCCGACGTACGGCGCGAGGCGGAGCGGTTCGGCATCGCCGTGGTCAAGCCGCGCGTCGGTGCCGGCGGACGCGGCCTCGAGCTGGTCCGCGACCCAGTCACCTGGGAGCCCGAGGCCGGCCACGAGGGGCCGTGGATCGTGCAGCCGCTGGTCGAGTCGATCCACCACGACGGCGAGATGTCGGTCTTCGTCATCGCGGGCCACGCGGTCAGCCAGGTCGACAAGCTGCCGAGCCGGACCGACATCCGGGTGCACGAGCAGTTCGGCGGATCGTCGACCCCGGTGCCGCTCGGCCGCGAGACGGCCGCGCTCGCGATGCGGGCGATCGCGGCGGTCGCGGACCTGCTCGGCGAGGAGATCACCTACGGCCGGGTCGACCTGATGCGGCACAAGGACCGGCTCGTCGTCAGCGAGGTCGAGCTCACCGAGCCGGGGCTCTACCTCGACGTGCTGCCCGACAACGCGCAGCCGTTCGCCGACATGGTCGCGGAACGACTCCGCCGACAGGGCTGAGATCGGGCTGGCGCCAACCTTCTCCGCCCTCGCTGCGTTACAACAGGGGGAGGTGGTCGGGTGAGCCAGGCCGTACGACGTAGCCGCTGTCGGCACGTGGCCGTCGGTGCGACGGTGCTCGCCGTCGCGCTGGTCGCTGGTGGCATCGCCGCGACGGCGGGTGAACGGGGCCGCGACGTGCAGCCTGCGCCGCAGCCGCGAACTCCGTCCGTGACGACCTCTCCCGGTGACGCGGAGTACCAGGACCTCCCGGTCTGGTGGAGCCCCGACCTCGACCAGGAGCTCGACCTGCCCTGGATGGAGACGTCGCCGCTGCCCCGGGAGATCGCCCTAACCTCCGAGGTGACCGACCTGGCAGACCAGCCGATCGAGCGCGCGGTCGCGGCCTTCGCGGGTCCGGACTTCCGCGACCCGGCGAGCGTCGTCCTGGTGGCGCCCGGCGGAGACCTGCGCCGGCTCGACCTGTCCGCGCTGGCGCCGTGGGCCGATTCGACCGGCGTCCCGCACTCGCTTGCCACCCCCTCGATGCTGTCCCCGGACGGCCGACGGCTCGTCTTCCCCCAGGACGGTCACCTCTCGCTCTACGACCTCGCCACCCGCGAGTGGTCGCAGCTCGACGCCGGAGGTGCGGAGACGGCGTACGTCCGCTGGCAGCTCGACGACCTGCTGGTGCTGCCGCTGGAGCGCGCGCCCACGGGGCTGTTGCTCACCGTCGGCGGGGAACCGCGGGGACGCGGTGAGATCTCGCCACCGGTGGTGATCGACCTGCCGGAGGCAATGCGGAATCCGTACGGCCTGGAGCGCACCGTCGATGACGGCCTCGCGACCCGGAGCGCCCAGAGCTGGGGGATGGGTCCGGGCATCCCGATCCGCGAGTCGGCGGTGTACTTCGGCCGGCCGGCGTACCTCGTCGTCACCGGCGGGCCGGCAGGTTCCTCCGTCCTGGCGTTCATGACCGGCGTCGACGACGAGCGCTGGATGGACGCGCCACCGGTCGCCGGGTGGTTGGACGCCGACACCGTGGTCTACGAGTCGGTGACCGAGGACCGGGACCTGCTGATCGCGTGGGACGTCGGCACTCACCAGTTCCGGCGGGTCGCGTCGGCGACGCCCGGGTGGCAGTCGAGCTTCGCCCGGCTCCACTCCTGACGAGCGGCGCCGATCTTGCACTCGCTGGGGTCGAGTGCTAAACATGACGCTGGCACTCTCGTCATGAGAGTGACAACTCCGGATCGGTGCAAGTTGAGGCCCTCCGCGCCGGCGAGAAAGGGTTCGCCGGGTCAGCAGGGTCGTCCGTCGCGGGCAACCCATCGAGCCGGATCCCCGAACTCTAAGCGTGAGGAATCGCAGGAGTTATGCCCAAGCTGATTGCTTTCAACGAGGAGGCCCGGCGTGGTCTCGAGCGTGGCATGAACACGCTCGCCGACGCCGTCAAGGTCACCCTCGGTCCCAAGGGCCGCAACGTCGTGCTCGAGAAGAAGTGGGGCGCCCCCACGATCACCAACGATGGTGTCTCCATCGCCAAGGAGATCGAGCTCGAGGACCCGTACGAGAAGATCGGTGCCGAGCTCGTCAAGGAGGTCGCCAAGAAGACCGACGACGTCGCCGGCGACGGTACGACGACCGCCACGGTCCTCGCCCAGGCGATGGTCCGCGAGGGCCTGCGCAACGTCGCCGCGGGTGCGAACCCGATGGGCCTCAAGCGCGGCATCGAGGCCGCTGTCGCCGCCGTGTCGGAGCAGCTCTCCAACATGGCGATCGACATCGAGACCAAGGAGCAGATCGCCGCGACCGCGTCGATCTCCGCCGCTGACACCACGGTCGGCGAGATCATCGCCGAGGCGATGGACAAGGTCGGCAAGGAAGGCGTCATCACCGTCGAGGAGTCGAACACGTTCGGCCTCGACCTCGAGCTCACCGAGGGCATGCGGTTCGACAAGGGCTACATCTCGGCCTACTTCGTCACCGACCCCGAGCGGATGGAGACGGTCCTCGAGGACCCCTACATCCTGATCGCCAACCAGAAGATCTCGAACGTCAAGGACCTGCTGCCGCTCCTCGAGAAGGTCATGCAGTCCGGCAAGCCGCTGCTGATCCTCGCCGAGGACACCGACGGTGAGGCGCTGTCGACCCTGGTCGTCAACAAGATCCGTGGCACCTTCAAGTCCGTCGCCGTCAAGGCCCCGGGCTTCGGTGACCGCCGCAAGGCCATGCTGCAGGACATCGCGATCCTGACCGGCGGCCAGGTCATCTCGGAGGAGGTCGGCCTGAAGCTGGAGTCGACCGGCATCGAGCTGCTCGGCCAGGCCCGCAAGGTCGTCATCACCAAGGACGAGACCACCATCGTCGAGGGTGCCGGCGACGCCGACCAGATCGCCGGCCGGGTCAACCAGATCCGCGCCGAGATCGAGAAGTCGGACTCCGACTACGACCGCGAGAAGCTGCAGGAGCGCCTGGCCAAGCTGGCCGGCGGCGTTGCGGTCATCAAGGTCGGCGCGGCCACCGAGGTCGAGCTCAAGGAGCGCAAGCACCGCATCGAGGACGCCGTTCGCAACGCGAAGGCGGCCGTCGAGGAGGGCATCGTCGCCGGTGGCGGCGTGGCGCTCGTGCAGGCTGCGGCCACCGCGTTCGACAAGCTCGAGCTCACGGGTGACGAGGCGACCGGTGCCAACATCGTGCGCTTCGCGTCCGACGCCCCGCTCAAGCAGATCGCGATCAACGCCGGCCTCGAGGGCGGCGTCGTGGCGGAGAAGGTGCGCAACCTGACCCCCGGTCACGGCCTGAACGCGGCCACCGGCGAGTACGTCGACATGATCGCCTCCGGCATCATCGACCCCGCCAAGGTGACCCGCAGCGCGCTGCAGAACGCCGCCTCCATCGCGGCGCTCTTCCTCACCACCGAGGCCGTTGTCGCCGACAAGCCGGAGAAGGCGGCGCCCATGGGCGGCGACCCGACCGGCGGCATGGGCGGCATGGACTTCTGAGTCCAGCCTCAACCAGCTCCACACGAACGGCCCCGGGCGTCAGCCCGGGGCCGTTCGGCGTCTCGAAACGGGTTGAGTCGAGACTTTCGTCCGTTGAGTCGAGAGTTCTGACGGATGAAACTCTCGATTCGACTGCCGGAAGTCTCGACTCAACCTGGGCTGTGTGAGGGTTGTGCACGTGGACGAGAGCCGACGCGAGCGCTTCGAGGCGGTCGCCCCGGAGCTGATCGAGCCGCTGCGGCGCTTCCTCGCCCGGCGTGCCGACGCCGCGACCGCCGACGACGTGCTCGCCGAGACCCTCCTTGTCTGCTGGCGGCGGGTCGCCGAGCTGCCGGACGAGCCGCTGCCGTGGGCGTACGGCGTGGCGCGCAACTGCCTGCGCAACGCCGAGCGGTCGGCGCGTCGGCAGGAGCGGGTCGCCGCCCGCCTCGCGCACCAGCCGGAGGAGCCGGGCGCGCCGGAGGATCTGGCGCTGCACGAGGCGTTCGCCCGCCTGCGTCCCGACGACGCCGAGCTGCTCCGCCTGTGGGCCTGGGAGCAGCTGACTCCGGCCGAGATCGCGACGGTCCTCGGCATCACCGCCAACGCCGCGAGCATCCGGCTGCACCGCGCCCGCGAGAAGTTGAAGGACCAGCTGCGAAAGACGGAGGCCGCTGCCGGACATGAAGGGTCGAGAGAGGGGAGAAGGCCATGAACGACGACGAGCTGCAGGCGCGTATGCGAGCGTCCGACCCGGCCGCCTCCCTCCCGCCGGCCGCCCCGCAACAGGTGGCCCGACTCCTGGAGGACGTCATGGCCACCGAGCTCACCACCGAGAGCCGCGAGACCGGCACCCGCAACCGCGGCCCGCTGACCTGGCTGGTCGCGGCCGCCGCGGTGCTCGTCATCGCGGGCGTCGGGATCTTCGGCGTCCGCGCGCTGACCGGCGACGACGACCCTGCGCCGACGGCCGGTCCGGTGCCGAGCGCCACCCACCTGGAGGTCTCGGCGCCCGCCGGGAGCGCCAAGTGCATGGTCCCCAACGCCGAGGTCCTCGCGAGTGCCGACGTCGCCTTCGACGGGACCGTGACCGGGATCGTCGGCGACGAGGTCACGCTCGAGCCGACGCATTGGTATGCCGGAGACCCAACCGAAACGGTGGTCGTGACCGCACCGAGCGTGCAGATGCAGCGGGTCGCCTCGGGCGTCAGCTTCGAGACCGGCGGCCGCTACCTGGTCTCCGCCACGGACGGCCAGGTGTCGCTGTGCGGCTTCTCGGCGCCGTACGACGAGGGCCTGGCCGCGATCTACGCCGAGGCGTTCCCCACCTGACATGCACGGACTGCTGCTCGCCGCCGGCGCCGGCTCCCGGATGGGGATGCCGAAGGCGCTGGTGCGTGCCGACGACGGCGAGCCCTGGCTGGTCCGCGGGGTCCGGACGCTCGTCGACGGCGGGTGCCCTCAGGTCACCGTCGTGCTCGGCGCCTCCGCCGAGGAGGCGCTGCCGCTGCTAGATGGCTCCGGCGCCACCGGCATCGTCGTCGCCGACTGGGCCCAGGGCATGTCGGCCTCCCTGCGCGCCGGGCTGGCCGCGCTCACCGTGACCGACTCCGAGGCCGTGGTCGTCACGCTCGTCGACCTCCCGGACGTCGGGTCCGACGTCGTACGCCGTCTCCTCGACCCGGCACCCGGCCGCGCGACCCTGCGCCGTGCGTCGTACGACGGGCGGGTCGGTCATCCGGTGGTGATCGGCCGCGACCACTGGGTCGGGGTGGCCGAGGAGACCAGCGGCGACCGGGGTGCGCGCGGCTACCTCGCGACCCACGAGGTCGAGGTTGTCGAGTGCGGGGATCTGGCGACGGGCCACGACGTCGACAGCCGCTGACCAACCCGGCTCCAACGGACCGCTGAGTAGCCTGGAGATATGGAGCCGTCGAACCCTGCCGACATCGCCCGACACCTGGGCGAGACCGGCTACCTGTGCGACGACGCGCTCGCGACCGTCACCTACCTCGCGCTCAAGATGCAGCGCCCGCTCCTGCTCGAGGGCGAGCCGGGCACCGGCAAGACGGCGCTCGCCGAGGCGATCGCCGAGTCCCTCGGCCTGCCGCTGGTGCGGCTTCAGTGCTACGAGGGCATCGATGCCACGCAGGCGCTCTACGACTGGGACTTCCCGCGGCAGATCCTGCACCTCCGGGCACTCGAGGCGGCCGGAGCCGGCGGGCAGAGTGTCGAGGAGGCCGAGAAGAGCCTGTACGACGCCCGCTTCCTGCTCGCCCGTCCGGTGCTGCAGGCGCTCCAGCAGAGCCCGGCGGTGCTGCTCGTCGACGAGGTCGACCGGGCCGACGACGAGTTCGAGGCGTTCCTGCTGGAGGTGCTGTCGACCTACCAGGTCTCGATCCCCGAGCTCGGCACCGTGCGCGCGACGACCCCGCCGATCGTCGTACTGACCTCCAACCGCACCCGCGAGCTCCACGACGCGCTCAAGCGGCGCTGCCTCTACCACTGGATCGACCACCCGGGCCTCGAGCGCGAGGTCGAGATCGTCCGGTCGCGCGCTCCGGAGGTCTCCGAGGAGCTGCGCCGCCAGGTCGTGCAGATCGTCCAGACGCTGCGCGACCGCGACGACCTGCAGAAGCCGCCCGGGGTCGCCGAGACGCTCGACTGGGCGCGCGCCTTGAACTACCTCGGCACCGCCGAGATCGACCTCGCCGCCGCGTCCGCGACGCTGGGCGCGCTGGTGAAGTACCGCGAGGACGCCGACCGGGTGCGGCACGCGCTGGAACAGATGCTGCGGGCATGACCGTGGTGGACCGTGGGGGTGACGAGATCCTGCTCGGCTTCACCCGCGCGCTGCGGGCGGCGGGTGTGCCGGTGACGCACGACCGGGCGCACGGGTTCCTCGCTGCGGCCGCGACGCTCGGGCTCGGCGACCAGCGGGCGACGTACCTCGCCGGCCGGGCCACGCTCTGCGGCGGACCCGACGACCTCGAGCGTTACGACCAGGTCTTCACGGCGTACTTCGACGGCCGCGACGGACTGCCGCGGCCCCGTCCGGCCCAGGCGGGCGTGCCCGGCTTCTCCGGCCTGCCCGACTCGGAGGCGTCCGGGGCCGGCGAGTCCGAGCAGGACGAGGAGGTCGTGCGGGCGCGCGCCAGTGACGCCGAGGTGCTGCGGCACCGCGACCTCGCGACCCTCTCCGCAGCCGAGAAGCACCGGCTGTCCGGCATGTTCGCGACGCTGCGGCCGCGCCCGCCGGTCCGTCGTACGGCGCGGCACCAGCGGTGGCACCGCGGCCAGGTCGACGCCTCGCGCACCCTGCGCGCCTCCTTGCAACGGATGGGCGAGCCCGGCGAGATCGCCTGGCGGCGCCGCGGCGTCCGGCCGCGCCGGGTCGTCCTGCTGGTCGACGTGTCCGGCTCGATGAGTGGGTACGCCGACGCGCTGCTGCGGCTCGCGCACCGGTTCACCCAGGTCGGCCGGACGAGCGGTGGCGTCGTCGAGACCTTCACCGTCGGCACCCGCCTCACCCACCTGACCCGGGCGATGCGGATCGGCGACCCCGAGCGGGCGTTGGTCGCCGCCGGGGAGACCGTGCCGGATTGGTCGGGCGGCACCCGGCTGGGGGAGACCCTGCGGTTCTTCCTCGACCGGTGGGGCCAGCGGGGGATGGCTCGTGGCGCCGTGGTCGTCGTCTTCAGCGACGGCTGGGAACGCGGCGACCCGACGCTGCTCGGTGAGCAGATGGCCCGGCTGCAGCGGGTCGCGCACCGCGTCGTGTGGGTCAACCCGCACCGCGGCAAGGCTGGCTACGAACCGGTCCAGCAAGGAGTGCTGGCCGCGCTGCCGCACTGTGACGACTTCGTCGCCGGCCACTCGCTGGCGACGTTCGCCGAGCTGACGGAGGTGATCTCGCGTGCGTGACGTGCTGCCCGAGCTGGTGGCGTGGTGGCGAGCGGGGGAGACCGTCGGGGTCGGCACCGTCGTCGCCACCTTCCAGTCCGCGCCCCGCCCGCCCGGCGCCTCGATGCTGGTCGGACCCGACGGCACCGCCGTCGGCTCGGTGTCCGGCGGCTGCGTCGAGGGCGCCGTCTACGACCTGGCCGAGTCGGTCGTCGCGTCGGGCTCACCGGTCCTCGAGCGCTACGGCGTCTCCGACGACGACGCCTTCGCCGTCGGCCTCACCTGCGGCGGCATCCTCGACGTGTACGTCGAGAAGATCAGCCGCGAGACCTTCCCCGAGCTCGAGGAGGTCGCCGCCGACATCGAGGCTGGCCGCCCGGTCGCCCTCGCCACCGTCATCGAGCACCCCGACCCGGCCTGGCTGGGGCGTCGGATCGTCGTACGGCCGGACATGCCTGCGGCAGCGACGCTCGGCTCCGCCCGCGCCGACGACGCCGTCCACGACGACGCGCTCGGGCTGCTGGCGCTGGGCAACAACGCGACCCTGACGTACGGCCCGGACGGTGAGCGCCGGGGCGAGGGCATGCGGGTGTTCGTGTGGGCGTTCGCGCCTAAGCCGCGGATGCTTGTCTTCGGGGCGATCGACTTCGCCGCCGCGGTGGCCCGGGTCGGCAGCTTCCTCGGCTACCACGTGACCGTGTGCGACGCGCGCCTCGTCTTCGCGACCAACAGCCGCTTCCCCGAGGCCGACGAGGTCGTCGTCGACTGGCCGCACCGCTACCTCCGGGCCGAGCAGGACGCCGGGCGGATCGACGCGCGCACCGTGATCACCGTGCTCACGCACGACCCGAAGTTCGACGTACCTCTCCTCGAGGTGGCGCTGCGGCTTCCGGAGGTGGCGTACGTCGGGGCGATGGGCTCGCGGCGTACGCACGAGGACCGGCTGGCTCGGCTGCGCGAGGCCGGCATCGACGACAAGGAGATCGAGCTGCTCTCGAGCCCGATCGGCCTCGACCTCGGCGCGCGTACGCCGGAGGAGACCGCGATCAGCATCGCCGCCGAGATCGTCGCCGGCCGGTGGGGCGGCAGCGGCGAGCGGCTCGGCGTACGTGACGGCCGGATCCACCGGGACCTGGCATGAGCACTGGAGGAACCATGGAAGGTCTGTCCCTCGCGACGCTCGTCGACGAGCACCTGGCGATCGCGCGTGAGCACGAGAGCGGGCGCAGCGCGGTCACGATCCACGGCGGCCGCGAGCACCACCTGCGCCAGACGCTGATCGCCCTCCTCGAAGGGCGCGCGCTCGGCGAGCACGACAGCCCGGGCGAGGCCACCCTCCAGGTGCTGCGGGGGCGGGTCCGGTTGCAGGCAGGGGACGACGCGTGGGAGGGAGGGGCCGGTCACTATCTGCTCATCCCGCCGCAACGTCACGACCTCACCGCGCTCGAGGACGCGGCCGTGCTCCTCACCGTGGCGAACCGGCTCGCGGACTGAGCCATGCGCGGCGGGCGTCGTACGACGAGCGCCGCGGCGCTGCTGCTGGCGCTGGCCCTCGCCGCCTGCTCGACCGACGACCCGGAGTCCAGCCCGGCCCCGACGCCAAGTCCGACGGCGCCCTCCTCGGGCCCCACCCAGCCCCCCACCCCCACCGAGCAGGTCGAGAGGTTGCCACCGGCCACCGACACCCCATCGCTGGCCAACCTGATGCGCGCCGACTTCGACGGCCGCGGCCTGCGCGTGCTGCGCACGGAGACCCGGACCGACGCCTACACGCGCCAGCAGGTGACCTACCGCAGCAACGGCACCCTGGTGTCCGGCGTGCTGCTCCGGCCGCACGGCCGCGGCCCCTTCCCGGCGGTCGTCCTCAACCACGGGTACATCGAGCCGTCGGCGTACGCCACCGGTCAGGGCATGGCCCGCGAGCAGGACTGGCTGGCGCGGGCCGGCTTCGTGGTGCTGCACACCGACTACCGCGGCCACGCGGCGGGCGACCCGGCCGGCGACCGGGAGCGCGAGCTGCGGCTCGGCTACGCCCGCGACAGCATCAACGCCGTGCTCGCCCTCGAGAAGCAGTCGTACGTCGACGCCGACAGGACCGCGATGGTCGGTCGGTCGATGGGCGGCGGCGTCACCCTCAACGCACTGGTCGCCGCCCCCGGCGTCGTCGACGCGGCGGTCATCTACGCCAGCGTCAGCTCGAGTTTCCTCGACAACCTGCGCCACTTCACGCAGCCCAACCGGCCCGAGGCGGTGCGGGCCATCACCGAGGAGTACGGCGCGCCGCCGCAGGCGCCTGAGTTCTACCGGGGCCTCTCCTCGCGCACCTACTTCGACCGCATCACCGAGCCGGTGCTCATCCACCATGGCGCCGTCGACGGCACCTGCCCGCCGCGCTGGTCGCACACCACGCAGCGCCTGCTCCAGCGCGCCGGGGTCGACAGCACGCTGGTGGAGTACGCCGGCGAGGACCACACGTTCTACGCCCGCTGGCAGGAGTCGATCGTCCGGACGGTGCGCTTCCTGCGCCGGCAGCTCGACGTGTGACCTGCGTCACCGCGTCGGTGCTACGTTGACGACGACCGACGGACCCCGGGGGGACCATGGCACGCACGGAGCTGCAGGCACGCAGGCTGGAGGCGGTCCGCGCCTGGACGTCGTTCGTCGAGCGCGGCGACGGCGCCGGCGACCTGGTCCGCCCCGAGATCCTGACCAGCTGGAACCGGTCGGAGGCGGCGATCCGCGCCGACGTCACCGAGGCGCCGCTGGCCGACGAGGCCGAGACCGCGGCGTACTGGCAGGGCTCCCCGCTCCAGACCGCCGTCGAACGTGTCGAGGCCGAGCTGCGTCGTACGGCGGAGGACGGCGACCTCGTCGTCGCCGTCACCGACGCGGAGACCCGGATCCTCTGGACGTACGGCGGCCGGGTGATGCGCCGCAAGGCCGAGACCGTCAACTTCGTGCCCGGCGGGCGTTGGGACGACGAGTCGGTCGGCACCAACGCCCTCGACCTCGCCAACCGGACCGACCGGCCGGAGATGGTCTTCAGCGCCGAGCACTACGCGTCGATCGTGCACAACTGGGTCTGCTGGGCCGCGCCCGTGCACGACCCGGTCACCGGCGCCCAGCTCGGCGTGATCGACCTGTCGACGACCTGGGACCGCAGCCACCCGATCGGGCTGGCGACGGCGCGGGTGATGGCCCGGCTGATCGAGACCGCGATGCCGGCGTCGCACCACCCGCTCACGCGGCTCGACGAGACCTCCGATCCGGGCCTGGTGATGCGCCTGCTCGGCACCGCCGAGACCTGGCTCGACGGCCAGCGGCTGCTGCTCAACCGGCGGCAGACCGAGGTGCTCGCGCTGCTCGCGATGCACCCCGAGGGGCTCTCGCTGGAGCACCTGCACGCGCTGGTCTACGGCGACCAGGCGGTCACGACCTCGACGCTCAAAGCCGAGGTCTCCCACCTGCGCTCCTCCCTCGGCGGCCAGCTCGCCTCGCGCCCCTACCGGCTCACCATGCCGGTCTCCACCGACGTCGACCTGGTCCTCTCGCTGCTGCGACGCGGTCGGGTCAACGCCGCGGTCGACGCGTACGGTGGCGACCTGCTGCCCGGCACCAACTCCCCGGCCCTCGCCGAGCTCGCCGAGCTGGTCGCGGTCGCCGTCCGCGAGGCGCTGCTCGCCGACCCGGACCCGGACGCGGTGCTGCGCTACGGCGAGCTCGCGCCGTACGACACCGAGGTCGTCGAGGTCTGCCTGACCCGGCTGCCCGACGGGCACCCCGCCGTACCCCTGCTCAAGGGGCGGCTCGCCGCGGCGTCGAGGTGACGGGAATGCGCGCTTAATTAGAGTTGTTCTCTAGACTTACGAGCATGGTGGTCCTCGATCGTGCCCAGCCCGCGCCCGCCGTGACCCGCTCCGACCGGGTCGCGATCATCGGCGGCGGCGCCAGCGGCGTGCTCACGGCGCTCCAGCTGCTGTCGACCTCGGACGACTCCGCGCTGTGCGTCACCGTCCATGAGGCGTCCGGCGTCCTCGGGCGGGGCATTGCCTACGGCACCTCGGACCCGCGGCACCTGCTCAACGTCCGCGCCCGCCACATGAGCGCGTACGCCGACGTCCCCTCCGACCTCCTCGACTGGGCGCGCCGCGCCGGCCGTGACCCCGACCCGCTGGGCTTCCTGCCGCGGATGGAGTTCTCGGCGTACCTCCAGGACACGCTCGCCGACGTCGCCGACCACCGGCTCACCATCAGCGCCGGCCGGGTCGACGACATCGTGCCGGTGGGCGACAGCTTCGAGCTGCGCACCCGCGACCGCGTCGCCACCGCCGACACGGTCGTCCTCGCGCACGGCAACCAGGCGCCGCAGCCGCTATCGGTCGGCGGGGTCGACCTGGCCGGGCTGCCCGGCTACCTGCCCAACCCGTGGGACCTGGCCGCGATCCGCGCGCTGCCGGACGACGCCGTCGTCGTCATCGTCGGCACCGGGCTCACCGCGATCGACACCGCGATCACCCTGCTCGAGGACTCGCCCCGTCGCCGCGCCGTCATGGTCAGCCGGCACGGGCTGCTCCCGCACGCCCACATCGAGCAGCAGTCGACGGCGTGGGTCAGCGACGTGCCCACAGGTCCGCTGACCGCCGACGGCATCGCCGCGTTCGTGCGTGGCCAGGTCGGCGCGGCCCGGGCCCATGGCGTCGACTGGCGCAACGTCGTCGACGGCCTGCGCCCGGCCACCCAGTCGATCTGGGGGCGCCTCGATCTCGGCGAGCGCCGACGGTTCCTCTCGACGTACGTCCGCGACTGGGAGGTGCGCCGCCACCGGATGGCGCCCGAGGTGGCCGACCGGATCCGCGGCTACCTCCGCGACGGGCGGCTCACCCTGGAGGACGGCGGCCTCACCGACGCGCACCTCGAGGCCGATGCGGTCGTCAACTGCACCGGGCCGCTGACCGACCTCGACCGCACCACCGACCCGCTGCTGCAGGCGCTGCGATCCCGCGGCCTGGTCGCGCCGGACCCGCTGCGCCTCGGCCTCGACTCGACGCTCGACGGCGAGGTCGTCGGCAGCGACGGACGGGTCGTTCCCGGCCTGTACGCCGTCGGCCCGCCGCGCAAGGGGACGCTCTGGGAGTCGACCGCGATCCCGGAGATCCGCACCCAGGCCGCCGAGGTGTCCCGGCTGGTGCTCGGGCGGGTCAAGGCCGCCTCCTAGCTCACCGGGTTTCGAGGCTCGTCGCTGGCGCTCCTCGCACCTCAACCAGCGGGGGTTGGAGGCTCGTCGCTGGTGCTCCTCGCACCTCAACCAGCGGGGGTTGGAGGCTCGTCGCTGGCGCTCCTCGCACCTCAACCAGCGGGGGGTTGGAGGCTCGTCGCTGGCGCTCTTCGCACCTCAACCAGCGGGGGTTGGAGGCTCGTCGCTGGCGCTCCTCGCACCTCAACCAGCGATCACGGTGGTTGAGGTGCGAAGGCCGCCAGGCCTGAGCCTCGAAACCACCAACCAAGGACCAACCGACGCTCCCTAGCGTGACCTGCACCACAGCAGGCCATCTCTAGGGAGCGTCCATGACCCGGATCAGCCTCACCGTCGACGGAGCATCGGTCTCCGACGACGTCGAACCCCGCATGCTGCTCGTGCAGTACCTCCGCGAGCGCCTCGGCAAGACCGGCACGGTCATCGGCTGCGACACCAGCAACTGCGGCGCGTGCACCGTGCACCTCGACGGCACCAGCGTGAAGTCGTGCAACGTGCTCGCCGTCCAGGCCGACGGCGCCGAGGTCACTACCATCGAGGGGCTGGCCCAGAACGGCGAGCTGCACCCCGTGCAGGAGTCGTTCCGCGAGTGCCACGGCCTCCAGTGCGGGTTCTGCACGCCGGGGATGATCATGCAGAGCGTCGACCTGCTCAACAACAACCCGAAGCCCACCGAGGAAGAGATCCGCCTCGGGCTCGAGGGCAACCTCTGCCGCTGCACCGGCTACCACAACATCGTCAAGGCTGTGCAGCACGCGAGCGGGCAGGAGATGCACTCATGACCGCCACGCAGGAGCGCCCGTCCGACGAGATCGAGAAGGAGATCGGCCGCGACCGGCGCCGCAAGGAGGACCAGCGGCTCATCACCGGCCGCACCCGGTGGACCGACAACATCGTGCTGCCCGGGATGCTGCACCTCGCGATGGTGCGCAGCCCGTTCGCGCACGCCACCATCACCAGCATCGAGACCGCGGACGCCAAGGCGTCCACCAACGTCGTCGACGTGCTGACCGGCGCCGACTTCGGCGCCGAGCTCGGCGCGATCATCAACGCCTGGCCGATCACGCCCGACCAGGTCACGCCCGCGCACTCGCCGATGCCGTCCGACCGGGTCGCCTTCGCCGGCGAGATCGTCGCCGTCGTCGTCGCCCGTACGGCGGCCGAGGCGCGCGACGCGGCCGAGCTCGTCGAGGTGGAGTACGACGAGCTGGCGGCCGCCCTCGACCTCAAGAAGTCCGCTGCAGACGAGGTGTTGGCGCACCCCGACCTCGGCACCAACAAGTCCGCCTTGTGGGTCTTCGACTCCGGCGAGGCCGGCACCGGCGGCAACGTCGAGGACGCGATCGCCAAGGCCCGCACCGACGGCATCGTGATCGAGCGCGAGTACCGCCAGCAGCGGCTGATCCCGGCGTTCATGGAGCCGCGCAGCGTCGTGGTCGACCCGACGGGTGAGCAGTACACGATGTGGTCGGCGACCCAGATCCCGCACATCGTGCGGTTCGCGCTGGCCGCCACGACCGGCGTACCCGAGTCCAAGATCCGCGTCATCGCCCCCGACGTCGGCGGCGGCTTCGGCGGCAAGCTCCAGGTCACGCCGGAGGAGTGGATCGCCTGGGCGATCGGACGCCGGCTGGGCAAGCCGGTCAAGTACACCGAGACCCGCTCCGAGTCCCTGATGAGCGCCCACCACGGCCGCGACCAGTGGCAGAAGCTCACGCTGTCGGCGGAGAAGGACGGCACCGTCACCGGCCTCAAGGTCGAGCTCCTCGCCGACCTCGGCGCGTACGTCGCCATCGTCGGCGGTGGCGTCCCGGTGCTCGGCGCCTTCATGTTCAACGCGATCTACAAGTTCCCGGCCTACCACTTCTCCGTCCAGACGGTCCTCACCAACAAGGCCTGGACCGACGCCTACCGCGGCGCCGGGCGCCCGGAGGCGACGTACGCCATCGAGCGCCTGATGTCGGAGCTCGCCGCCGAGGTCGGCGTCGACCCGTTGGAGATCCGCGAGAAGAACTGGATCAAGCACGAGGAGTTCCCGTTCACCACGGTGGCCGGGCTCGAGTACGACTCCGGCAACTACGAGGCCGCGACCGCCAAGGCCAAGGAGATGTTCGGGTACGACGAGATGCGCGCCGAGCAGAAGCAGCGCCGCGACTCCGGCGACACGGTGCAGCTCGGCATCGGCATCTCGACCTTCACCGAGATGTGCGGCCTGGCCCCGAGCCGGGTCCTCGGCCAGCTCGACTACGGCGCCGGAGGCTGGGAGCACGCGAGCGTGCGGATGCTGGCGACCGGCAAGGTCGAGGTCGTGACCGGTGCCTCGGCTCACGGTCAGGGCCACGAGACGGCGTTCAGCCAGATCGTGGCCGACCGGCTCGGCGTCGCGTTCGAGGACGTCGAGGTGCTGCACGGCGACACCCAGATCTCCCACAAGGGCTTGGACACCTACGGGTCAAGGTCTCTGGTCGTCGGCGGCGAGGCACTGGTCAAGGCGGCCGACAAGGTGATCGAGAAGGCGAAGCCGATCGCCGCCCACCTGCTCGAGGCGTCGGTGGACGACATCGAGTTCTCCGGCGGGCGGTTCTCGGTGCGCGGCACCGACCAGGGCATGGCGATCGGCGAGATCTCCACGGCCGTCTTCGCCGCGCACAACCTGCCGGACGGCGTGGAGCCGAGCATCGACGCCGAGGCGACGTACGACCCCGTGAACTTCAACTACCCGCACGGCACCCACCTCTGCGCGATGGAGGTGGACACCGAGACGGGTGCGGTGAAGATGCGGAAGTACGTCTGCGTCGACGACATCGGCAACATCGTCAACCCGCTCATCGTCTCCGGCCAGGTGCACGGCGGCCTGGTGCAGGGGATCGCGCAGGCGCTGTGGGAGGAGGCGGTGTACGACGACTCCGGCACGCTGGTGTCCGGGTCGTTCGTCGACTACCTGCTGCCGACCGCGGCCGACACGATCAGCTTCGACATCGAGCACACGACGACGCCGTCGCTGACCAACACGCTCGGCACGAAGGGCGTCGGCGAGGCCGGCACCATCGCCTCGACACCGGCCGTCGTCAACGCGGTCGTCGACGCTGTACGCCACCTCGGGGTCAACGACATCCAGATGCCGTGCACGCCCGAGCGGGTGTGGAGGGCTATCAACGGGCCAGGATCCGGCGGCGATACGACCGAGGACGCGATGCCGCACTTCGATGCGGAAGGCGGCCAGGCATGATCCCCGCAGCGTTCGACTACGTCGCCCCGACCACCGTCGAGGACGCGCTCGCCGCCCTCGCGCAGTACGGCGACGAGGCCAAGATCATCGCCGGCGGGCAGAGCCTGCTGCCGGTGCTCCGGATGCGGCTCAACGCGCCGGAGTGGATCATCGACCTCGGCAAGATCGAGTCGCTGCGCGGCATCCGCGACGACGGCGACGCGATCGTGATCGGCGCGATGACGCCGCATTCGGTCGTGGGCTCTGACTCACTGGTCGCCGAGCACGCGGCGCTGATCAGCAAGGCGGTCGAGCACCTCGCCGACGCCCAGGTGCGGCACCGTGGCACCTTCGGCGGAGCGCTCGCGCACGCCGATCCCGCGGGCGATCTCGGGGCGCCCGCGCTGGCGCTCGGCGCGGAGTTCGTGATCGCGGGGTCCGGTGGCACCCGGACCGTCGCGGCCGACGACTTCTTCGTCGATCTCTTCGAGACCGCGATCGGCGAGGACGAGATCCTCACCGAGGTGCGGATCCCGAAGCGGACCGGCTGGGGTGCGACGTACGAGAAGTTCGTCCGGGTCGCTCACCAGTGGCCGATCGTCGCGGTGGCCGCGACCGTGCGGGTCGAGGGAGGCACCATCGCCGAGGCGCGGATCGGGCTGACCAACATGGGCAACACCCCGCTGCGGGCACGGGCGGTCGAGGACGCGCTCGCGGGGCAGCCTGCCACCGACGACGCCGTACGCACGGCTGCTGCGCTCGCCGCCGAGGGCACCAACCCGCCCTCGGACCTCAACGGCGACTCCGACTACCGGCGCCACCTGGCGACGGTGCTGACGCGGCGCGCCGTACTGACTGCGGCTGGGGCCTGAGGCCCGTGGACCTGACGCACCGCTTCACCGTCCCGACATCCATCGACGAGACTTGGGCGCACTTCCAGGACATCGCCTCGGTGGCCGAGTGCTTCCCGGGCGCCACGGTGACGTCGGCCGACGGGGACAGCTTCGCCGGCTCGGTGAAGGTCAAGCTCGGCCCGATCGCCCTGGTCTACAACGGCTCGGGCACGTTCGTGGAGAAGGACGAGGCCGCCCATCGCTTCCTCGTCGATGCGAAGGGGCGCGACAAGCGCGGCAACGGTACGGCGGGCGCGAAGGTCACGCTCACCATGACCCCGGCAGCTGCGGAGGGCGCGGCCGGTGGGACCGACGTCGAGGTCGTCACCGACCTGGCGATCACCGGGAAGCCCGCGCAGTTCGGGCGCGGGGTCATGCAGGACGTCTCGGACAAGCTGCTCGGGCAGTTCGTGGAGTGCTTGGAGCAGCGTCTGAGTGCGGAGTCCACGGGGGCCCCGCAAGCGACGACTCCCGCGTCCGAGCCGGCGGCCGAGTCGGACTCCGATACCGCCTCGGCCGCCACCCCTCTGTCCGGTCCTGTCGGGGTAGTCCCTGACGTTTCGGTCCCTGCCACGCCGTCTGAGGGACCAAAACGTCAGGGAGTACCCCCGATGGCAGCCTCGACACCGCCGCAGGACGACGCGCTCAACCTGGGCTCGGCCGTGCTGCCGGTCCTGGCCAAGACCTACTGGAAGCCGGCCGTCGGGGTGGTCGTCGTCGCGGGACTGGTCATCTGGTGGGTCGCGAGCCGCTGACTGGCGGTTTCGAGGCTCGCTTCGCTCGCACCTCAACCACCGTGCCGGCTCGCTTCGCTCGCACCTCAACCACCGTGCCGGCTCGCTTCGCTCGCACCTCAACCACCGCGATCGGTGGTTGAGGTGCGAGGCGCGCTAGCGCCGAGCCTCGAAACCACCTCCACGCAGGCTCACTCCAGCGAGCTGGACCGGGTCTTCGGCGTGGGCTCGGGTACGGCGTCGGGGTCGGCGACCAGCTCGGGCTCGCGTACGCCGTTGACGCCCGGCGGCAGCTGGGGCTCGAGGCGGGCGATCGCGAGCACGCCGAGCAGCACGCAGCCGACGACCAGGGTGCCGATGTAGATGCTGTCGAGGTGGTGGCCGATCAGGAACCCGGCGATCGGCGGCGCGATGATCTGGGCGAGCTGGAAGGCGGCCGAGCTCGCGGCGTTGTAGCGACCCCGCAGGTGGTCGGGCGCGAGATCGTTGACCAGGGCCGGGACGGTCGGCTGCAGCAGGGTCTCGCCGAAGGCGAAGACCGAGGCGCACGCGGCGACCAGCATGGTCGCGCCCCAGGTGCCGGACACCAGCCCGGTCGCGCCGAGCAGCAGCCACGACACCGCCCAGACCGCGGCCATCACCGCGATGATCCGGGTGCGCCGGTGGCCCTCGATCCGCTGCAGCACCACGAGCTGGAGCAGCACGATCACCAGCGTGTTGGCGGCGAACGCGAAGCCGAGGCCCTGCGTCGAGATCTCGCCGACCGAGCGGGCGTACGCCGGCATGCCGGCGTTGAGCTGCGCGTAGCCGACGTACGACGAGACGAAGCTGATCGCCAGCATCGAGGCGACCGCGGGCCGGCGTACGACGTCGAGGTAGCCGACCTTCGCCTTCGTCTCGTCGTGGTGCTCGACGCGCCCGGCGACGTGGCGCAGCGGGACGATCATCAGGAAGAGCGCGGGCAGGTAGCTGAGCGCGTCACCGAGGTAGATCGCCTGGAAGGTCGCGACGTCGTCGACCCGCACGATCATCCCGGCGATCAGGCCGCCGATGCCGATGCCGAGGTTGAGCAGGGTGAAGTTGACCCCGAAGTAGCGCTGCCGCAGCTCGGAGGGGATGACGGCCGCGATGAACGCCTGGAAGCCCGGCCACGAGACACCGAAGGCGACGCCGGAGAGCAGCAGCGCCACGGCCGCGACCGCCTGGGTGGAGGCGAAGGCGAGCGTCACGTTGCCGATGACCTGCAGGACCAGCGCACCGATCAGGATCCGGCGCGCGCCCCACCGGTCGATGGCCGCACCACCCGGTCCGACGACGAGGAAGCCGATCAGCGGCGGCAGGGCGAGCAGCAGGCCCGCGTCGCTCAGCGCGAAGCCGCGCACCTCGTGCAGGTAGACGATGTTGAACGGCAGCACCAGGCCGGTGCCGATGAACTCGAAGACGACGACCGAGAGCAGCAGCTTGCCCTCACGGGGCAGGTCGTGCCAGAACGAGCGGAGCGTGAGAGGGCTGGGGCCGGCTGAGCTAGACATTTGTGACGAGTATTTCAGGGGCCACGGACAGTCGGCGAATCCTTGTTCGCCGAGCTCCGCCAACCCCTAGGCTCCGGCTCATGAAGCGTCTCGTCGGCTGGGTCCTGGGCGTGCTCGCCGTCGTGCTGGTGGTCGCCTGGCCGGCCGCCATCTACAGGGACCTCGGCGACGACGAGGGAGTCGCGAAGACCGAGGACACCACGATCACGTCGTACGTCGGCGACTTCAGGGTCGACGACGCCGGCGACCTCTCGGCGACCGAGACCCTCACGGTGGACTTCCCGGTCTCGGGCAAGCACGGCATCTTCCGGTTCTGGAACCTCGAGGACCCGAACGCCCCCGACTCCCGACGTACGCCGCACGACGTCGAGGTCACGATGGACGGCGGCGACGTCCCCGTCGAGATGTTGTGGCAGGCAGGTGGCCAATACCGCGTCGCCAAGATTGGTGCCCCGGACTCCACCGTTCCTACGGGCGAGCATGTCTACGAGATCAGCTACCGCGTGGACGGGGTGCTGCTGCCCGGCAGCGGCGACGCCCCCACCGACTTCTACTGGAACCTGATCCCACCCGGCTGGGGCCAGGAGATCGTGGCAGCCGACCTGACCGTGCACCTGCCCACAGCTGCGGAGGACGTGCGCTGCGCGATCGGCGCCGACGCGAGCGGCTGCACGATCGAGGGCGAGGGCACCGACACCCTGCACGTCACCGCCGGCGACCTGGCGCCCCGCACGTCGGTCACGCTGAAGACCGGCCTCGACATGGAGACCCCGGCGGCCGGTGGCGTGCTGCCGTGGCCGGCGGCGTACGACGCCGTGCTCGGCTCGAGCATCGTCGTCCTCGTGCTGGTGCTGCTGCTGTCCCTCGCCGCAGCCGTGGCGGGCTACCTGCTGGCGCGCAGCACCCGGGAGACGGACCCGGGCTTCCCGCTCATGTACGCGCCGCCGGAGGGCATCGGCCCCGCCCAGGCGGCGTACCTGGTCAGCGAGCAGGTCGACGACGAGCAGTACGTCGCCACCCTGATGTACGCCGCCGAGAAGGGTGCGATCGACCTCGACCGTGGCGACAGTGCCTGGACGATCACCGACAAGCAGGGCGCGGCGGGCTGGGCGGGCCTGGACCCGGTCACCTCCGGCGTCGCCCACCTGCTCGGCGGCCCGGGCACGTCCTTCGTCGCGTCGCCCACCGACGTGGAGGCCGGGAAGCGGCTGAAGACCGAGATGTCCACCTTCGAGTCGAGCACGGCGTCGTGGGCGTCCTCCGGCGGCCTGATGACCCGGAGCGGGCTGGGGCGTCTCGGGTGGGTCGTCATCGGCGGCTGCGCGGTCCTCGTGCTCGGCATCGTCTTCGTCAACCCGTTCCACATGACGGCCGTCGCCCTCATCCCCGGCCTGTTCGCGGTCTTCGGCTTCGGCATCGCGGGTGCGGGTGCCGGCACGCGGCGTACCAGGGCCGGTCGTGACCTGTGGTCACGCGCAGGTGGATTCAAGCGGATCCTGTCGACACCGTCGGCGCAGGACCGGTTCGACTTCTCCGGCCGCCAGGAGCTCTACACGGCCTACATCCCGTGGGCGGTCGCCTTCGGCTGCGCCGACGAGTGGGCCGAGAAGTACCGCACCGAGATGGCCAGCGAGCCGCCGGTCCCGGCGTACTTCGGGCACGCGTACGCCGGCGCCTACGCCGGGTCCGCCGTCTCGTCGATGGTCTCCGACTTCAACAGCACCGTCAGCTCCGCCATCTCGGCGTACGACGCCACCCAGTCCTCCTCGTCCTCGGGAGGGGGCGGCGGGTTCAGCGGTGGTGGCGGCGGCGGTGGCGGTGGCGGCGGCTCCTGGTGACCCACCTACTTTTTCCAGCACCACACCTGAACTGAGGAGTTCACATGCTCATCGCCATCATCGTCGTCGTGGTGCTCGTCGCCATCGTGGGCTTCGTCGTCGTCGGCTTCAACAAGCTGCGCACCACGGACATCGGCGCCCAGGAGGCGCTCGGCGGCATCGACGTCCAGCTCACCCGCCGCGCCGACCTGATCCCCAACCTGGTTGAGACCGTCAAGGGCTACGCCACCCACGAGAAGGGCGTCTTCGAGGAGGTCACCCGCGCCCGCGCCGCCGTCGCGACCGCCGCGAAGGGCGACGACGTCCCGGCCAAGGCCGCCGCCGACGCCGAGCTCAGCCAGGCCCTGGTCAAGGTCAACGCGGTCGCCGAGGCCTACCCCGACCTCAAGGCCAACACGAACTTCCTCGAGCTCCAGCAGCAGCTCGCCGAGACCGAGAACCAGATCTCCTTCGCCCGCCAGTACTACAACGACGCCGTGGCGACGCTCAACAAGCTGACCCAGACCATCCCGTGGATGTTCGTCACCGGCATCGCCAAGGTGCACAAGCGGGACTTCTACGACGCCCCCGACGGGCAGGACGTCGCCCCGACGGTGAGTTTCGGGTAGGTGGTTTCGAGGCTCGTCGCTAGCGCTCCTCGCACCTCAACCACCGGGTCTCGCACCTCAACCACCGGGTCTCGCACCTCAACCACCGGCATCGGTGGTTGAGGTGCGAAGGCCGCCAGGCCTGAGCCTCGAAACCACCACCTAGCCGAGCGCCGACAGCGCCTCGAACTCCTCGTCGGTCAGCTCGATGCCGGCCGCAGCGGTGTTGGACTCGAGATGGCCGACGCTCGACGTACCCGGGATCGGCAGCATCACCGGTGACCGCCGCAGCAGCCAGGCCAGCGCGAGCTGCGACGGCGTCGCGTCGTGGCGCTTGGCGGCCTCCGCGAGCGGGCCGTCCTCCTTGGACAGCTCGCCGGTCGCGAGCGGGAACCACGGGATGAAGCCGATGCCCTCCGCCTCGCAGTAGTCGAGGACGTCCTCGGAGCTGCGGTTGGCGAGGTTGTAGAGGTTCTGCACGGTGGTGATCTCGGCGACCTCGCGGGCCGCCTTGATCTGCTCGACCGTGACCTCGGACAGGCCGATGTGGCGCACCTTGCCCTCGTCCTGCAGCGCCTTGAACTCACCCACCTGGTCCTCGAGCGGGTAGGCCTTGTCGATGCGGTGCAGCTGGAAGAGGTCGATGGTCTCGACGCCGAGCCGGCGCAGGCTCAGCTCGCACTGCTGGCGGAGGTACGGCGGGTACCCGACCGGCGTCCAGATGTGGGGCCCCTGCCGGGTGAGGCCGGCCTTCGTCGCGATCACCACGTCGTCGGCGTACGGGTGCAGGGCGTCCTTCAGCAGCTGCTCGGCGGTCTCCGGGCCGTAGGAGTCGGCGGTGTCGAAGAACGTGATGCCGAGCTCGACGCTGCGGCGCAGCACAGCCATCGCGGTGTCGTGGTCCTTGGCCGGCCCCCACACGCCCTCGCCGGGGAGCTGCATGGTGCCGTAGCCGAGGCGGACGACGGGCAGGTCGCCACCGATGTCGAAGGTGCCCGAGTCGCTTGCGATGTTGGTCATGGCTACGTCGTACCACCTCCTCCAAGGGGGTGAGTCTGTGTCTCGCGCGACCGGGTACACCACAGACATGGATCTGCCGACCCCACGGGGACCTCTGACCGAGACGCTCTTCAGCGCGCTCCGGTCGGGCGACGACTTCTTCGCGGTGCTGACCGCGCTGCCGGGCGCCGACCCGGGCGACGCCGCGCTCGCGCTCTGGGTGCTGCACCAGCTGCACTACCGCGACCTCACCGGTGTGCCCGACGACCTCGAGTGGGACCCCCAGCTGCTCCGGCTGCGCGGCCTGCTCGAGCGCGACCTCGAGCAGCGGCTGCGCTCCCGGTTCGCCGCACCGAGGGGTCTGAGCTTCGTCGTCGACTTCTTCGACTGGGTCGCCGAACACGACGGCGCCTCGATCGCCGCGCACGTGCACCGCGACGCGACCCGGGAGCAGGTGCTGGAGCTGACCCGGGTGCGCTCGATCTATCACCTCATGGAGACCGACCCGACCGCGTGGGTCGTGCCGCGGCTCGGCGTACGCGCCAAGGCCGGCCTGATGGAGCTGCTCTACGACGAGTACGGCGCCGGCGACCCCAACCGCCTCCACCACCACCTCTGGGCGCGCGGCATGGAGGCGAGCGGCCTCGACCCGTCGTACGGCGCCTACATCGACGAGGTGCCGCTGGAGATCCTGGAGCAGAACAACGCCCAGTCGCTCTTCGGCCTGCACCGTCGGCTGCGGGGCGCGGCGCTCGGTCACCTCGCGGCGTTCGAGGCCACGAGCTCACTGCCGTCGTCGCGGATGGTGCAGGGCCTGGAGCGGCTCGGCTTCCCGCAGGAACTCGTCGACTACTACGCTGAGCACGTCGAGGCCGACGCCGTGCACGAGCAGCTCGCGGTCCACGTGATCTGTGGCGGCTTCCTGGCCGAGGAGCCCGGGCTCGAGGACGACCTGTGGTTCGGTGCGTTCACCGCACTCGACCTCGAGGACCGCGTCGCCCGCTCGGTGCTCGCGCGCTGGGAGACCCAGGAGGCGGTGGCATGAGCGACGTCTTCGACCACCCCGATGCGATCCGCTGTCCCGGGGGCCCGCTGCTGATCCGCGGCAACCACGCCGTCGAGGACCCCGACGGCGTCCCGCACGGCACCACCCGGCCGGTCTCGGCCGTCTGCCGCTGCCTGAAGTCCGGGTCGCTGCCGTGGTGCGACGGCACCCACAAGGTGCTGCCGCCGGAGCTGCGACCGACCTAGGTGCGGTCGATGCGCACGAGCACCCCGCGCTCGTGCCAGCGCACCTCGGTAACGCTGAGTTCGATGACGCTGAGCTCGTCGCCGCGCAGCCGCTCGCGGACGGCGTCGACCTGCTCGACGGTGCCGAGCTGGAGGAGAAGGGAGCCTCCGGGGCTGAGGTGCAGGCGTGCGGTGTCGAGGCAGGTCCAGGCGACGTCCATCCCGTCGTCGCCACCGTCGATCGCCAGGACCGGGTCCTCGGGGTAGCTGCCGGTCTCGGCTCGCCGTACCCACGGCGGGTCGGCGACGACCATGGCGAACCGCTCGCCATCGCGCACCATCTCGTCGATCGCTCCCTCGCGGACCTCGACCCGGTCCGACATCCCGGCCGCGTCGGCGTTGCGCCGGGCGTAGTCGCACGCCACCGGGCTGACGTCGACGCACACCAGCCGGCGGTCGCTGTCCGCGACGGCGAGCAGCCCGATCTGCCCGGCACCCGAGCACAGCTCGAGCACGACGCCCGGCGGGGCGGTCGGCAGGATCTCGACGGCCCACTCGGACTGGGCGGCGGTCCAGGGGCGCGGCTCGAGGACGCGGCCGTCGTACGCGATGCGGAGCGGGCCGAAGTCCATCTCCTCCGGCGGGGTGGTGACGCTGTTCATGGTCGCGCAGTACCCCGAGCGCCTCTGGTGCAAGCGTGACGATGGTTTCGAGGCTCAGGCGCCAGCGCGCCTTCGCACCTCAACCAACGTCACGGTGGTTGAGGTGCGAGCGAAGCGAGCCTCGAAACCACCACTGCGGTCGACGATGGTTTCGAGGCTCAGGCGCCAGCGCGCCTTCGCACCTCAACCAACGTCGGCTCAGAACACGTTGAGCGGACGGAACTGCACCGACACTCGCGGCCCGGCATGGGCCACCTTGGGTACGGCGTGCTCCCAGGTGCGCTGGCACGAGCCGCCCATGACCAGCAGGTCGCCGTGGCCCATCTCGATCGAGATCGACGGACCGCCGATCCGAGGTCGCAAGGCCAGTCGGCGTGGGTCGCCGAGGGAGACGATCGCGACCATCGTGTCCTGGGTCTTGCCGCGACCGATGGTGTCACCGTGCCAGGCGACGCTGTCGCGACCGTCGCGGTAGTAGCAGCAGCCCGCGGCCACGAACGGCTCGCCGAGCTCGGGGCGGTAGTGCGCCGACAGCGCGCCACGAGCCCGTGCGAGCGCCGGGTGGGGGAGCGGCTCGCCGACGCCGTACGTGTGCAGCAGCCGCGGTACGGCGACTTCGCGGTCGTACATCTGGCGCCGCTCCGCGCGCCACGGCACGTCCCGCACCAGGGCGGCGAAGACGTCGTCGGCCTCGGGCAGCCAGGCCGGGCACACGTCGACCCACGCGCCGCGGGTCAGCTCCCGGCGTACGACGTGGTCGAAGGTCGGCACCTCGATCGTCGGTGCCCCGAACAGCGAGCCCTGGAAGTCCATGCCCCGAGGCTACGTCGAATCGAACAGATGTTCTAGGACGTTCGAGAGGTCTGGTCCACTGAACACCTGTTCACTATTCTGAGGCGATGGTCACCGATGCGAGCCCGAGCTTGTCCATCCCGGCCACCGCGCTGCTCGACCCGCAGGTGATCGACGACCCGTACCCCTTCTACCGGCGGCTGCACGCCGAGGCTCCCGTGTGGCGGGTGCCCGGCACGAAGGTGGTCGTGGTCAGCTCGTACGACCTGGTCACCGAGGCCACGGCCCGCGTGGAGGACTTCTCCTCGAACATGAGGTGCCTGCTCTACAAGAACGACGACGGTCTGCCCGAGCAGCTGCCGTTCGACGACATGAGCCAGCGAACCCTGGCCACCGCCGACCCGCCCGCGCACACCCTGCACCGCCGCACCGTCTTCCCCGAGCTCGTCGCCAAGCGGATGATCGCGCTCGAGCCCGGGATTCGCGAGCTGGCGGTCGACTGCGTCCAGCGGGCGGTGGACCTCGGGCGCACGGACTTCATGGCGACCGTCGCCAACCTCGTGCCCATCACGGTGGTCAACGACCTCGTCGGCTTCCGCGACAGCGACCCCCTCGACCTGCTGCAGGCGGCGTTCGACTCGACGGCGATGGTCGGGTCCGCGCTCACCCTCTCCGATCTCGACGGTCTCATCGTGCGCATCGACGCCGTCCAGGAGTGGATCGGGAGGCAGATGGAGATGGTCCGGACCGAGGACTCCGACAAGGTCCTCGGCACGATCACCGCCGGGGTCGACGCCGGGACGTTCAGCGAGGACGAGGCCACGTTGATGCTGCACACGCTGCTCGGTGCCGGCGGTGAGACGACGTCCAGCCTGCTGGGCAACGCCGCTGTGATCCTGGCGGAGCGCCCGGACCTCCAGCAGCAGCTGCGCGAGCAGCCCGACCTGCTCCCGAGCTTCATCGAGGAGGTCCTGCGCCTGGAGTCGCCGGTGCGGATGATGCTGCGCTCGGTGTCGAGGCTCACCTCGCTCGGCGGCGTTGACCTCGAGGAGGGCGACAGCCTGATCCTGTTCTTCGGCGCCGCGAACCGGGACCCGGCCCAGTACGAGCGGCCCGACGAGCTGGACCTCGACCGCGACATGCTGCGCACCCATCTCGCTTTCGGGAAGGGCATCCACTACTGCGTCGGCGCGCGACTGGCGAGGCTGGAGGGCGAGATCGTGCTCGCGGAGCTCCTGGCCCGGACGTCGCTCATCGAGCTCGACCCGGACGAGGCGCCGCGGCGCGCGGCGAGCCTGCTCGTACGCCGCCACGACCGACTGCCGCTGAAGCTCACCCCTGCATGAGCTCGACGACGACGACGGCCTCTGACCGCGCGGCCCAGCGCCGAGCGGCACGTCGCGCCGCCAACCGGGCCGACATCCTCGATGCCGCCGAACGGGTCTTCGCCGCGCACGGCATCCAGGCCGGCTCGGTCCGCAAGGTCGGAGCCGAGTCCGGCTTCTCCGCTGCCGCCATCTACCTCTTCTTCGACAGCAAGCAGCAGCTCCTCCAAGAGACCCTCAGCCGGCGAGGTGGCGAGCTCGTGGCGGCGGTCGGCGCGGCCGCCGCGAGCGGATCGGACGCGCTCGACACCCTGCACCGCATCATCGACGTGGCGATCGACTACTTCGTGTCACATCCCGAGTTCAGCCAGATCCTCCACCAGCTGCGGGGCGGGCTGTCGGCTGGTCCCGCGCTCGTGGAGCCTGCCGACGTCACGGGCCTGGTCGACCAGGCCACGAGCGTGGTCGCAGACCTGGTCAGGACCGGCCAGGACGCGGGCGACATCCGGGCAGGTGACCCCCGCGCCATCGCCCACCTCTACGAGGTCATCGTCCACGAGCACGTCATCCTCGCCGCGGCCGCGGACCCGCACGCCGCGAACCTGAGCAGGTCCGAGCTCCACGACTTCATCGACGGTGCCCTGCGCGCGCCCTCCGGGTGAGATCAGGGTGCGGGTGAGACCAGGGTGATTTGCGCTGGCGCTGGCCCCTGGGACACGGAAGGGTTGCCCCATGACCGAGGGCTCCTACCCACCTCCGGCGGCGCGCGTCCGCAACCTGACCAAGACGTACGGCGCCGGGCAGGCGCTGATCACCGCCCTCGACGACGTCACGCTCGACATCGCCACCGGCGAGTTCACCGCCGTCATGGGCCCGAGCGGCTCCGGCAAGTCGACCCTGATGCACTGCTGCGCGGCTCTCGACACCGCCGACACCGGCTCGGTGTTCATCGGTGAGCAGGACCTGACCAAGCTCAAGGACAAGGGCCTGACCCGGCTGCGCCGCGACGAGATCGGCTTCGTCTTCCAGTCGTTCAACCTGGTGCCGACGCTGACCGCCGAGGAGAACATCACCCTCCCGATGTCCATCGCCGGCCGCAAGCCCGACCAGGAGTGGTACGACAACGTCATCGCGACGGTCGGGCTCGGGGACCGCCTCAAGCACAAGCCCAACGAGCTCTCGGGCGGCCAGCAGCAGCGCGTCGCGGTCGCCCGCGCCCTCGCCAGCCGGCCGCGGATCGTCTTCGCCGACGAGCCGACCGGCAACCTCGACTCCCGATCCGGCGCGGAGGTGCTCGAGCTGCTGCGCCGCAGCGTCGACGACCACGGTCAGACGGTCGTGATGGTCACCCACGACCCCGTCGCGGCGGCGTACACCGACCGGGTCGTCTTCCTCGCCGACGGCCGCGTCGTCAACGAGCTGCGCGACCCGACTCGCGAGCAGGTCCTCGACGTGATGAACCGGATGGCTGAGCAGACGGCATGAGCGCAGCATGATCAAGGCCGCCCTGAAGAGCCTGCTCGGGCGCAAGGTGCGCCTGCTGATGAGCACGTTCGCCATCGTGCTCGGCGTCGCGTTCGTCGCGGGCTCGCTGATCTTCTCCGACACCCTCAGCCGCAGCTTCACCGCGCTCTTCGCCTCGACCGTGGGCGACGTCGTGGTCCGTCCGGAGGGCGGTACGACGGCCGACGGCGCGCCCTCGACCGTGACGCTGCCCGCGAGCCTGGTCGAGCAGCTGCGCGAGGTCCCCGGCGCGGCCCGGGTCGACGGCAACGTCAACGCGTTCGGCGTCTTCGTCGTCAGCTTGGACGGCAAGGTCGTCAGCGGGTTCGGCCCTCCCGCCATCGGCGGCAACTGGTCGGACGCACCGGCGGGCCACGGGCTCCAGGGTCTCGCGATCGTCGAGGGGCACGAGCCGCACGGCCCCGACGAGGTGGTCTTCGACGAGCGCACCGCCGAGCGCGCCGGGTACGCCGTCGGCGACCAGGTCGACATCATCCCCTCGACCGCCGTCGCCCTGCCTGCGGATGGGGAGCCGGCCGGAGGAGAGTCGCCAGAGTCGGCCCGGATCCAGCCGACCCTGGTGGGCATCGCGGGCTTCCCGAGCGGCGGCTCGCTCAACGGCGCGACGTACGCCGCCTTCGACACCCCGACCGCCCAGGACCTCTTCCTCGGCGGAGAGGACGCCTACACCGACATCTGGGTGACCGCCGAGGACGGCGTCTCCCAGGAGCAGCTGCGCGACGACGTCGCGCCGGTGATCCCCGACGGTGTCGCGGCCGTCACGGGCGACGACGCCGCCGACGAGTCGGCCTCGGACCTGATGGAGGCCATCTCGTTCCTGACCACCTTCCTGCTGATCTTCGCCGGCATCTCGCTGGTCGTCGGCGCCTTCCTGATCGTCAACACGTTCTCGATCCTGGTCGCCCAGCGCAGCCGCGAGCTCGCGCTGCTGCGTGCCCTCGGGGCGTCCAAGCGGCAGGTGATGTGGTCGGTGCAGCTCGAGGCGTTCGTGCTCGGCGTGCTCGGCGCGACCATCGGCCTCGGCCTGGGTGTGCTGCTGGCGATGGGCATCCGCGCGCTCTTCGCCAACTTCGGGCTCGACCTCTCCGGTCAGCCGCTGATCTTCGCGCCGCGCACGTTCATCGCGTCGTACTCGGTCGGCATCCTGGTCACCATGGCGGCCGCCTGGCTGCCGGCCCGGCGAACCGGACGGATCGCGCCGGTCCAGGCGATGCGCGACGACATCGCGCTGCCCGAGTCGTCGCTGCACCGACGGCTCGTCTGGGGGCTCGTGCTGACGATCGCGGGCCTGGTCGCCCTCGCGTTGGGGCTCTTCGTCGACCTCCCGCGCAGCGGCTGGCAGGTCGGCGGGGGTGTCCTCGCGATCCTCCTCGGCGTCGCGGCGATGAGCCCGGTGATCAGCAGGCCCTTCCTCGCCGCGGCCCGTACGACGTTCGCGAGGGTCTTCGGCAGCGTCGGCAACCTGGCCGGGCAGAACTCGCTGCGCAACCCCCGTCGTACGGCGGCCACCGCGTCCGCACTGATGATCGGCCTGGCGCTCGCCTGCACGATGGCGATCGTCGGCGACTCGGCGAAGGCCAGCGTCGACAAGTCCGTCGCCGAGAACTTCGTGGGCGACTTCGTGGTCAGCAACGTGATCGGCCAGGGCTTCTCGCCCGCGATCGGCGACCAGATGGAGCAGGTCGACGGCGTGGACCGGGTGGTCCGGGAGCGCTTCGCCTCGGCCGAGCGGGGCCGCGGCAACCAGTTCGTCGCCGCCGTCGACCCGGCCAACATCGACTCGCTGGAGCTCGACCTCAGCGACGGCGAGGCGCTGAGCGACGGCTCGGTGATGCTGCAGCGGTTCTGGGCCGACGACGAGGACCTCGAGGTGGGCGACGACCTCGAGCTCGACTTCCCTGCAGGCAAGCGCACGTTGTCGGTCGCCGGGATCTTCGAGGACAACCCGGTCGTGGCCGCCCCGGTGCTGATGACCCTCGGCGACTACGCCGATGCCGGCTTCCCCGACAGCGACAACGTGCTGATCCTCTTCACCGACGACTCTCCGGGCATCCAGGACCGCCTCGACGCCGTCGTCGCCGACCTGCCGGTCGTCACGGTGAAGGACCAGGCCGAGTTCGCGCAGGAGCAGCGGGAGCCGATCGACCAGTTCGTGCTGATGATCTTCGCCCTGCTCGGCCTCGCGCTGGTGATCGCGGTCCTCGGCATCGTCAACACCCTGGCGCTGTCGGTGATCGAGCGGACCCGCGAGGTCGGCCTGCTCCGCGCCATCGGGCTGAGCCGCGGTCAGCTGCGGCTGATGATCACGCTCGAGTCGGTAGTGATCGCCGTCCTCGGGGCCGTGCTCGGGGTGCTGCTGGGCCTCGGGTTCGGGGTCGCGCTGATGTACGCCGTACGCGACCAGGGGCTCGAGGTCATCAGCGTCCCGGTCGGCCAGTTGGCGGTCTTCCTGGTGCTCTCGGTCGTCATCGGGGTGCTCGCCGCGGTCTTCCCGGCCCGGCGCGCAGCACGTCTGGACGTGCTCCGAGCAATTGCGACGGAATGAGCCCGTAATCCCACGGAGCATCTATCATGCGCGATCCGAGGACGAGAACGCTTTTCACTGCCTACAGTGCAGCCGTGGACGAGTTGCTGGTGAATGAGGGACGCGCGCTCAAGCACGTTCAGGTGCGTGAGTACGTGCGCACTCTCGTCACGGGGGCGGCGCCCGGTTCACCTGCACCCTCGGAACGCGAGCTGGTGCATCGTTTCGGGGTCGCCCGCATGACGGTACGACAGGCAATGGATGCGCTCGTGGTCGAAGGACTGCTCGAGCGCATTCCCGGGCGGGGCACGTTCGTGGCCCGTCCTCGGCGTACGGCGAGCCGGCTGACGAGCTACACCGAGGAGATGTCTCGGCGTGGCCTGCTGGCGGAGTCGCAGACGATGCTGGCCCGCCGCGAGCAGGCCGGGCCCGGGGTGGCCCGCGCGCTGGCCGTGAGCGAGGGCGACGCCGTGATCCACTGGCGCCGGCTGCGCCGGGCGGACGGGCAGCCGATGTGCATCGAGGACGCCTACCTCAACGAGGTGCTGATCCCGGGCTTCCTGCAGAGCGGCATGCCGACCAGCCTGTACGACGCCCTGGAGGCCCGCGGGTTGCGGCCCACCTGGGCCGAGGACTCGGTCAACGCCGACGTCGCGAACCCCGAGGAGGCCGAGAGCCTCGAGATCGAGGCCGGTGCCTCGGTGCTCCGGCATTCGCGGCGCGGGCTGGCCGGCGAGAAGGTCGTCGAGGTGTCGCGCACGGTCTACCGCGCCGACCGCTTCACCATGTGGCTGCAGGTCGGCGCCGAGTCCTAGCAAAGAGTCATAGCCCGCCGAGGGGTGCGACGACGTCGCCGCTCTCCTCACACACCCACACCGGGTCCGGGCCGCCGAGGTCCGGCTGGATGTAGAGCACGTGCAGCGGGGCGTGGTCGCCGCAGTCGTTGCAGACCGGCCAGCGGCCGACGGCCTCGAAGAGCGCATCCTGCACGTCCTGGGCGACCAGGCCGGCGACGTACTGCGCGCCCTCGGGCCACTGCTCGGCCCACCACTTGCGTTGCTCGACCGCGTCCTCGAGCGCTGAGACGGCCGTCGGGGTCGCATGGTTGCGCGCCGCCAGATCGGCCAGGACGCGGGCCCGTGCGTCGAACAGCAGGGTGTTGTCCATCTCTCCATCATGCTCCTGGCGCCCAACACCGGGCGATGCTCGCCGAGCGCGGCGCCCCCGGTCGGCGTACCGCCCGCCCTACAGTGGCCGCATGGGCGACGGCCTCCTCGAGGTGACCGTCCTCGACCCGCGGGACGTGTCCGGCGCGGCGGAGGGCGGTGCCGACCGACTGTTCCTCTGCACGGCCGACGGGATGTCGCCCGAGCCCGCGCTGGTCTCCGCGGTCTGTCGCGCGAGCGAGCTGCCCGTGACGGTCGTGCTCCGGCTCAACGACACCTGGAGCACCACCGGCGGTGAGGTGGCCCGCCTGGTCGGGTTGGGTGAGGACTACCTCGGGTCCGGTGCCGCCGGCTTCTCCTTCGGCTTCCTCGACCCCGACCTGGAGGTCGATGTTGAGACCTGCGCCTACCTCGTGGGCCTGCTGCCGCACGTCCCGTGGACGTTCGGTCGCGCCGTGGACGACACCCTCGACCTGCGCCGCTCCTGGCGTCGTCTGGTCGACCTGCCCGGGCTCGCCGCCGTGTGCTCTGCGGGCTCGCCCCGCGGTCTCGAAGCTGGGTACGACGAGCTCCTGGCGGTCGCCGCGGACCCGGTCGTGGCCCGGATGCTGATGCCGGGCGGCGGCCTCCTCGCCGAGCAGGTGCCGTGGTTCGTGCGGGCGGGGGTGCGGCAGTTCCACCTCGGCCGGCAGGCGCGACCCGGTGCGTCGTACAAGGCCTACGTCGACAGCGCGCACGTGCGCTCGTGGCGGCTGCTGGTCGACGACGCGCTCGAGCGGGCCGTCCGCTCCGCGGGGTGACTGGTGCACGTGACTAGGTCCCGATGATCCTGATCGACCCGCCCAACGCGGCCGGGCACGGACGCCTGTGGTCCCACCTGGCCAGCGACACGTCGTACGACGAGCTGCACGTCTTCGCCGCCGGCGTCGGCATCCCGCTCCGCGGCTTCGACCGGGACCACTACGACGTGCCGTCCGAGTGGTACGACGAGGTGGTCGCCGCCGGCGCCGTACCCATCTCTTCGCGTGAGCTCGTGGCTCGCCTGATCGCGGCTGGGCTGCGGCGGCGGAAGGGCCGCCCGGCGGGATAGCCAGACACGAAACGGCCCTTGACAGCGCCCCGAAGGGCCACTTCGTAGCTGGCTATCCCGCTTGCGACGGCCACAACCGCCGCGCCCGCCGAGCCAGGTCACGCCGGAGGTCCGTGAGGTCCGCACCTACCAGCTGCCCGTCGCGGACGACGTACTCGCCCCCGACGAGCACGTGCCGCGCGGTGCGCTCCGGGCCGAGCACGAGGGCGGCCAGCGGGTCCAGCACGTCGGCGACGTCGTGGCCGGGCCAGACGACCAGGTCCGCCTTCAGGCCGACCGAGAGGGCACCGATGTCCGAGCGACCGAGGCAGGTGGCACCGCCGGTCGTCGCGAGCGCGAGCGCGTCGGCGGGGGAGAAGGCCGTCGGGTCCATCTCTCGCTGGCGGGCGAGGTAGAGCGCCTGACGCATCTCGGGCTGCAGTGTCCCGATCTCGTTGGAGGCGACACCGTCGACGCCGAGGCCGACCGGAGCGCCGGCGGCCACCAGGTCGCGGACCCGGGCGATGCCGGCGCCCAGCCGGCAGTTGGACGACGGGCAGTGCGCGACCCCGGTGCGGGTCTGCCCGAGCCGCGCGACCTCGGCGTCGGAGAAGTGGATGCCGTGCGCCACCCACACGTCCGGCGCGATCCAGCCGAGCTCGTCGAGCAGCTCCATCGGCCGGCGGCCGAAGCGCGCCAGGCTGTCGCGCTCCTCGTCCAGCGTCTCCGCGAGATGGGTGTGCAGGCGCAGGCCGAGCGAGCGGGCGAGCGACGCCGACTCCGTCATCAGCCGGGTCGAGACGCTGAAGGGGCTGCACGGCGCCACGGTCACCACGACTCGGTCGCCGTCGTGCAGGCGGGCGTGTACGGCGACGGTCGAGGCCAGGATCGAGTCGACGTCCTCGACGACGGAGTCGGGTGGCAACCCACCGGCCGAGGCGCCGAGGTCCATCGAGCCCCGCGCGAGGTGCAGTCGTACGCCGATGCGGCGGGCCGAGGCCGCGATCGCGTCGAACACCGAGTCGTCGCCGCCCGGCACCAGGTAGTGGTGGTCCGCGGCCGTCGTACACCCCGAGAGCGCGAGCTCCGCGAGCGCCACGGCGCTGGCCGCCTCGACGTCCTCCGGCGTCAGCCGCGCCCACACCGGGTAGAGCGTCGTCAGCCACCCGAAGAGGCCCTCGTCGACCGCCCAGCCGCGGGTCAGCCACTGGTAGAAGTGGTGGTGGGTGTTGACCAGCCCGGCCGTCAGGATGTCGCCGGTGCAGTCGACGACCACGTCGTCGGGCAGCGGCGGCACCCTGCCCACGTCGACGATCAGCCCGTCCTCGATCGCCACGTCGCCGGGCCAGCGGGCGCCGCGGAAGACCGTCCGCGTCATGCCAGCGCCGACAGCTCGCGCTCGACGTTGGCCCGCGCGGCGTCCTCCCACGTGCTCCGGGCGTACGCCGTGTGGAAGAGGTGTGGCTTCGCGAGCAGGTCGCCCAGGATCATCGCCCGGCCTGCCGCGAACGCGTCGTCGGGCACCTCGGCGTACTCCTCGCGCACCGACGCGGCGTACTCGGCGTACCGCTCGGCCGGCGCCGCCAGGATCGCCAGGTCCGCGTCGGAGAGGGCGCACCCGTTTGTGTCGTCGTCGGCGGGCAGGTGGTGCTCGGTGATCAGGACCAGCCGCACGACCTCGTCGACCATCGCTTGGTCGACCAGCGTGGGCAGCGCCTCCGCGGCCCAGGCGGCCGAGCGCTTCTCCGCGTCGGGCTGCGCGTCGTACACGCTGTCGTGGAACCACGCCGCCAGCAGCACGGCCATCCGGTCGAACTCGACGCCCTGTGCCGACAGCTCGTGGACCCGCTCGAGCACCTCGGCCAGGTGGCGGCCGTCGTGGTAGCGGCGGTCCGGGTGGTCGTACGACGCCACGAGCTGCGCGCCGAGCGGCCGGGCACCGGGCAGGGGCCAGGCGAGCAGGAGGTCCACGCGGCCATTCAAGACGCCGGAGACCATCACGCGCTACCGTGACCGGCACAAGAACGACACAAGAACGTGTTCTAGTTCCGAACCACGAGGAGTTTCAGATGGCAGCGAGCGCGGACCGCATCGGCCAGGTCGTCGACGACTACATCCGGCTGGTCGGCTCAGGCACCGCCGACGAGGTCGTCGCCCTGTACGCCGCCGACGCCACCGTCGAGGACCCGGTCGGCTCCGACGTACGCACCGGCCACGCGGCGATCCGGGAGTTCTACGCCGGGCTCGAGGGCCTCGAGAAGGAGACCCGGCTGATCACGTCGCGCATCGCCGGCGGCGAGGTGGTCTTCCACTTCGAGATCATCACCCGCGCGGGCGACAAGACCTACACGCTGTCGCCGATCGACGCGATGACCTTCGACGACAGCGGCCTGATCACCACGATGCGCGCCTTCTGGGGCGACACCGACATGGTGGTCAGCTAGCGCACTGGTACTCCTGTCCCGCGGTCCGCGGGACAGGTAGGTCTCCGATCGGGCTCTCGCGGCCGGTGGTGACCGAGAAGCCGCCGAAGCTGGCGTGGTCGAACAGGCAGCGGGCCGCACCGTTCATGTAGCCACCGCCCTGGCTGGGCGGGTCAACGACGACCGTCAGGCCGGACTGCGTCGTCAGGGTGCCGGTGAGCGTGAACGTGCCGTCGGGGCGTGACGTCGTCGTGGCGACCTTCGACCCGGCCGTGTTGTACAGGGCGACGGTCGCTCCGGGGCCGTTGACCCACGGCGGCTGCAGCGGGCTGGCCGGCACCGTCTTGTCCACGATCCGGCCGGAGAGCGAGCCGCCGCGCTGGGTCAGCCGCACGCTGCCGAACGCCATCTTGTTGCCGTGCACCTTGGCCTTCTGGACGGTCAGCGTGGTCGGCAGCCACACGCCGGCGCCGTCGAACTTGAGCTTGTACTTCCCCGGGTAGAGGCCGCGGAAGACAGCGGTGCCGCCCGACGCGGTCGCGGTCCACCACTGACCGGTCGCCTTGCTGGTGATCGTGACCGGGGTCTTGGTCGTCATCCGACCATCCGGCGTGAAGAGGTAGACGGTCATGCTGCCGGACCGCTTGGTCAGCTTGACCTTCACGTCCCGGCCCTTGCCGGGCTTCACCTTGCCGGCCCAGGTGCTCTTGCTCGTCCACGCCTTCTGCTTGTCCCAGACGAAGACGGAGTACTTGCCCTGGGGCAGGCCGCCGACGGCGAACTGTCCCTTGCTGTTGGCCGTCGTCTCGAAGGACTGCTCCGCACGGTTCGCCGCCACGACGCGCGCGCTCTTGGCCGGCTTGCCCTTGCCGTTGACCACGGTGCCGGTGACGTAGCCGCCCTTGCGCATCTTCACGTTGTGCGTGGAGAGGGCGTTGGTCCGGACCGTGACCTGGATGTCGGTGGGCGCGTACTTCTCGACCTGGTACGACGGCCGCTGGTCCACGAACTGCAGGTGGTAGACCCCCGGGGCGAGCCAGATGGAGTAGCCGCCGCCGTTGGCGGCCTTGCTGCCCAGGTACTTCCAGTCCTGGTCGAACCACAGCATCTTCAGCTTCGGGTGGTCCTTCTGCGGGAAGACGATGCTCCCGTTGGCCAGGCCCTGGTCGCTGGCAGCCTGAGCGCTTCCCACGGGCGCGACGGCGAGCAGCAGCGAGCCGAGCAGGGTCACCACCGCGACGGCGGCGGCACGGGTCCGAGTGGAGGGGAGCATGCTTCCAGCGTAAGTCTCCCGGCTGAGGGTCCCCCAAAGATCGCCTCAGGCTTGGCTCAAGACGAGTGGGCCCGCTCACGGGACTGTTGGCGGGGCGTCATCGCCCACCGGATCGTCCCCGTCGCGACCCCACCCAGGGCGCGCACCACGGTCCGCTCCGACACCGGGAGCCACGGCAGTCGCAGCGGCCGCCGGGTCCAGCGCGGCATCAGGCCGACAGCGGCCGCCGCGATCACGGCGTACGGCGCCCGGGCCAGCGCGGGCAGCGGCGGGCGCAGCAGGAGGTACCCGACGGTGGCCCGGGCCTCCGGGGTGCCCCGCAGTTCCGGCCGGTACGCCGCGAGTGTCGCCGCCAGCTCAGCCTCGGTGGTCGGCGGGTCGATGACTCCGAGCCGTCGGGCGACCTCGGCGGTCTGGGCGACGTACGTGTCGCGGTCGGCGCCGGTCAGCGGTTCCCGGCCGTAGACCGTGTGCGCCCGCAGGAAGCTGTCGATCTCCGCGACGTGCACCCAGCCGAGCAGGTGCGGGTCGGAGGCGGCGTACGCCGTGCCGTCGGGCATGGTGCCGACGATGTGCTCGTGGATGCGGCGTACGGCGGCCACGGACTGCGCGGCGTCGTCGGCCGTGCCGAAGGTCGTGACCGCGATGAAGCGGCTGGTCCGCGCGAGCCGGCCCCAGGCGTCGTGGCGGAAGTCCGAGTGGTCGGCGACCCCGCGCATGGCGACGGGGTGCAGCGTCTGCAGGAGCAGCGCCCGCAGTCCGCCGACAAACATCGACGCGTCCCCGTGGACGCGGGTGATCGGGCTGCCCGCCTCGAACCAGCGCGGTCCGGGGCGCCCGTGGATCCGCTCGGCGTGCTTGAGACCGTCGGGTCCCGCGACGCGCAGGAAGAGCTCGCTGCCGAGTCGTTCCCGCAGATCCAGCATCGCCGCTATGCGTCCCAGGTCCGCAGCCAGATGGTGTGCTCGGACTGCGTCAGCTTGGCGAGGGCGTCGGCCGGGAGTGGGTCGAGCGTGTCGGTCACGACGTACCCCTGCTCGCCGCGGGTGGAGAGGTACTGGCCGGTGACGTTGGCGCCGGCGTCGGCGAGCACGCCGTTCACACCGGCGAGGACGCCCGGCACGTTGACGTGCAGGAAGCCGATCCGGTGGCCGGCCTGCAGCTGCGGGGCCAGTACGGCGGGCAGGTTGACCGACAGCTCGGTGCGGCCCTCGAGCGAGAAGCCCGCGAGCTTGCCGGCGACGAAGTAGCCGATCTCCTCCTGCGCCTCCTGCGTGGAGCCGCCGACGTGCGGGGTCAGGATGACGTTGGGGAGACCACGCAGCACCGACTCGAACTCGTCGCCCTGTGCCTTCGGCTCGACCGGGAAGACGTCGAGGGCCGCGCCGGCGATGTGGCCCGACAGGATGTGCTCGCGCAGCGACTCGTTGTCGACCACCATGCCGCGAGCGGCGTTGATGAAGAGGCTGCGCGGCTTCATCTTCGCGAACTGCTCCGGCCCGAAGAAGCCGGCGTTGCCCGGCCGGCCGTCGACGTGGAGGCTGACGACGTCGGCCTTGGCCAGCAGCTCGTCGAGGCTCTTCATCCGCTGCGCGTTGCCGTGCGCGAGCCGGTCGGCGGTGTCGAAGAAGATCACCCGCAGGCCGAGCGCCTCGGCCAGGTTGGACAGCTGGGTGCCGATGTTGCCGTACCCGACGATGCCGAGCGTGCGGCCGCGGACCTCGTGGCTGCCGTTGGCCGACTTGTCCCAGACGCCGTCGTGCATCTTGTGGGTCTTCTCGGTGAGCCGGCGGGCCAGCGCGATGATCTCGCCGATCACGAGCTCGACCACGCTGCGGGTGTTGGAGTACGGCGCGTTGAAGACCGCGATCCCGCGGTCGGCCGCGGCGACCAGGTCGACCTGGTTGGTGCCGATGCAGAAGCACCCGATCGCCAGCAGGTCGGGGGCACCGTCGAGCACGGCCTGGGTGATGTGGGTGTTGGAGCGGATCCCGAGCAGCTGCACGCCGGGCAGCACCTCGAGGAGCTCCTCCTCGGAGAGTGATCCCGTCCGGAGCTCGACCTCGAAGCCGCGCGCCTCGAGGACCTCGACGGCGAGCGGGTGGATGTTCTCGAGCAGCAGCACCTTCACGCGACCAGGGTAGGTGTGCTCCGCCGCAGGGCCGAACCCACGCCGATGTGTGGACGTCGCCTGCGTGTCGGCTCGCTCGATCGGCATCGTGCGCTGTGGCCGGGCGGCATGATGCGAGACATGCCTCGTCCCTCCGGGTGGATCGCCACCTCGGCCGCGCTCGCGCTCGCCGCCACTGTCCTCTCCAGCGGGAGCGGCGTGGTTGCGGCGGCGCCGGCCGACCGGACCCACGACCGGGGTGAGTGGCAGGTCCGCACGCTCGGACCCGGGCAGTACGCCGTCGCGTGGACGTCGCCGACTCGGCTGCCGGTCACGTCCGACCGGCCGACCGTCGTCGGCCCCGCGGGGTGGCTGGTCGGCACCTCCACGATCGGGTCCGACGGGCGCACCGTGCGAGCGCGGATCGACGCGCCGACCCGGCCCGACCCCGCCCGGCTCGACGTACGCCTCTCCGGTGAGCAGCTCGACGACGCCGATGCCGGCGGCGGTGATCGCGCGCGTCGGGGGTCCGGGCCGTACGACGCAGCGCTCGACCTCCCGGGCACCCAGACGCTGCCGGCCGACCCGGGGACCCCCGGCCCGTACGCCGTGGCCCGGAGCGACTACACGCTGGCTCCGGTGCCGGTCCCCGGCATGCGTACGCCGATCGAGATGGTCGGCCACGTCGTCGAGCCGGCCGCTGACGCGCCCACCGGTCCGCGGCCGCTGGTGCTCTTCCTGCATGGCCGCCACGGCTCCTGCTACAACCCGGCGGACGCAGACGCCTGGTCGGACGAGTGGCCGTGCAAGGCGCCGTTCCTGGAGGTCCCGAGCCAGCTGGGCTACGACTACCTCCAACAGGTGCTGGCCTCGCAGGGCTATGCCACCGTCTCGATCCGGGCCAACGGCATCAATGCCCAGGACTTCGACGCCCCCGACGGGGGCGCCGGCGCTCGTGCCCGCCTGGTGCAGGCGCACCTGGACCACTGGACCGGGCTCGCCGCCGCGCACCAGGTCGACCTGTCCCGCGTCGTCCTGGTCGGCCACAGTCGTGGCGGCGAGGGCGTCGACCGGGCGTCGATCCGGATCCCGCTGGCCGCGCCGTACCGGGTCGTCGGGCAGGTGCTCGTCGCGCCGACCGACTTCGCCGTGCAGACCGCGCCGTACGTCCCGACCGTCACGCTGCTGCCGTTCTGCGACGGCGACGTCAGCGACCTGCAGGGTCAGAAGTTCACCGATGCCGCGCGCGACGTCGCCCCCGGCGACACGTCGCTGAAGAGCAGCGTCCTGGTGATGGGCGCCAACCACAACTACTTCAACACGGAGTGGACGCCGGGGACCTCGGTGTCGCCGGCGAGCGACGACTGGCCCGGCGCGAGCGACCAGACGTGCGGCAGCTCCGACCCTCAGCGGCTCACTGCCGGGGAGCAGCGGGCCGTCGCGACGGCGTACGTCGCCGGAGCGGTGCGCCTCTTCGCGGCCGGCGACCAGTCGGTGCTGCCGCTCTTCGACGGCTCGCGGGCACGGGTCGCGTCGCAGGGTGACGCCCAGACGCTGAGCCACGCGATCGGTGGCGGCCGGGACGTCCGCCCGCCGTCGGCGCTCTCGCTGGCAGCGGGAGCCGAGACCCGCTTGTGCACCGGCACGTACGACGACCGCCGGGTCTCCTCGTGCGGCCTCGGGGCGGTGGCCGCGGCGGCCCCGCTGTGGTCGGCGAGCAGCGAACGATTGCCGGCGCGGAGCTTCTTCGAGATGGCCTGGACGGCGACCGGCCAGTCCGGTGGGCTCCTGCTCGCCAGCCCGCTCGACCTGACCGGGGGGCGGCTCGAGCTGCGCACCATCGTCGACGGCCGGTCCGCCGCGGCGCTGCGGGTCAGGATCACGGACGCCGACGGCGCCAGCGCGCTGGTCGACCCGGTCGGAGGCGTCGCACTGCCGGCCCTCGGCACCACGGCCGACGTACGCAAGCTCTGGGCGCAGACCCTGGTGGTCGACCCGGCGGGCACGGCGGTGGACCTCACCCGGATCGTCCGGGTCGACCTGGTCGCCGCCAGCCCCCGCGGCAGGGTGTGGGTCGCCGATCTGTCCTCGGCCCCGGCAGCCCTGGTCGCCGTACCCGACCGGCGGCTGCCCACCGTCAGCCTCTCCCGGGTGCGGGTCACGGAGGGCGCCGGCGGGACGAAGACCGCCCGGGTGCCGTTCCAAGTCTCCGGAGCCCTCGAGTCCCCGGCCCGCTTCACGGTCCTCACCGTCGGGCAGGCGCGCGGCGACGTCCAGCGCTTCACGGTCGACCTCGCGCCCGGGCAGACCAGTGGCTCGGTCCCGGTCGGCTACGTCGCCGACCAGCGCGCCGACCACCGGCGGCTCGTCACCCAGGTGACCGCCTGGCCGACCCGCAACGTGATGACCGACGGCTACCTCGGTGAGCTGGCGGTCGTCGACGACGACCCGCGCCCCGCCCTCACCGTCCGGTCCGTCGCGCGACAGGTGCCCGCCGGCAGCCCGGCGCGGTGGCGGATCCGGCTCGACCAGGCCGTCGACTTCGACCTGCCCGTGACCGGCAAGGTCGTGAAGGGGCCGGGGACACCCGTCCGGGTCGGCGACATCGCGCAGTCGTGGACCGACCTGCATGTCGGGCCGGTCCGTCCGGGCAAGCCCCTGTGGAAGTCGCACGCCATGACGTACGACGCCATCGACCCCGGCAGCCGCGAGGTCGTGATCTCGATCCCGACGCGCCGGTCCGCCGAGGCCGGGGTGACCCGGACGGTGACGCTCCGGATCGACCTCGGCAAGCGGACGGTGCGGCGTACGGTCCGGATCGTCTCCTAGACGACCGGCACCCCGGCCAAGGCGGCTGCCAGGGCGTCGTCGGACAGCGGGTCGTCCTCGAGGCGGCCGCTGAGGAACGCGTCGTACGCACCGAGCTCCAGGAGACCGTGGCCGGAGAGCCCGATCACGATCACCTTCTCCTCGCCGGACTCCTTGGCCGCGAGCGCCTCGCGCCTGGCCTGAGCTAGTGCGTGGGAGGACTCGGGTGCGGCGACGATGCCCTGGGTGCGGGCGAACTCGAGCCCCGCCTCGAAGCACTCGCTCTGGTGCAGTGCGGTCGCCTCGATCAGACCCTCGTGCACCGCGTGCGAGACCAGCGGCGCCATGCCGTGGTAGCGCAGGCCGCCGGCGTGGATCGGCGACGGCACGAAGTCGTGGCCGAGCGTGTACATCTTCATCAGCGGGGTCAGGCCGGCGGTGTCACCGAAGTCGTAGCGGTACTCGCCGCGCGTCAGCGTCGGGCACGAGCTCGGCTCGACCGCAAGGATCGTCGGGTCCTGGTTGCCGGCAAGCTTCTCCCGCAGGAACGGGAACGCCAGCCCGGCGAAGTTGGAGCCGCCGCCCGCGCAGCCGACCACCAGGTCGACGCTCGACTCGCCGGCCTTCGCGAGCTGGCGCAGCGCCTCCTCGCCGATCACCGTCTGGTGCAGGAGCACGTGGTTGAGCACCGACCCGAGGGCGTACTTGCTGCTCTCGTCCTGGGCCGCGACCTCGACCGCCTCGGAGATCGCAATGCCCAGCGAGCCGGGGTGGTCCTCGGGGTACGCCTTGCCCGACTCGGTCAGCCGGCTCGGCGAGCGGTGCACGGTGCCGCCGAACACCTCGATCAGCGTGCGGCGCTGGGGCTTCGTGTCGTACGACGCGCCCACCTGCCACACCTCGCACTCGACGTCGAAGAGCGCGGCGGCGTACGACAGGGCGGTGCCCCACTGCCCGGCACCCGTCTCGGTCGTCAGGCGCCGTACGCCGTGCAGGGAGTTGTAGTAGACCTGCGGGATCGCGGTGTTGGTCTTGTGCGACCCGGCCGGCGAGACGCCCTCGTACTTGTAGTAGATCCGCGCCGGCGTCCCGAGCTTCTGCTCCCAGCGCCGGGCGCGGTAGAGCGGGCTCGGCCGGTACTGCTTGTAGACGTCCAGCACCGGCCCGGGGATCTCGACGTACCTCTCCCCGGAGACCTCTTGCAGGATCAGCTCGATCGGGAAGAGCGGGGCCAGGTCGTCCGGTCCCACCGGCTCGCGGGTCCCCGGGTGCAGCGGCGGGGGCGGCGGCGTCGGGAGGTCGGCCACGATGTTGTACCAGTGGGTGACCTGCTCGGACTCGTCCAGCGTGTACATGACCTGGTCGTCGCTCATGTCCGCAGGCTAGCGACGCCCTGGTGGTCCCGGGAATGCCTTGTTCCGGTGGTTGAGGTGTGAGGGCCGTCAGGCCCGAGCCTCGAAACCCCGCAAAGCCGCCGGCGGCCTGCGGGTCCGTGGATGGTGGTGGCGCCGGCAGGCTGACAACGACAGGTACGGCGGTCTCGGGTCGGCGTTGCCTCCCGGTTTGCGGGTCCCCGGTGGTTGAGGAAGGCGTGCAGCGCCTGTCTCGAAGCCCGGTGAAGCCGACCCTGGCCTGCGGCCTCGCTGGGCTCGGTCGCAGGCAGGCTGACAACGACAGGTACGGCGGTCTCGGGTCGGCGTTGCCTCCCGGTTTGCGGGTCCCCGGTGGTTGAGGAAGGCGTGCAGCGCCTGTCTCGAAACCCGGTGAAGCCGACCCTGGCCTGCGGCCTCGCTGGGCTCGGTCGCAGGCAGGCTGACAACGACAGGTACGGCGGTCTCGGGTCGAGGTCGTCGCCCGGCTTGTCGGTGTGTAGGCGAACCAAACAAGTTTGGCCCAACCTATTGTTTCTCGAACAGGCATTCGATAAAATTGGGCATGGCCACGACCACGATCACCGAACTCTCGCCCGGTATGTCCGAGCGCGAGCTGGTCGACGAGATCCGGGCGCTGGAGGACCTGAAGGCCACGATCTGCGCAGCCCAGGCCGAGCTTGCGGTCCGCCTCGACGAGACCGTCCGGGCTCGCCACGAGCAGGCCCGGGTCCCTGGCGCCCGCCGTGGTCGCGATGTCGCCGGGTTGGTCGGCTTCGCGCGCCGGGAGTCACCCGCCAAAGGCAGCAAGCTGCTGGGTCTTGCGCACGCCCTCGCCGAGCAGCCGCACACGCTGGCCGCGATGAAGGCCGGCGTCCTGTCGGAGTGGCGCGCCATCTTGATCAGCCGGGAGACCGCGTGCCTGTCCCGCGACGATCGAGCCCTGGTCGATGAGCAGATCGGCGCGCCCGGCCCGGACGGCACCTACCCGTTCGACGGTTGGGGCGACAAGCGTCTGGCCGCGGAGGTCCAGAAGGCCGTGTACGCCGTCGACCCGCAGGCGGTCGTCAACCGCCGCGCCAAAGCCGAGGCCGACCGGCGGGTCTCGATGCGACCCGCACCCGACACCATGGCCCAGCTCTCCGCCCTGCTCCCGGCCGCCCAAGGCGTCGCCGTCTGGGCAACCCTCAGCAGGATCGCCGACCACGCCCGCGCCACCGGCGACCCCAGGACCCGCGGCCAGGTCATGGCCGACACCCTCGTCGAACGCATCACCGGCCACACCACCGCTGCCGGCGTCCCGGTCACCGTCAACGTCGTCATCTCCGACCAGACCCTCCTCGGCGGCGACCGGCAGCCCGCGTGGCTCCAGGGCTACGGCCCCATCCCCGCCGACACCCTCGACCCCAAGTCGCTGACCGCGCTGCGGCGCCTCTACGCCACACCCTCGACCGGTGCCCTGGTCGGCATGGAGTCCATCGCCCGCGAGTTCCCCGCAGGCCTCTCCCGGCTCATCGACCTGCGCGACCGGACCTGCCGCACGCCGTACTGCGACGCCCCGATCCGCCACCGAGACCACGCCGAAGACCACGCCCGAGGCGGACCCACCACGGCCAGCAACGGCCAAGGACTCTGCGAGCACTGCAACCACACCAAACAAGCCCCCGGCTGGACAGCCAGACCCGCCAACGGTCCACCCGGCCAGCTCCACCAGATCAACACACAACTGCCGACCGGACACCGGACGACATCCACCGCACCCGCCACGCCGACACCAGCGACCCTGCAACCCATCAGCCACGGCGAGATCCACCTCAGCCGGATCGCGCTCGAGTACGCCGCCTGAGGCCTGACCCTCTCGGGAGCAACCATGACCACCACCGATGTCGACCGCATCCTTCGCGACCTCGCGACGGGCTCGTCCTCACCGCGATGCGAGTGCGAGCACGACCCCGGGCCGACGACGTGTTCGTCGGTGGCGGTGTTTGCGGTGACCATCGTGTGCAGCGACCCGGAGTGCGAGGGCGCGGTCGGGGTCTGTCTGTTGTGCCCGGAGTGCGCGAGCACCTGGCGACGCCGGTGTGCCGAGCCGGGTGCGCCACGACTGCGAATTCGGCGGCTCTAGCATCTGACGGTGCGTTGCCTCTTCATCTCGCATCCCGAGGTCGTCGTCGACCCGTCGGCACCGGTGACGCAATGGCGGTTGTCGGAGCAGGGGCAGGCGCGCGCGAAGGCCTTCGCGCTGGCGATCGCCGACCGCGGAGTTGAGGTGCTGTGCTCGAGCAGCGAGCAGAAGGCAATCGATACGGCCGCGATCCTCGGCGCGACCCTCGGCGTCGCCGTCGATGCGGCCGACGACCTCGGCGAGAACGACCGCTCGGCAACCGGGTTCCTGCCACCTGCTGAGTTCGAGCGCACGGCCGACCGGTTCTTCGCGCGACCCGACGAGTCGGTCCGCGGCTGGGAGACGGCGTCGGACGCGCAACGGCGGATCGTGAGGGCCGTCCGGCGGATCTCCTCCGGGCACCCCGATCGCAAGATCGCCCTGGTTGCGCACGGAGCCGTGGGGTCGCTGCTGCTCAGCGACCTGCTAGGCGTGCCGATCAGCCGTGACCACGACCAGCCGCGCCAGGGCTGCTGGTTCGCTCTCGACCCGGAGAGCTGGACCGCCGACGGGACCTGGCGACCGCTGCCAGAGGCCTGACGGCTACGCCGGCAGGTCCTCCGCGTCCACGATCCGGTAGGCGTAGCCCTGCTCGGCGAGGAACCGCTGCCGGTTCTGGGCAAACTCGGCGTCGACGGTGTCGCGGGAGACGATCGTGTAGAAGTGCGCGGTCTTGCCCTCGGACTTGGGTCGCAGCAGCCGGCCGAGACGCTGGGCCTCCTCCTGGCGGGACCCGAAGGACCCGGACACCTGGATGGCGACCTCGGCGGACGGCAGGTCGATCGAGAAGTTCGCGACCTTCGAGACCACCAGCAGCCCGACCTCCCCGGACCGGAAGGCGTCGAAGAGGCGCTGCCTCTCCTTCACCGGTGTCTCGCCCTTGATCACCGGCGCGTTCAGGGCAGTGGCCAGCTCGTCGAGCTGGTCGATGTACTGCCCGATCACCAGCGTCGGCTGGCCGTGGTGCGCGGCGACCAGGTCGCGGACGACGTCGATCTTGTGGTGGGTGCACGCCGCGAGCCGGTAGCGCTCCTCGGGCTCGGCGGTCGCGTAGGTCAGCCGCTCGGCCGACGGCAGTGTCACCCGCACTTCGACGCAGTCGGCAGGCGCGATCCAGCCCTGCGACTCGATGTCCTTCCACGGGGCGTCGTACCGCTTCGGCCCGATCAGCGAGAAGACGTCGCCCTCGCGGCCGTCCTCGCGCACGAGCGTCGCGGTGAGCCCGAGCCGACGGCGGGCCTGCAGGTTGGCGGTCATCCGGAAGATCGGTGCGGGGAGCAGGTGCACCTCGTCGTACACGATCAGGCCCCAGTCGCGCGCGTCGAGCAGCTCGAGGTGCGAGTAGACGCCCTTCCGCTTGGTCGTCAGCACCTGGTACGTCGCGATGGTGACCGGCCGGACCTCCTTGACGGAGCCGGAGTACTCGCCGATCTCGTCCTCGGTGAGAGAGGTACGCCGGACCAGCTCGTCCTTCCACTGCCGCGCGGAGACGGTGTTGGTGACCAGGATCAGCGTGGTCGCCTTCGCCTCGGCCATCGCGGCCGCACCGACCAGCGTCTTGCCGGCGCCGCACGGGAGTACGACGACGCCCGAGCCGCCGTGCCAGAAGGACTCGGCCGCCTCGCGCTGGTAGTTGCGCAGGTGCCACTCGGTCTCGTCGAGGAAGATCGGGTGCGCCTCGCCGTCGACGTACCCCGCGAAGTCCTCGGCCGGCCAGCCCAGCTTGAGCAGCGCCTGCTTGAGGTTGCCTCGCTCGGAGGCATGCACCACGACGGTGTCGTCGTCGATCCGCTCGCCGAGCATCCCGGCGATCTTCTTGGCGCGCAGCACCTCCTCGAGCACCGGCCGGTCGGTGGTGGCCAGCACCAGCCCGTGGATCGGGTTCTTCTCGAGCCGCAGCCGTCCGTAGCGGGCCATCGTCTCGGCGACGTCGACGAGCAGCGCGTGCGGTACGGCGTACCGGCTGTACTCGAGCAGCGTGTCGACGACCTGCTCGGCGTCGTGGCCGGCGGCCCGGGCGTTCCAGAGGCCCAGCGGCGTCAGCCGGTAGGTGTGCACGTGCTCGGGGGAGCGCTCCAGCTCGGCGAACGGCGCGATCGCCTTGCGGCAGTCCGCGGCGCGCTCGTGGTCGATCTCGAGCAGCAGCGTCTTGTCGGACTGGACGATGAGCGGGCCGTCATTCACCGTGCAAGCGTACGGACCGGACCCTATCCTCACGTGGTCGGCGCCGGACCGACCGCGGGAGGGGCGTGCGTTGGCTGACGATGGGCCTTCGTTGTTCGACAAGGCGGCCTGGACCCGACCCTGGCTCCTGATGGTGTACGCCGTCGTGGTGCTCGCCTTCGTCCCGTACTTCTCCTGGTCAACCGTGGAGAGCGTCCAGGCCGGCCGTGCCGTCGATGCCGGTCGACGGTGTGCGGTCGACCGGGCCGGACCGTGCCTCGACGCGGTCGCCGGCACCCTGGACGGCCCGAGTCCTCATCACCGGTCGCTCAACGTCGGCTGGCAGGTGGATGGGGTCGGCGGGTTCGAGATCGGACCCGATGCCTCCGACGAACTCGAGGAGTGGCAGGGGCAGTCGGTTGAGGCCCTGGCGTTTCGCGGCGACGTCGTGAGCATCGAGACGCCGGGCGGCCGGTCGTTCGCGAGCCTGGACATCGGGCTGCGTGGCGCCCTCGGATCGGGGAGCCTCGCGTTGCTCGCGCTCGGCGGTGGAGTGGGTCTCCTGCGCTACGCCCGACGCAAGCGGCGTGCGTACGGCGGCTGGTGGCGTGCCGATGGGCCGGCCGTCCAGGCCATCGACCTGCCGATCGCGCTCGCCGTCATGGTCCCTGCCGGCTGCGGCTTCTTGCTGGAGTGGGGTGCGGCTTGGTGGTTGGCCGTGACGGTCGCGGTGTTGCTGACGATGGTGGCCGTCGCGGCGGTCGTGCGGTCACGGTGGGCAAGGCCTGCGCCACGGCCCGCCCACCGCAGCGACGAGCCAAGCACTCAGCTGTAGAGGCAGAACGGATGACCGTCGGGGTCGAGCATCACCCGTACGTCGTCCTGCGGCTGGAACTCCGCCGGCCTGGCGCCGAGCTCGACCGCGTGCGCCACCGCGGCTTCGAGATCCTCCACCTCGAAGTCGAGGTGCAGCTGCTGCTGTGGTTGGAAGAGCGACGACGGCCAGACCGGCGGGACGTGCTGCCGGTTGAGGTGGAAGGCGAGGTAGGCGACCCCGTCGGGCGGGCTGATCGTCACCCAGGTCTCCTCGTCCGCGGCGATGTCCCACTCGAGCAGCTCGGCGTAGAAGTGGGCGAGCCGGGCCGGCGTACGAGAGTCGAGGACGACGCCCCAGTAGTCCTTGCGGGCCGAGCGTTCCGGGTTGGTGTCGTGCGTGATCCGTCCGCGCATGCGGTGACGTTACGCCGTGGCAGCGGCCCGTCGCCGGGCCCGGTACGCCGCGACGTTGGCGCGCGACGAGCAGCGGTCGGAGCAGTAGCGGCGCGACCGGTTCGGCGACGCGTCGACGAACGCGTTGCTGCACGTCGTCGCGGAGCACACTCCGAGCCGGTCGGCACCGAGGTCGCAGACCAGCGTCGAGACCCCCAGGAGGGACTCGCCGACGATCTGCTCGGCGACGCTGCCCGAGCCGGTCCACACGTGTAGGTGCAGGTGCTCGGCGTCGTGGTCGGAGATCTGCGGGGTCATCGGGTGCCGGGCGAGCAGCCCATTGAGGCCGGTCACGACGGCGGAGACGTCGCCGGCCTCGCCCGCCTCGAAGACGGGGCGCAGCTCGCGCTGCAGCTTGCGCAGCAGCATGCAGTCGCGGTCGGCGGCGCGTCCCTGCAGGCCCGGGCGCCCGTCGAGGTAGGCCACCAGGCCGTCGACCTCGGAGAGGTCGGCGTTCAGCAGGGCAGCCGCCGCCTCGGCGTACCGGATGAAGTCCACGATTCAATCTTACGGAGCGTCTGGGAGCGGCCGCACCGTGGTGATCCGGTGGACCGCAAAGGTCCGTACGTCGTCGCTGCGGTGGTCGTGCGCGATGAGGCTGCCGCCGTCGAGCGACATCGGGTCGACGACCCGGTCGCTGCTGGCGCCTTGGTTGTCGACGTACCCGATCACGATGGTGGCGCCGGTCTCGATCGCCTCACGCAGCGCGGTCATCGAGCCGGTCGGGGTGAGCCGGTCGGTGGCGGCTGCGGGGCGCGTGGACTCGGCCCGGTCACCGGCCCGGATCGCGCTGACGACCTGGCTGGCGTGTGCGGTCTCCCGGACCGACCGTTGCGCGCGACCGCGGTGCTCCTTCGGCGTACGCGCCCGGAGCACGTCGGCCCGGGCGACGTGGACGGTGCCGTCGGGGGACTCGACGACGGGAGCGACGCCGAGGTCGCGCAGGCGCGGGAGCAGTACGTCGATCGGCGTGGTGCTGATCAGGACTGTCGGGGCCAGGCGGCGCAGCCCGAGCGTCGCGGCCTTCGGGTGGTGCAGCAGCTCGACCAGCGCCGCCTCGTCGTCGGCGCGCAGGAACGCCTCGGCGTGGCCGACCCGCACCGAGCCGAACGTCCGGGCCGTGTCGTCGACCAGGTAGCTGAGCGGCTGCGGCACCGGCGTACGCGACACCGACCCGATGAAGTCGTGCACCTCGACCGCCGACCAGCCGGTGTCGAGTGCTCGCCGTACGGAGCCGGGCGTGAACCGGTAGACGGTCGCCCCGCCGCGCGACTCGACGTCGGCGACCAGCTGCAGCTGACGGGCCAGCTGCGACTCCAGCGGACCCGGTGCGACCGCGGTCAGGTCGGCCTGGAGCAGCACGTGGTCGACGGGCGTGGGGAGCAGCTCGGTGAGGCCGGCGGTCGCTCCGTCGCGGTCACCGGCGAGCAGGGTGCGGGCGTACGTCGACAGGCCGCCCAGTCCCAGGAGTCCCAGGGACGTGCCCTCCTCGACCGCCCAGACCACCTGGTCGGCGCGGGTGCGGGGCCGGCGCGGCCGGAGCCACTCGACGTGCTGCCGCAGCGACGGGACGCCGGTCCCCGAGGCCAGCACCGTGTCGGGCTCGAGACCGCTCAGCACGCCGAGGGTGAGCAGCCGGGTCTCCACCTGGTGGACCCCGGACAGCTCGGGGACGAGCGCGTTCCAGGTCTTGCCCGCGGGGTCGCGGGAGCCGACCAGGCCGGGCAGCCGGGGGCTCTCCAGCCACGCGGTCGCCAGCGCGAGCCAGCGCTCGGCGGTCGGCAGCGCCGTCCAGCTGTCGAAGGCGTCGGTGGGGATCCAGCGGGCGTCGCCGTTGGGTCCGGCGGCCGTGGACAGCAGACCCGCCGCCGAGGCGACCTCGACCAGGAGGGCCGCGGTGGGCTCGTCGATGTGCAGGTCGGTCGCGAGAGCGCGTAGGTCGCGGACGCCGAGCCCACCGCTGCGCAGGGCCGCGGGCGGGTTGGTGCCCCACTGGTCGAGCAGCAGCTCCACCCGGTGCGCGGCCTCGAAGGCCGCGCCGGCGGCGGCCCGGTCGACCATGGCCTGACGACGCTCCGAGGTGGCGAGCGCGGGCGGCACGTCGACGGCGGCCGCCGTCGTGTGGCCACCACGCATGGCCATCCCGACCTCGCCCGGCAGCACCACCGAGCCGCCGCTGCGCGGCACCAGCAGCCGATGGGCCAGCAGCTCCTCGGCGGGCGTGGTCGCCTCCCCGGGCAGCACGGTGTGGCGGGCGGACCCGCTGGTCGCGGCGCCGCCGGCGTCGAGGACATGCTCGAGGAGTCCGCGGGCTGCCGGCGAGATGGCGTCGAGCCGGGCAGCCACCTCGTCGGCGGTCAACGGATCGGCCGAGACCGGGCGCAGCCCGCTCACACCGGGAGATCCGGGCGCGAGTGCCTCGGCCACCGTGGTCAGCGGACGCACCCCCTGCGGGCTCTCCCACGCCAGCGCCAGGTCGAGCAGCCGGTCGAGCGCGGCGTGCACGGCATCGGCGTCGCCGTTGATCACGTCCACCAGCTCGTCGGCGCTGGTTTGGCCCACCACGACAAGGGCATCAAGGACACAGAGCTCGAACCGGTTCAGCTGGTCGAGCGCGCGCAGGACAGAGGATCGGGTGGCCGCCCGCGAGGCGAGCTGGCCGGAGTCGTGAGGGGCCGGAGTGGCGAGATCGGGGCGCAGGTGGAGCAGACGGGACAGCCGTTCGACCGGCCAGCCGCGGAGCTGGTCGGCGAGGGTGCGGTACGCCGTCGTGGACATCCCTCCCACGCTACCGGTCCGGGCGCAGGAGGTACGCCGGTGAACGAGACGCCAGGTCCAGCGTGGTCGTTCCGCGGTGGCGAGTGGTTCGGGGTCTTCGGGCCGAGCACGACCGTCGTACTGCCGCCGTCCGAGAAGGACCGGGTCGCGCGGCTGTGGGAGCTGGTCGACGACGGCGCCGGCTTCGAGGAGACCCTCGACGCCCTGATCTCGTCCGGCCTGCGTGCGCTGCCGGGCTTCGTGCTGGTGAGTGAGCAGGACGCCCAGACCCGGGTCGTCATCCGGGGTGCGGCGGCTCGCGTGCACCTGGCGACCGGTGACCAGGTCGTGCACGTCGAGGGTGACGATGCCACCACCTGGGTCGAGCACTGCGTCTCCGGAGTCACCCGGGTCCGGATCGAGGTGACCGAGGAGACCGACGACCCCCTCGACGGGCTGATCGCCGGCGGGCTGGTGCGGCTGGGCTGTGCCGAGCACCCGCCGGTCCGCGACGAGGTGGTGGTCCCGGGGAGCCGGGACCACGACGGCCTGACCCGGGGCCCGCAGACGGCGCCCGTCGACCTGCTGCTCGCGCCGGTGACCGCCACCCAACCGGTCGCCCGGCTGCTGCTGCCCGACGGCGAGACCGTCGACGTCGACCGCTCCGTGCTGGTCGGCCGGGCGCCCGAGGCGAGTCGCATCGTCACGGAGGGCGAGCCGCGTCTGGTGGCAGTCGCGAGCCCGCACCAGGAGGTGTCCTCGACCCACCTGGAGGTGCGGCCGGGATCCGGCGCCGACCACGGCTGCGCGGTCGCCACCGACCTCGGCTCGACCAACGGCTCGGTCGTCGTCCAGCCCGGCCTGCCGCCCGAGGACCTGCGCCCCGGGGTCACGGTCCAGCTGGTCCCCGGCGCCGTCGTCGACCTCGGCGACGGCGTGAGCATTGAGGTCATCGACGCGTGAGCGGCCCGACCGTCCCGCTCGAGCCGGTCGCCGACCTGGACCGGCGCTTCTACGCGTTCGCCATCGACCGGGCGATCGCGTGGAGCATCGACGCGGCGGCCGCCGTCGTGCTCTTCCAGCTCGTCATCGAGCCCGGCCACGTCTGGGCCGGAGTGGCGGCGATCCTCGGCGTGGTGGTCCTGGTCGGGGTGGTGTTCGCGGTGGTCCTCGGGCGCACCGGCAGCTCGCCGGGGATGGGCATCTCCACCATCCGGGTGGTCCGTGAGGGCAGCGGTACGCCGATCGGGGGCCGGGATGCGCTGCTGCGCCAGCTCATCCTGGGAGTTGCCGCGCTGCCCACCCTCGGGCTCGGGGTCGCCACGTTGGCGTGGACCGCGGTGATGGACGCCGACGGCCGCCGTCGGGGCTGGCACGACCACGTCGCACACACGGTCGTGGTCGACGTACGCCCGGTGGCCGAGGAGCTCCCCGAGGAGGACGCCGGGCCGCGACACGTCGTCAACCTCACCGCCCTGCGCCTGGTGCCGGCGCCGCCACCTGAGCCGGTCGGCGCGCCGACCCGCGCTCGCAGACCGAGCACGCCACCACCCCCGCCGCCACCCCCGCCGCCACGGCAGCAGCTCGGCTACCCCCTCGTGCCCGAGCCCCGGTCACCGTGGCGCGTCAGGTTCGACACCGGGGAGTCCTTCGTCGTCGAGGGCCTCGCCCTGGTCGGCCGCCGCCCCGAGGGGCGCAACGGCGAGCAGGTGCGGCACCTGGTCGAGCTGCCCTCCTCCGACATGTCGCTGTCGAAGACGCACGCGCAGTTCCAGATCGCGGCGGACGGCGCGCTGGTGGTGATGGACCGGGGCTCCACCAACGGCTCCTTCCTGGTCCGCCAGGGTGTGCCGCGCGGTCTCCCCGCAGGCAGGGCCGCGACCCTGGTCGACGGCGACCACGTCCGTTTCGGCGACCGCGAGATGACCGTCGTACGAGAGGGGTAGTCGGGGCTAGATTGCCGACATGACCTTCGAGTACGAGCTCTCCGTGACCACGACCGCGAGCCCCGCCGACGTCTGGGCGCTGTGGAGCGACATCGGCAGCTGGCATGCGTGGGACCCGGCCGTCGAGCGGGTCGCGCTGGAGGGCCACTTCGCGGAGGGTGCCGCCGGCACGATGTCGCTCGTGGGTGGGATCGAGGCGCCGTTCGTGCTCGAGATCGTGGAGCCCGGCGCCCGCTTCCTGGACAAGCTCACCATCGGCGACCTGGTGATCCGCATCGACCACCAGGTGAGCGCCACCGACGGCGGCGCCGAGGTGCTGGTCCGCACGACCGTCGAGGGCCCCGGCGCCGATGACATCGGCCCGATGGTCACCGGCGACACCCCGAAGGCGCTGGCGGCGCTGTCGGCGATGGCCGAGGGGCGCTGAGCCAACGCCCGGCCAACTTCCGGCGGCGTAGGTTCGGGAGCATGGAGTCCTACGCCAAGGGCGAGCTCGAGCCGCCGCTTCTAGAGGAGACCATCGGGGCGAACCTCGCCAACACGGCCGCGACGTACGCCGACCGCGAGGCGCTGGTCGAGTTCGCGTCGGGCCGTCGCTGGACCTGGGCGGAGCTCGACCGCGACGTCGACGCCCTCGCGCGCGGCTTCCTCGCGGCCGGCCTCGAGAAGGGCGACCGGGTCGGCATCTGGGCGCCGAACTGCGCCGAGTGGACCCTCACGCAGTACGCCGCGGCCAAGGCCGGTCTCGTCCTGGTCAACGTCAACCCGGCCTACCGGACCCACGAGTTCGCGTACGCCGTCAACCAGTCCGGGATGAGGCTGCTGGTCGCGGCGACCCGGTTCAAGACCAGCGAGTACCGCCAGATGGTCGAGGCGACCGCCGGCGAGTGCCCGACCCTGACTCGCGCGGTCTACCTCGACACCGACGACTGGGCGTCGCTCGTGGCCGAGGGGAAGCGGCTGCCCGACGCGGCGCTGCCTGAACGGATGGCGACGCTCTCGCCGGGCGACCCGATCAACATCCAGTACACGTCCGGCACCACCGGCCGCCCGAAGGGCGCGACCCTCAGCCACCGCAACATCCTCAACAACGGCTACTTCACGACCGAGCTGATCCACCTCGGGCCGGATGACCGGCTCTGCATCCCGGTGCCGTTCTACCACTGCTTCGGGATGGTGATGGCCAACCTCGGCTGCACCTCCCACGGCACCACGATGGTGATTCCCGCGCCCGGCTTCGACCCCGAGATCACGCTTCGGGCGATCGCGGAGGAGCGCTGCACCGGCGTGTACGGCGTACCGACCATGTTCATCGCGATGCAGCACCACCCGAGCTTCGCCGACCACGACCTCTCCAGCCTGCGCACCGGGATCATGGCCGGCTCGATCTGCCCGGTCGAGGTGATGAAGCACTGCGTCGACGACATGCACATGGCGGAGGTCTCCATCGCCTACGGCATGACCGAGACCTCGCCCGTCTCCTGCCAGACGCGCTCCGACGACGACCTCGAGCGCCGTACGGCGACGATCGGGCGGGTCCACCCGCACGTCGAGATCAAGGTGGTCGACCCGGTGACCGGCCAGACCGTCGAACGCGGGCAGCCGGGGGAGTTCTGCACGCGCGGCTACTCGGTGATGCTCGGCTACTGGGACGACGCCGAGAAGACCGCGGAGGCGATCGACGCCGACGGCTGGATGCACACCGGCGACCTCGCCGAGATGCGCGAGGACGGCTACTGCAACATCGTCGGCCGGATCAAGGACATGGTCATCCGCGGCGGTGAGAACGTCTACCCGCGCGAGATCGAGGAGTTCCTCTACGCCCACCCCGACATCGAGGACGTGCAGGTGATCGGCGTACCCGACGAGAAGTACGGCGAGGAGCTCTGCGCCTGGATCAAGATGCGAGCCGGCGCCGAGCCGCTCGACGCCGCGGCGGTCCGGGCGTACGCCGACGGCAAGCTCGCGCACTACAAGATCCCGCGCTACGTGCTGGTCGTCGAGGAGTTCCCGATGACCGTCACCGGCAAGATCCGGAAGGTGCAGATGCGGGAGGAGACCGCGAAGTCGCTGGGCCTGTAGGAGCTGGGCCTTTGAAAAGTGCCACCAGAGCCGCGCCTCTCATGAGTGAATGCGGCCATGCGGGTTCTCGACGGGCGACGGTTGGTCGCGACGGTGTTCGTGGCGGGCATGATCGCCACGACCCTGGGGGCCCTCGGGCCGGCATCGGCCGACGCGACCGACGAGCTCGGCTACCCCTCCTCGATCGGCACCGACCGCAACCCCGACGACCTGCCGGAGGCTCCGGGCCGGATGTCGGGCACCTTCGTCGGCCAGGGCCCACCGACCTCGATGGCGTCCGCCATGACGGGCACGACCTTTCTGGTGTCCGAGACGGGTGAGGCCTACCGGTTGCCGCAGACCGACGACATCGTCCGCTACACCCCGGCTCTGTCGTCGGACGGGACGCGGGTGGCCTACTTCCCGGACTCGGACGGCTACACGATCCGGGACCTGGTGTCGGGGGAGACGACGACGTTCGCCCGGATCCGGTCGGGCGACCTGGGGCGTGAGCCGTACCTGTTCGACGGCAGCCGGGCGTGGTGGTCGCCCGACAGCACCCGCCTCCTGATCGGCACGGTGCCGATCACCGTGCTGTCCGTGGACGGCACCGTCACCGACGTGGGGCGGCCTCGCGGCCGGTCGGCGAGCCCGGTGGGCTGGATCGGCGACGAGCTCGCCTGGATCCGCTGGCACGGGACGGACCCCGACCGCCCGGACTCGGCCGAGCTCGTCGTCGCGCCGGTCTCGGGTGGCCCGGGCAGGACCATCCGGCTCGCCGACGTCGCCGAGCTCAGCGAGGTGGGCAAGGCGGGTGTGGCCGTCTCGCCGGACGGGTCGTCGCTGGCCGTCGTGACGCCGGACGGCGAGGAGAGCGGACGGTTCACGCTCTACTCGACCGCGGACGGGTCGGTCACCGCCCGGAGCACGGTCGACGCCGCCATCAACCCGAACTGCCCGCTCTCGTGGGCGTCCGGCGAGCCCGCCGTCGCCGGCTTCCTGGGCTCCGACGCGCTCCTGGCGATGTCGGGCGAGACGCTCGTACGCAGCCGCGACCGGTTCGCTCCCTGTTCGGTGTGGGCCGCGGACGCGCTGGCCGGACCTCGGGACTCACCAAGAGCGTTGGGGTCCGGCGATTCGATCACGGCGTACGTCGGCGTCGCCGCGGTGATCGTGGTCGGCGCTGCCGTCACCGGGTGGTTCCTGGTGCGACGCCGCCGCAAGCGGTTGGCGCCGACCTCCTAGGCTGAGGGCATGGTGGTTCAGCTGGTGGTCGGGTTCGACCTCGACATGACGCTGATCAACACCGGGCCCGGATTCCGCGACGTGCTGGCGGTGCTGGGCGCCGAGCTCGGGGTGGAGTTCCCGGTCGAGGAGATGACGGCCAAGCTCGGCCCACCGCTCGACCTGCTGCTCGAGCCCTACCTCGACGCCGAGGCGATCCCCGCCGCCGGTGATCGGTTCCGCGCGCTCTATCCCGACCACGCGATCACGGGCACGCCCGCCTTCGACGGCGCCCACGACGCCCTCGCCGCCGTACGCCGCCATGGCGGCCGGGTCGTCGTGGTCACCGGCAAGTACGCCCCCAATGCCCAGCTGCACCTCGACCATCTGGCGTTCGACGTCGACCACCTCGAGGGCTGGGTGTGGGGCGTCGGCAAGGCCGACGCGCTGCGCCGCGAGGGCGCCTCGATCTACGTCGGCGACCACGTGCACGACGTCGAGGGGGCGCTCGCCGCGGGCGCGATCAGTGTCTCGGTGCTCACCGGCGGCTGCACCCGTGAGGAGTTGCTCGCGGCCGGCACCCACGTGGTGCTCGACGACCTCGCGGACTTCCCGGCCTGGCTCGACGAGCACCTGCTCGATCGGCGCCTCGCAGCCCTCGAGGCCGACCTGCGCGAGCGCGGCTCGGTGCTCGTCGCCTACAGCGGCGGCGCCGACAGCGCGTTCCTGCTGGCCGCCGCGGTGCGGTCCCTCGGTGCCGACCAGGTCGCCGCCGCCACCGGCTACTCCCACTCGCTGCCGATGTCGGAGCGCGACCCCGCCCGCGAGTTCGCCGCGAGCCTCGGCGTCGAGGTGCTGACGCCCGAGACCCATGAGATGGAGCGCGAGGGCTACCGCGCCAACGCCGGCGACCGTTGCTACTTCTGCAAGGCCGAGCTGCTCGACGTCCTCACCCCGATCGCCGCCGAGCGCGGGCTCGCCCACGTCGCGACCGGCACCAACGCCGACGACGTGGTCGCGGGCTTCCGCCCCGGCATCCGGGCCGCCGCCGAACGCGACGCCATCACCCCGCTCAGTGACGCCGGGCTCACCAAGGAGCAGGTCCGCGCCGCCTCACGCCGCTGGGGCCTGCCGACCTGGGACAAGCCGGCCGCCGCCTGCCTCTCGTCCCGCATCGCGTACGGCGTGGAGGTCACCCCCGGCCGGCTCGGCCGGGTCGAGCAGGCCGAAGTCGCCGCCCGGGCCGTGCTCGCCGACGCCGGACTGGTCGACCTCCGGGTGCGCGACCTCGGTGATCGGGCTTCCGTCGAGGTCGACGCCCGGCTGCTCCCGCTCGACCCGGCGGTCGAGGCCGACCTCCTCGACGGCGTACGTGCTGCCGGCTTCGACGAGGCCGCCGTCGACCCCCGCGGATTTCGTTCGGGTTCCATGAACGAGGCGCTATAGGCTGTGCCGTCCGGCGCGGCCGGTCCGAGCAGCCCAGCAAGCAAGAAGAGGTCAGATCCGTGCCTACTGGCAAGGTGAAGTGGTACGACAACGACAAGGGATTCGGGTTCCTGTCGCAGGAGGACGGACCCGACGTCTACGTGCGCGCCGAGGCGCTGCCCGAGGGCACCACGGCCCTCAAGGCCGGCACCCGCGTCGAGTTCGGCATCGCCCAGGGTCGCAAGGGCGACCAGGCGCTCCAGGTGAAGGTCCTCGACCGGCCGGCCTCGGTCTCGCGCAACCAGCGCGACGCCAAGCGCAAGAAGCCCGACGAGATGGCCACCATCGTCGAGGACCTGATCCGGCTGCTGGACGGCGTCGGCGAGGCCTACCGCCACGGCCGCCAGCCCGACCGGCAGGCCGCCAAGCCCGTCGCCGCGCTCCTCCGCGCGGTCGCCGACGAGCTCGAGTCCTGACCGACTAGTTCCCGGTCCGTACGTCGCGCGACGTACGACGTGGCCGGCGGACCAGCACGAACGCCGACCAGGCGACGAGCGCCGCCGTGGCGACGCCGAGCCCCAGGCGCGGCGGGTCGATGGGCATCACGATGCCGATGAAACCGCCGATCACCCACGCCAGCTGGAGCGTCGTGTCGCTGCGGGCGAAGGCGCTGGCCTGCACCCGGTGCGGCACGTCGCGCTGGATGGTCGCGTCGAGCGAGAACTTCGCGAGCGCCTGGCCCAGCCCCGCCACCAGTCCGAGCAGGGCCAGTGCGAGGACGCCGTAGGAGACCAGCCCGAACACCACGACAGCGACGTCGGCGACCAGCACCGCCGACACGGTCACGGCGGGGTTGATCCGTTTGAGCATCGACGCGGCGATCACCCCGAGGAAGTTGCCGCCCGCGGCCCCGCCGACGACGAGAGCGGTGAGCACCTCGGTGCTCCAGCCGTCGATCGGGTTCTCGCGCAGCTGGAACGCCATGAACATGATCAGGAAGCCCGACAGCCACCGCGGTCCGCAGTTGGCCCGCAGCGCGTAGGCGACCGCCGGCGGGATCCGGACGCTGCCCTGACGGGCCCGGCCCTCGTCCTGCCCGCGGAGCAACAGGTCGCCCTCGCCCTCGCTGGAGTCGACCCGCGACGGCAGCCGGACCGCCGCGATCGTGGCGGCGACGAAGAGCAGGAACGCGTAGCGCAGCACCCACTCCGGCCCGGCCAGCGAGGCGAGCCCGGCCAGCGGCGCCGACACCGCGACGCCGACGATGCCTGACATCGACACCCGGCCGTTGGCCTTGACCAGCGTGAAGTCGCGCGGGAGCAGTCGAGGTACGGCGGCGGCGCGCGTGACGCCGTACGCCTTGGACGCGACGAGTACGCCGAGGGCGGCCGGGAAGAGCCAGGGTGAGTCGGTGACGACGGCACCCGCGAGCACCCAGACCAGGAACGCCCGGATCGCCATGGTGGCGCCGATCGCCCAGCGGCGGCCGTGGGCGAAGCGGTCCAGGAACGGCCCGATCAGCGGCGCCACGATCGCGAACGGCAGCATCGTCAGGCCGAGGAAGAGGGCGACCTGGCCGCGCGCCTCGCCCGACGGCACCGTGAAGAAGAGGGTGCCCGCGAGCGAGATCGCCACCGCGGCGTCGCCCGCGGTGTTGAAGAAGTGCATCTGGATCAGCCGGGAGAGGCCGGACTCGCCGGCCCCCTGTGCCTCGGCCGCGCGCTTGGCCTGGCGCATGGTGAACCGCCCGGCCCGTCCGGTGGCCCGGGCCGCACCTCCCAGACCCCGGGTGACCCGCGTCCCGCGTCCCGTCGTCGTCGGGCTGCTCGGGTCGCTCATGGGCCTATCCTGCCCCGTCGGACCAGCCCCGACCTGACATCGACGGGGCCGATGCGTCATGATTTCGTCTGTGATCACGATCGCGCGCCCCAAGTCCGACTCCGCCACCGTGGCGGCGGTCGATCTGGCCCGCGCCGCCCTCATCGAGGAGGTCGGCGCCGGCGACGTCGGCGACCACCTCGGCCACACGGTCGAAGGCGAGCGGGTGGTCACCCACCTGTTTGCCTGCGAGCGTGCCGGCTACGTCGGGTGGCAGTGGTCGGTGACCGTGGCCCGCGCCAGCCGGAGCAAGGACGTCACGGTCGACGAGATCGTGCTCGTCCCCGGCGAGAGCGCCATCGTCGCCCCGTCGTGGGTGCCCTACCGCGAGCGGATCAAGCCCGGCGACCTGTCGCCCGGCGATCTCCTCCCGGTCGCCGACGACGACCCGCGCCTGGTCCCGACGTACTCCTACGGCGACGACCCGCTCGACTCCGACGACAAGGCGCAGATCCGCGCGGTCGCCCAGGACCTCGGCCTCGGCCGCGTGCGCACCCTCGCCCCTGAGGGTCGCGAGCTCGCCGCGCAGCGGTGGTACGACGGCGACGGCGGGCCCGACGCCCCGATCGCCCGCTCGGCCCCGGACCAGTGCACGACCTGCGGCTTCCTGATCCGCATCGCCGGCCCGCTGTCGGAGATGTTCGGCGTCTGCGCCAACGGCGACGCCAACGACGACGGCCGGATCGTGTCCTTCGACCACGGCTGCGGCGCGCACTCCGAGGTGCGGCTCGCCAAGAAGCACGAGCCGCCGCCCCCGCCGGTGCCGGTCTTCGACACGCTGACCATCGACGAGGTCGAGATCCTCAGCTAGAGCTCCTCGAGGCTCTCTAGCTCTCGAATTCTGCGGCCTGCTCGGTGCGGGCCCGGCGCTTGCGCCGGCAGTACTCGAGCCCGATCAGGCCGAGACCGACCCCGGCCATGCAGGTCCACAGCCACCACGTGCGGCCGGAGTCGTCGAGGCGGCCGTAGAACGGCAGCAGCCCGAGGAACGCGACGAACCACAGCGCCGTCCCGACCTCGACGGTGCGTACGCCGTCGACGTCCAGCGGCTCGACATCGGCGACGAAATAGGTGCGGTTGCCGATCTCGTGCTGCAGCGGTTGGCCCTCGTCGTACTCCACGCCCGACACGCTAGTCGACCCGTCGGCGGGTCTGGAATGGTGTACGCCGTGAGCAACCAGACCACGGCCGCTTCAGGCGGCATCGACCGTTACTTCAAGATCACCGAACGAGGCTCCACCGTCGGCCGCGAGGTACGAGGCGGCCTCGTCACGTTCTTCACGATGGCCTACATCATCGTGCTCAATCCGCTCATCCTTGGCTTCGCGACTGACTCCGACGGACAGCTCCTCGGCGGCGGCACCGTGCCCAACCTCGCGATGATCGCGGCCGGCACGTCGCTGGTCGCCGGTGTGATGACGATCCTGATGGGCGTCGCCGCCAACTACCCGCTCGCCCTCGCGACCGGCCTCGGCCTCAACGCGTTCGTGGCGTTCTCGATCGCCAGCCAGATGACCTGGGCCGACGCGATGGGCTTGGTGGTCATCGAGGGTCTGGTGATCCTGGTCCTGGTGCTCACCGGCTTCCGGGAAGCCGTCTTCCACGCGGTGCCCGCCCAGCTCAAGATCGCGATCTCGGTCGGCATCGGACTCTTCATCGCCCTGATCGGCTTCGTCGACGCCGGCTTCGTGCACCGGATCCCGGACGCCGCCAACACGACCGTCCCGGTCCAGCTCGGCGCGACCGGTCAGCTCTCGGGCTGGCCTGTGTTCGTCTTTGCCGTCGGCCTGCTGCTCGTGATCGGCCTGTGGGTGCGCCATGTCAAGGGTGCGATCCTGATCTCGATCGTCCTGACCACTCTGCTCGCCATTCTCGTCGAGGCGATCGGTGACCCGAAGGCGTGGAGCCTCACCACCCCGGCGTGGCCGGACAAGGTCTTCGACACCCCTGACTTCGGCACCCTCGGCGAGTTCAGCCTCCTCGGCTCCTTCGAGAACGCCGGCGTCGTGACCGCGCTCCTGTTCGTGTTCACGCTCCTGCTCGCGGACTTCTTCGACACCATGGGCACGATGACCGCGATCGGCGCCGAGGCCGGCCTGCTCGAGGAGGACGGCACCCCGCCCAACACCCAGCGGATCCTGATCGTGGACTCGATTGCCGCGGCCGCCGGTGGTGCCGCCGGTGTCTCGTCCAACACGTCGTACATCGAGTCCGCGTCCGGCGTCGGCGAGGGGGCCCGCACCGGACTCGCCTCGGTCGTGACCGGCGTGCTGTTCCTGCTGTCGATCTTCGTCGCGCCGCTGGTCGCGATCATCCCGTCCGAGGCCGCGGTCCCCGCGCTCGTCCTCGTGGGCTTCCTGATGATGCAGCAGGTCAAGGGCATCGACTGGGACGACCTGGAGGTCGCCATCCCGGCGTTCCTCACGATCGTGCTGATGCCGTTCACGTACTCGATCACCGCCGGCATCGGCGCCGGTTTCATCACCTACGTCTTCATCAAGCTCGTCCGCGGCAAGGTCTCCTCGCTGCACCCCCTCATGTGGCTGGTCTCGGCGCTCTTCCTCGTCTACTTCTTCATCAACCCCATCACCAACTGGCTCACCTGAGCCGAGGCGGCGCCAGTTTCACCCCGAGTCGGCGCTTGTTTTCGACACATGTCGTAAACAAGCGCCGACTCGGCATTGGGGGACCCGAGGAATAGTTAGCATGGGTAATGACTTATGCTAACGACATGCCTACCGTGGAGAAGGTCGCCCGCACCGATGCCGGGCTCGCCGCCGAGCTGCGCCTCGGCGTGATGCGTCTACGCCGGCGCCTCGCGAGCGAGCGGCACCCCGACAACGAGCTGAGCCTCAACCAGATGGGCGTGCTCGGCGTACTCGCCCGTCGCGGCGCCATGACCGTCGGCGAGCTCGCGTCCGCCGAGAAGGTGCAGCCGCCGTCGATGACGCGCACCGTCAACTGCCTCGAGGAGAGCGGCGACGTCGTCAAGCGACCCCACGAGAGCGACCGCCGGCAGGTGGTCGTCGAGCTCTCCGAGCAGGGCCGTGGTCGCGTCCTCGCCGACCGGGCCCGTCGCGACGCGTGGCTGGCCCAGCGCCTGCGCGAGCTGACGCCCGACGAGCGCGCCGTGCTCCGCCAGGCCGCCCCGATCCTCGACCGTCTAGCCCAGAAGGACTGAACCGACACCGTATGAGCCCCACGTTCCGCGCCCTCCGCAACCCCAACTACCGGCTGTACCTGGCCGGCAGTGTCGTGTCGAACACCGGCACGTGGATGCAGCGGGTGGCGCAGGACTGGCTGGTCCTGCACCTGCCGGGCAACAGCGGCACCGAGCTGGGCATCACGACCGGCCTCCAGTTCCTTCCCATCCTCCTGCTCTCGCCGTACGCCGGCGTGATCGCCGACCGGTTCCCCAAGCGCCGGCTGCTGCAGGTCACCCAGCTCACGATGGCGCTCGCCTCCCTGGTGCTGGGCGTCATCGCCGTCACCGGCGTCGCGCAGACGTGGCACGTCTACCTGATCGCGTTCCTCTTCGGGATCGGCGCCGCGTTCGACGGCCCGGCCCGCCAGGCGTTCGTGTCCGAGATGGTCGGCCAGGACGAGCTGACCAACGCCGTCGGCCTCAACTCGGCGGCGTTCAACGCCGCGCGCATCCTCGGCCCGGCCGTCGCCGGCCTGATGATCGGCGCGCTCGGCGGCGGCGCCCAGGCGACCGGCTGGGTGATCCTGGTCAACGCCGCGTCGTACGCCGCGGTGATCTGGCAGCTGCAGCGGATGAACGTCGCGCTCCTCCACTCGCCGGAGCTGCGCGGCCGTACGCCGGGAGCGCTGGTCGAGGGCGTCCGCTACGTCCGCAGCCAGCCGAAGATGGTGATGATCCTGATCATGGTGTTCTTCGCCGGCACGTTCGGCATGAACTTCCAGATCACCTCCGCACTGATGGCGACCGAGGTCTTCGACAAGGGCGCGACGGAGTACGGCGTGCTCGGGTCGGTGATGGCGGTCGGCTCGCTGACCGGCGCCCTGATGGCGGCCCGGCGGGTGCGGGTCAGGCTCCGGCTCCTGGTGATCGCAGCGGTGGCGTTCGGGCTGGCCGAGATCGTGGCCGGCCTGTTGCCGTCGTACGTCGCGTTCGTGCTCTTCTGCCCGGTGATCGGGTTCTGCACCCTGACCCTGCTCAACTCCGCCAACGCGACCATGCAGCTCGAGTCGGCGCCGGCGATCCGGGGCCGGGTGATGGCGCTCTACATGACGATCGTGATGGGCGGTACGCCGATCGGCTCGCCCATCATCGGGTGGGTCGGGCAGCACCTCGGCGCCCGCTACACGCTGGTGCTCGGGGGTGTGCTCACCATCGCGGGCGTCGCATTGGCCCTCTTCGTCTACGAACGCATGCGCCGAGCGCTGGACCCCGAGCCGGTCGCCGGCGAGCAGCGGGTGCTCGCCGCGCGCTGAGCGCCGCTCCGCCGCGTTTTGACCGGTGTAGAGCGCCCGGGTAATCTTTTTTCTCGTGTCTGGGACAACCAGGCCGTTGCGCATGCCCGGAATCAGATGGGCCGACACGCCCGACCTCGGGGGTGACCGCGGCGGACCGCCTAGCACCGCCCAGAAACACAGCTCCAACACCGTGCGAGCAGAGCGCCCGTACTGACAGCCAAACAAGAAGGGGAACCACCCGGTGCCCACCATTAATCAGTTGGTCCGCAAGGGCCGCCAGGACAAGGTGTCGAAGAACAAGACGCCTGCCCTGAAGGGGTCTCCGCAGCGCCGTGGCGTCTGCACCCGCGTCTACACCACCACCCCGAAGAAGCCGAACTCCGCTCTCCGCAAGGTCGCTCGCGTGCGCCTGTCGAGTGGCGTCGAGGTCACCGCTTACATCCCGGGCGTCGGTCACAACCTCCAGGAGCACTCGATCGTGCTCGTTCGCGGCGGCCGGGTGAAGGACCTCCCCGGTGTCCGCTACAAGATCATCCGCGGCACCCTCGACACCCAGGGCGTCAAGAACCGTAAGCAGGCTCGCAGCCGCTACGGCGCCAAGAAGGAGAAGAGCTGATATGCCGCGCAAGGGTCCCGCTCCGAAGCGGCCTATCGACATCGACCCGGTCTACGGGTCGCAGCTGGTCTCCCAGCTCGTGTCGAAGGTCCTCCAGGACGGCAAGAAGCAGGTTGCTCAGCGCATCGTCTACACCGCGCTCGAGGGCTGCCGCGAGAAGACCGGTACCGACCCGGTCGTCACGCTGAAGCGCGCGCTCGACAACGTCAAGCCGACCATCGAGGTCAAGTCCCGCCGTGTCGGTGGTGCGACCTACCAGGTCCCGATCGAGGTCAAGGGCACGCGTGGCACCACGCTCGCGCTGCGCTGGCTCGTCGGCTACGCCTCGGACCGTCGCGAGAAGACGATGCACGAGCGCCTCATGAACGAGATCCTCGACGCCTCCAACGGCCTCGGTGCCGCGGTGAAGAAGCGCGAGGACACCCACAAGATGGCCGAGTCCAACAAGGCCTTCGCGCACTACCGCTGGTGACCACGGGCGGGCGGCGCGCCTCGGTGCGCCGCTTGCTCCCACCGCACTTCCACAAACTTTCTAAGGAACGCTGACAACAGTGGCTGTCGACATCACCACGGACCTCAACAAGGTCCGCAACATCGGCATCATGGCGCACATCGACGCCGGCAAGACCACCACCACCGAGCGCATCCTGTTCTACACCGGCATCACGTACAAGATCGGTGAAGTCCACGAGGGCGCTGCCACGATGGACTGGATGGAGCAGGAGCAGGAGCGCGGCATCACGATCACGTCCGCCGCGACCACCTGCTGGTGGAAGGACCACCAGATCAACATCATCGACACCCCCGGTCACGTGGACTTCACCGCCGAGGTCGAGCGCTCGCTGCGCGTCCTCGACGGCGCCGTCGCCGTGTTCGACGGTGTCGCCGGTGTCGAGCCCCAGACCATGACGGTGTGGCGCCAGGCGAACAAGTACTCCGTGCCCCGGATGTGCTTCGTCAACAAGCTGGACCGCACCGGCGCGGACTTCTTCCGCTGCGTCGACATGATGGTCGAGCGCCTCAACTCCACCCCGCTGGTCCTGCAGCTGCCGATCGGTGCCGAGTCCGACTTCATCGGTGTCGTCGACCTGGTCGGCATGCGCGCCCTGGTCTGGCGCGGCGAGACCACGATCGGTGAGGACTACGTCGTCGAGGAGATCCCCGCGGAGTTGGCCGAGCAGGCCGCCGAGTACCGCGAGAAGCTCCTCGAGACGCTCGCCGACGCCGACGACCAGATCATGGAGAAGTTCCTCGAGGAGGGCGAGTTCTCCGTCGAGGAGCTGGAGGCCGCGATCCGTCGCGCCACCCTGGCCGACAAGCTCAACCCGGTGCTGTGTGGCACCGCGTTCAAGAACAAGGGCGTCCAGCCCCTGCTCGACGCGGTCGTCAAGTACCTGCCGTCGCCGCTCGACATCGACGCGATCATCGGTCACTCCGTCAAGGACGAGACCGTCGAGATCAAGCGCCTCCCGTCGGACGACGAGCCGTTCTCCGGCCTGGCCTACAAGATCGCGACCGACCCGCACCTCGGCAAGCTGATCTACGTCCGGGTCTACTCGGGCAAGCTCGAGGCCGGCTCGACCGTGGTCAACTCGGTCAACGGCCGCAAGGAGCGGATCGGCAAGGTCTACCAGATGCACGCCAACAAGCGTGAGGAGATCGCGTCGGTCGGTGCCGGCCAGATCGTGGCCGTCATGGGTCTCAAGGACACCAAGACCGGCCACACCCTGTCCGACCCGCAGAACCAGGTCATCCTCGAGTCGATGACGTTCCCGGCCCCGGTGATCGAGGTCGCGATCGAGCCCAAGACGAAGAGCGACCAGGAGAAGCTGGGAACCGCGATCCAGCGCCTCTCCGACGAGGACCCGACCTTCACGGTCAAGTCCGACGAGGAGACCGGTCAGACGATCATCGCCGGCATGGGCGAGCTCCACCTGGAGATCCTCGTCGACCGGATGAAGCGCGAGTTCCGCGTCGAGGCCACCGTCGGCAAGCCGCAGGTCGCCTACCGCGAGACCCTCCGCAAGGAGGTCACGAACCACAGCTACACGCACAAGAAGCAGACCGGTGGTTCGGGTCAGTTCGCGAAGGTCGTCGTCTCGCTCGGCCCCAACATCGACCCCGAGACCGGGACCGGCGCTGGCTACGAGTTCGTCAACAACGTGTCGGGTGGCCGCGTGCCGCGCGAGTACATCCCGTCGGTCGACCAGGGCGGCCAGGACGCGCTGGAGTTCGGCGTCCTCGCCGGCTACCCGATGGTGGACGTGAAGTTCACGCTCGAGGACGGCGCCTACCACGACGTCGACTCGTCCGAGCTCGCGTTCAAGATCGCCGGCAACCAGGCCTTCAAGGAGGCCGCCCGGATGGCCAAGCCCGTGCTGCTGGAGCCGATGTTCGCGGTGGAGGTGACGACCCCCGAGTCGTTCCTCGGCACCGTCATCGGCGACATCAACAGCCGTCGCGGCCAGATCCAGGCACAGGAGGAGCGTCACGGTGACATGGTCATCAACGCCCTCGTGCCGCTCTCAGAGATGTTCGGGTACGTTGGCGACCTGAGGTCCAAGACCTCCGGTCAGGCTTCGTACTCGATGGAGTTCGACTCGTACGCCGAGGTTCCCACGAACATCGCCGACGAGATCATCAAGAAGG
>CAVPRL010000012.1:0-476300 GCA_963707845.1 uncultured Actinomycetota bacterium
GTCCTGGACGCCTGCGTCGCCCACGGCGTGCGCCGGGTCGTGGTGTCGTCCAGCGGCGCGGCCTACGGCTACCACCCGGACAACGGTGCGGACAACGGAGGGTGGATCACCGAGGACCAGCCGGTGCGCGGCAACGAGGAGTTCGCCTACAGCCACCACAAGCGGCTGGTCGAGGAGATGCTCCCCTCCTACCCGTCCCTGGAGCAGGTCGTGCTGCGGATCGGCACGATCCTCGGTGCGTCGGTCGACAACCAGATCACGGCCCTCTTCGAGCGCAAGCGGCTGCTGAAGATCAAGGGAGCGGAGTCGCCGTTCGTCTTCATCTGGGACACCGACGTCGTGGCGATCATCCAGCAGGCGGTGACCGGCTCGGTGACCGGCGTCTTCAACGTCGCCGGCGACGGGGCGCTGACGATCACCGAGATCGCGGCGCTGCTCGAGAAGCCTGTGCTGACCATCCCCGAGCCGGTCCTCCGGGCGGCACTCGCGGTCGGGTCGCGGCTCCGGCTCACGCCGTACGGGCCGGAGCAGACGATGTTCCTGCAGTACCGCCCGGTGCTCGCCAACGACCGCCTCAAGACGGTCTTCGGCTACACCCCGTCGCGAACTTCTCGCGAGGCGTTCGATGAGTGGCGTCGGAGCCGCCGGTCATACTGAGATCATGCGAGCAATCTGGAAGGGCGCCGTGTCGTTCGGGCTGGTGAGCGTGCCCGTCAAGCTGTACGCCGCGACCGAGTCGCACGACGTCTCGTTCCGCCAGGTGCACGCCAAGGACGGCGGCCGGGTCAAGTACCAGCGGATCTGCTCGATCGACGGCGAGGAGGTCGCGTACGCCGACATCGCCAAGGGCTACGAGACCGAGGACGGCGAGATGGTCATCCTCACCGACGACGACATGGCCGAGCTGCCGTCGACATCGTCGCGGGAGATCTCGGTCGAGAAGTTCGTGCCGTCCGACCAGATCGACCCGCTGCTCTTCGAGAAGTCCTACTACCTCGAGCCCGAGTCGACCGGCGCCAAGCCCTACTCCCTGCTCCGCCAGGCCCTGCTCGACGCCGACCGGATGGCCGTCGTGACCGTCGCCCTGCGGCAGCGCACCACCGTCGCCGTGCTCCGCGTGCGCGACGACGTGATCGTGCTCCAGACGATGATGTGGCCCGACGAGGTGCGCACCCCGGACTTCTCCGTCGAGACCGGCGAGATCAAGCCGGCCGAGGTCAAGATGGCCAACATGCTGGTCGAGACCCTCGCCGGCGACTTCGACGCCTCCGAGTTCGAGGACGACTACGCGGGCGCCGTCGAGGCCCTGGTCAAGGCGAAGATCGAGGGCGGCGAGGTCAAGCGCACCGAGACCTCGACCAAGTCGTCGGGCGAGGTCGTCGACCTGCTCGCCGCGCTGCAGCGCTCGGTCGACGCCGCCAAGACCGCCCGGGGCGAGTCGTCGTCCGAGTCCGAGGCCAAGCCCGCCAAGAAGAGCACTGCGAAGAAGGCACCCGCCAAGAAGGCCGCTGCGAAGAAGGCCCCGGCCAAGAAGGCAGCCGCAAAGAAGACCGCAGCCAAGAAGGCGAGCTGACCCGATGTCGACCTCCGTCCGCACGGACATCGACGCGGACGGCGTCGCGGTCCTGACCCTGGACGGTCCGGACACGCTCAACGCGATCTCCGGCGAGACCGCGCGGCAGCTCTCGGACGCCTACCGGGCGTGCGACACCGACGACCGGGTGCGGGCCGTGGTGGTGACGGGTGCCGGACGGGCGTTCAGCGCCGGCGCCGACATGTCGGCCGGGTCGACCGCGTTCGCGGCGCCGGACGCGTCGTTCTCGGCGTCGCCCTTCGATCCGCCCGCCTGGCGGGTCCGCAAGCTGGTGATCGCGGCCGTCAACGGTCACGCCATCGGCATCGGGCTCACGCTCGCGCTGCAGTGCGACCTCCGGTTCGTGGCCGCCGACGCCAAGCTCGCGATCCCGCAGGTGCGTCGCGGTGTCATCGGGGACGCCCAGAGCCACTACGTCCTGCGTCGAGTCGTCGGCACGGCCGTCGCCGCCGACCTGCTGCTCACCGGCCGGACCATCTCCGGCGACGACGCCGCGCGCTACGGCATCGCCAACGAGGCGATGCCCGCGGCCGACGTCCTGCCCACCGCCCTGGCTCGTGCGCGCGACGTCGCCCGGCACGCCAGCCCGGCTGCCGTCGCGCTGAGCAAGTCCATCCTGTGGTCGGACCTGAGCCTCGACCAGGTCGGAGCGGCGGAGACCGACGCACACCACCTGCTGATGCGACACCCGGACGTCGTCGAGGGGCCGGCCGCGTGGCGCGAGCAGCGCCTCCCCGAGTGGTCCCTGATGGCCTCCGAGCTCAACCGAGAAGACCCCGTCAAGAAAGCGAGCACAACCTCGTGAACGCCCAGCCCGGTGGCAGTCCGCTGCGCTTCCGCCTCACCCTCACCGCCCTCGTCATCCTGCTCGTGGCGGCGCCGATCGCGGCGATCAACTTCTTCGACCTCGACGCGCGGACGCCGTTCACCATCGCGCAGGACTCGCTCTACGACAAGTACGGCCTGGTGTTCGTCGACAAGCAGGGCAACCCGCTCCCGGAGGGGTCCGGCGAGGCGACCATCTCGCTGTTCAGCCTGGAGGCCGGCGCCACCGAGACGGACGTCCCCTTCGGACTCGACGGGCGGATCGTGTCATGCACGGTCCACGCCCCGAGCGACGACCCGCGAGACGTCACCGCCACCTGCGACTGAGCCTGGCCCACATGGAAGATCTGTGGCCGGAGGGTGTCGAAAGCGGGAGACTTCGTCCGACGCACTGGTGATGACACACGGTCGACACCCCAGGAGACACAGATGCGCTACATGGTGTTCGTGAAGATGGCGCCGGACGCGGGCGAGGCCCCGCCGGCACTGTTCGAGGCGATGGACACGGAGATGGGCCAGGCGTTCGCCGACGGCTCGATGATCGCCGCCGGCGGGTTGGGCGGTGGTGAGCAGATCGTCGAGCTCCGGCTGACCGACGGCACGATCACCACCACGGACGGCCCGTACGCCGAGGCGAAGGAGCTGGTCGGCGGCTTCTCGATCGTCGAGGCCCGCTCCCAGGAGGAGGCCGTCGAGGGCGCGCGCCGCGTGCTCGAGCTGCACCAGCAGCACTGGCCCGGGTGGGACGGCGCCGTCGAGATCCGCCCGATCTGGGGCCCGGACCAGTAGTCCGTGGCCGACCAGCCCACGCAGGAGGCCATCACCGCGGTCTGGCGGCACGAGTCGGTCCGGCTCGTGGCCGCCCTGGCCCGGATGACCCGCGACCTCGACCTCGCGGAGGACCTCGCCCAGGACGCCCTCGTCGCGGCCCTCGAGCAGTGGCCCGACGGGGGCGTCCCCGCCAACCCGGGCGCCTGGCTGATGGCGGTGGCCAAGCGCCGCGCGATCGACCAGTTCCGCCGCAACGACACCCTGCGTCGGCGTACGGCGGAGCTCGCGCACACCCTCGAGGAGGCGGAGATGCCGGACTTCGACGCCGCCGTCGACCACATCGAGGACGACGTGCTGCGGCTGGCGTTCCTGAGCTGCCACCCGGTGCTGCCGCCGGAGTCGCGCACCGCGCTGACCCTGCGCCTGGTCGGCGGCCTGACCACCCAGGAGATCGCGCGCGCCTACCTCGTCAAGGACGCGACGATGGGCCAGCGGATCTCCCGCGCCAAGCGGCTGCTCGCCGAGTCCGGGGCGTCGTTCGAGCTGCCCACCGGCGCCGAGCGCCGGGCCCGGCTCGGCGACGTGATGGCCGTGGTCTACCTGATCTTCAACGAGGGGTACGCCGCCAGCAGCGGCCCCGAGTGGACCCGTCCCGAGCTGTGCCTCGAGGCGATGCGACTGGCCCGCATCCTCAGCTGGCTGGTGCCGGACGACCCCGAGGTCCACGGTCTCCAGGCACTGCTGGAGATCCAGGGCTCTCGGCTGTCCGCCCGCCGCGACGCCGACGGCCGGCCGGTGCTCCTCGAGGCGCAGGACCGACGCCGGTGGGACCAGCTGCTCATCCGCCGCGGGCTCGCCGCGCTGGCCGAGGCGCAGCGTCTCGGCCGGGCCGGACGGCCCGTCGGCACCTACGTGCTGCAGGCCTCGATCGCCGCCTGCCACGCCCGCGCCCGCCGCCCCGAGGACACCGACTGGGCCGAGATCGCCCGGTTGTACGACGTGCTCGCGACCGCCGCTCCCGGGCCGGTCGTCGAGGTCAACCGGGCGGTCGCCCACGGCCGCGCACACGGCGCCGACGCCGGGCCTCGCCGTGCTGGCGGCGGTCGACGACGACCCGGCGCTCGCCGGGTCGCACCTCCTCCTCGCCGTGCGCGGCGACCTGCTGGAGCGGGCCGGACGACGTACCGAGGCCGCCGCGGCCTTCCGGGAGGCGGCTAGCCTGACCCACAACGACGACGAGCGCGCGCTGCTGCTCCGGCGCGCGGAGGAGATCCGATGACCGACGAGTTCCCGGGCCGCCCGATCTGGGTCGAGCTCTACACCGCCGACACCGACGCGGCGAAGGCCTTCTACGGCGGGCTCTTCGGCTGGACGGTGCAGGAGAGCGGTCCGGAGTTCGGCGGCTACGCGCTCTTCCTGCGCGACGGCGCCCCGGTCGCGGGCCTGATGCAGAACACCGAGGAGGCGCCGAACGCCTGGTCGGTCTACCTCGAGAGCAACAACGCCGAGGACACTGCCGCGATGGCGGCGGCGAACGGCGGCCAGGTGCTGCTCGACGCCATGGCGGTGGGCGACCTCGGGCACATGGCCGTGGTCACCGACCCGGCCGGCGCAGCCGTCGGCATCTGGCAGCCCGGTGAGCACAAGGGCTTCGCGGCCCGCGGTGAGGTCAACGCGCCCGGCTGGTTCGAGGTGCTGAGCAACGACTACGACGCCGCGGTCCCGTTCTACGAGAACGTCTTCGGCTGGGCCACCCACACGATGAGCGACTCGCCCGACTTCCGCTACACGACGCTCGGCAAGGACGAGCACGCGGTCGCCGGGATCATGGCCGTCGACGGTCCGTCGCACTGGAGTGCCTACCTGATGGTCGCCGACACGGACGACGCCGTCGCCCGCGCCGTCGGGCTCGGCGGCAGCGCGGTCGAGGCGCCCGTGGACACGCCGTACGGCCGGCTCGCGACGATCGCCGACCCGGGCGGGGTGCCGTTCAAGGTGATGGGGCCGAACCGGGGCTGACTACCAGCCGGGCAGCACCAGCGCCGCCCACACCAGCAGCGGCCCGACCAGCACCACGATCACGCTGTAGGTCAGGATCTGCTTGTAGTAGACGTGCTCCTCGATCGTGTCCGGCCGGTTGGCCAGCATCAGCGCGCCGTTGGTCGAGAACGGGCTGACGTCCACGATCGTCGATGACACGGCGAGCGCCGCGACGAAGAGCCCGGCGCTCACCCCGCCGTCGGCGATCAGCGGGATCGAGATCGGGATGATCACCGGCAGCAGCGCCGTCGACGAGGCGAACGCGGAGACCACGCCGCCGACGTAGCAGAGGATCAGCGCGCCGATCACCGCCGTGCCCAGCCCGGCCGCCCAGTTGCCGACGAACTCCGGCGACCCGGCGGTGGTCAGGATCGTCGCGTAGGTGCTGACGCCGGCCACCAGGAGCACGGTCGGCCAGGCGATCTGCTTGACCGTGTCCTTGTTCTGCTCCGGCGCCAGGATCGAGAGGATCACGGCGGCCGTGATCGCGACGAAGCCGATGTTCTTGTCGAGGATCAGCGAGACCAGCGCGACGCCGACGAAGGCGATCAGCGTCAGCACCTGGTCGCGCCGTACGCCGGTGTCCACGGCAACGTCGGTCCCGCCGCCGGTGCCGGCCGTCCCGTCCCCTTCCTCCTCGGGCTCGATGCGCCGCGACATCAGCTCGCGGCCACCGAGCACGACGAAGAGGATCGCGGCGAGGATCGTGTTGATGACCAGGCTCGACAGGAAGATCGTGATCTCGCTGTTGGGCAGGTCGTTGTCCCGCATCACCGAGTTGGTGATCGTGCCGTAGATGCTGATCGGCGAGAAGCCGCCCGCCTGCGCGCCGTGGACGACGAACATGCCCATCATCAGCGGGCTGATCCCGTAGCGACCCGCGAAGCCCGAGTGCGATCGGGCCGATGATCGCGCACGCGGCGGGACTGACCGCGCCGATGGCGGTGAGGACGGCGGTGACCCCGAACATCACCCACGGGATCAGCGCGACCCGGCCGCCGACCCCCTTCACCGCGGCTCTGACGATCAGGTCGACCGTGCCGTTGTTGCGGGCGATCGCGAAGAGATAGGTGACGCCGATCAGCGTCAGGATCAGGTCGCCGCTGACGCCGGCCAGGATCTCCTTCTCCTCGAGGTCCAGCGAGTACATCCCGACCAGCCACGCGGCGACGTACGCCAGCGCGCCCATGTTGATCGGCAGCACCGTGCCGACGACGAACAGTGCGACGAGGGCGATGATCGCCACCCATTCCGGTCCCATGCGGGCACTCCTTCGCGGCCGTCTCGCCCGGGATCCCGAGTGACCCCGCTCACACGAGCGCCTCATCTAGGGTTACCCGGTGACCGGCTGGGAACACCTCGCAGTCCTCGCGGCCGGTCTGGGTGCCGGAGTGATGACCTCGACCGTCGGCGTCGCGTCGCTGCTGAGCTTCCCGATCCTGGTCGCGCTCGGCATCCCACCGGTCGTCGCCAACGCGTCCAACACCGTCGGCCTGACGCCCGGGGCGGTCACGGGCTCCTTCGGCTACCGGTCCGAGCTGCGCGAGCACCCCGTCGTGACGACCACGATCATCGGCACCTGCGCGGTCGGCGCCGTCGGGGGCGCCGTCCTGCTGCTCGCCCTGCCGCCCGGGGTCTTCGAGGCGGTCGTCCCGTGGCTGATCCTCGGCACCTGCCTGCTGGTCGGCGCCCAGCCGCGGATCAGCCGCTGGCTCAAGACCACCGACGCCGCGCCTCCGGACGAGCGCACCCGCCTCTCCCCCGTCACCACCTTCTTCTCCACCCTCGTCGGCGTGTACGGCGGCTACTTCGGCGCCGGCTCGGGCGTGATGATGATGGCCGTCCTCGGCTTCGGGTCCAACCTGGAGTTCCGGATCCTCAACGCCCTCAAGACGCTGGCGATCCTGGCCAGCAACCTGGTCGCCAGCGTCATCTTCATTGCGGTCGCCGAGCTCGACTGGACCGCCGTCCTGCTCCTCGCGGCGGGCTCGATCGTGGGCGGGTACGTCGGCGCGCGGATCGGCCGCCGGCTCAACCCGACCGTGCTGCGCGCCCTGATCGTCGTGGTCGGCGTCAGCGCTGCGGTGTCGATGTTGCTCTAGCGACGCAGAACTCGTTGCCGTCGGGGTCGGCCATCACGGTCCACGTGTAGCCGTACTCGTCGGTGTCCGCGACCCGGGTCGCGCCGAGCCCGACCAGGCGCGCGACCTCGGCCTCGACGTCGGCCGCGGCGACGTCCAGGTGCAGCCGGTTCTTTGCGCTCTTCGGCTCCGGCACCTTCACGAACAGCCAGGTCGGCTGGTCGCCCGGCCCGAGCGGCGCCCAGCCCGCCGTGTCTCGGCGGCCGGCGAAGTCGATGGCCGCGAAGTCGCTCGAGGCGCCGGGATCCAGAGGCCGACCGAGTGCGGCCGACCAGAAGCTGCCGACGACGAGCGCGTCGGTGCAGTCGAACGTCATCGAGGCAACGCTGACGGTCATGGGGCCACGATAGGCCAGGGCCGCGCTTCCTCGAGCTGAGCCGACAGGGAGAACAGCGTGGCCTCGTCGTCTGTGCGCCCGACCAGCTGGACGGCGACCGGGAGCCCGTCGGCGGCGATGCCGCACGGCACGGACGCGGCCGGGTTGCCGGCGACGTTCCACAGAGCGGCGTACGCGATCGACGGCATCGACCGCAGCGCGGCGCGGACGGTGCCGGTGCCCTCGAGGCGGCCGACCTCGGGCGGTCGGTGGGCGATGGCAGGGGTGAGCAGCACGTCGACGTCGTCGAAGACCCGGTTGGCCTTCGTGGACACCTTCTCGGTCTGGCCGAGCGCCCACTCCAGCACCTTGGGGGTGACCCAGGAGCCGAGCCGGCACGTCTGACGGGTACGCCGCTCGAGCCGGTCGTAGTGCTCGACCATCGCCGCCTCGGTGCGGATGCCGGCGAAGAACTGCGGCACGAACGCCGCGGTCGGGTCGGGGTACCGCGGATCGATGGGGCGTACGTCGTGGCCGAGGTCGGCCAGCAGCCGGGCCGTGTCCTCGACCGCCTGCACGTGGACCGGGTCGGGCTTCACGCCGAGGGAGACCGGCTTGACGGACCAGCCGATCCGGAGACGTCCGGGTGCTCGCTCGGCAGCCGCGACGAAGGACTCGTCACCACCGGCGGCGTAGAGGTCGCCCGCCACGTTGCCGCGGATGACGTCGTAGACGAGCGCGCTGTCGCGCACCGACCGGGTCAGTGGCCCGGCGGTGCCGAGCGACCACCACAGGTGCGGCTGCGGGGCCGTGGTGACCCGGCCGCGCTGGGGCTTCAGGCCGAAGAGCCCGCAGCTCGCGCTCGGGATCCGGATCGAGCCACCACCGTCGCCGCCCATCCCGACCGGGACCATCCCGGAGGCCACGGCGGCCGCCGTACCACCGCTGGAGCCGCCGGGCGTGCGGGTCCGGTCCCACGGGTTGCGGGTGATCCCGCGTGAGTCCGACTCGGTGAACGGGAAGGCCCCGAACTCCGGCATCGTCGTCTTGCCGATCACGACCGCGCCGGCGGCGCGGAGCCGGACGACGACCTCGGCGTCGTGTGCCGCGGGCGTCGAGTTCGCGTCGCCGCCGAAGGTCGTGACCGCGCCGGCGACGTCGATCTCCTCCTTGATGGCGATCGGTACGCCGTGCAGCGGGCCCACCGGCTCACCTGCCGCGTCCCGGGCGTCGGCCTCGGCGAGCGCCGCGTCGGTCAGCACCACCGAGAAGGCGTTGAGCCCAGGGTCGCGCTCGGCGATCCGCGCAAGGGCGGCCTCGAGGACGGCCCGCGACGAGACCTCGCCGGCAGCGATCATCCGGGCGGTCTCGGCCACTCCGGCTGGGGCGAGGTCGGTCATGGGAGGACGTTAGCCCGACGCGAGCAGACCCCTCACCACCCGGAGCCCGACCGACAGCCGCGCCAGGTCGGCGCGCTCCTCGGCGCAGATCTCGTCGAGCGTCGCCGTGGCCCGAGGCACGACGACGGCCTCGGCCTCCTCCCAGGTGGCGATCCGGGCGTCCGCACTGTCGTCGTTCGAGGTCTGCGCCAGCACCTGGGCGGTCAGCTGGGCGTGCACGGCGTGCAGGTCGTCGCGCAGCGCCGCCCGGGCCATCGTCTGCCACCGGTCGGCGCGTGGGAGCGCCAGGATCCGCTGCACCAGGGCCGGCAGCCCGAGCCGCTCGCCGAGCGCGAAGTGCAGGCGGGCGACCACGCTGGGGTCCAGGTCCTCGCGGTGCGCGACCTCGATGACGCCCAGCAGCATGTATGCCGGGGGCAGCACCGCGATCCGGGACGCCAGCGCCTCCGGCACGCCGGCCGCCTCGAGCGACTCCTTGCGCTCGACGTACGCCGTGAGCTCGCGTCCGCTCATCAGGTCGGGCAGCTCGGCCATGGTGCGCTGCACGGGCGCCGAGAACAGCTCGACGGTGCCCGAGCTGTCGAGGGGCGGGCGGCGGTTGTTGATCAGCCAGCGCGACGCCCGCTCGACGAGGGTGCGCATCTCCAGCCGCATCCGGGTCTGGACCGCCGCGTCGAGCCGGTTGTCGAAGGTCATCAGCTCGCGGCGCAGGCCGAGTGAGCCGAAGATCTCGCGCGCCACGAAGTTGGCCCGGGTGAGCTCCGCGGCGGTCGCCCCGGTCTCCCCCGCCAGCCGCGGCCAGTAGGTCATGCCCGCGCCGTTGACCAGGTCGTTGACCACCTGGGTCACGATGATCTCGCGGCGCAGGGGGTGCTGCTCCACCTGCGGGCCGAAGCCCTCGCGGACCGGTGTCGGGAAGTAGGCCTGCAGGTCGTAGTCGAGGTAGGGATCGTCGGGCAGGTCGGAGCCGAGCAGCTCCTGCTCGAGCACGATCTTGGTCCAGGCGAGCAGCACCGACAGCTCGGGCGCGGTGAGCCCGTCGCCGCTGTCGGCGCGCCGCTTGACCTCCTTGGCCGGAGGCAGGCCCTCGAGCTCCCGATCCAGGATCCCGTCGCGCTCGAGCCTGCGGATCCACTCCTCGTGGACGTGCAGCATCGACGGCGCGTGGTCGATGGCGTTGGCCAGCGCGATGTTCTGCTCGTAGTTGTCGCGCAGCACCAGCTCGGCGACCTCGTCGGTCATCTCCGCGAGCAGGTTGTTGCGCTGCTTCTCGGTGAGGTCGCCGTCCTTGACGACCCGGTCGAGCAGGATCTTGAGGTTGACCTCGTGGTCGGAGGTGTCGACGCCGGCGGAGTTGTCGATGAAGTCGGTGTTCATCCGGCCCCCGGTGAGCGCGTACTCGATCCGGCCGAGCTGGGTCAGGCCGAGGTTGCCGCCCTCGCCGATGGACTTGGCGCGCACGTCGCCGCCGTCGACCCGGATCCCGTCGTTGGCCTTGTCGCCCGCGTCGGCGTGGGTCTCGGTCGACCCCTTCACGTAGGTGCCGATGCCGCCGTTCCACAGCAGGTCCACAGGGGCCTTCAGGATCGCGCTCATCAGCTGGGCGGGCGTCATCGCCTCGACGCCGCCGTCGATGGCGAGCGCCGCACGCACCGCGTCGTTGAGCGGGATCCGCTTGAGCGAGCGCGGGAAGACCCCGCCGCCCTCGGAGATCAGCGCCTTGTCGTAGTCCCGCCAGCTCGACCGCGGCAGCTCGAAGAGCCGCTTGCGCTCGGCGTACGACGTCGCCGCGTCGGGCGTCGGGTCGAGGAAGATGTCGCGGTGGTCGAAGGCCGCGACCAGCAGCGTCTGCTCCGAGCAGAGCAGGCCGTTGCCGAAGACGTCACCGGACATGTCACCGATGCCGACGCAGGTGAACTCCTCGGTCTGGCAGTCGATGCCGCGCTCGCGGAAGTGCCGCTGCACCGAGACCCAGGCGCCGCGGGCGGTGATGCCCATCGCCTTGTGGTCGTATCCGACCGAGCCGCCGCTGGCGAAGGCGTCGCCCAGCCAGAACCCGTAGTCCTTGGCGACGCCGTTGGCGATGTCGCTGAAGGTCGCCGTGCCCTTGTCGGCGGCGACCACGAGGTAGGAGTCGTCGCCGTCGTGACGCACCACGTCGGCCGGCGGCACGGTCACCCCGTCGACGAGGTTGTCGGTGATGTCGAGCAGGCCGGAGATGAAGGTCGTGTAGCAGGCGACCCCCTCTGCCAGCCAGGCGTCGCGATCCGACGGGTCGGGGAGCTGCTTGCAGAAGAACGCACCCTTCGCGCCGACCGGCACGATCACGGTGTTCTTCACCATCTGCGCCTTCACCAGGCCCAGCACCTCGGTGCGGAAGTCGTCGCGACGGTCGGACCAGCGCAGACCGCCGCGCGCGACGGCGCCGAAGCGCAGGTGCGAGCCCTCGACCCGCGGCGAGTACACGAAGATCTCGTACTTCGGCCGCGGCGCCGGCAGGTCCGGGATCGCGTCGGGCTCGAGCTTGAGCGAGATGTAGCGCCGCGGACCGCCACCCTGGCTGGCGGGCTGGAAGTAGTTGGTGCGCAGCGTCGCGCGGATGTGCGTCAGGTAGGAGCGCAGGATGCGGTCGTGGTCGAGGCTCGCGACGTCGTCCAGAGCCCGGCCGATGCGCTCCTCGATGGCGGTCTCCGCGTCCGCTGACGCATGGTCGACGCCCTGCTCGATCCTGCTGGGGTCGAACCTCGCCTCGAAGAGCCGGACCAGCAGCCGGGTGATGTCGACGTTGCTGCGCAGCGCCTCCTCGATGTAGTCAAGGGCGAACGGCGAGCCACCCTGCCGCATGTACTTCGCGTACGCCCGCAGCAGTGTCGCCTGCCGCCAGCTCAGCCCGGCGGCCAGGACCAGCGCGTTGAAGCCGTCGATCTCGTTGAAGCCCTCCCAGACCGCACGGATCGCGTCCTGGAAGAGCTCGCGGGCGTTGTCGGGGATGCCGGCGGCGTACCGGAGCCCGAACTCGTAGAGGTAGGTCGAGCGGTCCAGCTCGTCGAGCTCGTAGGGCCGCTCGTCCACGACCTCGACACCCATCGAGGACAGCATCGGGAGGATCTGGGACAGCGAGAGCGGCGACCCGATCCGGAAGACCTTGAGCCGAGCCTCGCCGCGACCGGCGTCGAGGTCCTCGTAGAGCGACAGGTCGATCCCGGCGCCGTCGTCGCCGACCTGGATCGCCTCGAGGCGGCCGAGGTCGGCGGAGGCGATCCGGGGGGAGAAGTCCTCCTTGTAGGCCTCCGGGAACGAGTCGTGGTAGCGCCGGGCCAGCACGGCGCCGACCTCCTCGCCGTATGCCGAGATCACCGCGGTCGTGAAGTCGTCGCGCCAGGACCGGGACGCGTCGGCCATCCGCCGCTCGAGGTCGGCGGTGTCGACCTCCTGGATGGCCGCACCCTTGGGCGGGTGCACCACGAAGTGGACGCGCGCAGTCGTCGACTCGGTCAGCCGGACGGTGAACTCGACGGAGTCACCGCCGAGGCGGTCGCGCAGGATCTCGGAGAACCGCTCGCGGACGGTGGTGTTGTAGCGGTCGCGGGGCAGGTAGACGAGCACCGAGACGTAGCGCCCGTAGGTGTCACGCCGGATGAAGAGCCGCAGCTGGCGGCGCTCACGGGCGTGCATCGCCTGCTCGGCCATCGGCGCGAGCTCGTCGACGGTCGTGTGGAAGAGCTCGTCGCGCGGGTAGGTCTCGAGCGTGTCCATCAACGCCTTGCCGTCGTGGCTCATCGGCTCGAACCCGATGCGCTTCAGCACGGCGTCCGCGCGCTCGCGCAGCAACGGGATCCGGGTGAGCGACTCGGTGTAGGCCGCGCTCGAGTAGAGGCCGAGGAACCGGCGCTCGCCGACCACCTCGCCACCCTCGAACTTCTTGACGCCGACGTAGTCGAGGTACGCCGGGCGGTGCACCGTCGAGCGCGAGTTGGCCTTGGTGAGCACGAGCAGCGTCTTCTCGCGTGCCTTCGCGGCGGCCTCGGCGGGCAGCCGCCCGGACGACGCGGTCATGTCCTGGTCGGCGCGGAGGATGCCGAGGCCGGTGCCGGCGACGCCGCGGAGGTACTCGTCGTCGCCGTGCTGCTCGAGGCGGTACTCGCGGTAGCCGAGGAACGTGAAGTGCTCGTCGGCGAGCCACTGCAGCAGGTCGGCCGTCTGCCGGACCTCGTCGGAGCCGACCCCGACGGGCGGCTCCGACCCGAGCTCGCTGACGATCGCCGCGACCTGCGCGTGCATCTTGTCCCAGTCCTCGACGGACTCGCGGACGTCGCGGAGCACGCGTTGGATCGACTCCTCGAGCGCGCGGACGTCCTCGCCCTCGGGGATGCGGTCGATCTCGACGTGCATCCAGGACTCGCGGACACCCTCGCCCTCGTCGACCTCGGCGTCACCGACGGCGACCGGCCGCACCTCCTGGAGGGTGCCGGTGATGTCGCGGACGACGTCGAAGAGCGGGTGGATGACCAGGTGCACGTCGTGCAGCTGGCGCGACAGCTCCATCGTCAGCGAGTCGACGAGGAAGGGCATGTCGTCCACGACGACCTCGACCACCGAGTGCCCGTCGGCCGACCACCCCTGGTCGCTCGGACCGGGTGTGAACACCCGCACCCGGGCGGTGCCCTGCGGCCGGCTGCCGGCGAGCTTGTAGTGCGACGCGAAGGCGCCGTACACGTCCACGTCGGACCTGTCGGCGATGTCCTCGACCGCGATCCGGCGGTAGTAGGCCCGGAGGAGGGCATCGACCAGGTCGTGCGGAGGCCCCCCGCTCCCCCTCCCTCCGTGGGCGACCTCGATGGCCTGGGAGAGCAGCGCGGACTTGTCGGACTCGTGCGTCGTCGTTGACACGATCCGACCCTAGGACGCCGGTGCACGCGCAGCCAACACGACCCACCCTTACAGCTCATCGTCACGCTGGTTGAGGTGCGAGGGCCGCCAGGCCCGAGCCTCGAAACCACCGTGACCGACGCGTCTCGCACGGTGGTTTCGAGGCTCCTCCCTTCGAGGCTCGCAGGCTCGCACCTCAGGACAAGCGCAGCGCTCGTCACACCTCAACCACCGAGACCTCAGAGCTCGCTGCGCAGCTCCCACAAGAGGGGGTAGTACTGCACGGGCAGCCGCGAGCGGAGGTACGTCGCGCCGCTCGACCCGCCGGTGCCCGACTTGGCGCCGATCATCCGCTCGACCATCACGACGTGGCGGGCGCGCCAGCTCGCGGCCAGCTCGTCGTGCTGCAGCAGTGCCTCGGCGAGAGCCCACACGACGGCGTACTGGTCGCGGTCGTGGGCGACCGTGCGCAGCGACGCCGTGACCTCCTCGTCGCTGCCCGCCGCGAGCCCGAGGGAGCCGAGCACCGCCAGGAAGGCGTCCCAGAGCGTCGGCTCGGCGAGGCGGGCGTCGAGGTGCTGCTTCTCGGCCTCGGTGAGGCCCCTGAACCGCTTGACGTACGACGCGTCCTTCGCCCCCGACAGGAACTCCAGCTCGCGGAACTGCACGGACTGGAAGCCGCTCGCCGGCGCGAGCTGCTGCCGGAACTCCAGGAAGTCCTGCGGCGTCATCGTCTCGAGCACGTCGACCTGCTGGATCAGGACCCGCTCGATCACGTGCACCCGGGCGAGCAGGTGCTGCGCCCACCACAGCCGGGCGCGCTCCTCTGATCCGGGGCGATCGCCGAGCATCGCGTCGCGCGCCGCCGTCACCTCGTGCAGGAGCTGCTTGAACCACAGTTCGTAGACCTGGTGGATCGTGATGAAGAGCAGCTCGTCGTGCGCCGGCGGGTCCGACTCGAGGTGCTGCGAGTCGAGCAGCTGCGGCAGGCGGAGGTAGCTGCCGTAGGTCAGCTGGGCGCCCTGCTCGCCGAAGGACACGAAGCTCTCGTCAGTCATGGGCTGACACTATGACCGGATGGAGTTCCGACACGACATGACGTACGACGCCGCCCTCGCCGACGTCAGCGCGATGCTCGACGACCCGGCGTACCGCGACCGGGTGATGCACGCCCAGGGCGGCGTGAGCGGCACCTTCGAGATCACGACCGACGGGGAGATCACCACCGCGGTCGTCGACCAGGTGCAGCCGGCCGCGGGGCTGCCGTCGTTTGCCACGAAGTTCGTCGGCTCCGAGATCAACATCGTGCAGCGGGAGGAGTGGTCGTCCGCCGAGTACGCCGACCTCCACGTCACCATCCCGGGCAAGCCCGGCAAGATGGTCGGCTCGATCAGCCTCGTCGAGGACGGCGGCACCACGACCGAGACGGTCGCGGGCGAGATCACCGTCAACATCCCACTGGTCGGCGGCAAGCTCGAGAAGCTGATCGCCGACATGCTGCGCAAGGCGCTGCGCGCCGAGGAGCAGGTCGCCCGCGACTACCTCGCGGGCTGACGGCCGACGGCATTGGTCTGGACCGTCACCCACGGTCCCGCGGTATCGGCTCGCCGCGGTCGCCCCAGCCCTAGGGTCCGAGCATGCGTACCGGTAGTGCTCCCGCCCTCGGCTTCGTCGGCGCCTCGATCGTGCTGGCCCTCGCGGCCGGCAGCCTGGGCACCACCGGCGCCGTCGCCCAGCAGGCAGCACCCGAGACGGCGCGGACGGCCGCACCGGACACGCTCGCCGGCCTGCCCGCCGGCGCCGTCATCACCGACGGGGACATCCTCGGGCTGGCCCGCGACGGCGACCGGCTCTTCGTCCAGGGCAGCTTCAAGCAGATCGGGCGGTACGCCGGGCCGGGCGATCGCCTCGGCAGCACCGGTCGGTCGGAGCCGATCCCCGAGATCGCCGACGGCCAGGTCTCGGTCGTCGTCTCCGACGGCGCGGGCGGCTGGTACCTCGGCGGCGACTTCACCCGGATCGGGGGCCGGGCCGCCGGCGGCCTGGCCCACGTGCGCGCCGACGGGTCCCTCGACCCGGCGTTCCTCCCCGACGCCGACGGTCTGGTCAGTGCGTTCGCCCTGCAGGGCAGCACCCTCTACGTCGGCGGCGACTTCCGCCACGTCGGCGGGACCAGCCGCAAGCGCGTGGCCGCGGTCTCGACCACGGACGGCAGCGTGCTCCCGTTCGAGGCACCCCAGGCCAGCTGGGTGACCGAGCTCGCTGCCTCGCCCACGGCGGTCTACGTCGGCACCGACCGGGTGACCGCGGTCGACCCGGTCACCGGTGCGGCGATCGGCGGCTTCCACGCCTCGGTGAAGGGCGACGTGCACGCCCTGACCCTCGGCGGCGGCCTGCTCTACGTCGGCACCGACACCTTGGTCGCCCTCGACCCCGCGACGGGCGCACGCGTCCGGTCGTTCGCCCCGGCGGGCGGGGCACAGAAGGGCCGGTCCTACCACTCGCTGCTGCGGGCCGGTCCCGTCCTGTACGTCGGCTCCGACCGCACCACCCGTCTGCAGGCGCTCGACGGCACCACCGGGGCCGCGGTCCGCGGGTTCGCCCCGGTCCTGGGCGGCAGGACCGGCACGTTCGCGACCCCCCGCGGCGTCTACGACCTGGCCCTCGACGGCGACCGGCTCTGGGTCGGCGGCAGCTTCACCTCCGCCGGCGGCAGGGCCGCGCACGGCCTCGCGATCCTCGACGCGACCTCCGGAGCTCGCGAGGACACCGGCCTCCCGGCGTACAACCGCCAGGTCAACGCGGTCGAGCTGTCCGGCGGCGACGCCTTCGTCGGCGGCACCTTCTTCATGACCGACTGGGTCCGCAGCAACGGCATCGCCGCCCTCGACGCGGAGACGCTCGACCCGGATCCGGGATTCCGCAACAGCCGTCGAGTCCTACGAGGACCTGCTGCCCACCCGGGCCGCGCTCTACGTCACCGCGACGCACGGGACCGGCTACGACAAGGAGCGGCGGGCGTACTGGGACTCCACCTCACGGATCCGCGCCTTCGACCCGCGGACCGGCCACCTGCTCCCCCGGCTGTCCCGACGGGTCCGCAACGTCAGCGCGGCCACCACGATCGGCAACAAGCTCTACGTCGCCCGGCGGCTCGAGAGCGACGTGCGCTTCCCGCTCAACCAGGTCGACGTCTACAGCCCGACGGGCCGCCGGGTCGCGTCGTACCCGGTCCCGCTGCGCGGCTACGTCACGGCACTCACCAGCATCCGCGGCGACCTGGTCGTCGCCGGCAGCTTCAAGCGGACCTCGAGCAACGGCGGCCTCCGCAACACCGCCATGATCCGGATCGACGCCCGCAACGGCCACCGGCGCCCGGGCTTCGACCCCAAGATCCACGGGCCGGTGTACGACGTCGTCGCGCACGGCGGCTCGCTCTACGCCTCGGGCATCTTCAAGCAGGTCTTCCAGAGCGCGCACGGCGCTCGCCCCGGCCTGGTGAAGCTCTCGGCGACCTCGGGCCTCGACGCCGACTTCCGGCCGGCCGACTTCCGGGGGCTCGCGGTCCGAGGTCAGGCTGACGCCACTGGACGACGTCCTGTACGTCGACGGCTGGTCGTCCGCTTCCTCGACACGACCACCGGCAAGAAGGTGCCGTCACCGTCCGGGTCGGCCGTACCTCACCAGCGTCGTCACCGCGCCCGGCGGCGGCTACACCTACGCCACCAGCCTCAGCCCCAACCTCGGCGGCAGCACCTACCCGCCCACCGGCATCCTGGCGACGTCGGTGCACGATGACGGCTCCGAGCACTAGGAACGGGCCGAACGCCAGGACCAGCGTCAGCACCTGCTCGTAGGGGTGCATCGCACCCATGTGCATCGGGATCAACGGTCAGCCTAGGTAGGGGTAGCGGTAGTCGGTCGGCGGCACGAACGTCTCCTTGATCGACCGCGGGCTGGTCCACCTGAGCAGGTTGACCGCGGCACCGGCCTTGTCGTTGGTGCCGCTCGCCCGGCCGCCGCCGAAGGGCTGCTGCCCCACGACCGCGCCCGTGGGCTTGTCGTTGATGTAGAAGTTGCCGGCCGCGAAGCGCAGCTCGGCCTGCGCCCAGGCGATCGCACGGCGGTCCTGGGCGATGATCGAGCCGGTCAGGGCGTACGGCGCGATCGACTCCATGCCGCGCACGACCTTCTCGAAGTCGGCGTCCTCGTAGACGTGGACGGCCAGGATCGGGCCGAAGTACTCGGTCGTGAACATCGCGTCGGTCGGGTCGGTGGACTCCACCACCGTCGGGCTCACGAAGTAGCCGACCGAGTCGTCCAGCTTGCCGCCGACGATGACGTCCAGCTTGGCCTGCCGCTTCGCGCGGGCGATCGCGGCCTTGTGCTTGGCGAACGCCCGGTCGTCGATGACCGCGCCCATGAAGATACAGATTCAGGGAGAAGTCGGCGGGGTCACCGATGGTGATGGTCTCGATCTCGGAGAGGAACGAGTCCTTCATCTTCTTCCACACCGAGCGGGCGACGTACGCCCTCGACGCGGCCGAGCACTTCTGGCCCTGGAACTCGAACGCGCCACGGATCATCGCCGTACGCACCACGGCCGGGTCGGCCGACGGGTGGGCGACGATGAAGTCCTTGCCGCCGGTCTCGCCGACGATGCGCGGGTAGGAGCGGTAGTTCTCGATGTTGTTGCCGACCTCGCGCCACAGGTGCTGGAAGGTCGGGGTCGAGCCGGTGAAGTGGATGCCGGCCAGGTCCGGGCTGGCGAGCGCGACCTTCGAGACCTCGAGGCCGTCGCCGGGCAGCATGTTGATGACGCCCGGCGGCATGCCGGCCTCCTCGAGCAGCTCCATCGTCAGCGACGCGGCGAGCTGCTGGGTCGGCGAGGGCTTCCAGATGACCGTGTTGCCCATCAGCGCGGGGGCGGTCGGCAGGTTGCCGGCGATCGCGGTGAAGTTGAACGGCGTGATCGCGTAGACGAAGCCCTCGAGCGGGCGGTGGTCGGTGCGGTTCCAGACGCCGGGACTGTTGGCGATCGGCTGGTCGCTGAGGATCTCGCGCGCGTAGGTGACGTTGTAGCGCCAGAAGTCGATCAGCTCGCAGGCCGCGTCGATCTCCGCCTGGTACGGCGTCTTCGACTGCCCCAGCACGGTGGCCGCGTTGAGGCGCTGGCGCCAGGGGCCGGCGAGCAGGTCGGCCGCCTTGAGGATGATCGCGGCGCGGTCGTCGAAGTCCAGCTCGCGCCAGCCGGGGGCGGCGTCGGCCGCGGCCTTGACCGCCGCCTTCGCGTCGGCCTGCGTGGAGTTCTTGAGGACGCCGAGCACGTGCTGGTGGTCGTGCGGCTGGACCACCTTGATCTCGGCACCGCCACCGGCCTTGCGGCGACCGCCGATGTGCGCCTTGAGGTCCTTCTGCTTCTTCTCGAGGTTCGCGATCTCGACCTGCAAGGCCTCCCGCTCGGGAGAGCCCGGCGCGTAGTTCAGAACGGTCTCGTTGATCGGGGCAGGAGGGGTGGTGACAGCGTCCATGCCTTCGATGCTCTCACTCCCGCTCGTGGGCACCCAAAATTGTTGTGGCGATCTCCTGGACGCCGTACCAGCCGAGGTCCTCGTCGGGGTCGGCGTCGACCGGGCGGTCCTCGGGATCGGCATGCACCGCGACCAGTCGCTTCAGCGGGATCGTCCAGCCGGTCTCGGGCTCCTTGTCGAGCTCGGCGACCACGACGACCCGGCGGCCAGGTCCGCTCAACAGCGCGGCTGAGGCGTCGGCAGCGGTCATCAGCGCGGCGTACTCCCCGTCCTCGCTGTCGTCCTCGGCGACGACGGCGTCGTCGGTCACCGTCACCTCGCCCGAGGCGTGCAGCTCGGCGAGCAGGGCGATGGTCAGCGGCAGGTAGACCCGGGTCGTCACGGCGCCTCCGGCGTCTTGCGCTTGCGGCGACCACGTGGCGCCCGGTCGCGGCTGGGAGCGGCCGAGTCGACGAGCTCGTCCAGCGCCTCCCGGACGCACTGCCCGAGCAGGTCGGCGTCCGGAAGCATGTCGCGGTCGGCGTTGATGCCGTAGTACACCGCCCCGTCGTACGACGTCACGCCGATCGCGATCGGCCGGCCCTCGAAGAGCGGGGGGACGGGATAGGTCGCGACCATCCGGGCGCCGGCGGCGTACAACGGTGCCTGCGGGCCGGGCACGTTGGTGACGCAGAGCTGGTAGCCCTTGCGGCGCTCGGCCCCGGCCACCCGGGCGCCGAGTGCGTGGAAGGTCGCCGGGGCGAAGCCGGCCATGCCGGCGAGCCGGGACGCCGGGATGCCGCGTCCGGACTCCTTGTCGGCCTGGAAGGAGTAGGAGACCTGGTGCAGCCGCACCAGCGGGCTGGGCTCGCCCACCGGCAGGTCGACGAAGTGGGCCGCGATCTGGCTGCCGAGCGCGGTCGCCTCCAGCTCGGCGTCGATGACCGAGACCGGCACGAGCGCGCGGATCTTCCGGATCCCGCGCATCGACTCGCCGCGGGTCATCAACCAGGCCCGGAACGCACCCGTCACGGTCGCGAGCACCACGTCGTTGATCGTCCCGCCGTGCGCCTCGCGCACCTTGCGGTGGTCGGCCAGCTCGGTGCGGACGGTCACCACTCGCCGTTGCTGGGACAGCGGTCCGATGATCGGCGACTCCGCGCGCGGCGTGCGGTTGGTCAGGGCGTCGATGACCCGGCCGGTCGTCCGGGCACCACCGGCGGCGCCGCGGAGCACCGCGCCCGTCGTCGTACGCACCGTGTCCACGACCGTGTCGGGGTCGGTGGCGGAGTCCCTGACCGCACCGGCCATCAGCGAGAACGGCGAGGGGCCGCGGCGCGCGCGCCACTCGTCGGCGCCGAGCTCCTTGGTGTCCGGGCTGGTGTCGAGGAGCACCTGGCCGATGTCGACGGTGTCGATGCCGTCGACGAGCACGTGGTGCGACTTGGTGAGGAGCGCGAACTGGCCGTCGGCCAGGCCCTCGACCACGTAGATCTCCCACAGCGGCCGGCTGCGGTCCAGCGGACGCGAGACGATCCGGGACACCAGCTCGCGCAGCTGGTCGAGACTGCCGGGCCGCGGCAGCGCGGAGCGGCGTACGTGGAAGCCGATGTCGAAGTGCTCGTCGTCGACCCAGATCGGGTTGGCGATCCGGCCCGGCACGGTCTGGACCCGCTGGCGGTAGCGCGGGACGAACGAGATGCGGTCGTTGACCAGGTCGACCAGCCGCTGGTAGTCGAAGCCCGAGGGACCCGGCTCGAAGATCTCGACCGTCGCGTTGTGCATCGGCGTCGTCGGCGACTCCTCGGCCAGCAGCGCGACGTCCCGCGGGCGTAGCCGCTCACTCATCCGCTGCCCCCTCTCCCAAAGTGTCAGGCCCCCGTGTGTCGGCGTCGGGTGCCCCACACCGGCGCCAGGGTCACCGTACCGACGCTTGGCACACCATGGGATTCTGGCACCATGCGCCGTTCTCTCGCAGCCGCCGCCGTCGTACTGGCGACGCTCACTCTCCTCACCGCGTGCGGGGACGAGGAGTCCCCGTCCAGCTCCGGCTCGTCCGACCCCAAGGTCATCGAGGTGACCTTCGAGGGCGACACCGTCACGCCGAACGGCGAGCGGGTCGAGGTCTCGACCGGGCAGGACATCCAGCTCGAGATCACCGCCGATGTCGCCGGCGAGATCCACGTGCACTCCTCGCCGGAGCAGGAGCTCGAGTACCCCGCCGGCGAGTCGACGCAGACCATCGACGGCATCGACCAGCCGGGCACGGTCGACGTCGAGTCGCACCACCTGGACAAGGTCATCGTCCAGCTCGAAGTCCACTGAGGTGTCACCCGACGGCATCTCGATCGCCCACGGGATCGGCGGGGCCAAGGACCTGCCCATCTCCCCGGAGCTGGCGATCGCGGGAGCGACCGCGGCCCTGGTCGTCTCGTTCACGGTCCTCGCGGTCGCCTGGCGCACCCCGAGGTACGACGCCGCGACGTCCGGCCGCCCCGCGCCGGCCTGGCTGGCCGGGATCGTCGACGCCCTCTGGTGGCGGGTCCTGTGGCGCACGCTCGGCTTCGCGCTGTTCGCGTACGTCGCCACCGCGGCCGTCCTCGGCAAGGACCTGGTCACCAACCCCGTCTTCGGGGTGTTCTACGTGTGGTGGTGGGTGGGACTGGTCCCGCTCTCGCTGTTCTTCGGCCCGGTGTGGAAGGCGATCAGCCCGGTCCGCACCATCAACGCCGCGTTCGCGAAGGTCTCCGGCAGCGACCCGGAGCGCGGCGTGTTCACCTACCCCGAGCGGCTCGGGCACTGGCCGGCGGCGATCGGACTCTTCGCGTTCGTCTGGCTCGAGCTGGTCTACCCCTTCTCGACCGAGCTCGGCCCGGTGCGGCTGTGGGCGGCGGCGTACGTCGCCGTGATGCTGGTGGGCGGTGCCCTCTTCGGCAACGTCTTCTACGAGCGGGCCGACCCGTTCGAGGTGTACTCGACGCTGGTCTCGCGGATGTCGGTGTGGGGCCGCCGCGACGGGGTGCTGCTCATCCGCAGCCCGCTGGCCAACCTCGACTCCACGCCAGCCCTCCCGGGCCTGGTCGGCGTGGTGGCGGTGCTCTTCGGCAGCACGGCCTTCGACTCCTTCAAGGACTCCACGCGCTGGGTGCAGTTCATCCAGGACAGCGACATCTCGATCTACGTGCTCAACAACCTGGCCCTGCTGGCCTTCTGCGTCGGGGTCGGGGCGATCTTCGCGGCCGGCACCATGCTCACCGGGCTCGGCGACGACCTGCAGCGCAAGCACCTGCCCGACCTGTTCGCGCACTCGGTCGTGCCGATCGTCGTGGGCTACGTCATCGCGCACTACCTGAGCTACCTGGTCGAGGTCGGCCAGCTGACGCTGGTCCAGCTGAGCGACCCGTTCAGCAACGGCAGCAACCTGCTGGGCACCGCCAACCTCGACGTGAACTACTGGCTGAGCTACCACCCGACGTTGCTGGCCAACATCAAGGTGCTCGCCGTCGTCATCGGCCACGTGCTCGGCGTGATCGCGGCCCACGACCGGGCGATCCGGATCCTGCCGCCGCGCCACCAGCTCACCGGTCAGCTGCCGCTGCTCGCGGCGATGATCGCCTTCACCGTCGGCGGGCTCTACCTGCTCTTCGCCGCCTAGCCAGACTCCGCTCAGGCCGGCGTCGGACCTGCGGAGATGCCGGCGAGCCACGGCTCGCTGGCCGCGGCCACCAGGTCCTCGTCGACGACGTCGGCGAGGATCACGGCAGCGGCGCGCAGACGGGTCGACCGGAAGACGGGGCTGCGGCGTACGGTCGCGCTCGAGACCGCGGTGACCCGGGTGACCATCCGCAGCGACGACTGGCGGCCGGTGACGCTCGCGGTCGCGAGGAAGGTGTCGGCGATGCCGTCCCAGTAGAGCTCGGGGCGGCTGACCCACGCCTGGGTGACGGCCTGGACCCGGCGCGAGCTGCCGGTGAAGTCGGCGATGCCGTGCAGCACGTCGAGCACCTCGTCGTACGCCGGGCCGAACCCGAGCTCCTCCTCCGGGCCGACGAGCTGACGCAGCGGGCGCATCGTCTCGTGGGCGACGGCCGGCTGGATCCAGCGCTCGAGGTGCAGCACGGTCGCCACGTCGCAGAGGGCATCGACGCCGTTGCGGTGCATCCGGTCGAGGCCGGGCATCAGGTCGAGGTAGAACCGGACCAGGTTGGCGCGGACGCGCACCTGGCCGACGAGCAGGTCGGGCGGAGCACCCGCGGGCAGTACGGTCGGGCTCACCGGTCCGCGCATGGAGCCGAGCATCTCGAGCTCGACCCGCGACATCCGGGGCAGCAGTGCAGGGACCACGGACCCCAACAGCGGCGAGACGGCCGGCGTACGGCGTCCGCTGGGGTACAGCAGGCGCGCCTCCATCTCGGCGGCCGCCGGCTCTAGCTCATCGAGTTCCCACAGGGGAAGGTTCGGCCGCAGTGGTCGGAGCCTGAGGGATCTGGGCGCCCGGGTTTCGCCGGGTCACGCCTCGACCAGCGCCGGGAGCAGGCTGTCGGCGAGGCGCCCTACCGCCCGGCCCAGCTCGGACTCGCCACCCTCGATCAGGGTGCGTCCGGAGACCAGCGCCCGGTCGACCGCGGCCTGGTCGTCGGGCAGGAAGTGCACGGCGCTCGGGCGGGCGAACCCCGACACCATGGCCACGATCTCGCGCTCGCTCCAGCCGAGGGACGGGCGCATCCGGTTGACCACGACCCGCACCGGGCGCCCGCTGCGCCGCTCGCGCAGCTCGGCGATCCCGCGCGCCAGCCGGGACAGCCCGACCGGGTCGGCGCCGCCGACCACCAGCACCTCGTCGGCCGCGTCCAACGCCTCGAGCGTCATCTGGTTGCGCCCGGGGCGTCCGCCCAGGTCCGGGACCTGGTCCTCCTCGAGGCTGAAGCCGGTGTCGACCACGACCTCGGCGCCAGCGCCGAGCAGCGACAGCAGGTGCTCCAGGGTGCCGCTCCGGACCTCCACCCAACGGTCGGCGCGGGGCAGCCCGGTGACCACGCGCAGGTGCTGGCCCAGGCCGCGCTGCACCGACCCGAGCCGCTGCTCGAGCTGTCCGGCGGCGTCCAGGCGTACGGCGGTGAGCAGTCCCGAGACCTCGTCGAGGATGCCGAGCTGCTGGGCGACGGCCCCGCCGTACGGGTCCGCGTCGACCAGCACGACCTGGCGGCGCCGTCGGGCCAGCTCGGCCGCCAGCGCGGCGGCGACCGTGGTGCGCCCGGACCCGGCCGGACCCCAGACGGCGACGACCCGGCCGGCGACAGGCTCAGGTCCCGGCGGTCCGACCGGCGCAGGCTCGGCGGGGCGCCTGACCACGGTGGGCGGCCGGTCGTCGGCGCAGATGGCGTCGGCGAGGGTGGCGAGCTGGTCGTCGGTGACCACGGTCGGGATGCCGATCCGGCCTGCCCGCAGCCGACCGCCGTCGAGGGTGGCGCCACCGGCGGCGATCGCGACCGGACGTACGCCGTGGGCACGCAGGTGGTCGACGGCGGTCCGGTCCAGTCCCGGCGCGTCGAGCCCGACGACCGCGACGTCGGCCTGTCCGGCGGTCGCCGCGGCCAGCAGGTCGTCGACGTCGACGCACCGCTTGAGCACGACGATGCGCGGGTGGTCGCCGAGCAGCCGGAGCGCCTCGGGCTCCCAGGCGGCGCCGGAGGCCACGATCAGGATGACGACCCGCTCGGCCACGTCAGCCTCGGCGTACGACGGTCAGCAGCGGGCTCTCGAGCGAGGCGACGGCCGCGAAGTACGCCGCGGCGCCGTCCTGCGGGACCGCCAGCACCAGCTGACGACGCCCGGCCGCTCCCCCGAACCCGTCGTCGGAGTCCGGGGCGTCGACCACCGTCGCCTCCTGCAGCACCGGTGTGCCCGGCTGATCGGTGGTCTCCTCGCCGCGAGCGGGATCGCCCACGAGGTAGACGTCGACCACCGATCCGGAGTGCACGGCCCGCGGCACCTGGTCCGACTCGACCGCCACCGGGAGCTCGACAGTGTCGCTCGGCTGGTCGGTCGCGCCGACCGCCCCCCGCGGCAGCAGCTCACCGGCCCCGACGCCGCGCACCAGCCGCAGCTCGCCCGGCAGCGTGTCGTCGACGCGGTAGTAGCCGGCCAGGTCGTCCGGCTCCGCGAACCGCACCCGGTGCACGACCAGGTCACTCTCGGTCAGCGCCGCACCCGGCCCGGCATCGGCCGCGACCGCCCAGACGGCGACGGTGTCGTCGGCAGCGGCAAGCAACCGGGCCCCGGCCACCACCGAGACCGCCACGATCAACAGGCCGACCCACATCCGTGGGTCCCGCCAGCCCGGTGTCGCGGCGCGCGCGGCGGGCGGGACGGCCGACACCGCCCGACCGCCTGGCCGGTGGCCGGCATCCGGGTCGTCGTACCTCACCCCGAGACTCACGACGACATGATCACCCAGCGCTGGAGAAGCGAAACCCGCCCATCCACAGGCGCGCGAGGCGCGGTGCGGGTCGACCGTCCGAGATGCGACGATGGGACCCATGTCCGGCTCGCCACGCTTCCTCACGCTCGCCGACGTCGCCGAGGTCCTCAACACGTCGAGCGCGCAGGTCTATGCGCTGGTACGACGCGGTGAGCTGCCCGCGATCAAGATCGGCGGGCGGGGCCAGTGGCGGGTGGAGTCGACGCAGCTCGAGGAGTTCATCCAGCGGATGTACTCCGAGACCCGGACCTTCGTCGACGAGCACCCCTTCGTGGACGCCGAGCCGGAGGCGTAGCGGCTGCCGGCCACCTCTCGGAGGCAAGGCGTCAGCGTTGTTCACACGTTCGTACGGAAATCTCGGACGAACGTACGAACAACGCGAGACCGACCCTGTCTCGGCAGCCCTTAGTTTCGCGGCTGACTTCGCTTGCATCGCAACGGCCGAAGCGGCCCGCAGGGCGGGAGGCGACGTCGACCCCAGCCCGCCGTACCCGTCGTTGTCAGCCTGTCGGCGCGCGACCACCCACGATTCCGCAGGCCAAGCTCGCCGCCCTGCCTACACTTCCGGGGTTTCGAGACGGGCCTGGCGGCCCTCCTCAACCACCGGGATCCGCGCTACCCGACCTCGCCGTCGAGCGTCAGCGACAGCGAGCGCTCCTTGCCGTCGCGCAGCACGGTGAACTTCACGGTCTCGCCGGGCTGGTGGGTCCGGATCGCGACGATCAGCGCGATGCCGTCGGTCACCCGGGCGCCGTCGACCTCGGTGACCACGTCGCCCTTCTCGAGCCCGCCGGCCTCCGCAGGCGTGCCGGGCTCGACGGAGTCGACCTCGGCGCCCTTGCCGTCGGACTCCCCGGTCTTCACCTTCGCCCCGATCACGGGGTAGCGCGCCTCGCCGTCGCGGAGGATCTGGTCCGCGGTGATCTTGACCTGCTCGATGGGGATCGCGAAGCCGACGCCGATGTTGCCGGACTCACCGCCGACCGATCCGCCGGTGGTGGCGATCGCGGAGTTCACCCCGACCACCTGGGCGCGCAGGTTGACGAGCGGGCCGCCGGAGTTGCCGGGGTTGATCGCGGCATCGGTCTGGACCGCGTTGATGTACGACGAGTCGTTGCTCGAGTCGCCGGTGGTGACCGGACGGTGCAGGGCACTGACGATCCCGGCCGTCACGGTGGAGCTCAGCCCGAGGGGCGAGCCGATCGCGACGACCCCCTCCCCCACGACGAGCCTGCGCGACGAGCCCAGCGCCGCCGGCGACAGGCCGCGCGCGTCCTGGACGTAGAGGACGGCCAGGTCGTAGACCGGGCTGCGGCCGACGATCGTGGCGTCGTACCGGTTGCCGTCCTGGTCGACGACCTCGATCGGGCCGTCGTCGGACGCGGCATCGGCGACGACGTGGTTGTTGGTGATGACGTGACCCTGCCGGTCGAGCACGAACCCGGAGCCGGTCGCGCCGCCCGCCTTGCCGTCGTACTCGGCGATGATCTGCACCGTGCTCGGCAGCATCTGCTGGGCGACCGCCGCGATGGAGCCGTTCTCGACCTCCAGCGGCGGCTCGGAGATCGTGTCGACGTCCGCGAGACCACCGCTCACGGTGCCGGGCTCGTCCTGGAGCTCCTGGTAGGCCGCCCCTCCGACGAGTCCACCGAACACCCCGAGCACCAGGGCGAGCACGCACACGACCGGCCAGAGCCAGCCGGGGACGCGGCCGCGCGGGACGGCGTGCCGGTTCGGCGGCGCGGACGGCGGGATCGGCACGGGCCTGGCCGTAGGGCTGCTGGTACGGCGGAGCCTGGTTGGTCGGCGGCAGCCAGCTCGGCGCCGGGCCTGCCGGCGGCGGGAACGGCAGCGGCTGGGTCGGCTCGGCGCCGGACGGCGGGACGTCGTCGTGACTCACGGTCTCATCATGTCCCGTCGGGGAAGTCCCATGCCTCCGGGGGCTTCCGGAAGGCGTCGGGGTCAGTGCTGTCGAGCCGCTGGTCAGTGCTGCCGGGCGGCCGAGGACCGAGCGAGGGTCGGCTCGCTCGGCGCCGGGAGTCGCGGGGACTGGGTGTGCGTGATCGACGCCGGCGGGACCCGCCGGTCGTTGGTCGGCGCGTCGGCCGGGGCCACGCCGAGCGCGAGCACTCCCATCACGGCGGCGCCGACGGCGCCGCCGCCCAGGGCGACCAGCCCGAACTGCCGGCGTCGGTGGTCACGGTCCTCGACGAGGTAGTCGTCACCGCACGGTCCCGCCGCGAGCGCGCCGAGCAGCGAGCCCTTGAGGCCGTCGGGGGCCGAGGTCGAGCCGAACGACAGACCGGCCAGGCGCGTCTTGACCCAGCCCTCACGCTCGACGAGGTCGCGGCAGAGGTGACAGGTGTGGACGTGCGCCCAGGCCCGCTCGGTGTCCTCCGGCGAGAGCTGTCCGTCGAGCAGCGCGCTGACGCGGGTGCCGAGGTGGCCGACCGGACCCATCACTGGGCCGTCCCCAGGCCGGAGATGAGCTGCTCGGCGTCGGGCCCGGCGTACCGCGAGCCGGCCGGCGCCGGGGGCCCGGTGGGAGAGAGCGGTGCGCAGCATCGCGCGGCCGCGGTGGATGCGGGAGCGGACGGTGCCGAGCTTGGTGCCGAGGATCTCGGCGATCTCCTCGTAGGTGAGGCCCTCGACGTCGCACAGCACGACCGCCGCCCGGAAGTCCGGCGGCAGGGTGGCGAGCGCGCGCTCGATGTCGTCGTCGAACGTGCGGTCGACGTACGCCAGGTCGGGCGTCGGCGCGGAGGAGGTGAGGCGCTCGGCCCGCTCGTCGGAGAGGGCGTCGAAGCGGATCCGCTGCTTGCGGCGGGCCTGGTCGAGGAAGAGGTTGGTGGTGATGCGGTGCAGCCAGCCCTCGAAGGTGCCCGGGGTGTACGTCGACAGCGACCGGAAGACGCGGACGAACACCTCCTGGGTCAGGTCCTCGGCGTCGTGACGGTTGCCGGTGAGGCGGTAGGCGAGCCGGTAGACCCGGTCGGAGTGCCGCTCGACGATCTCGTCCCACGAGGGCACGTGCTGGTCCGGGGTCGTCTCCACCGGGACCTCCTTGTCGCGCTGTCGCGCAGTTCCGCCGAACAGGGCCTTGTCCTTCCTCACCGTAGGGACATGTGCTGAGAGAAGCCTGTGAGACCAGTGTCCCTCGTCTGGGCTCGCCGTGCGTGTTCAAGGAGGAGAACGAGCGAGGCACGGCCGGTGTTCCCGCCCCGTGTTGCCGGCCGGGGTCGCGCTGTCGCGATACGTTGAGCCCGTGAAGCCGTCGAGTTGGTCGTACGCCGAGGAGTTCGTCGCCGAGGACGGGGTGCTGGCCGCCGCCCGGGCCCGCGCCGAAGAGGTCGGCGTCGTCGCCATCGGGTCGGGCGGCGGTGCCGCGCTGCGGTTCCTCGCGTCGGCGCTCGACGCCCGCGCGGTGGTCGAGATCGGCACCGGCACCGGCGTCTCCGGGCTGTGGCTGCTGCGGGGCATGCGCGCCGACGGCGTGCTGACGACCGTCGACATCGAGACCGAGCACCAGCGGCTGGCCCGGCAGTCCTTCGCCGAGGCCGGCTTCGCCACCCAGCGCGCCCGCACGATCTCCGGGGCCGCCCTCGACGTCCTGCCGCGGCTCACCGACGGCCACTACGACCTGGTCTTCTGCGACGGCGACAAGCGTGAGTACTCCGCCTACCTCGCGGAGGCGCTGCGGCTGCTGCGCCCCGGTGGCGTGGTGGCCTTCGACAACGCGCTGTGGCACGACCGGGTGGCCGACCCCGCGCAGCGCGACGAGGAGACCGTCGCGATCCGCGACCTCGGTCGCGAGGTGGCCGAGCACGACGGTCTGGTGCCGCTGCTCCTGCCCGTCGGCGACGGGCTGCTCCTCGCGAAGAAGGAGTGGAGCCCCGACGCCGAGGTGCCCGGCCTCCTAGCGAGACCGAGCCTCAGCCGCCCACGCCCTCGAGCGGGTCGGGCGAGCCCAGCCACTCCAGCAGGGCGCGGGCCCCGAAGCCGGTCGGGCCCTTGGTCCACTCGTGCGAGTCCTCGGGCGCGTCGCCGACCGAGGCCAGGTCGAGGTGGGCCCACGGGGTCTCCCCGACGAAGTGCTGGAGGAACAGCGCGGCGGTGATCGCACCCGGACCACCCGCGCCGTTGTCGGCGTCGGCGATCGTCGAGCTGAGCTTGGCCTCGTAGGACTCGGACAGCGGGAACCGCCACAGGGGTTCGCCGGCAACCTCCGCGGCGTCGCCGATCAGGCCGGCGAGCAGCGTCGTCGTTGGCGAAGTAGCCGCCCACCTGCTGGCCCAGCGCGACCTTCATCGCGCCGGTGAGGGTGGCGACGTCGACCACGACGTCGGGCTTGATCTCGGCCACGGCGTACGCCAGCGCGTCGGCCAGCACCAGCCGGCCCTCGGCGTCGGTGTTGGTGACCTCCGAGGTGCGGCCGCCCCAGTGCCGGAGCACGTCGCCGGGGCGCAGCGCGCTGCCGCCGATCGCGTTCTCGGCGGCCGGGACCAGCCCGACCACGCGGACCGGGCAGCCGACCGCGCCGAGCGCCGCCATGGTCGCGAGCACGATGGCGCCGCCGGTCATGTCGCGCTTCATGTTGACCATCGCCTCGCCGGGCTTGATCGACAGGCCGCCGGTGTCGAAGGTGATCCCCTTGCCGACGAGCACGACCGTCGGCGTACGACGGCCGGCCTTGGGCGGCGCGTAGTCGAGGCGGATCAGCCGCGGCGGCGTGGCGGAGGCCTGGCCGACCCCGACGATGCCGCCGAAGCCCTCGTCGGCGAGCTGCTGCTCGTCCCAGACCCGGAAGTCGAGGCCGTGCGCGTCGGCGAGCTCTCGCGCCTGCTCGGCGAGCCAGGCCGGGTTCTTGAGGTTGGCCGGCACCGTGGCGAGCATCCGCGCGCGCCATCCGGCACCGCCGACGGCGACCGCGCGCGCGAGGACCGGCGCGAGGTCGTCGGGCAGGTCCGCGAGCACCACCCGCGCGACCGGACGGTGCTCCGGCGGGCCCGAGCGCCAGTGGAAGCCGAACGAGCCGAGCATCGTGCCCACGACGAACGGCGTGATCGCCTCGTCGGGCGCGATCGCCGGGATCGTGGTCGCCACGGCGCCACGGTCGCGGGTCGCCCGCGCCACCGCGGCACCGGCGCGACGGAAGTCCTGCGCGCGCTGGTCGCCGACCCCGATCAGCAGGACGCTGGTGAGGTCGGCGTTGTCCGGACTGCCCGAGCGGCACCGGCACGCTCGTCACCTCACCGGCGCGCCCGGTGGCCGAGGCCACCTCGAGCACGCCGAAGAGGTCGATCCCGAGCAGGTCTGCGAGGTCGGCACCACCCGGTCCCAGCAGCGGTGCTGACCCGTCCTCGCCCGGGAGGACCGGCAACGCCACCACCTCGACCCCGACCACACCGTGGGGCGGTGCCGCGCTCAGCGCGAAGTCGGGAGGTGAGACCTGGCTCGGAAGTTGTACCTGAGAGGCCGACACGGCGTCAGCCGACGACATCCTTGAGGGCATCCCCGAGAGCGCCGGCCTCCTCGGCGTTGAGTTCGACAACGAGGCGGCCACCACCTTCGAGCGGGACGCGCATCACGATGCCTCGTCCCTCCTTGGTGACCTCCAGCGGACCGTCGCCCGTCCGCGGCTTCATCGCCGCCATCCGCGCACCTTCCTTCACCTGTCAGGGGCCAGACGAGCCTCCGAGCGAGCTCGCTGCGCCATGTGCGCGAACCATTATCCCCTATGGAGCGGTGACTTGGAGCACAGGGCGCACCCATGGGCACAACCTCGACTGGCAGACTCGGCCCATGCAGGCCCGCTCGGCACTCTTCGACGTCTACGGCGACCACCTGCGCGCCCGCGGCAGCGAGGCGCCGGTGGCCGCCGTGGTCCGGATGCTCGACCCGGTGGGCATCGCGGCACCGGCCGTCCGTACGGCGATCTCGCGGATGGTCATGCAGGGCTGGCTGGAGCCGGTCCAGCTCAGCAGCGGGCGCGGCTACCGCACCACGGAGCAAGCCAACCGCCGACTAGACCAGGCAGGCGACCGCGTCTACCGCCGGCACCTGCCCACCTGGGACGGCCGCTGGCACCTCGCCTTCGTCGACCCTCCGTCGGCCCGCGCCACCCGCACCCGGCTCCGGGCCGACCTGACCTTCGTCGGCTACGCCGAGCTCGCCGACAACGTGTGGGTGAGCCCGTTCGCCCGCACCGAGCTCGCGTCGGTCCTCGACCGGGCCGGCGCCACCGCGCGGACCGCCTGGGCCGACGGGTTCGACCCCGAGCCGACCGGGGCCTGGGACCTCACCAGCCTGCGCGCGGCGTACGACGGCTGGCTGGCGTCCGCCGACGGGCTGGTCGTGCGGCACCTCGACGCCCACGACGACGAGGACGAGGCCGCGTTCGCGGCCCGCTTCCACCTCGTGCACGAGTGGCGGAAGTTCCTCTTCGCCGACCCGGGCCTGCCCGAGGACCTGCTGCCCGGCGACTGGCCGGGCCGCGACGCCGCTGCTCTCTTCGCGGCGGAGGCCACCCGGCTCAAGCCCGGCACCGACCGCTTCGTGGCCCGCTGCCTGGGCGCCTGACAAGGCGCCTGACATCATGCGGGCATGAGCGAATCTCCGGTCCTGCTGGACATCACTGAAGGCGTCGGCACCATCACGCTGAACCGCCCCGCGGCGTACAACAGCCTCAACATCGAGACCAAGGAGCTCCTGCGCGACACCGTCGAGCAGGTGGCCGCGGACCCGGCCGTGCGGTGCGTCGTGCTGACCGGCAGCGGCAAGGCGTTCTGCACCGGCCAGGACCTCAAGGAGCACATCGAGCTCCTCGAGAACGGCGGCAGCGACGCGCTCTTCACGACCGTCGACAAGCACTACAACCCGACCGTGACCGCGCTCGCCGGGATGGCCAAGCCGGTCATCGCCGCCGTCAACGGGGTCGCCGCCGGCGCCGGCTCCAGCCTGGCCTTCGCGTGCGACCTGCGGATCGTCGCCGACACGGCGGGCTTCAACCTGGCCTTCGCCAACGTCGCCCTGTCGTGCGACACCGGCGCCAGCTATCACCTGCAGCAGCTGGTGGGCCGGGCCAAGGCGATGGAGCTCCTCTACTTCCCGAGCACGATCAGCGCCGCCGACGCGCTGGAGCTCGGGCTCGCGACGAAGGTGGTCCCCGCCGACCAGCTCGCCGACGAGGTCGGTGCGCTCGCCGCCCGGCTCGCCGCCGGCCCGACGGTCGCGCTCGGCGCGATGCGGCAGTCCGTCGCGTACGCCGCCGGCCACTCGTTCGAGGAGGCGCTGGAGTTCGAGAGCGCGATGATGACCAAGACCGGCGCCACGGCCGACCACCGGGCCGCGGTCGCGGCGTTCGTGGCCAAGGAGAAGCCGGTCTTCGAAGGTCGTTAGCGCCCGGCTCGGCGGGCGTCGAAGACGCGCAGCACCTGCTCCGGGGCGTTGTTGCGCAGGTGGCGTGACGAGGGCCGGTAGCCGTACTCGACGGTGACGGCGGCGCCCGCGAACCGGCTGTTGAACCAGCCGGTCATGGTGCCGTGGCAGACGCCGCCGCAGGTGAACGACTTGCGCGGCAGGTTCAGCTCGTCGGCGATCCGGCGGGAGAAGGCTGCGTTCTTGGTGTCGGTGTCCACGCCGTGCAACGGCTGGTGGAAGCTGATGATCCGCGACGGCTTCAGCTCGCGCAGGAAGCCCATCATCGCCCGGGTCTCCGGCTCCGAGCCGGCGCGCTGACCGGACTCGTAGGACCCGTCCAGGTCGGCCCAGCGGTAGGGGAAGTTGCGGTTGAGGTCGACGCCGCGCGCGTTCTTGCGGGTGCCGCGGGCCAGGCCGTCCGGGTTGTAGACCGGCACCACCCACAGGTCGACGCCGCGGATCGGGCGTCCGTCGCGCAGCGCCCCCAGGATCTGGCGCGGCTTGCCCTCGTCGCCGTGCATGGTCGAGATCAGCAGCACCCGCCGCGTGCCCGGCTCACCGAGGTGCCAGGCGGTGATCGGGCGGCCCTGCACCGAGTGGCCGATCACCACCCGTTCGATCACGGCAGGTCGGTCGACCGGCGCACGCGCGGCGTACGACGGGGGCGCGACCAGCGATCCGGCGAGGAGTGCGGCGGTGGCTACCAGGGTCCCGAGGCGCATGGCTCAGACGGCGGACGTGAGGTAGGCCCAGGTGAAGACGCAGACGCCGACGAGCATCCCGACGTGCGCGAGGATCGAGAGGCCGGGGCCGTCGGACCAGGAGTCGGCGGCCCCCTGCGAGGCGTGCCGGCCACGCGGACGCCGCCACCGCACCAGGATCAGCAGGCCGGCGATCACGGTGACCCACCAGAAGGCCAGCGAGATGATGCCGAAGCTCGCGCTGCCGAGGAACGAGTCGTCGGACGCGACCAGGAAGATCACCCACGAGACCAGCGCCAGCACGCCGGCGACGGTGTGCACGTTGACCAGGCCACGGCCCATGTGGAGCCGGCCCGCGCCACCGCTGCGGCGCCCCAGCCGCAGCCGGGTCAGCACCACGACGACAGCCGCCAGCGCGGTGAGGACGTACACGATCACCTCGGTCGACACGGAGCGAAGTGTGCCCTACTGCGTGTGGTCGTCGCCACGTGGCGACTCGGTCGTCGGCTCGGAGGTGTCGGCCTCCGGGCTCTCTTCGCGGCTCGACTCCCGCTCGCTCGCCAGCCGGTCGAGGAGCGCGTCGACCTCCGACATCCGGTAGCCGCGGAAGGCCAGGGAGAAGCGCACCCGGCGCAGGTCGTCGGCGCTCAGGGGCCTGGTCGCGGGCACGCTGGAGTCGGGGCGGTCGTCGTACACCTCGACCATCGGGGTGCCGCGGCCGGCGGCCAGCAGGGCCACTCCCCCGAGCGCGAGCACGACCAGGATCGCGAAGAACCACATCATGAGCGGTGCGCCTCTCTCGCCGCGACCATCAGCGCGACGGCCTTGTCGACGTCGTCGGTGAGGATCAGCCGGTCCAGGTCGACCTGGCTGAGGGTGCCACTGGCGAGCGAGGTGTCGCGCAGCCAGTCCAGCAGGCCCTGCCAGTACGACGACCCGACGAGCACGATCGGGAAGTCGGTGATCTTGCCGGTCTGCACCAGTGTGAGCGCCTCGAACAGCTCGTCGAGGGTCCCGACCCCGCCGGGGAGGACGATGAAGCCCTGGGAGTACTTCACGAACATCGTCTTGCGGGCGAAGAAGTAGCGGAAGTTCACACCGACGTCGACCCACTCGTTGAGGCCGGACTCCCACGGGAGCTCGATGCCGAGGCCGACGCTGACCCCGCCGGCCTCGCAGGCGCCCTTGTTGGCGGCCTCCATCGCACCGGGCCCGCCGCCGGTGATCACCGCGAAGCCCTCCTCGACGAGACGTCGCCCGGCGATCTCGGCGGCGGCGTACCAGGGGCTGTCGAGGGGCGTCCGGGCCGAGCCGAAGACCGCGATCGCGGGACCGAGCTCGGCGAAGGCGCCGAAGCCCTCGACGAACTCCGCCTGCATCCGCAGCACCCGCCACGGGTCGGTGTGCACCCAGTCGGTGGCGCCGCGCGAGTCGAGCAGCCGCTGGTCGGTGGTGCCCTGGTCGACCTGGTTGCGGCGCTGGAGGATCGGGCCCTTGCGCTTGGACTTCACGACGTCAGCCACCGGGTGAGCAGGGCCTCGCAGCGCTCGATGTGCTCCACGGGCACGTGCTCGTCCTGCTTGTGGGCGTACATCGGGTCACCCGGACCGAAGTTGACCGCCGGGATGCCGAGGGCGCTGAACCGCGCGACGTCGGTCCAGCCGAACTTGGGGAACACCTCGCCGCCGACGAGGTCGACGAACGCCTTGGCAGCGGGTACGGCGAGCCCGGGCAGCGCGCCGGGCGCCGAGTCGGTGAGCGTGACGTCGTACCCCTCGAAGAACTCGCGGACGTAGGCCTCGGCGTCCGCCTCCGAGAAGTCCGGGGCGAAGCGGTAGTTGACCTCGACGACGCACTCGTCGGGCAGCACGTTGCCGGCGACGCCGCCGCGGACGAAGACGGCGTTGAGGCCCTCGTGGTACTCCAGCCCGTCGATGACGGGCTTGCGCGGCTGGTAGTCCTCGAGGCGGCGGAGTACGGCGCCGGCCTTGTGGATCGCGTTGGACCCCCGCCAGGCACGCGCGGTGTGGGCACGCTCGCCGGCGGTGCGGACCTCGACCCGGAGGGTGCCCTGGCAGCCCGCCTCCACACCGGCGTTCGAGGGCTCCATCAGGATCGCGAAGTCGGCGGCGAGCAGGTCCGGGTCGGTCTCGGCCAGCTTGCGCAGGCCGTTGTGCTCGGCCGCGATCTCCTCGGCGTCGTAGAAGATGAGCGTCAGGTCGCGGTTGGGCTCGGGGACGGTCGCGGCGATCCGCAGGATCACCGCGTCGCCGCTCTTCATGTCGCAGGTGCCGAGCCCGTGCAGGATCTTTTCCTCGCGACGGGCCGGCAGGTTGCCGTTGACGGGGACGGTGTCGAGGTGGCCGGCGATCACCACGCGCTCCGAGCGACCGAGGTCGGTCCGCGCGACGATGTTGTTGCCGCGGCGTACGACGTCGAGGTGGCCGAGCCCGCGCAGCGCCGCCTCGACAGCGTCGGCGATGGTCTGCTCGTCGAGGCTCACGGACTCGATGTTGACCAGCTGCTCGGTGAGCGAGACTGCGTCGGTGGTCAGGTCGAGGGTCGTCACGGCACCTATCCAATCAGCAGAGCCAACCAGCCGAGATAACTGAAACACGTTCTAGTTGTCGGTTAGGCTTGCCGCCATGCGCAACGGACTCGTCCTCTTCACCTCCGACCGCGGCATCCGGCCGGCCACCCTCGCCGTGGCCGGGGAGGAGCGGGGCTTCGACACGTTCTACGTCCCGGAGCACACGCACATCCCGGTCAAGCGGACCGCTGCCCACCCCGGGACGGGAGACGAGACGCTGCCCGACGACCGCTACCTGCGCACGCTGGACCCGTGGGTCTCGCTCGCGACCGCCGCGCAGGTGACGTCGAAGATCAAGCTGTCCACCGCGGTGGCACTGCCGGTCGAGTCGGACCCGATCACGCTGGCGAAGCAGATCGCCACCCTCGACTACCTGTCGGGCGGGCGGGTGGAGATCGGCGCCGGCTTCGGCTGGAACACCGACGAGCTCGCGGACCACCACGTCCCGGCCGCCAAGCGCCGCACCGTGCTGCGTGAGTACATCGAGGCGATGCGCTCGCTCTGGACGCAGGAGGAGGCGTCGTACGACGGGGAGTACGTGTCGTTCGGGCCCTCATGGGCCTTCCCCAAGCCGGCCAACCACATCCCGCTGATCATCGGCGCCGGCGGCGGCCCCAAGACCTTCGCCTGGATCGCCGCGAACGCCGACGGCTGGATGACCACCCCGACCCAGTCCGACATCTCCGGCCAGATCGAGGCGCTCAAGAAGGCCTGGGCCGACGCCGGCCGCGAGGGCGCGCCCGAGATCCGGATCCTGATCGCCTTCAAGCCGAACCCCGAGGACCTGATGGCCTGGGCCGAGGCCGGCGCCACCGAGCTGATCTGGGGCGTGCCGGACAAGGCCGAGGACGAGGTGCTCGCCTCGCTCGACCGGCTCGCGGGCCGCCTGGGTCTCTCCGGCTGACGGTGGTTGAGGTGTGAGGGCCGCTAGGCCCGAGCCTGTGACGGTGGTTGAGGTGCGAAGGCGCCCTGGCGCCTGAGCCTCGAAACCACCGTCAGCTCACGCCTTGACGACCGCGATCGTGGGCTCGGCGCCGTCCGCAGCGACCAGCTCGTACGACGTCGCGAGCGTCTCACTCGTAATGAGATGTTCGTGGGTCTCCGCCGCGGCCAGCACCTCGGCCGAGCCGCCGATGGTCAGCGCGATCCGGTCGGAGACGTCGAGACCGGCATCGCGACGGGCCTGCTGGACTGCACGCACCAGGTCGCGGGCGAGGCCCTCGGCGGCGAGCTCGGGCGTGACCTCGGTGTCGAGGACGACGAAGCCGCCGCTGCGCAGCACGCCAGTCGCGGAGTCGGCGTCGGCCGAGCCGGCGACGGTCTCGAGGGCGTACTCCCCCTCCTCCAGGGCCAGCCCACCGGCGGTGACGGTGCCGTCGTCGGCGACCGACCAGTCGCCCGACTTGGAGCCCTTGATAGCCAACTGCACGTCCTTGCCGAGGCGAGGGCCGGCGGCGCGGGCGTTGACGGTGAGCTTCTGCTCGACGCCGTACGACGCCGCCTCGTCGGACTCGGCCGCGAGCAGCCGGACGTCCTTGACGTTGACCTCGTCGCGGACGATCGCCTCGAAGCCGGCCAGCGCGGCCGGGTCGTCGACGACGACGGTCAGCGACCCGAGCGGCAGCCGGTTGCGCAGGTTGCGCGCCTTGCGCAGCGCGGACGCTGCCGAGCAGACCTCGCGGACCAGGTCCATCGCGGCCACCAGGGCGTCGTCGGCCGGCAGCTCGTCGACCAGCGGCCAGTCGGCGAGGTGCACCGAGCGGCCACCGGTCATCCCGCGCCAGACCTCCTCGGTCGTCAGCGGCATCAGCGGCGACGTCGCCCGGCAGACGACCTCGAGCACCGTGTAGAGCGTGTCGAAGGCGGCCGGGTTGTCGCCCCAGAAGCGGTCGCGCGAGCGCCGGATGTACCAGTTCGTCAGCACGTCGAGGAAGGACCGCGTCGCGTCGCACGCGTCGGCGACGGCGTACGCGTCCAGCGACGTCGTCATCTCCTCGACGAAGTCGCGGCACTTGGCCAGCAGGTAGCGGTCCAACGGATCGGTCGAGGCCGTGGAGACCGACGCGTCGTACGACGAGGCGTTCGCGTAGAGCTGGAAGAAGTACCAGCTGTTCCACAGCGGGATCAGCACCTGCCGCACCGAGTCGCGGATGCCCTGCTCGGTGACGACCAGGTTGCCGCCGCGCAGGATCGGCGACGACATCAGGAACCAGCGCATCGCGTCGGCGCCGTCGCGGTCGAAGACCTCACGCACGTCGGGGTAGTTGCGCAGCGACTTCGACATCTTGTTGCCGTCGGAGCCGAGCACGATGCCGTGGCTGATGCAGTTCTCGAACGCCGGCTTGTCGAAGATCGCCGTCGCCAGGATGTGCAGCGTGTAGAACCAGCCGCGGGTCTGGCCGATGTACTCGACGATGAAGTCGGCCGGGAAGTGATGCTTGAACCACTCTTCATTTTCGAAGGGCACGTGCACTTGGGCGAAGCTCATCGAGCCGGAGTCGAACCACACGTCGAGCACGTCGGAGACGCGCCGCATCATCGACTTGCCCATCGGGTCGTCCGGGTTGGGGCGCACCAGGTCGTCGACGTACGGGCGGTGCAGGTCGGGCTCGCCCTGGTGGTTGCGCGGGAGCCGCCCGAAGTCGGCCTCGATCTGCTCGAACGAGCCGTAGACGTCGATGCGGGGGTACGTCGGGTCGTCGCTCTTCCACACCGGCACCGGGGAGCCCCAGAAGCGGTTGCGGGTGATCGACCAGTCGCGGGCGTTCTCCAGCCAACGGCCGAACTGGCCGTCCTGGATGTGGTCCGGGACCCAGTTGATCTCCTGGTTGAGCTCGAGCATCCGCGCCTTGATGGCGGTCACCTCGACGAACCACGACGAGACGCCCTTGTAGATGAGGGGCTCGCGGCAGCGCCAGCAGTGCGGGTAGCTGTGGTCGTAGGTCTCGCGGCGCAGCAGCACCGTGCCGGGCGACACCGACCCGGTCTCGCCGGTGCCGGCCGTGGCCGCCTTGAGGTGGTCGATGACGTGCAGGTTGGCGTCGAAGACGAGCATGCCTTCGTAGTCGACGACCGGGAAGGTGAACTTCCCGTCCTTGCCGACCGGCATCACGGCCTCGATGCCCTCGCGGTCGGTGACGATCTTGTCGTCCTCACCGAAGGCACCGGCGGTGTGCACCATGCCCGTACCGTCCGTGGTCGTCACGAACTCGGCCGGGACGACGCGGAAGGCGTTGTCGTGACCGGCGTAGTAGGCGAACGGCGGCGTGTAGACGAGTCCGACCAGGTCGGACCCCTTGCCACGCCACGTGACCTCAGGGTCGTCGCCCAATTCGCGGGCGTACGACGAGAGCCGGGCCTCGGCCAGGATGTAACGGACGCCTTCGACCTCGACGACGACGTAGTCGATGTCCTCGCCGACCATCACCGCGAGGTTGCTCGGCAGCGTCCACGGCGTCGTCGTCCAGACGAGCAGCTTGGCGCCCTTGAAGGGGCCGTCGGTCGTCACGTCGTACCCGACGGTGACGGCCGGGTCCTGGCGCATCTGGTAGACGTCGTCGTCCATCCGCAGCTCGTGGTTGGACAGGGGGGTCTCGTCGTTCCAGCAGTAGGGCAGCACCCGGAAGCCCTCGTAGACGAGGCCCTTGTCGTGCAGCTGCTGGAAGGCCCAGATCACCGACTCCATGTAGTCGGGGTTCATGGTCTTGTAGTCGTTGTCGAAGTCGACCCAGCGGGCTTGGCGGGTGACGTACTCGCGCCAGTCGCCGGTGTACTGCATCACCGACGCGCGGCAAGCCTCGTTGAACTTCTCGATGCCCAGCTCGAGGATCTCGTCGGTGGTCTTGATGCCGTTGAGGCGCATCGCCTCGAGCTCGGCGGGCAGGCCGTGGGTGTCCCAGCCGAAGCGGCGCTCGACCTTCTTGCCGCGCATCGTCTGGTAGCGCGGGATCAGGTCCTTGACGTAGCCCGTCAGCAGGTGGCCGTAGTGCGGCAGGCCGTTGGCGAACGGAGGGCCGTCGTAGAAGACGAACTCGTTGGCGCCGTCGTCGCCCGCGTCGCGCTGGTCGATGCTCGCCTGGAAGGTGCCGTCCTGCTCCCAGTACTTGAGGATCCGCTCCTCGATCTCCGGGAAGCGTGGGCTCGACGGAACGGCGCCTTCGACCTTGGGGTACGTCATCGGGGTGTCTCTCTGTGGTGGGACTGCCAACCACGAGGACGACTCACGCCGCGGTGCCACCTCGCTTGCCGACCCGGAGGTCGACCACTCAAACGGCTGTGACGGGCCTACCCGTCCGGTTCTACTGGGCGAACGCTTAACCCGCTGGTTAAGAGTCTGCTGTTCTTCCGGAGGCTCACCGCTGATGACGGCTCAGACGCCTGTGCGCACAGCCTACGGCGCGCGCGTCGTACGTCACCAATCGGTTGCGGTATCGGGATAGTCCGTCACCTTCTGGCTGTCCAGAACGGCGTGTCGGCAACCAGAACGTGACGGACTATCCCGACAGATCGAGGGTCGGAGTCCTAGCCCGCGCGGCGGTACCGCAGGAGACGCTCACGCTGCCGGTCGTCGAGCTGACGACGTTGCTCGACAGTCAAGGTAGGCGTCCACCAGGGGGGCGGCTCGAGCGTCCAGCTGCGAGTCCACTCGTCCTCGAACCGAGCGCGATCGTAGGCATCGCGGAGGCGCTGCAGGAACGGCTCCGGGTTGGCGCGGTCTGCGCCAACCATGGTGACGTACTCGAGTCCAGCTCTCCGGAAGGCCGCCTCGCGCTCGAGATCCTTGGCCCGTCGCTTTCCAGTGAGGTGCAGCGCTCCGTCGTACTCGCCGACCACACCGGCGATGGGATCGATGACGTCGGGCGTACCGACATGCCGGCCGCGTAGGTCGAAGACGGGCCGGTTGCACAAGGGCCTGGGAAGGCCCGCGACGACCGACCAGTTCCATCGCAGATCCACCTCGGCCGGTGACCAGGTGTTCTCGTCAGCATGGGGGATGGCTTCGCGGCACTGCGGGATACCGGTCCACGCGGGGTGGTCGAGCGCATAGGCGGTCAGCTCGGCCACGGACACCAGATCGGAATAGGCCGCCATGTCCAGGACAGTCACGGCTTCCCGCACCGACTCGGCACAGCGCATCTCGTAGCAGACCGAGCGGACTGCCGTCGTCACGCGCAGCCCATCGATCACCGTCAGGTCGCCCGGCTCGAGCTTCTCCCGGCAGATGGTGAGGCCAGGTTGCGGCCGCACACGCAGGCCACCGGTCGCGAGGGTCACGCCGGCGAAGGTGTCGCCGAAGCCGTCGAACCACCGGCCGCCCGTCCAGTGGAGCATGGCCGATCCGGTGACGCCGCCGTACGCCGGCAGCACGACTGCTGCCTCGACCGTCCGCTGTTCCCCGGACGCACCGTCGACCCAGCTCGGGACGTAGAGGCCCTGGGAGCTCCGTCGCCAGTGCTGACCGCGGGCCTGCGCCCGGGTGGGCCCGACGATCCCGCGCGGATCCACCCGAACCGGTGCGAACACACCAGGCCGGGCGACGTGGAAGGGCGTTGGCTGGAACACCGCCGCATCGTCCGCGAGATGATCCCGTCTCTGCCGACGTTATCCACAGCCCCCTCTGAGGTCCAGGGCAGGGTCGGGATAGTCCGTCACGTTCTGGCGGTCGCCCACGGCGTGTCGGCAACCAGAACGTGACGGACTATCCCGTTTGCGCCGACGACCACCCACCTGGTCGGGTGAGGCCATGACCGACGACATGAACCGCGGCGAGGAAGCCGTCCTCCGTGAGTACCTCGCCCACTTCCGCGGGACCTTCGAGCGCCAGTGCGCGGACCTGGACGCCGAGCAGCTCGCGACTCGGTCGGTGCCGCCGTCATCGATGTCGCTGCTGGGGCTGCTGCGGCACCTGGCGGCCGTCGAGTACTCGTGGTGGCGCCGCGTCATGGACCGCAACCTCGAGCTGCCCAAGATGTGGGGCAAGGACGAGCACCGCGACGCCGACTTCGACGGCGCCGTCGCCGACGACGCGGTCGTGGCGGAGGCGTGGGAGGCGTGGCGCACCGAGGTGGCGTACGGCGAGGAGTTCCAGGCGAGCCACCCGATGGACTACCTCGGACAGCACGACGACGGCGACCTGGAGATGCGTGAGGTCGTCGTCCACCTGATCGAGGAGTACGCGCGGCACTGCGGGCACGCCGACCTGCTACGCGAGTGCATCGACGGCCGGACCGGGGTCGGCAGCTAGCCCGACCTCCTGGTCAGCAGCTGGCGAATCAGTCCGCCCGCTCCGACGCAGAGTCCGGCTACCACACCTGGCCGCGTCGTGTCGGGATCGAGCCAGGGACAGAACCAGATGCCCACCGCTACCGCGAGCAGCGCCAGGAGAAGGAACCGGGCAGACCATCGCGTCCGTCGTACCTCGGCCGCTGCTGCTCGGATCGCGCCCGGGTCGCCTGTCGTCGCTCGATGCTCCCGCAGCCACCTCGTCGGGGTGTCGGTGGTCGGGAAGCCGGCCGTGACGAGTGCTCGCAGCGCCGTGGCCGGGTCACGCGCCCGAAGCGCCATCCCGTCGACGGCGGCGCCGCCCTTGAAGTCCAGAGTCGAGCCGAGGAAGTACTGCCACGCCAATCGTGGGAGCACCACCGGCTGGGGGAACAACAGAACGAGGTCGGGTGAGCCCCAGCTCAACGCATCGATGGTGGCGACGTTCAGCCCCTCCACGAAGACCCAGCCGTCACCGCTGTCGTCGGCCGGCGAGACCTCGGGCAGCACCACGCAGACGTTGCCCCGGGGCACAAACACGGTCCGGTTGCCGAAGATCGGCCGGAAGCGAAGCGTCAGCCCCTGGTCGTCCAGCACCAGCTCCTTGCGGGTGTACCCACCCTTGAGCGGGAGGATCACCGTCCCCGGATGCGACTCGACCACGACCGGAAGGGTAGAGGGCGCCGGGAGCGCGCCCGACGGAAGTCCCTAGAATCAAGCCCCGTGACTGCGAATCCGATCACTGCCCCCTCAACTGCATGGGGCTTCGGCCTCGCCACCCTCGACGCCGCCGGCACGGTGCTCGACGTGTGGTTCCCGGAGCCGGCGCTGGGCACGAAGCCCGCGGACGCGATCACCCCGGCGGAGTTGGGCCGCCTGCAGACGCGCGACGACGAGCGCAACACCACCAGCGAGGTGCTGCTGGTCGAGATCGCGGACCTGCAGGCCGCGCCGACCACGACCGAGGACGTCTGGCTGCGCCTGCACCTGCTGTCGTCGCGCCTGGTCGTCCCGCACTCGATCAACCTCGACGGCGTCTTCGGCCTGCTCACCAACGTCGTGTGGACCAGCGCCGGGCCGTGCGCGGTCGCCGGCTTCGAGCTGACCCGGGCGCGGCTGCGCGCCAACGGTCGGCACCTCACCGTCTTCGGGGTGGACAAGTTCCCGCGGATGGTCGACTACGTGCTGCCCGCGGGCGTCCGCATCGCCGACGCAGACCGGGTCCGCCTCGGCGCGCACCTCGCCGAGGGCACCACGGTCATGCACGAGGGCTTCGTCAACTACAACGCCGGCACGCTCGGCGCGAGCATGGTCGAGGGCCGGATCTCCGCGGGCGTCGTGGTCGGCGACGGCTCCGACGTCGGCGGCGGCTCCTCGATCATGGGCACCCTCTCGGGCGGCGGCAAGCAGGTCATCTCGATCGGCGAGCGCTGCCTGCTCGGTGCGAACGCCGGCATCGGCATCTCGCTGGGCGACGACTGCGTCGTCGAGGCAGGCTGCTATATCACCGCCGGCACCAAGGTCACCGTCGCCGACCCTGACCCGGCCCATAGCCGGACCCGGGTGATCAAGGCGGTCGAGCTGTCGGGCGCCAACAACGTGCTCTTCCGCCGCAACTCGGTCACCGGCGCCATCGAGGCCGTGCCGTGGAAGAGCACCGGCATCGAGCTCAACGCGGCGCTCCACGCCAACTGAGGGCTTTGGGACACCGCCGCACACTGTCTCCATGAAGCTCCGCACGGGCGTGGCCCTGGTCGGCCTCGCCAGTGTGGGCGTCGCCGCCGCTGTCGGCTACGGCCTGCTGCGTCAGGTGGCGCCGATCTTCCGACCCGACCAGTGCACCGCCACGGTCGACGGGCGCACGGTCACCCTCGACGTGGAGCAGGCCGAGAACGCCGCGCTGATCACCGCCGTGGCGATCGACCGCGGGATGCCCGCGCGCGCGGCGACGATCGCCCTGGCGACGGCGTACCAGGAGTCGAAGCTCTACAACCTCGAGTCCGGCGACCGCGACTCGCTCGGGCTCTTCCAGCAGCGGCCGTCGCAGGGCTGGGGCTCGCGCGCGGAGATCCTGGATCCCTACTACTCCGCGAACGCGTTCTACGACGAGCTCGCGAAGCTCGACGGCTACGAGGGGATGCGGGTCACCGTCGCAGCGCAGCGCGTGCAGCGCTCGGGCTTCCCGGAGGCGTACGCCGACCACGAGGCCGACGCCCGCGTGCTCGCCTCGGCGCTGACCGGCAACTCGCCGCACGCCTTCAGCTGCCGGCTCGGCGGCACCGTCGACGCCACCGCCACCCGGCTCACGAAGTCCGGGCTGACCGCGCGGGCCGACGTCGTACGCCGGGAGGTCGACGAGGTCTTCGACAGCCCGCCGCTCGGCGGCTTCGCGCCCGGCGGCGTCCAGACCGGGCACATGGAGGGGTCCGCCCACTACGACGGCCGGGCCGTGGACATCTTCGTGCGGCCGATCAGCCGGGCCAACAAGATCCGTGGGTGGGCGATCGCCCAGTACCTCGTGGCGCAGGCCGACCGCCTGGACATCAAGACCGTGATCTTCGACGGCCGGATCTGGACGGCCGGCTGGAAGTCCGGGGACGCGTGGCGCGACTACGACCCGCCCGAGAGGTCGGGTGACCGCGCGATCCTGGAGCACCGCGACCACGTGCACGTCGACGTGTTCCCCTGAGCCTTTTTCTGAGGCGACCTGTGGAGAACGCCCTGCGGATGTCGGTGGCTCGGCGCATGCTGAGAGCGAGCGACCACAACTGCTCAGGCTTCACCGACCACGTGCCGATGGAGACGTAGACCACGTTCCTTGGGAGACCCGATGTGCACCCACTCACCGACCTGTCCGGACACCACCGCTGCCGACTGCTGCACCGCCCAGGTGGTCGCCGACCACCACGGCGACCAGGGCTGGTGCCGGCTCTGCAACGGCGTCATCCTCTTCGACGACGGGCACTACCTGACGCCGGACGGGCACGACGCCACCGTCCAGCTAGCCAGCTAGGCGCGCGACCGCCGCGTCGACTCGCTCGTCCGCGGCGGTGAACGCCACCCGGACGTGCCGCGAGCCCGCGGCGCCGTAGAACGACCCTGGGGCGGCCAGGATGCCGCGCTCGGCGAGCCAGCCGACGGTCTCCCAGCAGTCCTCGTCTCGGGTGCTCCAGAGGTAGAGGGATGCTTCGGAGTGGTCGACCCGGAAACCTGCCGACTCGAGCGCCTCGCGCAGCTTGGCCCGGCGCGCGGCGTACCGCGCGTGCTGCTCGACGACGTGCTCGTCGTCGTCCAGCGCGGCAGCCATCGCGAGCTGCTGCGGGCCGGGCATGATCAGCCCGAGGTTCTTGCGTACGGCGAGCAGCTCACCGACCAGCGCCGGGTCGCCGGCGACGAAGGCGCACCGGTAGCCGGCCAGGTTGGAGCGCTTCGACAGCGAGTGGACCGCGAGGATGCCCTCGTGCGAGCCGACGCTGATCGAGGGGTGCAGCACCGACATCGGGGTCGCGTCCCAGGCGCACTCGAGGTAGCACTCGTCCGACACCAGGATCGTGCCGCGCTCACGGCACCAGTCGACGACCTTCTTGAGGTGCTCCGGGGGCAGCACCCGCCCGGTCGGGTTGGACGGCGAGTTGATCCAGAGCAGGGCCGGGGTCTCGGGGCCGAGCGAGGTCAACGAGTCGGTGGCGACGCCGCGAGCGCCGGCCAGCGCCGCACCGACCTCGTACGTCGGGTAGGCGAGCTCGGGCCACGCGACCAGGTCGCCCGGTCCGATGCCGAGCTGGCCGGGCAGCGCGGCGACCAGCTCCTTGGAGCCGATGGTCGGCAGCACGCCGTCGAGCCCGAGGCCGGTGACGCCGTGGCGGCGGGCCAGCCAGTCGACGCACGCCTGCCGGGTCGCGACCGTGCCGATCGTGAGCGGGTAACCGGGCGAGTCCGCGGCCGCGCGGAGCGCGTCCTGGACCACCGCGGGCGTCGGGTCGACCGGCGTGCCGATCGAGAGGTCGACGATCCCGTCGGGGTGCGACCGGGCACGCTCGGCGTACTCGACCAGCGCGTCCCAGGGGAAGTCGGGCAGCCGCGCCGAGACGCGGCGGTCCCGCGGGGCGGTCAGTGCTCGGTCTCCTGCGGAGGCAGGGCGGCGACCATCGGGTGGTCGTGGTCGATCTCGCCCATCTTCGCGGCGCCGCCGGGCGAGCCCAGGTCGTCGAAGAAGTGGACGTTGGCGTCGTAGTAGCCCTTGGACTCCTCGGGGACGTCGTCCTCGTAGAAGATCGCCTCGACCGGGCAGACCGGCTCGCAGGCACCGCAGTCGACGCACTCGTCGGGGTGGATGTAGAGCATCCGCTTGCCCTCGTAGATGCAGTCAACCGGGCACTCGTCAACGCACGCGCGGTCCTTGAGGTCGACGCACGGCTGGGAGATGACGTAGGTCACCGATTCCTCCTGGAGACATGAGAAGCACGCGTTCGTGCACAGCCTAGTATCCCCACCGTGCCTGCCGTGGACCCGCCTCACGATGTGACCAAGCACATGCTTGGCCCCCACGTGGTCGGACAGCGCGTCGTCGTACGACGGTTGCTCCGCGGGGAGACCGGCCCGAGCGGCGGACCGGCCATGACGGACCTGCTCGGCACCTGCCTGTCCTGGGGCGACGGCACCTGCGTCGTGCAGCCCGAGACCGGCAGGGCGGTCACGATCGCGCTCGCCGACATCGTCTCGGGCAAGCCGGTCCCCCCGCGGCCCTCTGCACGCCACCGGGTCACCCCGCTGGCCGCGCAGCGTCGGGCGCTCGCCCTGTGGCCCGACCTGGCCACGGAGCCGCTCGGCGACTGGACCCTGCGGCACTCCACGACCTCGACCGCCCGGCGGGCCAACTCCGTGCTCGCGGTCGCGCCGTCGGGCGTTGACGGCGACTACGAGCGGGTCGTCGAGTTCTACGCGTCGCGGACCGGGCGGCCGATCGCGGCGGTGCTGCCCGACTCCCCCGAGGACGCGCTCTTCCGCAGCCACGGATGGGGGCTGGAGAGCGACGACGCCGACACGCTCTTCCAGATCGCGCCGGTAGCACAGGCTGCTCGGGTGGTTTCGAGGCTCGCTTCGCTCGCACCTCAACCACCGGTCACGTACGACGAGGACGGGGATCTCGTCACCGTTCGGCTGGGCGATCAGGCATGGGGCACCGCGGCGTACGGCGACGACTGGGTGGGCTTCCGCGGCATCGAGGTGGCGCCCGAGCACCGGCGGCAGCGTCTCGGCGTGGCCGTGATGGCCGCGCTGCTCGAGTGGGGCGCCGAGCGCGGCGCGACGACGGCGTACCTGCAGGTGATCGGCGACAACGTGGGGGCGCTGGCGCTCTACGAGCGGCTGGGGTTCGTCACCCACCACGCCTACCGCTACCTCGCGCCACCCACCACCGGGCCGCCGGCCTAGCGCCCCAGGTCGGCCTGGCGGCCGAAGACGCGCTCGGACCAGGCCGTCAACGGCGCCCACCACCAGCGCATCAGCACCAGCACGATCGCGCCGGCGATCACCATGCCGGTGATGTTGACCGCGAGCTGGGCGGCCGAGCCGCGGATCTCGCCGGCGTCCCAGAACGCCAGCCCGAGCGCCAGGTTGCCGGCGGCAGGCACCGTGGTGACGCTGATGAAGACGCCGACCATGGTCGCCGAGCGCGACACCGCGAGGGCGAGGGCGCCGGCCGCTCCGGCCAGCAGCGCGACGATGAACGACCACTCGTCGGGGTGCCAGATGAAGCCGGTGTTGGGCCGCGGCCTGGTGACCTCGTCGAGCGTGATGAGCCCCGTCCTGCGGGCGACCAGGGACAGCAGCGTGATCACCGCGATGGCGAACGCGAACGCCAGGACCAGCAGCCGCATCCCTCGGCCGACCAGCCCCGGGCGGCGCAGGGCGATGCCCGCGCTGACGGCGGCGACCGCGCTGTACTCCGGACCCACCACCATCGCCCCGACGACCAGCACCGCCGAGTCGGTGATGACGGCGACCGACGCCAGCGCGACCGCGATCAGCAGGAAGAGGTGGAACGACACCGTCGGGACCGCACCCGCCTCGGCCTCGGCGTCGACCGCCTCCCAGATCACCGCGTCGTCGGGGTGCCCGGGCGCCGCGGCCTCGAGCCGGCGAGCCGCCGCGAAGGGGGTGCCGGTCGGCGTGGTCACCACGATCCCGCCGGCGCGGTCGAGCCCCAGTCCGTTGAGCCGGTTGAGCAGCACGCCCGCCTTCTCGCGGGCCACGTCGCACTCGACCAGGTCGCCGACCGGTTGGAGGACGACGCCTTCCTGGAGGGTCACGTTGGTGACCCAGTCGAGGTCCCGCAGCAGGTGCACGACCTGCTTGGTGAGCGTCGGCGGCGACGTCAACCGGAAGTGCACGACCACGCGCCGCAGCGTACGCTGACCGCGGCGTCCCGAGGCCTGACACACCTCCCGCGAGCCAGCGGAGATCCGGAGCCCGCGCGTACGGCGTACTGACGAGAGGCCAGGGGCTCTCCTTGGCGAAGATGTGGTGGCACCGCGACCTCGCCCCCGCCCACATCTCCAGGGCTTCCGCTCTCCCTGGAGGTGAACCCCATGAAACGTACGCTCGCAACTGCACTCCCCCACGCCACGCCCGGCGACACCGTCCGGCTGCAGGGCTGGGTCCACCGGCGACGTGAGCTGGCCACCGTCGCCTTCGTCGTCATCCGCGACCGCAGCGGCCTGGCGCAGGTGGTCGTCCGCGACGGCAGCGCACTGCCGCCCGAGGAGACGACCGTCGAGGTCGTCGGGACGGCGACCGCCAACCCGCAGGCGCCTGGCGGCATGGAGGTCACCGACCCGGTGATCACGCCGTTGACCGAGCCGGCCGCGACCCCGCCCGTCGAGCTCTGGCGCCCGGAGCTGAACGCCTCGCTGCCCACCCTGCTCGACCACGCCCCGGTCACCTGGCGACACCCCGCCCAGCGCGCCCGGTGGGAGCTGGCCGCCGCCTCGGTACGCGGCTTCCGCGCGACCCTGGACGCGGCGGGCTTCACCGAGATCCAGACCCCGAAGTTCGTGGCGTCGGCGACCGAGTCCGGCGCCAACGTCTTCGAGGTCGACTACTTCGGGCGGCCGGCGTACCTCGCCCAGAGCCCGCAGTTCTACAAGCAGCAGCTGGTCGGCGTCTTCGAGCGCGTCTACGAGGTCGGCCCGGTCTTCCGCGCCGAGCCGCACGACACGGTGCGGCACCTGGCGGAGTACGTCTCGCTGGACGTCGAGCTCGGCTTCATCGACGACCACCGCGACGTGCTGCGGGTGCTGCGCGACGTGATCGCCGGCATGGTCGCCGGCGTGCACGAGCACGCCCCGGGGGCCGCCGAGCGCGCCGGCGCCCAGGTGCCGGTCGTGCCCGAGGAGATCCCGGTGATCCACTTCCGCGACGCGCTCGCGTTGGTCGACGCGCCCGAGGACGAGCCCGACCTCGCGCCGGAGCACGAGCGGGCGCTCGGCGCCTGGGCGCTGGAGCAGCACGGCAGCGACTTCCTCGCCGTCGAGGGCTACCCGATGGCGAAGCGGCCGTTCTACACCCACGAGCAGCCGGACGACCCCCGCTGGAGCAACAGCTTCGACCTGCTCTTCCGCGGGCTGGAGCTCGTCACCGGCGGGCAGCGGCTGCACCGACCCTCGGCGTACGACGCGGCGATCCGCGCCCGCGGCGAGGACCCGGCGACGTACGCGTCCTACCTGCAGGCCTTCGAGCACGGCATGCCGCCACACGGCGGGTTCGCGATCGGGCTGGAACGCTGGGCGGCGCGGCTGACCGGCGTCGCGAACATCCGGGAGGTGACGCTCTTCCCCCGGGACCTCCATAGGCTCACCCCATGAGCGATCCCACCTGGCTGGCCGAGGAGGCAGACCGTCTGCTGGAGTTCGCCCGCGCCTCGGCGCACCCGGAGGGCGGGTTCGCGTGGCTCGACGACGACGGCAACCCACTGCTGGGCCGGCCGGTCGAGCTGTGGATCACCTGCCGGATGACCCACGTCTTCGCGCTCGCGCACCTGATGGGCCGCCCGTACGCCGCCGAGCTCGTCGACCACGGCGTCGCCGCGCTGACCGGGCGGATGCGCGACGCCGTCCACGGCGGGTGGTACGCCGCGGTCGGGGCTGACGGTCCGGTGACCCGGGACAAGACGGCGTACGAGCACGCCTTCGTCGTGCTGGCCGCCTCGTCCGCCGCGGCGGCGGGGCGGCCGGGCGCGGCCGAGCTGCTGAGCGAGGCGCTCGACGTGCTCGACCGGCACTTCTGGGATCCCGAGGCCGGCATGGTCGTCGAGCAGTGGGACGAGGGCTGGACGGAGCTCGACGACTACCGCGGCGTCAACGCCAACATGCACACCGTCGAGGCCCTGCTCGCGGTCGGCGACGTCGAGCGCGCCCAGCGGATCGTGACGACGGTGGTGCACGGGTTCGCCCGCGACAACCAGTGGCGGATCCCGGAGCACTTCGACGCGCACTGGCAGCCGCTGCTGGACTACAACCGCGACGAGCCGGCGCACCCCTTCCGGCCGTACGGCGCGACCGTCGGGCACTGGTTCGAGTGGAGCCGCCTGACGCTCGGGCTGCGGGCCGCGCTCGGCGACGACGCGCCCGCCTGGATGCTCGAGGACGCGATCGCGCTCTTCGACGCGGGGGTGCGCGAGGGCTGGGCGGTCGACGGAGCCGCGGGCTTCGTCTACACGGTGGACTGGGAAGGCACCCCGGTCGTCCGGCAGCGGATGCACTGGGTCGCGACCGAGGCGATCGCGGCGGCCGCGACCCTCGCGCGGGTCACCGGCGACCCGGCGTACGCCGTCTGCGAGGACGTCTGGTGGTCGTACGCCGAGCAGCACCTGATCGACCGCGAGCGCGGCTCGTGGCACCACGAGCTCAACCCGCAGAACCGCCCGGCAGCGGCCACCTGGGCAGGCAAGCCGGACGTCTACCACGCGTTCCAGGCGACGCTGGTGCCTCGGCTGCCGGTGTCTCCTGCGTTCGCGGCGGCGCTCCGTGACGGCCTGGGAGACCGGCTCAGCAGGCAGGCTTGAACGCCGGGTCGGCCGGCCCGTGCCGGTCGAGCGCATTGAGCGTCACCGCGATCGCGGCCCGGCTCATCGGGATGAGGACGTGCTCGGCGAGGTCCGCCGGGCAGAGGTCCTGGACGGTGACGTTGGTGGTCCGCGGACCCTCGGCGAGGTAGGCCGAGGTGTAGGGGACCACGACCTCGTCGTACCTCGTGGTGACCTGGGTGTAGCTGACCCGGCCCGGCGTCTCGTCGCCGGCGTTGAGCCTGGTCAGGAACGGCGAGCCGGCCGCCTGCTGCTGGCACGCCGGGCAGAGGCCGGCGAGGAGCGAGCCGGTGAGCGGGTTGCCCGGGTCGCCGACGATCGTGGTGCCGTGGTTGGACGGCGAGAGCCCGACCAGGTCGTCGACGACCTTCCGCCCACCGAGGAACTTGATGTAGTAGCGCGGCATCATCCCGCCCTGGGAGTGGCCGACCATCGAGACCTGGGAGGCGCCGGTCGCGCGGCGTACCTTGCCGACGAACGCCTTCAGCTGCTTGGCCGAAGCAGCGATGTCGCCCGTCCCCCGGTTGCCGTAGTCGAGGGAGTAGACGCAGTAGCCCTCGCCGACCATGGCGGCCGAGAGGTCGTCGAGCAGGCTCTTCCGGTCGCCGAACGTGCCGTGCACGATGATCACCGGCGTCGGCCGCTGGGTTGTCGGGGTGCAGTCCCAGTCGTTGGCCCCGGTCGGCTCCCCGAACGGCGCGGCGTACGCCGGCGTGGTGAGGCCGGCGATGCCGAGGACGAGCGGGACGAGCAGGGCTCCGAGGACGCGTCGCATGCCTCCTCAACGACGCGGCGTGGCGGTGGTCACGCGGGGGTGGTTTCGAGGCTCAGGCCTGGCGGCCTTCGCACCTCAACCCAAGGGTTTCGAGGCTCAGGCCTGGCGGCCTTCGCACCTCAACCACCGTTCTTCGGCGGCTTGCAGATCACCGTGTCGGAGGCGATGTAGCTGGTGTGGAACTTCTCGGACTTCTCGACCGCCTCGCTGCCCGGCTTGTGGAAGTAGCGGGTGACGTCGACGTCGAACCCGTCGTACCCGGTGTTGGGCACGCAGTCCGAGGTGTTCTGGGTCTGGGTCTTCGGCGAGCGGTAGTTGTAGCGGGCGCCCGTCTTGCTGGTGATGTCCCAGGTCTTCGTGGAGTACATCGAGACCGTCACGACGCCCTGCGAGGACGCGCTGCCCGGCTGCACGGTGGCGTGGACGAGTACGCCGTACTCGGTGTCGTTCTGGAACCTGAGGTCGACCGATCCCCAGGCCACGGTGGCCTCGCGGCCCTCCGGGTAGCGGTCGATGTAGACCGAGTGCGGCTTGTGCTCGACGTCCTTGAGACCGGCGAAGTACATCGCGTTGAAGGTCGTCGTGGCCATCTGGGAGACCCCGCCGCCGAGGTCCTCCTTGAAGAGGCCGTTGCTGATGATGAAGCCCGTGGTGAAGCCGTTCTCGACGGTGCGCTCGCCCACGATGTCGTTGAGCGAGAACGTCTCTCCCGGCTTGAGCACCGTGCCGTCGATGAGCTCCGCGGCCCTCCCGATGTTGACGTTGCGGTACTCGGCGTACGGGTAGTAGGTCGTGAAGGTGGAGACCCGCTCCTTGATCTGCAGGGCCTCGGCGTCGGCGGTGGTGAAGTCCGGCTCCGCGACCGTCGCCTCGACCTTCATCTCGCGGTCGTCGCCGGTGCTGGCGACCAGCTGGAGGAAGGCGCTGCTGACGGCCTCCGGGTCGAAGGTGACGCCAGGCTTCGCCGGGACCACCTTCGGCTTGCCGTTGACGAGCTTGACGGTCGCGTCGATCGCCGCGTCCTCCTCGCCGACTCCGTCGGCCACCAGCTCGGCGAGCTTGTCGGTGTCGAGGTCGGGGACCAGGGCGCCGCCCTCGGCCTTCATCCCGAGTGCCGCGGAGAAGTCACGGGGCTGGAGCTGGACCGGCGAGTCGCCGAAGACCAGGGTGACCGGGGCGGACATGGCCGGGTTGGCGAAGCTGTCCAGGGCCGCCTGGACGTCGGCCTGGTCGATCTCGGGCTGGATCTCGACGGTCTCGAGCTCGGCGACCTCGTCGTCCTCCGACAGGTAGGAGTCGAGGAGCGCGGCCCGGGTGGCGTCCGGGTCGAAGCCCTCGCCGGCCGCGGGGTCGGTCGTCACGACTCGGCCGCGCTTGAAGGACACCGCGCCGTCGGTCGCCGGCGTGCCGACGCTGTCGGACAGGCCGTCGAGGGCCGCCTCGAACGCGGACTCGTCGACGTTCACGACCGGGTCCTCGTCATCGCCACCGGCCCAGTAGTTCCAGAGGTGCGCCGGTGACCAGCTCCGCTCCCCTCCGGCCTCCGCGACCGTGGCCGCCACGTCGACGGTGAGGCCGGCGTCGGTCGGGTCGACCGTCACGGACTGGCCGTCGACACTGACCGGGATCGGGCGGTCGACGCGGTCCGCCAGCTCGGCGCTCAGCGTCTCCTCGGCCTCCGCCGGGGTCTGGCCGCCGATCTCCACCCCCGCGACGGTGGTGCCGCGGGGGAGCTTGTCGCCGGCCATGAAGTACGCCGCGGCGTACGCGCCCCCCACGAGGAGCAGCAGCCCGCCCAGAAGCAGGACCACGACCTTGCCGCCGGCGGACTCACGGGCGGTGGAGGGCTTCGTCACGCGGTCATCCTAGGGAGCGGGCGGTGGCGGTCCGCCGGGGCGGGGCAGCGTGGCGAGACCGGCGATGAGCAGCACCATGCCGAAGCCGAGCACGCCGTACCCCTGCCAGTCCTGGCTGACCAGGTAGTCGCCCTCCGGCCGCGGCACCGTGAGCCAGCCGACCGTCAGGACCCAGCCGACCACGAAGGCCAGGCGGCTCCACCACCCTGCGGGCAGCGCGTAGACGGTGACCGCGGTCGCCACCAGTGCCAGCACGAAGCCCCACACCAGCTCGTGGACCGCGACCGCCGTCAGGCCGGTGAGCGCACCCGCCAGCAGCAGCCCGACGGCCGCGAGGAGCTTCACGGGGTCCTCAGAGGCCGGCGAACAGGTCGGCCTCGAGACCGTCCTCGTCCAGCTCGCCCCGCTCGCCCTTGACGATCCGGTAGAACTCGACGCCCCAGGCCGTGCTGCCGACGTTGTTGGACAGCGCGAAGAACGGGCCGTCGGTGGTGACCTGGGTGGGGTAGGCGCGCAGGGCGTCCAGCTTCTGCTCGACGTGGTCCTGCGCGTCGACCGCGGCGGCGAGGTTCTCGTCCGCGGTGACGAACGGCGGCAGCGGGCCGTCGGGGTCCATGCCCTCGAAGCTGGTCGAGTCGCCGGCATCGCGCAGCGCCCGGAGCCCGGCGCGCATCCGGCTCTCGGACATCGCGTTCCAGTAGATCTTGGCGATCTCCCACGGGTCGCCGAGGTCCTTGCGGTACGACGGCACGGCGGCCAGCTGCGCGGCGTACATCGCGACCCGGTGAGCCTGGATGTGGTCGGGGTGGCCGTAGCCGCCGAACGGGTCGTAGGTCGCCAGCACCTGCGGGCGCACTTCACGGATGATCTCGACGAGGTAGTCGGCGGCGACGGTGAGGTCGGCGTACCAGAACGCGTTGTCGTGACTCTGCCCATCTTCTGGCAGGTCCGCAGGGATGGCGTAGCCGTCCTCGTGCCACTTCATCCCGGAGTCGCGGAACCGGCCGAAGCCGCCGAGCCAGCGGTGGTCCGTGACGCCCAAGACCTGCATCGCGTTGGCGATCTCGCCCTTGCGGTGCTCGCCGAGACGGTCCTCCTTGTCGGCCGCGAGGTGCTCGAGCTCGGGGACCAGGATCTCGCCCATCTCCCCGGCGGTGCAGGTCACCAGCGTGACCTGGCGCCCCTCGGCGACGTACTTCGCCATCGTGGCGCCGTTGCCGATGCACTCGTCGTCGGGGTGCGCGTGCACGAGCAGGAGGCGCTGGTCAGCAGACATGTGGTGATCCTAGGGAGAGGGTGGGACATCGGTGGTTTCGAGGCTCGGCGCTAGTGACCTGGATTTGAGATCCGGTTCATAAGTCGGCCGAGGCTGGCGAGGATCTGTTCGGCGGTCTTGGTCCAGACGAAGGTCTTGGGGTCGTTGTTCCAGGCTTTGACCCATTGGCGGATGTCGGCTTCGAGTGCTTGGACGCTGCGGTGGTCGGAGCGTCGGAGGAGGTCAGCGGTGACGTAGCCGAAGAACCTCTCGACCAGGTTCAGCCAGGAGGAGTACGTCGGAGTGAAGTGCATCGTCACGCGGGGGTGCTCGGCCAGCCAGGTCTTGATGATCGAGTGCTTGTGGGTGCCGTAGTTGTCGCAGATCAGGTGGATGTCGAGGTCCTCGGGGACCTGGTCGTCGATCTTGGTGAGGAACTTCTTGAACTCCACTGCCCGGTGGCGTCGGTGCAGCGAGGAGATCACGGTGCCGTCGGCGACGTTCATCGCCGCGAACAAGGTCGTGGTGCCGTGGCGGACGTAGTCATGGGTCCGTCTCTCGGGCATGCCGGGCATCATCGGGAACGCCGGCTGGGAGCGTTGGAGGGCCTGGACCTGCGACTTCTCGTCCACGCACAGCACGACTGCTGCCTCGGGCGGATTCAGGTACAGGCCCACGACGTCGTAGAGCTTGTCGATGAACAGTGGGTCGGTGGAGAGCTTGAAGTGATCGACCAGGTGCGGCTTGAGGCCGAAGTCGGACCAGATCTTCCCGATCGTCGACTTCGACAGCCCGGTCCGTTCCGCCATCTTCGCCCGGCTCCAGTGCGTCGCGTTCGCAGGCGTCGACTCCAGGGTCGCCACGATGACGTCCTCGACCTGGTCCACGCTGATCGTGCGCGGACGTCCCGGTCGCGGCTCGTCACCAAGCCCATCGAGACGGTGCTCGACGAACCGTCGCCGCCACTTGCTGACCGTGTGCTCCTCGCAGCCGACCTGCGCCGCGACGACCTTGTTGTCGAGACCCTCCGCACAGGCCAGCACGATCTTCGACCGCAGTGCCAATGCCTGAGACGACTTCGCTCGACGCGACCAGCGCGTCAGTTGCTCATGTTCTTCGGGGGTCAGGACCAACTCGGCTTTAGGACGTCCAGAACGAGCCATGCCCCAGTCTAGAACTTATGTGACGGATTTCGCGTGCACCACACTAGCGCGCCTCACACCTCAACCACCGAGGGGGCGCTTGATCTTCCGCGGTGCGGTCGGGAGCTCGAGCGGAGCGGTCTCGACGGGCTCGACCACCGAGGAGTCGGCGGCGTCGAGCCAGCCGTCGTACTCGTCCACGAGCAGCTCCAGCACCAGCTCCGGAGCGTCGGTCAGCACCGCCCAGGGGTGGTCCTCGTCGTCGTCCTCGCCGGACAGGCGCTCGCGCTCGACGTGGGCGTCGTAGCCCGACGACCGCAGCCGCGTAACCACCGCCGCCGCGTCGTCCTCGTCGAAGAAGATGCCCCGGAAGATGCCCCGCACCCGGTCATCCTCCCAGCACGGCCCGCAGCCGCGGGAGGAAGGGCCGGTCCGGCTCCAGCCAGTCGACGTCGTCCAGCTCGGCGGCCGTGAGCCAGCGGAGCTCGTCGTGCTCACGCGGGTCGGGGTCTGCGCCCTCGGTCAGTACGGCGAGCGCGACCGTCAGCACGTGTCGCTCCCCGATCGGCACCTCGCCCGGCAGCCAGCCGGTGACCTCGACCGCACAGCCGAGCTCCTCCCGGATCTCGCGGACCAGCGCCGCCTCCGGGCTCTCCCCCGGCTCGACCTTGCCGCCCGGGAACTCCCACCGGCCCGCCGCCTCCGGCGGCGCCGTACGACGGGCCGCGAGCACGCGGCCGCCCCGCACGATCGCTGCTCCGACGACGGCTGCGCGCATGACCGGGGACGCTACCGTTCCCACGTGCACCTCGCTCGCACACCCGAGCTGGCCGCGGAGGTCGATGCCCTCGCCGCGCGGCACGGCGGCCGCGTCGGCCTGGCCGCCGTGCTCGGCGACCTCGACCGACGGCTGTGGCGCACCTGGGCGCCGTGCCTGACCTGGCACCGTGCCTGGACCTGGGACCGGGCGGACCGCCGCGACCCGCAATGGTGGCCACAGGGGGTGTCGGTCGAGCCGGGCGGTCGCCACGTCGCGGTCTCCTGGTACGCCAAGAAGGGGGGCGTCCGGATCTCCTTCCTGTCGCCCGCCGAACGGCGCTACCGCCACGTCACGCTGGTCGTGCCGACCGCCGATGGGCACGCGCCGCTGCACGCCCACGCCGGCGGGATCGTGTGGCACGGCTCCCGGCTGTACGTAGCCGCGACGCGCGCCGGTCTGTGGGTGTGCGACACCGGTGACGTCATGCGGCTCGACGACGGCGAGTACGTGCTGCCCGTCCGCTTCCTGCTCGCACCGGTCGCCGACGACGGTGAGCCGCTGCGGTTCTCCTTCGTCGGGGTCGACGACGCCACCGACCCGCCCAGCCTGGTCGTCGGTGAGTACGGCAACAGCCGCCAGACGCGTCGGCTGGCGGAGTTCCCGGTCGACGGCGGCGACGCGACCATCACCCACCACGACGTCGTACGTGCTCAGGGGGTGGCGCGGGTCGCCGGTCGGCTCTACCTCACGTCGTCCCACGGTCCGTGGGCGCCGGGCTCGCTCTGGGCCGGCGAGCCCGGTGGCTTCCGCGAGCGCCGGCGGGCCGTCCCGATGGGGCCGGAGGATCTCGCGTACGACGCCGCCACCGACCGGCTGTGGACCGTCACGGAGCACCCGCGGCGCCGCTGGGTGGTGTCCATCCGGCGGTCGTCGTTCGACTGACGAGCTCCAGGACGTCATCCGGATGGAGCAAGGGGACGCTCTGTCCGTATGACGTCCCGCGTTCGCACTAGGCCTCCGGCGACACCCGGGCGAGATGGAGCGTGAGGTCGGCCATCAGCGTCACGCGCTCGGGGAGTACGCCGAGGATCCGACCCAGCATCTGCTCCCGTTCGGCGGCGGGCAGCTCGAGGTAGGCCGAGACCGTCGCGAGGTGACCGACGTAGTCGCGGGCCGACATCGTGGGCCGGCGTTCGATCGTGGACTGGCGTACGTCGTCGAACAGGCCGGACCTGGTCAGCTCCGTCCCGGGCCACTGCATCGGGCTGTCCGCAGGCGTGCCGTCGGGTGAGGGGAACTCGTCGTCGGCGAGGAACGGCGCCCGGGCCGCTCGGGCGGCCTGCTCGACCTCGGGGTCGGCGAGGTGGAGCTGCCCGCCGAAGGACGCGAAGGTGCCGCCCGGGTTGAGCAGGGCGGCCACCCGCGACCAGCGACCCGTCGACTCGGTCCAGTGCAGGGCGGCCGCCGCGAAGACGAGATCGTACGACGCCGTGAGTGGCACGTCCTCGAACGCGCACTGCACCGTGCTCACCGTGGCCGGCACGTGCTTGCGCAGCTCCGCGAGCATCGCCGCGTCGGGGTCCGTCGCGGTCACCGCGATGTCACGCCGGGCGAACACCCGGGTCGCCTTGCCGGTGCCCGCGCCGATCTCCAGAGCGGTCCGGACCGGCCGACCGGCGTACGCCAGGACCTCGGCGACCAGCTCGTCGGGGTAGCCGGGTCGGAACCGCTCGTACGCCGCCGCCACGGACCCGAAGCTCAGCGCGCGCGTCATCGGGTCAGCCGATCGGGCGCGGCTGACGGGCCAGCTGGCGGCTCTGCGCGACCAGACGTCCGGTGGAGTCCCAGACCTCGCAGTCCTCCTCGAACATCCCGCCCGCCATGTTGCGGGTCGCGTGGCGGACCTTGAGCCAGCCGGGCGCGGGCTTCGCCCGGACGTGCGCGGTGAGCTCCAAGGTGGGCGCCCAGCCCATCATCCCCAGGTCGAAGGTCACCGGCGGCAGCGCGTCGAGGACCATCAGCAGCGTGACCGGGTCGGGCTCGCGGCCGTCGATCAGCCGGAACCACGCCGAGATCTCGCCCCGGCCGCTCGGCTGGCCGACCGCCCAGCCGACCTGGTCGGGGTGGAAGCGCATGTCGAAGCGGCTCATCATCGGGGCCATCTCGAGGATCTCCTTGGGCGCGAACGCGTTGGCGACGCACTCGTCCGGCGGCGGGAGGAACGGCTCCTCGGCCGTGGTCCGCACGTCGTCGCCCAGCCGGTCAAGGTCGCCGTACGTCGCGAGCGCGGCGATCCGCGTCCCTTCGTCCTGCCGCAGCTCGACGGAGGCGGTCGCGACGCTGCCGCCGTCACGGCGTACGTCGACGGCGACCTCGGCGGCTCCGGGCCGCGCGGCCGAGAGGTAGTAGGCCGAGACGGCGAGCGGATCGGGCTTCGAAGGGAAGCTCGCACGCAGGGCCGTGCCGATCACCGCGAGCAGGTAGCCACCGTTGACACCGCCGCCGACGACCCACCCGGGAGCGAGTTCGGCGGCGTACGTCCCGTCGCCGTGGGGATGGACCGCGGTGTGGGTGTCGAACTCGTACGTCACGCCCGCGAGCCTACGAGGACTCGGCATGTGGGAGAGACTCGGCATACGGAAGGATGGGGGCATGACGCAACGTCGGCCGCACTGGGTCTACGACGCCGGGCAGGAGCCCGACCCCCGCTTCACGCTCGCCAACGAGCGCACCTTCCTGGCCTGGGTGCGCACCGCGCTGGCGATGCTCGCGGGCGGCGTCGCGCTGCACGCGCTCGGTCTCCCCGAGACCCAGTGGGTCCGCACGGTGCTGGCGGTCGCCCTGGTCCTCCTCGGCGGTCTGGTCACGGCGCTGGCGATGCTCCGCTGGGCGCGGGTCGAGCGGGCGATGCGCACGGGCACCGCCCTGCCGGCGTTCAACCTCGGCTTCCTGCTCACCGGAGCGGTGATCGTCGGCGCGGTCCTGCTCGCCTTCTCGTTCGCGTGACCCGGCGCGCACAGGTCTGCCTCCTGGCGGCCCTCGCCGGACTCTGCTGGCTGCCGTACGCCGGCCGCCGGCTCAGCCCGGACGAGGGCGGCCTGCTGCTGCTGGCCGCGCAGTGGTCGCCGGGGTCGTCGCTGTACGGCGACTACTTCGTCGACCGTCCCCCGGGGCTGATCGCCCTGGCCGCCGTCGCCGACGCCGCCGGCGGCGGGTGGGCACTGCGCGGGCTCGGCATCCTCGCGGTCCTCGCCACGGTGCTGCTCAGCGGTGTCCTGGGCCGGCTCGCCGCCCCGGACCGACCGGTGGCGCCCGTCCTGACCGCCGCCACGGCCGCCCTGCTCACCGCCACGCCTCTCTTCGGCGGGACGGTCGTCAACGGCGAGGTGCTGGGCCTGCCGTTCCTGCTCGGCGGGATCGTCGCCGCGATGTGCGCGGTCCGGTCGGAGTCGGGGCGCGCCGCCCTGTGGTGGGGTGTGCTCGCAGGCGCCTCGGGTGCCGGTGGTGCGCTGGTGAAGCAGAGCCTGCTCGACGTCTTCGTGTTCGTCGCCGTGCTGTGCCTGGTCGGCCGGCGCGCCCGACCCGCGCTCGGCGTCGCGTTCGGCGCCGCGGCGACCGTCGGGGTCGCGGTCTGGGCCGCCTCCGCTCGCGGCACCGCCCCGGGCGAGCTGTGGGATGCCGTCGTCGTCTTCCGACAACAGGCGGCCGCCGTGATCGCGAGCTCCGCGACCGGCAGCACTCCGTTGCGCCTCGGCGCCATGCTGCTGGCGCTGGTCGCCACCGGCGCCCCCGTGCTGGCCGTCGTGTTCCTCCGGCGGATGCCCGCGCGGGCGAGCGCTGGAGCCACCGACCTGCGCTGGCCCGCGCTCGCGGTCCTGGCGTGGGAGCTGTTCGTGGTGCTGGGAGGGGGCAGCTACTGGCTGCACTACCTGATGGGGCTGGTCCCGGGACTGGTGCTGCTCACCGCCGCTGCCTGCCAGCGGCAGCTGCCCGGGCGGCGCACCCTGCGCACGACGTACGCGCTGATGGCGGTCTCGACCGTCGGCGCGCTGGCGTTCGTGGCGGTGCAGCCGATCCAGCGACCCGAGCACCCGGTGATCGCATGGCTCGACGTGCACGCCACGCCCGGCGACACCGCCGTGGTCGCCTTCGGCGCCCCGAACATCCTGCAGGCGACCGGCCTGCGCAGTCCCTACCCCGACCTGTGGAGCCTCCCGGTGCGGGTGCACGACCCGGAGCTCCGCGAGCTCGGCGCCCTCCTCGACGGCGACGAGCGACCGACCTGGGTCGTCGTCGCCGGCAAGTCCCTCGGCTCGTGGGGTATCGACGGCACGGCCGCCAACCGGGTCCTCGCCGATCACTACGCTCGCGTCGCCACGACCGACGACTGGACGATCTACCGCACGGAGGGCGAGTGACCCGCAGGAACGCCACGACGGCGTACGTCGTCCTGCTGCTCGCCTGGTGCTGGTTCGTCGGCATCCCTAACGACCCGGCGGGCGTGGTCGTGTGGATCTGGTTCGGCACCATCGCGTGGCAGGTCGAGGAGACGCCACGCGACCACCTCGCCTTCTGGCGCGACTGGTGGAAGCCGCTGCTGCTGATGGTGCTCTACTGGCTCGGCCGCGGGCTCGCCGACGAGGTCGGGATCGCTCCGCACTACTCGATGCCGATCCGGGTCGACGAGTGGCTCAGTGCTGTCTTCGGTGGAGCGGGCACGGTGCCCACCGTCTGGCTGCAGCAGAGCTGGTGCGGCGAGCCGTGCCTCAAGACGCTCCCGCCGCACTGGTACGACGTCCTGCTCACGACCGTCTATGCCTCCCACTTCCTCGTCGCGCTGACCTTGGCCGGGGTGCTGTGGGTGCGCAACCGCGACGAGTGGGTCCGCTGGCTGCGCCGCTACATCACGCTGCTCTTCGCCGGGCTCGCGATCTACGTCGCCTACCCGATGGCGCCGCCGTGGATGGCCGCCCGCGACGGCTATCTGTCGCCCGTCGCCCGCATCACCTCCCGCGGTTGGTCCGAGATGGACCTGCACCGGCAGACGATGATCATGTGGGGCATGGCCAACAAGGTCGCCGCGATGCCGTCCCTGCACTGCGGCATCGCCTGCCTGGTCGCCCTCTACGGCATCTCGCGGCTGCGGACACGCCGAGGTTGGTCCAGCCTGCGATGGCTGCTGCTGCTCTACCCGCTGGCCATGGCGCTGGCTCTCACCTACTTCGCCGAGCACTACGTCATCGACGCGATCGCTGGCTGCGTGCTCGCGGGCGTGGTGATGTTCACCGTCGGCCGCTGGGAGCGCAAGCGAGCGGCCTAGCTCTTGTGCCCCGGTCACTGCGGGGAGGACATTGAATCTCCGGACACCAGGGAGGCCCACCAATGTTCTGGTTGATCGCCATCATCGTCGTCGTCGCGTTCGTGGCCATCGTCGCGTGGCTCGGCCGGCCGCGCGGTAGTGCCAAGGGCTCCACGACGGACCTCTCGCGGAACTCGCGTCAGACCCGCTGGAAGTCGCAGGGCGACGTCGGCAACTACGACCAGCGCTGAGCAAACGCGTGGGCCGTGCAACCGCGGTCAGGGTCGCGCGTCGGCGCTGCGGGATCCCCTGGGTCCACGCAGCACCCAGGCGCGTCCCGGGCCGGTCTGCACGCGCCGCCGACGGACGCCGTCGAACCACGGACCCGGCTCCGCGAGGACGAGCGACGTCGTCTGCGGCGCGGTGTGACCGACGGCGGTGATGTCGGCCCCGAGCGCCACGAACCCGGCAACGGTCGCGACGAGCGGCACCGAACCGCATGCGTCGACCGTGCTGCGCAGCCACAGCCAGGTCCACGGCGACATCTGCCATCCGTTCGAGACCGAGGCGAGCTGTGTCGCGCGCTCAGCGGTGAGATCGGGCGCCCGACGCGCCACGAAGACCCCGACCGGGCAGAGCCGGTCGAGGTGCGGAAGGGGCACCATCGGCCAAGAAGCCAGGTCCTCGACCGCGGCCCGGTCGTAGAGGCAGACGTTGCCGGCGCGGATCGGCGCCCCGACGAAACCCGCCCTGAGCAGGTCGCGTGCCTGCCTCCGCGCCACCCCGCCCTGCTCGAGCACGACGGCCGCCTGGCGCTGGGAGATCAACATCCCGCGAGGCTAGGCCGATCTCCGCCTCGTGCGCGCCAGTCGAGGCGACCCCTGTGGACAACGGGCCTGTGGACAACGGTCCGTGGACAACGGCCTGTTTGGTGCTGCCCTTCGGTCGACTCTGCAGTCGGGCCCACTCGTGCCCCGACTGCAGAGTGCACTGGTGGTTGCCCCCGGCCTATCCGGCGCACTCCTCCCGCAGTCTGCCCTTCACCATCTTCCCGGTGGGCGTGCGCGGCAGCTCGTCGCGGAAGTGGAACTCCCGCGGCACCTTGAAGTGCGCGATGTGGTCGCGGGCGTACGCCGTGAGCTCGGCCGCAAGCTCGTCACCGGCGGTGGCCGAGGGGGCGACCTCGACGAACGCCACGACCCGCTCCCCCATCTCGTCGTCGGGCACCCCGATCACGGCGATGTCGGTGACCGCAGGGTGCAGGCTGACGAGGTCCTCGATCTCCTGCGGATAGATGTTCACGCCGCCGGAGATGATCATGAAGGCCTTGCGGTCGGTGAGGAAGAGGTAGCCCTCCTCGTCGAGGTAGCCGAGGTCGCCGACCGTGGTCCAGCTCGGGTGCTCGGGATGCTCGGTCGACGCGGTCTTGTCCGGGTCGTTGTGATAGCTGAAGGTCCGCTGCTCGCGCTCGAAGTAGACGGTGCCGACCTCTCCCGGACCGAGCAGGCCGCCGTCGTCGCCGCAGATCCGGATGATGCCCATCAGGGCGGTCCCGACCGAGCCGGGCTTCTGCAGCCAGGCCTGCGAGTCGATGAACGTCGCGCCGTTGGACTCGGTCGAGGCGTAGTACTCGTGCACGATCGGGCCGAGCCACTCGATCATCCGGCGCTTCACGTCGAGCGGGCACGGGGCGGCCGCGTGGACGACGACGCGCAGCGAGCTCACGTCGTACGACGCCCGCACGTCGTCGGGCAGCTTGAGCATCCGCACGAACATCGTCGACACCATCTGCGTATGCGTGACGCCGTACCGCTCGATCGCCCGCAGCGCGCCCTCGGCGTCGAACTTCTCCATCATCACCAGCGTGCCGCCGAGCGTGTGGATCACGCCGCCGAAGCGCAGCGGAGCCGCGTGGTAGACCGGCGCCGGCGAGAGGTAGACGGTGTCCTCGTCGAAGCCGTAGAGGGCACCGAAGACGGTCGGGTAGATGTAGCCCGGCTCGTCGACGGCGATCTGCGGCAGCGGCGGCTTGATCCCCTTCGGCCGACCGGTGGTGCCTGAGGAGTAGAGCAGGTCGTCACCGTGAGGCTGCTCGGCGAGCGGCTCGGCGCTCGCCGCCGCGAGGGCGTCCTCGTAGTCGCCGTCGAAGGTCAGCACGGTCGGCACCTCGACGTCGAGGTGCGCCGCCAGCTCCGTCCTGAGCTGTGTCATCAGCTCGGACTTCGCCGGCGCGACGAGCAGGGCCTTGGCACCGCAGTCGCGCACGATGTAGGACACCTCCTCGGCCGAGAGGTTGTGGTTGACGGCCGTGATGTACAGCCCGGAGCGCAGCGCGGCCCAGTAGGCCTCGTACGCCTCGGGGCGGTTGTCGGAGAGCAGCGCGACCACGTCGCCGACGACCAGTCCCGCGTCCTGGAGTACGTGCGCCAGGCGCAGGCTGCGGTCCTCCAGCTCGGCGTACGTGAGCGTGCGCCCCGAGCCGGCCATGACCAGTGCGGGCTTGTCGGGCGTCCGAGCCGCCCAGGTGCCGGGATACATGTCTCGAACCTAGAACACCGTCAAACCCTACTTAATCACTATGCTTTAATCACTTTCCCTTGACCAACCCGAGGAGTCAGATCGATGGCACACGCTGTGTCCGAGGCGCCCGTGGCGACCAGCGGTACGCCGGCCCCGGTCTCGCCCCAGGACGCCCGGCGCCGCGCGCGCCGCCGGCAGCGGGTACGCCGGCTCGCGCTGCACGCCACCTCGCTGACCTGCCTGGTGCTGCTCTGGTGGCTGGTCACCGAGGCCGGCCTGGTCCGTCCGCTCTTCTTGCCAGGCCCCGGCGCGGTGTGGGACGCGTTCGTCCGTGCCAACACCGACCACCCGATCGCCCCGGGGTCCGACCGCATCGTGCGCGGCGAGCAGAACTACTACCTCTGGGAGCACCTGCTCGCCAGCCTCCAGCGCATCGCGATCGGGGTCGCGGCCGGCATCGCCGTCGGCATCCCGCTCGGCCTGGTGATGGGGACGACGTACCTGGGGGTCGTGCTCGAGCCCTACCTCAACTTCCTGCGCTCGCTGCCGCCCCTGGCCTACATCGGCCTGCTCATCGTGTGGTTCGGGATCGGCGACACCTCGAAGATCTGGCTGCTCTTCCTCGCCGCGTTCCCGCCGATCGCGATGGCCACGATCAGCGGCGTCCGCGGCGTCCGCGAGGACCAGGTCAACGCCGTACGCACTCTCGGCGCCTCACGCCGCCAGGTCCTCACCGCCGTCGTCCTGCCGGCCTCGCTGCCCGAGATCCTCACCGGGATCCGGGTCGCGACCGGGTTCGCGTGGACGACGGTCGTCGCGGCCGAGATCGCCAACGGCATCCCGGGCATCGGCGGCCTGGCCTACCTCGCCGGCAACAAGCTCCAGACCCCGCTGGTGATCGCCTGCATCCTCGTCATCGGCCTCGCCGCCGTACTCCTCGATCTCGGGCTCCAGTCCCTCGAAAAGCTCCTTGTCCCCTGGCGGGGCAAGGCATGAACAGCGTCGACCGACGCACTAGAAGGAGTAGTTGACCCGTGAAGACCCGACTGACGAAGACACGACTGACGAAGACACGACTGACGACGACACGACTGAACCGGGGCGCAACCGCGCTCGCGGCCACCGCGCTCGCCGTCTCCCTCGCAGGCTGCGTCGAGTCCGACCGCACCAGCACCGCGTCGGCGGCCACCGAGAGCGACTGCCCGTGGACGCCGGACGAGACCGTGGACACGACCGCACGCATCGCCTGGCAGGCGATCCCCAACGCCGACGTCGTCGTCAAGGACCTCGGGCTGCTCGAGGCCTGCCTGCCCAACGCCGACATCACCTGGGTCCAGGCGGCCTCCGGAGGCGACGTCGTCAAGTACTACGGCGCCGGCGACGTGGACCTCGGCCTGATGGGTTCGTCCCCGGCGACGATCGCCTCGTCCGAGCCCGTCGTGCAGGACGTCGACCTCGCCGTCGTCTGGGTCCACGACGTCATCGGCGACGCCGAGTCGCTCATCGTCAAGGACCCGTCGATCACCGACATCTCCGGGCTCAAGGGCAAGAAGATCGCGGTGCCGTTCAGCAGCACCGCGCACTACTCGCTGCTCCAGGCGCTGACCGAGGCCGGCATCGACCCCAACAAGGACGTCGAGGTCATCAACCTCGACCCGGAGAAGATGCCCGCCGCCTGGCAGGGCGACCAGATCGACGCCGCGTGGGTCTGGGACCCGGTGCAGAGCCAACTCCTCGAGGACGGCGGCGAGCGAATCCTGTCCAGCGCCGACACCGCCGAGGCCGGGCGCCCGACCTTCGACCTGGGTACGGCGAGCCGGGAGTTCATCGCCGCCAACCCGGAGTTCCTGGCGCAGTGGGCCAAGGCCGAGGACTACGCGGTGAAGCTGATCCAGGACGACCCGGAGACGGCGGCCGAGTCCGTCGGCGCCGTGCTCGGCATCGACCCGGCGGACGCGCAGAAGCAGTTCGCCGGGCTGACGTACCTGACCGCGGCCGAGCAGGCCGGCCCGGACTACCTCGGTGGCAAGCTCGCGGACGACCTGCTCACGACGGCGGGCTTCCTGCTCGAGCAGGGCGGCATCGAGAAGGTCGGCACCAAGGCCGACTACGCCGAGCACGTCGACGCCACCCCCGCCGAGAGCGCGGCTGGTGACTGACAGCGACCCCCGACGCGTCGAGTTCGCGGGCGTGCGGCACCACTTCCTCGTGGGTGGTGCCGCCGTCCCGGCTCTCGACACGATCGACCTCGCGATCGAGCCGGGCGAGCTCGTCACGATCGCCGGCCCGTCCGGCTGCGGCAAGACCACGCTGCTGCGCCTGCTGGCCGGCTTCATGCCCCCGAGCGCGGGGACGGTGTCCGTGGGGTCCCGCCCGGTGCGCGGTCCCGGTGAGGACCGAGGCGTGGTCTTCCAGCAGCCCACGCTCTTCCCGTGGCTCTCGGTGCGCCGCAACGTGGAGCTGGGCCCGAAGCTGCGCGGCGTGGGGGCCGCGGAGCGTCGTACGACGGCCGAGCACTACCTGTCGATGGTCGGTCTCGCCGACTTCGGCGACCACCGCCCCTACGAGCTCTCGGGCGGCATGCAGCAGCGCTGCCAGATCGCGCGAGTCCTCGCCAACGAGCCCGACATCGTGCTGATGGACGAGCCCTTCGGCGCCCTCGACGCGATCACCCGCGAGCGGCTCCAGGAGGAGCTGCTCGAGATCTGGCGCTCGACGGGGCGGACGATCCTCTTCATCACCCACAGCGTCGACGAGGCGGTCTTCCTCGGCAGCCGGGTGCTGGTGATGAGCCCGCGGCCCGGTCGGATCGTGCTCGACGTGCCGGCCGTCTTCACCGACCACGGGGCGCGGGTCCCGGCCGAGGAGATCCGGGCGCTGCCGGCGTACGGCGCCGTGTGCGAGCAGGTGCGGGAGGCGATCCACGTCCCGGTGGCCTAGGCCAGTGACATAGCGACCCGGATCGTCGTGAATTGGTGTCACATGCGGACTAGTCCGTTCGTCGTACGGGTGACCGATGAGTCCGCAATCCTTGATCGGTCGGACTAAGGGACAGCACCCTCAGGACAGCACCCCTCAGGGATTTCCCCGATGCCATTGTCCCCGCCCCCTGAAAGAGTGGACACCATGCACCGTCAGATCGCCGGCAAGCTCACCGGACGCGTGACCAAGTGGATCGTCCTCGTGGGCGTCCTCGTGCTGCTCGGGATCTTCGGGTCCCTCGCCGGCAAGCTCACCAGCGTCCAGAACAACGAGGCCGAGTCGTGGCTGCCGCAGAGCGCCGAGTCGACCCAGGCGATCCAGCGCCTCGAGGAGTTCCAGGACCCGAACGACCTGGTCACGACCGTCGTCTACTACAAGGAGTCCGGGCTCACCGACGAGGACCTCGCCGCGATCGAGGCCCATGGCCCCGAGATCGCGGAGCTCGAGGGAGTCTCCGACGTCATCACCCCGCAGACCGCCGCCGACAGCGGCATCCCTGCGCCGTACGTCTCCGAGGACGGCCAGGTCGCGAAGCTCGACTTCACGATCAACCGCGGTGACGAGCTGTGGGAGGACATGCCCGACGTCGCCGACGAGATCCGCGACATCACCGCCATCGACGGGGTCGAGGTGTACGTCGCCGGCGCCGGCGGCACGACCGCCGACCAGGCCGCGGCCTTCGCGGGCATGGACGGCCGGCTGCTCCTGATCACGCTCTGCGCGGTCATCCTGATCCTGCTGATCAGCTACCGCAGCCCGGTGCTGTGGGCGCTGCCGATCTTCTGCGCCGTCGTGAGTCTCGGCATCGCGATGGGTGTGCTCTACCTGCTGGCCAAGTACGGCGACATGACCATCAACGGCCAGACCCAGTTCATCATGACCGTGCTGGTGATCGGCGCCGGGACGGACTACGCCCTGCTGCTGGTCGCCCGCTATCGAGAGGAGCTCCGTCGCCACGAGGACCGGCACGAGGCGATGGCCTACGCGCTGCACCGCGCCGCACCGGCCATCTTCGCCAGCGCCACGACGGTCGTCGTCGGCCTGCTCTGCCTGATGTTCGCCGAGCTCAACTCCACCGCAGGACTCGGCCCGGCCAACGCCGTCGCGGTGGCCGTCACCTTCCTCGTGATGGTGACCCTGCTGCCCGCGCTGCTGGTCATCTGCGGCCGCTGGGTGTTCTGGCCGTTCATCCCGCGGTTCGGCACCGAGGAGCCCACCGAGTCCGGCTTCTGGGCCCGCACCGGCAACCGGATCGCGCCGCGGCCTCGCAAGGTCTGGATCATCACCACCGGCGTGCTGCTGGTGGTCGCGCTCGGCGCCTTGCGCCTCGACACCTCGGGCATTCCCAACGACGAGACCTACGTCGCCGGCCACGACGTCGAGTCGGTGGCGGGCAACGAGCTCCTGGTCGAGCACGGGCTGGTCGACGCGAGCTCCCCGGCCCAGATCGTGGCCAACGCCGATCAGGCGGACGCGGTCGTCGCTTCCCTGGAGGGGATCGACGGCATCGCGGAGCCGGTGGTCGCCGCCGAGGAGAACGGCACCGCACTGATCCTGGTGAACCTCACCGCCGACGCCCTCGACGACCAGTCGATCGAGGCGGTGCACGAGGTCCGCGACGCCGTGCACGGCGTGGACGGTGCGGACGCCCAGGTCGGCGGCTGGACCGCCGTCACCATCGACATCGAGGAGGCCTCGGCCCGCGACAACAAGGTCGTCATCCCGATCATGCTCCTCGCGGTGATGCTGATCCTGATGGGACTGCTCCGGGCGCTGACCTCGCCGCTGATCCTGATCGGGACGGTGATCCTGTCCTTCGCCGCCGCACTGGGCATCTCGGGCGTGGTGTTCGACCTCGTCTTCGACCGGCCGCACACCGACCCCGGGTTCCCGTTGTACGCGTTCGTGTTCCTGGTCGCCCTCGGCATCGACTACAACATCTTCCTGATGACCCGGGTCCGGGAGGAGACCATCACCAAGGGAACTCGCCGTGGCTCGCTGATCGCGCTCGCCTCCACCGGCGGCGTGATCACCGCGGCCGGCATCGTCCTCGCGGCGACGTTCGGAGCGCTGGCCACGATGCCGCTCACGTTCGCACTCCAGATCGGCACTGCCATCGCGCTCGGCGTCCTGCTCGACACGATGATCGTCCGTTCGGTCCTGGTCACCGCGATCAACCTCGACCTCGGCGGCAAGATCTGGTGGCCCAGCGCGCTCGACCGCAAGCCACCGGTGGTGCCACCGGCCGAGCCGGCCGCGGAGACCGCACCGGAGACCGCCGGCGTCTGACGCTCTCGTACGGCGGCGCGCGTCAGCCTCGGCGCGCGTCGCCCCAGGCGACCCCGAGTGCCAGGGTCGAGGTCACGCCGAAGTGGTCCATCGCCTCGGACACCCGGCGCCGACCGGTGCGCTCGGAGATCCCGAGTGCGCGGGACGCCGCCTCGAGGGTGGCCCCGCGCTCCATCAGCGTGAGCAGGGAGTCCCAGTCCGCGGTCTCCGAGCGGGCCGGGACAGCCCTCTCCCAGAGGCGCTCGAAGAGCCAGCTCGCCATGCCGGCGACCGCGCGGCCGCGTACGGCGACGACGGAGGTCGGCCAGGCCTCGCCCCAGGTCATCGGCAGCGCGACCGTCGTCTCGTCGGTGATCCAGAACCAGCCCGGCGGCTCCGGCAGCAGCCGGATCTGCACGCCCGCGTCGAGCTCCTCCGTCAGGCGCTGCTGTGCCTCCGGGTGGACGGCGTCCCCGATCGAGGCGATCACCCGGGCGGAGCTTCCCTCACCCCGGCTTGCCTCGTGCCAGACCCGCTGCATCGCGGGGTCGGCGACGTAGAGGCGAGCGGCGTCGGGCAGCACGACGTCGGTGCGCCGGATCGGCTCCCGGCTCTGGCGGAGGTGCCAGAGATCGACGACCGCCTCCGGTCCGTGGAAGACCTCGATGTCGAGCAGGCGCGGGTCGTCGGTGCCGGTGTCCCACTCCCGGGCGAGCGCGGGGAGCTGGCCGACGACCTCGGCCAGGTCGGCGAGGTGTCGGAGCATCTCGGCACCCAGGTCACCCGCGCGACGCCGTACGACGTCGGCCACGACCTCCTCGGGTGCCGTGTAGCCGATCCGGTCGCCGCGCAGGTCGACGAAGCCCTCGGCGTCCAGCCACTCGAGGTCGCGCCGTACGTCGGCCTCGTCACGCACCGCGAGAGCCGCCAGCTCGGCGACCGTGCCCGCGCGCGAGCGCAGTCCCACGCCCAGCAGCTCGAGGGCCACGAGTTCGGTCGAGCGGGCGTGAGGGTCCGAGCGCACCGGAAGATGGTTGCACGCGATGCAGCGAACCAGCCCGCGGTCTCCGCCGCGTGTCCGTGCCGGCCATGGCCGAGATCGGACAGTCCGATGTCGGACATGGCCGGATTCGGACACGACTTCCGGCGCCGAGTTCGTCAGGATCCAACCAATGCCCGACCGGGGGTGCTCTCTGAGGGGGGAGCCGGACTCACGGTTCGTGCGGCGATCGGGGGACCGCCGCGGCACCCAGGGCCGGCCCGAGACATGGGGATCGGACCGGCCCAGGGTGCGAGCCTGACCGACAGGCGACCGGCCGACCGGCGCCTGGGTGTGGCTGGTTAGCCTGAGGTCGTGACGGAGCCGCCCACCCCTCAGCAGGTACGCCGGGCGCTGGCGCGCGTCGAGCGCGGCGCCGCCCTCGACGTCGCCGAGGCGGAGGTTCTTCTCGCCGCGACCGGCGCCGATCTCGACCGGCTCACCGCAGCGGCCGCCAAGGTCCGCGATGCCGGCCTGGTCGCAGCGGGTCGCCCCGGGGTCGTCACGTACTCGCCCAAGGTCTTCATCCCGGTCACCAAGCTGTGCCGCGACCGCTGCCACTACTGCACGTTCGTCGAGTCGCCGGGCCAGCTGACGCGCGCGGGCCACGCGATGTTCCTCTCCCCCGACGAGATCCTGGAGATCGCGACCCAGGGCGCAGCGATGGGCTGCCTCGAGGCGCTCTTCACCCTCGGCGACCGACCCGAGGACCGCTGGCCCGAGGCCCGCGCCTGGCTGGACGAGCAGGGCTACGACTCGACGCTGGCCTACATCCGGGCGATGGCGGTGCGGGTGCTCGAGGAGACCGGCCTCCTCCCCCACCTCAACCCGGGCGTGATGTCGTGGGAGGAGCTCAACCGGCTCAAGCCGGTCTCCCCTTCGATGGGGATGATGCTCGAGACCACCTCGCGTCGGCTCTTCGAGACCAAGGGCGAGGCCCACTACGGCTCCCCCGACAAGGACCCCGAGGTCCGGATGCGGGTGCTCGAGGACGCCGGGCGGCTCTCGATCCCCTTCACCACCGGGCTGCTCGTCGGTATCGGCGAGACCCTCGAGGAGCGGGCCGAGACGATCTTCGCGCTGCGCCAGGTCTCCCGGGCCTTCGGCTCGGTCCAGGAGGTCATCGTCCAGAACTTCCGGGCCAAGCCCGACACCGCGATGCGGCACGCGGACGACCTCGGCCTCGACGAGTACCGCGCGGCCATCGCCGTCACCCGGATCGTGCTCGGCCCCAAGGCCCGGGTCCAGGCGCCGCCCAACCTCGTGGACCTGGACGAGTGCCGGCTGCTGCTCGGCGCCGGGGTCGACGACTGGGGCGGCGTCTCCCCGCTGACCCCGGACCACGTCAACCCCGAGCGGCCCTGGCCGTCGCTCGAGCGGCTGCGCGACCTCACCGCGCAGTGCGGCTTCGAGCTCACCGCCCGGCTGACCGTGCACCCCGAGTACGTCCGCGCCGGTGAGCCGTGGCTGGACCCGAGGGTCTCCGGCCACGTGGCCGCACTCGCCACCGAGGACGGGCTCGCCCGGCCCGGCGTACGACCGGTCGGGCTGCCGTGGCAGGAGCCCGACGGCGGGTTCGCCTCAGTCGGGCGCACCGACCTCTTCGAGGCCGTGGACTCCGAAGGACGCACCGACGACCGGCGCTCGGACTTCGCCAACGTGTACGGCGACTGGGACGAGGTGCAGCACGCAGCCGATGCGGTGGTTGAGGTGCGAGGCGCGCTAGCGCCGAGCCTCGAAACCACCGGTGCCGCCGCCCTCAAGGCCGCCGAGAAGGACCCCGGCAACCTCTCCGACGAGCACGCCCTGACCCTGATGACCGCCGAGGGCGACCTGCTGCGCGAGGTCTGCCGGCTCGCCGACCACCTGCGCCGGGAGACCGTGGGCGACGACGTGACGTACGTCGTCAACCGCAACATCAACTTCACCAACGTCTGTTACGTCGGCTGCCGGTTCTGCGCGTTCGCGCAGCGGCGTACCGACGCCGACGCCTACTCCCTCTCCCTCGACGAGGTCGCCGACCGGGCCCAGGAGGCCTGGGAGCTCGGTGCCACCGAGGTCTGCATGCAGGGCGGTATCGACCCGGAGCTGCCGGCCTCGGCGTACTTCGACCTGGTCTCGGCCGTGAAGCAGCGGGTGCCGGAGATGCACGTGCACGCGTTCTCTCCGATGGAGGTCGTCAACGGCGTGGCCCGCACCGGCCTGTCGATCGAGGACTTCCTGATCAAGGCCCGTGAGGCCGGCCTCGGCTCGCTGCCCGGCACCGCCGCGGAGATCCTCGACGACGAGGTCCGCTGGGTGCTCACCAAGGGCAAGCTGCCGACCCGCACCTGGGTCGAGGTCGTGAGCACCGCACACAAGGTCGGGCTGCCGACGACCTCGACGATGATGTACGGCCACGTCGACCACCCGCGGCACTGGGTCGGCCACCTCAAGGTGCTCGCCGGGATGCAGGACGCCGCCTTCGAGGCGGGTGGCGCGAGCTTCACCGAGTTCGTGCCGCTGCCGTTCGTGCACACCTCGGCGCCGATCTACCTGGCCGGCGTGGCCCGCCCGGGCCCGACCCTGCGCGACAACCTCGCCGTGCACGCGATGGCCCGGATCATGCTGCACGGCCGGATCAGCAACATCCAGACGTCATGGGTCAAGCTCGGCGTCGACGGCACTCGCGCGATGCTCCAGTCGGGCGCCAACGACGTCGGTGGCACCCTGATGGAGGAGACGATCTCCCGGATGGCCGGCTCGGAGCACGGCTCCGCGAAGACCGTCGAGGAGCTCGTCGAGATCGGGGCCGGCATCGGCCGGCCCGTCCGCGAACGCACGACGACGTACGGCGAAGGGATACGACGGTGAGCAGCTCGGACAACGGCGACCAGGAGATCTACGGCGGCTACAGCGTCGACGACGAGGACCAGCCCGGCAACATCGACGACCTCGGCGACCCCACCGTGGCCGACGAGCTCGACCGCGGCTACTCCCCGCCGGAGAAGTACTCCGCCGGCCAGGGCTACGGCAACACGCCCTGGGAGGAGGAGCACCGCGAGGGCATCGACCAGCGGATCGCCCAGGAGGAGCCCGACGTCGACCCGTACGCCGAGACCGGCGATGACTTCTTGGACGACGCCGAGGTCGGCGACGTACGCGCGGGCCGGCTGGTCGACACCGACCAGGGCCTCGGCGAGGACCAGGAGAAGGACCTCGTGGGCGACGACGTCGGGATCGACGACGGCGCGGCGTCCGCCGAGGAGGCAGCGATGCACGTGGTCGAGGACTACACCGAGGGCGACTGACGCCGTGCGGATCGGGCTCGAGGGCCGGACCGCACTCGTCACCGGCTCCACCCAGGGCATCGGCCTGGCCATCGCCCGCGGGCTGGCCTCCGCCGGCGCCCGGGTCGGGGTCAACGGCCGCTCGCCGGAGTCGGTCGAGCGCGCGATCGCCGAGCTCCACGACGAGCTCCCGGCCGCCGACCTGGTGCCTGTCGTGGCCGACGTGGCGTCCGAGGACGGCTTCGAGGCCGCGGTCGCCGCCCTGCCCGAGGTCAACGTGCTGGCCGCCGTACGCCTGACCCGGCACCACCTCCCCCGGATGGCCGACCGCGGCTGGGGCCGGATCCTCTACATCGCGAGCGACTCGGCGGTGGTGATCCCGGCGGAGATGATCCACTACGGCATGTCCAAGACAGCGCTGCTCGCGGTCTCCCGTGGCTTCGCCAAGGAGGCGCCAGCACCGCCCGCAGTCGCTGATCCAGCGTCTGATCGAGCCCGACGAGATCGCCAACCTGGTGACCTACCTCAGCTCGCCGCTGTCGTCGGCCACGACCGGCGGCGCGCTCCGGGTCGACGGCGGGTACGTCGACTCGATCCTGCCCTGACCGGGACTGAGACCCGTGGCACCGGGGTACAGACCCTCCGGCGCGGAGACTCCGCCGCCAAGGGAGGGAAACCCGTGCTGTTCCTGTTGTGGATCCTGGCCGTCATTCTCGTCGTCGCCGGCATCGTCCAGCTCTTCCGTGGCCAGATCCTGTTCGGGATCGTGCTGATCATCGTCGGCCTGCTGGTCGGCCCCGGCGGCGTCAGCATCTTCACCAAGTAGTCCTGCGAGGTGGCGCGACGACCCCACCCGGCCCGGCCGAGGTGCTAGAACACGTTCTACTTTGGCCCTAGGGTGGGGTCGTGCGCTTCGCCATCAGCACCGCCTTCCAGCCGGTCGACCACCTGATCCCCCTGGCCCGCGCGGCCGACGAGCTCGGCTACCACTCGATCGCCGTGCCCGATCACGTGGTCGACCTCGAGGAGCTGGCGACGCCGTACCCCTACACGTCGGACGGCGCCCGCCGCTGGGACCACGACGCGGCCTGGCCCGACCCGTGGGTGCTGATCGGCTCGCTGGCCGCCGTGACGACCCGCCTGCGCTTCCTCACGTCCGTCTACGTGCCGGCCATCCGCAGCCCGTTCCAGGTCGCGAAGAGCGTCGGCACCGCCGCCGTGCTGTCCGGCAACCGGGTCAGCCTGGGCGTCGGCATCGGCTGGTGCCGCGAGGAGTTCGAGCTGCTCGGGCAGGACTTCTCGACGCGCGGCAAGCGCACCGACGAGGCGCTGGCTCTGATGGCCGAGCTCTGGAAGCCGGGATGGACGGAGTTCGAGGGCGCCTTCTACACCGCACCGCGGCTGGTCATGGAGCCGACGCCGAGCGAGCCGATCCCGATCATCGTCGGCGGCCTGTCCGACATCGCCTTCCGCCGGGCCGCGCGTCACGACGGCTGGGTCGGCGACCTCTACTCGATCGAGGAGGCGACCGCGATCGCCGGCCGGCTCGCCGCGGCCCGGGCCGAGATCGGCGCGGAGGGCGACTTCTCGGTGATCACCGCGCTCAACGACGCGTTCCTGCCCGAGCACTTCGAGCAGGCTCGCGAAGGCGGCGTCACCGACTGCTGGACCATGCCGTGGGCCTACTACTTCGGCCTCGACGCCACCCTGGAGCAGAAGCTCGAGGCGATGGACCGGTTCGCCGCCGACGTACTGCGGCCGCTGAACGGGTAGTCGCCCTCAGGCCGCCGAGCGGCGCTCCGCGACGTACGCCAGGCGCCGCAGTGCCTCGACGTTGCGCCAGGTCAGCGGCGGGGTGCGCAGCGGCTTCGGCACCAGCCGCCCCGGGCCGGAGATGGCGTCCTCCTCGATGACGACGGTCGTCGCGGCGCCGGCCGCCTCGAGGCGGATCGTGACCTCGGCCGTGCCCGCGGGCCGCGAACGCGCGTGCAGCCGCAGCATCGAGCCCGGCACCGAGTCGACGACCTCGGTGGTGTCGTCGACGAGCAGCGGCCAGCTGCCGACCGAGTGGTGCAGCTGGGCGCCGACCGCGGGCCAGTGGTCGTCGACCTCGCGCATCCGCGACGCCCCCACCACCCAGAGGGGGTAGAGCCAGCCGTCGGCGAGCACGTCCCAGACCTGGTCCGGTGTCGCCTGGATCCGTCGCGAGTTGGTCGCCATGGCCCCGCCGGTACCCCGCGCGGGGCACTCGCACGCGCTGCCGCGGGATCGCCCGGAAATTGAAGAACCGCCGGGGTCTCGGGTCCCCGGCGGTTCGTTGATAACTCTATGGGTTCGGACCGCGATTGTCCGCCCACTTGCAGAAATCTTGAGAAAACTTCCACGAACCGACGGATTTCGTCGGTTTACTCCCACTCGATGGTGCCGGGAGGCTTCGAGGTGATGTCGACGGTGACCCGGTTGATCTCGCGGACCTCGTTGGTGATCCGGGTCGAGATCCGCTCCATCAGGTCGTAGGGCAGCCGCGCCCAGTCGGCCGTCATCGCGTCCTCAGAGGTGACCGGACGGAGCACGACGGGGTGGCCGTAGGTCCGACCGTCGCCCTGGACGCCGACGGAGCGTACGTCGGCCAGCAGCACGACCGGCATCTGCCAGATGTCGCGGTCCAGGCCCGAGCGGGTCAGCTCCTCGCGGGCGATCGCGTCGGCCTCGCGCAGGATGTCGAGGCGCTCGCGGGTCACCTCGCCGATGATCCGGATGCCGAGGCCCGGCCCCGGGAAGGGGTGCCGCCAGACGATCTCGCCCGGGAGGCCGAGCTGCTCGCCAACCAGCCGGACCTCGTCCTTGAAGAGCGTGCGCAGCGGCTCGACCAGCTCGAACTCCAGGTCGTCGGGCAGACCGCCGACATTGTGGTGGGACTTGATGTTGGAGGTGCCCGCTCCCCCACCCGACTCGACCACGTCGGGGTAGAGCGTGCCCTGCACCAGGAACGCGACCGTGTCGGCGTCGTCGCCGGTGACCGCATCGCCTAACACCTCGGCTTCGGCCGCCTCGAAGGTGCGGATGAACTCGCGGCCGATGATCTTGCGCTTCTCCTCGGGGTCGGTGACCCCGGCGAGCGCGTCGAGGAACTGCTTCTCGGCGTCCACGACGACCAGCTCGGCACCGGTCGCAGCGACGAAGTCGCGCTCGATCTGCTCGGTCTCGCCCTTGCGCATCAGCCCGTGGTCGACGTAGACGCAGGTCAGCCGGTCGCCGATCGCGCGCTGCACGATCGCCGCGGCCACCGCGGAGTCGACGCCGCCGGACAGCCCACAGATCGCCTTGCCGCGCTCGCCGATCTGGGCGCGGATCGCCTCGACCTGCTCGTCGACGATGTTGACCATGGTCCAGGTCTGGCGGCAGTGCGCGATGTCGACCAGAAAGTGCTCGAGCACCCTCTGGCCGTGCTCGGTGTGCAGCACCTCGGGGTGCCACTGCACGCCCGCGAGGCCGCGCTCCACGTCCTCGAAGGCCGCGACCGGGGTGACGTCGGTCGAGGCCAGCACGTCGAAGCCCGCCGGCGCCGCGACCACCGAGTCGCCGTGCGACATCCACACGGTGTGCTCCGCCGGGATGTCGCTGAGGAGGGTGCCGCCCTCGCCGACCGTGACCGCGGTGCGGCCGTACTCGCGAGCACCGGTAGGGGCGACCTCGCCGCCGAGACCGCGCGCCATCAGCTGGAAGCCGTAGCACATGCCGAAGACGGGGGTGCCGGCCGTGAAGACCGCGGTGTCGATCCCCGGGGCGCCCTCGGCGTACACCGACGACGGTCCGCCGGACAGCACGATCGCCTTCGGGTTGCGCGCGAGCATCTCGGAGATCGGCATCGTGTGCGGCACGATCTCGGAGTAGACCCGAGCCTCGCGCACCCGGCGCGCGATCAGCTGGGCGTACTGCGCCCCGAAGTCGACCACCAGGACCAGATCATGCTCAGCCGCCGTCATGAGCGAAGCCTATCGATCCTCCCCGCCAGGACCCGGCCGGGGAGGGAGGGATGGCCGGGCCCTGACCGTCCCTGCAACTGCGGAACAGCGCCTGGACACGGGACCCGGCGGTGGGAGGGAGCATGTGTGCCGGGTCCGCTGGCTCAACGAGAGGTCAAGACCCGGGTCACGGCGGCGACGAGGATTTCTGGCCAGGCCCGATGGATTGCCGGGGTCGCGCTCAGCTGACGCCGACGATCGGCAGGCGGAGCGCCCCCGGCGCGTGGTCCGGGACGACCGGCGAGACCGGCCGGACCGGCTCGATCCGGGCGTACGGCGAGCCCAGGTCGGGGCGCCGGTCGGACTCGCCCTTGTTGGGCCAGAACGCCATCGCCCGCTCCGCCTGGGCGGTGATCGTCAGCGAGGGGTTGACCCCCAGGTTGGCGGTCACGGCGGAGCCGTCGGCGACGTGCAGCCCGGGGTGTCCGTAGAGCCGCTGGTAGGGGTCGACCACGCCAGTCTCGGGCGAGTCGCCGATCGCGCAGCCGCCGATGAAGTGCGCCGTCAGCGGCTTGTTGAAGGCGTCGCCGACGGCGCTGCCCGGGAAGCCGTCCATGATCTGCGCCATCGTCCGGATCGCCTCGTTGCCGGCGGGGATCCAGGTCGGGTTGGGCACGCCATGGCCCTGTTTCGAGGTGACGTAGCGCTTGCGGGTGAAGGGGATGCGCTTCGTGTACGTCGTGATCGAGTTGTCGAGGCTCTGCATCACCAGCGCGATGACAGTGCGCTCCGACCAGTGCTTCATGTCGTAGAGGTTGGCGATGTCGCGCCGCTGCGCCCACATCTCCCGCAGCCAGGTGCGCCAGCGCGGCTCGTCGCCGTCGCCGTCGGTGAGCACCGACTGCAGCAGCGACATCAGGTTGCTGCCGGGGCCGTAGCGGACCGGCTCGATGTGGGTGTTGGCGTCGGGGTGGAAGCTCGAGGTGATCGCGATGCCCTGGCTGTAGTCGACGCCGCTCCCGCGGGGTGCGATCACGCCGCCGATGGACTCCGAGTTGGTGCGCGACAGGTAGCCGATCCGGTCGGAGACCTGCGGCAGGTGGCCCTCGTCCTTCATCCGGTGCAGCAGCCGCTGGGTGCCGAGCGCGGACGCCGCGAACACCACCTGCTCGGCGGTGAGCACCCGCCTCGCCGTACGCCGGTTGACCTTGGCCTTCGTGTAGCGCACGTGGACGTCGTACCCACCGCTCTCCCTGGGTGCGACCCGGGTGACCGTGGTCAGCGGCAGCACCTTCGCGCCGTTGCCCTCGGCGAGGTGGAGGTAGTTCTTGACCAGGGTGTTCTTCGCGTTGTGGCGACAGCCGGTCATGCACGAGCCGCAGCCGATGCAGGTCTTGCGCTCGGGCCCGGCGCCGCCGAAGAACGGGTCGTCGACCGTCTGGCCCATGCCGGCGCCCTCGTCACCGAAGTACACGCCGACCGGGGTCGGGTGGAACGTGTCGGCCACGCCCATCTCGGTGGCGACCTGCTCCATCACGTCGTCGGACGGCGTGCGGAGCGGGTTCTCGACCACGCCGAGCATCCGCTTGGCCTGGTCGTAGTACGGCGCGAGCTCGTCGCGCCAGTCGGTGATGTGGCTCCACTGCGCGTCCTCGTAGAACGGCGACATCGGCTCGTAGAGCGTGTTGGCGTAGACCAGCGAGCCGCCGCCCACGCCGGCGCCGGAGACGATCAGGCAGTCGCGCAGCGCGTCGATGCGCTGGATGCCATAGCAGCCGACCTCGGGGCGGAAGAGGTACTTCGAGACCTCGAACGACGTCTCGGGCAGGTCCTCGTCCGCGAACCGGGCGCCGGCCTCGATCACGCCGACCCGGTAGCCCTTCTCCGTCAGCCGCAGGGCCGTGACGGAGCCGCCGAAGCCCGAGCCGATGACCAGGACGTCGAAGTCGTACGCCGTCATGCGCGACCGAGCTTCTTGAGGATGCGCAGGTTGACCGTCATCACCTTCGCGTAGAGCTCGTCGGACATCCCGAGCTGCGGGCCGAGCGCCATCACCCGCTGGGTCGCGACCGACTGCGTCTCGGTGAACCGCAGCACCCCCTCGGCGCCCTGGCGGCGCCCGGTGCCGGACTCGCGCATGCCACCCATCGGGGTGTCGAGGCTGGCGAAGGTGGCCCCGAAGGCCTCGTTGATGTTGACCGTGCCGCACTTGATGTGGCGGGCGATGTAGCGCGCGCGGGCGCCGTCCTGGCTGTAGATGGACGCGTTCAGCCCGTAGGCGCCGCCGTTGGCGCGGGCGACCGCGTCGGCCTCGTCGTGGAACCGGTAGAGCGACACGACCGGACCGAACGTCTCCTTGCCGAAGCAGGTCATGTCGGGCGTGACGCCCTCGAGGATGGTCGGCTCGAAGTAATAGGGCCCCAGGTCGGGGCGGTGGTTGCCGCCGGTGAGCACGCGAGCGCCCTTGGCGACGGCGTCCTCGACGTGCGCGACGACCGTGTCGAGCTGCGCCTGCGAGATCAGGGTGCCCATGTCGTTGCCCCAGTCGAGGGTCGCGCCCAGCGTCATGGCCTGGGTGCGGGCGACGAAGCGCTCGACGAACCGGTCGTAGACCTGGTCGGCCACGAACATCCGCTCGATCGACACGCAGAGCTGGCCGGAGCTGGAGAACGACGCGCGTACGGCGCCCTCGGCCGCCTTCTCCAGGTCGGCGTCGCGCAGCACGAGGAGGGGGTTCTTGCCGCCGAGCTCCAGGGAGCTGCCGATCAGCCGGTCGGCGCAGGCCTTCGCGACGACCCTGCCCGTGGCGGTGGAGCCGGTGAAGCAGACGTAGTCGGCGCGCTCGATGATCGCCCCGCCGATCTCGGGTCCGGGGCCGGCGACGACCTGCCAGATGTCCTTCGGGAAGCCAGCCTCCTCGAGCAGCTCGGCACCGAGCAGCGCGGACAACATCGTCTGCGCGTCGGGCTTCGTGACGACGGCGTTGCCGGCCACGATCGCGGCGAGGCCGTCGATGAGCGCGAGGTTGAAGGGGTAGTTCCAGGGCGAGATGATCCCGACGACGCCCTTGGGGACCCGGTTGATCTCGGCGCGCGTCAGCACCGGGAAGACGCCCGGGACGCGCCGGGTGCCGAGGTGGCGGCTCGACGTACGCCCGTAGTAGCGAGCGGTCAGCGCGACGTGCAGCGGCTCGTCGAAGGCGTGCTTGCGGGCCTTGCCGTTCTCCCACACGATCAGGTCGACGATCTCGTCCTGGCGGTCGAGCACGATGTCGTGCAGGCGCAGCAGCATCTCGGCGCGTACGGCGACCGGGGTGCGCGCCCACGCGACCTGGGCCTGACGGGCCCGCGCGAACGCCTCGGCGACGTCCTGCGGCGTCGACTGCGGGATGTGCGCCAGGGGCGCGTCGTTGAGCGGCGACCGCACCTCGGCGGTCCGGCCGCTGGTCGCCACGAGCCGGGCGGTGAGCGCCGCGGCGTACTCCGGCTCCAGCGCGTACGACGCCCGCGGGTCGTGCTCGGGGTCGGGCGGCCCGTCGAGGGCCGGATCGCCAGCGGGGTTCGGGTTCTGGGCGCTCATGCAGCCGAGGGTATGTGACCCCCGTCGAGCGCACTACCCACGAGTAGCCGAAATGGGCAGTTTCCCCGGTCGACCGGGGAAACTGCCCACCTTCGTCACGGCTTGTAGATCGACTTCAGCTCCGTGTACTGCGACAGACCCTCGGGGCCGAACTCGCGGCCGATGCCGGAGTTCTTGAAGCCACCGAACGGCGCGGCGAAGTCCATCGTGTAGGTGTTGACGCCGTACGTGCCGGCGCGGACCTGGCGGGCCACGTCGAGGCCGGCCTCGACGTCGCCGGTCCAGACGGTGCCGGCGAGGCCGTACTCCGAGTCGTTGGCGATCCGGACGGCGTCGTCGACGTCGTCGAAGGGGATCACCGAGAGGACCGGGCCGAAGATCTCCTCCTGGGCGATCCGCATCCCGTTGTTGACGTCGGCGAAGATCGTCGGCCGGACGTACCAGCCGGACGACAGGCCGTCGGGCATGCCGTTGCCGCCGAGGACGACGCGGGCGCCCTCCTCCTGGCCGAGCGCGATGTACTTCTCGACGCGCTCCTGCTGGCGCTGCGCGACCATCGGGCCGATCTCGGTGGCCGGGTCGAGCGGGTCGCCGACCTGCATGGCGCCGACGCCGGCCGCGAGTGCCTCGACGACGTTGTCGTAGTTGGCGCGCGAGGCCAGAATCCGGGTCTGCGCGACGCAGGCCTGGCCGGAGTTCATCAGCGCGGTGAACTTGAGGCCCTCCACCGTCGCGGCGAGGTCGGCGTCGTCGAGGACGATGGCCGCGGACTTGCCACCGAGCTCGAGCGAGACCCGCTTGAGCTGCTCACCGCAGACGGCGCCGATCTTGCGGCCGGCGGCGGTGGAGCCGGTGAAGGCGACCTTGTCGATGCCCGGGTGTGCCACCAGGTGCTCGCCGACCTCGCGGCCCGCGGTCACGATGTTGACGACACCGGCGGGCACGCCGGCCTCCTGGAGCAGCTCGGCCATCAGGTAGGTGTCGAGCGGGGTCTCCGGCGCGGGCTTGATCACGATCGTGCAGCCCGCGAGCAGTGCCGGGATCAGCTTGGACATGATCGTGAACTGCGGGACGTTCCACGGCGGGATGGCCGCGACGACGCCCACGGGCTCGTGGCGCACGATGACCTCGCCGAGCGAGCCGGCGCGGGTCTCCTCCCACGGGAAGGCGCGCGCGATGTTGAGGAACGCCTCGATCTGCATCCACGGCGCCGGCGCCTGGGCGAGGTTCGAGAAGGACAGCGGCGCGCCCATCTCGGTCGAGATGATCTCGGCCATATCGCCCAGCTTGCCGGCGTACAGGTTCGAGAAGTTCTGGACGACGTCGATGCGCTCCTGCGGGCTCAGCCGCGGCCACGGGCCGGAGTCGAAGGCCCGGCGGGCGGCGGCGACGGCGGCGTCGATGTCGGCCTTGCTGCCCTCGGGCACGGTCGCGACGACCTGCTCGGAGTGCGGCGAGACGACCTGGATGGTGTCGCCGGTGGCGGGCGCGGCCCAGTCGCCGTCGATGAAGAAGGTGCTGCGGTCGAGGCTCATTTTTGCGGTCTCCTGCGGTTAGGGGGCGAGGTGAAGAAGTCGGTGAATCCCGAGGGGTCGTGGCGGCCGATGCAGAAGTGCTCGAAGAGGCCGAAGCCCTCGGCGCCATCGAGGGTCGCCCGGCCGACGTGGTCGACGCAGCCGAACATGAAGCGTCCCTGCACGGCCTGGTCGGCCATGTCGTAGGTGACCCGCTCGGCGAAGTTCTCGCCCTTCCACATGCCGTGGATCCAGTCGGGGTCACCGCCGTACCCGCCGCCGACGTGGAGAGGTACAGCGAGCTTGGACTCGACCTCGATCACGACCGGCTTGCCCTCGGGCGTCGTCGCCGTGATGGTCGCGCCGGTCGGCGTACGGGTGCCCGAGGCGTAGTGGATGTCGATCAGCGGCCAGCCGAGCTGCTCGACCCGGCCGTCCTTCCACACCCGGGTGCAGTCGTTGAGGGTCCGGAAGCCGTCGGGGTCCTCCTGGATGATCAGGCAGACCGCGAACTCCTCGAACTGCATCGGGACGTAGAGCCACCACATGCCCTCGAACGGCGGGTCGGCCGGCGCTCCCGGGGGTTCCGCCTCCCCCACGGGGCGGACCCCCCAGGAACGGTCCCGGCTGCCGAGCCAGGTGGCCGGGTCGACGACGATCTCCTCACCGTCGACCACGATGGTGCCGCTCCAGGTGCCCAGCTGGGCGAAGCGCTGGGCGTCGAGGGTGACCCGGCTGCCCGAGCGCAGGATGTGCGGCTGCTCCTGGATGACGGGGCAGGTGCCCTCCCAGGTCAGGTCGGCGGACATGCCCTCGGTCTCCTCGAGGACGATCCGGACCTTGTTGAGCGGGTCGGGGACCTCGATCCGGAAGTTGCCGACGTGCGGGTTCATCCGGTCCTGGTCGATCAGGTCCGAGAGGTGGACGGCGGTCTGCTTGCCGTTGCGGGCGACCAGGATGAACGCGTCCTTGGTGCCGAGGTTGGGGTAGTAGCCCAGCCCACTGATCACCATGATCTCGCCGGTGCGGTCGTGGGCGTTGAAGTACGACCGGTCGTAGAAGTTGCGGTCAGAGCTGTTGGCCCACGCCAGCGGCAGCGGTGCCTGGTGCAGCGGGAACTCGTCCAGCGGGCTGATACCGCTCATGCTCACGCTCCTGCTTCGCTGAGGAGCCGCTCGAGGAGCGGCTTGTGGTGGAAGAGGGACTCGACGTCCTCGGGACGCTCGATCTCGCCGAAGTGGATCTGGCGGGCACCGGTGCGCATGAAGACGATCGCCCACTGGACGCCGTTGTAGACGTGGTACCAGTGCAGGTCCCCGAGCGCGACGCCGGCGATCTCCTCGTACGCCGCCACCACGTCGGCCTCGGCCAGGAAGTGCGGCATGCCGGGCATCTCGAGCATCCCGGTGATCGACTCGAAGACCTGGTGGGCGAAGAGGATCCAGCTGACGTCGAGCTCGCGCGGCCCGATCGCCGCCATCTCCCAGTCGAGCACCGCGACCGGCTCGAAGTCGACGTACATCATGTTGCCGATGCGGGAGTCGCCCCAGCACAGGACGGTCTCGTCGACCTCGGGGACGTTGGCCTCGAGCCAGGCGAGCGCGCGCTCGATCATCGGCGAGCGACCGATGTCGGGGACGGCGAAGTCGTACCAGGCGCGGGTGCGGGCGAGGTTCTTCGCCAGCAGCGTCGAGCCCGCGTGGTGCGGCTCGAGGAACCCGAACGTCGTCGCCGCGTCCGGGATCGCGTGCAGCTTGGCGAGGACCTCGACGCTCGAGCGCTCCAGGCGGCGCTGGTCCTCGAGGGACGCGTCGTGCAGCCAGTTGTCGCCGAAGTTGTAGGGCAGCACGTCCTGCGGCACGACGCCGTCGATGCGGTCCATCAGGAAGAACGGCGTGCCGAGCACCTCACCGGTCGGCTCCATCCAGCCCACGGCCGGCACCGGCACGTCGGTCTGCTCGCCGACGATCCGCATGGCGTCGTACTGGTCCTGCAGCGCGTAGTTGGGGAAGACCGGCAGGTCGTCCGCCGCCGGCGCCACGCGCGCGACGTACGCCCCGTGCCTGCGCTCCCCACTCTCGGTCCAGTCGACGTCGAGGATGATCGTCTCCGACGACATCCCGTTGGTGTCGACGCCGCTGTGCAGCGTGACGACCGGGTCGGCGCCCGCGGGCAGCACGGTCGCCAGCCACTCGGCCAGTCGCGCGGGCAACGTGCTCGCATCTCTGCTCGAACGCTGCAATTTCATGTCGGCCGGCGGTGGCGCCTGCGTCACGTGTCCCTCCCAGGATCTGGCATGGGTGTGACCGCGATCTCACACCTCCCGCTCAGCATCGGTGGAACGTGTTCTAGTTGTCAACGGGAACGGCCTGTTTCACCGGCTGACCGGTGAAACAGGTACGACGCGCCGGGGCCGACCGGCGTGGCGTACCCGTCTCACCGGGCAAGCCGATCGGAATGCCGGAGCAAAGGACCATGTTCCGCTCACAGGCTGCTTAGTTGAGGCGCCATCCACAGACCACGATTCCCCCGGCGTCGCGGCGACATTCGGCGGCGATCCATACCCCATGTGGAACTTGTCTTCAATCGACCTGGGCGACCCGCACTTGTTCATGACCTACGAGCTGCTCGACGCCGGCTACGAACGAAAGATGATCGCCCGGATGACCGCCTCGGGGGATCTGCATCGCATCAGTCAGGGCGCCTACACCATCGGAGATCACTGGCGAGAGCTCGACATCGTCGGGCGGCGCCTGCTGACCTCGCGTGCCATGCTTCGACGCACCCGTGTGCCTACTTTGTTGTCGGGGCCGAGCGCGGCCGATGTCTTCGGCACTCCCGTCTGGGACATGGGAGACGAGGTGCACGTCACTCGCCTCGACGCTCGAGCCGACCGACGCCATGCCGGACGGGCACCGCATCGCGGCATCCTGCTCGTCGAGGACATGACGATCCGCCACGGGCTACCGCTCACCAGCGGGACGAAGACGGCGCTCGACGTCATGACCATGACTGACATCGATCGGGCGCTCGTAGTCGTTGACGGACTCCTCTACGCCGGTGAGACGACACTCCCCTTGCTCGAGCGTCGCCGGCTAGCGATGAGCCACGATCCGCACAGCCTCAACTTTCCCCTTGTCCTGCAGCGCGCTGACGGCCGGCACGAGTCGGCCGGCGAGACGCGCGCCGACTCGCTGATGTTCGACGCGCATCTCCCGCGGCCGACGCCGCAGTTCGAGGTGCGTGATCGGCGGGGTCAGGTCGTTGCGCGGGTCGACTTCGCCTGGCCAGAACTTGGCGCGTTCATGGAGTTCGACGGCAAGGTGAAGTACCTCCGCTTCCGCCGCAAGGGTGAGTCAATCGAGGACGCCGTCCTGCGCGAGAAGCGACGTGAGGAGCTCATCTGCGGGCTGACGGGGTGGCGATGCATCCGGATCATCTGGTCCGACCTGCACCACCGTGAGCGGACCATCGCCCGGATCGAAGCCACCCTCGCCGGTCGCGTCTGGGCGGCCTGACCAGACTTGCCCGGCAGAACCGGCACGCCACGCCGATGACACACGGCGTGGCGTGCCCGTTTCACCGGCTGACCGGTGAAACGGGCCGACAGGTCACACGATGTCGGCGGCCTTCACCCGGGCCTCGTCGGCCTCCTGGTCGGTGAGCTTGAGCTGGGACTGACGCTCGGCCTCGACCCGGCGCAGGTAGTGATCGACCTCGTCGGCCGTCCGGGCGGGGTCCCAGCCGAGCTCGGCGGCCATCAGGCGGGCGACGGCGGGGGCTGCGGAGACGCCGCGGTCGAAGGACTCGATCGAGATGCGGGTACGGCGGGTGAGGACGTCGTCGAGGTGGCGGGCGCCCTCGTCGGTGACGGCGTAGACGACCTCCGCGGCGAGGTAGTCCTCGGCACCCTCCAGCGGCAGCGCCAGGGACCGCCGGGACTCGATGAGCGAGAGGAGGTCGTCCACCAGGCCGCCGTACCGGCCGAGCAGGTGGTCGATCCGGGCGACGTGCAGACCGGAGCGACGCGCCAGCAGCACGCGCTGGTTGGAGCGGGTCTCCCAGTCGGCGGCCCCGAGCAACGGCACCCGGTCGGTGATCGAGTCGCGGATCGTGAGGTTCACGGTGGTCTTCAGCGAGTGGGCAGCGGCGTCGACGGCGTCCCGACCCATCACCCGGTACGTCGTGAGCTTGCCGCCGGCGATCATCACCAGGCCGGGCACCGGCGTGACGACCGTGTGCTCGCGCGAGATCCGCGAGGTCGGCTCCGACTCTCCGGAGAGCAGCGGGCGCAGCCCGGCGTACACACCCTCGACGTCCTCGTGGTCGAGGGGCTCACGCAGGATCGCGTTGACGTGCTCGAGGATGTAGTCGATGTCGGCCTTCGAGGCCGCCGGGTGCGCCTTGTCGAGGCTCCACGGGGTGTCGGTGGTGCCGATGATCCAGTGCCGGCCCCACGGGATCACGAACAGCACCGACTTCTCGGTGCGCACGATGAAGCCGGCCTCGGAGCGGATCCGGTCGCGCGGGACGACCAGGTGGATGCCCTTGGACGCCTGCACGTGCAGCGACCCGCGCCCGCCGACCATCTCCTGGATCTCGTCGGTCCAGACGCCGGCGGCGTTGACGACGACCCGGGCGCGGATCTCGAGCTCGGGGCCGTCCGGCCCGGCCTCCAGGTCTCGGGCGCGTACGCCGACGACGCGCTCGCCCTCGCGCAGGAAGCCGGTCACCTGGACCCGCGTCGCCACGTGCGCGCCGTGGGCGGCAGCAGTCCGGGCGATGGTCAGCGCGAGCCGGGCGTCGTCGACCTGGCAGTCGTAGTACTTGATCGCCCCGCTGATCGTCTCGGTCTTGAAGTCCGGCGCGATCCGGGCGACCTGGCGCCGGAAGAGATGCCGGTGGCGGGGCACCCCCATGTCGGACTTGCCGAGCATGGCCATGCCGTCGTAGAGCGCCAGCCCGGCACCGACGTACGGCCGCTCCCACCCGCGGTGCGTCAGCGGGTAGAGGAACGGCACCGGCCGGACCAGGTGCGGCGCCAGCCGGGTAAGCAGGAGTCCGCGCTCCTGCAGTGCCTCGCGGACCAGCCCGAAGTCGAGCATCTCGAGGTAGCGCAGGCCTCCGTGGATCAGCTTGCTGCTGCGGCTGCTGGTGCCGCTCGCGATGTCGCGCTGCTCGAGGAGCCCGGTACTCAGGCCCCGGGTCACCGCGTCCAGGGCGGTGCCGACACCGACGATCCCGCCGCCGACGACCAGCACGTCCAGCTCGCCCTGCCCCTCGACGCCCGCCATCGCGGCGAGCGCCCGGTCGCGGGCTTCTGGGCCGAGCGCACTGGAGCGGGTCATGTGGGCAGTCTTGCAAACCCAGGTATCCGAAATGTGTCCCGCCGACGCGCACGACCGAGGAGACTGGCGGCGTGAACAACCGACGCCGCCTGGCGATGGGGGGCGTCGCCGCGCTGACGGCGCTCCTGGCTGCCGCGTGCTCCGACGCGTCCGGGACCGTCGACGAGCTGGGCATGATCGTGACGCCGACCGCTCCCACCACCAGCCCGGCAGCCGCCGAGGCGGACCCGGCACCACGTACGGCGTCCGTGGTCATGGGTGGCGACCTGTTGTGGCACAACACCGTGTGGCACTCGGCGGCGGAGGACCACCGCCGTACCGGACGTGGCACCCGCTACGACTGGGACCCGATGTTCACCCGGATCAAGCCGTTGATCGAGTCGGCGGACCTCGCGATCTGCCACTCCGAGGTGCCGTTCGCGGCCCCGGGTGCGGAGCCCGAGAGCTACCCCGTCTTCGCCGCCCCGAGGTCCATCGCACCGTGGATCGCGAGCATGGGCTGGGACGCCTGCACCACCGCGTCGAACCACAGCTGGGACCAGGGCTTCGACGGCGTCGCCACGACGGCCAGGCTGTTGCGGGCCAACGGCATCCCCTTCATCGGCACCTTCCGCAGCGAGGCCGAGCGCGAGCAGCCGGTCATCCTGACCACGGCCGACGGGGTCAAGGTCGGCGTCGTCGCGGCGACGTACGGCCTCAACGGCTTCGTGACCCCGGACGACCAGTGGTGGGCGGTTTCGCAGCTGACCGAGACCCGTAACGACCTGCTCGACCAGGCGACCCGCGCCCGGGCCGCCGGTGCCGACGTCGTGATCGCGCACGTGCACTGGGGCACCGAGTACGACCACCTCCCCAACGCGGACCAGGTCGCGCTCGCCGACGCGCTCACCGCATCACCCAACGTGGACCTCGTGCTCGGCGAGCACGCCCACGTCGTCCAGCCGGTCACCAAGGTCAACGGCAAGTGGGTCGTCTACGGGTTCGGCAACATGGTCGCGCAGAACGAGGTCGAGCGGCCCGACGCCTACGAGGGCATCGCCATCGACTTCGAGCTCACCGAGCAGCCCGACGGCGGATGGCTGGTCGGCCGCGCGGCGTACGTGCCGACGCAGTGGGGCCACTACACGCCCGGCAACCCGATCCGGATCGTCGACGCCGCCGGCGCCCATCTGGCCTCGGTCCGCAGCGCCGTGAACGGTCTCGGCCGCAACCACGGGCTCGTCGAGGACCGGCTGCCTCAGCCGTAGACGCGGGCGCCCAGCGTCGCCCGGTGGTCGTGGACCATCGTGTGCGTGGCCCGGGTCTGCTCGACCACGTCGGTGTCCAGCTCGGCGATCGCCAGGCCCTCCTCCTCGCCGAGGCGGGCGACCGGCCGGCCTTCGGGGTCGTAGACCGCCGAGCCACCGATGAACTCGTAGTCGCCGCACCGGCCGGTCAGCCCGGAGAACACGACGTACATGCCGTTCTCGACGGCGCGGGCGGCGTAGTAGAGGTCGCGGCGGTGCGCACCGCCGGGGAAGTACGCCGACGAGCTCAGGTAGCCCATCGCGCCATCGCGCGCGGCCGCCTGCGCGTGCTCGGGGAAGCAGCCGTCGTAGCAGATCGAGAGGCCGAGCTCGACGCCGTCGACCGTGATCGAGGCGCCGTGGTCGCCGGTCGTGAAGAGCTGCTTCTCGATCCCGTCGAGGTGCTGCTTGTCGTACGGCGCCGTCGCGGTGCCGTCGGGACGGACGACGACCTGCGACAGCCGTCGGGCGTCGCCGCGGCGCAGCGCGATGCCCGCCACGACGGTGACCCCTGCGGATGCGGCCTCGCGCAGCGGGTCGAGCCAGGCGCCGAGGTCTGCGGCGTCGGGCAGCGGCCCGTCGAACGCGGCCACGTCGTACCCGGTCAGGAACGCCTCAGGCAGCACCAGCAGCCGCACGCCCTGGGTCGCGGCGAGCCCCGTCAGCCGAGCCGCTGTCGCGACGTTGGCGGCGAGGTCGCCGGAGACCGAGGCTGCCTGGCCGGCGGCGACGAGCAGCCTGGTCATGCCTTCGCCGCCTCGACCGCCTCGGTCAACCCACGAGCGGCGAGCCGGTCGGCGCGCTCGTTGCCCTCGTCGCCCGCGTGGCCCTTGACCCAGTGCCACTCGATGTCGTGCTCGTCGCAGGCGGCAACCAGCTCCTGCCAGAGGTCGACGTTCTTGACCGGCTGCTTGGCCGAGGTCTTCCAGCCGTTCTTGGCCCACCCGGCGCACCACTTCGTGATGCCGCTGCGCACGTAGGTGCTGTCGGTGTAGATGTGCACCACCGACCGCCGGTTGAGGGCCGCGAGCGCCTTGATCGGCGCGGTCAGCTCCATCCGGTTGTTGGTGGTCTCGCCGGCCTCGCCGCCGCACAGCTCGAGCTCGCGCGCGCCGTACCGCAGGAGTGCGCCCCAGCCGCCCGGACCCGGGTTGGGGATGCAGGCGCCGTCGGTGTGGATCGTGACGACAGCCCCCAGATCAGGCTGAGTGTCACTCAACGACGACCTCGACCCGCTGGAACTCCTTGACCTCCGTGTAGCCGGTGGTGGCCATCGAGCGGCGCAGCGCGCCGACCAGGTTCATGGTGCCGTCGGCGACCCGCGACGGGCCGAAGAGGATCTCCTCGAGCGTGCCGACCGTCTCGAACTGCACCCGCTGGCCGCGCGGCAGGTCGTGGTGGTGCGCCTCGGTGCCCCAGTGGAAGCCGCGGCCGGGCGCGTCCGTGGCCCGCGCGAACGGCGAGCCCACCATGACCGCGTCGGCGCCGCAGGCGATCGCCTTCGCGATGTCGCCGGACTTGCCGATCGATCCGTCGGCGATGACGTGGACGTAGCGGCCACCGGACTCGTCGAGGTAGTCGCGGCGCGCGGCCGCGACGTCGGCGACCGCGGAGGCCATCGGTACGGCGACGCCGAGCACCGTCCGGGTCGTGTGGGCCGCTCCCCCACCGAACCCGACGAGTACGCCGGCCGCGCCGGTGCGCATCAGGTGCAGTGCGGCCTGGTGGGTGGCGCAGCCACCGACGATCACCGGGACGTCGAGCTCGTAGATGAACTCCTTGAGGTTCAGCGGCTCGGCCTGCGACGACACGTGCTCGGCCGAGACCGTGGTGCCCCGGATGACGAACATGTCGACCCCGGCGTCGACGACCGCCTTGGCGAACTCCTTGGTGCGCTGCGGCGACAGCGAGCCGGCGACGGTGACGCCCGCGTCGCGGATCTGCCGCAGCCGCTCGGTGATCAGCTCGGCCCTGATCGGCTCCGTGTAGATCTCCTGCAGCCGCCGGGTCGCGTCCACGCCCTGGAGGCCGGCGACCTCCTCGAGCAGCGGGTCCGGGTCGTCGTACCGCGTCCACAGGCCCTCGAGGTTGAGCACCCCGAGCCCGCCGAAGTTGCCCAGCGCGATCGCCGTGGTCGGCGACATCACCGAGTCCATCGGCGCGGCCAGCACCGGGATCTCGAACCGGTAGGCGTCGATCTGCCAGGCGGTGCTGACCTCCTCGGGGTCGCGGGTGCGCCGCGAGGGCACGATCGCGATGTCGTCGAAGGAGTAGGCACGGCGCGCGCGCTTGGCCCGGCCGATCTCGATGTCGCTCACCGGCTCAGACTACCGAGTCCCCCGGGCAACCTTTCCGCCGTCCCGCATGGTCGGAACGGGTATGAACGACCACGTGGGCGCGGCGACGGACTTCGACGAGTTCGTTGCCGCGCGCTCGTCGCGTCTCCTGCGCACGGCGTACCTCCTCACCCACGACCACGCGCTGGCCGAGGACTTGCTGCAGACAGCGTTGACCAAGGCATGGTTCGCCTGGTCGCGGATCGAGAGCGAGCCCGAGCCCTATGTCCGGCGCATCCTCGTCAACACCTACGCGACCTGGTGGCGCCGGCGGTGGAACGGCGAGCGCGCCCATGCCGATCTGCCCGAGACCGCGACGCAGGACGACGCAGCCGACGAACGGCACGATCTCTGGGCCGCGACCGCGCGGCTGCCCCGCCGCCAGCGCGCGGTGATCGTGCTCCGGTTCGCCGAGGACCTCAGCGAGGCAGAGACCGCCCGGGTCCTCGGCATCTCGACCGGGACCGTCAAGAGCCAGACCAGCAAGGCGCTCGCGAAGCTGCGGATCGACCCCGCACTCGCGAACCAGACCACGGAGGACCGCCCATGAGCAGCCTCGACGAGCTTCGTCGCACCTTCGAGCAGTACGCCGACGACCTGCACGACGGCGAGCAGCACGCCCGTCCGGCGGCCGTCCGAGCCCGGGTCCGGCTGGCCCGACGGCGTCGCGTGGGCGTGGTGGCCGTTGCGGCCGCCATCGCGCTGGTGCTCGCGACCGGCACCACCGCACTGGTGCGCGGCACCGGCGACCCGGAACCGGCCGGCCCGAAGCTCGCGGACATCCACGTGCCCCCACGCATCGAGGTGCTCGGGGCGCCGTACCGGCTGGCCGAGACCCGACGTGCCGCCGCCGATGGGAGCATCGATGCACCTGCAGGCGGGGACGACCGTTACGTCACGTTGGTGACGACCGGTCTCGGCTCCGGGGCGGCGACCCTGCGGTCGGGCTACTGGCCGATCGCCCGGGTGCGCGGCGATCAGCAGCTGTCCGCCCCCGCCCCTGCTCCCGCCGGGGAAGACCTGCGAGTCGAGCTCGACGGCGCTCCCCGCTCGGCGCGCGCCGAGGTGGCGATCTACGAGCCCACGGGTGAGCCCGCGCCTGGAGTCGCGGCGGACGGCGTCGTCTTCACCCAGCGGTACGACGACCGCGAGCTGGTGGACGCACAGTTCGCCACCAGGGGCGCGGAGGCGACGGTCGACGTCCCCGACGGCGCGGACGACATCACCGTCTCGGCGTACTGCCACTCCGAGACCGACAACCTGTGGCTGCACCGGTCGGGGACGGACGGCGGCTTCCCCTGCGCGGACTTGGCGACCGTGACCCCCGAGGCGCTGCTCCGCCCACAGCCGGGCGAGCGCACCCTCGGCGTCTACGTGACCCAGGGCAGGAACGGCCCCCGGGCGACCGGTGCCGACGTCACGTTCGGTGTCGCCCTCTACCGTCTGGCGGTCGCGCCGACCACGGTGCTCGGCACGGAGGTCCGGACCGTGGTCGACTTCAACGGGCGCACGTGGCGGCTCGACGAGATCCTCGACTCAGGCCCCAGCGAGTACGAGGTCGACACCTCTGACGGGGACGTCTACCTCGGCGTCGTGTACGTCGGTGCCACCGAGATGATGGCGACCTCGCGCAGCGCACCCGAGGGCGGCTGGGGTGGCTTCAGGAAGGGCGGCGGGCCACAAGGCCCGGCGACGATGTACCCCGGGATCCTGTTCGGCGGCGACCACACCGTCGAGCTGAACCTCGGCGGGCCGGACGCCGACAGTCGGCTGCTGGTCTACCGACCGGAGTAGTTGGGGGCCTCGACGGTCATCTGCACACCGTGCGGGTGGCTCTCCTGGAGCGAGGCCTGGGTGATCCGGACGAACCGGCCCTTCTCCTGCAGCTCCGGCACCGTGGCCGCCCCGGTGTAGAACATCGACTGGTTGAGACCACCGATGAGCTGGCGGGCGACCGCCGCGAGTGGGCCGCGGTAGGCGACCTGGCCCTCGATGCCCTCGGGCACGAGCTGGTCGTCACTGGTCACCTCGGCCTGGAAGTAGCGGTCCTTGGAGTAGGACTTCTTGCCCCGGCTCGACAGCGCGCCGAGCGAGCCCATGCCGCGGTAGGACTTGAACTGCTTGCCGTTGACGAAGACCAGGTCGCCCGGCGACTCCTCGCAGCCGGCCAGCAGCGAGCCGATCATCACGGTGTCGGCACCCGCGACCAGCGCCTTGGCGATCTCGCCGGAGTACTTGAGGCCGCCGTCGGCGATCACGGGCACGCCGGCCGGCTTGCACGCCAGCGACGCCTCGTAGACGGCGGTGACCTGGGGTACGCCGACGCCGGTGACGACCCGCGTCGTGCAGATCGAGCCCGGGCCGACGCCGACCTTCACGGCGTCGGATCCCGCGTCGACGAACGCCTGGGCGCCCTCGCGGGTCGCGACGTTGCCGCCGACGACCTGGACGTGACGGGTGGCCGGGTCGGTCTTGAGCCGCTTGACCATGTCGAGCAGCATCCGGACGTTGCCGTGCGCGGTGTCCGCCACGAGCACGTCGACGCCGGCGTCGACGAGGGTGGTGGCGCGCTGCCAGGCGTCGCCGAAGTAGCCGATCGCCGCGCCGACCATCAGCCGGCCGGCCCCGTCGTACGACGCGTGGGGGAACTGCTCGCCCTTGACGAAGTCCTTGACGGTGATCAGGCCGGTCAGGTGGCCGGCCTCGTCGATGAGCGGGAGCCGCTCGCGCTTGTGCTGGCGCAGCAGGACCGTGGCGTCCTCGCGGCTGATGTCGGAAGGCCCGGTGATGAGCGGCATCTGCGTCATCACCTCGTCGACCTTGGTGGTCGCCCACTCCGCGACCGGGGTGAAGCGCAGGTCACGGTTGGTGATCATGCCGATCAGCCGGTTGTCGGAGTCGACGACGGGGAAGCCGGAGATGCGGTACTCCCCGGCGAGCTTGTCGAGCTGCTCGAGCGTCGCGTCGGGGGTGATCGTGACCGGGTTGGAGATGATGCCGGTCTGGGTCCGCTTCACGAGGTCGACCTGGTAGGCCTGGTCCTCGATCGACAGGTTGCGGTGCAGCACGCCGAGGCCGCCCTGGCGGGCCATCGCGATCGCCATCCGCGACTCGGTGACGGTGTCCATGGCCGCACTGACCAGCGGCACGCGCAGCGAGATCTCGCGGGTCAGCCGCGAGGTCATGTCGATGTCCGTGGGTGCGAGGTCGGAGTGACCCGGCAGCAGCAGGACGTCGTCGTAGGTCAGGCCCAGCGGGGCGAACTTCTCCGGCAGCTCCACTCCCACAGCCTACCGGCGGGCCCGCCTCACGTACGAAGCGGCTTGAGGTCCCGGACGGGCACGCGCACGGTCAGGGTGTCGGACGCCATCCGGATCCGGCCCCGGAGGCCGGCCGCCATCACCATCGGCAGCACCGCCTGGTTGTCCGAGCGGGTGGTCAGCAGGATCTCGGTGGCGCCGAGCGAGTTGGCGAGCCGGGCCGCGTCGACGAGCAGCCGGGTGCCGATGCCGCGGCGCTGCCAGGCCGGGTCGACCCGCAGGGTGACCGGGCGTACGTCGGGCTCCTCGGCCGCGGGCCGCACCACGGCGAGACCCACGGCCTGGCCGTCGATCATGGCCGAGACCGAGTCGTCGTCCACGACGTACTCGGGCGTGGCGCCGCCGCCCACCCGGCGCCCCAGGCTCGGCGCCAGGGCGCTCTCGCGGGTGCGCTCGAGGACGTCGGTGACCAGGTCGGCGATCGCCGCGCCGCGGGCGTGCTCGGTGGCGGTGAACGGCGCCGTACGGCGCACCTGCACCTGGACGTCGCCGACGGTCATGTCCATGACATCGGCGGTGGCGACGCCCACGGCCGGCTCGGACTCGGCGTCGAAGAGCCGGGCGACCACCTCCGGGAACGACGCCGGCTGGGCCAGGATCGTGCGGGCCGCCTGCACGTAGCGGGTCGGCTGGTCGGTGAGCGCCGCCTCGGTGCACGGCCCGGCGCTCACCGAGAGGCCACCCGAGCGGCCGATCAGGTCGGCGAGGTCCGCGGCCGTCCAGTCGTCGGGGGTGCTGAGCACGAGCTCGTCGGTCACCGACTCCACGCCCGGGAAGATCTGCAGGCCGAGGATGTTGACCCCGGCCTCGCCACAGGTCGCCGCGAGCATGGCCAGCGCGCCCGGTCGGTCGGGCAACGTCGTACGAACCCTCCACAGCATGCGTCCAGCGTGCGCGCGCGAGGTTGCCGGATCGCGACCGGTGTGTTTCCTCCGTGCAACATCGCCGTGGGTCGACCTGAGAGGCTGGGCCTGTGCCCAGCTGGATCTACTTCCTCCACCCACCGCGGCCGGACTTCGCGGCGACGATCACCGACGAGGAGTCGGCGGTCTTCGCCGAGCACTTCGACCACCTCCAGCGGCTGCTGGCCGACGGCGTCCTGGTGCTGGCCGGCCCGACCCTCGGCGAGACCAACACCGGCATCGCGATCTTCGAGGCCGAGGACGAGGCCGCCGCGCGGCGGGTGATGGAGTCGGACCCGGCGATCTCTCGTGGCGTGGTCACCGGGGAGCTGCGGGAGATGCGCGTCTCGCTGCTGCGCGGACGCGACTGACCGCCCGATGAGTCGAGCCTCCCTGAGCGCCTTCGTCCAGCGGCACGCGGTCGCGATCGCGGTGGTGCTGACCGTCGTCGCCCGGCTGCCGGCGCTGACCCGGCCGGTCCGGGCCGACGAGGCCGGCTTCCTCCTCGTCGCGCGGGCCTGGAGCCCGCAGGCAGACAGCCTGTACGGCGCGTACTGGGTGGACCGGCCGCCGCCCCTGATCGCCGTCTTCGAGGCGGTCGACGCCGTCGGCGGCGTCACCACGCTGCGGCTCCTCGGCGCGGTGATCGCGGGGCTCACTGTCCTGCTCGCGGCCGCGGTGGCGGGGGTCGTGAGCGGACCCCGGGCGACCGTGTGGACCGCCGCTCTGGTGGCCGCCCTGCTCTCCAACCCGATGATCGACGTGGTCGCCGTCAAGGGCGAGCTCCTCGCCCTGCCGTGCGTGCTCGGCAGCATCCTGCTGACGCTCCTCGCCGTACGACGACGGGCCTGGCCGCTCGCCTTCGCGGCCGGAGTCGCGGCCGCGCTCGCCGTCGGCCTCAAGCAGAACCTCGCGACCGGGCTGGTCTTCGCCGGCGTGCTGCTGCTCGTCGGGTGGCGGACGAAGGCGATCCCAGGTCGCTCCACCGCCGCGCTCGCGGCGGCCGGGGTGGCCGGTGCCGCGGTGCCGGTGCTCGCCACGATCGCGTGGGCGGAGGCCGCCGGGGTCCGGCTGTCGACCCTGTGGGACACCGTCTACGGGTTCCGGGCCGACGCCGCGCGGGTGATCGCCGACGGCACGACCGACGCCCCCGAGCGCCGGGCCTGGATCCTGCTCGCGATCGCGCTCGGCACCGGGCTGCTGCTCGTGCTCGCCGGCCCGTTCGCGCGGCTGCGCGAGCTGTGGCGCGACGATCCACCGGTCACGGCGGCCACCGTCGCCGTCGTGCTCGTCGACGTGGCCTCGCTCGCCGCCGGTGGCAGCTTCTGGCAGGACTACCTGCTCCCGCTCATCCCCGGAGCCGCGCTGTGCACCGCCCTGCTCGCCGGCCGCGACGGGCGCACCGGTCGCACCATGCGCGGGCTCGTCGTCGCCGCGATCGTCTCGGCCGTGCTGGCCATGGCCTTCTGGCTGGCCTGGAACGCCACCGGGCACCAGGAGTTCGACGAGGTCCGCACCGGTGAGGCGATCGCCGAGTCCGCCGAGCCCGGCGACACCCTCGTGGTCTTCGGCGGCCGCGCCGACCTCCAGCGGGTCAGCGGCCTCGACTCGCCGTACCCCTATCTCTGGAGCCTGCCGATGCGCACGCGCGACCCGGCGTACGACGAGCTCACGGCGCTCCTCGGCAGCGCGGACTCGCCCACGTGGCTGGTCGAGTGGGTCGACCTCGACGCGTGGGCCGACGCCGGCGTGCCCGAGCTGCGCCAGGCGATCGACGAGCACTACGTCGAGGTCGGCACCACCTGCAACGGCAAGCCGATCTACCTGCTGCGGGACGTCGACCGGCCCACGGTCACCCCCAACTGCGGCTGAAATGCCGAGTCGGCGCCAGTTTTCACACTCAGGTGAAAACTGGCGCCGACTCGGCGTTTGATCAGTGGCCGTGGCCGTGCCCGTGGCCGCCAGCGGCCGGGGCGTCGTCGTCCTCTTCGGGCTTCTCGACGACCAGGGTCTCGGTCGTGAGCAGCATGCCCGCGATCGAGGTGGCGTTGACCAGCGCGGAGCGGGTGACCTTGACCGGGTCCAGGACGCCCTGGGCGACCAGGTCGCCGTACTCCTCGGTGGCGGCGTTGTAGCCGTTGCCGAGGCCGAGCTCACGGACCTTGGTGGTGACGACGTAGCCGTTGACACCGCCGTTCTCGGCGATCCAGCGCAGCGGCTCGTCGGCCGACTTGCGCACGATGCGCACGCCCGCCGCCTCGTCGCCGGTCAGGCCGAGGTCGTCGGAGAGGACCGACACCGCGTGGATGAGCGCGGAGCCACCGCCGGGGACGATGCCCTCCTCGATCGCGGCGCGCGTCGCGGAGACGGCGTCCTCGATGCGGTGCTTCTTCTCCTTGAGCTCCACCTCGGTGGCGGCGCCGACCTTGATCACGCAGACGCCACCGGCGAGCTTCGCGAGGCGCTCCTGGAGCTTCTCGCGATCCCAGTCGGAGTCCGTGTTCTCGATCTCGGCCTTGATCTGGTTGACGCGACCGTCGACCTCGGCCTTGTCGCCGGCACCGTCGACGATCGTGGTGTCGTCCTTGGTGACCACGACGCGACGGGCCTGGCCCAGCACCTCGAGACCCACCTGGTCGAGCTTGAGACCGACCTCGGGGGCGACGATCTGACCGCCGGTCAGGGTCGCGATGTCCTGCATCATCGCCTTGCGACGGTCACCGAAGGCCGGAGCCTTCACCGCGACGGCGTTGAACGTGCCGCGGATCTTGTTGACCACCAGGGTCGACAGCGCCTCGCCGTCGACGTCCTCGGCGAGGATGAAGAGCGGCTTGCCGGCGGCGATGACCTTCTCGAGCAGCGGGAGCAGCTCGGAGACCGACGAGATCTTGCCCTGGTGCAGCAGGATGTACGGGTCGTCGAGGACGGCCTCCATGCGCTCCGGGTCGGACACGAAGTACTGGCTGATGTAGCCCTTGTCGAACTGCATGCCCTCGGTGAACTCGAGCTCGGTGCCCATCGAGTTGGACTCCTCGACGGTGATGACACCGTCCTTGCCCACCTTGTCGAAGGCCTGCGAGAGCAGGTCGCCGATCACGCTGTCGCGGCTGGAGATGGTGGCGACGGACGCCATGTCCTCCACCGACTCGACCTCGCGGGCGGCCTCCTTGAGGGCGTCGCCGACGGCCTCGGCCGCGGCGTCCATGCCCCGCTTGAGACCCATCGGGTTGGCACCCGCGGCCACGGCGCGCAGGCCCTCGTGGACCATCGCCTGGGCGAGCACGGTGGCCGTCGTCGTACCGTCACCGGCGACGTCGTTGGTCTTGGTGGCCACCTCCTTGCACAGCTGCGCGCCGAGGTTCTCGAAGGGGTCGTCGAGCTCGATCTCACGGGCGACGGTGACACCGTCGTTGGTGATGGTCGGCGCGCCCCACTTCTTGTCGAGGACGACGTAGCGGCCCTTGGGGCCGAGCGTCACCTTGACGGCGTTGGCGAGCTTGTCCACGCCGCGCTCGAGGCTGCGGCGGGCGTTCTCGTCGAACTCCAGGATCTTGGGCATTTCTCTCCTACGTCAGAAAAACAAGATCGGGTCGTGTGCCTGACAACGGCCGATAGACCGTCGTCAGGCACACGACCCGTCAGATCAGGAAACGATCGCGAGGACGTCGCGCGCGGAGAGGATGAGGTACTCCTCGCCGGCGTACTTGACCTCGGTGCCGCCGTACTTGCTGTAGATGACCTTGTCGCCGACGCTGACGTCGAGCGGGACGCGGTTGCCGTTGTCGTCGATGCGACCGGGACCGACGCTCAGGACCTCGCCCTCCTGGGGCTTCTCCTTGGCGGTGTCCGGGATGACCAGGCCGGAAGCCGTGGTCTGCTCGGCCTCGAGGGCCTTGACAACGATCCGGTCCTCGAGAGGCTTGATGTTGACCGACACGATGTCGACCTCCACTTTCTGGCACTTCGATGGTGGGTGTTTCACGTCTGGCGCCTGCGGTTCTGGTACGCCGTCGCGGGGGTCGCACCGGGACGCAGGCGCTGGCACACTCGCGGGGAGAGTGCCAACTCAGAAACTAGCACTCTGCCCAACGGAGTGCCAGAGCGGGCTCGGACTGACAGGATCGACGCCGTGGACCTCGACGCCTTCCGGTGGCTGCTGACCGACGACGGACAACGGCTGCTCGCCGCGGCGACCGAAGCGGGCGACGACTCCCTGGCCACCCAGACCCGGCTGCGGCGTACGGCGGAGCCGGCGCACGTCGCCGTCGCCCTGACGCAGGCCACCCTCCGGGTCAAGGGGCGCGCGAAGTTCGGCGAGCTGGCCGACCGGATGTACTTCACGTCGGAGGGGCTCGAGCAGGCCACCCGGCTCCGGGTCGCCGAGCACCGGGCGGCGCGCCTGGTCGCGTCCTCCGCCCAGACCGTGATCGATCTCGGCTGCGGGATCGGCGGCGACCTGATCGCCAGCGCCCGAGCCGGGCTGATCTGCGCCGGCGTCGACCTCGACCCCGTGCGCGTCGAGGTCGCCCGGGCCAACCTCGCCGCCCTCGGCCTGCCGGGCGCCGTCGAGGTGGCGGACGCGACGACGGTCGACCCGACGCCGTTCGACGTGGCCTTCGCCGACCCCGCCCGGCGGAGCGCGCGCGGGCGCAGCTTCGACGTCGACGACTGGACACCGCCGTGGCCCTTCGTCGAGCGGCTCCTCACGCGCGACGCCTGCGTGAAGGTGGCGCCCGGCATCCCCCACGACCTGGTCCCCCACGGCGTCGAGGCCGAGTGGGTCAGCCACCACGGCGAGGTCAAGGAGGCCGCGCTGTGGTCCGGCCGCCTGGCGACCACCGACCGCCGAGCGACCGTCATCGGCGAGGCCGGGCTGGCGACGCTCACCGATGAGGACGCTCCCCCTTGGGGACTGGTGGCGTCGACGTACGCCCGGTGGGCCAGTACCTCTACGAGCCGGACGGCGCCGTGATCCGCGCCGGCCTCGTCACCGCCGTGGCCGCCGGCGTCAACGGCGGACTGGTCGACGAGCACATCGCGTACGTGACCTCCGACGAGTCCTTCCGTACGCCGTTCGCCCGCGGCTACCGCGTGATCGAGGAGCTCCCCTACCGGGAGAAGCAGCTGCGTGCCGCGCTGCGCGAGCGCGGCGTCGGTCGCCTGACCATCAAGAAGCGCGGCGTCGACGTCGTGCCCGAGCAGCTGCGCAAGCGGCTCGACCTGCACGGCGAGCAGGAGGCGACGATCGTGCTGACCCGGGTCGCGGGGTCGGGTGTCGCGCTGCTGGTCGCGCCGTTCTAACCCAGGGCCGCCTTCTCCGCACCGATCGTGGTGTCGTCGCCGTGCCCGGTGTGCACGACGGTCTCGTCGGGCAGCGCGAAGAGCTTCGCCCGGATCGACTCCTTGATGAGGTCGCCGTCGGAGTACGACCGGCCGGTCGCGCCCGGACCGCCGTTGAACAGCGTGTCGCCGGTGAAGACGCAGCCGAGGTCGGGCGCGTAGAGGCAGACCGCGCCCGGCGCGTGGCCCGGGGTGTGCAGCACCTGCAGCGTCGTGCCGCCCACCTCGATGGTGACGCCGTCGGCGAGGTCGAGGTCCCACAGGTAGTCGGCGTGGGTGAGCTCCCAGAGGACCTTGTCGTCGGGGTGCAGCATGATCGGCGCGACGACCTCTTCCCGCAGCGCCGGCGCGACCCGTACGTGGTCGTCGTGCGCGTGCGTGCAGACGATCGCCTTGACCTTGCGGTCGCCCACGACGGCCAGGATGTCGGACACGCTGTGCGGCGCGTCGATCACGACGCACTCGCTGTCGTCGCCGACGACCCAGATGTTGTTGTCGACCTCGAACGTCTCGCCGTCGAGGCTGAAGGTGCCGCTCGAGACGGCGTGGTCCACGTGAGCCGACATCAGAGAATCACGACCGAGCGCAGCACGCCGCCGTGGTGCATCTTGTCGAAGGCGGCCTCGATGTCGCCGATGCCGATCTCTTCGGTGACGAACGCGTCCAGGTCGAGCCGGCCCTGCTGGTAGAGGTCGACCAGCATCGGGAAGTCGCGGTCGGGCAGGCAGTCGCCGTACCAGCTTGACTTGAGCGCGCCGCCGCGACCGAAGACGTCGATGAGCTGGAGGTCGGGGACCTTCATGTCCGGGGTGGGTACGCCGACCAGGACCACCGTGCCGGCGAGGTCGCGGGCGTAGAACGCCTGCTTCCAGGTCTCCGGACGACCGACGGCCTCGATGACCACGTCGGCGCCGTCGGCGCCGGCGTACGTCTCCGCGCAGATCCGCTTGATCTCCTCGATCGGGTCGATCTTCGAGGAGTCGACCGTGTGCGTGGCGCCCAGCTTCTTCGCTGCCTCGAGCTTCTTGGCGTCGATGTCGACGGCGATGATCGGCGAGGCACCGGCCAGCGCGGAGCCGGCGATCGCGGCGACGCCGACGCCACCGCAGCCGATGACCGCGACGGACTTGCCGCGGGTGACAGCGCCGGTGTTGATCGCAGCGCCGATGCCCGCCATCACGCCGCAGCCGAGCAGGCCGACGGCCGCAGCACGGGCGGACGGGTCGACCTTGGTGCACTGGCCGGCCGCGACCAGGGTCTTCTCCGCGAACGCGCCGATGCCCAGCGCCGGTGACAGCTCGGTGCCGGCATCCGGTCCTTCAGCGAGCGTCATCTTCTGGGTCGCGTTGTGGGTGTTGAAGCAGTACTGCAGGTCGCCGCGCTTGCAGGCCCGGCACTCGCCGCAGACCGCGCGCCAGTTGAGGATCACGAAGTCGCCGGGGGCAACACCGGTGACGTCGGGCCCGACGGCCTCGACCACGCCCGCGGCCTCGTGGCCGAGCAGGAACGGGAAGTCGTCGTTGATCCCGCCCTCGCGGTAGTGCAGGTCGGTGTGGCAGACCCCGCAAGCCTGCACCTGGACCAGCGCCTCGCCCGGGCCCGGGTCCGGGACGTTGATGGTCGTGAGCTCGACCGGCTGACCCTTCGCGCGGGCGACCACGGCCTTGACCTGCTGCATGTTGATCCCTCTCATCGATTCGTCTGGGTCCATGCAACCGTATGCGCGCCTGCCTCGTGTAGGGGGCGTGCAGGAAACCCGGACGAGGAGCAGCGCGGTGACGGACTTCGAGTCCTGGCTGGTGGCGCGGGAGCCCGCCCTGCAGCGACTCGCGCTCCTGCTCACCGGCGACGAGCACACCGCCCAGGACCTCGTGCAGACCAGCCTGGCCAAGCTCTACCTCGCCTGGGACCGCCTCGACGACCGCGACAATCTCGACGCCTACGCCCGCCGGATCCTGGTCAACGAGCACCGTACGGCGTGGCGCCGGCCGTGGCGCCGGCGCGAGGTCGTCACCGCCGCGCCGCCGGACCGGCCCGGACTCTCGATCGAGTACGACGGCGGCCGCGAGGTCGTCTGGGAGTTCGTCGCCTCCCTACCACCGCGCCAACGCGCCGTGATCGTGCTGCGCTACTACGAACAGCTGACCGAGGCCGAGATCGCCGAGGTCCTCGGCGTCTCCCCCGGCACCGTGAAGTCCCAGGCGAGCCGCGCGATCGCCGCGCTGCGCGCCCGTCTCCCCGAGGAGCAGTCGTGACAGGTCCCGAGGAGTTGCTGAGCGACACCCTGCACCAGCGGGTCGACCACCGGCACCTGCCGTCGACGCCGATGAGCGACGTCGCCTCCAGGGCTGCTCGGATCCGGCGCCGGCAACGGATCCGCAACGGCGTCGTGACCGCGGCCGTCGTCGCGGTGCTCGCGACACCGTTCGTGATCGACGCCGCGCAGCGTCCCGACACCAGCCCGACACCCGCCGACCGGCCGTCGACCTACTGGTCGCCGACCGACGCCGACCCACGCGTCCTGCTGGCGGACGTCGCCCTCGGCGAACCGCCCGCCGTGCCGTGGATCGACGGCAGCGACTACGTGGCCGCCGACGGCACCCGGACGATGCTCCCGGTCGACCAGATCGGCGCGGCGACGCCGTACCGAGGGGGCTTCCTGGTCGCGAAGCACGCAGAGAAGGTCTCGCTGCTCGACGGTCAGCTGCGCCAGGTCTGGCGACAGTGCGCCTTGTCGCACTTCGCGGTCAGCGACGACGGCCTGCGTACGGCGTACCAGACCGTCAACTGCCCTGGCCCCATGGACGGGACCCTGCACTTCGGTCGGACGGACGGGTCCGACGAGCGGACCGCGTACCTGCGGTGGGCGGGTCGTCCCATCGGTTTCCTCGGCGACGCCGTCGTGGTCAGCCCGAGCTGGTCGAGCGGCCTGGCGCTGCCGGTGCTGGTCGACCCCGACGGCACGTCCACCAGCATCGACGCCCTGCGGTCCGTGGGCGACGTCAACGATCGCCTCGGGCTCGTGAGCGGGTCGCTGGCCAGCGGTGGTGAGATCCATCCGGCCGGCGCCATCGTCGACCCGCGGACCGGCGCGGTGAAGTGGCAGGTGCCGGACTGGAGTCCCCACGCGTTCAGCCCCGACGGGTCGATGGTCGTCGGCACGCAGTTCGGCAGGAGCAGCCTCGGCGTCGCCGTCTTCGACGCCGAGACCGGCGAACGGCTCCACGAGTTCGCGTTGCCTCGGGACTTCCGGGCCAACGGGGTGGCGTGGGAGGACGACGAGCACCTGCTGATGACCACGACCCAGGTCCACACCCAGGCGATCCTGCGCACCACCCTCGACGGCGCGATCCAGCGCGCGACCGAGACGGCGCCGTACGACCCCGAGGTCGAGCGGTTCGGCCTGGCGCCGAACCTCTTCCCCTGAGCGAGGATTGCAACCATCTGCGACCCACTCGCGTCTAGGGCGTGTGAAGGTGGCGGAGATGGGAGCAGCGATGACGGACCGGGACGCCGACTTCACGGCGTACCTCCAGGCCCGCCAGGGTCGGCTGCTGCGTACGGCGTACCTGCTCACCGGTGACCGGACCGAGGCCGAGGACCTCCTGCAGACCTCGCTGGCCAAGCTCTACCTGGCGTGGGACCGAGTGCACGACCGGGAGTCCGTCGACGCCTACGTCCGCCGGATCATGGTCAACGAGCACAACTCGCTCTGGCGCCGTGCGTGGCGCCGCCGCGAGCACCCGACCGGCGAGGTCCCGGAAGTGCCGACCGCGCCGCCGGCGTACGACGACGGGACGAGCGCCGCGCTCTGGGCGGCCGTGCAGACACTGCCGCGCAAGGCGCGGGCGGTGCTGGTGCTTCGCTACTACGAGGAGCTGACCGAGGCCGAGACGGCCGAGACCCTCGGCATCGCCGTCGGCACCGTGAAGTCCCAGACCAGCCGGGCCCTGGCGACGCTGCGCGAACGGGTCGCCGACGACCAGACCATCGGACTCGGGGAGGAGGAGCGATGAGCACGGAGGAGCAGCTCGGCCGCACGCTGCACGAGCGGGCCGACGGCGTCGATGACCAGCCGCTGACGCTGGCCGACGTACGAGGACGAGCCCGCCAGATCCGGCGACGCCAAGCCTCCGGCTTCGCGATCGGAGTCGCCCTCGTGGCGGCGGTCGCCCTCCCGGTCGCGCTCCTGGGAGGCGCCGGCAGCGACAAGTCAGAGCCGTCGCCTGCGCCGAGCCCGACCCGCGCCGTCGACCCGAACGACCAGGGCGTGCCCACGCTGCAGGACGGCGTGATCGTCTATCACGACGGACCCCGGATCCCGTTGCGACTGCGAAGCAACGCCCAGGTCCTGGGATTCACCCCCCTGGGAACGGAGCGGTACGTCGTCTCCACCCTGGAGGACGACGGCACCCAGATCGCCCTCCTCGACGAGGTCGGCAACGGCGTGGACCACCTCCCCACTGACGGTGGTGCGATCGCCGTCGCCGCCGATCGGTCGGCCGTCGCCTGGGTCGACCCGGACGGCAGGGTGCAGCTGCTGGTCGCGGGTGACGACGAGCCACAGAGCCTGGCGCACGTCCCCGGACCGCGCGCGGTCCCCGTCGCCATCACGGGCGACTGCGCGGCTATGTGCGAGGTCGTCGGCCGCTCCGACGATCCACGGGGTGGGCTCGGACGCAGCTGGGCAGCGTCCACGAACGGCGGCATCCGCGATCTGCCCGCCGCCGTACCCACGGTCGTCGACGCGTCGACCGACGGCTCGCTGCTTGCCGGGCTCGACAGCATCGCGACGGAGGACAACCACATCTGTGGTGGCGTGTACGACGTCGCAGCGGACGACTACGCCTGGCGCAGCTGCGAGCACAACGTCTACGACTTCTCCCCGGACGGCGCCCTCGTGGCGACGTCGTTCGGCGAAGGCCGCGGACCCTCGCGCATCGACATCCGGGACGCCCGCAGCGGCGAGGCTGTCGCCGGGGCTACGGGCGGCTGGATCTCCAGCTGGGCCTGGGAGGACTCCACTCACCTCCTCGCGGTGCAGGTCAGGGACGACGGCGCGACCTCGCTCCTGCGGATCTCCGCCGACGACGCGACGACCGTGCTCGACGGGTTCACGACCAGCAGCGACGACCTGTCACCGCCGATCATCCTGCCGTTCACGTAGGGCGCGCCCGATGTAGCCAAAAGTCGGAGGCAACCGGACACCGATCGTCGGTAGAGTTCCGGACCGTGTTCGCATCTCTCGGCCGTCTGGCCTCTCGTCGTCCCTGGTTCGTCATCGCCGCGTGGGTAGTGCTGGCGATCGCCGTCGTCTCGTTGGCCCCGGCCCTGACGACGACGCAGGAGGAGACGGAGTTCCTGCCCGACCACTACGAGTCGATCCAGGCGGCGAAGCTCCAGGAGGAGAAGTTCCCCGGCGCCACGACGCCGGCCGCGCTGATCGTCTTCGAGCGTGAGGACGGCACGGCGCTCACCGCCGACGACCAGGCCGACGTCACCCGGATCGCCGAGGAGCTCGGGCCGAAGCTCGGCGAGGACACCTTCGTCCAGGAGGTCGTCACCACCACCCCCGACGGCAAGCCCGCCTTGTCCGAGGACGGTCTGGTGCAGATCGGGACGGTCGGCCTGGCCGAGGGCTCGACCGGGTTCGACACCCAGGCCTTCGACGACGCCAAGGCGATGCGTGACGACATCGCGGACCTGTCGGACGGCACCGACCTGAAAATCCAGACGACCGGCTCTGTCCCGCAGGGCCTGGACTCCCAGGAGTCGAGCGAGAAGTCGCTCGCCATCGTCGGCATCGCGACCATCGTGCTGATCGTCGGCCTGCTCGCGGTCATCTTCCGCAGCGTGATCATCTGCCTGATGCCGGTGGTGGTCGTGACGATCGTGTCGCTGGTGGCGACCGGCCTGATCGGCTGGGCCAACGAGGCGTTCGACCTCAAGGCGGACTCCTCGATCCAGACGATCCTGGTCGTCGTCCTCTACGGGATCGGCACCGACTACATCCTCTTCTTCCTGTTCCGCTACCGCGAGCGGCTGCGCCGCGGTGAGGACACCAAGACGGCCGTCGTACATGCGCTCGAGCGCGCCGGCGAGGCCATCGCCTCCGCCGGTGGCGCCGTAATCGTCGCCTTCCTCGCGCTGCTGCTCAGCTCGCTCGGCATCTTCAAGGCGATCGGCCCGGCGCTCGCGATCGCGGTCGCGGTCACCCTGCTCGCCGCCCTGACCCTGGTCCCGGCCGTGGTGACGGTGCTCGGCCGTGCGCTCTTCTGGCCGTCGAAGAAGTGGCGCCAGGAGCCCAAGTCCGCGCGGTTCAGCCAGATGGGCGAGTCCCTGGGTCGTCGCCCCGGCCGCTTCGCCGCGGTGTCCGGCCTGATCCTGGCCGTCTTCGCGGTCTTCGCGTTCAGCTTCAACCCGTCGTTCGACTTCACCTCGAGCCTGCCCGACGACGTCGAGTCGACCGAGGCGCTGCAGACCTTCCAGGACCACTTCGCCGCCGGTGCAAGCGAGCCGATCCCGGTGATCCTCGTCGCGGACGACGGGCAGCTCGACCCAGCGGCGTTGGAGACCTACCGCACCGACCTCGAGGCAGCAGACGGTGTGGCGCAGGTCTACCCCGCCGTACCGTCCGAGGACGGCACCGCCGCCCAGTTCATGGTGGTGCTCGACGAGGACCCGGCGTCCGACGCGGCGCTCAACGACGTCAAGGGCCCCGTCCGCGACGCGGCCCACAGCTCCGCGCCGGACGGCACCGAAGCCTTCGTCGGCGGTACGCCGTCGGTCTTCGCCGACCTGCAGGCCGCCATGGTCCGCGACTACAAGGTCGTGTTCCCGGTCGCCGCGCTGGTGATCATGCTGATCCTCGCGCTGCTGCTGCGCAGCCTGGTGGCGCCGCTCTACCTGATGGCCGCGGTCGGGCTGAGCTTCGCAGCCACCCTCGGCGCGACGGTGATCGTCTTCCAGTACATCGGGGGCGAGAGCGGCCTGATCTTCATGCTGCCGATCTACATCTACCTGTTCGTGACAGCACTCGGCACCGACTACAACATCCTGATGATCGCGCGACTGCGCGAGGAGGCGCGTGAGGGGCGCGAACCCCGGCCCGCCGCGGCCGAGGCGCTCAAGCACGCCGGACCGACCATCGCCGCGGCCGGCGTGATCCTCGCCGGCACGTTCGCCTCGCTGATGCTCAGCGGCAACAGCCTGATGACGTCGATGGGCTTCGCGCTCTCCTTCGGCATCTTCATCGCGGCGTTCGTGATGGCGATGTTCTTCACCCCGGCCCTCACCGCGCTCATCGGGCACGCCGCCTGGTGGCCCGGCCACGGTGACGAGCAGGCCCCCAAGGAGCTCTCCGACGACGAGGAGACGGCCTCGGAGGACGCGCCGGTCGCTCCGTAGCGGGCGGGATAGTCCGTCACCTTCTGGTTGCCGACACGCCGGTGACAACAGCCAGAACGTGACGGACTATCCCGTCACCCCGCCTCACACCAGGACGGTCGTCACCGGCTGGGAGGAGTCGGCGGGCAGGTCGAGGAGCGACGGCGTACGCCCGCGGGCGACCATCTCGGCGCCGAGGGCGGCGACCATCGCGCCGTTGTCAGTGCACAGGCCGGGGCGCGGGACCCGCACCCGGATGCCGCGGGCCGTGGCGCGCTCCTCGGCCATCGCCCGGAGCCGCGAGTTCGCGGCGACACCACCGCCGATGAGGATGTCCTCGATGCCCTCGCTCGTGGCTGCGTCGATCGCCTTGCGGGTGAGCACGTCGCATACAGCTTCCTGGAAGCTCGCCGCCACGTCGGCGACCGGGACCGGCTCACCTGACCGCTCCCGGGCCTCGACCCAGCGCGCGACGGCGGTCTTGAGGCCGGAGAACGAGTAGTCGAAGCGGTGCCGCTCCAGGTCGCGCCGGGCCGTGAGCCCGCGCGGGAAATCGATGTAGACGCTGCAGCCTTCGCGCGCCACCCGGTCGATGTGCGGGCCACCCGGGAACGGCAACCCCAGCAGTCGCGCGACCTTGTCGAAGGCCTCGCCGGCCGCGTCGTCGATCGTCGCGCCCATCGGGTCGACCCCGACGGTGACGTCCTCGACCCGCAGCAGGCTGGAGTGGCCGCCGCTGACGAGCATCGCCAGGCAGGGCTCGGGCAGCGGACCGTGCTCGAGCTGGTCGACGGCGACGTGGGCGGCCAGGTGGTTGACGCCGTAGATCGGCTTGCCCAGCCCGATCGCGAGGGCCTTCGCGGCCGCGACCCCGACCATCAGCGCGCCGGCCAGGCCGGGGCCGCTGGTCACCGCGATGGCATCGACGTCGGTGAGCTGGATGCCGGCGGTCTCGCAGGCACGCTCGATCGTCGGCACCATCGCCTCAAGGTGCGCGCGGCTGGCGACCTCGGGCACCACGCCGCCGAAGCGCGCGTGCTCGTCGACGCTGCTGGCGATCGCGTCGGCGAGCAGCGTGTGCCCGCGGACGATCCCGACGCCGGTCTCGTCGCAGGAGGTCTCGATCCCGAGGATCAGTGGCTGGTCGGTCACGGGTCCCATTGTGCCGACCAGCCGGGGGTGCGCTTCACACTGTCGGCGGCCCGACGTACGTTGAGGTGGTCCAGACCACCGCCCACCAGGAGAGTCCATGCCCTTCTCGGGACGCATCGTTGCTCGTTCCCTCGTCGCCACGACCGCCGTGGCCCTCATCGCCGCCGGCGCCGTGCCGGCCGCCCAAGCCGACGCATCAGCAGACAGACCAACGCGGGCCGCGCTCGCCCCACGCACCGAGTTCACGATGGCCGCCGACGGCTCCAGCGGCGCCAAGGTCAGCGGCGAGCGGATCCCCAACATCGACTCCGTGAAGTCCACGATCCGCACCTACTACAACGCCACGGACGGCATCGCCGACAAGACGGCCTCGCCGTACATCAGTGAGATGGCCGAGATCACCGCCAAGTCCCTCGCGGGCCTCCCGGCCGTGGACCCGGCCGCGAAGAAGGCCATCGTGCTGGACGCCGACGACACCACGCTGTGGACCTACGACATGGAGGACGCGGCGATGCACTTCAACTTCGACCCGGCACTCCAGGACGTGTGGGTGCAGCAGAAGAAGTTCCCGGCGACGCCGTCGATGGTCGCCTACGTCAACGCCGTGCAGGCCAAGGGGTACGCCGTCTTCGGCCTGACCGGACGCAACTCCGCCCAGGAGGACGCCACCCTCGCCAACCTGGGCACGCTCGGCTACACCGGCTTCACCAACGCCAACTTCTTCACCAAGTGGGTCGCCGCGGCCGACCAGCCGGCGTACGTCAGCTGCGCGACGGCGAAGTGCACGACGGTCGAGTACAAGGCCAACACCCGCAAGCACATCGAGCAGGACCTCGGCTACGACATCGCGCTCAACGTCGGCGACCAGTGGTCCGACCTCCAGGGCGGGTACGCCGACGCCTCGCTCAAGCTGCCCAACCCGACGTACTACCTGCCCAGCCCCGACATTGCGGGCGCGCCCGTGGGCGACGCGGCGATGACGCCGCAGACCCGCTTCTCGATGCGGCCCGATGGGTCGAGCGGACGCACCCAGCCCGGTGAGCGGATCCCCAACATCGACTCCGTGAAGTCCACGATCCGCACCTACTACGACGCGACCGACGGCATCGCCGACAAGTCGACCTCGCCGTACATCACCCAGCTCGACCGCATCACGACCAACTGGGCGCGACAGGTGAAGAGCTCCTGCAAGGCCGCCACGAAGCCGTCGAAGGGCAAGCACCACAAGGCCCGCCAGCACCGCGCCGCCGTCGTCTTCGACGCCGACGACACGACACTGTGGACCTACGACATGGAGGACGCCGCGATGCACTTCAACTTCGACCCCGCCCTGCAGGACGTGTGGGTGCAGGAGCAGAAGTTCCCGGCGACGCCGCGGATGAAGCGCGTGGTTCGGGCCGCCGAGCGCGGCGGGTGCAGGATCGTGGGCATCACCGGCCGCAACGACGGCCAGCGGAAGGCGACGATCGCCAACCTCAACACGTTGTACGGCGCCGGCACGTTCAAGCCGCGCTTCTACTTCACCAAGTGGACCGGCGTCGGCAGCAGCACGCAGCCGTCGTACATCACGTGCAAGACGGACAAGTGCACGACCGTCGAGTACAAGTCGCAGACCCGCCGGCACCTGAAGCGGGACCTGAAGCTGACCGTGGTGGCCAACTTCGGCGACCAGTTCAGCGATCTCAAGGGCGGCCACGCGAAGCGCTCCTACAAGCTGCCGAACCCGACGTACTACCTGCCCTGACCGCCACAGCCGCGGACCAGTCCGCGGCGCAGCACCACGGCCGTGGCCCCGTCGCGGTAGTAGCGGCGGCGCCGGTCGACCTCGACGAACTCACGCGCGGCGTAGAACGCGATCGCGCCGTCGTTGTCCTCGCGCACCTCGAGCAGGAGCCGGTCGGCTCCGCCCTCGCGGGCGAGGGCGACGACGGCGTCGAGGAGCTCGGAGGCCACGCCGGTACGCCGGTGGGCGGGGTCGACCGCGATCCGCTGGAGCTCGGCGATGTCGGCGACCACGCTGGCGGTCGCATGTCCGACGACGCTCTTCCCACCATCCGGCCCATCGACCTCGGCCACCAGGTAGCTGATCGTCGGCAGGTTGCCGACGACGCCCTCGCGGACCAGCCCCTCCGACCAGGCGTCGGCGCCGAGGTTGTCGAGCTCGAGGTCGGCGATCGCGGGCACGTCGGCGGCGGTCGCCGGCCGGACCGTCACGAGACCGGCTTCGCGGCGTGCGCGGCCACCGCGTCGGGGCGGCGCAGGTAGAGCGGCTCCGGGTCGGTCAGCTCGGCACGCTCCTCGGCCACGCAGCGCGCCAGCCATCCGGCGCTGGGCGCCTCCGGGCCGACCCGGCGCGGGAACGCCTCGGGATAGAGCAGGGCACCCTGGCCGACCACCGGCGCATCGGTGGCGAGGACCGCGGGCTTGTCGACCAGCGGGCCGTCGAGGCGCACGCCCGCGGCGTCGTACCGCGCGAGGTAGACCTCCTTGCGGCGGGCATCGGTGGCGACCACGAAGTCCTCGGTGACCGCTCCGGTGTCGGCCGCCTCGATCGCGAGCGCGTCGAGCGAGCAGACGCCGTACACGGGGATGTCGAGCACGAACGCCAGCGTGCGCGCGGTGACCAGGCCGACCCGCAGGCCCGTGAAGGGGCCAGGTCCGGTCCCGACGGCGATCGCCGTGAGATCCTGGCGGACGATACCCGCGGTCGTCATCGCGAGGTCGATGAGCGGGGCGAGCTGCTCGGCGTGCTTCATCGGCCGCTCGGCGCGGTGCTCGGTCACCACGCCACGGATCACACCGTCGGAATCTGCGTCGGCGTCGTACAGGGCCACGGAGACCAGCGGCGAGGCGGTGTCGAAGGCGAGCAGCACGCCCCGAATCTAACGTGTGGACGAACCCTTGCCGTCCTGTGGATCTCCTGTTGCCCGGTTGTGCGAGTCGGGGTCCTAGTGTTCAGGAGGTAACACCGGCCGACGCGGAACGTGGGGATTCGCGGGCTCTGGGGGTAGTGCCTCGGCCGGTTCCGGGAGACCCGCTCCGCGCGCTTGGCTTCGGCCCAGAAGGCGGTCGGGTCTTCTGTCTATTTCAGCCTGACAACCTCAGCCGCGGACTTCCAGGGCCACGTCCAGCTGGCCGGCGTGCCGGGCGTAGTCCGCCAGCACGTGGAAGCAGATCCACTCCAGGCTCGGCGGGTCGGCGGCGAACCGGCCGCCCGGCGACGCCACCGCGTCGAGCGGGAAGTCGCGCAGGATCCCCGTCGTCCGCAACCCGATCGCTGCCAGCCGGTCCGCAAGCTCCTCGGCGGTGACGTCCTCGGCGACCACCCACCGGCCATCGTCGGAGTCCCACGGCTCGTCGACCGTCCAGTCGCCCCACGGCTCGTCCACCGCCTCCCCGAGGAAGCCCCACACGAACCACCGCTGCTCCATATGCAGCGCGTGGTTGAGCAGCTCGACCGGCGCCCATCCGCTCGGCACGCTGCTGGCGCGCTGCTGGTCGACCGGCAGCGCGAGCACGGTCGCCGCGAGGTCCGCCCGGACCCAGTCGAGGTACGCCGCCCAGCGGAGCGCACCAGCCGGGCCGTGCTTGTCCGGCTCGAGGTCGTCCCGATCCATCCGTTGGTCGTCGGTCACGGTTCGAGATTAGTGAGCCGCAGGTCTGGACCGGGCCTCAGGTCCGGCGACGTCCGCCCGATGAGATCTTCGGTCGCACGGACCAACCGCGGGGCCCCGCTGGCACGCGCTCGGACTGACTCCCCCCAGGTCGGTCCGAGAAGGTGCCGGCGGGGGCTCTGTGCTTGTGGGCCGATGGTCGGCACCTACGATCGTCGCGTGTACGACGAGGCGGTCGCGTGGGCGGAGTCCGTCCTCGGCGGGCCGGTCGCCGAGGTGGCCGAGCTGCCAGGTGGCATGACGTCGACGATGTTGGCCCTGTCCCCCGCGTCTGGTTCGCCGGCGGTGCTGCGGCTGATGACCAACGAGCCCTGGCGTACGCACGGTGCCGAGCTGACGCGACGGGAGCGAACCGCCCAGCAGGCACTCGCCTCCACGACGGTGCCCGCCCCCACGAGCCTCGGGATCGACGCGGACGGCACCGTCATCGGGGTGGCGGCGCACCTGATGTCGCGACTTCCGGGCGTGCCCACGCGCGGCGTCGACGACGCAGCGGTGACCGCAATGGCGGAGATGCTCGGCCGCATCCACGACGTCCGGCCGGCGGACCCGTTCCGCCCATACCAGTCGTGGGCGTGGGAGGCGAAGTGGGTGGTCCCCGCGTGGACGCGCCACCCCGACGCATGGCGGCGAGCCTTCGACCTGCTCGCCGAGGAGCCGCCTGCCTTCGAACCGACCTTCCTCCACCGGGACTATGGCCATCGCAACCTGCTGTGGAGCCACGGCCAGATCTCCGGTGTCGTCGACTGGGTGGAGACCTCGACGGGACCTGCCTGGCTCGACGCCGCTCATGCCGCGACCAACCTCGCCGTCGCCTTCGGCCCGGCACCCGCCGAGTCGTTCCTCGCGGCGTACGGCGCACTGACGGGCACGAAGCCCGACCCGTACTGGCTGGTCATGGACACCGTCGGCTTCCTCCCACCTCCGGGCAAGTCGCCGATGTTCGGCTCACCCGGGGAGCTGGAGCGCCTGGACGACTGGCTGCTGCGCGTCGTCACCTCCGACGGCTGAGCCAGGAGCTCAGTCCTCGATCCGGTTGCCGTCCTCGTCCCAGTGCGACTCGACCTTCTTGCTCGGCTGCACCCGCGGCGGCTCCCCCGGCATCTTGGGGTAGTCCGGCGGGAAGTTCAGCTCGCCGCCGGGCAGCTCCTCCCATAGCTCGAGCAGCGGCTCGAGCGAGTGCGCCGTGTCGTCGATGCCGGCCCACGGGTCGCCGTCGGCGACCCTGTCGGGGACCGTGAACAGGTTGTAGTCCCGCGGGTCCGTGACGCCCGCCAGCTCGTCCCAGGTCATCGGCGTCGAGACCGGGGCGCCGGGCAGCGGGCGCAGGGAGTACGCCGAGGCGATCGTGCGGTCGCGGTTGTTCTGGTTGAAGTCCACGAAGATCCGCTCGCCGCGCTCCTCCTTCCACCACTCGACGGTCACCCCCTCGTCGCGGCGGGCGAGCTCGCGCCCGAAGCCGATCGCGGCGTGGCGCAGGTCGGTGAACTCCCACTCCGGCTTGATCCGCACGAAGATGTGGACGCCGCGGTTGCCGGACGTCTTCGGGTAGCCGGTGATGCCGAGCTCCTCCAGCAGCTCGCGCGCGACCCCGGCGACCCGGACGGCGTCGCCGAACGTCGTACCCGGCTGCGGGTCGAGGTCGATCCGCAGCTCGTCGGGGTGGTCCACGTCGGCGCGGCGTACGGGCCAGGGGTGGAAGACCAGCGTGCCCATGTGCGCGCACCACACGGGGACGGCGATCTCGGTCGGGCAGATCTCGTCGGCCGTGCGGCCGGAGGGGAAGGTGACCTGGACGGTCTCGAGGTAGTCGGGGGCGCCCTTCGGCACCCGCTTCTGGTAGAACGCGTCGGCACCCTTGTCCTGCGGCCCGGTCGCGAGCCGCATCCCGGGTCGTACGCCGGAGGTCCAGCGCTCGAGCGCTGTCGGTCGGTCACGCAGCGCGCGCATCAGGCCGTCGTCGACGCTCGCGAAGTACTCCGCCACCATCAGCTTGGTGATCTCGGGCGTGCTGTCGGTGGCCTCGTAGATCACCCGGTCGGGGCTGGAGACGCGGACCGCGCGACCACCCGCGTCGACCTCGGCGGCAGGAGTCTTCGGCATGGACCCACGCTAGCGGGATGGGGTGGTTTCGAGGCTCAGGCCTGGCGGCCTTCGCACCTCAACCAACGGATCGGTGGTTGAGGTGCGAGGAGCGCCAGCGACGAGCCTCGAAACCACCCTGCCGCGATTCAGAGCAGCGAGTTGGGCTGGAACGTCGGGCGTCGGTCGGCGTCCTCCTTGGCCGGCCGGACGAACTCGAAGCCCGCGGTCGTGACGACCTGGGTCGCCTTCCCCACCAGCGCCTGTGCGCAGTCGAGGTGGAGGGGCGGGAGGTGGAAGGCGTTGCGGCCGACCTCCTCGGCCGACCCGACGAAGGCGATCGGCCGACCGAGCGGATCGCCGCAGACGCCGCAGATCCGGCTCAAGGCGCACCGGGTCACCCAGGACCGGTCGAGCAGGTCGGTGCTCATGCGCTCGTGCCCCGGTAGTAGCCACCCGTCTCGGCGCGACGGGACGGCCGCTCGGCGTCCGACCTCCGCTTGCGGTCGCGCGACGGGCTCGGCGGCTCCGGCTGGTCGGAGCGAGTCATGCCGTTGGGCAGCGACAGCTTGGTGATCGTGCGCAGCGCCTGGCCGTACTGCTGGTAGAGCGGGCCGGTCGTGTACGGCAGGTCGTACTTGTCGCACAGCGCGCGGACCCGCTCAGAGATCTCGGCGTACCTGTTGCTCGGCAGGTCGGGGAAGAGGTGGTGCTCGATCTGGAAGCCGAGGTTGCCGCTGAGGATGTGCAGCAGCGGACCGCCGTTGAAGTTCGCGGCGCCGAGCACCTGTCGCAGGTACCACTCCGCACGGGTCTCGTCCTCGAGCTCCTCCTCGGTGAAGTGCAGCGCCCCGTCGGGGAAGTGCCCGCAGAAGATGATCACGTAGGACCACAGGTTGCGAGCCACGTTGGCGGTGGCGTTGGCCGTGAGCGTCGCCTTCCACTGCCGGCCGCTCAGCGCCGGGTAGACGACGTAGTCCTTGAGCACCTGGTTGCGGCCCTTGCGCGCGATCTGGCGCAGCTGCCGCTTCATCTCCTTCGGATCCTTCTCGCCCTTGCGGATCCGCTCGATGTCGAGGTCATGCAGCGCGACGCCCCACTGGAAGAGCGAGGCCAGCAGCGCGTTGTAGACCGGCTGCCCGAGGTTGTACGGCGACCACTTCTGCTCGCGGGCCATCCGCAGGATCCCGTAGCCGATGTCGTTGTCGTAGCCGAGCACGTTGGTGAACTGGTGGTGGATGTAGTTGTGGCTGTGCTTCCACTGCTCGGCCGGCTGGGCGGTGTCCCACTCCCAGTTGGAGGAGTGGATCTCCGGGTCGTTCATCCAGTCCCACTGGCCGTGCATGACGTTGTGGCCGATCTCCATGTTCTCGAGGATCTTGGCCAGGCCGAGCAGACCGGCGCCCGCGATCCAGGCGGGCACCCGCGTCTTCCGCGACTGCAGCCCGGCGAGGAGGGTGACGCGTCCGGCGGTCGCGAGGCCGCGCTGGACCTTGATGATCCGGTTGATGTACGCCGCGTCGGCGGCCCCGCGCGACTCTTCGATCTCCGCGCGGATGGCGTCGAGCTCGCGCCCGATCTGCTCCACCTCCTCGTCGGTGAGGTGGGTGTACTCCTTGACGTCCGAGATGGCCATCAGGTCTCCTTTCGTCTTCCGGGGTTTCGAGGCTCAGGCGCCAGGGCGCCTTCGCACCTCAACCACCGGCTAGATGTCGAGGGTGCAGTCGCCGACCGGGACGGTCACGCAGGTCTGCACCTGTTCGTTGGGCTGGGAGAACTCGTCGCCGTTGCGCAGGTCGCGGATGGTGCCGGAGACCAGCGTCAGCGTGCAGGTGTGGCAGATGCCCATCCGGCAGCCGTACGGCATGCCGACCCCGGCCTCCTCCCCGGCCTCGAGCACGGTGGTGGCGCCGTCGACCTCGGCGGTCTTGCCGGTGGTCTGGAAGGTGATCGTGCCGCCCTCACCACCGTCACCGCCGAGCTGGAGCGAGAAGCGCTCCAGGTGCAGCTGGTCCCGCAGGCCGGCGACCTCGAAGTGCTGCTCGACGGCGTCCAGCATCGGCCCGGGCCCGCAGGCCCAGGTCTCCCGCTCGCGCCAGTCGGGGCAGATCTCGTCCAGCGCCGAGAGCTCCAGCATGCCGTCCGTGTCGGTTTGCAGGCGATGGACGGTGAGGCCGTCGTGCCGCCCCTCCAGCTCGACCAGCTCGTCGCGGAAGATCATCCGATCCTGGGTCGGCGAGGAGTAGTGCATGACCACGTCCGGCACGGTGCCGCGACGATCCATGGTCCGCAGCATCGCCATCACCGGAGTCACGCCGCTGCCGCCGACCAGGAACAGCATCTTCGCCGGCGGCGGGTCGGGGAGCACGAAGTCGCCCTCGGGCAGCGCGAGCCGGACGATGGTGCCCGGCGCGAGGCCACGGACCAAGTGGGCCGAGAGCCTGCCCTCGGGCATCGCGCGCACGGTGATCGCGATGGTCCGACCGCGCCGGCGCGGCGGCGAGCTCACCGAGTAGGACCGCCACTGGAACCTGCCGTCGACCTGCACCCCGATCCCGACGTACTGCCCGGGGCGGTGGTCGTATCGCCAGCCCCACCCGGGCCGGATCACCAGGGTGGCGGCGTCGTCGGTCTCCGGGATCACCTGCTCGACCCGCCCGCGCAGCTCGCGCTGGCTCCACAACGGGTTCAGCAGCCGTAGGTAGTCGTCGGGGTGCAGCGGAGTCGTCAGCTTGTCGCCGGCGCTCCGTACGGCTCCCCAAGTGAGTGCTGGTGGTGTCACCCGAGAAAGTGCAACACCGAGTTACACTAAGTGTCAACCTTTTCTCCGAACCCATGCCGACAGCCTTTGCCGATCGACTAGATTTGGGCCATGGCCTACCACGTGGACAAGACCGACGAGCAGTGGCGCGAGGAGCTCTCGCCCGAGGAGTACGCCGTGCTCCGGCAGGCCGGCACCGAGCGGGCGTTCGTCGGCGAGTACACCGACACCGAGACCACCGGCGTCTACCGCTGCAAGGCCTGCCAGGCCAAGCTCTTCGAGTCCGACACCAAGTTCCACTCCGGCTGCGGCTGGCCGTCGTTCTACCAGCCGATCTCGGACACGATCGAGTACATCGAGGACAACACCCACGGCATGAAGCGGGTCGAGGTCCGATGCGCCAGCTGCGGCTCGCACCTCGGGCACGTCTTCCCCGACGGCTACGGCACACCCACCGGCGACCGCTACTGCATCAACTCGATCAGCCTGACCCTGGAGTCCGCCGACCAGCAGGCCTAGCGGCGACGGACCACCTTGGTCGTCCGCGGTGAGGTCCGGACCAGCGGCTCGTACGCCGTCGCCGATGCCACCACCCGCACGGTGACGCGCTTGTGCAGCTGAGCCCGGCGAAGGGTCCAGCGCAGCGACGTGGCGCCGCGGATCTTGTGGCCGGCGGCGTACCACTGCACCCGGAGCTGCGCGCCGGCGACCAGGGCGCCCCGGACGGCCAGGGCGCGCCCGACGACGGGTCGCCCGGCGATCCGGAGCCGACTCCCGGACAGCAGCCCGGGGGCGACCAGCACCGCGCCGGACGTGACGGTCCGCGACGTCTGGAAGTAGTCATCCCCCACGCCCGTCACCTCGGCGCTCAGGGACCGGCCGAGCAGCTCGGCGGGCACGCGGTACGTCGTGCCGGTCGCACCGGCGACGGGGACTCCGTCCGCGAGCCAGCGAAGGGTGAGGCTGTCGGCGTTGGTCCACGACCCCGTGGTCGCCGCCACGGTCGCGCCGACTCGCACCGGCCCCACGATTGACGGCGCCTGCGTGGGCGTGGGCGGCCCACACGGCACCGCACCGCGCTTCTGGCATGCCCTCGGCGGCGGGGTGATCGCGTCGACATCCAGCGAGTTGCAGGTGCTGGGGTCGAGACCGGTCAGGTCGACGCCCCCGTCGCCGGCAGCGACCTGTGAGATCTGGGTCAACGCTTGCGCGACCAGGTTGCGCGGCAGCGATCCGTACCCGATCGGACGCGCGACGTTCTGACCGCCGCACACGGCGTACGACAGGAAGTCGACCAGCGCCTGCCGCTTGGCCGTGGTCATCCGGGAGTCGGTCGCCGACGTCGGGACGATCGCGGACTCTAGGTGCGACAGGGGGTAGGCGCGGGGGTCCTGCGCGCTGGTGAGCCCGATGCTGACGGCATAGCCGCTCGGTGGGACGAAGTAGCCCGCGGCGTTCTCGACGGCGACCACGGGCCAGTTGCGCGTCAGGGCCGTGCTGGTGTCGACGTACCCGATCGAACCGTCTCCGGACGGGCCGTCGATCCGGTCGACGACCCCCTGCATTTCCGACTCGGCGACGTCCGGCCCGTTCGGCGCCCCGCAGTGCACCGGGAAGTACGCCGTCGCCGTCGCGGACCCGCCGTTGCACTGACCCCAGATCGACGGGGCCTGCGCAGCGAAGTAGCCGGTCAGCACGTTCGTCGTCCCGTTGCCGTCTGCGCGGACGACCGGCGTGATCGGCGTGGGCGGCAGGATCCGGCCGCCGTTGTCCGCGGCGATGGCGGGGTCGGCCCAGCTGGTGATCCGACCGGTGAAGATGCGCGCCAGGGTGTCGCTCGAGAGTTGCAGGTCCCTCAGCCGCTCTCCCCCGACCTGCAGGCGGTAGCCGAAGGCGACGCCGCTCGCGGCGAGCGGGACGTAGGAGTAGGGCCGTTCGCTGACATCCGCCCCGCCCTCGTACGGCACGTCGGTGACACCGAAGTCGGTCGTGCGGTTCGCGAAGTCCGCCCGCCCCTGGGTCGACCCGTTGGCGACGTAGACGACCGTCATGCCACGGGAGTCGACGTCGGCGACCCACTGGTTGAGCGCGTTCGCGGCCGAGGTCGAGCCCGAGCCCAGCATCCACGGGTACGTCGTGGCCGACGCGGGTTGCGGGACCACGATCCCCAGAAGGGCCACCGCAGCCACTGTGGTCAGTGCGCAGGTCGCACGCAGTCGTCGCAGCACGGGCAGCAACCTAGTCAGCGGAGCTCGACTCCGCAGCAAAAGCCACTAAATTACGTGACTAACATCAATGTCAGGGCAGCCGGTCGACCAGCTCGGCGATCCCGACCCGGGCGCCGGTGTAGAACGGCACCTCCTCGCGGACGTGCCGACGGGCCTCGGAGCCGCGCAGGTGCCGCATCAGGTCGACGATGCGGGAGAGGTCGTCGGCCTCGAAGGCGAGGATCCACTCGTAGTCGCCCAGCGAGAAGCTGGCGACAGTGTTGGCGCGGACGTCCTTGTAGTCGCGTGCCATCTTGCCGTGGTCGGCGAGCATCCGGCGGCGCTCGGAGTCCTCGAGGAGGTACCACTCGTAGGACCGCACGAACGGGTAGACCGAGACATGCTGCTTCGGCTCCTCGTCGCTGAGGAACGCGGGCACGTGGCTCTTGTTGAACTCCGCCGGGCGGTGCAGCGCCATCTGCGACCAGACCGGCGCGAGCCGCCGGCCGAACGCCGTACGGCGGAAACGGTTGTAGGCGGCCTGCAGCTCCTCGGACGTGGTGGCGTGCCACCAGACCATCAGGTCGGCGTCGGCGCGGATGCCGGAGACGTCGTACACCCCGCGCACCACGACGTCGGCCTCGGCGAGCTCGGCGAAGAGCTTCTCGACCTCTGCGCTCTCAGCGGCGCGGTCCGCGTCGCCGAGGGTGTCGTCGAGCCGGAACACCGACCACATCGTGTAGCGGATGGTGTCGTTGATGTCCCTGGCCTGCTGTGCCTTCGAACTCATGCGTCCATTGTGACGCGTCCTCAGTCGCGGCCGTAGCCCGCCTCTCGAGCCGTGATGATCGCCTCGGCCCGACCGGCGGCGTGGAGCTTGGCGTAGATGCCCGACACGGCGTTGCGGACGGTCTTGTTGGAGACGTAGAGCTCCCCGGCGATGGCGTCGTTCGACTTCCCCGCCGCAAGCAGTCTCAGCACGTCGCGCTCCCGCTCGGTGAGGTCGGGGAAGGGCTCGGGAGCCGCCTGCGCCTGGAGCGCGCCGGAGAAGTACGACGCCACCCGCGCCGCGAGCGTCGCTCCGAAGACCATGCCTCCGGCCGCAGCGGCCCGGATCGCGGTCTGCACCTCGTCGGCGCCGGAGCCCTTGAGCAGGTAGCCCGAGGCACCGGCGCGGATGGCGCTGAGGACCGTCTCGTCGTCCTCGTTCATGGTCAGCATCACGACCCGGACCTCGGGCTGCCGGCCGGTGATCATCCGGGTGGCCTCGATGCCGTCGAGGTGCGGCATCTGGATGTCCATCACCACGACATCGGGCGAGGTGTCGGCCACGACGTGGATCGCGTCGCGGCCGTCCTCGGCGGTGCCGACGACCTCCAGCCCGTCGAGGGCGCCGAGCAGGGACGCGAGCCCCTCGCGCACGATCTGGTGGTCGTCGACGACCACGACCCTGATGTCGACCCTGGTGTCGGTCATGGGTTCCTCCTCAGCGGGAGCCGGGTGCGGACGGTGGTGCCGCCGGAGGGCGGACAGGTGATCTCGCTGCTGCCGCCGAGCTCCGCGGCGCGTTCGCGCAGGGACAGCAGGCCGACGCCGGCCTGGGCCTCGGCCGGGATGCCGACCCCGTCGTCGACCACCTCGACGACGAGCGCCTCGCCGGCGACGGTGAGCCGGACGGTGCAGGTCGTGGCGGCCGCGTGCCGGGAGGCGTTGGTCATCGCCTCGCTCGCGATCCGGAAGGCGGCCACCTCCACGGCGGCCGGCAGTGCGCCGAGGTCGTCGGCGACGACGGACGCCGGCGGCTCGAGGCGCGCGGCCTGCTGGCGCAGCGCTCCGACGAGACCGAGGTCGTCGAGGGCCGGCGGTCGCAGGTCGTGCACGAGACGGCGTACGTCGGCGACGACCTCCTGGACCAGGTTGCTGGTGGCGGCGACCTGGGTCTTCGCGGTCTCGGGGTCCCGGTCGACCAGCAGCCGCGCCGACTCGAGCTGGAAGACGACACCGCTGAGCGCCGGGCCGAGCCCGTCGTGCAGGTCGCGCCGGATCCGGCGCCGCTCCTCCTCTCGGGCGGCGACCAGGCGCTCGCGACTGTCCTGGAGCTCCTCCGCCAGCCGGCTGGTGCGCGCCGCGGTGGCGGCCTGGCGCACCAGGTCGCCGAGGAGCTCCTCGTCACGCCGCGACAGCCGGCTGCGCAGGCCGCGGGCCGGCAGCACGAGGCGGCCGACCTCGGAGTCGCGATAGGCGATCGGGAGGGTGCGGGTCTCGGCCGGGCGCTCGCCGTACGTCGCGACCAGGCGTTCGCCGCCGCTGCGGTCCACCTCGACACTGACGAAGCCCACCCCGAAGGCGGACGCCACGGCGCGGGCGACGACGGCCAACTGCTCGCTGCCCTCGGCGGTCGTCTCGAGGGTGGAGGCCAGGCCCGCGACCGCGTCGTACGGCGTCGCGCGGGTGCCCAGCACCAGCCGGCGAACCGCGCGGGACAGCCGTTGCCGCACCGGGCCGTAGAGCAGCACGGTCGTGAGCAGCACGACGAGCACGACCTGCGACTGCTGCATCTCGTCGTCGAGCAGCGCCGAGAGCGCGGCGACCACGCCGAAGTCGATCGCGACCAGGACCACCGCGACGGCCGACAGCATGGTGGTGCGGGCGAGGAGGTCCTCGATGGGGACGATGCTCGGGTTGACCACGGCGACCGTCATCGCGACCGGCACCAGGGTGATGCAGACGAAGAACACGACGCCGGTGAGCTCGCCCAGGTCGAGGAACACCGAGACCACGATGATCGCGGCGGTGACCAGCGCTCCCCACAGCAGCCAGCGCATCTGGTCGCGCGCGGTGCCGGTCGAGGTGCGATAGCGGTGCACCACGACCGCGACGGGGACGACGAGCCCGATCACGGTGGCGGCCTGGAGCACACCGGTGAGCGGCTCCGCGATCCGCTCGAGCGCCCAGATCGTGGTCCAGTCGGTGTCGACCCCGGGCGGCAGGTCCGCGGTCGGCTGGTCCCACGGCGCGACGACGAAGGCGAGGGCGCCGAGACAGAGGACGGCCATGCAGGCCCAGCTCGCCACCCCCCAGGCGCCGCGGAGGAACCGGCCCTCGGGGAAGAGCAGGGGCAGCACCACGATCGTCGCGGGCAGCAGCGAGGTGAACCGGGCCAGGAACCACACCGCGAAGGTCATCCCGGTCAGGGCGTGGTCGGTCACCAGCCCCAGCCGGACGTAGGACTCCGCGAGACCGTCGAGCGCCCAGAACAGGCCGACGGCACCCAGGGCCCAGCCGATCATCCGGTGCCCCGGGTGCCGCAGCACGATCGTCGAGAGGATGCCGAGCACCACGCCGACGAGGCCGGTGCCGAGCCCGATGCCGATCTCGACGTCGTCGCCGAACGAGTGCAACGCCGGTCGCCCGCGCGACTGCAGCTCCAGCAGCACGATGCCGACCAGGCAGGCCAGGGACGCGGCCGGCAGCACGGCAGCGACCGGCCAGGAGACCGGTCGCTGCACGTGCAGGTCCTGCGGGGTCACCGGCACATCATGACCGGAAAGCCCGGTCACCGAAGTAGAACCCTGCGGCGGTGACCAGCAACCAGATCGGACCCGTCATGCCGGCCATGTACTGCAGCGGGGACATGCCGAGCAGCATCGTCAGGCCGCCGAGGACCAGGCCGACGCGACCGATCCAGCGAGGTACGCCGGCGGAGCGGCTGACCAGGTAGACCGCGACGCCGGCGACGCCGCCGAGCACCCACAGCCACGGGATCGTGCCGATCCAGTGGTTGAAGAAGGTCGCGTTGTCGGGGCTGACCATCGCCGTGTTGTCGATGTCGAGCATGAACTCGGTGTCGAGGCCGCTGCCGATGACCGCCACGACCGCCGTACCGGCCAGGCCCGCGAAGGCGACCAGGGGCGCGATGCTGTCGGCGGCGACCGCGCGCAGCCGACGGAACAGACCGGCCGAGAAGACGAGCAGCAGGACGGCCGCGACCAGCGCGAAGGTGTGGAACGCCAGGATCGCCGGGGTGTCGTCGGCGAGCGCCTGCTGGATCAGGGCCGGGTCGCCCTTCAGGTCCTTGTCGTAGACGGCGCCGACCATGCCGGAGCAGACGATGCCGGCGACCGAGGCCAGCCCGGCGCCGATGCCGGCGAGGGCCCAGGTGCGGGAGCGCGATGTGGCGGGGGTGATGGGGACCGGGTTGAGGTCCGAGCGGACAGGGTTGGTGGTGGAGGTGTAGGTCGTCATGCCCTGAGGTTGCCGGGCCCATTGTCCCACGGGACAGGGACAACGGGGCAGACTGCTCGGTGATGGACGAACCCACCAGGATCGCGATGTGGTCCGGCCCCCGGAACCTCTCGACCGCGATGATGCGCAGCTTCGAGAACCGCGCCGACTGCTCCGTGGTCGACGAGCCGTTGTACGCCGCCTACCTCGCCGCCACCGGGCTCGACCATCCCGGCCGCGACGAGGTGATCGCCTCGCAGCCCACCGACCCGGCCCGCGTCGTCGACGGCCTCGTCGACGGCCCGCTCGCCACGCCCGTGCAGTACCAGAAGCACATGACCCACCACGTGCTGCCGTCCGTGCCGCGCGACGGGCTGGGCACGCTCACCCACGCGTTCCTGGTGCGCGACCCGGAGCGCGTGCTGACGTCGTACGCGAAGGTCCGTGAGGAGCCGACGTTGGAGGATCTCGGCCTGCCGCAGCAGCTGGAGCTCTTCGAGACGTACGGCGGGCCGGTGGTCGACGCGGCCGACGTGCTGCGCGACCCGCGCTCAACGCTCAGGTTGCTGTGCGCCGCGCTCGGGATCGAGTTCGACGAGGCGATGCTGGTCTGGCCCGCCGGGCCGCGCGACACCGACGGGGTCTGGGCGCCGCACTGGTACGCCGGTGTGGAGGCCTCGACCGGCTTCGCGCCGCACTCGCCCGGGTCGGCCGACCCGCTCCCCGACCGCCTGGTGCCGCTGCTCGAGCGGTGCCAGCCCTACTACGACGCGCTGGCGCCCTACCGCCTGCGTTCCGAGGAGACCCGATGAAGCAGGAGTACGACGAGCGCAACCGCGACCTGGTCGTCGGGATCGACGACACCCTGGTCCACCGCGACCAGGCCGGGATCAGCCCGTTCGACTCGGTCGTGCAGGGCGGCGACGCGGTGTGGGAGGGGCTGCGGCTGCACCGCGGCCGGATCTTCAAGCTCACCGAGCACCTGGCCCGGCTCCGACGCTCGGCGCAGGCGCTGGCCTTCACGAGCGTGCCGTGCGACGAGGAGATCATCCAGCGGATCCGCGACGTACTAGCCGCCAACGCGATGACCGACGACGTGCACATCCGGCTGACCCTGACCCGCGGCGTGAAGATCACCAGCGGCATGGACCCGCGGCTTAACCAGTCCGGACCGACGCTGATCGTGCTCGCGGAGTTCAAGTCGCCGGTCTACGACGACAGCGGCATCTCGCTCATCACGTCGTCGGTGCGCCGGCACCGGCCGGACTCGCTGGACCCGAAGATCCACCACAACAACCTGCTGACCTCGATCCTGGCGAAGGTCGAGGCCAACGTCGCCGGTGCCGACGACGCCCTGATGCTCGACGACAACGGGTTCGTGGCCGAGACCAACGCGACGCACGTCTTCTTCGTCTCCGGCGGCGTGGTGCGGACCTCCACCACCCGTGCCTGCCCCGAGGGGATCACCCGCGAGACGATCCTCGAGATCTGCTCCGCGGCTGGGATCGCCGTCGAGGTCGGCGACTTCTCCCTGACCCAGGTCTACGCGGCCGACGAGGTCTTCGTGACCGGCACCATGGGCGGCGTCACCCCGGTCCTCACGGTCGACGGGCGACAGATCGGCTCCGGCCGCCCCGGGCCGTACGTCGCCAAGCTCGCGTCGGCGTACGCCGAGCGCACGGCTGTCGAGGGGACGCCGGTGGTCTGACTGCGCGTCGAGTGACGCGAACTGGCTGTCATTTCGGCCGATCCGCAGCCACTACGCGTCTCTCGACGATCCTGGCGGCAGCCAGGTGGGCCGAGGCGATCACGACGGGGATGCCGACGCCGTCGTAGGCGGCACCGCAGAGGGCGAGGCCGGGTACGCCGGCGACGGCCGCGCGGATCCGTTCGACCCGGTCGAGATGGCCGACGGCGTACTGCGGGAGACCGCCGCCCCAGCGCTGCACGTGGGTGTCGATGGGCGCGGCCCGGACCCCCACCGCGTCCCGCAGGTCGGCGAGCGACCACGCGACCAGCTCCTCGTCGGAGGCCTGGAGCGCGGTCTCCTCGCCGTACCGGCCCAACGACGTGCGCAGCAGCAGCAACCCGTCTCCGGCCTCGCGCACCCAGGCCCACTTGGCGAAGGAGAAGGTCGCGGCCTTGACCCGGCGCCGCTCCAGTGGCGGGACCAGGAAGCCCGAGGATTCGGTGGCCGCCAGCTCGGGCACGGAAGACGCGTCGAAGGCGAAGGTCACGACGGCCATCGACGCGTACCCGATGCCGGCGAGCTCCGCCGCGGCGATCGGCGCCACGTCGCCGAGGAGCCGCGCGGTCGGCGCGGCCGGGGTCGCCAGCACGACCGCGTCTGCGATGACGAGCTCCGGCGACGTCGTGGGTCCGACCGTGAGTGCGAAGCCGGTGTCGGTGCGCACGAGCTCGCGCACGGTGGCGCCGACGCGGACGTCGAGCCCGTCGGCCAGCGCCGTCGGCAGCTGGCCCATCCCCCCGGGGATGCCGGCGAAGACTGGAGCATCTGAGAGAGGTACGGCGGCGGCCTGCTCCAGCACCGAACCGCGGCCGGCGTACGCGACCAGCTGGGGTACGGCGGCCCGCGCGGAGATGAGCCGGGCGTTGCCGGCGTACACCCCGCCGAGCAGCGGCTCGACCAGCCGGTCGGTCACCTCCGGGCCGAAGCGCCGGTCGACGAGGGCACCCACGGAGACGTCGTCGACCATCGGCTCGGGTGGGAGCGCCGGCTCGCGGCGTACACGCTCCAGGGCCTCCGGCGAGAGCACCCCGGAGGCGGCGAGCTGGTCGAGGTCGATCGGGACCCCCATCAGCGAGCGAGGCAGCGGACGGAGCGAGCCGCCGGTCCAGATCCGCGACGAGGCGGAGGTCGGGTGCTCGATCGGGAGGCCGAGGGAGCGCGCCAGCTCGACGCCTTCGGGCCGGCGGTGGAGCATCGCCTCGGCACCGACATCGACGGTGACCCCGCCGACGGTGGCCCGGTGCAGCTTGCCGCCGACGCGCGGCGACGACTCGAGGACGAGCACCTCGTGGCCGGCGGCGGCCAGATCGCGGGCGGCGGTCAGCCCGGCGACCCCGGCGCCGACCACCACGACCTTGCTCATGGACCAACCTTGTCATGGTTTCGAGGCTCGCTTCGCTCGCACCTCAACCACCGAGGGAGCTCGCTTCGCTCGCACCTCAACCACCGTCAGACCCGGGTCGCGGCGACGGGTGCGGCCGCCACGACCCGGGAGTCTCTATCCGGCCAGCCGGCCGAAGGCGCTGCGGTGGAACACCAGAGGCTGCGCCGTGTCGGCCAAGTGGGAGGCAGAGCCGATGGCGTGCAACTGCAGCAGGACGATCGTGTGGTCGCCGGCCTCGACCTCGCGGTAGACCGAGCAGTCGAACATCGCGAGTCCGTCGTCCAGCGTCACGGCGCCGTCGCCGGTCGCGGTGACGGCGATCCCGTCGAAGCGGTGCTCGACCGGGCCGGCCAGCTGCCTGCAGACCGCGCCGTGATGGTCCGCCAGGATCGTGACCCCGAGGTGGGCGGCCTGCCGCAGGGTCGGCCAGGTCTTCGAGGTGTTGGCGACCGAGAAGGACACCAGCGCCGGCTCGAGGCTCACCGAGGTGAAGGAGCTCGCGGCGAGCCCGACCAGCTGCCCGTCGACCTCGGAGGCCACGGCGACCACGCCGCTCGGGAAGACGCCGAAGGCCTCGCGGAGCCGCACCGCGTCGAGGTCCTGGTTGGTGGTCAGCGCGGTGCTTGTCGGTGCTGGGGATGTCATGCCGAGACTCCTGTCCTGCTCCGGAGCAGAGCCGTGACCGCGGGCTTCGAGATCTCGAGCCAGTGGGCGTACGCCGCCGGCTCGTCGTACGCCGAGTCCACGACGTAGAGGCCCTTGGTCGCGACCACGCCGCCGAGCTCGGTGAGCACCGGGCGCAGCGTCAGCTCCGGCGCGAGCGCGTGGCCGGGGCCGGCGCCGAGCATGAGAGGTACGGCGACGCCGCGGAGCCCGTCGGTGGCGAACCGGTCGAGGAAGAGCTTGAGCAGCCCGGTGTACGCCGCCTTGTAGGTCGGCGACGCGAAGATCACGAGGTCGGCGGACCCGACGTCGGCAACCAGCCCGGCCACGGTCTCGTCCTGCCAGTCGAGCAGCCGGGCACCGAGCTCGGCGAGGTCGACGACGAGGTCCGGAGCCTGGCCGGCCAGCTCGATGGCGACGTACGTCGCGGCCGTGAGCGTCCGGCTCTGCGGTTTCGGGTTGCCGACGACGACAGCGACCCGGGTCACGACGCCGCCACTCTCGCAGAGCCGAAGGGCACCGCGGCCGTCGTCGAGTGCTGCGGTGCGGGGTGCTCCCAGAGGCCGCGCCGGGCAAGCTCGGGCAGCACGCCCTCGCCGAACCAGTAGGACTCCTCGAGGTGCGGGTATCCGGACAGCACGAACTCGTCGATCCCGACCGCCTGGTACTGCTCGATCAGGTCCGCGATCTCGGCGTGGCTGCCGACCATCGCGGTGCCGGCGCCGCCCCGGACCAGGCCGACACCGGCCCAGAGGTTGGGGTGGATCTCGAGCCCGTCCTTGGAGCCCCGGTTGAGGTCGAGCATCCGGGCCTGGCCGACGGACTCGCTCTGCTTCAGGCCGGCCTGGACCCGGGCAACGTCCTCGTCGGAGATGCCGGCGAGCAGCCGGTCCGCCTCGGCCCACGCGGCCTCGGAGGTGTCGCGGGCGATGGTGTGCAGCCGGATGCCGAAGCGGATCTGGCCCTCGCGTCCCTCGTCGGCAGCGAGCTTGCGGATCCACTCGACCTTCTCGGCGACCGCGGCCGGCGGCTCGCCCCAGGTGAGGTAGACGTCGACGTGCTTGGCGGCGACCTTGCCGGCGGCCGGAGAGGAGCCACCGAAGTAGATCTCCGGCAGCGGGTCGGGGATCTGAGTGAGCACGGCGTCCTCGACGTGCAGGTGCTTGCCCTCGAACGTCACCGGCTCACCGGTCCAGAGCCGGCGCACGATCGTGAGGAACTCGTCGCAGCGCTCGTAGCGGCCGTCCTTGTCGAGGAAGTCGCCGAACATCCGCTGCTCCTTGCTCTCCCCGCCGGTGACGACGTTGAGGGCCAGGCGCCCGCCGGAGAGGTTCTGGAAGGTGCCCGCCATCTGGGCGGCGAGGAAGGGCGAGGCCAGCCCGGGCCGGAAGGCGACCAGGAACTTGAGCCGCTCGGAGACCTGGCTCAGCATCGCGGTCGACACCCACGCGTCCTCGCACCAGGCCCCGGTCGGGGTCAGCGCGGCCTCGAAGCCCAACTGCTCGGCACTGCGGGCGATCTGGCCGAGGTACGGCACGGACGCCGGACGGCCCGACGGTCCGGCCTCGACCCCGTGCCCGCCGCCGACGACCTGTCGGCCGTCGCCGCCGTTGGTGGGCAGGAACCAGTGGAACTTGAGCATCTCTATTCCTCTCAGAGCTGACCGTGGTTGGGGGGCAGCGTCCCGTCGACGGCGTACCGCCCGAGGTGCTGGACCTTCCACGACGCGGGGTCGTGCAGCGTGTGGGTGCGGGCGTTGCGCCAGTGCCGGTCGAGGTTCAGCGACGCCAGCGCGGAGCGGGTGCCGGCGACCTCGAAGAGTCGGCTGCCGGCCTCGACGGCGGCCCGGGTGCTGGACGCCCGGGCCGCGGCGACGGCGAGGCTGGCCTCGCCCGCGGTCTGGGCTGACAGGTGCCGGTCGGCGTGCTCGACGGCCAGGCCGGCCTCGGTGAGCAGCGCCTCGGCGGCGCGCACCTCGAGCTCCATCTGGCCGAAGGCGTGGACGACCAGCGGGTCGTCGGCGGCGCGCTCGACCCCGGCGTCCGGATAGGGACGACTGCTGGTGGTCACGAACACGGCGGCCTCGTCGAGCGCGGCCCGCGCGATGCCGGCGTCGATCGCCGCATGCAGCAGCTGCGCGAACGCGCCGTACGTCTGCGGGCCGTCGAAGGTGAGGTGGTACGGCGTGATCCTCGACGTGTGCACGGCGACGTTGCGCAGCCGCACCGACCCGCTGGCGGTGGTCCGCTGGCCGATGCCGTCCCAGTCGTCGGTGACGGTCACACCGTCGGCGCGACGGTCGACCCAGGCGACGTGCATCGGCCCGTCGTCCCCGAGGTGGGCGAGGACCGGGATCCAGTCCGCGAAGAGCGCGCCGGTGCTGTAGCCCTTGTCGCCGTCGAGGTGCCAGAGGTCGTCCCCGGCAGACCCCGATGACTGGCGCAACGTCGTGCGGAAGTCGCGCACGTGCTTCGTGCCGACCTCCGACTGCGCGTTGCCGAACCGCCGGCCCTCGAGCGCCTCCCCGAAGAAGAACGCCTGCTGGGAGCGGGTGCCCTGGTGCCGCATCGCGTTGACGTAGACGAAGTGGCTGTGCGGGATCTGCGCGACGTTGGGGTCGCCGATCGCGAGCAGCCGGAACACCTCGGCCACGGCGCCGGCGGGCAGCTCGGCGCCGCCGTACTCGCGCGGGACGGAGATGCCCAGGAGGCCGGACGCCGACAGCACGGCGAGCTGCTCGGCCGGCAGGATGCGGTGGGCATCCCGCTCGGCGGCACCCACGGCGAGCTCGGCCGACACCGCCGCCGCCACCGAGACCGCCGTGGCGGCGTCGAGCAAGGGTACGGCGTGGTCGAGCTCGTCGAACGTCGTCGCTGCGCTCATGGTGACTGCCTCCCCGGTCGGTCGCTTATGTCTATCAGATTGCTTGACTTATAGTCGGAATGCAAGGCCAGGCGGGTCACCGTGCAGTCGGTTCCGTCGAGAGGGTGACAGGCAACGCCTTTCACCCGGCCACAGGAGCAGGCGACGGCCAGAGGAGACCGGGTGCGCATCGAACAGCTGGAGTACCTCGCGGCGGTGACCCAGCACGGGTCGCTGCGCCGCGCGAGCGAGCAGCTGCACATCTCCCAGCCGGCGCTCAGCGAGGCGGTCACCAAGCTGGAGCGCGAGCTCGGCGTCACGCTCCTGGACCGGCGCCGCTCCGGAGCCCGGATCAGCCACCGCGGTGGCGAGCTCCAGCCGTACATGGTCGAGGTGCTCGAGGCCGTCGATCGCCTGCGCACCGCCGCGGGCGACCAGCAAGCGGGACACCCGGTGGTCCGCGTCGGCACCGTGAGCACGGCGACGTCGACCCTGCTCGTGCCTGCGGTCCGGGAGTTCCGCGCGACCCACGGCGGCGGCACCGTCGAGGTGCTCAACCTCCAGCAGGCCGAGATCGACCAGGGACTGCGCGAGGGCAGCCTCGACCTCGGCCTGGTCAACACGCTCGCCGGCGACGACCCGCCGACCGACCTCGTCAGCACCACCCTCGTGCACGGCCGCCCGGTCGCGGTGCTGCCCGCCGGGCACCCGCTGACGGCGTACGACGAGGTCAGCGCCGACCAGCTGCGTGCAGAGCCCTTCGTCGCGATGCGCGCCGGCTACCTGATGCACCGCTTCGTCCACCGGCTCTTCGGGCCGGACATGCCGTCGGTCTCGTACACGACCGACGGCGCCGAGCTCGGCAAGGTCATGGTCGCCGAGGGACTCGGGCCTACGGTGCTGCCGGACTACAGCGTCGTGGGCGACCCCATGGAGCGCGCCGGGCTGATCACCTACCGTCCGCTCGCGGGCGACAGGACCTCGGTGAGCCTGGTGTTGCGGCAGCGCCGCCAGCAGCACGTGCCACGAGCCGTGCGCGACCTCGAGACGGCGCTCCTCACCCGGGCTCGGGCGCACCAGGACGGCGCTACTGGAACGGATCGGCGGGAACCGAACGGGAGCCGGTGACGTCCGACCGAGCATGACCCCGCCACCCGTCTGGACACCCGCCCGCATCCTGATCCCGGTGCTGCTCGTCGCGGCGCTCGCCCTGACCGGCTGCGCCTCCGGCAACGACGACTCGGACGCCGGGTCGTCGAGCGCCGGCGACGTCGCCGAGGCCCCCGCCGCTGCCGCCGACTCCGAACAACGAGACCTGGCCAGTGAGGTCGGGGCCGCCGACTCGGCCGGGAAGCCCGCCGAGTCCGCCGCTCGGACCGACACCGACACCGCCCCCGAACAGGCCCTGATCCGCAAGGGCAACGTGGCGCTGCGCGCCCACGACGTCGGCCGGGCGCAGATCGAGGTGCAGAAGGTCGTCGACCGGTACGCCGGTCAGGTCACCGACGAGAAGTCGCAGTCCGACGACGACGGCACGGCGGCGTTCACCCGGATGGTCCTGCGGCTCCCCTCGGACGACTTTCCGAAGGCGGTCGAGGAGCTCAAGGACATCGGCGAGCTGGAGTCGGCCACCACCAACCAGGACGACGTCACCTCCGAGGTGATCGACGTACAGACCCGGCTGAAGGTGCAGAAGCGCAGCATCGCCCGGATCTCGGTGCTCTTCCAGCGGGCCGAGAGCATCCGCGACATCATGGCGATCGAGGCGGAGCTCTCGCAGCGGCAGGCGGACCTCGAGGCGCTCGAGCAGCAGGCGGCGTACCTCGCCAACCAGACCTCGCTGTCCACGATCGTCGTCAGCATCGACGCGATCCCGGACAAGAAGAAGACGCAGCCGAAGGACGACGACGAGGCCGGGTTCGTGGCCGGGCTCAGCGCCGGCTGGGGCGCGCTGTCGACGTTCGCCGTCGGCCTGGCCACCGCCGTCGGAGCGCTGCTGCCGTGGCTGGTCGTGCTCGCGCTGGTCGGCATCCCGACCCTGCTGCTGGTGCGGTCGCTGCGACGCCGTACGCCGACGCCCGCAGCCGACGCGCCTCCATCGACCGACTAGTCGAGCGAGTAGCCCTGGACGTAGTCGGTCAGCCGCTTGAGCTGGTCGGGGTTCGTCGAGGGAAGCACCCCGTGGCCGAGGTTGAAGACGTGGCCGCGTGCGGCGCGGCCAGCCTCGATGATCTCGCCGGCGCGGGCGGTCATCACCTCGGTCGGGGCAAAGACGAGCGTCGGGTCGAGGTTGCCCTGCACGGAGCGGTCGCCGACCCGCGCGATGGCGTCGTCGAGCGGCGTACGCCAGTCGACGCCGACCACGTCGGCGCCGGCCTCCCCCATCAGGCCGAGCAGGTTCGACGTCCCGACACCGAAGTGGATGCGCGGCACGCCGAGCTCCCCGGCGCGCGCGAGCACCCGGGCGGAGTGCGGCATCACGTGCTCGCGGTAGTCGCGGGGGGTGAGCGCACCGGCCCACGAGTCGAAGAGCTGGATCGCCGAGGCGCCGGCCTCGACCTGCACCTCGAGGTACGCCGCCGAGATGCCGGCGATCTTGCGCATCAGCGCGTCCCACACGTCCGGGGCGCCGAACATCATCGCCTTCGTCTTGGCGTGGTCCTTGGACGGACCGCCCTCGACGAGGTACGACGCGACCGTGAACGGCGCGCCCGCGAAGCCGATCAGCGGCGTACCGCCCAGCTCGCGGACCAGCTCCTGCACCGCGGCGCTGATGAACGGCACCTGCTCGGGCGTCAGGTCGGGGATCGCCGCAACGTCCGCGAGGGTGCGCACCGGGCTGGCGACGACCGGGCCGATGCCGGGCTTGATGTCGAGGTCGACGCCGATGGCCTTGAGCGGCAGCACGATGTCGGAGAAGAAGATGGCGGCGTCCACGCCGTACCGACGGACCGGCTGGAGAGTGATCTCCACCACCAGGGCGGGGTCCATGCAGGACTCCAGCATGCCCACGCCCTCGCGGACGGCGAGGTACTCGGGCAGCGACCGGCCCGCCTGACGCATGAACCAGACCGGCGTGTGCGGCACCGGTTCGCCGCGGACCGCCTTGAGGAAGGCGCTGCTCGCGAGGTCGTCGTGCGGGTCGGGCATGACCGAAGCCTCGCAGGTCAGTCGGCGTGTTCGCACATCGGCAACGCGCGGACCGACCTACTGTGAACACATGGTGGTCGGTCAGGAGACACACCCGGCAACGGGTGCGGGAGCGGCTCCGGTCGAGTTCCGTGAGGCCGTGGCCACGATGCACGCTGCCCGGCTGCGCCCGGAGATCCTCTGCGAGGAGATGCCGGCGCCCCAGCGGATCGCCCCGTGGGCCTCGGCACTGTCCGCCGACGTCACCGTCGACGGCGTCGACGTCGGGACCGGCCGGATCATCCTGCTGCACGACCCCGCCGGCAACGAGGCGTGGTCGGGCACGTTCCGCTGCGTCGCCTACGCCCGCGCCGAGGTCGACCTCGAGCTGATCACGGACCCGATGCTGGCGATGGTCGGCTGGACCTGGCTGACGGAGGCGCTCGACGAGCACGACGCGGCGTACGTCGCCGCCTCGGGCACGGTCACCCGGGTCGCCACCGAGAGCTTCGGCGGGATGGCCGACGAGGGCGGCACCGCCCAGATCGAGATCCGCGCCTCCTGGACGCCGGTGCCCCCCGAGGACGCCCCCGACCTGGCGCCGCTCGACCTCGCACCCCACGTCGAGGCCTGGGGCGAGCTCCTGTGCACCTCGGCCGGACTACCCCCCGTGCCCGACGGCGTGGCCGTGATGCCCAGCCGACGCGGCCAACGGGGCGGCGGACGCTGACCTGATGTCCGACGAAGAAGACACCACCGCTCCCCCAGCACCCGCGCCCCCGCTGCTCACCCTGCGCGACGGCATGCCGCCGCTGATCGAGACGCCGCCGGCGCTGGCCGAGATGTGCGAGCTGCTCGCCGCGGGCACCGGGCCGGTCGCCATCGACGCCGAGCGCGCGTCCGGCTACCGGTACTCCTCACGGGCCTACCTGATCCAGCTGCGCCGCGAGGGCTCCGGGTCGTTCATGGTCGACCCGATCGGCTTCGAGTCGCTCGAGCCGCTGCAGCGCACGCTCGAGGGCACCGAGTGGATCCTGCACGCCGCGACCCAGGACCTGCCGTGCCTCAACGAGGTCGGGCTCTACCCCACCGCACTCTTCGACACCGAGCTCGCCGGACGCCTGCTCGGCTATCCCCGCGTAGGCCTGGCCACCCTGGTCGAGACGCTGCTCGGCTTCCGGCTCGCCAAGGAGCACTCGGCGGTCGACTGGTCGACCCGGCCGCTGCCCGTCCCGTGGCTGGAGTACGCCGCGCTCGACGTCGAGGTGCTCGTCGAGCTGCGCGACCTGCTGGCCGCCGAGCTCGTCGAGACCGGCAAGGACGAGTGGGCCCGCCAGGAGTTCGACTACCTGCGCAGCTTCGTCCCCGCCGTACGCACCGATGCCTGGCGCCGGACGTCGGGGGTGCATCGGGTGCGCGGCCGACGCTCGCTGGCCGCCGTACGCGAGCTCTGGGAGACCCGCAACGAGATCGCAGAGCAGCGCGACGTGACGCCCGGCCGGATCCTCCCCGACGCCGCGATCGTCGCCGCCGCCACCGCCCTGCCGACCGACCGCGACGCCCTGATGGCCACGAAGGGCTTCCACGGCCGCGGCGCCGACCGCTACGCCACCCGCTGGGTCGCCGCCCTCGCCCGCGCCGCCCAGCTCGACGAGGACGAGCTGCCGACCCGCGCCCCGCGCGGGGACGGGCCACCCCTGCCGCGCGCGTGGGCCGAGAAGGACCCCGTCGCCGCCCGCCGGCTCGTCCTGGCCCGCGAGGCGCTGGCCGCTGTCGCCGAGGAGCACCGCCTCCCCGTCGAGAACGTCCTCACCCCCGACTACCTGCGCCGCACCCTCTGGACACCGCCGAAGTCGCGCGACCCCGAGGCGCTCGCCGCCGCGGTCGCCGACCAGCTCAGCGGGTACGGCGCCCGCCCGTGGCAGATCGAGCTCGCCGGCCCGGTCCTGGTCGACGCGATCCTCACCGCCGACGTCGAGCCGGAGATCGTCGTACCTCCCGCCGCTCTCACCGACGACTGAACGTCACGTCCGGACCCGGCGGGCGAGGAAGACCAACTCCTTCCCCGGCCGCTCCGGCGCGTCGCGCACGTCCGCGACCTCGAAGCCGTGCGCGACCAGATCTGCCTCGATCTCCTCGCGAGGACGGAAGCGCAGCGTGGACTCCGAGGGGATGGTCGTGCCGGCCACCGTCGTCGACCACTCGAACGTGACGAGCGGTAGCGCGACCTCGGTCACGGTGCGGCTCACGGTCACGCTCTCGCCATCGGGAAGAGTGGTCGTCGTCGGAGGAGTCTCCCAGCCCTCCCAGTCGCGCACCTCGGGCCGCCGCGTCTCGAAGACGAACCAACCGCCCGGACGCAGGCACCCGTACACGGCATCGAGCGTGCTCGACCAGTCGTCGTCGGACACGAACACCTGCGCGACGTTGCCGGTCATGAGCGCCAGGTCGGCCGCGAGATCCCTGCCGTCGAGGACGGTCGCGTCACCATGCAGCCAGGTCACCCGGTCGGCGTGCGGCTTCGCCCGGGCAACCTCGAGCGAGGCTTCTGCCGGGTCGACACCCACCACACCGATGCCGGCCTCCGCCAGCCGGACGGCCAGGCACCCCGTGCCGCAGCCGATGTCGACCACGCTCGTGGCACCGACCTCCTCGACGATGGAGGCGTACGCGTCAAGGTCGACGCGTTCGCCGTCGAGGACGTCGTACAGCCGCGCCAGGCGGGGGTCGGCGAAGATCGGGTCGGGTGAGCGCACGGCAGCATCATTGCCCGTATGAGTAGCGAAGGTCGGCAAACAGCAACACACTCAGTCTCCGACGCAGGTGGCCCGTCTTGCTCGCATCGGGCAGCTCGCCGGGTGTGAGCAGGGTGTAGCGCAGCAGCGTCTCCGAGCCGACCGCCGAGAGCTGGAGGTGCACCTCGTCGTCCGGCCGGCCCGGCCAGAGGGACGACCAGACGACTCGCCCCGGCCGCTCCGCTGCCAGCACCCGAGGTTCGACCTCGTCGGGCAGCAGCTCCAGCCAGGGGCGCGCAGCGGGGAGATGAGGCTCCGTCAGCGATCCCCAGACCACGGGCGGTGGCGCTGGGAGCTTCCGGGCTCGGGACCCGATCTCGATCACCGAGCGAGGTTAGGCCCGGCTCCGCGCCGGCTGCCACCCGATTACCCCGCTCGCGCGATGCCCTAAGTCCGATGGTGGAAGCTGACCTTGCCGGTCGGATGTCGGGTCGTCTCGTACGCCGGGTCGTGGGCTCGGGCGTGGTGTCTCGGGCACAGCAGTCCGCCGTTGGTCAGGTCGGTGGGTCCGCCGTCGGCCCAGCGCTGCCAGTGGTGTCCGTGGCTGAGCCAGGGTGGCCAGTCGCAGCCTTCGGCGACGCAGCCGCCGTCGCGGATTGTCATCGCCAGGAGCTGGGCCTTGGTGAAGAGGCGTCGGGCGCGTCCGACGTCGAGGACCTCCGAGGCGCCGCTGAGGACGACGGGGATGACCCGGCCGGCGCACGCCAGCCGCCTGGCCTGTCCTGGGCTGATCCGTTCGCCGGTGTCGAGGACACCTGCCTTGTGGAGCCTGCCGGTCAGGGTGTCGAGGTCGATCGTCACCACGACGGTGGCGTCGAGGCCGCCGACCTTCGGCAGCCGCTTGGCGGGGATGCGTTCGATGAGCTCGGCGAACGCTCGTCCCATCCGCTCCGGCCCCGGCCGACGTCGGACACCAGCACCTTGAGTGGCCGCGATGTGTTTGGGGGCGGCGATCGCGAGGAGCAGCTTCTTCAGCATCGCCGCCTGCGCCGTGGGCAGGGTGAACCGGCCGTGGACTCTCCCGTGTCCGTCGTCGGTCATCGTCAGCCTGGTCGCCTGGGCGGCCCTGGCTTCTTCCTTCTCGAGCAGGTCGGCCTCGTGGGCGTCGGCCACCTCGGGTGCCACCACCTCCAGGAGCCGGCGTCCGAGGATTTTCAGGGTCCGGGCGTCGTGCTGCCGTGCTGCGGCGACCAGGTGCCGCTCGGCCTGGATGACCAGGTCGGGGTCCAGGTCGTCGGGCAGGGCCTTGACGGCGCCGATGATCACCCGAGCTTGGTCCGCCCGGAGGTCGCCGCGCGCCAGGGCGTCGCGGACGTGGTCGTGGGTGGCCAGGTCGTAGCCGAGCCGCACCGTGCGGGCAGCGGCCGGACGAGTCTGCCGGGTCTGGTGGGCGAGCCAGATCGCCGTACTCGTGGCACCGACCTCTGAGCCGACCCGCAGCTCGTCGGCATGGGCGGCGACCCGAGACCTCAGCTCCACGACCTGGGCCTCCAGGCGGGTCAGCTCCACCAACGTCGAGGCAGTTTCAGCGGCATCCATGGACCACACCGACGCGTCCACCAGGGAGTCGGCGATGCCGCGCAGCTGCGCGGTCGCCGACGCCACCTGGTGGCGGGGTGTGGTCATCGCTGTCATGGGTCCAGCCAACCCGCTCCCACCGGTGCCCGCATCCGAGCGAGCCCGGGCGGTGGACAACCCTGTCGAAGGCAGCGTTGTGGACGAAAGGTGGCCCGCTTGGTGGTGGTTTCGAGGCTCGGCGCTGGCGCGCCTCACACCTCAACCACCGGGGCCTGGGAACCCGGGAAGCAGTCGCGACCACTCGCCCGCCGTACCCACCGTCGCTGCCTGTCGGCGGCCGACCCGAGCAGACCCGCAGGCCGCGCTCACCGCCCTGCCTACGCATCTGGTGGTTTCGAGGCTCGGCGCTAGCGCGCCTCACACCTCAACCACCGGGGCCTGGGAACCCGGGAAGCAGTCGCGACCACTCGCCCGCCGTACCCGCCGTCGCTGCCTGTCCGCGGCCGACCCCAGCAGCCCCGCAGGCCGCGCTCACCGCCCTGCCTACGCATCTGGTGGTTTCGAGGCTCGGCGCTAACGCGCCTCACACCTCAACCACCGGGGCCGCGCTACTCCGAGGGTGACTCCGACGGGCTGGGCGCGTCCGAGGCCGACTCGGGGTCGAGGACCGGCTTGGACTCGTCGTCGATCTGGGTGGTGATCGCGTCGAGGTCGAGGACGCCGACGCCGTAGACCAGCTGCTCCAGGCTCGGGGCGACGGTCTCCTCGAGCTCCGGCATGGTGTCGATCAGGGGCGGCACCGCCATCGAGCGGACGCTGGAGTTGAAGAACGCGGCGTGCTCGGGGTGGCGGCCGGGCTGCAGGAAGTCGTCGGCGAGGGCGACCTCGACGTTGGCGGGCTGCAGGTAGCCGGTGCTCGCGACCAGGCCGACCCAGTCGGAGGAGATCTCGTGGACCATGAAGTCCGCGGCAATGGAGGGGCTCGACGTCTGTGCCGACATGCACAGTGCGGTCACGTCACCGACGGTCGCGGCACTGTCGAGCTTCGGCATCGGCATCACGTCGAAGTCGAGGTTGCTCTTCTGGCGCAGGATCGGCGTCAGCGAACGGTCGCCGGCGATCATGCCGAGCTTGCCGCGCAGGAACCACCGCAGCGCCGTCGCCTGGTCGAGCTGGGACTCATCGAGCGTCACCTGCGGGTTGCGGAGCAGCTCGAGGGTGCGCTCGAGCGCGTCCTTGCTGCTGTCGCTGGAGAAGGCGAGGGACGTCGGCGCGTCAGCGTCATCGAAGACGGTGCCACCACCGGAGCGGATGAACGGCGACAGTCCCGCGATCGTCGGGGCGATGTGGACGCCCTTCGCCCCGCGGGCCGGGCGGCTCGCGAACTCCGCCGCGGCGGTGAACTGGTCGAAGGTCCAGCTGGTCGCGTCCTCGTCGGGTGCGTCCAGGCCACGGTTGCGCATCCGGTCGAAGTTGACCAGCCGCTTGTTGTAGTAGATGACCGTCGGCGTGACGCCGTACGGCATGCACTGGAGGTGGTCGTCGGTGCTGAGCGCCTGGAGGGCATCACGCGAGTAGGTGTCACCGAACTCGACGCCGCGCTCGTCGAGCAGCTCGTCGACAGGTTGGGTGTAGCCGTTCTCGAGCAGCCACGAGAGATCCGACCGCGACGACATGAAGACGTCGGGGACGGCCGCACCGCCCTCGATCGCCGTGCGCATCGCTGCCTGGGTCGGCCAGCTCTCGATGGTGACGTCGGTGGAGTCGGGGTCGAGGTTCCAGGCGTCGACCGTGGCCCGGAACGCCCGCTGTACGTCGCGCGGCCCGACGACGCCGAAGGTGAGCTTGTCCGGAGGGGCCGTCGAGCTCGGGCTCGGGGTGGGCGGAGCCGGGTCGTCCGGCGAGTCGTCCGTGCAGGCGGCGGTGGCCAGCACCGACGCCACGGCGACGCACGCCAGCAGTCCCCGGGTAACCCTCACCAGACCTCCTCAGACCCGCACTCACAACCGTGCCCGGGGCAGGCCCGGGCGCCGCCCACCTTATCGACCCAGCGGATGGAACCGACTGGCAGCAGCCACCACGCGGTCGAAGGTCGCACGGTCCAGCGCCGCCCCCTCACGTCGTACGGCGGAGGTGTCGAGCCGGATCAGCCGGTCGAGCCGGACCTCGCTCGGCCGGCGCTGCCGGTCCCATCCGCCCGCGCCGACGTCCATCCAGTGCCGCCCCCACCGAGCCTCGTCGGCCGCGTCGCGGTCGTGGTCCTTGCTGGTCAGCATCAGGCCCAGGAACTGACTGCCCTGGACCCCGATCAGCAGCACCGGCCGGTCCTTGCCCTGCTGCGGGTCGTCCTCGTACGGCACCCAGCCCCAGACGACCTCGCCGGGGTCGGGACGGCCGTCGGCCCGCGGCGCGTAGGTGACGCTGCCGGGACTGGTGGGGACGGGGCGGCGGAAGATTCGCCGGAGCAGTCGCATGCCCGAAGACTAGGACTTCGGTGAGTAAGAAGTACGCCGGACCGGGAGCGCCTCACGGCGCGTGGCCGCTCGTGGCGGCTAATTTTGGGACCCGGGGCTGCCGCGGTCCGGCGTACTCAAAGAGTCTAACCGGGTCAGGCCAGCCCTTGTTCCAGTTCGAGGTGACCGGCTTCCTCGAGCTGCTCGGAGAGCAGCAGCATCCGCTGCACGTCCGCGTCGGTGGGGTCGCTCAGCGAGGCCCGCCCGGCGGCGACGACCCGGGCGAAGGCGGCCGCGCGCAGCAGCACGTCGGCAAAGTCACTTCCGGCGATCCCGCGGAGCACCTGGTCGATCATCGCCTTGAGCTGCTCAGGCCCCGGCGGGTCTGCCACCCCCGCGACCACCCGCGCGACCTGGGCACTGCGCTGCCCGGCCTCGAACTGGCGCGAGACATCGAGCGGGTCGGCGTACACCCACGAGCGCAGCAGGTAGAGCCGCCACAGGCAGCCGGCCAGCGAGTCCGCGGGCGAGCCCGACCAGACCTCGGCGATGGTCTCGATGCCCTCGGTGTCGGCGAGGTGCAGCAGCCGCTCGGCGACCTCGGCGTCGCCGGCCTCGCGGGTGCCGCGCACCAGCAGCTGTGCGGCCCGGTCGGCCGCCTCGCTGACCAGGGCCGGGTCCGTGCCTCCGACGAGCGCCTCGAAGTAGTTGGCCCCGGGCGTCATCGGGCGGTGATGGGGGCGCCCATGGCTGGCGGAAGAGCTCACGCCTGCAGGCTACGTCGGATGCGCTGGTCGCTCACCGGGTACGGCGTACCGAGCTGCTGGGCCCACAGCGAGACCCGGTACTCCTCGAGCATCCACCGCACCTGCCGCAGGTGCGCCCCCGGCGGACGGCCCTCGGGGAGCGCCTCGATCTGGTGCAGGTAGGCGTCCTGGAGGTCGGCGACCTGGTCCATCAGCTGCCGGTCGCGGTTGAGCTGCCCGTCGAGCCGCTGGCGGCGCTGCTCGATCGCGGCGAGGTACGTCGGGTAGCGCCGCAGCTGAGCGGCACCCGCCTCGCCGACGAACCCCGCGTGCACCAGCCGGGCGAGCTGCGCGCGCATGTCGGTGAGGGCGGGCAGCATCAGCATCTCGGCGCGGCCGCTCAGCGCCTTCTCGGCCTGCCGCCACGCGCCGAGCACGCGGATCACATCGGCCATCGTGGCGCGCAGGTGCGCCTCGTAGTCGCGCCGGGCCTCGGCCAGCAGCGCGTCGTACGCCGCCCGGTCGCGCACCACCGGTCGGGCGTCGACCACGGCCTGCACCACCGCTGCCCGGCAGTCCTCGAGCAGCTCCGCGACGCTCGGGTACGGCGAGCCGGCGAGGCCGAGCTTCTCGACGTTGGTCAGGTCCCGCAGGATCGCCGGCACCGGCGACGCGATCGCGAGGAGCAGCAGGCGTCGTACGCCGAGCCGGTGCCGCGCCTCCTGCTCGTCCTCGGCCCCGAACACCTGCAGCCCGACGGTCGCGCCCTCGTCGACGAGCGCCGGGAAGACCCGCACCTGGTGGCCGGCGCGCACCTGCTCGAAGGACGCCTCGATGGTGTCGAAGACCCATGCCGTCTCGCCCGTGCGCGCGAGCCCGCTGTCGGTCGCGACCTCGGCGATGGCGGCGGCGAACTGCGGCCGCAGCGGCTCCTTCAACGCCTCCAGATCCTTGCCGCGGGCCTGCTCCTGGCCGTCCTCGTCGACGACGCGGTACGTCGGGCGCAGGTGCTCGGCGACCTTGGACCAGTCCCAAGCCTCCCGAGGTACGACGACGCCGGTCGTCGAGCGGCACCAGCGCTCGAGGGCGTCGAGGAGCGGCTCCTCCCCCGGCGGCACGGCGGCGAGGAACTCGCGCGCCTTGTTGGGCGCCGGCACGAAGTTCACCCGCAGCTGCTTGGGCAGGCTGCGGATCAGGCTGGTGACCAGCTCCTCGCGCAGGCCGGGGACGTTCCAGGAGAAGTCGTCGGCCTCGACCCGGTTGAGGGTCGCGACCGGTACGTCGATGGTGAGACCGTCGTCAGCCGACCCAGGCTCGAAGTGGTAGCTGATGGGGAAGGTGAGGCCCCCACCGTCCCATTGCTCCGGGTAGTCGGCCTCGGTCACCTGGTCGGCCGCGTCATGGGTCAGCATCGACGGGTCGAAGTCGAGCAGGTCGGGGCGTTGCCGACGTTCGTCCTTCCACCACCGGTCGAAGTGCGCGCCGCTCACGACCTCGGGGCCGACGCGGGCGTCGTAGAAGTCGAAGAGGGTGTGCTCGTCCACCACGATGTCGCGCCGGCGGGCGCGGTGCTCGAGCTCCTCGGCCTCCTCCAGCAGGCGCCGGTTGGTCTCCATGAACCGGTGCCGTGTGTGCCACTCGCCGTACACGAGCGCGTGCCGGATGAAGAGCTCGCGAGCCAACGGCACGTCGACCTTGCCGTACGAGACGAGGCGGTCGGCGACGAGCGGGACGCCGTACAGCGTGACCCGCTCGTGGGCCATCACGGACGCGCGCTTCTTGCTCCAGTGCGGCTCGGAGTAGGTGCGCTTGGCGAGGTCACCGGCGAGGCGCTCGGCCCACTCGGGCTTGATCGCGGCGTTCTGCCGCGCCCAGAGCCGGCTGGTCTCGACGAGCTCGCCGGCCATCAGGAACTGCGGCTGCTTCCGCGCCAGCCCACTGCCGGGGAAGATCGCGAACTTCGCTCCCCGCGCACCGAGGTACTCCCGCATCGGCCGACGTCCCGATCCGCTGCGCTCCTTCTCGCGCTCCTCGAGCAACCCGATGTGGGACAGGAGGCCGGAGAGCAGTGCCTGATGGATGCCGTCGCTGTCGTACGCCGCGCCGCCTTCGGTGGTTGAGGAAGGCGCGCTAGCGCCTGTCTCGAAACCCATCTCCTTGCAGACCTGGCGCAGCTGGGACTCGAAGTCCTGCCACTCCCGGACGCGGAGGTAGTTGAGGTACTCGCGCTTGCACATCCGCCGGAACGCCGACGACGAGAGCTCCTGCTGCTGCTCCTTGACGTAGCGCCAGAGGTTGAGCCAGGTGAGGAAGTCGCTCCCCTCGGCCTTGAACCGCGCGTGCTGCTGGTCGGCCTGCGCCTGGAACTCCGACGGTCGCTCGCGCGGGTCCTGCAGCGACAGCGCGGCGGCAATCACGATCACCTCGCGCACGCAGCCGAGCCGTTCGGCCTCGAGGATCATCCGCGCGAGCCGCGGGTCGATCGGCAGCCGCGCGAGCCGTCGTCCGACCTGGGTGAGGTGCGGTCCCCGGGGTTTCGAGGCTCCCTCCGCTCGCACCTCAACCGCCGGGGCCAGTGCGCCGAGCTCCTCCAGCAGCTGTACGCCGGCCGACACGTTGCGCTTGTCGGGCGGCTCGACGAACGGGAACCGGGCGATGTCGCCGAGCCCGAGCGACGCCATCTGCAGGATGACGCTGGCGAGGTTGGTGCGCAGGATCTCCGGATCGGTGAACTCGGGGCGACCCTCGAAGTCCTCCTCCGAGTAAAGGCGTACAGCGATGCCCGCCTCGACGCGGCCACAGCGGCCCGAGCGCTGGTTGGCGGAGGCCTGGCTGATCGGCTCGATCGGGAGTCGCTGGACCTTGGTGCGCACCGAGTAGCGGCTGATCCGCGCGACGCCGGTGTCCACGACGTACCGGATGCCCGGCACGGTCAGCGAAGTCTCGGCGACGTTGGTGGCGAGCACGACCCGGCGTACCGACGCACCGTGCGAGGAGAACACGCGGTGCTGCTCGGCGGCCGACAGGCGCGAGTAGAGCGGGACGATCTCGAGCCTTCTCCGGTGATCGAGCTTGTCGAGATCCTTCATCGCGTCGGCGGTGTCACGGATCTCCCGCTCGCCCGGGAGGAACACCAGGATGTCGCCGGGCCCCTCGGCCGAGAGCTCCTTGACCGCGTCGACGATCGCCTCGGTCTGGTCGCGTACGACGACCTCGCCCTCGTCGTCTTCCTCGTCGAAGGCCATCAACGGGCGGTAGCGCACCTCAACCGGGTAGGTGCGCCCGGAGACCTCGATGACAGGTGCGTCGAAGTGCTTCGCGAACCGGTCGACATCGATGGTCGCCGAGGTGATGATCAGCTTGAGGTCTGGCCGCCGCGGGAGCAGCCGCTTGAGGTAGCCGAGCAGGAAGTCGATGTTGAGGCTGCGCTCGTGGGCCTCGTCGATGATGATCGTGTCGTACTTCTTCAGCATCCGGTCGCGCTGCAGCTCGGCGAGCAGGATGCCATCGGTCATCAGCTTGACCCGGCTCGACCTCGAAGTCCGGTCGGTGAAGCGGACCTGATAGCCGACCAGGTCGCCCAGCTCGGTGCCCAGCTCGCTCGCGATCCGCTCGGCCACCGACCGGGCGGCGATCCGGCGCGGCTGGGTGTGCCCGATCAGCCCGCCGCCGTCACCCCGACTGTCACCGCCCCGTACACCGCGGCCGAGCTCGAGGCAGATCTTCGGCAGCTGGGTGGTCTTCCCGGACCCGGTCTCGCCGGCCACGATCACGACCTGGTGATCGCGGATCGCCTCCGCGATGTCGTCGCGGCGCTGGCTGACCGGCAGCTCCGGGGGATACGTGATCTGGAGCTCGTCGGTCATGGCGGATCCATTGTCTCCCACCGGTGGTCTCGGGTGCGCGGTGGTTATTGGCTCAGTGGTTTCGAGGCTCGTCGCTAGCGCTCCTCGCACCTCAACCAGCGTCACGGTGGTTGAGGTGGTTTCGAGGCTCGTCGCTAGCGCTCCTCGCACCTCAACCACCGGGACGGTGGTTGAGGTGTGAAAGGCGCCCTGGCGCCTGAGCCTCGAAACCACCACCAACCTAGAACGTGTTCTACTATCGCCGCATGACCGAGGAGCGCGAGTACGACGTCGTCGTGGTGGGTTCGGGTGGCGGGGCGATGACCGGGGCGTTCCTCGCCCAGAGGGCCGGCCTGAGCACCGTCGTGGTCGAGAAGACCCCGTTGATCGGCGGGACCTCGGCGTACTCCGGCGGCGCCTGCTGGCTCCCCGGCAGCCAGGTGCAGCAGCGGGCCGGGATCGATGACTCGACCGAGGGCGCCCGGGCCTACCTGGGCGCGGTGCTCGACGAGCCGGACCAGGACCGGGTCGAGGCGTTCCTGACCCACTCGCCCGAGCTGGTGGCCGAGCTCGAGGCGGCCGGGATCCCGTTCGAGTGGCTCCCGTTCTCGGAGTACTACGACGCGCCCGGCCGGGTCGCGATGGGCCGGTCGATCCAGCCGGCCAGCATCAAACGGGGCGACCTGACCCCCGAGGTCGCCGCGCTCGTCCGGCCGCCGGTCGAGCGCGACCGCGTGGGCGAGGGCGGGCGCAACACGTTGTCCGGCGGGCAGGCGCTGATCGCCCGGCTGCTCGAAGGGTTCGTGGGTGCCGGTGGCACCGTGCTCACCGACCTGCCGATGACCGGGTTGGTTGTCGACAACCAACCTCGCGTCACCGGTGTCGCGGCGATGACCCCCGAGGGCCCGATCGAGATCCGGGCCCGGCGCGGCGTGCTGATCGCCGCTGGCGGCTTCGAGGGCAACGCGGAGGAGCGCGCCACCCACGGCGTACCCGGTGACGTCGCCTGGACCATGGCACCGCGCGGCACCAACACCGGTGAGCCGATCGCCGCGGGGGTCGCGATCGGCGCCGCCGCCGACTACAGCGGCGTCGGCTGGTTCTGCCCCGGGCTGGAGCAGCCCGACGGCGGCGGCTCGTTCACGCTCGGTTTCCGCTCCGGCCTGATGGTCGACGCCAACGGCGCGCGCTACGCCAACGAGGCGCTGCCCTACGACCGGTTCGGCCGGATCATGGCCGAGGCACCGGAGCGAATCCCGTCCTGGTTCGTCTTCGACTCCCGCGAGGGCGGCCGGCTGCCGGCGATCGCGATGCCCGAGGGCGACCCGGCCGAGCACCTCGCAGCCGGCACGTGGGTGCAGGCCGACACGATCGCGGAGCTGGCCGGGCGGATCGGCGTACCCGCCGACGCGCTGGTCGCGAGCGTCGAGCGGTTCAACGGCTTCTGCGAGGCCGGGGTCGACGAGGACTTCGGCCGCGGCCAGGACGAGTACGACTCGTTCTTCACCGGGGGCGCAGCCCCGACGCCCTGTGACCAGGCACCCTTCTACGCCGCCCGGTTCGTGCTCTCCGACCTCGGCACCAAGGGCGGCCTGGTCACCGACACCGCCGGACGCGTGCTCCGCGAGGACGGGTCCGCGATCCCGGGTCTCTACGCGTCCAGCAACAGTGCAGCCTCCGTGTTCGGCCAGCGCTACCCCGGCCCGGGCGCCCCGCTCGGCTCGGCGATGGTGTTCGCGTCGCTGGCCGTGCGAGACCTGAGCAGCTAGCCGTCGGTGGGCGGCTGCGGCAGCTGGCCGTTGCCGGGACCGCCCTGCTGGAACCGCTGGCCGGGGCCGCCCTGGCGGAAGTCAGGGCCGTCGGAGTGCACGGCGTACCCGATGATGCCGCCGGCGAGCCCGCCGATCAGCAGCGTGGCGACAGCGATGGCGGCCACCACCGGGAAACCGAGGGTACGACGTACCTTCGGCGCGGGCGGGTCGGCGGGCGGGTCGGACGGAACTGCGGTCGTCTGCTCAGTCATGCCCCGAGGGTGACGGGACGACCTGTGCTGAACCTGTGTCCCAGCGGTGAACACGTCCTGAACACAGCACAGCGCGCACACAGGATTTGCACAGGTACTGTCGGCAAGGTGTCGGCCATGGACCTGACCCGACCCGATGGCACTGCCCTGCGCGTGCTGGTCGTCGACGACGAGGTGAACATCGCCGAGCTGGTCTCGATGGCGCTGCGCTACGAGGGCTGGGAGGTACGTGCCGCGCACACCGGCTCGAAGGCGGTCGCCGCGGCCAAGGAGATGAAGCCCGACGCCGTGGTGCTGGACATGATGCTGCCGGACTTCGACGGGCTCGAGGTGCTGCGCCGGATGCGCGCCACCCAGCCCGACCTGCCGGTCGTCTTCCTCACCGCCCGCGACGCCGTCGAGGACCGGATCGCCGGGCTGACCGCCGGCGGGGACGACTACGTCACCAAGCCCTTCTCGCTCGAGGAGCTGGTCGCCCGGCTGCGGGCGCTGATGCGCCGGGCCGGCGCCCAGCAGGCGGCCACCTCGTCCGTCCTCACCGTCGGCGACCTCGAGCTCGACGAGGACAGCCACGAGGTACGCCGCGGCGGGCAGGACGTCATGCTGACGGCGACCGAGTTCGAGCTGCTGCGCTTCCTGATGCGCAACCCGCGCCGGGTGCTCAGCAAGGCGCAGATCCTCGACCGGGTCTGGAACTACGACTTCGGTGGCCAGGCCAACGTGGTCGAGCTCTACATCTCCTACCTGCGCAAGAAGGTCGACGCCGGCCGCGAGCCGATGATCCACACCATGCGCGGCGCGGGCTACGTGCTGAAGCCGGCGTCGTGAAGCACTTCGCCTCGCTCACCTCGCGCCTGGTCGTCACGACGGTCGCGCTGGTCCTGGTCGTCTCGGTGCTGATCGGCCTCGCGACGACCTTGGCGATGCGCAGCTACCTGACCAACCAGCTCGACGGTCAGGTCCGCGAGAGCCTCCGACCGGCCGTGATGAGCGCGACCGGTCGCCCCGGCCCGGGGCTCGGACCCGACACTCTGGTCGGCATCTTTCCGGAGCAAGGTGGTGGCAACTCGACCTTGGTCGACCGAGGGACGCCCTCCGTGCAGTCTGACACCGTCACGAGCGAGCTCGATGCCGTGCCGACGGACGGTGAGGTCCACGCAATCGACGTGAGCGGCCTCGGCAGCTACCGAGCCGTCGCCGAGGACGTCGGAGGCGGCAAGGTGGTCGTGGGCCTGCCGAGCAAGGACGTCGACGACGCCGTGAGCAACCTGGTCGAGCTCGAGGCGCTCCTCACCCTGCTCGCCGTGATCGTCGCCGGCGGCGCGGCCCTCGTCGTCGTACGCCGCCAGCTGCGGCCGCTGCGCGAGGTCGCGGCGACCGCCCACTCGGTGTCCGAGCTCCCGCTCGCCGAGGGCGAGATCGACCTCACCGAGCGCGTGCCCGAGCACCTCACCGACGAACGCACCGAGGTCGGCCAGGTCGGCGCCGCCCTCAACACCCTGCTGGAGCACGTCGAGACATCGCTGGCCGCCCGGCACCGCAGCGAGCAGCAGGTGCGGCAGTTCGTCGCGGATGCCTCGCACGAGCTGCGCACCCCGCTGGCGACGATCGCGGGTTACACCGAGCTGGCGCGCCGCCGGCCCGACGACCCCGCGATGCTCGGCACTGCCCTCGACAAGGTCGAGGAGGAGTCGGACCGGATGACCTCATTGGTCGAGGACCTGCTGCTGCTGGCGCGCCTCGACGCCGGCCGGCCGCTCGAGAGGAAGCCCGTCGACCTCACCCGACTGCTGGTGGAAGCGGTCTCCGACGCCCGTGTCGTCGACCCCGACCACCGGTGGCGGGTCGACGTCCCCGACGACCTCGTCGACTCCCCCGCCGTCGTGACCGGCGACGAGCTGCGACTGCACCAGGTCGTCACCAACCTGCTGACCAACGCCCGGAAGTACACCCCGGACGGCACTACCGTCACGGTGTCGGTACGCCGCGACGGGTTCGCCGTCCACGACGACGGGCCGGGCTTCCCGCCGGACCTGGTCGAGCACGCCTTCGAGCGGTTCGCCCGCGGCGACGCCGCCCGCACCCGCGGTCAGGAGATGGGCGTCGGCCTCGGACTCGCCCTGGTGGACGCGATCGTGTCCGCCCACGGAGGCCGGGTGACCCTCCGGTCCGTGCCCGGCGACACCACGGTGGACGTCAGTCTCCCGGGCTAGTCCCCCGTAGGCATTGCGTCCACAACCGCCGGGAGCGACGCGACGACGATCGCGATCAGCTCCTCGCGGGTGATGTCGTGCGGGTCGTCGATCCACGCCAGGACGAGCTCCTCGGTCATCGCCGACCAGCCGCGCACCACCAGCCGCGCGAGCGGGGTGTCGGTGAGGATCTGACCCTCGGCGTCCTCGCGGAAGATCCGGCTGTTGAGCGCCGAGCGGGCCTCCTCGTAGATCGCCCGCAGGCTCACGTTGCCTCCGGCGGCCGCCTTGACCAGGGAGACATAGCCCTCGTGGTTGGCGACCACGTAGTCGACGTACGCCGTCACCGAGGTCAGCAGCCGCTCCATCGGAGCGCCGCCTGCAGGCGGCGTGGTCTGCGCGATCAGGTCGTCGGCGGCGTGGCGTACGACGGCCTCGTGGAAGGCCTGCTTGCTGCCGAAGTAGTGGTAGAGCAGACCCCGCGAGATGCCCGCCTCCTCGGCGAGCAGGTCGATCGACAGCTCGTCCAGCGAGCGGTGCGCCAGCAGCCGGACGCCGAGGTCGAGCAGCTGCTCACGGCGCTGCTCCGGTGAGAGCCGGGTGCGGGGGGTGGTCGTCACGATCCTCACTCTATTGACGGTTGTTCAATAACGGAAGTACGGTCGGCGCATGACTGCGAGTTCGGTGATGGCCCAGCAGGTCGACCATCTCATCGTCGGCGCCGGGATCGCGGGACTTTGCGCCGCGATCAAGCTCCAGGAGGACGGCGAGCGCGACTTCCTCGTCGTCGAGAAGGCGGCCGAGGTCGGGGGCACCTGGCGCGACAACACCTACCCGGGCGCGGCCTGCGACGTACCGAGCCAGCTCTACTCCTTCTCGTTCGCACCCAACCCGGAATGGAGCAGTTCCTACTCCCCCGGCCCGGAGATCCAGGAGTACCTCCGCGGGGTCGCCGAGCGATCCGGCACGCTGGACCGGTTCCACTTCGACACCCGCTTCGACGACGCCAGTTGGGACGAGGCGGCCGGGCGCTGGACCGTGCAGGTCACCGGCCCGGCGGGCACCCGCACGATCACGGCCACGACCCTGATCCTCGGCGCCGGCGGCCTGTCCGAGCCGAAGCTGCCCGAGATCGAGGGCATCGACGGCTTCCAGGGGGAGCTCTTCCACTCGGCGCGCTGGGACCACTCCGTCGACCTGACCGGCAAGCGGGTCGCCGTGATCGGCACCGGCGCCTCGGCGATCCAGATCGTGCCCGAGATGCAGCAGGCTCTGCAATCCACTGGCGGCCACCTCGACGTCTACCAGCGCACCGCACCGTGGGTGATCCCGCGCAACGACCGGACGTACGGCGCGCTCGAACGCCGGCTGCTGCGGCGCGTGCCCGCGCTCGGCAGGCTCTACCGGACCGGCATCTACTGGGCCCACGAGGGCTACGTGCCGGCATTCACGATCGAGCCGAGGATCGCCGCACCGGCCAAGAAGGCCGCTAGAGCCAACATCGTCAAGGGGATCAAGGACCCGGCGCTGCGCGCCCAGGTCACGCCGTACTTCGAGTTCGGCTGCAAGCGGGTGCTGCGCTCCAACACCTACTACCCGGCGCTCGCGGCCGACAACACCGAGCTCGTCACCGACCGGATCGCCAAGGTCACCGGCGACGCGATCGTCACCGCCGACGGCGTCGAGCGGCCGGTCGACGTGATCGTCGTGGCGACCGGCTTCTACACAACCGAGCTGCCGGTGACCGAGCACATCGTGGGCACCGGCGGTCGCACGCTCGCCGACACCTGGCGCGAGAGCGGGATGGCGGCCTACAAGGGCACGACGGTGCCCGGGTTCCCCAACCTCTTCATGCTCGTCGGCCCCAACACCGGCCAGGGCCACACCAGCATGGTCTTCATCATCGAGTCGCAGGTCGCCTACGTGCGCGACGCCGTCCGCACGATGCGCGCCCGCGGCTGGGCGTCCGTCGAGCCGCGTCCGCGGGCCGCCAAGCGGTGGAACGCCAACCTTCAGCGCCGGATGAAGCGCACCGTCTGGACCCGCGGCGGCTGCCAGAGCTGGTACCTCGACGAGCACGGTCGCAACACGACCCTGTGGCCGAAGTCCACCGTCACCTTCCGGCGCCAGCTCGCGAGGTTCGACGCCGACGCCTACGACGTACGCCGGCCAGCGACCGTCTCCCGAGAGGATGTCTCCGCATGAAGAGCTTCAACGGCAAGGTCGCCGTGATCACCGGCGCCGGCTCCGGCATCGGCCGCGCCCTGGCGGTCAACCTGGCCGGCAAGGGCGCACGGCTCGCGCTCTCCGACGTCAACGACGACGGGCTCGCCGAAACCGTCGACCTGGTGAAGAACGCCGGCGCCCGTGAGGTGCGCTCCGACCACCTCGACGTCGCCGACCGCGCCGCGTTCTCGGCGTACGCCGAGCAGGTGGTCGAGCAGTTCGGTCAGGTCAACCTCGTGATCAACAACGCGGGCGTGGCCCTGGCGGGCGATCTGGTCGACCTCGAGTACCCCGACATGGACTGGATCCTGGGGATCAACTTCTGGGGGGTCGTGCACGGCACCAAGGAGTTCCTGCCGCACCTGATCGCCTCCGGCGACGGCCACCTGGTCAACATCTCGTCGCTCTTCGGGCTGGTCTCGATGCCCGGGCAGAGCATGTACAACGCCGCGAAGTACGCCGTCCGCGGCATGTCGGAGGCGGTCCGCGAGGAGATGCTCGTGGCTGGTCACCCCGTCGGCGTCACGGTCGTGCACCCCGGCGGCATCAAGACCGCGATCGCGCGCAACGCCCGCTACTCCGACAAGGAGGACGGCGTCGAGAGTGCGAAGTTCTTCGACAAGAACCTCGCCCGGATGGCCCCCGAGCGAGCGGCCGAGATCATCCTCAAGGGCGTGGAGTCCGACAAGGCCCGGGTGCTGGTGGGGATCGACGCGCACGCCGTACACCAGCTGGCGAAGCTGCTCGGCTCGCGCTACCAGGACGTCGTCGCCAACCGCGCCAAGAAGATCGCCCCTACCAAGGTCGTCTAGCCGTCTTGGCGCTTGCGGCGCTCGCGGCGCGTGGCGCGGGACGGTCGGGCCCGGAGCGGACCGACCAGACGCGGGCCGACTAGGCGGCTCTCGAGCCGTTGCGCCTCGCGATGGACCGGCTGCGCGACGTACTCACCGAGGATCACGCCGGCCGACAGCGCGGTGGCGACCGAGGCGGCGGTGATCAGGGCCAGCAACCCCTCGGAGGTCTCGGCGCCGCCCTCGGTCAGCAGGCTCAGGCCGCGGTAGATGGAGAGCCCGGGCAGCAGCGGTACGACGGCGGAGACCACGATCACCAGCGGTGGGATCCGCAGCTTGGCGGCGATGCCGTAGCTGATGAACCCGACGAAGACGGCCGCGAACGCCGTAGGCCAGGTGCGTCCGAACCCGCCGATCGTGATCGACTGCGAGATCGTCATCGCGGCGGCGGCGATCAGGCCGATCGGGACGAAGCTGCGCCGCGGTGCGTACGACGCGAACGCGAAGCCCGCCGCGCAGATGGCGGCGCCGAGCGCCATGATCGGCACTCCCTCGAGGTTCCCGCCCAGGCCGGGGTCGATCCTGCCGACGTCGACCCCGATCGCCTCGCCGAAGGTCAGGCCGCCGCTGACGCCGGCGATGATGCCCGCCGTCGCGAGCAGCGCCTCGGTGAGCCGCGCCCCCGCCGTGACGTAGAACCCGGACAGCGCGTCCTGGAGCGCGCCCATGAAGCCGATGCCGGCGAGCAGCATGACGATGTTGGCGGTCACGACCAGCGAGGGGTCGAGCTCGAGCGGCGTCACGTCGGCGACCGCCGCCGCACCGACCGCGATGACGGTCGCGACCCCGCCCCCGGCGACCTGCCGGTAGAACGCCGGCAGGCGGCGCCGCGACATCACCAGCTGGAGCCGGTCGATGCTGACCGCGGCGACGAAGGCGATCGCGACCACGGCAGGGTTGCCGCCCAGCTGCAGGCCCACTCCCGCGCACATCACGCCCCAGCCGAGGCTGACCGCCCACCGCGGCAGGATGTGGCCCGACGACACGATCCGGGCGAGGCGGGTGCGCGCCTCCTTGAGGTCGCAGTCCCCGTCGAGCACGTCGCGCGTGAGGTGGTCGACGAGCGTGAGGTCCTCGTAGTCGATGTCGCGGTGCTTCACCTGCCGGATCAGCACGTACGCCGGCTCCTCGGGATCGGCCTGGTAGCTCATCGACAGCTGAGTGAAGGTGACGTCGACCTCCGGATTGCGCGCGCCGAGCTGCCACGACAGCGACTGCATCGCGGCCGTGACGTCCGCCGCGCCGGCGCCCGACGAGAGCAGCAGCTCGCCGACCCGGAGACAGAAGTCCAGGGTCAGGTTGAGCTCGCGCGCTTCCAGCATGGCCGCCATCGTGGCAGCCCCGTGGTGACCGCGCACAGTGGTAGACAGTCGCTGTGAGTCCCAACTCCGGCGATGCCGTCCGTCTGGTCATGACGAAGTGGGGTGACCGGCCGCACTGGGAGCTCGACGGGACCTTCCTCGGCGCTGACGACCACGGCGACTGGGTCGGCTCGCCGGCGGGCACCCTCAACGCCCGGCCTGGCGCCCGGTTCGTCTCGGAGGTCGACGCGGTCACCCTGGTCCCTCGCGACGACGACCTCGCGTGGTGCCTGCCGACGTTCCAGGCCCCGGGCATCTGGTGCACGATCTACGTCGACATCACCACCCCGGCGACCTGGGACGGCCTGGTCCTGCGCGCGGTCGACCTGGACCTCGACGTGATCCGCGGCGCTGATCACGGCGAGAAGGGTGGCCGGGTCTGGGTCGACGACGAGGACGAGTTCGCAGATCACCGGGTGCGCTACGGCTATCCGGACGACGTGATCGCCGCTGCCCTGGCGGCGTCCGAGCGCGTGCTGGCCGAGGTCACCGCGGCCAGGGCGCCGTTCGACGGCGTCGCCGACGCCTGGCTCGCCCGCCTGGGAGACCTGCTCTCCCGCTGACCTGGGCAGCCCGTCTGTGGAACGCTGTGCCACGTGCGCATCGACTTCCACGGATCCCCCGAGCCGACGCTCGGTGTCGAGTGGGAGCTCGCGCTGGTCGACCGGCGGACCCGCGACCTGCGCAACGACGCCACCCACCTCTTCGCCCGGGCCAAGCCCCGGCTCGCCGATCCCGGCAAGCTGCACAAGGAGCTGCTGCGCAACACGGTCGAGATCGTCAGCGGGATCTGCCGCACGGTCGGCGAGGCGATGGACGACGTGCGCGGGACCCTCGAAGCGGTGATCCCGGCCGGGGACGAGCTCGACATCGACCTCTTCGGCGCCGGCACCCATCCCTTCGCGTCCTGGACGGTGCAGGAGCTGTCCGAGGGGCACCGCTACGAGGAGCTGATCAACCGCACCCAGTGGTGGGGCCGGCAGATGCTGATCTGGGGCGTGCACGTGCACGTCGGGCTGCCGTCCGAGGAGCGGGTGCTGCCGGTGCTGTCGGCGCTGCTCAACTACCACCCCCACCTGCAGGCACTCTCGGCCTCGTCGCCGATCTGGGCCGGCGTCGACACCGGCTACGCGTCCAACCGGGCGCTGATGTTCCAGCAGCTGCCGACGGCCGGGCTGCCGTTCCAGTTCGCGCAGTGGTCGGAGTACGAGTCCTTCGTGCAGGACCAGCTGACCACCGGGGTCATCGACGAGCTCAACGAGATCCGGTGGGACGTCCGGCCGGCGGCCCACCTGGGCACCATCGAGAACCGGATCTGCGACGGCGTCTCGACGCTCCCCGAGCTCGCCGCCCTCACCGCGCTCACGCACTGCCTGGTCGTCGACCTCGACACCAGGCTCGCGGCCGGAGAAGAGCTCCCGACGCTGCCGCCCTGGCACGTCCAGGAGAACAAGTGGCGCGCCGCCCGCTACGGCCTCGACGCGATCATCATCACCGACGCCGCGTCCAACGAGCGGCTCGTCACCGACGACCTCGCCGAGCTCGTCGAACGCCTGGCCCCGGTCGCCGACCGGCTGGGCTGCGCCGCCGAGCTCGCCTCGGTCACCGAGCTGCCCCGGCGCGGCGCGTCGTACCAGCGCCAGCGCCTGGTCGCTGCCGAGCACGAGGGCGACCTGGTCGCCGTCGTCGACTCGGTGGTCCGTGAGCTGCGCGACGGGCTCTAGTAGCCACCCTCAGTAACCATCCTCGGGCGGCACCATCTCCAGGCGTACGCCGAGCAGCCGGACCGCCCGGTCGCGCTCGACCCGGTCGAGCAGCGACACCGCCGCGGCGGCGAGCACGTCGGGGTCGTTGGTCGCCTCCGGGAGGGTGAGGCTGCGGGTCAGGGTGATGAACGGGCGCAGTCGGATCTTCAGCCCCACCCGTGCCGCAGGTCGACCCTCGGCGTCGATGTCGGCGACGACCCGTCGGGTGATGCGACGTACGGCGTCGGCCACCTCGGCCCAGTCCTCGAGGTCCGTCTGGAACGTCTCCTCCCGCCCGTGGGCGCGCGGGACCCACGGCGTCGCGTCCACCAGGCTCGGATCCTCGCCCCGGCCGAGCCGGTGCAGCCACGGCCCGGTCGACGGACCGACCTCGGCGGCGAGCACCCGTACGTCGGAGCGCGCGAGCTGGTCCACGGTGTCGATGCCGAGCGCGGCCAGCCGCTTGCCCGTCTTGGCGCCGATGCCCCACAGTGCCGTCGTCGGGCGCTCGCCCATCACCTCGTCCCAGTTGTCGGCCGTCAGCTGCCACACCCCGCGTGGCTTGCCGAAGTCGGTCGCGATCTTGGCGCGGAGCTTGTTGTCACCGATGCCGACCGAGCAGTGCAGGTCGGTCGCCGCCAGCACCTCCGCACGGATGTGCTCGGCGAAGGCCCGGGGGTTCCCCAGGTCTGCGTGGCCCGGCCCAGCAGCGAGGAACGCCTCGTCCCAGCCGAGCACCTGCACCACCATCGGCACCCCGCCCCACTCCAGGGACCGCAGGCTGTCCATCACCTCCTCGGACTTGACGTTGTAGGCCTCATGGTCGACCGGCAGGAAGACCGCCTCCGGGCATTTGCGTGCCGCCACCCGCAACGGCATCCCGGAGCCCACCCCGAACGCGCGGGCGGCGTACGACGCCGTCGACACGACGCCCCGCTCCGTCGGGTCACCGCGACCCCCGACCACGACGGGCAGGCCGGCGAGCTCGGGGCGCCGCAGCACCTCGACCGCGGCGAGGAACTCATCAAGGTCGACGTGCAGCACCCAGGGCTGGCCGGTCATCGTGGTGGCGGCGGTAGGGCGTCCGTGGACTCGAGCTGGTCGAGCCCGGTGACCATCAGCAGGTCCACGACGACCGAACGGATCTGCGCGAGCACCGCCTCCGCGGCCAGCACCTCGGTGCGCTCCACCTGCCCAGTCGCCTCGCCGACCGTGAGCAGCGCGTCCCGAGCAGCCACCGCCATCCGGTCCGAGGCCAGCTCGTCGGCCGCCATGTCTGCGGCGTCGGCGAGGTCGAGCGCCAGCAGCGAGTAGGAGTCCGGCACCGGACGCCGATGGTAGGCCGCCACCGCCGTCTGCCGGACCAGGACCCGGGTGCTCCGCAAGGCGCGGTCGAGCGGGTCGACCAGGTCGACCATCTTGCGCAGGTCGCCCTTGTGCCGGACCCGGAAGGGCGACGACTCCACGACGGACAGGCCTTCGTCGGCGGCGTCCTTCAGCTCACGGATCAGTGAGTCCGTCGTCCGCGCATCGGCCAGCAGGGCCATCGCCCGCTGCACCTCGCCGTCGGTCATCACCTCCCCGGCCGCCCGCAGCAGGGTCGAGATCTTGCGCATCACGACCGCGGCCTGCTCCCGAGGGCGGCGCAACGGTGCGGCCGGCACCACCGTGGCGGCTACCAGGGCCACCAGTCCTCCGACGACCGCGTCGGTCCAGCGGGTGAACGCCGCACCCGGGTCGGGCACCAGCGACGCCACCACGATCGACTGCACCGCCGCCTGGGTGACGAAGAGCTGCCCACCGTCGAGCAGGAACGCCGCCGACATCGCGAGCGCGACGATCAGGGCGATCTGCCACCCACCCGAGCCGAGCCACGCCACCAGCAGGTCCGCCAGGAACACGCCCACCGCGACGCCGACGGTGACCTCGGCGACCCGTCGCAGGCGCTGCCCGTACGACGTACCGAGTGCGACCACGGCGGCGACCGGGGCGAAGAACGGCGACGGGTGGCCGAGCAGGTCGGAGGCGATGAACCACGCCACCCCGGCCGCGACCGCGCACTGGGCGATCTGCCAGCGCTTCGACTCCCAGCGCTTGACCCGCGCCCGGACGGACGTCCGCCCGACATGCCACATGCGGTCGAGCGGTCCGGCCTCCACGGGGCCGATCCTGCCACGCGCGGCCAGCAGCGACGGCTGCTCACGGTCAGGTTTCTCATGGGCTACTCCCGAGTGGTCGAGCACCGGCCGATCCGGTGCACCGACGACGCTAGGCGCGAGCGGGGACGCCGGGAGCCGCGGCGCGGGCCCCCTTGTGGAGACCGACGCCGGACAGCCGCCCTGTGGAGGGAAGGTGGGTTCGAGGCTCGCTCCGCTCGCGCCTCAACCACCGAGATCCCTTGTGGCGACGGACACTGGGGTTCAGACTCGGACGACTCACCAACGTTAGGGGCGGCGTGGTCTCACTGATCGATCCGACGGGTACGTCGTTCCTCCTCGTCGAGAACCGCAGCATGCCGATGCACGTCGGCGGCCTGCAGCTCTTCGAGAAGCCGGAGGGGGCCGGGCGTGGCTACGGCCGCGAGATGTACGAGTCGATGCGCGACGTCGAGGAGATCGCGCCACTCTTCCTCAAGCGTCCGCACCGCTCCCTCTCGACCGGGGGCCAGCTCGCGTGGGTCGAGGACGAGCAGTTCGACCTCGACCACCACATCCGGCACAGCGCGCTGCCGAAGCCCGGCCGGATCCGCGAGCTGCTCGACCTCAGCGGCCGGCTGCACGGCACCCGGCTGGCCTGGGAGCGGCCGCTGTGGGAGGCCCACGTCATCGAGGGGCTCCGCGACGGCCGGGTTGCGCTCTACACGAAGGTCCACCACTCCCTGGTCGACGGCATCTCGGCGATGCGGCTGGTGCAGAGCACCCTCAGCGACGACCCCGACCTGCGCGACATGCCGCCACCGTGGGACGCACGCACCCGACGCGGGAAGACCCGGACGCCGCGCGGCGGCGAGGAGACCGGCCTCGCCGAGATCCCCACCCAGGCCCTGCGATCGGCGCTCGGCATCACCGCCGAGGCGGCCGGCATGCCGGGCGCACTGATCAAGACCCTCAGCAAGAGCGTGCGCAACGAGACCTCCTCGGTGTCGCTGTATGCACCGCGCACGGCGTTCAACCAGAAGATCACGGCGTCGCGGCGGTTCGCGGCGCAGGACTGGCCGATCGAGCGGCTGCAGACGATCGGCAAGGCGACCGGCACGACGATCAACGACGTCGTGCTCGCGATGTGCGGCGGCGCCGTACGCCGCTACCTGCTCGAGCTCGACGCCCTGCCCGAGGCCCCGCTGGTCGCAATGGTGCCGATCGGTCTCAAGGCCAAGGAGTCCCACCTCGCCTCCACCGACGGCGGCAACGCGGTCGGCTCGGTGATGTGCCAGCTCGGCACCGACCTCGAGGACCCGGTCGACCGGCTGATGGTCATCCACACGGCAATGCAGGACGGCAAGGAGGCGCTCTCCACGATGACGCCCCTGCAGATCATGGCGATGAGCGCCCTCGGCCAGGCGCCAGCGATCGCCGCGCCGATGCTGCGGATGTCGGGCCTGGTGCGGCCGCCGTACAACCTGATCATCAGCAACGTGCCCGGACCGCGCACCACCCGCTACTGGAACGGCGCCCGGATGGTCGGCCACTACCCGCTGTCGATCCCGATCAACGGCATGGCGCTCAACATCACCTGCATCTCGTACGACGGCAACCTGGGCTTCGGGCTGATCGGCTGCCGCCGGACGGTGCCGCACCTGCAGCGGCTACTGACCTACCTCGACGGGGAGCTCGTCGCGCTGGAGCGTGCCGCCGGGGTCTGACGGAGCGTCAGCTACGAGCGCTGACCTCGAGGACAGGCGCTGTCGACATCACCGACATGCACGAATGCACCGGCCGCGGCCACCATGTGGAACGACCCGGTTTTGACCAACTGACGGTCCCGTGCCACGAACTCGGCGAATCTCAGATTCATCCAGCGAACGTCACTAGGGTTCCCGTGTGAACAATCGGTTGAGTGACACCTATCTGTGGCCACTACTCCTCACGATCCTCCTCTTTGTCGTGTCAGCTCTCACCGGTGCCGTCGAGATCAAACGACTTGCCACATCTGCGCTACTGCTGGGGATCCTGCTCGGCGGCATTCTCCTTGTCCAGTTCGCCGCAGCGAGGAGCACCGCTCATCGAGCTTCCGATGGCTTGTTCCACGTGGTCGCCTCGGTTGCGATGTCAGACTCTCACGCGCAAGTGCGCACCGGCGTCTTGACCGAGGCCGAGGTCATCGCCCTCGAGGCGTCCGCCCGACGAGTTTGGATCTACGCGTACGACCTTGCGTGGGAGGGAAATTCCAGCCCATTTACCGAAGTGGTGCGGAGCAATCTGGATCGAGGCGTCAAGTATCGATATTTGATTCCAGACGCGGCGGACGTGAAGCTGCGTGCGCAGCAGATCAAGCGGGAACTGAAAGTTAGCGGCAGGCGCCACGGATTGGTCGCATTCAAAACGACCCAGCGCGAACGCCTCATTACCCAGTTCGGATTGACGATCTACAATCCCACATTGCTCGAAGATGACTCGACCAAAATGGAATCTGTGGCAGTATTCTTCCCTCACCTTCATTTCTCGGATGGCGAATCGCCTGCGGCCGTTCCGTTCCTGGCCGTCCGCGGATCTGCGGTGCTCCGCCTGCAGGAAGCCTTCATGGAGTACTGGGAATCCGGCGCAGCCCTCAGTCGGCGATCGTAGAGACTTCCAACTACGACGTCGCAGCGTGGCAGCCCTGAAATTTCGCCATACTTCGCTACAGCGTCCCATGAACCTCCACATCGCAATCGGCAATACGCCATACTTGAAGGTATCTACTGTCGCCGATTGAGGGTCGACGCCAATCGACCGACATGGGTGCGATCGCAGCGCTCCAGACCCTCGAAGAATTGGACGGAATGGCAACTGTCGAGATCCAACTTCACCCGGTTGAGATCATTGACTTCGCCACCGATTTGCGAAGAACACGGACCTTGCCGCTCACACGACTGAGCTCGACCGGCTCTCCTACGCAAGCTCCTCGTAGCCGCCACCGACCGTGTCGGCGACCGCCTGCAGCCGGGCCCGGGTGATGTCGGCGACGGTGAGCAGGCCGGCCGCGTGGGCGTTGGACCCGACCCGGGTGGGCTCCGCCGAGTTGATGCTCACGCAGCGACGCGAGCCGCCGTCGGCGGCGTTCTGGAGGGCGACCGCGTGCCCCGTCGTACCGCTCCCGGCGAAGAAGTCCACCACCAAAGCGTCGTCGGGCATGGTGCCGAGGATCCGGCGGACCAGCCCGGTCGGCTTCGGCGACTCGAAGACGTGGCCGACCAGCTCCTTGAGCTCGGCGACGGCAGTGTCGGTCGAGCCGACCTCCTCGGCGAGCCAGATGGTGCGCAGCTTTTTGCGCCGCCCGCCCGGGGTGTCCCGGAGCAGCCAGTCGCGCTGGTAGACGTCGACCCGGTCACCGTTGCGGCCCTTGACCACCCGGCAGACCAGGTCGTCGGGCCGCTCCTCGATCAGCGGCCGGCTCCACCGCCACACGGCGGGCCGGCCGTCGCCGAAGACCGGCTCGATCTCGACCGCGCCGTCGTACGGCGTCGTGCTCACCCGCCCGCTCTCCGGGTCGCCCCAGAGCGGGAAGTGCAGCGTCCGCGCGGTGAGCGGGTTGAACTTCTTGTTGGTGTTGCGCAGCGGTAGCAGCCGGTAGCGCCGGCCGTCGGGCGCGGTCAGGTTGAAGTCGCGCTCGTCGACGGCGTCGGAGCTGCTCGCGTCCAGGACGGTACGACGAGCGTCGCGGGCGTAGACGAGGACGTACTCGTGGCTGGTGGCGAACCCCCGCCCGAGCTGGCGGCCCTTCGGGTTGAGGTTGACCACGACCTGGGCGAGCAGGTTGTCCTCGCCGAAGACGTCGTCCATCAGCAGCCGCAGGTGCGCGGCCTCGTTGTCGTCGATGCTGACGAAGATCGCCCCGGTGTCGGCGAGCACCTCGCGCGCCGCCACCAGCCGCGGCTCCATCATCGCGACCCAGGCCTGGTGCCTGCTGCGGCGCGAGCCGTCCGCGCGGAAGTCGTCGTGGTAGGCGAAGTCGTTGCCGGTGTTGTACGGCGGGTCGATGTAGACCAGGTCGACCGGCCGCCCCAGGCGGGCCGGCAGGGTCGGCAGCACGCCGAGGTTGTCGCCCTCGACGAACACGTTCTGCGCCTCGCCCACGATGCTGAGACTAGAGACACGCGACTCGTTGATGCCCCAACCTCGCCGGGGGCGACCTACTATCGGGCAGGTGCGCATTCGGGGGTCCATCGTCATAGGCGTGCTGGCGTGCGCCCTCGTCGCGGGTGCGCCCGCCCTGGCCGAGGACACCGGCGGGCCATCGGGCCAGCGAACGGCACCCCACGACGTACGCCGGGACCTGCATCCCGAGCACACCTCCGACGGCCAGCCCGGCTGGGTCGCGCCGCCCGCGACCGGTCGTCTCGGTCGGTCCGGTCCGGTCCGCAAGACCGACGTCGCCGAGCACGAGATCTCGCCGGGCGTGACCCTCACCCAGTGGACGCAGATCGACTCCCGCGGCCCGATCCAGGCGCACCTGCTCGCGATCAACACCAAGACGCCGGGTCTGCGGATCGACTACGCGGACTCCGGAACGGTCCGCGGCGTCGCGAGCGTCCCCGACATCCTCAAGCGCCAGAAGGACGCGGTGGCGGGGGTCAACGGCGACTTCTACGACATCGGCCGCACCGGCGCCCCGCTCGGGATCGGGAAGGACCGCAAGCGCGGCCTCCTGCACGGTCGCACGAGCGGGTGGAACGCCGCGTTCTCCATCGCCCGCGGCCGCCCGTCCATCGGCGAGCTGCCGCTGACCTTCCGGGTCCGCAAGCACCCGGAGATCAACCTGACCTCGCTCAACTCGCCGTACGTCCTGGCCGACAGCGTCGGCTACTACACCCAGGACTGGGGCCCGACCGGCGGCTACGCGCTCACGCAGGGCCAGCGCAAGCGGGTGGTCGCGGTGTGGATCAAGAACAAGAAGGTCGTCAGCAAGAGCCGCAAGCTCCCGCCGAAGAAGCCGATCAAGGGCAGCCTCCTGGTCGGCCGCGGCGCGGGCGCGCGACAGCTGATGGGCCTCAAGCCGGGCATGCGGGTGGCGGTGGCCACCCAGGTCGAGGGCAACCCGAAGATGGTCATCACCGGCAACCACACGCTCATCGACGACGGCATCGTGACCGTGCTCGACAACAAGATCATGCACCCGCGCACCGCGGTCGGCATCGACAACGACACCGGCGAGGTGCTGCTGCTCGTCATCGACGGCCGCAGCTCGGTCAGCCGCGGCTACACCATGCTCGAGCTGGCGAACCTGATGGCCGACCTCGGCGCCGACGAGGCCCTCAACCTCGACGGCGGCGGCTCCTCGACGATGGTGGCGCGTGGCGGGAAGGGCCGCAACCGGGTCGTCAACGTCCCCTCGGACGGCTACCTGCGGCGGGTCGCGAACGCCCTCGAGGTCACCTACACGGCACCGAAGTAGCGCCTACTCCGGCAGCAGCACCACGGCGACCGTGGTGATCGGCGCGAAGCACTCCTTCGTCGGCGACGGCAGTACGGCGTGCAGCGCGACGTCCTCGTCGGTGCCCGTGCCCACGACCCTCGTCGGGACCTCGCACCCGACGGCGACCACCGCGGCCGCGAGCTGCTGACCGTCGGGCACCTCGGTCTTCGCCGCCGTCTCCACGATCTCGCCCCCGAGCTCGTCGTTGCGGAACTGGTCGGCGTACTCCTGGACGGCGGCCTCGTCGGCCAGCACCGTCGGCTCGGTCGTGACCTCGCCGCCCGCCGACGTACCGGTCAGCAGCGCCACCTGGGTGACCGCGGGCCCCACACCTGGGTCTGGTGCGTCCCCCGCCGAATCCTGGGCGTCGCTGCCGCAGGCGGTCAGCGCCAGGAGGAGCAGGAGGGTTCCGAGAATGCGTCGCATGATCATGGGACGGTAGCCGCTGCCGTACGGTTCCGGGGTGCCCCGCTTCACCCGCGCCGAGCTCGAGTCCTACCGCGACGCCGAGGTGCCCGACCTGCTCCCCAGTCTCGAGGGCACCGACCTGCGGCTGCTCTTCGTCGGCATCAACCCGGGCTTGTGGACCGCCGCGACGCAGACGCACTTCGCGCACCCGGGCAACCGCTTCTACCCCGCCCTCCTCGAGGCCGGGGTCGTCACGCACCCGATCAGCCCGTCGGCGGGGATGACCGACGAGGACCGCGACCGCCTGCGTGCCCGCGGCATCGGCATCACCAACATCGTCCGCCGGGCCACCGCCAAGGCCTCCGAGCTCACCGACGACGAGCTGCGGGCCGGCGGGGTCGAGCTCGCCGCGACGGTCCGGCGTACGGCGCCGAAGGTGGTGGCGATCGCCGGCATCACGGCGTACCGCACCGCCTTCGGGCAGCGGAAGGCCGTGCCGGGCCGGCAGCCCGAGCCGTTCGAGGGCGCCGAGCTCTGGATCGTGCCGAACCCGAGCGGCCTCAACGCCCACGAGACCGTCCACACCCTCGCCGTCGCGTACGGCGAGGCCGCACGCGCCGCGGGAGTGATCTAGAAGGCCTGGTCCTTGCCGAGCACGGTGAGCCCGTCCTCGACCAGGAACCCGCGCGCCCGGTCCTCGTCGGGATCGACGCCGAGGCGCGCGCCCGGTGGGACGACGACGTTCTTGTCCAGGATCGCGTTGCGGACGACGGCGCCGTCGCCGATCTGGACGCCGTTCATCAGCACCGATCCGGTCACCTCGGCCCCGGCGCCGACCCACACCGCCGGGGACAGCACGGAACTCTGGACGCGCCCGCCGGTGACGACGACACCCGGCGACAGCACCGCCTCGTCGACGAACGGCGTCTGACCGGCGGAACCCTTCACCAGCTTGGCCGGCGGCTGCGGGCCGTAGGAGGTGTAGATCGGCCAGTCGAAGTTGTAGAGGTTGAAGACCGGCAACGGCGAGACGACGTCCATGTGCGCGTCGTAGTACGACGACAGCGTCCCGACGTCGCGCCAGTAGCCGCGGTCGCGGTCGGTCGAGCCCGCGACGTCGTTGAACTTGTAGTCGTAGACGGCCGCCTGCTGGCGGCGTACGAACGACGGCACGATGTCGCCGCCCATGTCGTGCTTCGAGCCGATCTCGGTCGCGTCGCGGGTCACCGCCTCGACGAGCGCGCCTGCGTCGAAGACGTAGTTGCCCATCGACGCGAGCACCTCGCCCGGGCTGTCCGGCAGCCCGACCGGGTTGGCCGGCTTCTCCAGGAAGTCGCGGATCTTGGACGGGTCGTCGGGGTGCACGTCGATCACGCCGAACTGGTCGGCCATCTCGATCGGCTGCCGGATCGCGGCGACCGTGCAGGCGGCCCCGCTGGCGACGTGCGCCTTCACCATCTGGTGGAAGTCCATCCGGTAGACGTGGTCGGCGCCGACGACGATGACGATGTCGGGCTTCTCGTCCTTGATCAGGTTGAGGGACTGGTAGATCGCGTCCGCGCTGCCGAGGTACCAGTTCTTGCCCACCCGCTGCTGCGCCGGCACCGGGGTCACGTAGTTGCCGAGCATCGTCGACATCCGCCAGGTCTGCGTCACGTGCCGGTCGAGGCTGTGCGACTTGTACTGCGTCAGCACGACCACCTGGAGGTAGCCGCTGTTGACGACGTTGGAGAGGGCGAAGTCGATGAGCCGGTAGATGCCGGCGAACGGCACCGCCGGCTTGGCCCGGTCGGCGGTGAGCGGCATCAGCCTCTTGCCCTCACCTCCCGCGAGGACGATCGCGAGGACCTTCTTGCGGGAGCCCATCTTCTGTTCGCTCAGCGCCATGGGGCCAACGTAGTCGGACGACGGTAGGTTCGGCATCGTGCGAGTCGACGTCCTCTCCCGTGAATATCCGCCCGAGGTGTACGGCGGCGCCGGCGTCCACGTCGCCGAGCTGGTCCGGGCACTCCGTGCCCGATCCGACGTCGAGGCACACGTCCATGCCTTCGGGGGGAGCCGCGACGAGCCGCTGACCTCGTCGTACGCCGACCTCGCCGAGCTGTCCGGCGCCAACGCCGCGCTGCGCACCCTCGGGGTCGACCTGGCGATCGCGGACGGTTGCGCAGGCACGGACCTGGTGCACTCACACACCTGGTACGCCAACTTCGCCGGCCACCTGGCCTCGCTCCTGCACGGCGTGCCGCACGTCGTCTCCGCTCACTCGCTCGAGCCGCTGCGGCCGTGGAAGGCCGAGCAGCTCGGTGGTGGGTACGCGGTCTCGTCGTACGTCGAGAAGACGTCGTACGAGGCGGCGGCTGCGGTCATCGCGGTGTCGGCGGCGATGCGCGACGACGTGCTCGCGTCGTACCCCTCGATCGACCCGGCGCGGGTGCACGTGGTGCACAACGGCATCGACACCGCCGACTGGTCTCCTCGCGTCGCGCCCGATCGGGTGCGCGAGCTGGGCGTCGACCCCGACCGGCCGTCGGTGGTGTTCGTCGGCCGGATCACCCGTCAGAAGGGGCTGCCGCTCTTCCTCCGCGCGTGTGCCGAGCTGCCTGCGGACGTGCAGGTCGTGCTGTGCGCGGGCGCCCCGGACACCCCGGAGATCATGGCCGAGGTCGAGGGCCTCGTCGCCGGCCTGCGGGCCGAGCGGGACGGCGTGGTCTGGATCGCGGAGATGCTGCCTCGCCCCGACGTCACCGCGCTGCTGACGGCGGCCACCGTCTTCGCGTGCCCGTCGATCTACGAGCCCCTCGGCATCGTCAACCTCGAGGCGATGGCCTGCGAGACCGCCGTCGTCGCGACCGCCACCGGGGGTATCCCGGAGGTCGTCGTCCACGGCGAGACCGGGCGGTTGGTCCCGATCCTGCAGGCCAGCGACGGCACCGGCACGCCGCTCGACCCGGACCAGTACGTCGCCGACTTCGCCGAGGCCCTCATCCACGTCCTCTCCGACCCCGCGCGTGCGGCCGAGATGGGTCGGGCGGGCCGGGCGCGCGCGATCTCCGACTTCTCGTGGGACGCGATCGCGGAGCGAACCGTCGAGGTCTACCGCTCGGTGCTGTGACCACGCAGACCGCACTGCTCGACGACCGTCGTTGGCGGGCTGCCGTGATCACGATGGGCATCGTCGGTCTCGTCGTGGGCGGTTACGTGATCGGACGCCACCTCCCGCCGACCGTGCAGCAGGAGTCGGTCCGGTGCCTGTCCGCGACCGGCACGATCTCGTGCGACCTCGCCGACGGATGGACCGTCGCCGTACCCCGCGACGTCCGCTGGACCGACCGCCTCGGGAGCTTCCACGAAGGGGGTCGGCCCGCCTGCCTGCCCCCGACCGGGATCGGCCTCGAGGACCCCGTCCAGATCAGCTGGGTCAACGCCGAGCTCGACGGCGCGGGCTGGCGTCAGGTCGTTGCCGTCGACTGCCGGGGCTGACTTCACAGGGAAAACTGTCACTTCTCGGCCGTTGCAACGCCTGAGAAGTGACGGTTTCACCGGTGCACCGGGGAAACCGCACCACCTCGCGGCAACCCCCGCACCCCCGGCACCGCCACGACGCACAACGCGGCAACGACGCCGACGACCGTCATCCAGACGAGGGTCACCTGCAGCCCCAGTGACGCGCTGACCACGCCGACGAGCACGTTGCCGAGCGGGATCATGCCGGAGCTGCTCAGGTAGTCGTAGCTGGAGACGCGCGACAGTGCCCCGGAGGGGATGTGCTCGCCCAGCGAGGTCTCCCACAGGGTGAAGGCGCCGGTGACGCACACGCCAGCCAGCAGTTCCAGCCCGGCGATGCCCCACGTGCCGAGCCCGCTGCCGATGAACGCCGCCTGGCACGACGCCCCGACCAGCAGCACCGACGCCACCCGCAATGCGTGAGCGGGTCGCCAGCGGAGGAGCAGGAGGTCGCCGAGCACGCACCCGACCCCGAAGGCGGCGACGATGATCGCCCACGAGCGGGCGCCGTCGAGCTCCTCCTCCATCAGCACCGGCCCGATGACGAAGATCGCGGGCAGCACGACCACGTGGTACGCCGCGAAGCCGCCCAGGAACGCCAGCACCCATGACCGGGACCGCACCTCGCCCCACCCTTCCCGGAGCGAGGTCCAGAAGTGGTCGGTCGTGGCGGCCGGGTCCTCCGCCGACACGATCGCGGCGACCACGCGCGGCCGCAGCGGTACGAGCAGCGCGATCGAGACCGCGAACGTCGCCGCGTCGAAGAGCAGCGCGCCACCAGGCCCGCCGGCGAAGGCGATCAGCGCGCCGGCGATCACCGGCCCGACGATCGACCCGACCGAGTACGACAAGCCGCGCAGCGCGTTCGCCGGCTGGAGGTTGGTCGGGCTGACCGTCGTCGGCAGCAGCCCACTGAACGCCGGCGCGAAGAACGCATCGGCGGCGCCGTACGCCGCGGCGATCACGACCAGGTGCGCGACGTGGGCGGTGTCGGTGAGCAGCAGGGTGGCGGCGACGACCTGACACAGCAGCCGGACCGCATCGGAGGCGATCAGGATCCGCTTGCGCTCCCATCTGTCCGCCCAGACCCCGGCCGGCAGCGCGAGCACCACGAAGGGCAGGAACTGCGCCGCCGACACCAGCGCGACCTCGGCCACCCCGCCCCCGGTCGCGAGCACCGCGAACGGCAGCGCGACCATCGTGACCCGGTCGCCGAGCACGGAGAGCACCTGACTACCGAACAGCAGCCGGTACTGCGGCTCCTCGCGCAGCACGGCCGGCAGCCGGATTCTCCTCGACACCGGAGCAGGATGCCCTACCGTGAGCGCTCGTGACCAAGACAATCTTCGTCGTCTGGGGAGATGACCTCCCGACCAGCCTGCGTGACGCCGGGCTCCACGCACAGCTCGCGGCGCTCGGCGTACGCCGCCTGCAGGTCAACGTCGCGGACGAGCACGTCACCGGCGCGATGCGGATCGACCACCTCGATGCCCCGATCGCGGGCTTCGTGACGGTGTGGGACGGCGACACCGAGCGCGTCGCCGAGGTACTGCGCACCGTCGTGACGGACGTGCACGCGTACGCCGTCGACGAGCGCCGCCGCCTCGACCCGCCCGAGGCCTGGGACGGCAGCCGCGCCGACGCGCTCGCCAACATCGCCGTGCTCCGGCGGCCGGACGAGCTCGACCAGGCCGAGTGGCTGCGTCGCTGGATGATCGACCACACCGCGGTCGGGATCCGCACCCAGGCGACGTTCGGCTACATCCAGAACATCGTCACGGACGCCCTGACCCAGGACGCCCCGCGCGTCGACGGGATCGTCGAGGAGCTCTTCCCGAGCGCGGCGGTCAGCGACATCCACGCGTTCTACGGCAGCGGCGGCGACGACGTCGAGCTCGGCCGCCGGATCGAGGTCCTGATGGCGAGCGTCGACCGGATCGGCGCCGACCGGCAGATCGACCTGGTGCCGACGAGCCGTTACCTCTACGAGCTGGGGTAGCTCCGCACGTCGACCACGTGGGGGTAGAACGCGACGTGGCCGGCGATCGGCGCGACCGCGTCGTACGGCGCCTCGTAGGTCCACACCGCGTTGTCGTGGGTCTCCCCGTCGGCGACCAAGCTGTAGTAGGAGGCGTCGCCCTTGTAGGGGCAGTACGTCGCGTGGTCGGTGCGCCGCAGCAGAGCCGGGTCCACGTCGGACAGCGGCACGTACTGCACCGCGGGGTACGTCGCCTCCTGCAGCGTGAGCGCCGACGTGGTGTCGGCAACGGTCCGCTCCCCCAGCGTCACCACGACCCGGTCCGGGTTCGGCGTGATCGTGATGGGGTGGTTGGCGTCGGGGATGAGCCGGGTCATATGAAGATCCCCAGGATCAGTACGACGACCAGGCCGGTCACCGACAGCACAGTCTCCATCAGCGACCAGGTCTTGATGGTCTGCCCGACGGTCATCCCGAAGTACTCCTTCACCAGCCAGAAGCCGGCGTCGTTGACGTGGGAGAAGAAGAGCGACCCGGCGCCGATCGCGAGCACCACGAGCGAGGTCTCGCCCGTGGAGAGGCCCTCGACCAGCCCGATCATCAGCGAGCTGGCCGTGATCGTGGCGACGGTCGCCGAGCCGGTGGCGAGCCGGATGAGCACGGCGAGCACCCAGGCGAGCAGCAGCACGGAGACGTTCGCGTCGCTCGCCCAATCGGCCAGCCGGGTCCCGATGCCGGTGTCGACGAGCACCTGCTTGAACCCGCCGCCCGCGGACACAATCAGCAGGATGCCGGCGATCGGCGGGAGCGCGGCGGACACGGTGTCGGACAGCTTCTGCTTGCCCATCCCGACGCGGATGCCGAACGTGTACATCGCGACCAGGACCGAGATCAGGAGCGCGACGAACGGGTTGCCGATGACGTCGCCGACCTGCTGGACGATGTTGTCGGGGTCGTCGATGACGATGTCGACGATCGCCTTGCCGAGCATCAGCACGACGGGCAGCAGGACGGTGGCCAGGGTGACCGCGAACGACGGGCGGGTGATCGACTCATCTCGATCGCCCTGCTCGGAGTGGGGAGTGTCGAACGTGTCCGGCGCCTCGAGTGGCACCCAGCGCCCGGCGATGGTCCCGAAGAGGGGGCCGGCGACGACGATCGTCGGCACGGCGACGACCAGGCCGAGCGCGAGGGTGACACCGAGGTTGGCGCCGAGGTAGTCGATCGCCGTGACGGGGCCTGGATGCGGCGGCACGAAGCCGTGCATCGCGGACAGGCCGGCCAGGGCCGGGATGCCGACGGTGATGAGGGAGACCTGGGCCCGCTTGGAGACCAGGTAGATGACCGGCATCAGCAGGACCAGGCCGATCTCGAAGAACATCGGGAGGCCGATCAGCGCACCGACGCCGGCCATCGCCCAGGGCAGCATCCGGCCGGACGCGTTGCCGACGATGGTGTCGACGATCTGGTCGGCGCCGCCGGAGTCGGCGAGCAGCTTGGCGAACATGGCGCCGAGGGCGATCAGCGCTCCGACGCCCGCCGCCGTCGTACCGAAGCCGGTGGTGAAGGACACCAGCACGCCGTCATCGCCTCCGAGGTTCTCACCGGCGAGGATGCCGACGGTGAGGGCGCCCAGGATCAGTGCGATGAAGGGGTGCAGCTTCAGGAGCGTGATCAGGACGACGATGACCGCGATGCCCGCGAGTGCCGCGAGGAGCAGCTGCCCGCCGCCGGCAACCGGCTCGACGACGTCCATCAGGTCTGCTCGGTCTCACGTGTCATGTGGTCCACATACCCCTGCACGATGTCGTCGACACTCTGGTCGACGTCCAGGACGATCCCGTCCTCGTCGGGCGCCAGCGGCTCGAGGGTCGCGAACTGCGAGGTGAGCAGCGACGCCGGCATGAAGTGGCCGGGGCGGGCCGCCTGCCGGGCCGCGATGACGTCGCGGGTGCCCTCCAGAAGGAGGAACTGGACGTTCGGCGCGTGGTGCCGGATCTGGTCGCGGTACTTGCGCTTGAGGGCCGAACAGCTCATCACGCCGCCGTCCTCGTAGACGCCGAGCCACTCACCCACGAGCGCGAGCCACGGGAAGCGGTCCTCGTCGTCGAGTGCCTCACCCCGGCTCATCTTGGCGATGTTGGCGGAGGGGTGCAGGTCGTCGGCGTCCGCGAACGGCACGCGCAGCCGCTGCGCGATAGCCGCGCCGACGGTCGACTTGCCCGAGCCCGAGACACCCATCACTACGAGGGGTCGCATGGACCTCAACCTAGTCGGAAGAGCCCTCCGCGGCTCCGTCGGCAGGTGCCGACGGGTCGTTGGCGGGCGGGTCCGCGGGCGGGTTCGCCGGCTCGCTCGCCTGCTCGGCCGGCGGGGTCTCCTCCGCCGCGGGCTCGGCCGGCGAGGTCTCCGCGGGAGCTGGCGGGGTGTCCGCGGGCGGCGCGACCGACGACTCCGGTGCCTGCGTGGGAGCCTCCGAGGTGGGGCCGGCCGACGGTGCGTCGGACGGCGGGTCCGCGGGCGCCTCGGACGGCGGGTCGGACGGGTCCGTGGAGGGCTCCTCGGTGGGTTCACCGCGATCCACGACCTTGATGGTCATCGGCGCCGAGACGCTGCCCTCGAACCGGGGTCGGTCGTAGAGCTTCCAGCGGTACGTCGTGGACTCCTCGGGCCGTACGACGACCGAGGGGTGCGGGCCGGGCGCGACGTCCACCGTCTCCCAAGGCCCGTCGCCCGTCCTGGCCTCCAGCACGACCCGTCCGGCGACCGGGGCTCCCGAGCCGTCGACCACGCTGCCGGTGAGGGTCACCGGCTGCCCGGGCTCCACGGCGGCGTCCGGACCGGAGATCGTCGTACGCGTGGTGTAGCCCTCGAAGTCGTACGTCGTGACGCCGGACGAGGAGCCGATCCGCCAGGCATCGGTGTTGAACGGGTGGCCGTCGCAGCCGAACCCGACCATGTAGAAGCCGGCTCCGTCACCGCCCATGGCCTGGGTGAACGCCGGGATGCCCGACGTCCCGACCACGCCGCCGATCGGCTGCTGGGTCGACATGTCGTACTGCGTCCAGGAGTAGCCCGCCCCGGTCACGTTGACCGGCTGCCACGCGTCCGCCGGGGCGGCGAGCGACGCCCGGCCGACCCACATCAGGCTGGTGCCGACGTCCTTGGGAGCCTGGTAGCCGACGTACGCCACCCCGGTCGTCCCGGCCTCGGCGTGCACCGACATGCCGGCGACCGTGATCGCGGCGACCCGGTCGACGTAGCTGACCGACCCGATCGCGTTGCCGCCGAGGAGGTCGAAGCCGAGGCTGCGCTTGTTGCCGGGTCGGCCCGGGACGACCCCGATCGTCGGGACGATCGACTCCGGCGTACGGCCGAACACCGACTCACAGCCGACCGAGTTGAGCTGGGACCGGCTCCCCTCGGGAAGGGCGGAGCCGCGGACGACGATGATCGAGTCGCCGGACGCCTCGGCGCCGGGCAGGGTCAAGGCACCGGCCGCTACCAACGTCGCGACCGCCCCGGCCACAACCTTGAATCGCCGACGCACTGTGCTCCTCAGTTCCACGTGTTACTCCCGAGATCCGGCCTACAGGCTACGTCGGATCTGGCGAGATGTTCAGGGAGTGGGGGAAGTAATCACCTGTGGTTCAGCAGGAGTTTCGCTGGGCGACGGGGACGACGACTCCATCGGCGAGGGAGTGGGCGTGTCGCTGGGGGTCGCCTCGCCCGTGGGCGACTCGCTCGGGGTCTCGCTCGGGGCCCCGTCGGTCGGGCTGGCGCCGTCGGTCGGGCTGGCCCCATCTGTCGGATTCGGGCTCTCGCTCGGGTCCGGGCTCTCGTCGCCGCCCGAGCCGCCCTGGCGCACGTGGTTGATCGTCGTCCCGCTGTCGTCGCTCGTCCCGCCCGTGAACGAGGAGACCGACCGGCCGGCGACCACCTCGAACACGGTGATCACGACGACCGTGATCAGGAACAGCACCCCCGCGCCGATCAGGATCCGTCGCCACGGCAGCAGCCTGAAGCGCTGGCGCCAACTCACGGGCGCGGCGGCCAACGCGGCGGCGTCCAGGTCCTCGTGCGCCTCCTCCAGCCGCTCGTCGGCGTGCTCCAGGTGGCCCTGCTGTGCCTCGGTGTCGTCGGCGCGCTCGGCTCGGCGTACCTCAGCGTGGGCGATGCCGACCTTCTGCTTCGCGCTCGCCTGCGCCTTGGCCAGGCTGCGCTTGCTGCTCGACAGGCCCTGGGTGAAGAGCGCGCTCGCGATCGTCACGACGATGCTGCCGACCGCTGCGCCGATGATCGTCCCGACTGCGCCGAGCGTCGAGAGCAGGACCGCCGAGGCGACTGCCGCCAGCGCACCCGCGATCGTGCGGGTCCAGTCGATGTGGATGCCCTCTGCCTTGTCGTTCATCGCCGTCCAGTATGCCGAGCGGTCGGCTCGTTTCCCGAACCTACTGAGCGGTCGCTTCGTGCCACGCGGCATGATGGGGACCGTTCACCAGGAGCCACCCAGGAGGTGCACCGATGCAGCTGGCGCTGTCGGCGGAAGACGCCGAGTTCCGCGACCAGATGCGGGAGTTCTTCACCACGAAGATCCCGCAGGAGATCCGCGACGCCGTACGTGACCGACGCGTGCTCGGCAAGGGCGCGTTCGTGCAGAGCATGCAGATCCTCAACGAGGCCGGCCTCGCGGTGCCGAACTGGCCCGTCGAGTGGGGCGGCCAGGACTGGACGCCGCTGCGACGCCACATCTGGCACGAGGAGATGCAGCGCGCGTACGTGCCGACTCCCCTGGCGTTCAACGCCTCGATGATCGGCCCGGTGCTCGCGCAGTTCGCCTCGCAGGAGATGAAGGAGCGGTTCCTGCCGAAGACCGCGAACCTCGACATCTGGTGGTCGCAGGGCTTCTCCGAGCCCGACGCCGGCTCCGACCTGGCGTCGCTGCGCACCAGCGCCGTACGCGACGGTGACGAGTACGTCGTCAACGGGCAGAAGACCTGGACCACGCTCGGCCAGTACGGCGACTGGATCTTCACCCTCGTCCGGACCAACCCCGACGTGAAGAAGCAGGCCGGCATCTCGCTGCTGCTCATCGACATGACCTCGGAGGGCGTCGACGTACGCCCGATCGAGCTCATCGACGGCGGCCACGAGGTCAACGAGGTCTGGTTCGACAACGTGCGGGTGCCCGTCGAGAACCTCGTCGGCGAGGAGAACCGCGCCTGGGACTACGCCAAGTTCCTGCTCGGCAACGAGCGCGTCGGCGTCGCCCCCGTGGGCGCCACCAAGAGCTCGCTCGCGCAGGCGAAGGAGTGGGCGGCGACCATCTCGACCGGCTCTGCCGATGGCGTGGACACGACGCTGCTCGACGACCCGCTGGTCTCGACCCGGATCGCGGAGCTCGAAAACGAGCTGCTCGCCCTCGAGCTCACCGCGCTGCGCGTGGTGGCCAACTCCGCCGACGGCAAGCCGCACCCGGCGTCGTCGGTGCTCAAGCTCAAGGGCACCGAGCTCCAGCAGGCCGTGACCGAGCTGATCGTCGACCTCGCCGGACCGGCCTCGGCCGCCAGCGGCGCCCGCGACGGATCCGACCTGCCCTGGTGGGCCACGCACTCCGTGCCGGTCTACCTCAACTTCCGCAAGGCCTCGATCTACGGCGGCTCCAACGAGGTGCAGCGCCAGATCATCGCCCGCACGATCCTGGGACTCTGAGGGAGCGCGACATGGACTTCACGTACGACGAGGAGCAGCAGGCGCTGCGCGAGGCCGTCCGCGGCCTGGTCGGCAAGGCCTACTCCGACTTCGAGAACCGGCGCCGTACGGCGGCCGAGGACCCCGGCTTCAGCGAGAAGGTCTGGACCCAGCTCGCCGAGATGGGCCTCCTGGGGCTGCCCTTCGACGAGGCGTACGGCGGCATGGGCGCCGGCGCGATCGAGGTCGGCATCGTCGCCCAAGAGCTCGGCCGGGTCGTCGCGCCCGAGCCGTTCCTGACCTCGGTGGTGCTGGCCGGTGGCCTGATCGCCGCCGCCGGCTCCGAGGAGCAGAAGAGCGAGCTGCTCGGCGCACTGTCCGGCGGCGAGCTGGTCCCGGCCTTCGCGCACGCGGAGCCGGGCTCGCGCTGGCAGCCGACCGCGTCAGCCGTCACGGCGACCGGCGACGGTGACTCGTGGACGCTGTCCGGCGTCAAGGAGCCCGTGCCCAACGGCGTACGCGCCGATGTGCTCGTGGTGTCGGCGGCCCTTCCTGACGGTGGCACGGGCCTCTTCGTGGTGACCTCGGACGCGTCCGGCCTGACCCGCGACGGCTACGCCACCCACGACGGCGGCCGGGCCGCGAAGGTGACCTTCGCCGACACTCCGGCCGCGCCGCTGGGAGCTGCCGAGGACCGGGCCGGCGTGATCGCCCGCGTGCTCGACATCGCCCGGATCACCGCGTGCAACGAGGCGATCGGGCTGATGGAGGTGGCGCTCGAGAACACCACGGCGTACCTCAAGAGCCGCAAGCAGTTCGGCGTCACGCTGAACACCTTCCAGGCGCTGAACTTCCGCTCGGCCGACATGTACGTCTCGCTCGAGCTCGCCCGCAGCCTGGCGCTCTGGGCGTCGATGGTGCTGGCGGAGGGCTCCGGTGAGGAGGCCGCGACGGCCGCGGCTCGGGCGTCGCTCGGCGTCAGCCGGGCCGGCCGGCACATCGGCCAGGAGGCGATCCAGCTGCACGGCGGCATCGGCATGACGGCGGAGTACAGCATCGGCACCTACACCAGCCGGCTCACCGCGCTCGACCACCTGCTCGGCGACGGCAACCACCACTTGGGGCTGCTCGCGGCGGGCATCGGCGGGTACGACGAGGTCGACCCGCTGCCCTGATCTCCTGGCTGTAGGAGTTATCCACAGATCGACGAACGGTGGTGTCCCCGGGCCGGTGGCCCGGGGATGCTGCTTTTCATGGACGTCAGCCTCGAACACCCCGCCTTCCGGGCCGCGGTCGCCGACGTCGCGGCGGCCGCCGACCGGCTCCGCACCGATCGCGACCGGGTCACCCGCCAGGTCGACGTACTCCTCGACGGGGGTTGGAGCGGGGTTGCCGCTGCGGCGTACGCCGAGAGCTGGACGGACTGGTGCGCCGGCGCCGAGCGGGTGCTCGACGGGCTGGTCGCGATGGGCCGGCTCGTCGACGCCGTGCATGCGGACCTGACCGAGCGGGACCTCGGTGCGCATGCCGCCCTGGACCGGCTGACGGCGAGGTTGGGCTGATGTTCAGTGTCGACCTCGATCTCCTCGACGAGACGGTCGCCGAGCTGGCCCGCTCCGGCGAGGCGCTCGACGCGCTCCTCGACGAGGTGTCGCGGCGGGTGGCGGCGCTGCACGTGACCTGGGCCGGCTCGGCGGCCATCGCGCAGGCGGGCGGGCAGGCGGAGTGGGAGGCCGGCTACCGCGAGATGCGCGAGGCGCTCGCTGCGATGCGGGCTGCCGGTCGGTTGGCGCACCGGGACTACGGCGAGGCTGCCGCGACCAACCTGCGGATGTGGGAGCAGGTGTCGTGAGGCTGGCGGTCAGCGAGCTCGGCTACTCCTCCGCCGCGGAGTCGCTCGTCAGCGGCAACGAGCTGGCCGCGCAGACGGCGACGCGCCTGGCCGGTCGACTCCGGGGGTACGGCGGGATGGCCGGCGACGACTCGACCGCGACCGACTTCGCGGCGTCGTACGACGCGGGCGCGGGTGCGTCGATCGAGGCGCTGGAGTCGATGGTCGGCGCCTTCGGTGCGCTCGGCCACATGGTCGAGGCGTCGCTCAGCAACCACGCCCACGCCGATGCGCGATCCACCCTGCCCGGCTGGGCGCGCCCGGTCGGCGGTCCGCCCACCGTGGCCGACCGAGCCGTCGGCGTACTGCTGGCTCCGCCGCCGTCCTCCCTCGGCGCCGACTCCGGAGCACCGGGTGGCGCTGTCGGGATGGTGCTCGACGTGCTGCAGGACGTGTTCTGGCCGAACGCGGACACCGATCGGGTCCGTGCGGCCGGCGGGGCGTGGACCGCCGCCGGCGAGGCAGTCGGGTTGCTGTCCGCCCACTGCGACTCGGCCCTGGGCGCGCTCGACGGCGAACGCTCCCCCGAGATCCCCGTCGCCGTCGCCGTGATCCGAGACGTGCGCGGCCGGGTCGAGGACCTCGCGGCTCAGCTCGACGCCCTCGGCAGCGCTTGCCACGAGTACGCCGCCCACGTCGAGACGAAACGCTCCGAGCTCCTCTCGCTGCTCGAGGACCTAGCCGTCGAGATCGGTGTCACCGCCGTCCTCGGCGGCCTCGGCACGCTCTTGACCGGCGGCGCGGCCGCCGGTGCTGCTGGTGGCGTCGGTGCCGCCCGCCTCGCCGCTGCCGGGACCCGTGCTCGCGGCATCCTCGACAGCCTGCGGGTGCTGACGGGTGGTACGGCGCTCGGTGTGCGACCGGTTGCGGCGACGGCTGGTGAGATCGGCGTCCGCACCGAGCGGATCAATGCCGCGCGGGTGATGTTGATGGAGGCCAGTGAACGGACGACGGGCCTCGTCCACCGCGCAGGCATGTGGCGCCCCGGCTGGTTGCGGCTCCACGAGGTCAGGAACGGCCACACCTTGGCCGAGCATGTCGGGAGGTCGGGCTCCCAACTGACGGAGCGCGTGATGAGACGGAAGGGCATCCCGTATGCGTCGTCGTTCACAGATCAGGCGGCCGCCGAACGCCTGATCGCGCGCACGATCGACGGGCAAGCGGCAGCTGTCGACCGGTGGCTCCATTCGAGTTCGCCCCGCTTGAAGTTGGTAAACGTCCTGATCGAGACAACCGGTCGGAGCGCTAGCCGCGACGGCGTGATCGCCGAAGTTCGAGGCATTCGAGTCGTGCTGGAGCGCGATCCGTCGATGCCGGAGGGCTTTAGGGTCTTGACTGCCTTTCCCCAACCGTGAGGAGCGCCGCCATGAACGACGTACCTGCACTCGACCAGCTGATGGGCGCGTACTTCCACCAGGACTGGGACATGGACGGTGACGAATGGGACGTCGTCGCGCTGTTCATCAAGGACGAACCAGAACTCGCGATAGAGGTGCCTGCCGAAGTCGAAGCGACGCTTGCGGCTCATCCCGAGGAAGCCGATCTCAAGGCGTTCATCCTCGACGGCCTCGGAGGGTGCTTCGCCGCCGACCGGGATGGCGGCACCTACCGCGAGTGGCTCACCCAGATCGCCGACCGCGTCCGAGCAGCCACCTGACCCGAGTTGGTTGTCGACAACCAACTCCCGGCGGACAGCTCCGAAATCACCGCTTGGCCCGGGGCGTCGCCGCACTGCAAACGTGGAGCTTCGTCGGGATCTACTTCAACCAGGATTGGCCAGAGGACTACGGAAGCGAGAACGCGTCGGTCGACGCGTTCTTGGCCGAAGCTCCCACGGAGCGCCGTGCACTCTTGAACGAACTCGACTGGCTGCTTGAGCACTTCACGACCGAGCAAGAGCTCGGCGACTACTTGGACTCCCAGGGCAGCGAATACCTCCCGCCTGCCGAGGATGGTGGCTATCGCGGGTGGCTCACCCGGATCGCCGATCGCGTCCGAGCAGCCACCTGACCCGCCCCCAGGTCCGGGAGGTCATACGAAATGGCCGTGGGAGCGACCAACTCGTATGACGTCCCGGACCCGGCGCGGCGCGCGCAGACACACCTCACCGCACGTGCGACGGGAGGCGCAGCATCTCGAACTCGACCTGACGCTGTTGCTGCTGGCGCATCGCCTGAAGTCGCTGGTGCTTGTCCTGGCTCGACATCGCCCGCCACTGCTGACGGCGCTGCTTCTGGGTGGTGCTCATGACGTTCCTCTCGGGTGGCTGCCCGCCACCCTGGCGAGCACGCCCATCGTGCGCGCGCCCGCTTGGAGGTCACTGGGACTCGACTTGGGACTCCTCGAGCCGCTCGTGCAGCCGGTCGCGGACCTGTTCGGGCGACAGCTGCGCCCGTTGCCGCTGGTCGCGCGCGATGATGGCCCCCGACGCGGCCACGCCGGCCACGCCCGCCAGCCCGAGAATCTTCCAGAGCTTCACGAGGACTCCTTCGATGACAATTGCGCTCGACCAAGCAGTCGACCTGACGCGCACCGGGGACCTGTGGCTCTTCCGCGGCTCCTCGGCCGCCGACCACGCTATCCGGGTCGTCACGAATGCGCCCGTCAACCACGTGGGCATGGCCGTCGTCCTCGACGACCTGCCGCCGCTGATGTGGCACGCCGAGCTCGGCAAAGGGCTGCTCGACGTGTGGACCGACAGCCACCACCGCGGCGTCCAGCTGCACGACCTGCGCGAGGCGGTGGTCCAGTGGACCGGGCGCTACGAGCAGCAGGCGTGGCTGCGGCAGCTCGTCGCCCCGGTCACCCGCGAGATGGAGGACGCGGTGCTGAAGACGATCGCGCGGCTCGACGGCACGCCGTTCCCCTCCACGGCCAAGCTGGTGGGGCGCTGGGCGCGAGGTCGGGTACGGCGGGCCGCGTCCGCAGAGCTGACCTACTGCGCCGAGGTCGTCGCGGCGACGTACGAGGCGATGGGCCTGCTCGGCACCGACCGCCCCACCAACTACTACGACCCCGGGATGTTCTGGTCCGGCGACGACCTCGAGCTGCTCGGCGGTGCCGAGCTGGGCACCGAGGTCGCCGTCCGGACCTGACGCCGATCAGCCCTGGGCGCCCTGCGTGCGCCAGTAAGCGTTGAGCGCGCCGTTGGTCTTGATGAACCAGACCAGCGGGCCGATCAGGATGAAGATGCCGGGGAAGTACCACAGACCGGTGGCACCGCTGACCGGACGCTTCAGGCCCTTGCGCTCGTAGAGGCCGCCGACCTCGCTGGAGTTGATGTACGGCATCACGATGCCGATGAACAGCGCCAGGATCAGCGCAATCCCGCCGCCGATGCCCTGGCCTGAGTGGCGCTTCATCTCGTCGTGGGTCTTGAAGAACCAGTAGACGCTGTAGATCCCGAACGTGATGATCGCCAGCAGGATGCAGACGCCGGTGCCGCGGATCTTGCCGAGCGGGCCGTCGGCCGGGCCGGCCAGCGGAGCCAGCGGTGCCGCCGCGGCGGGCACGGGAACTGCGGACCCAGCCGGAGCGGGGGTGGAGTACGGCGCGGGCGCCGCGGCGGTCGGGTCGTTTGTCTCGGTCATGACACAGTCCTCGGGTTGGGTGGGACGAACACCTGAGGCTAGGTCCGCCCTACTCCGTCCACGTGCGTTTCGCCCAAACCCTCGGGTCTGGTCAGGACAAGGTCAGCAGGCTCATCGCCGGCATCGGGAGCGTCAGCTCGATGGTGACGGTCCCAGCGGCGTCGGCCCGGACCGCGCGCGGCGACTCGAGCTCGTCGAGCCGGTCGGCCGCCCTGAGCTGCGCCCACTGCTCCGCGTCCGGCCAGTCCTCGCCGTCCTCACGCAGCCGGCCCCAGGCCGCCGCGATGTTGGAGTGGTGCTGGTCCACCCGCTCGTGCACCAGCTGGTACGTCGCTCCCGGCTCCAGCCCGGTGAGCTCCACCCGGACCTCTCGAGCCAGCTCGTCGGCCCCGGCGGCCTTGGTCTGGTCCAGGGTGAGGTTCCAGACCAGGGTCGTGATGCCGGTCGGCCCCGAGGCCGCCAGCGTCTCCACCAGCGACCCGGCTCCGTCACCGGACGACGACACCGCCAGCCGGCGCGGTCCGAGCCGCTCCAGCATGGCCAGTGCCCACCAACGCGGCTTGCGCAGCTCGCCGACGGTCCGGAGCCCGAAACCCCCGTGCAGCAAGGCCGGAGGGCGTCCCAGCTCCTCGAAGTGGTCGGACACCACCCAGTAGGAAAGCGCCTCGATGCGGCCCATCGCCGACGCCATCCCGCGCAGCAGGAAGGTGCCCGAGAAGACGGCGTCGCTGACCTCGTTGAAGTGCGTCGGCGTCACCCCCCACTCGGTCCACCAGATCGGGGTCCCTTCCCGGCCGTAGCGCGCCAGCGTCGGCCGGAAGTCCAACGGCGGCGAGCCGTAGGTGTGGGTCGAGATGAAGTCGACCGGTACGTCGGCCTCCTCGGCGTGCGCGAGCAGCTCCTCGACCCAGCCGGCGGCTGCCGACGACGGTCCGCCGACGACCAGCCGGTCGTCGACCGAGCGGACGGCGGCGACGGTGACGTCGTACAGCCGGAGGTACTCCTCCGGGGTGCCCGACCAGAAGACCTCGAGGTTCGCCTCGTTCCAGACCTCGAACGACCAGTGCTCGACGACCTCGTCGCCGTACCTCTCGACCAGGTGCGCCGTCAGGTCGCGCACCAGGTCGTGCCAGCGACCCCAGTCCTTCGGCGGCGAGACGATCGCGTCGTAGTCGAAGACCGTCTTCGACGGGTCGCTCGCCAGGTCGTGCGGCATGAACGAGATCTCGACGACCGGGTAGAGCCCGAGTGATCGGATGTGGTCGTAGACCCGGTCCACTCCCCCGAAGTCATGGACCGGGTCCCCGTCCACCTCACGGTAGACGCCTAGGTCGTCGCAGAGGATCGCGTGCGCCCTGACGTGCGTGACGCCGAGCTCCTCGTGCGCGGCGAGCAGTGCCGAGGTGAGCTCCTCGCCGACCACACAGCCGCCGGTGGTGTCGGCCGACAGCGCGTGCGACAGGTGCTCGGAGCCGATCATCGGCCGCCATGGGCGGTCCAGCTCGCCGAGGTCGGAGCCGGTGTCGACCGACACGCTCACGGACCCCGACGCCGCCAGCGGCACCGCCGACACAGGCGTCGACAACGGGCCCGCGACGTGCACGTCCGAGAGCGACGCGACGGCGTACCACCGCTCCTCGCCCGGCGCGCCCGTCGTGTCGACGTACGGCGGGTGCGGGACGGCGAGCACGTCGCGGCCCGCGTGGTCGAGCTCCGACCAGGGTCCGTCCGCGCTCTCGGCGACGTGGACCTGGTAGCCCACGGCGCCGTCGACCGGCTTCCAGTCGAGCGTCACCTGGGATCCGCCGGCCATGGCGACCACGCCGTCGGGCGGCTCGAGCTCCGGTGCGTTGCCTGCGAACGAGACGCCGGTGCGGATGCCGATCCGGGCGTTCCAGTCACTGCGTGCATCCGTCATCGGGCGAACACCTCCTGCTTCATCAGCGGGCGCAGCGACTGCTCCATCGCGCCCCGGGCGACGTAGCGCCGCATGTCGTCGTGGGCCAGCGCGTTGCCCAGCGCAGCCATCACCATCCCCTGGTCGAGGGACAGGTAGTGCTTCGAGACCTGGCCGCTACGGACCGCGACGGCGTCGTAGAAGCCGCCCTCGCCGTACGCGTCGAAGTCGCGCGCGATCTTGGCGAGGTTGGCGAGCGCGGCCTGCGGCGCGTAGCGCAGCGCGAGGAACGACGCGTGCGGCGTCACCACCCCGTCGCCGTACGACGTCGGCGCGGGCGAGCCCTCGCGGCAGCCCTCGAAGGGCTGGTCGACGGTGGTGCGCTCCTGGTCGGACGTGTAGCCGGCGCCGTCGAGGCCGAGCTGGTCCACGCCGTACTCGCGGTAGCCGCCGGCCGGGTTGTTGGAGGGCGAGAATCCCCAGTAGCCGTAGGCCGCTTCGTCCAGGCCGTGCTGGATCTGGCCGCGCACGTAGCGCGGGTGGTTGACGCCCCACGACCGCGGACCCCACCGCTCCTCGGGCACGAAGAGCGGCACCATCAGTGCCTCGAACATGCTGCCGCCCCAGGTCGGGACGATGTTGGTCCCGCGGTAGGGCAGCGCGCCTTCGAAGACGTCGATGCTCTCGCCGCCTGCGGTGTAGGTCTGCCACGACCCGACCGGCTTGGTCTCCGTCCACGCCCAGTCGCAGGTGTCGTTGGGGAAGGTCCGGAACGTGCCGAAGTAGTGCTTGGCCGGGATCTGGCCGGAGGCGATGCCGAGATAGGACGCCATCCGCGGCTCGGTGTTGAACGCGCCGTAGTGGTGGCCGGTGTACCAGACGTCGGTCCCCATGCCGCAGTAGTCACCGGCGACGGGCGCCGTCTCCTGCGGGTCCTCGTCCCAGAAGCCGCCGCGGATCTGTCCCCCGGCGCCTTCGGCCTCGTTGTAGTAGCAACCGAAGTCCATGCCGCTGCGGATCTCGTCGGCCGGTGCCTTCAGCCGCCGGTCGGCACGGGAGACCAGCAGCAAGGCGGTGGCGAGCCAGCCGTTGTCGACGCTGGAGAGGAACGGCTTGATCGTGCTGCCGTCTGTCGGGAAGGTCCGGAGCTTCTCGCCCGTCGTCGGGCTGTACCAGTTGTAGAACATGCCCGACGCCTCATGGCGTTCCAGGCCAGCGACAGACTCGATGGTCCGCGCCATCCGTCGGTGCGCCTCACGCTTGCCGATCAGCCCGGTGTCGCGAGCGACGACCGTCGACCACAGGTAGGCGCCGATGTTGGTGGGCGAGGTGTACGCCGCGCGGGAGCCGGCGGTCAGGTCGCCCCCGACGTTGTCAGCCGGCAGGCCGGTGCTGGGCACCACCATCGCCCGGACCGACCGCCACGTGTCCGCGGCGTACCTCTCCAGGACATCGTTGGTTGAGGTGCGAGGCGCGCTAGCGCCGAGCCTCGAAACCCCGGAAGCCGAGAGGGGCGATAGGAGGGCGGTCGCAAGCGCAGCGACCAGAGCAGTGCGCACCGAGTTGCGCATGAGGATCTCCTGACAGGGTTGGTTACTTGATGCCGGTCATGGCGACGCCCTGCATGATGAAGCGCTGCAGGAGCAGGAAGACGACGAGCACGGGGATGACGACGACGACCGAGCCGGCGAGCAGCAGGCCGTACTGGGTGGCGTTCTGGCCGACGGCGTAGAGCGCGAGCGCGACCGGCAGCGTGAACTTGTCCTCCGAGGTCGCGACCACCAGTGGCCAGAGGAAGTTGTTCCACGACGTGAGGAAGGTGAGTACGCCGAGCGTCGCGATCGCCGGGCCGCACAACGGCATGATCACCCTGGCGAAGATCGTCAGCTCACCGGCGCCGTCGACGCGGGCCGCCTGGATCAGCTCGTCGGGCAAGCCGAGGATGTACTGCCGCATCAGGAAGACCCCGAACGGCCCGGCCAGGAACGGCAGGATCATCCCGGGCAGCGTGTTGGTGAGCCCGAGGTTGGTGGTCAGCACGAAGAGCGGCACGAACGTCACGACACCGGGCACCATCAGCGTGCCGAGCACCAGCGCGAAGAGCACCCGCTTGCCGGGGAACTCCAGCTTGGCCAGGGCGTAGCCCAGCATCGAGCAGAAGACGACGTTGCCCAGCGTCACGGCGATCGCCACGATCGCGGAGTTCAAGAAGTACGTCGGGAAGTCGAGCCGGGTGAAGAGCTGGTCGTAGTTCTCCGTCGTCACGTCCTGCGGCCACCAGGTGGGCGGGATCGCGCGCACCTCGGCCTCGGGCTTGAACGACGACACGACCATCCAGATGAACGGGACGACGACCAGGAAGAGGCCGACCGCCATCACGACGTACAGCCAGCCGGGGGTGCGGATGCCGTCGGCGCCGCGCTTCTGCTTCGGCGCCTTGAGGTCGTCGGGAGCCACCGGGTCGGCGGCGGGAGCGTCAAGCGTCTGGGTCATCTCGATCAGTCCTTGGTCCGCAGCAGGCGGAACTGGAAGAAGGTGAGCAGCACGATCGCGAGGAAGAGCAGGTAGCTGGCGGCCGCGGCGTACCCGTAGTTGCCGTAGCCGAACTGGTCGAACGTGAAGAACGTGACCGACCTCGTGGAGTCGAGCGGCCCGCCCTTCGTCATCACGAACGCCTCCTCGAAGAACTGCAGGTAGCCGATGCCGGTGATCACGGCGCCGAAGAGCAGCACCGGGCGCAGCGCGGGCAACGTGATGAAGCGGAAGCGGCTCCAGCCGGACGCGCCGTCGACCTCGGCGGCCTCGACCTGCTCGCGCGGCACGGTCTGCAGGCCGGCCAGGAAGATCACCATCAGCGTGCCGAAGTTGCGCCACGCGGCCATCACCACCAACGACGGCAGGGCGGTGGTCGTGGAGTCGAGCCAGGCCGGGCCGTTGATGCCGACCCAGCCGAGCGCGGCGTTCAGCAGGCCGCCCTCGTCGCGCAGGATGTACTTCCACACCACCGAGACCGCGACGATGCTGGTCACGACCGGCAGGTAGAAGCCCACCCGGAAGAAGCCGCGCGAGCGGCTCAACCCGTTGAGCCCGACGGCGACCGCGAGCGCGAGCGCCATCGTGAGCGGGACGCCGAGCACCAGGTAGAGCAGCGTGTTGAGGGTGACCTTGCGGAAGAGCGGGTCCTGCACCAGGTCGACGTAGTTATCGAGGCCGACGAACTGGACCGCGAAGGGCGAGCGCAGGTCGGTGCTGCGCATGTCGGTGAAGCTCATCCCGAGGCTCGCGAGCACCGGGCCGGCGGTGAACACCAGGAAGAGGACCACGAACGGCGAAGCGAGGATCCACCCGGCGACGGCCTGCCCCCGCCGGTCCGGTGGTCGAGCTCGTCGAGACCCCCGCACCCGAGCTGGGCCCTGCGCCACGGTGCTCATGTCAGAGCCCGGTGCCGATCGACTGCGCGTCGGACTGCATCTGCTTGACGGCGTCCTCACCGGAGAGGTCGCCGCGAGAGGCCTGCTCGACGAGACCGTCGATGGACGCCGCGACCTGCTCCCAGGTGGGTACGGCGGGCGGCGACTGCGCGTCGGTGAGCTGCTCGCCGAAGACCTTCAGCTGCGGGTCGGTCGACAGCTCGCCGGACTCCCAGGCGGCCTGCACGGCGGGCAGGTCGCCGACCTCGTCGTAGAAGTCCTGCTGGACCTCGGGCTCGGACAGCCACTGCACGAACTTCCAGGCGCCGTCGGGGTTGTCGGTGTCCTCGAAGACGGCCAGGTCGCCGCCGCCGACGAACGACGTACCGATGCCGTCGTCCTTGCCGGGCAGGGGCGCGACGGCGTACTTGCTCTCGTCGAGCCCTGCGTCCTCGACGAGGCCGGTGTGCCACGGCCCCGAGATGAAGGACCCGAACGTCCCGTCGGCGAAGCCGCTCTCCAGCTCGCCCGGGTCCAGCGTGCGGGTGAGCGAGAGCCCGTCGTCGAAGTACGACGTGTAGTAGTCGAGCGCCTCGGCCATCTCGGGCGAGTCGATCGTGTACTCGGTGCCCTCCTCGTTGGTGAGCGTCGCGCCGTCGGTCCAGGCGAACGGCAGGTAGCTCTGCCAGGAGCCGGTCTGGCCGGGCTGCAGGTTGAGCCCGTACTTGGCGCCGCCCTTGGCCTTCAGGTCCTTCGCGAACTGCTTCAGGTCGTCCCAGCTCGTCGGCGCCTGGTCCCAGCCGGCCTTCTTGGCAAGGTCGGTGCGGTAGAAGAGCACCCGGGTCTCGACGTACCAGGGGACGCCGTACGACGTGCCGCCGACCTCGGTGGACTGCCAGGCACCCGGGAAGTAGTCGGCCTCGTCGACGAGGCCCTCGGGGGTGGGCATCAGGCCACCGGCCTCGGCGAACTCGCCCATCCAGGTGGTGCCGATCAGGCTCACGTCGGGGCCTTCGCCGGCCGCGATCGCGGTGGAGATCTTGTCGTGCGCGGACTCCCACGGGACGGCGGTGACCTTAACGGTCGCGTCGGGGTTGGCGTCCTCGAAGTCCTCGACGAAGTCGCCGAGCTTCTCGCCCTCGGTGCCCATCGCCCAGACCTCGATGGTGCCCTCGGCCTTGCCGTCGGAGATGGCGGTGCTCTGGTCCTCGCCTCCTGCGCCGGCGTCGTCGCTGCGTCCGCAGGCGGTGAACGCGAGGCTGGCGGCGGCCGCGAGGCCGACCAGACTGATGGTGGTGCGGTTCATGCGTGTTCCTTCCCGAGTGTGGTGCTGGTGCGGATCACGAGCTGCGTCGGCAGGACCTCGTGTCGTGGTGTGCTGCGGGTCCCGACGATCAGCTCGTCGAGCAGGTGTGCGGCGGTGGAGCCGAGGTCGCGCATCGGCTGCCGGACGGTGGTCAGGTCGGCGTACCGCGCGGCCATCACGTCGTCCCAGCCGGTGACCTTGACCCGGCCCGGGATGTCGACGCCGGCGGCGCGCAGCCGGCCGAGCATGCCGAGCGCGAGCTCGTCGTTGGCGCAGACGAAGGCGTCGGGCAGGGCACGGGTGAGGTAGTCGCCGACGAGGTGCGCTCCGGCGGTCTCGTCGAGGTCGTCGACGTGGTGGAGCTCGACATTGGTGGATACCTCCTGGACCCCGGCGAAGCGCTCGGCCACGTCGGGGGAGGTCGAGGGGTCCCCGACGAAGACCAGGCGGCGGGCGCCGAGGTCCAGGAGGTGCTGGGTGAGCGCGCGGGCGCTGCTGCGGTTCTCCGCGTTGACGGAGTCGACCCCGCCCACCGGCGGGCGAGCGACCAGGACGACGTTGGCGCCGCGTGAGGCGAGCCGCTCGACGCTGTCGTCGGAGACGGTGCGGCCGAGGATGACGAGCCCGTCGCAGCGCTCGGCCATGGCGTGTACGGCGGCGTCCGCGTCGTCGCGACCGCGGGTGGAGAGGATCAGCACGGACCGGCCGAGCTCGGCGGCGACCGTCTCGTAGCCGAGCACCACCTCGGCGTAGTAGGGGCCGGACAGGTCCGGGAAGACGATGCCGTTGGCGGCGTGCCGGCGCTCGGCGAGCTGGCGGCCGAGCTGGCTGGGCACGAACTGGAGGGCGTCCGCAGCTGCGCGGACCTTGTCACGGGTCGCCGGCCGGACGGCCTCGGAGTCGCGCATCACCCGGGAGACCGTGGCGATGGAGACGCCTGCCTCCCGCGCGACATCGCGGATCGTCGCCCTCATCCGCGCCACCTCCCGACTCGGTGATGAAACCGGTTACACGAAGTCCCTACCCGCACGTGTCGCACGTCACACATCCGGATCGGGATTTCGTCCCAGGCTTTACCGTCAGAGGTATGACCCGCCTCAACGAGACCCGCGCGACGTACGAGCTGGCGGGCGAGGCGTTCCTCGACCTGGCCGCGCAGCTGCCGCTCGAGAGGTACGCCGGGCCCGGCCTCGGCAACTGGGACCTGCGCGCGCTGGTCGGGCACACCGGCCGCTCGTTCGTCACCGTGTCGACCTACCTGGCCACCAGGGCCGAGGAGGTGGTGACCGAGGACGCCGCCGACTACTTCGCGGTCGTCAGCCGCCTCGCCCACGGCACCGCCCGCGATGCCATCCACCAGCGCGGCATCGAGGCCGGCGTCGCCCTCGGCAACGACCCGATGGCCACGCTGCGCAGGTTGTCCGACGAGGCCGAGCTCGCGCTCGACCTGCTGGAGGGCGAGGACGCCGTTGTGACGACCGCCGGCGGCGGGATGCGGGTGAGCGACTACCTGCCGACGCGCACCTTCGAGCTGACCGTGCACTGCCTCGACATCGCCCGCGCCACGGGCCTGGACTTCACCCCGCCCACCGAGGCGCTCGCCGACACGCTGGCCCTGGCCAGCGCCAGCGCCCTGCGGCAGGGCCTCGGCACCGACGTACTCCTCGCCCTCACCGGCCGCCAGCCGCTGCCCGACGGCGCGTCGGTCGTGCCGTAGCGCCGGGATAGTCCGTCACGTTCTGGCTGTAGGTAACCGGTTTCGCTCGACCATTTCGTGACGGACTATCCCGAGAAGGCGTCGGCGAGGACCCCGTCGAGGGCCGCGGGGTCGACGGAGGTGACCACGGTGACCGGGCCCGGGCCGGTGCGGGTGAGGCGGCCGGTGTCGTCGACGGTCCAGGTGCCGCGGGTGCCCGAGGCGAGCGAGGGTTCGGTGTACGCCGCGGCGGTGGTGGTGTCCCACCACTTGGGGACGGGGTTGGCGGCGACGGTCCCACCCACGACCGGCGCGGACAGCGCGTCCGGCGTACCGGCGGGGATGGGGTCGTCGGGGACGAGCGTCACCGGGACCGGTCCGGCCAGTACGGCGGCGAGCGCGGCGGGGTCGGCGGCGGCGTTCCACTCGGCCACGCCGTCGATCGACGGGACGTCGACGGCCCCGGCCATCGAGTAGATCCCGGTCAGCCGCGCGTAGTCGTCCGGCCGGCGCTCGGCGAGGTCGCCGAGGTTCGACAGCGGCCCGAGCGCGACCACTCCGAGCCCGTCGGTCGACCTCGCGAGCTTGGCGAGCAGCAAGGGAGCCGGGTCGGACACCGGCACGAAGGTCGTGTCGAGGCGGGGCAGACCGGGTGCCTGCTCCGCCCTCGTCACCCAGGCCGCCGGCCACTCTCGCGCGGGTTCCTCACGCCCGCAGGCGACCGGCACCCAGCCCTCCCCCAGCGCGTGCACCAGGTCGGCGACCAGGTCCACGCCGGGGTCGCAGCCGACCAGCCCGGTCCCGGCGACCGTCACCGCGACCACCCGTACGTCGGGGCGGCGCAACAGGTAGGCGAGCGCCACCAGGTCGTCGCCGGCGAGGTCGGTGTCGACCACGATCGGCGTCGCGTCGTCGTCCGGAGCGGCCGCGTCGGCCAACGACCCGGCGCCGCCGTACTCGCCGTCGTCGTCGTACGGCGCCGTGCAGCCGGTCAGCGCCAAGGCCGCCACTGCGGCGACGAGCCAGCGCTTCACGGTGCCACCACCCGCTGCATCAGCACGCCAGCGGCGGCCAGCACCACGCCGGCGACCAACAGCGGTCGACGGGTGCGGCCGGGTACGGCGACGGCCACGGCCAGCGCGATGAGCCCGACGAGGTAGAGGTCGTGCCAGGCCGCGATCGCCGGCGACACCACGACCCGCGCCCAGTGGTCCTGGTACTCGCCGGGTCCGGTCAGCAGCCACGAGGAAGGGAACGTCGACGGGTCGGTCCCCGGAGGCCCGACGTCGACGTAGGCGGGCTGGACCTGCACCAGCGCGAACCAGCGGAGCACCGGGCCGTTGAAGAGCCAGTACGTCCCGCCGGCCAGGAACCAGGCGAACGCGAGCACGATCGAGGCAGCGAGCCGCTGTCGGATCACGTGGACGGCGGCCGCGCCGACGGCGACGGCGAGCCCGGCGAGCAGGACGATCTGGAGCAGCTCCGGGAACGTGTGCTGGGCATGCAAGGTCCGCCCCGGCTCGTCACCCAGCGGGAGGCCGCCCGAGAAGCGCAGCCAGACCGCGACCGACGCCACCAGCAGGGCGGCGACCAGCACCAACGGCAGCCCTCCCGCCAGCCGCGCGAAACCACGGCGGCCCCGGTCCATCGGCGCCGCGTCGGCGACCGGCACCAGCTCCCTCCCGAACGCCGAGACGCTGGCGATCGAGATGCCGAGCAGCACCGGGGTGCTGGCCGCGACCAGTCCCGTGTAGCGCTCGCCGGACCATGCCTCTTCCCAGATGTTCCAGGCCATCAGCCCCGCCAGCACGATGCCGATCCAAGGCGCCGGGTGGCGCAGCGCCAACCTCGCCTCGATCCGGGCGAGTTCCTGTGTCGCGGTCGTCATCTCAGCTCCCAGTTGATGTCAGCGGCCCAGGCGAAGATCACCCAGACGAGAGGTACGGCGGCGCCCAGCGGCACGCCGGCTCGCACCGACACCGCCACCCCCACCGCGGCCAGCACGAGCAGTCCGAGGATCGGGCCGTCGGCCGTGGCGATCCAGACCGCGAACGCGACCGGGACGATCAGCGCGAGCCGCCTGGCCCGGCGTACCGCCTCGGAGGTCGGCATCGCCGACAGCAGGGCCGCAGCGGGATCGTGCAGGCCGGCGACGACGGCGGCGGCGAGCGCCCCGGCGGCCATGCCCACGAGGTCCGCGTGCCAGCTGTCCAGCCAGAGGGCGAGCAGGCCCAGGCAGGCGGAGACCCCGGCCAACGGCGCCCAGCTGATCGAGCGCACCGTCGGCCACCACCAGGCGGCCATCAGGTGTGCTCCTTGCGGGCGAGCAGCAGGTAGCCGTCGTCCAGGGTCGGATCGACGACCTGGGCGCCGTTGGGCGGGTGGCCGAGGTGGCGGTAGGTGCCGGTCGAGGTGAGCCAGCTGCGGATCGCCTGCGGGTCCTGGCGCTCGTCCTCCCAGACCCGGCCGACGGCGAGGCTGGCCAGGTCTGCCGGCGTACCCGTGAAGCGGATCCGGCCGTCGAACATGACGTACACCCGCTGGCACAGTGCGGAGACCTCGGAGATGTTGTGGGTCGACATCAGCACCGTCGCCGAGGTCGAGAGCAAGGAGCGCAGCCGCAGCCGCTGGTCGGGGTCGAGGCCGTTCGCGGGCTCGTCGAGCACGAGCAGGTCCGGGTCGCCGACCAGCGCGCAGGCCAGCGCGACCCGCTGCCTCATCCCGCCGGAGAGTGAGCGGATCTTCTTGTGCATGACATCGGTCAGCTCGACAGCCTCGAGCACCCGGCGGGCCTCCTGCTGCCGCCACGTGCGGTCGGTGTGCTCCTTGAGCACGGCGACGTAGTCGACCATGTCGTACGGCGTGAAGCCCGGGTAGAGCCCCGGGTTCTGGGGCAGGTAGCCGAGCCGGCGGCGGATCTCGACGCGCTCGGTCGCGCGGGTCGGGTCGAGCCCGAGCAGCCGGAGCTCGCCGGCGTCCGGCGCGAGCACGGTCGCCGCCATCCGGAGCAGCGTGGTCTTCCCGGCCCCGTTGGGTCCGAGCAGCCCGATCACCCCCTGCCCGGTGGACAGCGACACCTCGTCGACGGCTCGAGTGCGTCCGAACTTCTTGGTGAGGGAAGTGGCCTCGATCATGCGGTCCTCCGGTAGGCGACGGCGTCGCGACGTACGACGGTGATGATGACGGCCGTAGCAGTCACGGCGAGGGCGGCGCCCTGAGCGGCCGGGCCGGCGATGGCGTCGGCGAAGAGGTCGAGGCGCACCGAGCGCTCGACGAAGACGATGGCGCCGACCAGGAACGCCCAGCCCGTGCTCGTCGCGACGGCGACGTGCACCGGGTCGAGTCGGGTAGTGCCGGCCAGCAGGACGAGCGCGGCCAGCGCGAGCCCGGGCAGGCACCACGCGAACGCGAGCCGCACCGGGACGTCGCCGATCCAGCGGTCGACCGCGAGCAGCACACCGACGGCGATCGGCATCGCGACCGCCGCCACCAGCAGCGCACGCAGCGCGACCAGGCGCAGCCCGGCGACCGGAGCGGCCAGAGCCATCTCGCCGCTCGGGTCGGACGTGTCGCGGTAGGCCAGCGCGACCGCGGCGACCGGCGCGAGCGGAGCCAGCACCAGCAGCGTCACCAGTCCGCGATCGCCCCAGGCCGTGGCCGCGAGCAGCGGCACCAGCCCGACGAGCAGCACGGCCAGGGCGGCGGCCTGCACCATCACCGGTGTCGCCACCGCCGAGCGGACGATCCATGGGGAGCGCGAAGGCCGGTCGACCGCGTCGGCGAGCCGCTGCCAGGCGACCTCCTGCTCGGTCGGGCCGATGAGCGCGCCGAGCCGGGACCGGCAGTCGGCGCAACCGAGGAGGTGTGCCTCCAGGGACGCGGCCAGCACCAGGGACGCCGTACCGGAGAGATACGTCGTGAGGTCCTGGTCGTCGGCGTGCCAGGCCATGGGGTTGGGGTTCACAGCAGTGCCTCCCTCAGCTCGGTGCGGGCCCGGCTCATCCGGCTCTTGACGGTGCCGCTCGGGATGCCCAGCAGGGCGGCGGCCTCTCGGGTGCTCAGCCCGTCCAGGACGGTTGCCTGGACGACGGCGACCAGCTCGGGCGAGAGTCGCTGCAGGGCCAGGCCGACGTCGCTGTGCTCGACCGAGAGCAGCACTGCCTCCTCGGCGGAGGGCGCGTGCTCGTGGCGGAGCTGGCCGAGTCGCTCGAGGACGGACTTGCGCGGCCGCAGTCGGTGCAGCAGGGTCCGGATCGCGATCCCCCACAGCCACGCGGCGACCTCGCCGTCGCCCTGGTAGCCGCCCGGCTTGTCCCAGACGACCAGGAACGTGTCGTTGACGACCTCGGCGACGATCGCCGGGTCGGCGCACCGCTGCCGGACCCGCGCGGCCAGCCACGGCTGGTGGCGCACGAAGAGCTCGTGCAGCGCTCCGCGGTCTCGGCGGGCGATCTCGGCGAGCAACGTCCGGTCGCTCGGCGGATCCTGGTCAACGGTCACGCTTCACTGTGCCATCGAGTGGCCCGATCGGTTCACGAACGGATTCAGAGCAGCGAGCTGGCGTCCCCCGGGACGTCGACGGCGTGCTCCTCGAGGCGCGCGAGCGGCACGATCTCGAGGGCGCGCGCATTGGTCGAGGCGAGTACGACGGGCGGGGCCAGGCCGTCCTCGTAGGCCTCCAGCCACCGGGAGGCGACCACGCACCAGCGGTCACCGGGCGCGAGGCCGAGGAAGCCGTACTCCGGCCGAGGCGTCGAGAGGTCGTTGCCGACCGTGCGCTGGTGGCGCAGGAAGTCCTCGGTCACCACGGCACAGACCGCGTGCAGGCCCACGTCCTCGGGACCGCACGAGCAGTAGCCGTCGCGGTAGAACCCGGTCATGGGTTCGGTGCCGCACGGCTCGAGCTCTCCGCCGAGGACGTTGCGCTCCGCCATGGGTCGGGCCGGCTCAGTCCGCGAGCGACCAGACGCCGGGCTGACCCTTGGTCATCACGCCCTCGGCGACCAGGGCCTGGCGGGCCCGCCGGGCGGCGTACCGCCAGCGCAGCTCGCCCTCGGGGGTCTTGTCGTGGTCTGCGGTCGTGAGCCGCTCGCCCAGCGCGGCCTCCAGCGCGACGAACAGGTCCTCCTGCTCGAGGTTGCCACCGTGCTCGCGCAGCACCTCGAGGATGTCGGCCTTGAGGGCGTCCGGCGGGGTCCACTTGCGCGGGACCACCCGCGCGGGCGCCGACGTCGGCGCCACCTTGCGCCGGGTCACGGGCGAAGCCCGGGGCGTCGAGACCTTGGCGGCAGGCGGCGGCGGTGGTGCCGGCGGGTTGCCGTGGATGCACGTGCTCCACGGAAGGTCACACAGGTCGCAGTAGTCCGGCTCGCTCATCGATGCCAACACTAGACGACCGCAGTAGCCGTAGGCTTCCCGCGTGGACGAGGAGAGCCGTACGGCGGCCGGGGTGCTGGACGGCATGCCCGCTCATCTCGAGCTCACCGACGAGCGGTTGGTGGTCCGGATCGGCAGTGAGGCGGTGCCGCGGCACGACGTCCCGTTCCACCAGATCACCGACGTCGAGGCCAGGGCCGGGGTGATGACCGGCTACCTCACGGTGCACATCGGCGAGCAGAAGCTCGCCTTCACCCGCATCCCGAAGGCCGCCGTCCAGCCGATGGCCGACGCGCTGCGCACCCTCGTCGCGCACGCCGAGCGGGTGCCCGACGAGCCGCCCGTCGCCGGCCACTCCCCCTCTCCGCTCGAGGAGCTGGAGCGACTCGGCCGCCTCCGCGACGCCGGGATCCTCAGCTCCGAGGAGTTCGACGAGGCCAAGCGGAAGCTGCTCGACAAGCTCTAACGGGCATGCACCACGAACGGCGCGGTGAGTACCGTCCCGTCCGCCAGCCGCACCTGGGCCCAGAGCCGGTAGGCGCCCGGCTCGTCGAAGCGGACGTGCAGGTCGAGCTCCGGCCCGAACTCGGTGCCCGCCAGCGCCTGCACCGGCCGGCCGCGGTCGTCGTACGTCTCCGCGTGGCGATGCTGGAAAGCACTGCCGTCCGCCCGCATCACCACGACGTGCCCGGCGGCACCGAGATAGGGCTGCAGGTCGTCGGGTGTGCCGAGCGTGAAGTCGCTGGTGTCTCCGACGTGCGCCTCGCCGTCGAGGGTGATGCGTACGCCGTCGACGGTCGCCTCCCGTACGTCGCCTGCGGGCACGACCTCCGCAGGCGGCGGGTCACCGGCGACCGTCACGTCGGTGGCGTCCAGCACGTCGGCGATCTGGCCCTGCTCGCGCACCTCGGTGTGCATCGTGTAGGTGCCTGCGGTCGGGAAGGTCGCCTTCACCTCGAACACCCCCTCCTCGCCGGTGGGCTCGGGGTGCAGGTGCGCGAACGTGCCGAGGTCGGCGCGGGTCACGATCAGGTGCATCCACACCTGGTGGGTGCGGACCAGGTCACCGCCGGTCACCGTGATCCGGATCGTCGTCGGCTCCCCCGGACGCACTCCCGCGGGCACGTCGTACGACACCGCCAGACCGGCATCGTGCGCGCTCATCGGCGGGACGTCGGTCTCCTCCATGACGCTCATCTGCGGCCGCATCGGCATCCCCATGCCCTGCTGGAAGCTGAGCACGCCGTTCATGCCGCGCTCGGCCTGATCGGTGCGGCTGAGCCAGGTGAACCCGACGCCGATCGCGATCGCGAGCACCGCGATCCCGGCGAGGTAGGCGCTGTCGGCAACGACTCCTCGGCTGGGCTTGCGCAGCCGCAGCGCGTTGGTCACCACGCTGACCGAGCTCATCGCCATCGCGGCACCGGCGAGCACCGGGTCGAGCAGCAGCCCGTCCCACCAGTAGAGGGCGCCGGCCGCGACCGGGATCAGCAGCACGTTGTAGGCGAAGGCCCAGGCGAGGCCCTGCTTGATCGTCGTGACCGTACGCCGCGACAGCTCGATCGCGGAGACGACGCCGTGCAGGTCGCCCCCGACGAGGGTGATGTCGGAGGCCGCGACGGCCACGTCGGTGCCGGTGCCGATCGCGATGCCGAGATCGGCACGGGCCAGCGCAGGCGCGTCGTTGACGCCGTCGCCGACCATGGCGACCACCTGGCCGGCGGCCTGGAGCTCGGCCACCCGGGCGGCCTTGTCGGCGGGACGTACGCCGGCCAGCACGTGGTCGATGCCTACCTCGGCCGCCACCGCGCGAGCGGTCGCCTCGTGGTCGCCGGTGACCATCCAGACCTCGAGCCCGAGCCCCTTCAGCGCCGCGACGGCCGCCGCCGAGGTGGGCTTCACGGTGTCGGCGACGTCGATGCGGCCGGCGTACGCACCGTCGACGGCGATCAGGATGCCGGTGCCGGCGGCCGTGACGCCCTGCGTCGCCAGGTGGGCAGCATTGCCGGCCACGACGGTCCGACCGTCGACGTTGGCGACGACGCCATGACCCGGCACGGACTCGAAGGACTCGACGGCGGACACCGTCAGCCCACGGTCCCGGGCGCCGCGCACGACCGCCTCGCCGACCGGGTGCTCGCTGCCGACCTCGGCCGCGGCGACCAGGGCGAGCAGCTCGTCGGCGTCCCACCCGTCGACGGTGACGACCTCACGTACGTCGGGGTGGCCCCGCGTGATGGTGCCAGTCTTGTCGAGCACGACGGCGGTGATCCGGCGCGCGGTCTCGAGCGCCTGGCCGTCACCGATCAGGATGCCGAGCTCGGCGGCCCGTCCGGTCCCGACCATCACCGCGGTCGGCGTGGCCAGCCCCAGGGCGCACGGGCAGGCGATGATCAGCACCGCGACCGTCGTACCGATCGCGAGGGTGAGGCGCTGGCCCTCCGGGCCGAACGCCAGCCAGCTCAAGAAGGTCACCAGCGCGACCACCAGCACCGCCGGCACGAACCAGGCCGACACCCGGTCGGCGAGCCGCTGCATCGGCGGCGCGGACGCCTGCGCCTCCTCGACCAGGCGGACGATCTGGGCGAGCGTGCTGTCGGCCCCGACCGCGGTGGCGCGTACGACGAGGGTGCCGGTGGTGTTGACCGTGGCGCCGATGACCGTCGCGTCGACCGCCTTGTCGACCGGCACGCTCTCGCCGGTCAGCATCGACTCGTCGACGGCCGAGCGACCCTCGATGACGACGCCGTCGACCGGCAGCTTCTCCCCCGGACGCACGCGCACGAGGTCGCCGACGGCGACGTCGGCGAGGGGTAGGTCGACCTCGGTCCCGCCGCGAAGCACCCGCGCGGTCGCGGGCGCCAGGTCGACCAGCGCGCGGAGCGAGGAGGCGGTGCGCTTCTTGGCCTTCAGCTCCAGCCAGCGCCCCATCAGGATCAGCGCGACCACGATCAGCGCGCTCTCGAAGTAGAGGTGCAGCGGCAGCCCCCAGCGCTCGGCGAGGCCGGGCCACAGCACCACGAACGCGCCGTACCCGTAGGCCACACCGGTGCCGAGCGCGACCAGCGTGTCCATGCTGGTGGTGCGGTGCCGGAGGTTGACCCAGGCCTGGCGGTAGATGTCCTGGCCGGCCCAGAACTGCACGACGGTCGCCACGACGAGCACCAGCGGCATCAGCCAGTCCATGGTGTCGATGTAGAGCGGCAGGTACATCAGCGCCATCAGCGCCAGGCCGGTCACCAATGCGACCTGCCAGCGGCGACGGAGCTTGCGGATCTCGGCGTCGCGGCGGGCGTCGAGCGTTGCGATCGGGTCGGCAACGCGCTCGCTCGGCTCCTCGGCGCGGGGCGGCCGGCGCAGGGTCCCGGTGTAGCCCGCCTTCTCCACCGCGGCGGTCAGCGCTGCGGGGTCGACCGTCCCGGCGTCGTACGTGACTGCGGCGGTCTCGGTCGCCAGGTTGACCGAGGCGTCGACCACGCCGTCGACCCGGGTCAACGCCTTGGTGACCCGGTTGACGCAGGACGCGCAGGTCATCCCCTCAATGTCGAGGGTCGACTCGGTCAACGTCTCCGTGGTGCTCACCTGACCGACCGTAACATACCCCCCAGGGGTACCAAAGAGTTCCGGCGTCTGAGGTAGCACCCGGCAGAACTAAGGAGTTCCTCCGATGTGGGCCGGCACCTCAGGCGAGCACCTTGGGGTCACCGATCCAACCCCAGGAGTGATGACGATGATCGCCTCGATCTCGATCGCCGACCCGACCGCAGCCCTGATGTTGACGCAGCGCCGCCGCAACCTGCGTCGCCGGCAGCGTCGCTTCCAGCAGCACGCCCGCCTGCGCAAGCTGCTGGCCTGAAGCCGGACAGCAGGGACTACCAGCGGCCGTGGACCGCCGCCCGGAAGTGCTCGTCATAGATCCGGCGTACGCCGTCGAGCAGCGCCTCGGGCAGCGGATCCGCGTCGCCGGCGGCCGCGTTGGCGCGGGCCTGGCCGGCGTTGCGCGCACCCGGGATGACGGTGGTGACGCCCGGCTGCTGCCAGGCCCACGCGAGCGCGACCTCGGCCGGGCTCAGCCCGGTCGGACCCACCTCGTCGATCAGCGCCGAGAACTCCCGCGCGGCTCGCACCCCGGTCTCGAAGTCCACCCCGGCAAACGTCTCCCCCACGTCGAAGGCGCTGCCGTCGCGGTTGTAGGTGCGGTGGTCGTCGGCGGCGAAGGTGGTGCTCTCGTCGTACTTGCCCGACAGCAGCCCGGACGCCAGCGGGACCCGCGCGATGATCGCGACGCCGGCCTCCTGAGCCGCCGGCAGCACCGCGTCGAGCGGCTTGAGCCGGAACGCGTTGAGGATGATCTGGATCGACGCCACGTGCGGCCGGGCGATCGCCGAGAGGGCCTGGTCGCAGGTCTCGACGCTGAGGCCGTACGCCGCGATCGCGCCCTCGTCGACCAGCGTGTCCAGGGCGTCGTACGTCGCGTCCGCGTCGACGGTCGCGCTCGGCGGGCAGTGCAGCTGCACCAGGTCGAGGGTGTCGACGCCGAGGTTGCGCCGGGACCGGTCGGTCCAGGCGCGGAAGTTGTCGAGGGAGTAGTTGTCGGGCACCTGGTCCGCCCGGCGGCCCATCTTGGTGGCCACCGTGATGCCGTCGTGCGTCCGCAGGAACGTGCCGATCACCTGCTCGCTGCGCCCGTCGCCGTACACGTCGGCGGTGTCGAAGAAGGTGACCCCCGCGTCGACCGAGGCCTCGAGCACGGCGAGCGCGTCGACTTCGGTGACGTCACCCCAGTCCGCGCCGAGCTGCCAGGTGCCGAGACCGACGACCGAGATGTTGCGGGACGTCCTACCGAGGGTTCGCTGCTCCATGCAGCGAGTCTGTCAGGTCAGTCGGCGCGCACCAGGAGCAGGACGCGGGCATCGCGCGCGACCTGCTGGTGCTGGGCCTGTCGGAGCCGGGTGAGCCGGCGCTGCTTCTCCGCGAGGGTGAGTGAGTGCCACGCGCGACGTCCGTCTGTGGTGTGCATGTCACCGAGGAGCGGCCAGCCACCGACTGGATACACGATCAGCCTGCCGTTGCCGCGACGGCTCGCAGGCGGGCCACTTCTGCCCGCGCGTGCTGCACCTGGTCGGTGTCGGCGCCGCCCGCGTCGGCGACGTCGTGGGTCAGGTCGAGGATCGCTCGACGCAGGTGCTTGCGCGCTCGCCTGGCCTTGTGGTTGGGGGCTGACTTCTTGAACTGCTTGCGCGCCTTCTTGTCCAGGACGCCGTCGACCTCCGCGGCGGTGAGGGTCCCGGCCTCGACCTCGGGCGCGAGGATGTCGCGGACGAACTGGTGCTCGCGAGGCCCGGCCGCCCTGAACGCGATCCCCAGGACCGTGAACCCGAGGACCGTCGAGAGCACCATCACCAGGAACACCGCCGCGCCACCCTGCCCCAGGCCCACGGCGTCGTCCCACGTGAAGTGGAAGAACATGCCGGCGAGGATCAACGCGATCCCGCGGCCGACCCGACGGGGCTGGGCGGCGGTGCCGAGCAGGTAGATGGCACCGCAGCAGACCAGCGCGCTGAAGAGCGGGTGCGAGGCGAAGCTGACGGCGATCCGGGTCGCGGACATGTGCACCGCGTTGCCGATCGGGTCGGTGCCGAAGGCCGTGCCGGTGGAGTTGGCGGCGTAGAGGAAGTCCTCGAACGCCGCGAACCCCAGGCCGATGAACGCACCGATCACCAGGCCGTCGTTCGCCGTACGCACCAGGCGTGGCGCCAGCCCCATCAGCAGGATGAAGCCGCAGAGCTTGGCCGACTCCTCCGTGAAGGGGGCGGTGGCGCCGGCGGCCCAGTCTGCCGTCCAGTCCTGGCCGAACAGCTTGGGGTAGATGCCGAGCATCGCGGTGTTGACGGTCATCGCGAAGCCGAAGGTCGCCGGGATCGCACCCCAGATGAGTCCGGCGACGACGAGCCCGCCCGGCTGCCGCTCCCACCGGTCGATGTGGCGGAACCACAGGAACCACGCGGCACCGCACAGGCCGCACAGCACGGCCGCGATCGCGAAGCCGCCGGCGTAGAAGCCGATCTCGGGGTCGAAGTAGGACCATGCCTGGAAGACCCCGACGGCCGTCAGCGCCACGTAGACCCAGAAGCAGAGGTTGTGCGGCTGGAAGAAGACGAACCGCTCACCCCACCCGGAGACCTCGAGGGCTTCGCGTTGCCGGCGTACGGCGTCGGAGCCGGCGTCGGGGTCGGTCGCAACGGCGCTCATGCGGCGCTCTCCTTCGTGGAGCGGATGCTCGCGATCATGTCGTCGATCTCCGGTGAGGCTGCCCGCAGCTGGGCCGGCGGTCCGTAGGCGGTCACCTTCAGCCCGGTGCCGTCGATGACGAAGGCAGCGATCACGCCGTCGCCGTTGACGCTGCTATAGGTCTGGATGACACCGACATCACCGGCCGGGGTGGTCACGGTGGCCGGGTCGCCATCGACCTGGAAGGTCGGGTCGTCCGTGGCGCTGGTGACCTTCTCGATCTGGTCGAGCAGCTCGGCCGGCGTGCCGTCGAACGTGTCGGCCTCCACCTGGAAGATCACCCCGTCGCCGGCGACGACCGCCGTACCGCTCTTGACGGCCGAGCCACCCTCGCCCACCCGGTAGCCGCTCTCGACGTCCCAGCCGGTGGTCGGGGTGAAGACGACGGTGTCCGAAAGGGCGAGCTGGTCCCCAGCCTGCACCGGGTCGTCCCAGTCGATGGCGTCGTTGATCCGCGGGATCACCACCGTCGCGAGCAGGAAGACGCCCAGGACGAAGAACGCGTAGGGAAAGGACCGTTTGTCCAGGCCGAGCAGCCGGTGCTCGACCGGGACCCGCCCGTCATTGCGGTCCTTCGTGGCGGTTGACATGGCGCCAGCCTTTCAACGGACGTACGCCGTCCAGTCACTCGAAACGGGTGAACAACCGCGCGTTCAGTCCTTGCGGCAGACGAACGCGAACACCGTGATCGCCGAGAACGCCCAGCCGGCCTCGGCCGCGGCGGCCTGGCTGCGCAGCGCCTCGTCGGCCTGCGCCGGTGTCAAGGTCCCGTCGGAGACGGCCTGCTCGGCGGCCAGCCGCGACAGGTGCGAGCCCATCAGCACGTCCTGCGGATAGACCAGCGCCGACGAGCCGACGTCGGGATCGACCTGCAGCCCGGCCGTCATCGCCTGTCGCGGCAGGTGTCGCGCGGCCATCGGGTTCGCGATCTGGGACATGAACGCGTCCAGCATCGCGCGGCCGACCGCAGGGTCGATGTCCGAGTCCACCCGGGAGGCGTGGTCGGAGTCGAGCAGCAGCGCACGTCCGCCGGGCCGCAGCACGCGCGCGATCTCGACGACGGCTGCCTGCGCGTCGGGCACGTGCTGGAGCACCCGCTCGCACCAGACGACGTCAACGCTCGCGTCGGGCAGTGGCAGCTCGGTCGCGAGCCCCTGGCAGAACTCGACCTCGACCCCGTGGCTCGCGCAGCGCTCCTCGGCCACCCGACGGAGCATCCCGTTGGGCTCGATGCCGAGCACCCGGGCGTCCGGACCGGCGAGGCGGGCCAGCCGGCGGGTCATCGTCCCGGTGCCGCTGCCGATGTCGACGCAGGTGTCCCCACGCCGTACGTCGGCGGCGGCCAGCGTCCACGCCCGCAGGCGCTCGATCGACGGCGCCGCGTCCTGGGCGTCGAGCACGCTCACCATCGCGTGCACCGCGTCCTCGTCCACGGTCCCCGGCCGGAACGCCGTGCCGAGCGTGAACGACGTGCCGCTGACCTCACTCATGCTCATCTGTCGAGGTTGGCACAACCGACGCAGGTTGTCGCCGTCGGTCGTACGGCGAGCCGGGCCGGCGGGATCTGCCGGCCGCAGACCGCGCACGCGCCGTACGTCCCGTCGTCGAGCCGCGTCAGCGCAGCATCCACGGCGGCCAGGTGCGCCTCGGCCTGCTGCACCAGGGCACCGACCTGCGACCGCTCGAAGGCGATCGTCGCGCCCTCGGGGTCGTGCTCGTCGTCCGCGTTGCTGTCCTTCGACGCCTCGACGAAGCCGCGGTAGTCGCCGCGCAGGTCGGCGAGCCGCCGCGTCGTACGCCGCCGCTCCTCGTCCAAGAGGTCGCGTGCGCTCATCGCCGCTCCAACAACGTCAGCACCTCGTAGTGGCCGGTGTTGGGGAACATGTCCAGCAGCTGCCCGCGCACCGGCTGCAGCGACGGCATCGCGGCGAGGTCATTGGCCAGGGTGACGGCGTTGCAGCTCGAGTAGAGGACGTGCCCGACGCCCGATGCCTCCAGCCAGCCGCTCAGCTCCGGGCCGATCCCGCGCCGTGGAGGGTTGACCACCACCAGGTCCGGGGGCGACGCGGATCCCACGGCGTACGCCGTCGCGTCACCCGCCTCGAACCGCACGTCCGGGAGCCCGGCCTCGGCCGCTGTCAGGGAGGCGCTCGCGACCGCCTCGCGGCTGACCTCGATGCCGGTCACCGCAACACCCCGGCGGGCGAGCGACAGCGCGAAGCCACCGACACCGCAGTAGAGGTCCCACACCGACGTCGGCGCGAGGTCCGCCGTCCAGGCCCGGGCGCGCTCGTAGAGCTCGGCGGCCATCACGGTGTTGGTCTGGAAGAAGCTCTGCGGTCGCAGGTGCAGGTCCAGCCCGGCGACCCGCATCCGCAGCGTCTCCTGCTCGGTCAGCACGATCTCGCGCTCGCCCTCGAGCACCGCCTTGTGCTCGGGCTGGAGGTTGACCGACGCGACGACCATCGCGGGCAGCGCCGCCCGCAGCGCGGGCAGGTGCTTGCGGATCCGCGCCACCGGCTCCTGCGAGCGCAGCACGAACCGCACCATCAGCTCCCCGTCCGGCGACTCCGTCACCAGCAAGTGCTTGAGCTCGCCCCGCCGCGCCGGGATGTCGTACGGCGCCAGCGCGGCCGTCCGCACGAACTCCGCCAGCACCGGCAGGGCTGCCCGGATGCCGGCGGTGTGCAGGGGGCAGTCGCGCAGGTCCGTCCCACCGCCGGCCCCCTCCCTGTCGACCCGGAGGATCCCGAGCGTCGGGTCGTCCACCGACCCGCTGACCACCATCTTCGCCTTGTTGCGGAAGCCCAGCTGGGCGCTCGCGACCGGCGGCTCCCAGGGAGCGTCCACCAGCTCCGCGACCTGTCGCTGCTTGTCGACCAGCTGGACGTCGTACGGCTGGCCGAGCCAGCTGCACGACCGGCAGCGGCCGGCGTCGAAGTGGTGGCAGAGCTGGTCAACGGCGAGAGACATGGCCCGCTCAGGCTACGGCGCTCGAGGTGGTTTCGAGGCTCAGGCCTGGCGGCCTTCACACCTCAACCACCGAAGACGGTGGTTGAGGTGCGAGCGCAGCGAGCCTCGAAACCACCCGACCCGCGACCCTCGTCACAGTCTTTTCGCGACGGTTGACGGAATCAACCGATGCGGGGAGAGGTTAGACGCTGCGATGAATACTGCACTCGAGCGCCGCACCGACTACCGCCTCACCTTCCTGGTGCTGTGCGTGGGTGTCGCCTCCTTCTCGCTGCTCCAGTCCATGGTCAACCCGGTGCTGCCGACCATCCAGGCCGCGCTCCACACCGACCAGGCGACCGTCACCTGGGTGCTCACGGCGTACCTCGTCTCCGCCTCGGTCTTCACTCCGATCATCGGCCGCGTCGGCGACAAGGTCGGCAAGGAGCGGATGCTGGTCGTCGCCCTCGCCGCGCTCGCGGTCGGTTCGCTGCTCGCTGCCGTCGCCGGCAGCATCGGCGTGCTGATCGTCGCCCGCGCGATCCAGGGCATCGGCGGCGGCGTGCTGCCGCTGACCTTCGGCATCATCCGCGACGAGTTCCCCCGCGAGAAGGTCGCCGGCGCCATCGGTACGGCGGCCGCGCTGCTCGCCGTCGGTGGCGGCGTCGGACTCGTGATCGCCGGGCCGCTCGTCGAGGCGCTGAGCTACCACTGGCTCTTCTGGATCCCGATGGCGATGACGATCCTGGCCGCCATCGCCGCGGCCGTGTGGGTCCCCGAGTCCCCGGAGCGGACGCCCGGCAAGATCAACGTCGCCACGGCGTTCCTGATGTCGGCCTGGCTGGTCGCCCTCCTCGTCGCCGTGAGCCAGGGCCACCACTGGGGCTGGTCGTCGGCCAAGGTCGTCGGGCTCTTCGTGGCCGCCGCGATCCTGCTGCCCGTCTGGGTGATCGCCGAGGCGCGCAGCAAGGAGCCGCTCGTCGACATGCAGATGATGCGCATCCCGACCGTGTGGACCGTCAACCTCGTGGCCCTGCTCTTCGGCATGGGTATGTACTCGATGTTCGCGTTCGTCCCGCAGTTCCTGCAGACCCCCGAGGTCGCCGGCTACGGCTTCGGCCTGAGCGTCAGCGAGTCCGGCCTGATCCTGCTCCCGCAGACGGTCGCCAGCTTCATCGGCGGTGTCGCCGCCGGACGGCTCGCGGCCCGCTACGGGTCCAAGAACCTGCTCGTCATCGGTGCCGCGCTGACCGCGATCGGCACCTTCGGGATGGCCTTCGCCCACGACGAGATCTGGATGATCCTGGTCGAGACCACGATCCTCGGCCTGGCGTTCGGTCTGGCGTTCGCGGCGATGTCCAACCTCGTCGTCGCCGCCGTCCCGCAGAGCCAGACCGGCGTCGCCAGCGGCATGAACACCAACATCCGCACCGTCGGCGGCGCCATCGGCTCGGCCGTCCTCGGCACCGTCGTGACCAGCAGCCTGCAGCCGATCGGCGCGCCGTACGAGTCCGGCTACACCCACGGCTTCCTGCTGCTCGCGATCACCTCGACCGCCTCGGCCGTGGTCGCGCTGCTGGTCCCGGTCGTCAAGGCCAGGACGCACGTCGTGCCCGGCCCCCAGGCTGACTGGGAGACCGAGCACGACGTGGTGACTAGCGCTTCAGCTGCGCAGCCGTGATCAGGTCCCGGAGCTTGCCGAGCCGGTCCTGAGCCGCGGCCGACTTGCGAGCCGCTGCGGTCGGTGACGTCGCCTCCGGCGGCGGCACCGGCTCGCACTGCACATCCGAGCGGTTGCCGCGCACCCGCGCCGGCAGCGCGCCGGTGAGCAGGTAGTCGGCGATCTTGTCGTCGGTGCAGGCCACGCCCGAGAGCGAGCCCGCGTGCGTCGTACCGCCCACGCCCTCGATCAGGACCGAGCGCGGGAACCGCTTGCGCACCTCCAGGGCCCCGGTGTACGGCGTCGCCGAGTCCTCGGTCTCGGAGATCAGCAGCACCGGCGGCGCGTTCTTGCCCTTCACGTCGACGGGCCGGCTCGACGGAGCCGCCCAGTCGAGGCACGGGGTGTTGTACCAGGTGTTGTTCCAGGCCAGGAACGGCGCGTAGGAGTGGATCCGCCACGCGTCCTTCTCCCACGTCTTCCACTTCGAGGGCCAGGGCGCGTCGGTGCACTGGACCGCGAGGTAGTTGGCGAAGGTGTTGTCCGAGCCGGGTCCGGTCGGGTCGCCGTAGTACTCCTTGGCCGGGGCGAGATCCCCGCCCGCGGCAGCGATCAACACGTGCGCGACCGCGTCCCAGTCGTAGACGTAGTAGGCGGCGCCGACGAAGACGTCGTTCCAGTCCGCAGCACCGAAGTCCGGCTCGGGACTGTCGGTGAGCTGGTCGAGCACGTCGTAGTAGATGTCGCGCACGGCGTCACCGTCGGTGCCGAGCCCGTACGCCGCGTCGTTGTCGGCGATCCAGTCGAAGAACGTGTTGATGTTCTTGTCGAACTGCTTCTCCTGCTCGAGGTTGGCGTCGTACCAGACGTCGGTCGGGTTGACGACGCCGTCGAGCACGAACCGGCGCACCCGGTCGGGGTACTTCGTCGCGTAGACCTGCGCGAGGTAGGTGCCGTACGAGAACCCGTAGAAGTTGATCTTGGACGCGCCGAGCGCCTTGCGGATGGTGTCCATGTCCTGCACCCAGTCGGTCGTGTGGGTGTGCCGCAGCAGCTTGCCGCTGGCGGCCGCGCAGTCGTCGGCGTACGACGAGGCCTTCGCCCACCAGTACTCGCGGATCCCACGGTGGTCGGGCACGTACGCCGGGCGGCCGGCCGCGAAGTAGTCGGGGTCGCAGCTCAGTGACGGCACGCTGCGGCCGACACCGCGCGGGTCGAACCCGATCCAGTCGTACGGGTCCCCGCCGCCCTTGGGCACGAACGCGCCGAGGCGGGAGAGGCCGAGGCCGGAGCCACCGGGCCCACCCGGGTTGACCAGCATCGGGCCCTGGGCGTCGGCGTCCGAGGTCTTGTGCGCGATCTTGGAGACCGCGAGCTGGATCGTCTCGCCGCGCGGCTTGTCGTAGTCGAGCGGGACGGTGAGCATCCCGCAGGTCGCGCCCGCGTTGCGCAGGCTGGCCGTCGGGCACTCGCCCCACACGATCGGCGGCGGCGTGTAGCCGGGCTGGCCGTGGTGATGGCCGTGGTGGCCGCGCTGCTGGTGGTGCTGCGGGGCCGCGGTGGCGACCCCGGTGGCTGCGAGTCCGAGCCCGAGGGTGATGGCTGCGGCCGCACTGATCAGCTTCCTCATACGAGGATTCCTTCCCGAAAAGTGGACCGGGGCCCGACGCGCTCGGCGTCGGGCCCCGGTGTGGTGCATGAGAGCTGGACGGTCAGTTCACGCGGACCGTCATGATTCCCTTCTTGTCGTTCGTCGAGAGCACCCGGATCTTCGTCCCGGTGCCACCGACGATCACGCTGCCGAGCGGGTTGTCCTCGTCGTAGTAGGCGTAGGGGTCGGTGTCGTCGAACACCTTCTTCGCCGCCTGCGACTTCTGGACCAGCGTGGTGCGCTGGGTCCCGCCTGCGGTCGCGAGCTCGCGGTGCAGGCTGAGCGCCGGGGTCTTCTCGAGACCGAACGTCGCGTCGTACGACTGGATCCGGTTGCGGGCGATGGTCCCGTCACTCCACGACAGCGCCGTGGCGTGGGCGTCGACCGGCAAGGCCTCGCCGCCGCCTGGGTGCTGGCTGGTGTTGTTGTCGGAGTAGAGCGAGTTGGCGTACCAGACCAGCAGGCCGTTCTGGTACGGGAAGTGCTCGACCTTGTCCGGCTTCGTCACGAGCCAGCCGAAGTTGTACGGGCCCTTCTTGAGCGTGCTGTCGTAGCCGGCGTACTGCCGGTTCTCGGCGAGGTAGTAGTGCTCGTACGGCACGTTGTAGCTGCCGTCGGTCACCACGACGAACCCGTCCTTGGTCCAGGTGGGCGCGTCGTCCTCGACGCCGGTGGTCAGCGCCGTGCCGACCGCGATGTCGTCGACCTTGAAGCCGAACTCGTGGAAGGCGGCGTCGTTGAACATCCGGAAGCGGATCTTCACGGCCTGGCCCGAGTACGCCGACAGGTCGGCGGTCAGGTCGACCCAGGCGTCGCCCGAGTCACCGGTGATGCCCTCGCCGTCGTTCTGGTTGTTGGGGTCGGTGTTGGTCGACAGGTTGGTGTGCACCGGGGTGAAGCTGGTGCCGCCGTTGGTCGAGACCTCGGCGTACGCGTAGTCCCAGTCGGTCTCGATGTTGTAGTTGACCTTCGCCGTGAGCTGACCGCCAGCGGGCACGGTGAAGCTCGGGCTGGTGACGCTGGCGTTGCGGTTGTCGCCCTGGCCCGAGTAGAAGTACTTCGAGCCGGACGCGGCGTCACCCATGTCGATCTTCTCCTGGCCCGGTGGCAGGTTCACCAGCAGGGCTTGGGCGTTCTTGGTCGCGTGGTACGACGGGCCCATCTTGACCTCGGCGCGCCGACCGGCCGCCACCTGGGCGTAGTCGAGCCAGCCGAGGAACAGCTTCTCGGTCGCACCCATGTGGTTGGGGGTGGTGCCGATCGCGTTGCCCGGGTCGCTCATCCAGGAGCCGGAGCTCATCAGGTTCCAGAAGCCGGTGCCGTTCTCGCCGCCGGCCGTGTCGTAGTAGTCCGGCAGACCGAGGTCGTGGCCGAACTCGTGCGCGAAGACGCCGAGGCCGCCGTTCTCCGGCTCTGTCGTGTAGTCACGGATCCAGATGCCGGTGTTGGCGATCTGGATGCCGCCCTTCTTGGCGCCGCCGACCGGGCCGGTGTTGCCGTTGGGGTTGACCGACCAGCGGTGCGACCAGATCGCCCACTCGGGAGCGCCGGCCTCCTCGCCCTCACCGGCGTGGATCGCCTGGAAGTGGTCGATGTAGCCGTCGGGCTCGTTGAAGTTGCCGTCGTTGTCGAAGTCGAAGCGGTCCCAGATGTCGAACGAGGTGAGGTACGCCTTGATCTCGGCGTCGCTCTTGCCGGCCGCCTTCTGGGCGTTGTACCAAGCGGTGGCGCTGTCGGTGATGAAGCGCGTCATGTCCTGGTTGGACTCGGTCTGGCCGTAGCTGGCCTCGTTGTTGGGCACGGTCACCCAGTTGCTGACGTCGCCCTCGAGGTCGAAGCGCCCGCTGGACATCTCCTTGTAGACGCCCTTGAAGGATTCGCCGTCCTGCTCCGGCATGCCGTTGAAGAACATGTCCAGGTAGTGCTGGCGGTTGAAGTCGGACTTCCAGTACGTGCTGTTGTCGTCGGCCCCCGGCTTCGGGATCTGGCCAGCGGCCGGCCCTGCGGGCGCGGACGGGAAGCGCGGGTCGACGGTGTTGCCGAAGCCGACCAGGAAGGTGAGCAGCTGCGCCGTTTCCTGGGTGCCGTACTCGACCCACTGACCGGGCGCGACCTTGATGGCCTTCGAGCCGCCGCGGTTCTGGACCTCCCGCTTGCCGGTGGCCAGCAGGTCGACACCCTTCTGCTTGAGCTCGCGCCGCTTGGTCTCGCGCGGGTCGTTCCTGTCGTCCTTCTTGTGCTGAGCTGCCTGCTGGGCGTCCGGTCCTGAGTCGACCGCCGGCGTCGCTGTTGCCTGTCCGGGCATGACGACGGCCGCGAGCGTCAGGCTCGCGGCCGCAGCAAGGACGCCCGAGATGCGTCGCTTCACGTATTTCCTCCGAGAAGAGTTGTCCGGCTTCCCCGCAGAGAGGCCGTGTGGACCCCGATGTCCACGATTCGCACCCCATCACGAGAATTCCTCTCGTGTAAAGACCCCTGGACGCAAAGAGAATCGGATGTCGGTCGCGTCCACTACGGTCGAAGGCATGAGCCTCCTCGACGCTCCACCCACCTCACGGCCGCGCACGCTGGCCCGTCTCCTGCTCGGTGGGATCCTGGTCTTCGCCGGGATCAGCCACCTCACGTTCGCCCGCCAGGAGTTCGAGGCACAGGTGCCGGAGTGGTTCCCGATCGACGACGACCCGGTCGTGATCGCGTCGGGGTTCGTCGAGATCAGCCTCGGCGCGGCGCTGCTCGCCTTCGGCCGCGGCCGGGTCGGAGTCGGCTTCGTGGTGGCCGCGTTCTTTGTCGCGATCTTCCCCGGCAACATCGCGCAGTACGTCGACGGCACGGACGCCTTCGGGCTCGACACCGACCAGAAGCGGTTCGTCCGCCTGTTCTTCCAGCCCCTGCTGGTGGTCTGGGCACTCTGGGCGACCGGCGCCTGGAGGGACCGCAGCGCCCTACGCTGAGGTCGTGGACTCAGCCACCTACTCCGGGGACTTCGGCGTGCTGCTCGCGGTCGCGCACGGCACCTTCTTCGACCGGCTGCACCGGCACATGGCCGACGCCGGCTTCGTCGGCTTCAGCACCCGCACCGGGTTCGTGCTGCGAGTGCTCGACGGTGAGGCGCTCAGCCTGCGCGAGCTCGCCGACCGGCTCGAGATGTCCAGCCCCGCGGCCCTCAAGGTGATCGACGCGATGGTGCGCGACGGGTTCGCCGAGCGCAGTACGGCTCCCGAGGACCGACGGGTCCGCGCCGTCCGGGCCACCGCTCATGGTGCCGCCGCACTCGAGGCCGCGCACCGGTTCCACGGCGTGGTCGAGCAGGAGGTGGTCGACGCGGTCGGGGCCGACGACGCCGCCGCCGTACGACGGGGCCTGGCGGTGATCGCCGGTCAGGCCACCGAGGTCATCCCGCAGGTGCTGCGTCGGTCGACGGCCGCGCACTGACCCGGTCCGCCGGCGGGCGGCGGCGCCACCACGTGGAGAGCACCAGGCCGGTGATGACGTCCCATAGTCCCCACATGGCCGCGACGAAGGCGACCCCGCCGAGCTCGCCGAAGAACCCGAGTGCGAGCACGAGGGCCAGGCCGGTGTTGCGCAGCCCGAGCTCGAGCGTCATCGCACGCACCCCCGACTCCGGGAGCCGGGTCGCCCGGCCGGTGCCGTAGCCGACCAGCAGCGACAGCGCGTTCTGCAGGATGATCGCGACCGCCACCACGCCGACGTAGTCGATGAACGTGCCGAACTGGCCGGCCAGCCCGCCGACCACGATCAGCAGGAGCAGGGTGAGAGCCGCCGGCTCGACGATCTTGCGGGCCCGCTCGGAGACCGACGGGCGACGCCATGCGATCAGGATGCCGAGGGCGAAGGGCAGCCCGATCAGGAAGATCGCCTCGCCCACCATGTCCCACGGGTCGATGTGCACGTCGCGCAGCAGGTCGTCGGCGGCCGGGTTGAGGCCGCACCAGAAGGCCAGCGCGATCGGCGTGACCACGACGGCGGCGATCGTCGAGACCGCCGTCAGCGAGACCGAGAGCGCGACGTCGCCGCGCGAGCGGTGCGTCAGGATGTTGGAGAGGTTGCCGGCCGGGCAACAGACGACCAGGATCATGCCGATCGCCACCGACCCGCGGACGTCGAGCGCCAGGGTGAGCAGGACCGTCAGGCCGGGCATCACGACGTACTGCGCGAACAGCCCGGCCAGGATCACCCAGGGCCGGCGCGCGACATCGCGGAAGTCGCCGATCTTGGTGTCCAGCGCGATGCCGAAGAGGAAGAGCGCGACGATCGCCTTGACCGCCAGCTGGAAGCCGTCGGCGAGGTTGAGGTCCAGCTGGTCGATGTCCGTGACGGCGGCGAGCACACCAGGATGTTAACCATAGTTAACGGCCGAGCCGGGTGAGTTCCCGCACAATCCGGGACCAATCGCTGGACATCAGTTTCCGGCTCGCGGTAAAGGGCACACCTTCTGTGACCGGCGACGCGCCCGGTCCGGAATTGGGGGGATCATGAGCAGCACCGGGGGGCAGATGTCGCAGCGCACGACTCGACTCGCGCTCGCGCCGTCCGCCGAGACCGGCTCAGTCGCACGCCGGGCCCTGCGACAGCTGTTCGCGACCGCCCGGATCGACCGGGACACCAGCGAGACCGCCGTACTCCTGGCGAACGAGCTGGTCACCAACGCCATCGAGCACGGCCGCGGCTCGGCGTACCTCGACGCCACCGTCGAGGCCGGCGCCATCCGCCTCGAGGTCACCGACTCCAGCACCGTCGAGCCACGGCCGAACGCCGCGGTCTCCGACCTCGACGAGCGCGGCCGGGGCCTGATCCTCATCGATGCGCTCGCGTCGCGCTGGGGCGTCAGCCCGCGACCGGACGGCAAGACCGTCTGGTGCGAGCTCGACCTCTCACCGGCGACTTTGGCGTGAACGAGAACTTGTTCTAGTACCGTCCCCGGCGTGAGCAAAGCAGCGTCCCTGACGCGCGTCCTCCTGGCCTACGTGGTCGCCATCGCGGTCGGCGCCGGGTGGCTCTACCTGGGGCCGGACACCGACCACCTGTGGCTCGACGGCCTGATCGCGGACCTGCTCGCGACGCTGGTGATCTTCGGGTTCAGCCGGGTCCACCACAACTCGAGCTTCTACGACGCCTACTGGAGCGTGCTGCCGCCGCTGCTGGCGATCTACTGGTGGAGCGAGAGCACACCGGACGTCAACGAGGTGCGCGCCTGGCTGGTCGTCGGCGTGATCCTGGTGTGGGCGATCCGGCTCACCGGCAACTGGATCTACGCGTTCCCGGGCCTGCACCACGAGGACTTCCGCTACGCGCAGCTGCGCGAGGGCAAGGGCAAGGCGGAGCTCCTGGTCGACCTCTTCGCCATCCACATCATCCCGACGCTGCAGGTCTTCCTCGGCATGATCCCCGTGTACGTCGCGGTGACGCGCACCGGTCGCGACGTCGGCTGGCTGGACGTCGTGGCGGTCGTCGTCGGTCTCGCGGCCGTGGCGCTCTCCTTCTTCGCCGACCTGCAGATGTACCGGTTCGCCCGGACCAAGCAGCCCGGCGAGATCATGGACCGCGGCCTGTGGAGCTGGTCGCGCCACCCCAACTACTTCGGCGAGTTCAGCTTCTGGTTCGCGCTCGGCCTGTTCGGCCTCGCGACCACCCCCTCCGACTGGTGGGTGCTCATCGGTGCCGTCGCGATGTTCGCGCTCTTCGAGGGCGCGAGCATCCCGATGATGGAGGAGCGCAGCCTGGCCCGCCGGCCCGGCTACCAGGACGTGATCGACCGGGTCCCGAAGTTCGTCCCCCGGCCTCCCCACGGTGGTTGAGGTGCGAGCGCAGCGAGCCTCGAAACCGCGCATCGTCGTCGCCGGGCTCGGCGACAGCGGGCTGCTGACCGCGATCCACCTGGCCAAGCACGCCGACGTGGTGGGCATCTCGAGCAAGCCGGCCCTGGTCAGCGGCCAGGAGCTCGGCATCCGACTGACGCGCCCGGACGACTGGGCCCGCGACTACTTCATCGGGTTCGACCGCTACCCCAGGCTCGACGGCGTGCGCACCGTGCACGGGTCGCTCACCGGCGTCGACCTCACGGGGCGCTCGGTCGGCGTACGGCTGCCCGACGGGTCGACCCAGGACGAGACGTACGACGTGCTCGTCATCTCGACCGGCGTCACCAACGGCTTCTGGCGGCGGCCCGACCTGCAGTCGGCGGCCGAGGTCGACGCCTCGCTGCAGGAGGCGCACTCCCGGCTCGCGGCCGCGGGCACGATCGCGGTGGTCGGCGGCGGCGCGGCAGCGGTCAGCACCGCGGCCAACCTCGCGTCCACCTGGCCGGCCAAGGACGTCCATCTCTACTTCCCCGGCGAGCGACCCCTGCCCGTCCACCACCCGCGGGTCTGGTCGAAGGTCGAGCGCCGGCTCGCCGCCCGCGGCGTCACGCTGCACCCCGGCCACCGCGCCGTCGTACCCGACGGCTTCGCGTGCGACCGGATCACCGACGAGCCCGTCGAGTGGAGCACCGGGCAGCCGGCCGCCACCGCCGACGCGGTCGTCTGGGCCATCGGCCGGGTCCGGCCCAACACCGACTGGGTGCCTCCGGAGCTGCTCAACGACGACGGCTTCGTACGCGTCTCCCCCGACCTCAGCCTGCCCGGCCAGACCGGGCTCTTCGCGATCGGCGACGTCGCCGCGACCGACCCGCTCCGCTCGTCGGCGCGCAACCGGGCCGACCGGCTGCTCGCCAAGAACATCCGCGCGCACCTGGCCGGCGAGCCGCTCGCCGACTACCGAGCTCCGCGGGGTCGCTGGGGCTCGGTGCTCGGCGTACAGGCCGACGGGCTGGAGGTCTTCGCCCCCAACGGCAAGGCGTTCCGCTTCCCGTCGTGGTCGATCGAGACCGTGCTGCAGCCGTGGATCGTGCGCCGCGGGATCTACGGAGGGGTCAGGCGGGACGCTTGACCAGCTGACGCAGCTGGGGCACCAGGTTGCGCCGGTTGGTCTCGGCGAGCCAGCCGTTGGGCAGCGACAGCCGGATGACCTTGTGCCAGGCGCTCGCGACCTGCTTGACCAGGGGGCGGGAGTTGTAGTCGAGGTCGAACTTCTGGAAGACCGCACGCACCTTCGGGGCGATCTCGAAGTAGCGGTTGCTCGGCAGGTCCGGGTAGATGTGGTGCTCGATCTGGTGGGACAGGTTGCCGGTCATCAGGTGCAGGAAGCGGGAGCCGGAGATGTTGGCGGAGCCGAGCATCTGGCGGACGTACCACTCCCCCTTGGTCTCCTGCTCGGGCAGCTCCGGCTGCTCGAAGGTCGACACGCCCTCGGGGAAGTGACCGCACATGATCACCGAGTGGCTCCACAGGTTGCGGACCAGGTTGGCGGTGGCGTTGGCGGCGAGCGTCGACTTCCACGCCGGACCGGAGAGCGCGGGGTAGACGACGAAGTCCTTGCCGAGCTGACGCCGCGCCTTGGCGAGCGTGAGCCGGACCTCGGCCTTCTTCTCCGGCGACATCTGCCGCTTGTCGCGGAGGTGGTCGCCGAGGTCGAGGTCGAACATCGCGATGCCGTACTCGAAGATGCAGGCGGTCACGAAGTTCCACGCCGGCTGCACGAGGTAGCGGCGCTTCCACTCCTGGTCCTCGTCGACGCGCATGATGCCGTAGCCGAGGTCGTTGTCCTGGCCGATGATGTTCGTGTAGGTGTGGTGGGTCTGATTGTGGGCCTTCTGCCACTGCGCCGCCGGCGTGACGTGGTCCCACTCCCAGGTCGACGAGTGGATCTTGGGGTCGCGCATCCAGTCCCACTGGCCGTGCAGGACGTTGTGCCCGATCTCCATGTTGTCGAGGATCTTGGCCAGCGACAGGCCCGCCGTACCGATCAGCCACATGTGCTTGCTGCGGCTGCGCATCAACACCGCGCGGCTGCCGAGCTCGATCAGCCGCTGGGCGCGCACCACACGTCGGATGTACGCCGCGTCGCGCGCCCCGCGACTGTCGAGCACGTCCTGCCGGATCGCATCGAGCTCCGCCCCCAGGCGATCGACCTGGTCCGCGGTCAGCCCGCCGTTGTAGGTCGGGGTGTGCTCGAGCATGGCGGTCATGCTCCTCAGTGTGCTCCTCGTGGCAAGGCTGACCTAAGTTGCGGAGGTCTCCGTATAGAGCAGAGACGCGCTCAGGCCAACGGGTCGACAATCCGGAGGCCAGCGAACCGCGCGAAGCCTCGGTCCGAGGTCACCATGGTCGCCCCGGCCTCCATGGCGATCGACGCAAGATAGGCGTCCGGCACGTCGTTGCCGCGCAGACGGTGGGCGGCCACCAGGTCTCGGAAGATCGACCAGTGACGCGCACCCGGTCGTACGACGATCGCTGCGGGCGCCGCGACCAGCGCGTCCGTGAAGGCGATCGCGTCGGCCGGCGACGACGGACTCCGAAAGATCCGGTGGTGAGTGCCGATCCGCACCACCGCGGAAAGCACCAGCTCGCTCAGGCCGACCTGCTCGTGACCGTTGAGCGCCTCCTCGAACCAGTCCCGGACCCGCGCCGCCTCATCTGAGGCATCGGGCCGCATCGAAGCCAGACACACGTTGACGTCAGGAATGAGCACGAGACTCGTTCTCACCCATCAGCTCTGCGACCTGCTCGGTGTCGAAGAGATCGACACCTGGCCGCAGGCCCGGCTGTGCCGGCACGAAGGAGGGCAGGGAGAAGCGCACGTCCCCGCGCGCGGGCGCCTGCTCGGCGATGAGCTTGCGCAAGGCGTCCTCCAGCACGGAGCCGATCGTGCGGTGGGTGCGCGCCGCGATGAGCTTGGCCTCGGCCAGGAGCTGGTCGTCGATCGTCACCGTCGTCCGCATTTCGGCATCATAACATCAGGCATATCGCATCATGATGCGTCATGAAGCCGTGACTCGCCTCGAACCCGTGCCCTCCGACCCGGACCTACTGCGAGTCTGGATCGCCGAGCGGAGCTCGGAGATCTCGCCGTTCGACAACCCCGAGATCGTGCTGCCCGACCCGCCAGACGATGCCCAGGAGCTGACCATCACGGTCACCCTGGAAGGTTCGGAGCCGCCGATCTGGCGACGCCTCGCGGTCCCGGGCGATACCCGTCTGGACCGCCTGCACGACATCCTCCAGGTCACGATGGGGTGGTCGGACAGTCACCTGCATCGCTATCGCCCAGGCACCGACGAACGCGTTCCACACTTCGTCACCGACGAAGACCTCGACGACGGCGAGGAGGGGACGAACGAGTCGACCGCACGCCTCGACCAGCTGCTGCGCGAGGTCGGCGACTGCCTGCTCTACGACTACGACTTCGGCGACGGCTGGAGCCACGTCGTACACCTCGAGAAGGCGGAGCCACTCTCGGGGCAGGCCCTACCCCGCTGCCTCGCCGGCGAGCGTGCCTGTCCACCTGAGGACGTCGGCGGCATGTACTCGTACAGCCAGCTGTTGGCTTGGTACGACGCCGGTCGGTCCGCCAATGCGCTGCCGCAGCAGTTCGACAACCTCGAGCACCTTCTCGCCTGGCTGCCCGACGGCTTCGATCCCTCCGCGTTCGACCTCGATGACGTCAACCTGCGGCTGCACGCCGAGGCTGCCGCCGAGGCGCTGGCGGGATCTCTGCATCCGGAGCTGGCGCTGCTACTCGGCGAGCTGGATCCGCCTGACCTCAAGGCGGTATACATCGCGCTGGCCCGCCTGCCCGGACGAGCAATGACCGACGACGAGATCGGTGCGGCGACCAGGCACTACCAGGTGCTGCTCGAGGTCATCGGCGAGGGCGTGACGCTGACCGGGGCAGGCTTCCTGCCGCCGTCCGTCGTCGCGGAGATCCTCGAGCGCCTGGACCTCGAGGCACGCTGGTTCGGCAAGGGCAACCGTGAGGATCACACGCCCCCGATCCGCACCTGCCGCCGCGCGGCGACACAGCTCGGCCTACTCCGCAAGGCCAAGGGGCGCCTCACGCCTACAGCCGCTGGGTTGCGTGTGGCCGGCGATCCGGCGGCCCTCTTCGCGCACGTGGCGGCGCGGCTGCCGCTCGGCAAGCCCGGCATCGAGCAGGAAGCCGGCTGGTTCGCCCTCCTCGGTCTCGCCGGCAACACGACTCGGTTCGACCACGGGCAGTTTGCATCGATGATGCTCGCGGGCCGCGGCTGGGAGCTCGACGGGCGACCTCTGGCCGACTACGAGGCCTACCGCTTCCTGCGACCGACCGTGGCCGCACTGACCGGGCCGACCCAGGAGGTGTCAAGCGAGTGGGCGCCCTGGGTGCAGGTCGCGGCAGCCGCAATTGTCAGGCCACGAACTCGAGACTGACGGGCTGGGTGGCCTAGACCCGCCGAACCCGGATGACGATGGTGCGGGACGTGGGTTAGTGGCGTGCCAGTGGCAACTAGTCGACCTGCCAGCGCGCCCGATCCGTTCGCCGGTCACCCACGGAGGCCTCGAAGAACGCCGCGCTGCGTGCTGGCGGCACCGTGAACCGGTAGGTCAGGACTCGTTCCATGCCTGCCTCGAGCTGGACCCCGGCCAGCTCCACCCGGGTGCCCGTCACGACGTCGGCCTGATGGAGGTTGTCGAGGTCCAGGCTGGTGCCGAGGCCGGCCATGTCGAAGGGTCGGTCCCCGTCGTTGCGCACCGTCAGCTGGACGACGTACCGCCGCCCGCCTTCCACCTCCTCGGCCGTCAGCTCCAGGGGCGGCCGGGCCGTCGTACCGGCAACCCAGACCACCTCGCCGAGGGTGGGTGGCGCCGGCGGGTCGCCGACGCGGGCGTCCTCGACCCTGGCCGCGGCCCACGGTGCCGCCGCCATCGTGGCTGCCGTGATCAGCAGGAACAGACCCAGGCGGCCCGTCGACCCGGCTCTCCGGTCCCGTCGGGACGAGGCTGCGCCGAGGACGCTCGACGTACGTGACGGAGACCAGTCGCCGGGCGTCATCGCCGAGGCGACGAACGCCTGCGCCGAGCCCAGCTCGTCGGGGTCGAGCACGCGCTCCAGGCTGAGCAGCAGCGGGACGATCTCCTCGGGCGAGCACACGACGACGTCACGCACGTCGACCTCGGCCCCCTCGCCGGCGAAGCACAGCACCGGGTGCACCAGGCGGCGGTCTAGGGAGGCGCCGATCGCGAGCACGTCGGCGGCGACCGCGCAGGCGCTGGCGGACGACTTGAGCGCCGGGCTCGAGTCGATCACGAAGACCCCACCCGGACCCACCACGACGTGGTCGACGGTGGCGCCCGAACGGCCCGGCCACCGTACGTGGTGCAGCACCGTCCAGTCCGCCGGCAGCGCCACCAAGGCGCGCGCGGTCTGCTCCGCAGCGTCAATGTCGGCCATGGCGACCTCCCCGTTCGGTTCGGACGCTAAGCGCGAGCAGGCGCCTGCGGTACCGCTGCGCCCCAGAAATGGCCGAATGGCCGACAGAAGAGCCCTACGCTGCTGGGAGGCACACCTCGAACGGAGACCGATGACGAAGCTCTCCATGCACGCGGAGCTCCCCTTCGACGAGGAGTCCCAACCGCCGCCGGTCTCGACCGGCGACCTACCCGGAGCCGACCAGGTGCGGGCTGTCGTCACCGAGGCCTACGAGCGCTACCGCACCGACACGTCGGGCACGGTCGCGGACTACATCCCGGTGCTCGGCAAGGCGTCCCCGGACCTGTTCGGCATCTACGTCGTCGGCGCTCAGGGCCAGTCGTACGGCGTCGGCGACATCGAGACGACGTTCTCGATCCAGAGCGTCTCCAAGCCGTTCGTCTTCGCCCTGGCGTGCCATCAGGTCGGGTACGACGCGGCGCGCCACCAGCTCGGCGTCAACGGCACCGGCTTCCCCTTCGACTCCCTGATCGCCGTCGAGCTCAACCCCGCGCGCACCATGAACCCGCTCGTCAACGCCGGCGCGATCGCGGCCACCAGCCTGCTGGCCGGTGACACCGCCGAGGAGAAGTGGGACACGGTCCGCACCGGGCTCTCGATGTTCGCGGGCCGCGAGCTGACCATGAGCACCGAGGTCTACGAGTCGGAGATGGCGACCAACAGGCGCAACCGCGGGATCGCGCAGGTGCTGGAGAGCTACGGCCGCCTGTACTTCGATCCCGAGGCGGCCACCGACGTCTACACCCGGCAGTGCTCGCTCGAGGTGACCGCGCGCGACCTCGCGGTGATGGCCGCGACGCTCGCCAACGGCGGCATGAACCCGGTGTCCCGCGTCCAGGTGCTGGCCCCGGGCGTCTGCCGCCGGGTGCTCGCCGTGATGGCGATCGCCGGCCTCTACGAGCTGTCCGGCGACTGGCTCTACGAGATCGGGATGCCCGGCAAGAGCGGCGTGAGCGGCGGGATCGTCACGGTGTCGCCCGGCAAGGGCGGGCTCGCGACGTACTCCCCGCCGCTCGACGACGCCGGCAACAGCGTGCGCGGGCAGCTCGCGACGAAGTACCTGGCCGAGCGGCTCGGCCTCAACCTCTTCGCGTCCGAGCCCGCTTGAGCTCAGCGCCGGTTGCGCCACCAGATCGAGGCGTTGAGCGCGGTCGCGAAACCTGACCACACGGCGTACGGCTTGAGCGCGAGGGCTGCCGTCGGGTCGTGCTTCGCCGCCTCTCGGACCAGGGCGACGTTGGCGACGTCGAGCGCGAGGATCACGCCGAGCCCGGTCGCCGGCGACTGCTTGACGAAGAACGCCCAGCACCAGCCCGCGTTGAGGGCCAGGTCGGCCGTGGTGAGGGCGAGCATTCGGCTCCCGTCGGGGCCGGCCTTCTCCAACGCCCGCCCGGCGCCCCAGCCGATCAGCCCGTAGAGCGGTGTCCACACCAGGGGGAAGGCGGCGTTGGGCGGCTGCCAGGCCGGCTTGTCGAGCGAGCGGTACCAAGCGCTATCCGGCTTGGTGCCGAGGAAGCCGATGCCCGCGGCCGCGGCCGTGATGCCCGCGGCCACGAGCTTGGCGCGCACGGTCAGCCGACCTTGGGCTTGTAGATCAGCTTCTTGTTGACGAACTCCTCGATGCCGTACGCACCCAGCTCGCGGCCCACGCCGGAGCGCTTGGTGCCGCCGAACGGCAGGTCTGCGGCCGAGCCCTGGGCGGTGTTGATCCAGACCATGCCGGTGTCGAGACGGTCGGCGATCTGCTCGGCGTACGCCGGGTCCTCGCTCCACACGACTCCCCCGAGGCCGAAGGGCGAGCTGTTGGCCAGCTCGACCGCCTCGTCGGCGTCGGCGACCTTGTAGATGACCGCGGCCGGGCCGAAGAGCTCCTCCTTGTAGGCGCGCATCTCGGGCGTCACGTCGGTCAGCACGGTCGCCTCCATGAAGGAGCCGGGACGGTCGACCCGCTTGCCGCCGGCCTTCACGGTCGCGCCCTTGGCGACGGCGTCGTCGATCTGCTCGAGCAGGTTGGTGAGGGCGCCCTCCGACGAGAGCGGGCCGTACGCCGAGCTCGGGTCGGTCGGGTCGCCAGGCGTCAGGCCGGACATCGCGGCGGTGAACTGGTCCACGAAGTCGTCGTACAGCTCGTCGACCACGATCATCCGCTTCGCGGCGTTGCAGGCCTGGCCGGCGTTGCCCATCCGGCCCTGGACCGCGGCCTTTACGGCCTTCCCGAGGTCGTCGGCGCCGAGCACGATGAACGGGTCCGAGCCGCCGAGCTCGAGCACGACCTTCTTCAGGTTGCGGCCGGCGACCTCGGCCACCGCTGCTCCGGCCCGCTCGCTGCCGGTCACCGAGACGCCGACCAGCCGCTCGTCGGCGATCATGTCGGCGGCCTGGTCGTTGGTGGCGAAGACGTTGATGTAGGCGTCCTCGGGCAGTCCCGCGTCGTGGAAGATCTGCTCCATCGCGAGCGCCGACTCCGGGCACTGCGGCGCGTGCTTGAGGATGATCGTGTTGCCGATCATCAGGTTGGGCGCGGCAAACCGGGCCACCTGGTAGTACGGGAAGTTCCACGGCATGATCCCGAGCAGCGCCCCCACGGGCTCCTTGCGGACCAGCGCGTCGCCGCCCATCGCCGGGTTGAGCGGGGTGTCCTCCAGCAGCGCCGGCCCCTGCTCGGCGTAGTAGCGGTAGATCGAGGCGACCAGCTTGATCTCGCCCTTGGCCTCCGGGATCCGCTTGCCCATCTCCCTGGCGATGATCGCGGCCAGCTCGTCGCGCCGCTCGTCGTACAGCTCGGCGACGCGTAGCAGCACCTTCGTCCGCTCGCTCTTGTCGGTCGTCTTCCATGCGCCGTACGCCGCGTGCGAGCGTGCCAGCACATCCTGGATCTCGGCGTCCGTCGCGGTCTCGAACTCCTGCTCGACCTCGCCGGTGGAGGGGTTCACTACCTGGTAGTCGCTCATGAAGTCCACCGTACGTCGGGGGTCCAGGTCGCTCGAGGATGCGGGATCCCGGCCCAACGGACCTACTGTGGGCGCATGGTCGCCTTCTCTGCAGTCACCCGTCAGCACGTCCTCGCCGCGATCAGCGAGTACGACGAGGTGGGGCAGGACGAGTTCCTCGGCCGCTACGGCTTCGCCCCCTCGCAGGAGCACGTCGTGCGGCATGCCAACCAGAGCTACGACTCCAAGGCTCTCTTGGGCGCCTCCCTCGGCTACGCCACCGGCACCGCTGCGACTCCCGCCGAGTTCTCGAGCAGCAAGACCGCTGCCGCCAAGGTGCTGCGCGACCTCGACTTCGACGTCCTCTCGCCGGAGAAGGCCGACACCGCCGTCGCCGTACCGACCACGACCATCGCCAACGCGCGCCGTACGAACGGCATCGAGCCCGTCGTCGCCATCTGCCCGACCTGCTTCCTCGCCGTCTCCGCCAACGGCGCCTGCGACAACTGCGACTGACCAGAGGTCACGCCGGGGCGACCACAGTGAGACCGACGTCGGCGCCCGCAGCTGCCAGGCGTTCGTCGTAGGTGACGAGGACCTCGACGTCCAGACGCAAGGCACCGGCGAGGTGCAAGGCGTCGAGTGACCGCAGGTCTCGTCGGGACATCAGCCCGGCTTCCCGGAAGGCCGTGTCGGGAAGTGCGTACAGCTCGACTCCCTCGAGCACCCCGGTCACCGCCTGCTGGCTGAGGTCGAGACGTACGGCGAGGCGACGTAGCTCGGTCTCGAGCAGGAGCGTCGCCATCGGCCGCACGTCGGGCTGGTCCAACCAGTCCGCCAGCGCGCCAGACTCACGCTCCGCGACGAGCAGCTTGGCCGCCGCGGACGTGTCGAGGTAGCAGCGGGTCACAGGCGTTCGTCGCGGAGCGCGTCGAGCGCGCGCTGCACGGGCTCGACAGCGGGGACCCTCGGGAGGTCGGAGAACCCACCGTGCCGTCGCGCGGGACGCACGCATCGCAGGTCCGGCGTCGGGTCCGCGACCGGGACCAGCCGGGCGACGGGCACGCCACCGTTGGTGACGGTGAACGACTCCCCGGCCTCGACAGCCCGCAGCACCTCACCGCTGCGGTTGCGCAGCTCCCGATGGCTCACCGTCTCCACCGATCCAACGTAGCACGCGTAGCACATGTCAGGCGGCGGCCTCGATCTCGGCCATCAGGGCTCGGCACGCGGGTCCGGCCGGATCGGGAAGCACCTGGCCCAGCACGTCGAGCCACGGCTGGTCCGCCGGACCGAGACGGTGTGCGAGCTCCGGTAGGACATCGGGAGAGAGCAGCTCCGCGGCGACACAGGGCCACAGGTCGAGAGGCTCCGACTCTCCGCCGCCGGTCGCGGTGTCCCGAGCGAGCGCGATCACTGCCTCCGCGATGACGGATCCGTCGAGGTCACGTGGGATCGGCGAGGGCAGGTAGCCGGACAGGGCGAGCTGGGAGATGTTGCTCGGCACGTCGGTGACCAGGAAGTTCCCGTGCACCAGGTCCACGAAGTAGTCCTCGGTGCCGGCGACCGAGCGCAGCGCGTCGAGCCACGCACCGGGATCTGCGGCCACCTGCTCTGCCGTCCTCTCGGCGGCTCCCAGCGGCACGCCGTCGAACATCGGGCCGCCCTCGGTCGGCACCACCCGGGCCAGGGCGAAGGTCCCGGGCTCCTCGAGGACGGCCGCTCCCAGGTTGGGAGTCGCCAGCTCCGCGCCGGTCGCCAGGTCCGTCCACGTCAGCAGCGCGGGCTCCCGGCTCTCGAGACGCAACGCCTGGATCGGAGCAGCGACCCACTCGTCGATCCGGTCGGCGCCAGCCACCAGGTCCGGCGTCGCCCAGGCGCTGAGGAACCGCTGCAGGCCGCCGTACTCGTAGACGAGCAGCTGGCGATGGACCCAGTCGTGGTCCATCACCTTGGTCACCTCCTCCGGCCCGCCGCGCAGCTCGAGGGCGATGCGCATGGCCTCCTGGCGTGCGCCTCGGAGCGCGGGGTCGAACTGGATCAACGACTGCTCGAGGATCCATCTCGACGTCGCCCACTTCGGCAGGAGTCCCCCGAGCTGCTCCACCTGGGCAAGCCGCGCGACGCGAGGTGGGTTCCAGAAGAACCTGCCGTCGCTGCCGGTCGGGTACTTCTCGACGATGTCCAGCGCGCCGCCCGCGTCACCGCGGGCTTCGGCCTCGTCGACCGCCTGCATGACCGACAGCATCTGCAGGTCGAGCTGGAGCGATGAGCGCCGCCGGCGCTGGTGATGGCTCCGACGGCGGCTCTTCTTCGGGTGGCGTCCTCGGGATTTCGGCATGCCTCCAGCGAACGCCGCCGGGACCGGACGCCGCCAGCCCCGTACGGCGATCTGTGGAGAACTCAGCCGATCGACCTCAGCCGATCGACCTCAGCGGATCGCGACCCGGACCTCGCAGGCCGCCGCGGTGTCGCGCCCCGGGCCCCCGTCGCAGAGGTCCCGGCTGATGCCGCCGTCGAGGATGTCGCCACCACGCTCGCCGAACAGCCGGTCGCGGCCGTCGAAGCCGCGCAGGATGTCGGCGCCGTCGCCTCCTCGGATCTCGTCCCGGCCAGGCCCACCGTTGACCCAGTCGCTGCCGTCACCGGCGACCACCGTGTCGTTGCCCGGGCCGCCGTACACGAGGTCGTTGCGGCCCCCACCCTTGATGACGTCGTTGCCGGCGTCGCCGCACAGCACGTCCTTCTGCCGGGTCCCGACGATCACGTTGCTGCCAGGGCCGCCGGCCTGGGTGCACCGCGGCGCGACCACGATGTCGTCGACGGCCTCGACTCGGTTGATGACCGTGCCCGCGGAGTCGACGAAGGTGACGACGGCACGGTCGAAGACCCGCTCGTTCGTGTACTTCACGGTCTGGTCGAGGACGCCGTTCGCGTTGAAGTTCACCAGCTCGGTCCCGACCTGGGTGGCGTCGCGGAAGACCTCCAGCCGCGCCTGGTGGGTCGCATCGGTGTCGTCGTTGCCGAACGCCAGCACGATGCCGGTCGTCGGCGACGTGAACCTGATGTCGAGGCCCGCGCTGACGCCGAACGACGCGATGCCGTTGCCGTCCGTCGCCGGCGGAGCGTTGACCACCTGGATGGTGCCCCCGCCCGTGGCCTGGAAGCTCACGTCGGGCGTCGCGACGCTGACGAAGCCCGCGGGCTTGAGGCCGGCCGTGTCGCCGGTGAAGTCGATGGTCGTGTTGGTCGGTGTGATGGCCGCGGCTGGGCCGCCGGAGACCAGCGTCCCGGACAGCGCTGCGACGAGCGCTGCCCCCAGTGCGGCTGCCGTCCTGAGCTTGTCCTGCATGAGCGTCCCCTTCCAGAGTCAGGCACCCGGTGTGCCTGATTCAGTTGAGGAGCGAGATCGAACGAGGGCAGTACGCCGATCAGCGCTGCGTACCCATCATTGGGGATCGAGTGCGACGCGGATGCCGGCATCGGCGAGGAAAGCTCGAGCGCGCCCCATCTGCCGGTCGTCCGAGAAAGGAGACCACTGCGCGACCAGGTCCTCGCGGTGCACGGCGTCCCTGAACCGTCGGAATGCACCCTTTCCCTCGATGGCCGACTCGAGGCGGCGCCGTACGTCCGTGGTCTGCTGCGCGGCGAAGTCGGCCATGTCCTGCCACGGCGCACGCGAGTCGGGCGGGTCGAGCTCGAGCCAACGGTCCGGGTCGTCGTCGACGTCGATGGCGGCGTCCTCTCCGACCTCCGCCGGATCTGCGAGTGAGGCGGGAAGAACCTCGCCCGTGTGCAGGTCCAGGTACCCGGCTGGCTCCGCCGGATCGCCACCGAGGGCCGCACCCAGCTCCAGCAGGTCGACGGGCAGCGACCGTTCGGTCGTCGCCGTACGTCGCAGCGCGGTGAGCAAGTCCGCTGCCAGGACGTCGTCACCGCTCCATCCCCGCAGCTCGAGCCGGTTGACCACGGACAGGGCGATCATCTCGCCACGATCTCGGTCGGACGAGAGCACCACCTGCGCCGCGAGTCCGACGTGCTGGAGCAGACCGTCGATCTCCCGCCCCTCGATCGCCGCCAGGATCGCGGCCAGGTCGCGCCGATATGTCGCGCCTCGTAGCTCCTTGAGGTCGACCGGCTCACCTCGTCCGTCCGACGGCCACCCGAAGCTCAGCATGGGGTGCCGCGCGCGTGGACGACGGGGCGTCGGCGCCTCGCCGTCGTCGCCGTCCCAGCGCCGCCCGTACTGGTCCGGGATCGCGCCCCACCCCCATACGACGGTCGGCTTCTTCGGTGCGACCCCCACCTCGCGCACTGGGTCCACCTTCTGCTTCTCGACGGTGCAGGCGTACGTCCAGCCATCGCCGAAGTCGAAGACATAGCGGAACTCCTCGCCGACGTCGACCCGGCCGACCACCTTGACGTTGCCCAGCACGAGTGGCCGCTTCGGGAACGGCCCGAAGCCGATGTCCTGCGCCTCGTCCGCCGTCTCCTCGTCGGTGACGACGGTTCCATCGGCGAGGGTGAACTGACACAGATGCGCACGATCCCAACGTGCGAAGGCGTCATCGATCGTCTTGGCGAGTGCCGCGAACGTGTGAGACGGCCCGACCAACACGACTCTTCCCGGATACGGCCAGAGATCCTCACCTCGACCACCGAGGAGTTCCACCCTGATCGACAACCACGTGCGTGCCATGGTGCGACGCTAGCGCGAACCTTCCGTGAGCCCTTCCAGGAGCCGGTCGACGTCGCTCTCGCTCGAGTACGGCGCCAGCCCGGCGCGCAGCGCCCCCGTGTCCCCGAGGCCGAGCCACCGCGACGCCTCGATCGCGTAGAAGTTGCCGGCCGGCGCATTCACGCCCAGCCCGGCCAGGTGCTCGTACACCTCCCGATCGCTGCGCCCCTCGACCGTGAAGAACACCGTCGGCGTACGCCGCGCGGGCGCGCCGTACAGCCGGACGCGGTCGATGCCGCGCAGCCCGACGAGCAGTCGCCTGAGCAGTCGCTCCTCGTGCTCCTCGACCGCCCGCATCGACTCGAGCACCCGGGTCCGCCGGTCCGGGTCCTCCGAGGCGAGACCGGCGATGTAGTCGATGGCTGCCGTCGTACCGGCGAGCAGCTCGTAGGGCAGCGTGCCGAGCTCGAACCGCTCCGGCACCTGGTCCTTCGCCGGCACCAGCTTGTCCGGGCGGAGGCTCTCGAGCAGCTCCGGCGCCGCCACGACGATGCCGTGATGCGGGCCGAAGAACTTGTACGGCGAGCAGTTGAAGAAGTCGGCCCCCAGCGCGCGTACGTCGACCGGTGCGTGCGGCGTGAGGTGCACCCCGTCGACGTACACCAGGGCGCCTACGGCGTGCGCGGCTTCCGCGATCGCCGGCAGGTCGGGGCGGGTGCCGAGCACGTTGGAGGCACCGGTGACCGCGACGAGCCGGGTCCGCTCGGTGATCTCCGCGCGCACCGCGTCGACCTCGAGCTCGCCGCTGTCGCGGTCGAACCCGACCCACCGCACCTCGACGCCCGCTCGCTCGGCCGCCTGCACCCACGGCCGGATGTTGGAGTCGTGGTCGAGCCGAGTCACCACGACCTCGTCGCCCGGCACCCACTGCTTGGCGAGCGCCCGCGACACGTCGTACGTCGCCTGCGTCGCCGACCGCGCGAAGACGACTCCGTCCGCGTCGCAGCCGAGCAGGTCGGCGACCGCGCTGCGTGCGCCGACCACAACCTCCTCGGCTCGGCGCTCGGAGGCGGTGACGGTCCCCCGGTTGGAGAGCCCGGCGGTCATTGTCGCGGCGATCGCCTCCGCAACCTGCCGCGGCACCTGGCTGCCACCCGGCCCGTCGAAGTAGGCCGTCCCGTCATCGAGGGCCGGGAAGTCGCTGCGGACACGGTCCAGGTCGAGGTCCATGCCCCCATCATCTACGGCGCGTGCAGGGTGATCGGCGAGGAGTGCACCGGGATGGCCCGCGGCTTCCGCTCCTTGACCTTGATCTCCCCGGGGAGCGTGCCCGCTTGCAGCAGTCGCTCGATCTGGGTGCCTGCGGCCTGGACGCGGACGGTCCTGGTCTTGCCACCCGGTACGGCGTACGCCTGCCGGAAGCTGCTGACGCTGCTCCCCGGCACGAACTCGACGACCAGGCGCAGGCTGCCCTTGCAGGTCTTCGCCTTCGGCGCGGCACACTGCACCTTGACCGGCACCCCGCCGCCGGGATCCATGGTCGCGTCGTGACTGGTGACGGTCGCCTTGCCCTTCGCCTGCGCGTCGGCGGCCGGCATCGGCACCACTCCCGGAGCCACCACGACACCGACGAACGCAGCGACCGCGAGTGCTCCGTTGATGCGCATGCTCGATCGTCTTGCCCTCGCGAGGCTGTCGGTCGGGTCAGCGACGGATCTACCGAGATTCCGGTACGCCGCCCCGCCTCAGGTGGTTGCACCCGCTGCCGAAGGGGCACCCGTGAGCATCAGCATCCAAGCCGGCACGACGACCCCGTCCGCGGCGGGTGCCTCAACTGGCGCCACCGCCGGCACCGACCTCCAGCGCGCCTACCGCGCCGCGAGCAAAGACCTCCGCGACGCCCAGCAGCAGCTCGCCAAGGACACCACCGCGAGGGCCAGCGAGGACACCATCAAGGCCGGCCAGCTCGCCGTACAGATGGCGCAGGCTGCCGTCGCGCAAGCAGCCGCTGCCATCGCCAAGGCGAACGCCGACGCTCAGCAGAAGGAGGCTGACGACAGGACGCCGGAACGCAACGAGCCCGCGGCCGCTACGTCGCCCGCTCCTCAGCCATCGCGACCGACCTTTACGCGTAGATTCAGGAACTTCCCCCGTTTGGTTGCCAGTCTCGAGCGGCCAAGCAACATGTGGCTTAGCGATGAGCTCTGGGCGACCATGCAAGGCGTCGGAATCCTGAGTCTCCAACGCCCGTCGGGCGACTGCAGTCTCACGACCCGGCGGCAGGCGTCCCCGCCGGACGAGTCGTCGACCGCAAGTTGGGTCACGGCCCACCGCGTACCCCGTGCCTAGGACTGGCATTTCCTACGGCCGTCGAGCCCGCCGAGCCCGGGATGTCGGAGGCGGAGCCGTTCAGGGACCTGTGTCAGTTGAGACATGCGCTGCGCCCAGCACCGCGGGCCATCAAAATCAGATTTAACTTGATTCATGGCTCCCTTTGGAGGATGGTTACCGACACAATCAACTTACGGGGGAGACGTGTCATGTCAGATGCCTTCGGCCGACGTCTTGCTGCCGCTCTCACCGCACGAGGCATGGCGCAAGGCGCACTCGCAACGGCGTGTGACGTAAGCGCGCAGGCCGTGAGTAGCTGGGTTCGCGGGCAAATGCCACGCCCTGCGAAACTCGTCCTGATCGCCCACGCACTCGGAGTGTCGGTGGACTACCTCACCAGTGGGACGGGAGGGATCCCTGTCGATGTGGATGCGCTGCGCGCGAAGTACCGCGAATCTCTGAGCGTGTTCGCGCGGCCAGCGCCCTTCGACGGCGGGCGGGAGTACGGCAATACCGCAGAGCATGCGTTCCAGCTCGGCCTTCGGATCCTCGGCCGAGAGGTGGGTCAGAACAGTGGCGACGAGGAAGTCGAAGGTGCCGGTGGGGTGGACATGCGCTTCACGGTCATCGAGCTCCTTGGCGCAGAGTTTGACTCGTTCGTCGGATCGGGGTGGTGGAATCGCTATCGCCAACATATAGACGCCAGCGCTCAAGGCAATCTGAAGGCCGCACGACAGATCAAGCAGTCCATCGAGCGCCTCGACCGCGAACGCCGACTCGTACTGCTCAGGGTCGACGACTACGGCGCATACGGCCTGACCGGCAACGAGTATGAACGCGGACGTTTCACTGCAGTGATGCGCAACCAGCTCGATAGTCAGAAATCCGACGCCGGAGGCGGAAGTTTCGGCATCGGCAAGAATGCCATGTGGGGATGCAGCGAGTTCTCTTTGGTGTTTGCGAATAGCCGCCTTTCTGTACCTGAAGACGGGCGCGCCGAGGACAGATTCTTCGGCCGCGGCCAGCTGCCTGCCCACACGCTCGACGATGCCGACTTCGCAGGTCCGATATGGATCGGAGAGCCCGATCCAAATAGGGCGAACCCAGTCCCAGGCATGCCGCCAACAGTCCGCAGCATCTTTGAAAATCCCGTCCTGGCTCAGGACTTCTTCCTGGACCGGGAAGGCGAACGCTCAGGCAGCTCGTTCCTGATCGTTGGGTTCTTTGACCCATCGGGCGTCGCCAACGGACTTGAGGAGATGGCCACTTTGCTCGCGGACAGTATGTCCGAGAACTTTTGGGCCGCAATGACCCCTCATCCGGATCATTCTGCCAAGCTCCGAGTCGAGGTCCGGGTCCAACAGAATCGAATGGTTACATCTACCGTCACCGTAGCAAACAACGCGGCGAAGGCGGGTTTCGTTAAGGCGTATGAAAGTTATCTGGCAGGCGAGACAGTCGATCATCCAAGCCAACTCGAGCATGTCGGCGATGTCGTCAGCATTCCAATCATCCTGACGGTGCCCAAGCGCCTGAGTGGGCCAACACATCCAGAAGAGCAGCACGTCGCAACCCTCTTGGTGCGGGTGGCCGAATCAACCGAAGACCACGTGAATCGGATCGCATGGCTCCGTGGAAGCCTCATGACCATCACCGAAGAACGTGTTTCTGGTTTGCCTATCGGAGCGACCCCTTTCCACGCCGTGCTGATCGCAGGCAAGGCTGCCGGCAACGACATGGCCTCTGCACACGCAGAAGCCTTCCTGCGGTCCGGTGAACCTCCGCAGCACGACCGCTGGATGGGGACGACTGACCTCACCACCTCCTACGCACGGGGAGCGAAGACGAAACTCGCAGTCTTTCAACGCACAGTCTTGGAAGCGGTGCGGGAAGCTGTCCGCCGTCCCAGCACCGGGTCGTCCGACGGGCCAGCCGACCTCAAGAACCTCCTGCGGATCGGTGCACCGCCAGCACCCGTCGAGAGGCGGCCTCGCGTCAGGACTGCCAGCGGGCTCCCGGGACCCGACGGGTCATGGCCGATCGAAGCAGTCATCTCTTTGCCGGTTCCGAAGCACAAGCGTCTGAAGGAGTGGCGGCTGACGCCGGTCGTCAGGTTCGCCGCCTACAGCGGGAGCGGCGCCGTCGTTCAGTGGCGCACCCTCGAAGCAGTGAGCAACTGTCGCCTCGAGGATGGCCAGCTAGTGGCGGCGGCGGGCACTCGAACCCTGCGGTTCCGCGGGGTCACAGATCCGGGCACACATCCGGTGAAAGCAGACTTCGCCAAAGCGATCGTCGACATCCGGATCCAGGAGGGGAGGGTCAAATGAGCATCGCCCTATTTCCGTATAACGGGCTCCAGGGCACCATCACATTGAAAGTTGCCGACGTCCGACTTGACGGCAAAGAGATGCCGTGGCAAACGATCGATGGGGACGCGTCAATTGTGGAGCTCCGAAACCCTGACGAACACCAGTGGCGGACAGCGTCGATCACGATCGAATTGAAGGGCCCTGCGGCCGAACTCCAAGCACGTGTCGACGAGCTCTCGGACGTTCAGGCCGTAGCCGTTCTAGATTGCCGGTCGACAAATCACCGACTCGCCATCCGTCTTGACCCGGACGACCAGCTCGGAACATGGTCAGGCACCCTGGACATCGAACGAGGCGACTGGTTCGGTCAAGCAACACTCGTCACGACTATCGTCGCTACCGTCAGCCAGTACAAAGCTCGCCAGGCAGGCTTGTCCGCTCCATGGATAGTGCGGTTCGACGATCTGCCACCGCGGGAAATCAACAGCGCAATGCGGGTTCTCTGGGAGAACTTCGCCATGCCAGCACACGACGAGATGTCCTTCCTAGCCGAGTTCGCCGACGACCTATGCTTCTTGCGACTCGACTCCGACGAGCCCATCCTCTACTTGAACCAGGGCTTCACCAATCTTCGTGCTTTGCTGGATGAGAAGCCCGGCCGGCCCCAGGCGCAACGCGTGCTCAGATCTCAGGTACTGACGGATATCGCGTCTTCTGCATGGCATGCAATGTTCACCGCTGCCCTCGAATCGGTGGAGGTGGACGACGATGGCGAGCTCAATTCGCCACCAGAGGGTTGGCAACGCAACGTCTTGGACACGCTACTTCCGCGTCTCTATCCGGAAGTATCGCTCGCCGAAGCACGACACGATGCTTGGGAGGCGAGGCGAGATCCCAATGCCGCGGCGAGCCTCCAGGAGCGGTTGCTGCCAACGATCTCGCAGCATGTCCAGCAACCGAAGGCGCTGCGCGCTGCCCTTAGAGGCATGGAGCTTGCCGACCTTGAGGCGCAATCGTGAATTCCCATATTCCCGAGCTGGCCGCCGTTGCTACGAATCTCGTCTCCGTTGCTTGGCGTGACGGAAGAGAGAGCGTTGACTTCAGTGATCACGTCAGCGCATTTCGACGTGATGATGGCCTACCCGATCTAGCTCTTGACGCGCTGCAACCAGTTGTTGCGGAAGCAATGGATCGGTTCGACGCAGACCGGCAAGAGAGCGACGCGTGGCTCGCGCCCCGCGTTCACTCTGCCCTGCGTATGAGTCGACGCGAGGCAGCTCGACGGGGCGTGTGGCGACACATCGGCATGATCGCGCATCCCGAATACGTCCGTTGGCGATGGGGGTCTGGCGAAGGAACGGCAACACCGGAGCGCTTCCATGGCGATGCAACAAGGCAAGCATTTGCCAGACTTTGGTGGGGGGCCGAGCAGTTCCGCGATGGAGCGAACTACGAACCCGTTGGAAACGCTTTTAGGAGTCAAGACCTGATGAACAACCTGTTCAGGATGGACATCTGTCATCATCGCCCAACCGCACAGGCTGCAGTTCGCGTCCTATTTCCTGACGGGGGCGATGCACGCGCGGCCGACGACGCCAACCCGCTTTCAAAGGCGGCCAACCTGGCTGCAACCACCTTGATGGTCGACATTCTAGCGCCGGACGTACAGCTGGACTTCGCGGCACGAACTGACTGGATGATGGCAGATATCGATCCATTCTTGATCATCGAGTCGGTGGGCGAAGGCCCAGCAGACCCACCGGTTCCAGTGGCGAGTATCGCGGCTATGAGCGAGCACCTCGCCCAACTGCTCGACGGAGCACCCTCGCGTCCGAGCAGAAACCGTACTGGGACGGCGACCAGCTGAAGTGCTTGGACGCCCGTCGAGGTCGGGCTTCCCACAACACCGGACGAGATCGTCCAGACGGCCAAGCCGTGGGTGACGAACGTCTGGAGCGATCCGGTCAACTTGCCTGGCTGAAGTTCCGCCGCCGTACTCATGAGTTGTCGTCGTGCAAGCGGGCCGCGGGGCACCGCATGTGGGCTGGCTAGGCGAGAGCACGACTCCTTGCCGCGATTGCTTCAGCAACCCGGGCTGCGGCCAGGCTCGCAGACTCGTGCTCCCACACTCGCATCACGAGCCATCCTGCTTCAGTCAGTGCATCATCAGTGTCACGGTCGCGAAGCTCGTTACCCTCAAGCTTCGCTCTCCACCACTCAGCGTTGTTCGCCGGCCAGCTGAAATGCTCCGGGCAGACATGCCAGAAGCAACCGTCAACGAATACTGCGACGCGAAGCCTGGTGAATCCGATGTCCATACGGCGTCGGGGACGTCCGGGGACAGCCAAGTTCACCCTGTAACGGAATCCGGCACGATGAAGGATCCGGCGGAGTTGAAGCTCGGGATCCGTATCGACACGTCGTTGTCTTGCCATGCGTGAACTCACCCGGTCGTCCTTCGGGATCGGCCAGCGGGGCGTATTACCCTCGATCACTTGCGAACCTCACAGGTTCTTTATGAGCTCAACCAATTCGTCGTAGTCGCGGAGACGTCGCTGCTCAACCAGGCGTTGGAAGGTCTCGAGTGAGCGTTGACGCCTAGGCTGTCCTTCGCATGTCTGCTCGACCGCAATCGTAAGTGCGTTCAGATCCAAGTGGTAGACACAGTCGACCTCACCCGATCCGCCGCCCAGCAGGTTGAGCATGTACGGCCTGGGCTCCATGGTGATGGCCGCAAAGTGAGGCATTCGTCCGCGCCGCAACGACGACAGCTTGGCTCCTTGCGACCTGCAGTCCTGCGCGCGGTCCGTCCGCAGCGACCACTTGAGGGAGAGACCGACCTCAAGCTGAGGTGAGTGAGCAGGGTCGGCGCGACGCGATGCCACCACGTCCAACTTCAATAGGGACTCGTGTCCGACTTGGGCGAGCAGTACCCGGCGCGCGTCCTCGTCTGCAGCGAGCGCAATGTCAACCGCGGCGATCAAGTCATTCAGCCTGGAGGCGTCCCTGGCCGACGTGGCCTTCGTCCGGACGAACTTGGTTAGCTGGCCCCACGCTCTCGCGAGGTTCTTGGACGACTCTGGCTTGATTGTCCTCAATACGTCGACGTGTCGATACTGCTCGAAGGCGTTGAGCGCCTGTTCAGGCGCGACCTGCAACGAACTGCCTGAGCTCAGGACCTCGGCCTGCAGGTCCGCCGCAACTCGGGCAGAGAACGGCGTGCCGGTCGGCTCAACCCGAACGGCACCGGGTTCGACGCCCATGGCTTCAAACAGCGCTCGACCGATGTCGACTGAGAACTGTTCTGAAGCATCACTGGTGTTGGGCTTGCCGTGGGCGCGATAGCCACACAGATCCCTTGCAAACTGGGCTGGCACGGACGTGACGATAGCGTCGATCCTGGCACTCCACTGCTGCCTCACGCGTCACTGTGGTCACGAACCGGCGTTGCTCCGAAGACTGTCGGTGGCGAACCGTACGCTCTCGGTATGAGTGAACCCACCCTGATCGATCTCTTCAGCGGCTGCGGCGGGATGACCGTTGGGTTCGCCGATCAGGGATTCCAGCCAGTTCTGGCCGTCGAGTGGGAGCGTGCGGCGGCAGCGACCTATGCAGCCAACTTCGGCGAGCATCACACGATCGCGGGCGACATCGCCCTCGTGAAGCGGAACGCCATCCCGCGTGCAGACGTCATCATCGGGGGCCCGCCGTGCCAAGGATTCTCCAACCTCGGCCTCAAGAGTTTGAATGACCCGCGCAACCAGTTGTGGCGCGAGTACATGAGATTCATCCAGGTCGCGAAGCCGAAGGTCTTCGTGATCGAGAACGTCGATCGGTTCTATGCAAGTCCCGAGTTTCAGATGCTCGCCGCCGAGGTCGAGCACGGATCGCTGAAGGACTACACCATCAGTCATAGGGTCCTCAATGCAGCCGACTACGGCGTCTCACAACGTCGCCGTCGCACCATCATCATCGGGTCGCGCGTCGGCTCGATCGACTTGCCAGAACCGACGCACGCCAAGAGCCCTGAGCCGGGGACCGGTCTCCTACCCTGGCGGACCGTGCGAGACGTCATCGATGGGCTCCCCGAACGGCCCGATTCGACTGAGCTACCTGATTGCCGAACGGAGTTCTTCGGCGAGATGATGCCGGGCATCTTCAAGGGTCTCGACATCCATTTCCGCCGCCAGCCAAGTGCACTTTCGTTGGAGCGCTATTCATACGTCCCGCCCGGGGGCGGGCGGTTTGACGTACCTACGGACCTACTCCCGAGATGCTGGCGAGAGAAGCCGACGGGCACCACCGACGTTATGGGGCGCATGCGATGGGACGCGCCGTCGCTGACCATTCGTACCGAGTTCTTCAAGCCTGAGAAGGGTGCGTACCTGCACCCACAGTGGACGCCCGGCCAACAGCGCCGCGGCGACGATCCTCGATGGATCAAGGGTGACTCCCGGAACTCGGTCGACCGCGTGATCACACACTACGAGGCGTCGCTGATCCAGGACTTCCCGGCTGACTACCTGTGGGTGGGAACGAAGACTCAGATCGCCAAGCAGATCGGCAACGCAGTGCCGTCAGGTCTCGCCCGAGCGATCGCCCAGCAGGTCATGCCGCACGTGAGTTAACGCTCACCAGCGGGCAAACGTGTCGCTCAGCTCGGCGTACGACTTGAGGCGGCCCTGATCAACGCACTCGTTCCATGCGGCGGTCTGGGCAGGGTTGCCAATCTGTTCGACGGCCGCAGCAAGCGCATCGAACGCAACATGGTAGGTCGTGTCAACCTCGCCAGTGCCTCGAGCGATCGAAGCCAAACGGGTGGGAAGAGGCTCCGCCGTTAGTGTCACGAGGTGGGGTTGGCGGCCCCGGCGGTGCCTGATCATCTGCCCGAACTCGTGGCGGATGTTCTGTACTCGGTCGGATCGGATCGTCCATTTGCACGAAACCACGCCGTGCAGGAACGGAACCCAATCCTCGTCAAGCAGCTCGAACTCCGCCTCCGGGGAAATGCCAACAGTGACGTCGGGACGGATCAAGTAGTCCATCCCGATCGTGACGCGAAGTTCGGGCTGCGACCGCACGAGACGATCAAGGGCATTGAGGTGCCGGTACTGAGCAAACTCAGAAATGAGGACGCCGCATCGGACGTCCCAGTGACGCCGCGGATCCGCCGCCGCGAGGGCGGCATAGAGGTCGTCGCGGCACATGGCCTCGAGAGCAGATCCAGGGTCTGGCGGCACATCCGACGCAACGTTCCTCAAGACGCCGAGGTTGTCGAGCGTCGCCGCAGCCAGTTCCATCGATGTGGCGCTGGCGGTGTCAGCCGTATTCGGAACCAACCGCCCCCGCGTCTCTTTCCATCCAAGCAATCGCGTCGCAAACGGGGAAGTCACGGACGCGACGGTAGTAGCTGCTCGCAGGTCGCGTTGGATAATCACACAGACCGGGAACCCGGTCGGGACGTGAGAACAATGCGACAGGCCCGGCATCCAGTGGATGCCGGGCCTGTGTTGTCAACGCGTCAGATCAGCTGCAGCCGCTGGTGCTGCCGCAGCCCTCGCAGACGTAGCAGGAGCCGGCGGGGCGCATCTTGGTGCCGCAGGTGAAGCAGAGCGGCGAGTCGACGGCGGTGCCGGTGATCTGCTCGAGGAGCTCGGCGCTGGTGTGGGCCGTGGTGGGCTTGGCCGCTGTCGCCTCGGGAGTGGTTTCGAGGCTCGTCGCTTGCGCTCCTCGCACCTCAACCACCGTGTCGGCCTCGTCGACCACCGGGGCGAGGTCGATCTCGATGAGGTCGGCGGAGTTGTTCCCGGTCTCGGGGACGGGCTCGTAGGAGCCGGTCTCGAGGTAGCGCTGGCGCTCGTCGGCCGAGTAGATGCCGAGGCCCTCGCGGGTCTCGAAGTCCAGGTAGTCGAGGGCCAGGCGGCGGAAGACGTAGTCCATGACGGACTGGGCCATCCGGATGTCGGCGTCGTCGGTGAGGCCGGCGGGCTCGAAGCGCTGGTTGGTGTACTTCGAAACGAAGGTCTCCAGCGGCACGCCGTACTGCAGGCCGATCGAGATCGAGATCGAGAAGGCGTCCATCACGCCGGCCAGGGTCGAGCCCTGCTTGCCGAGCTTGAGGAAGATCTCGCCGAGCGTGCCGTCCTCGTGCGCACCCGAGGTCATGTAGCCCTCGGCGCCACCCACGGTGAAGGAGGTGGTGCGCGCGATGCGGGACTTCGGGAGCCGCTTGCGGACCGGGGCGTAGACGACCTTCTCGATCACCTTGGGCTCGGCCTCGACGACGGTGATGTTGGACGACTCGCCCTTGTTGTCACCCTTGCCGGTGGCCAGCGGCTGGCCGACCTTGCAGTTGTCGCGGTAGACGGCCGTCGCCTTGAGGCCGAGCTTCCAGGACTGCAGGTAGATGTCCTCGATCTCCTCGACGGTCGCCGACTCCGGCAGGTTGACCGTCTTGCTGATCGCGCCGGACAGGAACGGCTGGGCCGCCGCCATCATCCGGACGTGGCCCATCGGGGCCAGGGCGCGGGCGCCCATCGCGGTGTCGAAGATCTCGTAGTGCTCGGTCTTCAGGCTCGGGGCGTCGATCACATGGCCGTGCTCGGCGATGTAGCTGACGATCGCCTCGACCTGCTCCTCGACGTAGCCGAGCTTGCGCAGCGCCCGCGGGATCGTCTGGTTGACGATCTGCATGGAGCCGCCGCCGACCAGCTTCTTGAACTTGACCAGCGAGAAGTCCGGCTCGATGCCGGTCGTGTCGCAGTCCATCATGAAGCCGATGGTGCCGGTGGGCGCGAGCACCGAGGCCTGCGCGTTGCGGAAGCCGTTGGTCGCGCCGATCTCCTGCACGTCCGCCCAGGCCTGGGTGGCGAGCTGGTGGACCTGGCGGTCGGCGATGCCGAGCGTGCGCACCGTGTCGTTGGCCGCCTGGTGCTTGCGCATGACCCGCTTGTGGGCCTCCGCGTTGCGGGCGTAGCCGTTGTAGGGGCCGACGATGCCGGCGAGCTCCGCCGAGCGCTTGTACGACGTGCCGGTCATGAGCGACGTGATCGTGGCGGCCATCGCGCGGCCACCGTCGGAGTCGTAGCCGAGGCCCATCGCCATCAGCAGCGCGCCGAGGTTGGCGTAGCCGATGCCGAGCTGGCGGTAGTCGCGGGTGGTGTCGCCGATCGCCTCGGTCGGGAAGTCCGCGAAGCAGATCGAGATGTCCATCGCGGTGATGATGAACTCGACCGCCTTGGCGAACAGCTCAGCGTCGAACGTGTCGTCGTCCTTGAGGAACTTGAGCAGGTTGAGCGACGCCAGGTTGCACGAGGAGTTGTCGAGCGACATGTACTCCGAGCACGGGTTGGACGCGGTGATCCGACCCGTCTCCGGGTTGGTGTGCCAGTCGTTGATCGTGTCGTCGTACTGCAGACCCGGGTCGGCGCAGGCCCAGGCGGCCTCGCTGATCTTGCGGAACAAGTCGCGGGCGTCGACGGTCTCGATGACCTCGCCGGTGCCGCGCGAGCGCAGCCCGAACTCGGTGCCGTCCTCGACGGCGCGCATGAAGGCGTCGTTGACGCGGACCGAGTTGTTCGCGTTCTGGTACTGCACGCTCGTGATGTCGGCGCCACCGAGGTCCATGTCGAACCCGGCGTCACGGAGGGCGCGGATCTTGTCCTCCTCCTTGGCCTTGGTCATCACGAACTCTTCGATGTCCGGGTGGTCGACGTCGAGGACGACCATCTTGGCCGCGCGACGCGTGGCGCCACCCGACTTGATGGTGCCGGCCGAGGCGTCGGCACCGCGCATGAATGAGACGGGTCCGCTCGCCGTACCACCGGAGGAGAGCAGCTCCTTGGAGGAGCGGATGCGGGAGAGGTTGAGGCCGGCGCCGGAGCCGCCCTTGAAGATGAAGCCCTCTTCCTTGTACCAGTTCAGGATCGAGTCCATCGAGTCGTCGACGGAGAGGATGAAGCAGGCCGAGACCTGCTGCGGCGACGGGGTGCCGACGTTGAACCAGACGGGGCTGTTGAACGAGAAGTACTGGTGCACGAGCAGCCAGGTGAGCTCGTGCTCGAAGACCTCGGCGTCGGCCGGGGACGCGAAGTAGCCGTGGTCGGTGCCGGCCTTCGTGTAGGTCTTCACGATGCGGTCGATGAGCTGCTTGAGGCTCCACTCGCGCACGTCGGTGCCGACGGCGCCACGGAAGTACTTCGTCGTGACGATGGTCGAGGCGTTGACCGACCAGAAGTCGGGGTACTCCACACCGCGCTGCTCGAAGACCGTGACACCGGTCTTCCAGTTGGTCTGCACGACGTCGCGACGCTCCCACGTCAGCTCGTCGTAGGGGTGCACGCCCGCAGTGCTGAAGACCCGCTCGATCTTCAGGCCGTTGCCCGCCTTGCCCGACTGCGCGCCCTTCGCGCCGCCGCTCACCGTCTCGGTCATCCCTCTTGTGTCCCGTCTGTCGAGGTTGGTGTTTCGATCATTGCTGCTGGCACCGACAGCCCTGGGGCTGTGGTGCCGACGATGGTGGGCCCGGCGCGCGTAGCTTCCCCACTGCGCACGCCGGGCCGTCTGGGGTCAGCCCGTCGGAACGGGCTGAGCTGGTGTGGCCACCGCGCGCTCGGCGCGCATCGTGGCGATCTCGTCCTCGAAGTCGTCCGCGGACTCGAAGGCCCGGTACACGCTCGCGAACCGAAGGTAGGCGACCTCGTCGAGCTGGCGCAGCGGGCCGAGGATCGCGAGCCCCACCTCGTGGGCGGGGATCTCGGCGGCGCCGGCGAGCCGGAGCGCGTCCTCGACGTCCTGGCCGAGGCAGGCGAGCTGGTCCTCGGTCACCGGGCGGCCCTTGCAGGCCTTCCGGACACCGGAGATCGCCTTGTCGCGGGTGAACGGCTCGCTCGCGCCGGAGCGCTTGAGCACGGTCAGCTGCATCAGCTCCACGGTCGTGAACCGGCGTTCGCACGCCGAGCACGTACGCCGCCGGCGGATCGAGCCGCCGTCGTCGGCGACCCGCGAGTCGAGCACCCGGGTGTCGGTGTTGCGGCAGTACGGACAGTGCACGGGTGCTCCTCTCAGGGTCTGAGCGCGCCACGAATCACCCCGATGAGGGGTGCGTAGCCTGTGGATATCAGGGGGCTTCACTGTGTACAACCATGAGTCATCTGTGGGTCTTCCACACGTGACCCTGTGGAGGGTCATTTGCACAACATGTGGATGAACTACAACGGTGTAACACTAGATGTAGGGAACCGTACGCCCGCCGAGGGGGGCGGCGCAAGTAGCGCCGAGAACTTCCTAGACCGCCCCGTCACGGCTCGGTAAAGCCGCAGGTCAGGGCCTTGTACGCCGGGCAGACACCCGCGTGTCGCCGATTCACCCGTCGGGGTGGTTTATGGCTGCACTATCGGCGGCAGATGACTGGCATGGAGAACTCAGCCACCGCCAGATCGGTGGAATCCCGCTCCGAGTCCACCGCCCGTCTCTTCGCCGAGCGGAGCGCTGCTCGGCCCGCAGACCGAGCTGCGTACGACGACGAGCTCATCCGCCTCAACATGCGCGTGGCCATCGACGCCACCCGCCGCTTCCGCAACAAGGGGATCGCCACCGACGACCTCCAGCAGGTCGCCTACCTCGGCCTGGTCAAGGCCGTGAAGGGCTTCGACCCCGCCCGCGGCCACGACTTCCTCAGCTTCGCGATCCCGACCATCCGGGGCGAGGTACGCCGCCACTTCCGCGACCTGGGCTGGGCGGTGCGCCCCCCGCGCTCGATCCAGGAGACGCAGAGCAAGATGATCGCCTGTGAGGCCGAGCTCCTGCAGCGGCTCGGCCACCCGCCGCGGCCGAGTGACTTCGCGGCCCACCTCGGCCTCGAGTTCGACGCCGTGGTCGAGGCGCTCGGCGCCAACGGGTGCTTTGCGCCGGTCTCGCTGGACGCTCCTGCCGGCGCCGACGACGAGGCGCTCACGCAGCGCCTCGGCTTCGACGACCATGGCTTCGACGTCGCCGAGGCGCGCGCCGTGCTCGCTCCCCTGCTGGCCCGCCTCACCCCGCGCGAGCGCAAGATCGTCGAGCTGCGGTTCTTCCAGGGCTGCACCCAGTCGGAGATCGGGCGTGAGATCGGGGTGACCCAGATGCAGGTCTCCCGGCTGCTCACCCGGCTCATTGCCCGGATGCGGGAGCAGATGGAGGTCTCCGCCGCCGCCTGATCAGGCGCGTTCGCGGGCCTCGACGATGTCGCGCAGCTGGGATCGCGCGGTGACGCCGAGCTTGGGGAACGCGTTGTAGAGGTGCGCCGAGACCGTGCGCGGCGACAGGTACAGCGACGCGCCGATCTCACGGTTGGTGAGGCCGGACGCCGCGAGCCGCACCACCTGGCGCTCCTGCGCGGTGAGATCGGCCCACGCCGACGAGACGGGCTCGGCCGTGACGACGCCGGCGGCACGCAGCTCGGTGCGCGCCAGGTCCGCCCAGGCGCGCGCCCCCAGACGCCCGAACACCTCGTACGCCGCCTGCAGCTGGCTGCGCGCGGCCGTCGGGCGGTGCTGGCGGCGGAGCCAGACGCCGTACTCCAACCGGGCGTTGGCCAGCTCGAACGGCCACTGCACGGCGTCCGGGTCCGAGGTCGCCTCGAGGTGGAAGGGCTCGGCGTCCTCGGTCAGCAGTGCCCGCGCACGAGCCAGCTGCAGCCGGTGCCGCAGGCCGGGCCGGGACAGTCGCCGGGACGCCACCTCCATCACCGGGCCCACCTCGTCGGCAGCCCCGGCGCGCACGGCGGCCGCGACATAGTCGGCCAGGTGGCGGTAGCCGAGGTAGAGGTGCACCGGCTCGCCGTCGGGCCGGAACAGCCCGCGCAGCTGCTCGTGCGCAGCGACCGGGTCGCGCTCGTCGAAGTGCACGTAGGACATCGCGACCCGGACGCTCAGCTCCAGGGCGAGGCACTCACCGACCTCGATGTCGAGCAGCACCTCGGCGCACAGCCGGCGAGCCAGCTCCACGTCGCCCCGGATCCCGGCGACTCTGGCGCGCAGCTCGCGGGCGTTGCCGGCGGCGTACGACACCTGCTCGACCTCGGCGATGTCAGCCAGCACCCGCGCCGCGTCCTCGACCTCGTCGTACAGACCCAGGTCGAAGTGCAGCAGCCCGAGGCACGCCAGCGTCTGGCTCAGCTGGCCGGACCCCTCCGCGCGCTGCATCAGCTCAACCGCTCGTCGCTGCCGGATCCGGGCGACGACGGGCTCGTCCAGGATCCACGCAGCAGCGCCCAGCAGCATCTCCTGTGATGCCACGAGCTCCGGCGGGTACGACGCGTCGAAGACCGGCGCGTCGCGCACCAGCGCCAGGATGTCGGCGGGCCGGGCGAGCGGGTCGATGAGCGCGCGCACCCAGGCGCGGGCGGCGCGCTCCATGACCAGCGCCGGCCCCGTCGACGGTGGCGCTTCGCGGTCGTAGCGCTCGAGCCAGTCCGCGACCAGCCGCGTGTCGCCACCGGTCGCGTACGTCAGCGTCGCAAGCGTCGTGAGCGAGGCCCACCCGAAGCCGTGGTCGACGTGCACCAGCTGGTCCAGCGCATCGACGAGGGCGAGCCTCGCGTCGGACTGCCGCATCGTCTGGGCGAGCGCGTAGGCGACGAAGTGGCTTGCCCGGGCTCGGGTGCCCAGGTCGTCGCTCTCCTCGCGCAACCGCGTCGCGGCCTGGGCGAGCCACTCGAAGTGGCCGACCGGGAAGCCCATCGCCAGCGCCGCGAGCGTCCGTGCGTCGTGGTCGGACCGGGCCGGGCTGAGCTCCGCGGCTCGCATCATCATCCGCGTCGCCTCGAACCCTGCCCCGCGTCCCCTGGCGCGCTCCGCCGCAGCCACCAGCTGGACGGCGACGCCCTCGTCCGCGACGACGGTCGCCTCGGCGCGGTGCCAGGCGCGACGGTCCGGGTCGTCGTCGTACGCCGTCGCGAGGTCGCCGTGGGCGCGCAGCCGGTCCTCGGTGGTGGCGCCGGAGTACGCCGCCGCGCGGGCCAGCGGGTGCCGGAACCGGACCCGCCGGTCGACCACCCGCACCAGCCCGCTCTCCTCGGCCGGGGCGAGATCGGCGACCAGCCGGCCCGGGCGGCCGAGTCGGGCCAGGACGCCGAGGTCGCCACCCCCGGCGGCGGCGAGCAGCAGCACCCGACGGGTCGCGGGCGGGAGCTCGGCCAGCTCGGCGGCGAACGCCGCCTCGACCGTCGACACGACCAACTCGTCGGTGCCGGAGCTGGTCGCCCGGCCGAGCTCGAGCAGGGCGAGGGGGTTGCCGGCGGCGCGGTCGACGATCGAGGCGAAGGCGAGCGCGTCGAGGTCGAGGCCGGCCCGTCGCAGCACCAGTGCGGCCTCCGCGTCCGAGAGCGGGGGCAGCTCGAGCACGGGATGACCGAGGAACGCCGGCGGCGGCCGGTCACCACGCGCGGCCGCGACGACGGATACCTGCGACCCGCCCAACCGGTTGGCCACGAAGCCGATGACAGCCAGGGAGCTCTCGTCGAACCACTGCACGTCGTCCAGGGCCACGAGGACCGGCCCGGTCTCAGCCAGGTGCTCGAGCCGGTCGAGCACGTCGAGCCGCAGCCGGAGCGGGTCGGGCCCGCTCACCTGGTCCAGCGCCTCGGTCGCCCCGGTGGCGACCAACAGGTCGACGAGCGCGGCGAACGGCAGGCCCTGGTCGGCGGCGTGGCCGGTCACCGCGAGCACGGTCCAGCCGTCGGCGGCCGCCGCACGCGACGTACGCCCGAGCACGGCGCTCTTGCCTGCCCCGGGGATGCCCACGAGCGCCGCACACTGGCCACCGGCGCCGATCAGCTCACGTAGCCGGGCCAGCAGATCGTCGCGGCCGACCAGCCCGTCGAGCTCTCCGGCCCACAGGCCCGATCCGCTGGCGCCTTGCATGCGGCTCATCGTAGGGGCGGCGTACCTAGGTCATCTGACAGATGTGCTGCCGTGGATGGCTCCCTAGCGTCGGCACCATGACCCTGACACAGACCGAGAAGTCCGAGATCGACGCCGCCAACGCCTCCGGCCGGCAACCGGTCGTCTTCGTCCACGGACTCTGGCTGCTCTCCAGCAGCTGGGACCGCTGGCGCGACCACTTCGAGAAGGCCGGGTACTCGACCATCGCCCCCGGCTGGCCGGACGACCCGGAGTCGGTCGCCGACGCCCGTGAGCATCCGGAGGTGTTCGCCCACAAGATGGTCCAGGGCGTGACCGACCACTACCTCGAGGCGATCGCGGCACTCACCACGAAGCCGGCAGTGGTCGGCCACTCGTTCGGCGGGCTGATCGCCCAGAAGCTCGCGGGTGAGAGCGTCTCGGCCGTCACCGTCGCGATCGACCCGGCGCCGTTCCGCGGCGTACTCCCCTTGCCGGTGTCGTCGCTGAAGTCGGCGTTCCCGGTGCTGGGCAACCCCGCCAACTCCGGCCGGGCGGTCACGCTGACGCTGGACGAGTTCAAGTACGGCTGGGCCAACGCGCTGTCCGACGAGGAGGCCGCCGAGCTCTACGAGCAGTTCCACGTGGCGGCGCCCGGCGCTCCGCTCTTCGAGGCGGCGTCGGCCAACCTCAACCCCTTCAGCGAGGTGAAGGTCAAGACCAAGAAGGCCGAGGACCGCGGCCCGCTGCTGCTCATCTCCGGCGAGAAGGACCACACGGTCCCGTGGGCGATCACCAACTCCAGCTACAAGCGGCAGAAGCGCAACGACGCGATCACCGAGATCACCGAGATCGCCGACCGCGGGCACTCGCTGACCATCGACCACGGCTGGGAAGAGGTCGCCCAGACGGCGCTCGACTTCGTGCAGAAGTTCGCGCCCACCGCTCCCTAAGAGGCAAAGGAGCGGGCGTCGTCGGGCAGGTCGAGCACGAACCATGAGGTCGTCCCGACGGCGTCCCGCACCGAGCCCCAGCTGTCGCTGAGCGCCTCGACCAGCACCAGACCGCGGCCGAAGACCCGCATCGGGTCCTCGTCCTCGACCACCTGGGCGTCCGGCCCGCCGGCGCCACCGTGGTCGCGGACGGCGACCGTCAGCAGTCCGTCATCGAGAGTGAGGGTCAGGTCGCTGGAGGCGCCGGCGTGGATCACGGCGTTGGTCACCAGCTCGGAGAGGCAGAGCTGCGCCGTCTCGACGGGGTCGTCATCGATACCCCAGGCGCCGAGCGTCTCGCGAAGGAACCTCCGGGCGATGCCGGCCGAGCGCGGGTCGTCGTCGAGGGTGAGCGACGCGGTCCGGGCGGACGCGCCGACCTCGGTCTGCGTCGGGCCGACGGGGGTGGCGGCACCGCGAGCGCGCACCCGTCGTACGGCGTCCGAGGCGTGCTGGGCGAGGGCATCGAGCAGCTCGCGCTGCGCGGACCCGAAGTGCTGCGCGCGGTCGTAGTAGACGACCAGTCCACCGATCGGCGTGGTGACGCCGGACAGCGGCAACACCGCCAGAGCGCGCGTGCCGGCGTCGCGCTGGGTGGCCACCAGCTCGGCGTACCGGTCACCGAACGAGTCGATGTCGCCGCACACCACGACCCCGGTGCGGACGACGCCCGTCAGAGGTACGTCGTCGTACGCGTCGATGTGGCACCAGCCAGCGGCGGGCTCGGCGGCCGACGCCGGCAGGAACCGCAGGCGGCGTCCGCCGCCCTCCACGAGGGCGACCCCGGCGCGGCGTACGTGGGGAAGGGCGAGCAACTCACCGAGGAGCACCCGCGCGACCTCGTCGACGTCGGTCGCGGTCGCGAGCCCGACGGGAACGGAACCTGCCCGGTAGTCCCCCATCCTCGACAGGGTAGTTCACCCGTTCGGTGCTAGGGGCGCGTCGCCGCAGGGTCAGGGACGATCGGACACAATGGCGCGGTGACGGGTGCGACGGGCGGCAAGCGGGCGGGTTCTCGCCGCGGACCGCGCCCCAAGAAGTCGTTCCGGCCGGTGCTCCTGGTCCTCGCTGCCGGCATCACGCTGTCGGTCGTGGCCTGGGGCTACCTCGTGTACGCCGCCATCGACTTCGGCTCGAGCGCCCGCGGTGGCGACTCCACGGCCTGGTGGTTCCTGGGACTCGCCTCGATCGGCGCGGTGGCGTGCCTCTTCTTCGGGCTGATGCTGGTCGCCCGGCTGCTGCGGCGCCTCGGCATCACCAAGGCGCCGGAGCGGGCAGACCCGGCCGCGGGCGGCGACGAACCCGAGCCGCCCCGCCCGATCGGTGGCCGGCGCGCCGCTCGCTAGCGGTCCGTCAACCGACGCACGAACTTCAGGCCCGACCAGGTGTCGTCGATGGCGGCAACCTTCACGTCGACCCAGCCCAGGCGCAGCCCGAGGCCCCGCACCGCGCCACCGAAATGCCGCGAGGGGCGGAGCCACCTGGCTCCGCCCCTCGTCTTCCCCGGTCCGTCGAGCGGGGTCGAAGCGCCCGACGAAATCTGTGTCAGTCGACAGGGATGAGCAGGCGCTGACCGGAGACGAGCATCCCGGAGTCGAGCGCGTTGAGCTTCGAGATGCGGGCGATCATCGAAGCGACGTTGCCGTCGTCGGCGGCGGCCGAGGCGATGTCCCACAAGGTGTCGCCGGGGCCGACCATGACCACGGCGGTCGGCTCGGGCGTGCCGGCCTTGTCGGTGGCGACGGAGCCGGCGGCCACCACGATGCCGACGGCGAGGACCGCCATCAGGGCAAGCACCACGACGACGACGCGGCCCCGCCGGGTCAGGCGGACGGTGCTGCGCGGGCGGGTGCTCTGCCGGAACATCTGGTCGATCGTCATGGTGCTCATCGGTGGCTCCTGGGGAAGTGGTCTTCTCGGCAACACCAGTTCTAGTGGCGGCCACCGACAGTTACTCTCGCCCCGTCTAGGCCACCGTCTCGATCAGGTGTTCGATCGAACGTGTGTACGACGTTAGAGCACCTGTTCGAACGACGCAAGGGGTCGAGCCGAACAATTGTTCGATGCGTTCCGGACCGGCGGATCACCGACACGCCCGTTCGAACAAATGTTTGAACGGGGCAACGATGATGGCTAGCGTGTGACCCATGGCCAAGAAGATGACGGTGCGCGAGCTGCCCGACGGGCCCCCCGACGCCACCGGGCTCACCCCGCGACAGCAGCGCGTCCTCGCGACGATCAAGGACTCGATCGAGATGCGCGGCTACCCGCCGAGCATGCGCGAGATCGGTGAGGCCGTGGGGCTGACCAGCTCATCGAGCGTCGCCCACCAGCTCAAGACGCTGGAGGAGAAGGGTTTCCTCAAGCGCGACCCCAACCGTCCCCGGGCCCTCGAGGTCTTCCTGCCCGAGGTGATGGCGGCCCGGCGTTCGCTCGGCACCGCCGACGACTCGTCGTACGACGAGACCGGCGTGGGCGACCAGGTGCCGTCCGCGGCGTACGTCCCGCTGATCGGCAGGATCGCCGCCGGCGGCCCGATCCTCGCGGAGGAGAGGTACGACGACGTCTTCCCGCTTCCCAAGCAGCTGGTCGGCGAGGGCGAGCTCTTCCTGCTCGAGGTCTCGGGCGACTCGATGGTCGAGGCGGCCATCTGCGACGGCGACTACGTGGTCATCCGCAAGGAGCAGACGGCGGAGAACGGCGACATCGTCGCGGCGCTGATCGACGGCGAGGCGACGGTCAAGACGCTGCAGCGCAAGGACGGAAAGGTGTGGCTCCTGCCGCACAACCCCAACTACGATCCCATTGACGGCACCAACGCAACGATCCTCGGGAAGGTGACTGCGGTGCTGCGACGGGTCTGATCACCCGGGAATGACCTGATCGGACCCTGGGTTCATCTAGGGGGACATCCCCGATGGCACGGGAGGGCCGATGAAAGACGCTGGTGCTGTGACCACGGCACCTGCGCTTGCCCGCCAGCGGACGAAGTCCCGCTGGGCCCGTGCTGCCCTCGAGCTGCTGCTGATCCTCGCGCTCTGGGTGTTCTACAGCCTGGCCCGGCTGCTCGCCGACACCAGCCTGCAGCCCGCGCTCGACCGGGCCAACGACCTGCTCCACGTCGAGACCCTCCTGGGCATCCACTGGGAGGTCCCGCTCAACCAGCTCTTCACCGACCATCGCGTGCTCGGCCTGGCCGGGAGCTACTGGTACGCCACGCTGCACTATGTCGTCACCGCGGCGGTGCTGATCTGGCTGTGGCGGCTGGGCGCCGACCGCTACGGGCCGGCTCGGCGGGCCCTGGTCATCGGCACGCTGCTCGGCCTCGCGGCGTACCTCGTGATGCCCACCGCGCCGCCGCGCTTCATCAGTGGGTACGTCGACGTGCTCAGCCTGCACGCGGCCGACGGCTGGTGGGGCGCGGACGCGTCGGCTCCGCGCGGGCTCGGCGGGCTCACCAACGAGCTGGCCGCGTTCCCGTCCCTGCACGCCGGCTGGTCGCTGTGGGTCGCGCTGGCACTGCAGGTCTACGCCACCCGCAAGTGGGTCCGAGTGCTCGGTTGGGCGTACGCCGTCGGCACCGCGGTCGTCATCGTCGGCACCGGCAACCACTGGGTGATCGACGCCCTGGTCGGCTGGCTGGTGATCCTGGTCGGCTGGGCCGCCGCGCAGGCCATCGGACGCATCCCGCTGCCACGACTGTGGCCACGGCGTGATCCGGCCCGACGAACCCTCGACGCACCGCCAGCACCAGAGGACTCCCCGGTCACCGACTGACCGTTGGTCGAGCAACGAGCGCCAGCGAGCGTCGGAACCGTTGGTCGAGCAGCGAGCGCCAGCGAGCGTCGTCGAGACCCCCGCACCCGAGCACCCCCGTCGGCCTGCGGGGGTCTCGACAAGCTCGACCACCGGAACCGTTGGTCGAGCAGCGAGCGCCAGCGAGCGTCGTCGAGACCCCCGCACCCGGGCACCCCCGTCGGCCTGCGGGGGTCTCGACAAGCTCGACCACCGGAACCGTTGGTCGAGCAGCGAGCGCCAGCGAGCGTCGTCGAGACCCCCGCACCCGAGCGCCTGCGTCGGTTGTCCACAGCCAAGGCGGTCGAGAGTTCTGTCTGCGTGATCAGCGGGCATCCGAGGCCATGGCATGGACCTACATCCTCGAGTGCGCCGACGGCACCTACTACGTCGGCAGCACAGTCGACCTCGACCGCCGAGTCTGGGAGCACAACGTCGGCCTCGGCTCGATCTACACGCGAATCGGTCGTCGTCGACCCGTGCGGCTGGTCTGGTCGGCGTCCTTCGACCGGGTCGATGACGCGTTCGCTTTCGAGAAGCAGATCCAGGGCTGGGGACGCGCGAAGCGGCTTGCGCTCATCGAGGGCCGTCTCGACGACCTTCCTGCGCTCGCTCGCGGTCGGCATCGTCCGCCGCCCGCTGACTGACGCCGTGCCTACGCTGCGGGGGTCTCGACAAGCTCGACCACCGGGCCCCACCGCCGTGCCTACGCTGCGGGGGTCTCGACAAGCTCGACCACCGGGCCCCACCGCCGTGCCTACGCTGCGGGGGTCTCGACAAGCTCGACCACCGGGCCCCACCGCCCTGCCTACGCTGCGGGGGTCTCGACAAGCTCGACCACCGGGCCCCACCGCCCTGCCTACCCTGCGGGGGTCTCGACAAGCTCGACCACCGGGCCCCACCGCCGTGCCTACGCTGCGGGGGTCTCGACAAGCTCGACCACCGGAAGAACCGACGCGCGGGGGTTGGGCGTTTCTTGGCCCGATCGTGGACAGTAGGGGGGTGCGTCTTCCTACTCTCGGCCGTCTGACCCTGCCCGCGACGGGACTGCTCGTCGGCGCCCTCGCCTGGGGGGTCATGAGCGCACCGGCGTACGCCGAGGTCGACAACCCCGAGCCGGTGCCTGCGACCGAGACGGATGCTGCCCAGGCCGCCACCGACGCGCTCGACGAGGTGCAGGCGATCCTCGAGCCGACGGAGGCCGAGAGCGCCGCCCAGTCGAGCGGCGACAGCCGGGACCTGACCCTGGCCCTGCGCGACCTGAGGCTGCGCCAGGACGACCTGCCGAGCAGTCAGCGGGCACAGGCCCGGACGCTGCTGCAGCGCCCGCCGCAGGCCTACGGCTGGACCAACGAGCAGAGCAAGGAGTTCACCTCGGTCGTCGTCCACTGGGACCTCAACCAGACCCTGACGACCAACGTCGACGATGCGGGCGCCGTGGCCGACCACGTGCTGGCGACGTACGCCGCCGCCGGGTACCGCGCCCCGATGTCGGACGGCATCCAGGGCGGCAACGCCAAGCTCGACATCTACCTGGTCGACTTCCGCGGCGCCGGTCACCCAGAGCTCTACGGCTTCTGCGACGCCTCCGAGCTCCCCGGCCGCGACGGGCCGTACAACACCCCGGCGTACTGCGCGTTCGACCACGACTTCAAGCAGTTCCCGCAGCGCACCTGGCTCGAGAACCTCAAGGTGACCGCGGCGCACGAGCTCTTCCACGCGACCCAGTTCGCGTACGACTACACCGAGGACGCCTGGTTCATGGAGGCGACGGCGACGTGGGCGGAGGACGAGGTCTACGACGAGATCGACGACAACCGCCAGTACCTCGCCGCCAGCCCGCTGCGCCAGCCCGGACAGGCGCTGGACCAGTTCGACGCGAGCGGACGGCAGTACGGCGAGTGGATCTTCTTCCGCTACCTGTCCGAGCGCTTCCCCGAGGCGCAGGGCGAGCTGCCCGTGATCGTGCGCACCATGTGGGAGCGCGCCGACAGCTCGCGCGGCCCCCGCTACGACAGCTACTCGATCCAGGCGGTGAGCAAGGAGCTCGCCTCCCGAGGCACCGACCTGCGCCGGGTGTATGCCCAGTTCGGCGCCGCCAACCGGCGCCCGGGACGCAACTACGAAGAAGGCACGTACTACCCGACGGCCAAGGCCGAGCGGTCCTGGACCTTCAGCCCGAAGCGGCACGACACCCGCTGGCAGGTGGCGAAGGTCGACCACCTCGCAACGAAGACCGTGCAGGTCAAGCCCCGCCGGTCCATGAAGCACTGGCGCCTGCGCGTCGTCGTCGACCTGCCGAACAAGAACCGGGGCGTTGCTGCGGTCGTCACGGCGTACGACAAGCACGGCGGGTCGACGAGCAAGTTCGTGCCCGTGTCGAAGCGCGGCGACGGCAAGACCCAGGTCGACTTCAACGCCCGCAAGGTCAGCCGGGTCGACGTCACGCTGTCCAACGCCGGCATCCGCTACGCCAGGTGCTGGCGCGACGTGGAGCACCGCTACTCCTGCAGCGGCACCCCCAAGGACGACAACCGCCCGCTGCGCTACCGCGTCACTGCGGTGCGCTGAGCCGCTTCAACGCCTGTCGTACGACGGCCGGGTCGGTCGTCGTCCACATCGGCGGCAGGCTCGCCTTGAGGAAGCTGCCGTAGCGCGCCGTCGCCAGGCGCGCGTCGAGTACGGCGACGATCCCGCGGTCCGTGTGGGTCCGGATCAGGCGGCCGGCGCCCTGCGCGAGCAGCAGCGCCGCGTGGGTGGCGGCCACCTGCATGAAGCCGTTGCCGCCGGCCTGGTCGGCGGCCTTCTGGCGCGCGCTGAGCAACGGGTCGTCGGGCCGCGGGAACGGGATCCGGTCGATCAGCACCAGCTGGCAGGTGTCGCCGGGCACGTCGAGCCCCTGCCAGAGGCTCAGCGTGCCGAAGAGGCAGGTGTGCGGGTCGCCGACGAACTGCGCCGCGAGCTCCGGCAGCTGCGCGTCGCCCTGGGCCAGGGTGGTCAGGTGCGGGAGCCGCTCACGGACCACCTCGGCCGCGGCCTCCGCAGCTCGGCGTGACGAGAAGAGGCCGAGAGTGCGACCGTCGGCGGCGTCGACGAGCTCCACGATCTCGTCGAGCGTCGCCTTGCTCATGCCGTCGCGACCGGGTGGCGGCAGGTGCTTGGCGACGTACAGGATCCCCTGCCGGCCGTAGTCGAACGGGCTGCCCACGTCGAGCCCGCGCCACGGCATCACGCCGCCGGAGCGGTCCGGCGCCGGCTCGCCCTCGACGACCCGCTCGGTCGGCTTGAGCCCGACGCTGGTCGCGACCGACGCGAAGTCGCCGCCGAGCATCAGCGTGGCGGAGGTGAAGACGACGGTCTTGTCGGTGAGCAGCTTGTCGCGCATCGGCCCCCAGACCTGGAGCGGTGCCACGCACAGCCGCGGAGGCATCCGCTCGGTGCCCTCCGACATCCAGAGCACGTCGGAGTCGAGGTCGGCGGCCATCCGGTCGGCGGTCGCGAAGACCTCCTGGACCGCCCCCTTCGCCTGGGTCATCCCGGCGTCAGCACTCTGCTCCGACCCCGTTGCGCCGCCCTTGGGGTACGCCGAGACGCACGCGCGGGCCGCATCGCGCACCAGCACCAGCGCGTCGGCGAGCTGCTCGGGGATCCGCTCGAAGCGTCCCGGGCTGGCCTCCGCGATCGCGTCACGCAGCGCATCGGCGGCGTCGGCGAGGTCGTTGGCCTGGTCGCCCTCGACGTGGCGCTGGCTGCGGCGGGCGGCCCGCTCGACCTCGGCCGCCCACAGCTCGTCGGTCGCCGCCTGGGTGACGCGCGTGGTGAGCTCGTGCGCCTCGTCGATCACCACGACGTCGTAGTCCGGGATCATCGGCACGCTCTCGATGGCGTCGATCGCCAGGAGCGAGTGGTTGGTGACGACGAGGTGCGAGCGGTGCGCCTTCTCCTTCGCGAGCTCGGCGAAGCACTCCTGCCCGAAGGGGCACTTCGCGGCACCGAGGCACTCGCGGTGGTTGACGCTGACCTGGCGCCACTCGCGATCGGTGTGCCGCGGCGCGCGGTCGCGCTCGCCGCTGCCCTTGCCCTCGACCTCCTGCTCGGCCCAACCGCGCAGCTCGAGCACCTTCTTGCCGAGCGAGCCCTCCGGGAGCACCACGTCGAGCGCGCCCTGCTCGTCGGGCACGCCTTCGCGGATCCGGTGCAGGCAGGCGTAGTTGGACCGGCCCTTGAGCACGGCGTACGACGTGTCGACGCCAGCCCAAGAATCGGACGCAGTCTTGACCGCCTCGACCAGCCGCGGCAGGTCGCGCTCGACCAGCTGGTGCTGCAGCGCGAGCGTCGCGGTCGCGACCACGACCCGGTCCTGGTGGAGCAGGCTCGGCACCAGGTAGGCCAACGACTTGCCAGTGCCGGTCCCGGCCTGGACGAGCAGGTGCTGGTCGTGCTCCATCGCGTGCGTGACGGCCTCGGCCATCTGCACCTGGCCCGCGCGCTCCTGCCCGCCGAGCGCCGAGATCGCGGTCGACAGGAGCTCAGTGACGGTGGGCTTGGCTGGCACCCGAGAACCCTAGCCGCGACCGGGGACCGGCTCGGACGGCTATCCCCAGGGCGGGGCGGAAAGCAAGGAAAATCGCACCGCTTGTGAAATTCCGACAAGTTGCGACCCTATCCACGGCTTTCGCTTGCCAGGGAGGCAGGCCAGGAGCCGACAATGGACTCGCCCCGGGGACGTCGGAGGCCAGGCGGCCCCGGGGCGATCCAACCCTCAGTACTTCACGTGGTCGAGGTAGAGGTGCCCGACGGCGGCGGTCGTCAGGGGCGTGACGTCGGGAGTGTCGTTCTCGACGATGTACTCCTCCACCGTGTGACTGCGGAAGATCCGCGGGAAGTCCACGACGCCGGTGCCGAGGTCGCACATGTCCCCGGTCGCGGCGTCGCGGTCCTTCACGTGGAACTGCCGGACCGTCTGCGGCGCCTCGCGGATCACGTCGATCGCGAACCGGTTGGGGTCCGCAGCGCCGGTGTTCACGCCCCCGGTGTAGGCCCAGTAGAGGTCGACCTCCAGGTGCACCAGGCGCTTGTCGAGCCGCGACGTCAGCACCTCCCACGGCGTCAGCCCGCCGCCGAGGTCGATCGTGAACTCGTGCGCGTGGTTGTGGTAGCCGTACCTCAGCCCGTACCGCTTCGCGACCGCCGCCTCGGCGTTCATCTGGTCGGCCCAGAGCTGCCAGTCGGAGAGCGAGTTGGAGTTGAGGTAGGGCACGTTGACGTACTTCTGGCCGAGGATCAGCGCACCCTCCAGCTTGGCCCGCAGCGCGGCGGAGTCCGCGCTGATGCCGTCGTGACTGGACGACGCCCGGATGCCGAGGCCGTCGAGCTGGGCGCGCATCGCGCTCGCCGTACGACCGTAGAGGCCTGCGAGCTCGATCCGCTCGTAGCCGTACTGCGCCAGCCGGGTCAGCACCAGGTCGACACCGGCTGGCGTGGTCATCGCCGCCCGCAGCGTGTACATCTGGATGCTGATCTCGTCGTGGGGCACGCTCCGCTTGCGCGAGCCGTGGCCGTGGCCCTGTGAATGTCGCTGGGACGCCGACGCGGGAGCAGCCAGGCCACTTCCGAGTACGGCGGCGCCGGCGACACCCGCCGCCGCTCCACGGAACAGTGAGCGGCGGCTGGCGCCCTTCTCCTCGAGCGAGCGGCGCAGCGCGCCCTCGCCGTCATAGCCGAAACACATGACGAACTTCCTTCCCGAGACGTGCACGTGCTCCCGGACCGACCGGTCCGGGAAGATCTACTCCTTCGTGGAGAACGCCGCGTCGAAGGCGGCCTCCGGTGCGTCGAAGGCCAGGCGCCGTACGAACTCCAGCGCCTCCGGGGCGCCGACCAGGCGGTCCATCCCGGCGTCCTCCCACTCGACCGAGATCGGCCCGTCGTACCCGATCGTGTTGAGCATCCGGAAGCACTGCTCCCACGGGACGTCGCCGTGACCGGTGGACACGAAGTCCCAACCGCGACGCGGGTCGGCCCACGGCAGGTGCGACCCCATCCGGCCGTTGCGGCCGTTGCCGGTCTGGCGCTTCGCGTCCTTGCAGTCGACGTGGTAGATCCGGTCCTTGAAGTCCCAGAGGAAGCCGGCCGGGTCGAGGTCCTGCCAGACGAAGTGGGACGGGTCCCAGTTCAGGCCGAACGCCTCGCGGTGCCCGATCGCCTCCATCGTGGCGACCGTCGTCCAGTAGTCGTAGGCGATCTCGGACGGGTGCACCTCGTGGGCGAACCGCACGCCGCACTCGTCGAAGACGTCGAGGATCGGGTTCCACCGGTCGGCGAAGTCGCGGTAGCCCGCCGCCACCATCTCCTCGGTCGCCGGCGGGAACATCGCGACGTACTTCCAGATCGACGAGCCGGTGAAGCCGACGACCGTCTTCACACCGAGCTTCTGCGCGAGACGGGCGGTCATCTTCATCTCCTCGGCCGCCCGCTGCCGGACGCCCTCGGGGTCACCGTCGCCCCAGACCTTCGCCGACAGGATCGCCTCGTGCCGCGCGTCGATCGGGTCGTCGCAGACGGCCTGGCCCTTGAGGTGGTTGGAGATCGCGTAGACGCTCAGGCCGTACCTCTCCAGCAGGTCGAGCTTGCCCTGGACGTAGCCGTCGTCGTCGGCCTGCCACGGGTCGAGGTGGTCGCCCCAGCAGGCGATCTCGAGCCCGTCGTACCCCCACTCGGAGGCGAGCCGGGCGACCTCCTCGAACGGCAGGTCGGCCCACTGGCCGGTGAACAGCGTGATCGGTCGTGGCATGTCAGTTCCTTCCAGGCTATTTCACTTCTTGGGGGGTGTCAGCGGACACCGAGCAGGTGCTCCATCGCGAGCTGGTCGAGGGCTTCCATGGCGACGCTCCGGGTGCGCAGCGCGTCCAGGTCGTACGACGCGTTGCGCACATCGTCGAGCGACTCCCCCGGTGCGACCGTGGGCAGCTCGAGCTCCATGACGCCGGCCGCCTCGACCGCCGCGGCGACCTCGGGGTCGGCGCGGAAGGCCTGGACCTTCTCGCGCAGGATCAGGTAGTTGCGCATGCAGCCGCGCGCCGACTCCCAGACGCCGTCCATCGCCTCGACCCGCGGCGGCTTGTAGTCGAAGTGCACGTAGCCGTCGTAGCGCCGGTCGGTGCCGGCGCCCAGCATCGCGTCCACGGTCCAGAACGCCCCGCGCAGGTTGCCCGCTCCGAAGCGCAGGTCCTGGTCGAAGCGCGGGCCGTGCTGCCCGTTGAGGTCGATGTGGAAGAGCTTGTCGTGCCACAGCGCCTGGGCGATGCCGTGCGCGAAGTTGAGCCCGGCCATCTCCTCGTGCCCGACCTCGGGGTTGAGGCCGACCATCTCCGGGTGCTCGAGCTCGGAGATCAGCGCGATCGCGTGCCCGATGCTCGGCAGCAGGATGTCGCCGCGCGGCTCGTTGGGCTTCGGCTCCAAGGCGAACCGCATGTCGTAGCCCTGCTCCAGCACGTAGCCGCAGACGGTGTCCAGCGCGTCGCGGAAGCGGTCCATCGCCGCGCCCACGTTCTTGCTGGCGCCGTGCTCGGCGCCCTCGCGCCCGCCCCACATCACGAACGTCTTCGCGCCCAGAGAGGCCGCGAGGTCGATGTTGCGCAGCACATTCGCCAGCGCATAGCGGCGCACCTCACGGTTGTTGGCCGTGATCGCGCCCTCCTTGAAGACCGGGTCGGAGAACGTGTTGGTCGTGACCATCTCGACGACGAGACCGGTGTCGGACAGCGCCGTACGGAAGCGGTCGAGCGTCGCCTCGCGCTGAGCCTCGTCGGGCAGCAGGTCGTCGTCGTGGAAGGTCACCGCAGCGGCGCCGAGCTCGGCCAGCTGGTACGTCGCCTCGACCGGGTCGAGCAGGTCACGCGAGGCCGGACCGAACACGTCGGCGCCCTGCCAGCCGACGGTCCAGAGGCCGAACGAGAACTTGTCGTCGGGGCTGGGGGTGAAGCGGTCGGTCACTGCTGGATCTCCTGCCAGGTGCGAGTGTCGGAGCTGGTCTCGACGGCGTCGAGGACGCGCTGGACGTTGAGTCCGTCGGCGAACGAGGGGCTGGGGTCGGTGCCGTCGGCGATCGCGGTGACGAGGTCGACGACCTGGTGGGTGAAGCCGTGCTCGTAGCCGAGCCCGTGGCCGGGCGGCCACCAGGCGGCGACGTACGGGTGCACGGCCTCGGTGGCGATGATCCGCCGGAAGCCAGCGACCTGGTCGTCGTCGCGGGCGTCGAAGTACTCGAGGACGTTCATGTCCTCGAAGTCGAAGGCCAGGCTGCCGAGCGAGCCGTTGACCTCGATCCGGATCGAGTTCTTGCGACCGGTGGCAAAGCGGGTGGCCTCGAAGACGCCCATCGCACCACCGGCGAAGGTGGCGAGGAACGACGCGGCGTCATCGACGGTGACCGGCCCGCGCTCCGTCGAGGCAGTGCCCGCGAGCCCAGCGTGCGACTCGGCGTACGGCCGCTCCTTGACGAAGGTCTCGAGGCGACCGGTGAGCTCGGTGATCCGGGAGCCGGTGATGAACTGGGTGAGGTCGACGACGTGGGCGCCGATGTCGCCGAGCGCACCCGAGCCGGCCCGCTCCTTGTCCAGCCGCCACGACAGCGGCGCCTCGGGGTCTGCGATCCAGTCCTGGAGGTATTGCGCGCGCACGTGGCGGATGTCGCCGATCCGTCCTTCGGCGACCAGCTCGCGGGCCAGCCCGATGGCGGGGACGCGACGGTAGGTGAAGCCGACCATGGCGCGTACGCCGCGGGCGCGTGCCTGGTCGGCGGCGGCGGTCATGGCCTCCGCCTCGGCGACGGTGTTGGCCAGCGGCTTCTCGCACAGGACGTGCTTGCCGGCCTCGAGGGCGGCGATGGCGATCTCGGCGTGGGTGTCGCCGGGAGTGCAGATGTCGACGACGTCGATGTCGTCACGAGCGACGACCTCACGCCAGTCGGTCGCACTCTCGGCCCAGCCCAGACGGGCCGCCGCCTCGGCGGCGCGGCCGGCGTCGCGGCCGACGACCACCGCCATCTCGGGCTGGGCGGGCAGGGCGAAGAAGTGCGGGGCGGTGCGCCAGGCCTGCGAGTGGGCGTTGCCCATGAAGGCGTGGCCGATCATCGCGACGCGAAGGGTGGGCATGGTGCTGCGGTCAGTCATGGCGGGTCTCCCGGTGGAGTGCGTACCCGCCCCTGGACGGAGCAGGGGCGGGTACGCGTCGTACGCCTCAGGCGTCGGTCAGAGCTCGCTCTGCCTCAGGACTCGAAGGCACTACCGATGAACTGGTCGACGTTGTCCGCGGTGACCACCGGGGCGTACAGCTGGACGGTCCGGGGCACCTCGACCTCGACGAGGTCGGACATCGACTTGCCCTGGACCAGCAGGCGGGCGAGCTTGACGCCGTCGGCGGCCTGGGTCGACGGGTAGATGACGGTCGCCTTCAGCACGCTGTCGCCGGACTGGATCGCCTCCATGGCGTTCTTGGAGCCGGCGCCACCGATCATGGTGAACTCGTCGCGGCCGGCGTTCTCGATCGCGGCGAGGACGCCGACGCCCTGGTCGTCGTCGTGGTTCCACAGGTAGTCGATCTTCGGAGCCGCCTGGAGGAGCTGCTCGGCGGCGTCCGTGCCACCCTCGACCGTGAAGTCGGCGGCGACGCGGTTGTCGACGTCCAGACCGCACTCGGAGAGCGCGTCCTTGAAGCCCTTGCTGCGGTCCTGGGTCAGCGGCAGCGAGTCGATGCCGGCGATCTCGGCGACGACGGCGTCCTTGTTGCCGTCGGCCTGCTCGCAGACGTACTGACCGGCCGAGACGCCCATGCCGTAGTTGTCACCGAGGACGGTGACACGGGCGGCGTTGGCGTCGTCGAACTCGCGGTCGACGTTGATCACCGGGATGCCGGCGTCCATCGCCTTGAGGGCGACCGGGGTCATCGCCGCGCCGTCGAAGGGCAGCAGCACGATCGCGTCGACCTTGTCGTTGATGAAGGTCTCGACCTGACTGATCTGGACGGACACGTCGTTGGTGCCGTCGGCGATCCGAAGGTCGACGTCGTCGTACTTCGCGGCCTCCTTCTCGGCGGACTCGGTGATCGAGCCCATCCAGCCGTGGTCGGCGGCAGGTGCCGAGAACCCGATGACGACCTTGTCGCCGGACTCGTCGTTCGAGCCCGCCGCCGCGGCCGTCGTGTCGCCGCTCGCGTCGTCATCGTCGCCGTCGCTCGTGCTGTTGCTGGTGCAGGCGGCGAGTGACAGGACCGCGATGCCGGCAACCAGGCCGGTGGCGAACCGCTTCCTGGACTTCAGTGTGGTGGACCGCAGAGACATGGTGGTGCTCCTTGAGTGATGCGGAGGGTTGGTGCGGATGTGGAGTTGGTGCCGTGCTGGGTGGTGGGTGGTGCTAGGTGCTGCTCCGAGACGCCAACCGCTGCTGCAGGAGCACGGCGACGACGATGATGGCTCCCTTGAAGAGCAACTGCTCCGAGAAGGAACGGTCGTTGAGGATGAAGATGTTCGTGAGCGTCGAGAAGATGACGACGCCGATGACGGTGCCGACGATGGTGCCGCGGCCGCCGGAGAGCAGGGTGCCGCCGATCACGACGGCCGCGATCGCGTCGAGCTCCCAGCCGGTGCCGTGGGTCGAGCTGCCCGTCGTGGTCCGGGCGACCAGCATCAGCGCGGCGATCCCGCAGCAGATGCCCACCAGCACGTAGAGGTAGACGGTGTGCCGCTTGACGTTGATGCCGGCCAGGCGGGCGGCCTCCGGGTTGCCCCCGACCGCGACCGTACGGCGCCCGAAGGTCGTGCGGTTGAGCATGATCCAGCCGATCAGGGCGACGATGGCGAACAGCCAGATCTGCACGTCGATGCCGATGATCTCCCTGTTGAAGAAGTCCTCGAAGCCCTGGACGTCGACGATCTGGGTCTTCTTGTCGCTGATGATCTCGGCGAGGCCGCGCGCACTGGCGAGCATGGCGAGTGTCGTGATGAACGGCACCACCCCGCCGTACGCGATCAGCAACCCGTTGACCAACCCGCAGCCGGCCCCGACGGCCAGGGCAACCCCCACCATCGCGATCCAGTGGGTGTCCTCGGCCATCGTCTGGGTGGCCACGGTGGTGCACCAGACCGACGACAGCGCGACGATCGCGCCGACCGAGAGGTCGAAGCCGCCACCGATGATCACGAACGTCATGCCGATGCTGACGACGCCGATCGTGGCGGAGAGACGCAGGATCGTGAGCGCGTTGTCGGTCGAGGCGAACCGATCCCCCACCGAGACCGCGCCGACGATGCAGATCAGCACCAGCGCGATCACCAACCCGGCGTTGAGGCCGACGCTGGTGCGCAGCATGGCGAGGACCGGGTTCTCCTCCTTCTCCGTCTCGATCGCGGCCTGCTCGACCCGGACGCTGTCCTGGCTCATGCGGGCACCTTTCCTTCCATGACGAGGTCGAGGACCGTGGCCTCGTCGATCTCTGTTGCCGGGGACTCGTGGACGACCACGCCCTCGCGTACGACGAGGACCCGATCGGCGAGACCGAGCACCTCCTCGATCTCGCTGGAGACGACGACGACGGCGACGCCGCGGTCGGCCAACGAACGGATGAGCTGGTAGATCTCGGACCGGGCGCCGACGTCGACGCCGCGGGTGGGCTCGTCGAGCAGCAGCACCCGACAGTCGCGCATCAGCCACCGGGCGAGCACGACCTTCTGCTGGTTGCCGCCCGAGAGGGTGCGCACGGGACGGGTGACACCGGCGGGCCGAACATCGAGGCTGCTCGTGATCTCGGCGGCGCGACGGCGCTCCTCACCGCGGTTCAGGAATCCCAACCGGGCGAAGCGCGACATCGAGGACACGGTGATGTTGCTGTAGACCTGCTCGCCGAGCAGCAGCCCCTGGCTCTTGCGCTCCTCGGGCGCCAGTCCCATGCCGGCGCCGACGCTGTTGCTCACCGAGCCGCGCCGCAGCTTCTTGCCGTCCACGGTCACGGTGCCAGCGGTCGCGCGGCGGGCGCCGTACACGGTCTCGATGATCTCGGAACGACCCGCGCCCACGAGGCCCGCGAGCCCGACGATCTCGCCGGCGTGCACGGTGAGGTCGACTCCCGTGAACACGCCGGCGAGGCTGAGGTCCCGCACCTCCAGGACCGGCGCACCCTGGTCGGGCGCGATCTCGGGTCGGGGCGGGAAGACGTACTCGATCGAACGGCCGGTCATCAGCTTGATCAGCTCGGCGGTCGGGGTGTCGGCGACCGCCAGGCCGGTCGAGACGGTGCGGCCGTCCTTGAGGACCGTGATCCGGTCACCGATCTCGCGGATCTCCTCCAACCGGTGGGAGATGTAGACGACCGCGACACCCTCGGCGGTGAGGCCTCGGATGACCCGGAAGAGGTTCTTGACGCCGCCCTGGTCGAGCACCGCCGACGGCTCGTCGAGGACGAGCAGGCGAGTCTCGTGCGACAGCGCGCGCGCCATGCTGACGATCTGCTGCGACGCCGGCGGCAGCTCACCGACGACCTTGGTGGGCGAGATCTCGGGGTGGCCGAGCCGGGCGAGCAGCTCACGGACCTGCTTGCGCGCCTGGCCGCGCTGGCTGAAGCCGAGCCGGGAGACCTCGTGGCCGAGGAAGACGTTCTCGGTCACGTCGAGGTGCGGCACCAGGTCGAGCTCCTGGTAGATCGTCGCCACCCCGTGCTCGATCGCCTTGGCGGGCGTGGAGAACGGCGTCACCTCGCCGTCCCAGGTGATCGTGCCCTCGTCGGGCTGGTGGAAGCCCGACAGCACCTTGATCAGTGTCGACTTGCCGGCGCCGTTCTGGCCGAGCAGGCAGTGCACCTCACCGGCGCGGACGTCGAGGTCCACGCCGTCGAGTGCGCGTACGCCGGGGAACTCCTTCACGATCCCGGTCATCTGCAGCAGCGGCGCTGTCGTGGGGTTGGCGGTCATCGGTCTCCTCCCAGGAGAGCGGCGGCGCGCGGCGGCGCCACCACGGTCGGGTCGTCGAAGACGGGCTCGAGGGCGACGGCGGCGCCGCCCCGGACCGCTGCGGTGAAGCCCAGCGTCGAGAACTCGACCCGGGTGCCGCCCGCCTGCGGGGCGAGTACGCCGGCGAGCAGGTGCTCCTCGATCCCGGGACGCATGTGGTGGCCGATCTCGGCGAAGTAGCCGCTGAGCACGATCGCCGACGGGTTGAGCGCGTTGGTGAGCATCGCGGCGCCGATCCCGATCCAGTTGCCGACCGCGTCGAGCGCGGCGATGGTGCGGGTGTCGCCGAGGTCGGCGCGCCGGTTGAGCTCGGCCAGCCGTTCGTCGAGCGACATGGCCGGGTCGCGCATCGGGTCGTCGGGGTCGGCGGCCGCGTCGAGCAGCGCACGCAGGCCGCAGACGGTCTCCCAGCAGCCGACCCGCCCGCAGCCGCAGCGACGACCGCCCGGCTCGACGATCATGTGGCCGAACTCCCCGGCGTACCCCTGGTGTCCGCGCAGCAGCCGACCGCCCGCGACGATGCCGCCGCCGACGCCGACCTCTCCGAAGATCACCAGGATGTCCTGGCGGTTCGGGTCGCCGGGGACGGCCTCGGCGATCGCGGCGAGGTTGCCCTCGTTCTCGATGGAGACCGGGTACGCCGCGCCGAGGCGGGCGCGCAGCTCGGAGCCGACCGGGACGTCGCGCCAGCGCAGGTTGGGGCCGACCGTCAGCACCTCGCGGGGACGGTCGAGCAGGCCCGCGACGCCGACGGTGGCGCCGACCGTGTGCGCCCCGCTGGCGCGGACGTCGTCGTCCGTGGACTTGATGAGCTCGACCAGGCGGTCGAGCACCTCGTCGACGGCGAGCTTGTGCGCGTCGAGCGCGACCCGGTGCTCGGCGACGACGTTGCCTGCGAGGTCCACGGCGATGGCGGCGACGTGGTTGACGTTGATCTCGGCGCCGATCCCGCAGACCGCGGCGCCGTCCAGCTCGACCGACGTCCCCGGGCGGCCGATGCCACCTCGTTCGACGCCGGCGGCGCGGACCAGGCCGAGGTCGGCGAGCTCGGCGACCAGCGCGGAGGCGGCGGCCCGGGTCAGCCCGAGCTCGGTGGCGAGGCGTGCTCGAGAGCGCGGGCCGTGGTCGCGCAGCTGGCGCAGGACGAGGGAGAGCTTGGCACTGCTGGGCACCCGCGACCTCCGACCCCTCGACGCGTGCCGTCAGCCCTTGTGACTGCGGTCACTCATTTGTTGAGATGCCGCACAAAGTAGGCCGAACCGGCCGGGGGTGGCAAGCGTTTCAGGCGAAAGATTCCAAAGTGCTGCACAAACTTTGCAAAGTTACCTGCGAAAGTCTGGCCCGATCTGACGCTCTAGGGTGCGTAGACCGACGCGCTGATCATCCGGGCCGCACCGATCACGCCGCCCTCGTCGCCGAGCTCGCTGAGCACGATCGGGAGGTTGCCGGTGGCCAGCGGAAGCGAGCGCCGGTAGGTCACCCCGCGAATCTCGGCGAGCAACGCGTGCCCGAGGCCGGTGACCCGGCCGCCGATGACGATCAGGCCGGGGTTGAAGAACGACACCAGGCCGGCGAGCACCTGGCCGATGTGCCGCCCGCTCTCGCGGATCAGTTGAACCGCCTGGGCGTCGCCCTGGGAGACCGCGATGCCGACGTCGGCCGCCGAGAGCTCGCCCTTCTCGCTGAGTAGGGCCGCGAGCGCCGGCGAGCGGCCACTGCGGGCGGCGGTCGCCGCGTCGCGGGCCAGGGCCGCACCACCGGAGAACGCCTCGAGGCAGCCGGTGTTGCCGCACGCGCAGGTCGGGCCGAAGTCCTCGACCCGGATGTGCCCGATGTCGCCGGCGCAGCCGTTGACCCCTCGGTAGAGCTCACCGTCGATCACGATCCCGCAGCCGATGCCGGTGCCGATCTTGACGAACAGGAAGTCTTGGGCGCCCTTGGCGACGCCTGCGTGCTGCTCCCCCACGGCCAGCACGTTGACGTCGTTGTCGAGCATGACGGGACAGCCGAGCTCGCGGGAGACCGCGTCGCGGACCGGGTAGCCGTCCCAGCCCGGCATGATCGGCGGCGACACCGAGACGCCGCGGTTGAAGTCGACCGGACCCGGTACGCCGATCCCGGCCCCCATCACCTGGTCGACGCCGACCTCCGCCATCACCTCGCGCACCAGCTCCAGCGCGGTCGCGAGCACGACCTCCGGGCCCTGCCGGATGTCACTGGTGCGGTGCCGGGTCGCCAGCACGGCGAGCCGGCCGTCGGTGACGCCGACGGACATGCCGGTCGCCCCGATCGAGATACCCACGAACCGAATGTCTGGAGACAGGTCCACCAGGGTCGAACGACGACCGCCGCGCGACGCCGCCGGTCCGGCCTCCTGCGCGAGGCCGAGCTCGGCGAGGCGGGCAACCTCGGCCGCGACCGTCGTACGGCTCACTTGGAGTCGGTCCGCGAGCTGGGCCTTCGAGAGCGCCCCCTCGTCACGGAGCTGGGCGAGGATCCGGGCCTGCATCGGGCTTTCGGCCCGGCCCGCCAGGGAATGACGCACGCGGGGAGTCTCCCACGGTTGTCCACAGGGCGTTGCCGGACCGTTTCGTCGGCGCGCGCGGCGGGGAATGATCGGCCGCGTGAGCCGCACTCGGGCAACCCTCACCGCCCTTACCCTGATCCCGGCACTCCTGCTAGCCGGGTGCACCGACGACGAGCCCAAGCCGAAGTTCGCGCCGCCGTCGTCCGAAGCGCCGACTTCGGCGAGTCCAAGTACGGAGACAGATTCCCGTGATGAGCAAGCGGCCTTCATCAACGAATTCTTCGTCGAGGTCACCAACTCGATCTCCAGCGGAGACCCGTCCTCCTTTTTGGCGATGGCACCAGGATGCAAGAACTGCCAGGTCATCGCTCAGAACCTCGCCGAGGCGTACGCGAACGGCGGACACATCGAAGGTGGCAGCTGGAGCGTCGAGTCCGCCTCACCCCATCTCCGGTCTGCGTGGAACCTGTCGCTGCGCACGGCCGAAGAACGATGGCTCGATGCCGACGATCAGGTGGTCAAGATCGTCGACCCGACGACGCTGGAAGTGCGCCTTCTCCTAGAACCAAACGGCCAGGGCTGGGTGGTTCGAGAAATGAAGCTTGCGTGATCGCGCGAATGATCGCGGTCGGTGTCACGGTATTGATCGTCGCCGCACCAGTTCAACGTGCGGTGGCCACGTCTTCCGGAGATGACGACCCGCCGGTCCACGTCGGGCCAACCGACGACGGCCTGTGGGCCGGCGTTTCGGAAGCGACTGATCCAGCCGAATCCACAGCCGGCACCATCACGCCCATCACTCATGTAGACATCGAAAGCGGGCTGTTCGAAGGCTTCTGCTCGGGCGCCAACTGGACCGTGACCTGCGACCCTGAGGATGACACGACGCCCGTTGACGTGCCTGGTCTGGTAGCGGCCGCCTTTCGGCGCATTCCGCTGCCGGAGGCGGAGTTGGTGATCCAGCCGCCGAACGGGCGGACGTTGGTGAACTTCGAGACGAACTTCTACACCGAGCAGGGTGAGTTCACGCGGACGGTGAGGTTGCTGGGTCGGCGGGTGGAGCTGCGGATCTGGCCGGCGTCGTTCGGGTGGCGGTTCGGGGATGGTGAGTCGGACGAGACGACGTCGCCGGGGGCGGCGTACCCGGATCTGGAGGTCACGCACGAGTACCTCGAGAAGGGGCGGGTCAGTCCGAGTGTGGATGTGACGTATGCGGCCCAGTTCCGGGTCGGTGGGGGTCCGTGGCGTGATGTCGCCGGGACGGTGACGATCCCGGGGAGTCCGCAGGAGCTGCGGGTGGTCGAGGCGAGGCCGGTTCTGGTCGGCGGGTGACCGGGTTCGGGCGTGGCTGTGTCCCCGCCCGTGGTGGTGGGTGGGGTGTGGGGTCAGTGGGTTCGTCGTCTCTTGTGGGTGAGGTCGTTGACGTAGACCCGGCCCATGGGTGAGGTCCAGACGAAGGTGGTGAGGGTCGGCCGTTCGTAGGACCAGTACCCGAAGGTCTTCAGCCGGTGGTGCAGTCGGCACAACGGGGCGAGGTTCGACGACTGGGTCTTCCCGCCCTTATGCCAGGGGGTGATGTGGTCGAGGTCGCAACGTCTGGCGGTTCTTCCGCAGCCGGGGAACACGCAGGTGGGGCAGGTCAGGATCACCTGTTCCCGCAGCCGTGGGGTCGGCTCGTACCTGTTCGTGTGGAGGTACTCGGTGAGGTCGAGGACCGGGCGGATGCTGACCTTGGTGTTGGCTTTGTGGCACCACTCGGCGAGCTGCTCGACGGTGATGGTCGACCCGGTGCTCGAGACGTTCTCCACACCGACGATGCCGTGCGCGTCGCGGGTGTCGTGGTGGGCGTAGATCACCAATTCCCGCCCACCCTCACCGTCACCGTCGCCCAGTTGCCCGAGCGCCATGGCGCGGCGCGTGTCGAGGTCCAGAGTCGGGTGGTCTGCGAGGAGGGCGTGGGCCTTGGTCTTGATGACGGCTTCGAGGGCGAGGGCGTCGTCGAGGTCGAGGAGTCCTTCAATGGGGACGTAGCCGTGGTTGTGCTCGGCGTCCTCGAGCGCGATCCGCAGGTACTGCCCGGCTGCCTTCTCGGCACGGTCTTCCTCGCCCTGCTCGGCGTCGGCCTCGGCGGCGGCTTTGTTGGCGACCCGTTCGATCTCCGCGAAGGAGCAGGTGTGGGCGATGGGCGCGATCTTCGTGTCGACCTGCGCCGCCGCATGGGGTGGCAGGGCGATGGTGTGCTCGGTGACCCGGCGGGCTTTACAGACCTGGACCTCGCCGGCCAGCACCCGGTCCCACAACAACGGCAGGCGGTGCTTGGTCTCCAGGGCGGCACCGAGGAACTTGCGCCCACCGGCCGAGGACATCCCGACCGCGGTCGCGAACTCGGTGATCGCGAACTCCGACACCGTCGGTGCGCCGTACCCGGCGACCTCCAGCGGCCGGTCCCCGAACAGCACGTTCGCCTCGTACACCGGCGAGTCCGCCATCGGCGGGGCTTCGTCGCCGGGGTGTGCCTCGCCCCACTGGGCGGCGAGCTCGAACTCGCGGGCCTCGGCCAGGCGTTTGGCGCGGTGGGTGACCTCGGCGGCGGCCAGCAGCGCCTCGTCGCGGGACCGGGGTCCCGCGACGAAGGTCGCGCTGCGTCTCCGTGTGGCCATACCACAGACTACCACGATTCGCACACATGTTCGACAGGTCTGCAGAATCAGTTTGCGGTGTTTTGTGATGTCTCAGGACATGGGTGACGGTTCCGTATCAGGACATCGGTGACAGTCGGTGTCTCAGGACTTCGGTGACGTTTCGTTGGTCTTGGGGCGTGGGCCGCGGGGTCGGCCGTTGCCGACGTAGGTGATCCCGGGTGCGGGTTGGGTGTGTTCGGCGAGGATCTCGCCGTGGGCGTCGGTCACGATGATCTTGTCGCCGTCGGTGACGACCAGGACCTGTTGGAAGGCGCGGTGCGTGTCGACCATGTAGGTGACCGTGTCCAGCCTGAAGGTGCCCGCGGTGCTCAGCTTCCGGACCCGGGTGTCTGCAGGCAGGTCCAAGCCCAACGGGACTCGTGGCGCGGGCCGCGGGCGTCTGGCGGGCCGTTCGAACAATGGCCGGACCGGCTTGGGACGCGGCGCCTCGGCCTTCGGTGTCGCTTCCCAGGCGGTCAGCGGTGTGACGCGCCCGGGAAGCCCTTGGTGGGGCCGTTCGGTGTTGTAGATGCGGCCGAAGGCGTCGACCTGGGCCTGCAGTTCCTCGAGGGTCTCGGCGAGCGGCTGCTTGTCCAGGTAGCGGAACAGGGTCTGGTGGAAGCGTTCGTTCTTGCCTTGGGTGGTCGGCTTGTACGGCTTGCCAGTGATCGCCTCGACCCCCAACGCGCTCGACGAGCTGGCCGATGTACCCGCGGCGTGACGGGTTCAGCGCGATCCCGTTGTCCGTCAGGAGCCGCTGGGGCACCCCGTGTGTGGTCACGGCCTTGTCGAACACGGTGATCGCGGCCTCAGCGGTCTCGCCCCAGGCGACGTGTGAGGCCACCGCGAACCGGGAGTGGTCGTCTTCGAGTTGGAAGATCACGCACGTGCGGCCGCCGGTCAGGACGTACTCGGTGGCGTCGAGCTGCCAGCACGCGTTCGGGGCCGGATAGACGAACCGGCGCCACGCCGACCTGGGCTTCTTCTTCGGCTCGAGCCGTGCGACGCCGGCCTGGCGGAAGATCCTCGCCAGCGACGCGATCGAGGGCACCGGGTCCAGCCCCATCGCGTGCATCTTGTCGTGCACGCTGATCGGCCCGTGGTCCAACCCGGAGGATTCCAGCGCGGCGCGCACCTGCACGGCCTGCGCTTTGACCTCATCGGTCAGCTTCGATGGGCTCGACCTGGGGCGCCTCGATCTGGGCTCCAGCACCGCGGCCTGCCCGTCGACCCGGGCACGTCTGCGCAACTCATAGAACGACTTGCGAGAGATGCCGTGCTCCGCGCAGAACGTCGAGACTGCCCCACGTGGGGCGTCATCAGGCCACTGCGAGATCGCGAGGCGGACACGAGGATCGATGGGTTCATTGACAGCCACCCCCCGAGCCTCGGGGCTGAAGTGTCACCACCAAGACCACCAGAAGTGTCACCGATCTCCTGATACAGAACTGTCACCGATGTCCTGCGACATAACACAGTTTGCGGTGTTTCGGGGCGGTGGCACGGCGGTCGACCCGAGCGGACCACGCCTTCTTCAACTACCAAGTACGGCGAGCTGGCTGGCGACGTAGTCGCCGAACTGGGCGTGTCCGGCGGGGGTCAGGTGGAGGCGGTCGTCGAGGTAGGGCAGATCGAGGCCGGTGGTGCGGATGTAGGCGACGTCGTACCGCTCGGCCAGGGAGGCCAGCAGGGCGTCGACGTGGGGTACGGCGCGGGCACGGGCCGGGGCGGTCGCCGGGCCGACGATGACGACGTGTTGGCCGCGGAGCCCGCGCAGCAGGCGGGCAAAGCCGGCGCGGACGTCGGCGTCGGGCTGGTCGTAGTCGTTGAGGCCGCCCTCGACCACGACGAGGTCGGCGCCGCGGCGCATCGCGCGGGGGGCGCGATCGGCGAAGGCGACCCGGGGGCAGCTGCTGGCGTGGGCGCTGAAGCCGGAGCCGGAGAAGCCGGCGACGTGGACGGCGCCCGGCAGCCGGGAGGGCCAGGAGCTCGTGGCGCGATCGAGCCCGAGGCCCGCCGACCACGAGTCGCCGATGACGACGACGCGCCGCCCCGAACCGCGGTCGGCCGCCGCGCGGGCGCGGGAGTCGGCGGTGAACCGCTCGCACCGGGGGACGTCGGCGCTCTGGGCGCGTACGCCGAGCGCGACGGTCAACGCCGCCACCATTGCTGCGATCACGACCGCGCCCACCAGCCACGGACGTCGTACCGACCAGATCAATTTCCTACGCTCCCCGAGTGCTCCACCACAAGACTCAGCGACATGACGGCGCAGATGTTCCGGAATGACGAAGATTCACCGGCAGCGCTACCGAATCGTGACCTTCAGCGGCGGCGTACGCCGCAGCCAAGCGGCCAGCGCCGCCGCTCCCGGCTCGGATGACAGCCTCGGCGACCGTAGGCTCGGGCCGTGGCCGTCGATGAGTCCCTGTTGCTCTGCTGCCTGCTCTGGGCCGTGCCCGGGCAGGCAGACGCGATGGCGGCGTACGAGGACACGGTCCTCGCACTCCTGCCGGAGCACGGCGGCGAGGTCACCCAGCGGCTGCGCGGGACCGGCGCGGACGGCAGCCCGGACGAGGTCCAGGTGTTCCGGTTCGCCTCCCGAGCGGCCGTCGACTCCTACCTCGCCGACCCCCGCCGACTCGCGCTGAGCGACGAGCGCGACCGCGTGGTCGCGCGCACCGAGATCTTCCCGGTCCGCGCGAGCTAGACCGCGTAGGCCTCGAGCTCGCCGGCGAGATCCTCGTTGGCCCGGCCGACCACGATCGTGCCGTCACCGGTGTGCTCCTGCGAGTCGATCTCGCCCTGCTGGTGCAGGCGGTTGATCAGGTCGCCGCGCTCGTAGGGCACCAGCGCCCGGAACTCCACGCCCGGTCGGGGCAGCTCACCCTCGACCAGCTTGAGCGCCTCGGCGATGCCCTCGCCGGTCTTGGCGGAGACGACCACCGAGTGCGGCTCGCGCTGGCGCAGCCGCGCGAGCACCATCGGGTCGGCCAGGTCGGCCTTGTTGATGATGACCAGCTCGGGCACCGACGTGGCGCCGATCTCGGCGAAGACCTCGCGCACAGCGGTGATCTGACCCTCGGGGTCCGGGTGCGAGCCGTCGACGACGTGCAGGATCAGGTCGGAGTCGGCGACCTCCTCGAGCGTGCTCCGGAACGCCTCGACCAGCTGGTGCGGCAGGTGCCGCACGAACCCGACCGTGTCGCTCATCGTGTAGACCCGGCCGTCGGAGGTCGTCGTACGACGCGTGGTCGGGTCGAGCGTCGCGAAGAGCGCGTCCTCAACGAGTACGCCGGCGTCGGTCAGCCGGTTGAGCAGCGAGGACTTGCCGGCGTTGGTGTAGCCCGCGATCGAGACGCTCGGGATGTGGTTGCGACGGCGCTCCTGGCGCTTGGTGTCGCGGGTGCCCTTCATCTCGCGCAGGTCGCGGCGGAGCTTGGCGATCTTGGTGTTGATCCGGCGCCGGTCGTTCTCGATCTTCGTCTCACCGGGACCACGGCTACCGATACCGGCACCGCCGGCGACCCGGCCACCGGCCTGGCGGGAGAGGTTGCCACCCCAGCCGCGCAGGCGCTGCTTCATGTAGTTGAGCTGGGCCAGCTCGGTCTGGGCCTGCGCCTCGCCGGAGCGGGCGTGCTGAGCGAAGATGTCGAGGATCAGCGCGGTCCGGTCGACGACCTTGACCTTGAGCTTGTCCTCGAGGTTCCTGAGCTGGCTGGGCGCGAGCTCACCGTCGCAGATCACGGTGTCGGCGCCGGTCGCCTGGACGATCTCGGCGATGCCTTCGACCTTGCCGCGACCGACGTACGTCGCCGGGTCGGGCGTCTGCCGGCGCTGGTAGATGGCCTCCAGCACCTCGGAGCCGGCGGTCTCGGCGAGCAGTGCGAGCTCGGCCATGGAGTTCTCGGCGTCCTCGACCGTGCCCTCGGTCCAGACGCCGACGAGCACCACGCGCTCCAGCCGGAGCTGGCGGTACTCGACCTCGGTGATGTCCTCGAGCTCGGTGCGCAGGCCAGCGACCCGCCGGAGCTGGTGTCGCTCGGCGAGCTGCATCGCGCCGACAGTCGGGTCCTCCTCGGGGTCGTCCCCCGAGTAGCCCGACTCGACCTCGTCGTCGGCCCAGTCCGCCGTCTCCTCCAGCTCGGCGTCGAGGCTCGCGTCATCGGGGAAGGGGGCCGGATCGATCTCATGTGCGTTCGTCATACGGCTTCCAGAGTACGTTCGCCCGCCTGACCAGCGCGAACCCTTAACGTGACTGCGTGCGCCTCCCCGACGTCCCGCCCGGCATCCGGCTGCTCGGCATCACCGGCGCGCCGGGGGTCGGGAAGACGACCGTCGCGACCGCGTTGAGGCTTCCGGTCGTGCCGATGGACGGCTTCCACTACGCCGACATCGAGCTCGTACGGCGCGGGCTGCGCGACCGCAAGGGTGCGCCGGAGACCTTCGACGCGGAGGGGTACGCCGCCCTGCTCGCCCGGGTGCGGGCCGGTGAGCCGGACGTGGTCGCGCCGATGTTCGAGCGCGACCTGGAGCAGCCGATCGCGGGCGCGATCGCGGTGCCGGCGGGCGGCACGGTGGTCACCGAGGGCAACTACCTCCTCCTCGACGAGCCGCGCTGGCGCGCCGTACGCGAGCAGCTCGACGCCGTCTGGCACCTGCACGTCGACGACGCCGTACGGCGCGAGCGGCTGGTCGCCCGGCATGTCGAGTTCGGCAAGGCGCCCGACGAGGCTCGCGCCTGGGTCGCGCGGGTCGACGACGTCAACGCCGCCCTCGTCGAGGCCGCGGCAGGTCGCGCGGACCTGGTCATCGAGCTCGAGGCTCTGCCGCGAACTCCCCCGGCGTGACCCCGGTGACCGCACGCCAGTCGCGGCCGAAGTGGGCCTGGTCGGCGTAGCCCAGGTCGGCGGCGACCCGGGCCAGGTCGGGCCGGTCGGTGTCGCGCAGCCGCTCGGCGGCCTCGTGCAGGCGGCGCCGCTGGATCAGCCACTTCGGCGACAGCCCGATCCGACGGGCGGTGAGCCGCTGCAGGGTGCGCTCGGTGATCGAGAACTTGTCGCACACCTGGCCGACTCGTTGCACCTGCTGGTCACCCTCGACGTACTCGACGATGGCGTTGACGAGCCGCCCCTCGTCATCGACGGGTAGCAGCGCGGCGAGCGACTCCTCGACCGCGGCAACACCGGTCTGCTGGCGGTCCGGGTCGTGCGGGTCGTCGCCGATCGCCTCCCGGATCCGGCCCACCAGCGCCTCGTCGGGCAGCGGGACGGCCCGGTCGGTGAGCTGGTCAACGCTCCCGCCGACGAGCGCGGCGCCGGCGGCGGGCTGGAGCATCGTGCCGAGCGCCCAGCCCGACCCGGTCAGCTCCTGGGTGGAGAGCCCCGTGCTCGGACCCACGAGCAGCGCATAGTCGGCCGAGACGACGATCAGGCAGACCGGGTACTGCAGCACCCGCTGCACCGATACGCGCCCGTCCGGGAGGGACCAGACCGGCATCCAGTAGCGGCGTACGACGTCGGCGAGCTCGGGGCTCGGCGCGAACCGGTGGATCGGCGGGGTGTAGCCGGACGCGTCGAGCAGGTGCGCCCGCTCGGTGGGGTCGATCGGTCGCGCTCCGGCCATGTGTCGGATTCTTTCAAGAACCGCCGACATCCACACGCCACGCTGGAGGCATGAACTTCTACCTCGACGCAGCCGACCGTTTCAGCGCCACCGTGGACTCGACCACGGACTGGTCCGCGACCAGCCCCTGCGAGGGCTGGACCGCCGCCGACGTGGTGGACCACGTGGTCGACACCGAGCGCCAGTTCCTGGAGGGCCACGGGGCCGAGCTCGGCGACCGGCCCGCCGGCGCGCCGCCGGAGGTGTGGCGCGAGCACCTCGCCGCCGTACGCCCGATCGCGTCCGACGAGGCGTTCCGCGCCCGCGAGTACGACGGCTTCTTCGGCCGTACGACGATCGGCGCCACCCTCGACGCGTTCTACGGGTTCGACCTCGTCGTGCACGGGTGGGACCTCGGCTCCGCCAACGGACGGGCCACGACCTTCACCGACGCCGACATGGACGCGATGGAGCAGGCGTTCGTGGGCTTCGGCGACCACGCGTACGACGACGGGGTCTTCCGCCAGCCCCTCGAGGTCGCCGACGACGCCCCGCGCCAGGAGAGGCTCCTGGCGCGGATGGGGCGCCGCGGCTGAGACCTACTTCGGGGGCATCCGGATGCCGCCGTCGACGCGGATGACCTCGGCGTTCATGTAGCTGTTGGTGATGCACTCGACGACCATGCTGGCGAGCTCGTCCGGGACGCCGAGGCGCTTCGGGAAGAGCACGTTGGAGCCGAGGTTGGCCTTGAACGCCTCAGAGTCCGGGCCCTCGCCGTAGATCGGGGTGTCGATCAGGCCGGGAGCGACCGTGTTGAGGCGGATGCCGGAGGCCGCCAGGTCGCGCGCGACCGGGAGGGTCATGCCGACGACGCCGCCCTTGGAGGCGGAGTACGACGCCTGGCCGATCTGTCCGTCGAAAGCAGCCACGCTGGCGAGGTTGCAGATCGCGCCGCGGCAGCCGTCGGCGTCGGGCTCGTTGCGGCTCATCGCGGTGGCCGCGATGCGGGTCATGTCGAAGGTGCCGATCAGGTTGATCGCGATCACCCGGCTGAAGGCCGCCAGGTCGTGCGCCGAGTCGAACTCGCCGTCGCGGCCGATGGTGCGCTGGGCCCACCCGATGCCGGCGGAGTTGACGACCGCACGCAGCGGCGCGATCTCGGCGGCCGCGTCGACCGCGGCCTTGATCTGGTCGGTGTTGGTCACGTCGACCTGGGCGAAGACGCCGCCGATCTCCTGGGCGAGGGCTTCACCCTTGTCGGCCTGCAGGTCGGCGACCACGACGATCGCGCCCTTCGCGGCGAGCTGGCGGGCGGCGGCCGCGCCGATGCCCGACGCGCCTCCCGTGACGATGGCACTGGCTCCGTTGATGTCCATGGTTCCGGAGCATAACCACCGCGACAGCGGGACTGTCACGGTCGGTGGGTGAGTGGACGAGCCCTACCCGAGGTTGAAGGTTCCGGCGCTGCGTCGGCCGACGATGGTGATCGGGCCGGGATCACCGCCCCGGGCCACCCTCGCTCGGTGCAGGATCAGGGCGGCCTTCCGATCGCCACTGCTGACCAGTCCCAGCCACCGCGTCACGTTCCACGTCGACCCGACGGATGGGTAGATGCTGGTCCCGCCGGAGAGACGGATCCACAAGCCGTAGTAGTCGGACTCGGCCGTGACCACGTCGGCGAGCGCGAAGGTCCGGCGTCGAAAGGTCGTGACGACCGTGATCTCGTGCTCATCCATGGTGATGGCCGATCGGCCCCACCTCGCGGCGAGCACGGCACAGAGCACGAGCAGTCCGGAGACCCACAGGTCACTCAGCCGATAGGTCACCACGAACGCGGTGGCAATTCCGAGTGCTGTGAGCGCGACGATCACCGCCCCGATGCGCAAGATCACCGGGTGACGCCAGGCGATCGGTCTCCCGTCATCCACCAGCGTCACGGAGCGCCCGGCCTTGTCGGTCACCCCGCAATCGTAGGTTCAGACTCGACTGAGCTCGCGGTCGTGGTCGGTGAAGTCGCGCAGCATCCTGACCTTCGAGAACCAGAGCGTCGCCGGGCCGAGGACGGTGAGGACGCCGAAGACGAGCAGCGTCTCGCGCACCCCGATCTCGTGGGCCACGACGCCCGCGACGATCGATCCCACCGGGATCGCACCCCACGAGACGAAGCGCACCGTGGCCAGCACCCGCGACAGGAGCTCCGGCGGGCTCGCGGTCTGGCGGTAGGTGCGGGTCGAGACGCTGCCGACGACGCAGCCTCCGGCGAAGGCGATGTTGCCGAGCGCGAAGGCGGCGTACGCCGTCGACCCGGTGCCCCACGGCAGCAGCAGCGCGCCGCCCAGGCAGACCACGTTGCCCGCGAGGTCGAGGCGGGCCGTCCCGATCCGCGCGGACAGCCAGGGCGTCAGGGCCGCTCCGACGAGAGCACCCACTCCCTCGGTCGCGAGCAGGATCCCGACGAGACCGGCCGGCGCGTCGAGCACGGTCACCAGGTAGAGCGGGAACAGCGTGAACTGGGCGCCGCAGACGAAGTTGATCGCCGTCGCGTTCCACATGCACGGACCCATCACGGGGTGCCGGACGACGTACGCGAAGCCCTCGCGGATCATGGCGCCGATCCGCGGCCAGGCGTCCGGGCGTTCGACCCGTGCCGCCGGCAACGTGCGCAGGAGCGCCGCCGAGGCCAGGTAGCTGACTGCGTCCACGAGCAGGGTGGGAACCGCGCCAAGCAGCTGCACCAGGACGCCGCCCAGGCCCGGGCCGCCGAGCTGGGTGACGGCATGCGTGCCCGAGTTGAGGCTGTTGCGTCGCTGGAGGTCCTCGGGAGGCACCACCCGCGGCATGAAGGTCAGGTTGCTGACGTCGAACAACACGTCGGCGAAGCTGATGACCAGCGCGACACCGATCAGCTGGGCCAGCGTCAGGCCGTCCCACCACCACGCCAGCGGCACGGAGACCAGGGCCGCCGCGCGGATCAGGTCGAGCGTCACCTGCGTCCCGCGCAGCGGCAGCCGTTGGGTGATCACCCCGGCGGGCAGGCCGATCACCAGCCACGCCGCATAGCCCGCGGCCGCGACCAGCCCCATCTCGAGGGCGCTCGCCCCGAGCACGGTGATCGCGGTCAGCGGCAGGGCGACGGAGGTCACCGCGGAGCCCAGGTTGCTGGTGGCGCTCGCCGCCCAGTACGTCCAGTACATCCGTGCGCGATCTCGTGCGCTCAGCTCCGCCATGCCCGACCTGCCTCCGGCCTAGTGAGTTCCTTTTAGGAACCCACTACTATCACAGCATGCGCCGCACCGACCCGGTCGATCCCGACTGCGCCATCGAGCAGGCTCTGGGCGTCGTCGGCGACGCCTGGTCGCTGCTGGTCGTGCGCGAGGTCGCCGGCGGCGTGACCCGGTTCGACGCGCTGCAGCGACGGCTGCGGGTCAGCCGCAAGGTCCTCACCGAGCGGCTGTCGTGGCTCGTCGACCACGGCGTCCTGGACCGACAGCGCTACTCCGACCACCCACCACGCCACGACTACGTCCTGACCTCTCGCGGCGAGTCCCTGCTGCCGGTCCTCGTCGCACTGCAGGACTGGGGCACCCGCCACGTGCTCGGCGACGGCAGCCTCACCGCGACCGCGGCCGCCGACTCGGCCGAGGCGCGCCGCATGGAGGCCCTGGTCGGGTCCCGGGTCCCCGACCTGCTCCTGACCGACACCGGCGGCGTACCCGTCGACCCGATCGACTCAGAGGCACCCTGGACGGTGCTGTTCTGCTTCCCCGGCGCCTACGCCCCGGGCAGCGGCGGCTACCCGCCCGCCTGGTCGGACATCCCCGGCACGAGCGGGTGCACCCTCGAGGCCCGCACGTACGCCGCGCGGTGTGACGCGCTGACCGGGGCCGGCGCGCGCGTGCGCGGCGTGAGCACCCAGCGGCCCGACCAGCTGGCGGCCTTCGCCGCCCACGAGTCACTGCCCTACGCGATGCTCTCCGACCAGGACGACCGGCTGGCCGGGGCGCTGCGCCTGCCGACGTTCCGGGCGGGGGGCTCCGACCGGCTCAAGCGCGCGACGCTCGTGATCGACCGCAGCCGCATCGTCCGCGCGACCCAGTTCCCCATCACCGACCCGGCCGGGTCGGTGGACGAGGTGCTGGCGCTGGTGCGGGACCTGTCCGCGCGAGTCAGAGCGACGTGACGCCCCGGGCCACGACCACGGCCGGGCCGGTGAGCAGGATCCGGTTGCCGGCGGTCCAGGTGACGGTGAGGGTGCCGCCGGGGACGTCGACCCGGTAGGCGACGTCCTCGGCCGGAGGACCAGTGATCCCGTCCGCCGCCGCGGCCGCCACCATCACGGCGCCGGCGCCGGTGCCGCAGGAGCGGGTCTCCCCCGAGCCGCGCTCGTGGACCCGCATCGCGACATGCCGCTCGCCCCGCCGTACGACGAACTCGACGTTGACGCCGTGGGGGTACGTCGCCGCGTCGTGCTCCGGCGCCTCGAGCAGGTTGCCGGCCTCGTCGAGCGAGTCGACGAAGGCGACCGCGTGCGGGTTGCCCATGTCGACGTGGCGCGCGACCCAGGCATGCCCGGGCACGCCGACCTTCGACTCCCCGAGGACGGTCGGCTCGCCGAGGTCGGCGGTGATCAGGTCGCCATCGACGAGCAGCGTCTTCACGCCGTCGCGGGTGCCGATCGGGATCGGCTGGGACGGGTCGGCGAGACCCTCCTCGACCAGGTGCCGGGCGAAGACCCGGATGCCGTTGCCGCACATCTCGGAGACCGAGCCGTCGGCGTTGCGGTAGTCCATGAACCACAGGTCACCGTCGCGGACCACGCGCAGCACGCCGTCGCCGCCGATGCCCGCGCGCCGGTCGCAGAGCGCGCGGACCCGCTCGGCCAGCTGCTCGGCGGGCAGGTCGCCGTGGACCGAACCGTCGTGGTCGGGCAGCAGCACGAAGTCGTTCTCCGTGCCGTGGCCCTTGAGGAACGGGTAGTCAGGCATGGGGAGTCCCGTACAGGCCCTTCTCGTAGTTCTCGGGCTTGTAGTACTCCTCGAGCTCCTCGAGCGTCATGTCGCTGCGCTCCACCGCGTTGGCGATGACGGCCCGGCGCGGCACGACGCTGTTGGGGTCCCAGGTCTCCGGCTTCCAGAGTCCGGAGCGCAGGAACGCCTTCGCGCAGTGGAAGAAGATCTCCTCGATCTCGACGACGACCGCGAGGATCGGGCGGTGCCCCTTGACGAGCATCTCGTCGAAGAACGGCGCGCCGCTCACCAGCCTGGCCCGGCCGTTGATGCGCAGCGTGTCGCCGCGGCCGGGGATGAAGAAGTTCAGGCCGACGTGCGGGTTCTGCAGGATGTTCTTGTAGCCGTCGGCGCGCTTGTTGCCGGGACGCTCCGCGATCGCGATCGTCCGGTCGTCGATGACGTGCACCAGCTGGCCGGCCGGGTCACCCTTGGGCGACACGTCGCACTCCCCCAGCGCCGAGGAGGTCCCGAGGACGCAGAACGGCGTGACCGCGAGCCAGTCGCGGTCGACGTCGAGCAGCGCCGTACGGCCCTTGTCACGGGCGAGCTTGTTGGGCTCACCCAGCAGGCCGACGAGGTCGTCGACGGTGGTGATCTCGGTCCAGATGGAGGTGCTCACCCCCCTACGATACGGACCTCGTCACTTGGGTTTCACGACCGCCGCCGCGCCCCCGCCGCGACGCTGCGGCTCGGCGACGGCGATCAGCTGGTTGCCGACCCCGAACTCGATGCCGGTCGCCGCGCCGATCTCCTGGGTGCCGGTGAAGATGTCCTGGTACGTCGCCACGTCGTGCCCGAGCGCCTCGAGCGCGGCGCCGTACTCCTGCTCGAACGCCGGCTCCGCCTGGTCGGTCGCGGTGTTGCGCTGGGTGACCCGCGGCGCCGCGATCGCCTCCGGCAGGCTCATCCCGAGGTCGAGCCGGTTGAGCAGCACCTGGAGCACCGTCGTGATGATCGTCGAGCCGCCGGGCGAACCGACGGCGAGGACCGGCTTGCCCTGCTTGAGCACGATCGTCGGCGACATCGACGAGCGCGGCCGCTTGAGCGGCTCGATCCGGTTGGGGTCCTTCGGGTCGTACGCCGCGGAGAAGTCGGTCAGCTCGTTGTTGAGCAGGAACCCGCGCCCCGGCACGACGATGCCCGAGCCGCCGGTCTGCTCGATGGTCAGCGTGTACTCGACGACGTTGCCCCACTTGTCGGCCACGGTGAGGTTGGTGGTCTCGGTGTTCTCCGTGTCGTTCGTGGTGGTCTCGGCGGTGCGACCCGGCAGGCAGGTGCCGTCGTACGACGTGACGTCGCCGGCCGCGACCGGCTTGGTCAGCGTGGTGGCGAGACCGATCTGGCAGGCGCGCTCGGCGGCGTACGTGTCGGAGAGCAGGTCGCGCAACGGCACCTCGACCTGGCGGGGGTCGCCGACGTACGCGCCCCGGTCGGCGAAGGACAGGGCGCTGGCCTCGAGGTACAGGTGCAGCGCCTGGGCGCGCGGCAGGGCGCCGAGGTCGTAGCGCTCGAGGATGTTGAGCGCCTCGCCCACCGTCGAGCCGCCGGACGACGACGGCGCCATGCCGTAGACGTCGAGCCCGCGATAGCCGATCTTGGTCGGCCGCTGGTCGAGAGCGCGGTAGCGCTTCAGGTCGCGCTTGACCAGGTAGCCCTTCGGGACCGGGAGCGTGGTCGCTTTCGTCGTCGGGGGCTTGCGGACGGCGTCGACGATCTCGTCACCGATCGCACCCCGGTAGAACGGCTTGAGGCCCTCGCGGGCCAGCAGCCGGTACGTCGCCGCGAGGTCCGGGTTGCGGAACGTGCTGCCGACCCGGGGCGCATCCCCGCCCCGCCAGTACAGCTTCTTCGTCGGCACGAACGCCTTGAACCGCTGCTCGTTCTGCACGACCTGGCCGCGGAAGGTCGGGTCGACCGTGAAGCCGCGTTCGGCCAGCTTGGCAGCAGGCTTCAGCGACTGCCCGAGGGACCGGGTGCCCCAGCGATCCAGCGCCCGCTGCCAGGTCGCCAGGGTGCCCGGCACCCCGACCGAGACGCCGCTCGTGACCAGTTCCGGAGAGAAGTTGTAGGGCTTGCCGGTCGCCGGGTCGACGAACGCGTCGTGCGGCATCGCGGCCGGTGCGGTCTCTCGACCGTCGATGGTGCGCACCTTGCCGGTCTTGGCCGAGTAGTGGACGAAGTAGCCACCCCCACCGATCCCGGCGCTGAACGGCTCGGTGACGCCTAGGGCGGCCGCCGTGGCGACGGCGGCGTCGGTGGCGTTGCCGCCCGCGCGCAGCACCCGCAGCCCGACCCGGGTGGCGTAGGGGTCGACCGACGTGACCGCGCCGCCGGAGCCGTACGCCGTGGCCTGTTTCGGTGGCTCTACCTGGCGTGGTCGGTCCGCCTGCGACGGGCCGGAGACGGCGACCAGGCCGGCGGTGAGGGACAGGGCTGCCAAAGAAGACGTGCAGAGGACCGCGACGGAACGCATGGATCAACTCCCGAGAAGAAGTGGCTGCTCTTGTCCCGGTGCCCGCTCAGTCGGGAGGTAAACGCGGCCCCACGACGCGGTAGCGCGCTCCGATGAACGCCTTGTTGCGGTCGACCTCCAGCAGCTCGAGGTCGAAGCGCCGGGGAAACAGCGGCTTGCCGGACCCGACGGTCACGGGTGCGATCGACACCACGACCTCATCGAGCAGGCCGGCCTCCGCGAACTGCGCGGCGAGGTCGCCACCACCCACCATCCACAGGTCCTGGTCGCCCGCGGCGGCCACCATCTCCGCGTGCACCTCGGCCACCGGCGCCGACGTCAGCCGGACGGAGTGACCCGCCAGCGGCAGGTCGCGGTGCGTGAACACCCAGGTCGGCTGCTCGTAGGCCCAGGCGTCCCCGGACGTGGCGTTGTGGTCGAGGACCCACTCGTACGTCGTCGAGCCCATCGCGATCGCACCGATCGTCGCGATGAACTCGCCGTAGTTGAAGGGCCCGTCCTCGTCGATCGGCTGGGTCAACAGCCAGTCGAGGGAGTCGTTGTCGTCCGCGAGGAACCCGTCGAGGGTCGTCGCGGTGTAGAAGATCGTGCGGCTCATAGAGCCAGCATGGACTCGACCACCGACACCGCTCGAGTGCACGGCGTGGTTTCGAGGCTCGTCGCTGGCGCTCCTCGCACCTCAACCACCGATGTCGGTGGTTGAGGTGCGAAGCCCGCCAGGGCTGAGCCTCGAAACCACCTCCACAGCACGAGAAGCAAGGTCGGGGTCGTCGTACCGCAGCCAGACGATCCGCGGGTCCTTGCGGAACCACCCGTCCTGGCGCCGCGCGAACCGCCGAGTGGCGAAGATGGTGCGCTGGCGGGCCTCGTCGAGGGTGAGCTCCCCGCGCAGGTGCGCCACCACCTCGCGGTAGCCGATCGCCACCGACGCGGTCCGCCCGTCGGCGAGCCCCTCGTCGAGCAGGCGCTCCACCTCGGCCACGAAGCCGGCCTCGAACATCAGGTCCACCCGGCGCTCGATCCGCTCGTCCAGGGTCGGCCGGTCGATGTCGACCCCGATCTGGACGGTGTGCGGGTCGGCGTACTCCAGCGTCGGCAGCGAGGCGCTGTAGGGCCGGCCGGTGATCTCGATGACCTCGAGGGCGCGGACCGTACGGCGCCCGTTCTCGACCAGCATCCGGCCGGCAGCCTCCGGATCGAGGGCACGCAGGCGGTCGTAGAGAGCCGCGGGACCCAGCTCGGCGAGCTCGGCCTCCAGTCGCTCCCGGATGGCAGCGTCGGTCGCCGGGAACTCGAACCGGTCCACGATCGCCCGCGTGTAGAGCGCCGACCCGCCGACGAGGACCGGAGTCCGCCCCGCGGCTCGCAGCTCGACGACGACCGCGCGCGCCCACCCCTGGAACTCGGCGACCGTTGCGGGGTCGCCGACATCGAGGGTGTCGAGGAGATGGTGCCGGATGCCGCGTCGCTCGGCGACCGGCAGCTTCGCCGTACCGACGTCCATCCCGCGGTAGACCTGCATCGCATCGGTGTTGACGATCTCGCCGCCGAGCCGCTCGGCGAGGTCGAGCGAGAGGCTGGTCTTGCCGGAAGCGGTGGCTCCTACGACGGCCACGATCGGGACCGTCGGGGTTGGCTGCACGTGGCTAGTGTGGCAAACATGAGCGAGACCTCGACGCCGCCCGGAGAGCACGACAGCGAGCTGCCCGACGAGAAGGACGCCAAGCGTCCTGCCGGCGAGCAGGAGGAGAATGCGGAGACATCGCTCGATGAGCCGTCCGACGGCTCCGGAGGTGAGTGAGATGAGCGAGTTCGATACCGAGGAGCCGGTGCTCGACGAGGCGCCCGGCGAGGACGAGGTCCTCTCCGACGAGACCGGCACGATCTACGACGTGACCGGCGAGGCGGAGACCACGCCGCACGACCTCGAGGACGACGAGGACGAGGAGTGACGCAGACTCCTTCGCACGGCCGCTTCGTGGTCGTGCCTGCGGCGTACGTCTTCCTGCTGCGTGACGCCGAGTCCGGGACGGAGGTGCTGCTGCAGCTGCGCCAGAACACCGGCTACATGGACGACCACTGGGCCGCCGCTGCCGCCGGGCACGTGGAGCGGGGCGAGACGGCGTACGACGCCGCGCACCGCGAGGCGCACGAGGAGCTCGGCGTCGCGGACCTGGACCTGACGTTCGTGACGTCGATGCAGCGCACCCAGCACGACGAACCGATCGACGAGCGCATCGACTTCTTCTTCACCGCCCGGTCCTGGGCGGGCGAGCCCCGGATCGTCGAGCCCGACAAGGCCGCCGAGCTGCGCTGGTGCCCGCTCGACGCCCTGCCGGACCCGGTGGTCCCGCACGAACTCACGGTGTTGGAGGGGCTGCGAACGGGTACCACCTCGGCGTACTCCACCTTCGGCTTCTAGCCACCCCTTGAGGAGAGCCCCGTGACGTCCGACGACACCGACCTCGGCCCGATGCCCGACCCGGTCATCGAGCCCGGCGAGCCCAACCCCGGGGGTGTCGACGCACTCCAGGACGACAGCGGCCCGATCGCGATCCCCGACCTCACCGCCGACGAGAACCCTGCCCTCGACGAGAAGGCGCCCGACACGGTCAAGGAGGAGGTCTCCGACAGCGAGGACACCTCCACCGAGGCCACGGAGTCGGGCGACGGCGACGAGACCGACCACCAGCCGGAGAAGGAGTCGCCGGCATGAGCGGCGACCAGCGCATCGACGGCGAGATGGGCGTCAGCAGCGAGCGCGTCGGACCGACCGGTCCGGGCCAGACGGCGACCGACGGTCTGCGCGACGTGTCCGAGCACGAGCGGTCACCCGACGAGGAGACGCTCCCCGAGCAGTCGCCGGGATGATCGCCGCGAGTGGTGGTTTCGAGGCTCGGCGCTGGCGCGCCTCACACCTCAACCACCGATCACGGGGGTTGAGGTGCGAAGCCCGCTAGGGCTGAGCCTCGAAACCACCGTGTCGTTGGTTGAGGTGCGAAGCCCGCTAGGGCTGAGCCTCGAAACCACCGTGTCGTTGGTTGAGGTGCGAAGCCCGCTAGGGCTGAGCCTCGAAACCACCGCGTGAGTTAGCGGCAGGCGGGGGCGTCCGGGAGCGGGGCGGGTACGCCGAGGCCCGGCATGCCGAGACCGACGCCGACCGGGGTCGGAGCCAGACCGTTGCGGGCCTCCCAGGCGTCGCCCGACCGGGTCCGTCGTACGGCGGTCGCCGGGCCGTCGGCGACCAGGTGGTGCGGGGCGGCGTACGTGATCTCGACGGTCACCATGTCGCCTGGGCGTACCTCGACGCCCTCGGGCGGCGTGAAGTGGACGAGCCGGTTGTCGGGGCCGCGGCCGGAGAGCCGGTGGGTGGCCTTGTCCTTGCGGCCCTCACCCTCGGAGACCATCAGTTCGACCCGGCGTCCGACGAGCTTCTTGCCCTCTTCCCACGCGACGTCGTTGACCAGGGCGGCGAGCCGCTCGTAGCGGTCCTTGACCACCTCGGGTGAGATCTGGTCGTCGAGCGTGGCGGCGGGAGTGCCGGGGCGCTTGGAGTACTGGAAGGTGAAGGCGCCCGCGAAGCGCGCCTCGCGGACGACGTCGAGCGTCGCCTGGAAGTCTTCCTCGGTCTCGCCCGGGAAGCCCACGATGATGTCGGTGGTGATGGCCGCGTCCGGCATCGCGGCGCGGACCCGCTCGATGATGCCGAGGTACTTCGCCTGCCGGTAGGACCGGCGCATGTCCTTGAGCACCTTGTCGGAGCCGGACTGCAGCGGCATGTGCAGCTGCGGCATCACGTTGGGCGTCTCGGCCATCGCCTCGATGACGTCGTCGGTGAACTCGGCCGGGTGCGGGCTGGTGAAGCGGACCCGCTCCAGGCCCTCGATCTCGCCGCACGCGCGCAGCAGCTTGGAGAACGCCTGCCGGTCGCCGAACTCGACGCCGTACGCGTTGACGTTCTGTCCCAGCAGAGTGATCTCGGAGACGCCCTCGGCGACCAGCGCCTCGATCTCGGCGAGGATCTCACCGGGGCGGCGGTCCTTCTCCTTGCCGCGCAGCGCGGGGACGATGCAGAACGTGCAGGTGTTGTTGCACCCCACCGAGATCGAGACCCAGGCGGCGTACGCCGAGTCGCGCTTGGTCGGCAGCGTCGACGGGAAGACCTCGAGCGACTCGAGGATCTCGACCTGCGCCTCCTCCATCACCCGCGCGCGCTCGAGGAGCGCCGGCAGCGAGCCGATGTTGTGGGTGCCGAAGACCACGTCGACGTACGGCGCCTTCGCGGTGATCGTCGATCGGTCCTTCTGCGCCAGGCAGCCGCCGACGGCGATCTGCATGCTGGGGTTCGCGGCCTTGATCGGCGCCAGGTGCGAGAGGTTGCCGTAGAGCTTGTTGTCGGCGTTCTCGCGCACCGCGCAGGTGTTGAAGACGACGACGTCGGCCTGCTCGTCACTGGGGGCAGCGACGTAGCCGGCGTCCTCCAGGAGCCCCGTGAGGCGCTCGGAGTCGTGGACGTTCATCTGGCACCCGTAGGTGCGGACCTCATACGTGCGTGCGCTGCTCATGACCATCCAAGGTTACGGGCGTGGTGGCTCATCCGAGAACTCGGAGGTTCTGCATTCACCCACTAGAAGACCCAGGCTTCGCGACGAGCGAGCTCCTGGAAGCTGACGCATTGGACGTCCCACTCGTCAGCGACATTGGGAATCTTGAGATTGTGGTCCAAGACCGGCCCCCTCCGCTTCTCGAAGGTCACCACTACAAGTTCCTGCTCCACAACTTGCGCGATGATGAACGGGTCGGCGGCGTTCAGCGTCTCCTGCACCCACCCGGGGTGCTGGTTGGTGATCGTGTCCACCACTGCCAGCTCGTCAGCGGTCGTGTCCAGCACAAACCCCGGCTGAGTCTTCGCCCAAGGCGCGCACTCATCATCGACCTTCAGGAGCTCCTCGTAGGCCTGCCGGATCATGAAGCAACGCCCCTCGGCAATGATCCCCTCCAACGCTCCCCAAACACTCGGGTAGACGTCCCGCGGTTGATCACGGTTCAAGGTCACGACGATGTTCGCATCCACCGTGTACGAGTTGCTCACGATGCAACTCCACGGCGGTCGACCTCGGCCTCAAGCTTGTCGAGCGCTTGCACCTTGGACTCGAGGATCTGAGCAGCTTCTGTGACCGAGATGCGTTCGTCGTGCATGGCATCAAGAACGGTCCCGACGAAGCGTGGACCGAGATTGCGGACCTTCAGGAGGTGTGGGGACGGACCGCCCTTCTGCTGCCTCGCCTTGGCGGCCTCACGCTGCGCGATGGCCGCCTCCCTCGCCTCACGAAGGTAAGCCTCTAACTGCTCCTGGCTGATGCGACCGAGAGCTCGGAGGCGCACGGCGGCTGCTGACTTGCTGACATTGAACTCGGTTGCGAGAACCTCCGGCGTCTGCGGACCACCGCGGCCGAGAAGATCAGCGACGGCATCTCGTGGTATCAGCAGATCGGCCGCGAACTCGTTGCACCTGGCTTCGATTCCACCCTCACGCCAGACATCGCAGACCGCACTCGTGCGACTCAACAAGTGGGCAAGTTCGTGGAACAGCGTGAACTGCCGAGCACCGAACCCGTCGGCGCCGTTCAGGACGATGATCGGCAACACGTCCTCGTAGACGGAGAATCCGCGGCAGACGTCAGGCGGCACTCGACTCATCTGGAAGACCAGCACGCCTTGCGCCTCAACCGCTCCAACCCAGGCGTTCAAAGCCTGACTCGCGTTGGCGAGCCCAGCCTGCGCCTCGACCGAGATGCCGAGGTGGTCGCGCATCTGCCCAGCAGCAATGGCCGGTTCCTCAAGCACCGCGGGCATGGCAGGCAGAGAATGTCGCGCCGTGTCCTGCAGCTGCATCAAGTTATGGCGCCGCGCCCGGGCCCTGGCAACCTCGCGAGCCAAGGCATTCCCAAGCGTCGGCGTGTCCCCGGCAAGGCTTCGGAAGTCGGTCGGTCTCCGGTGGTCGTCCGCACTGGGCGTCTGTCGTAGTAGGAAGAACGCGGGGGTGCGCTGATAGAGCACTGCAGCTTTCCGCACCTGGTTCAGCGTCGGCCTCGCCTCGCCGGTCTCCCAGGAAGCGAGTCGCTCAGGCTTGACGCTGAGCGCATGAGCGGCATCTTCGAGCGCCAACCCATGCTCAACGCGTGCCCACGCGAGCAGGTCACCGTTGACCGGCGCCTTCACCGTCGCCATGACCTACTCACCACCCCCGGGTCGCTTGTGTCCGAACACCCTGCCCCACGCCGCCGACAGGCAGTCTTACATCCGGACCTTGGATCCGGCGGCGTTCAAGCGCCCGCAAGCTCGGCAACGTAGCGGGCGGACCGCGTCAGCTCGGCCGATCCAGCGGCACACCCCAGGTAGGCCATAGCCGGATCGGGTCAGACGTGGATAGTCTCTCGGTGCATGACGACGCTGGAGTCAGACCCCGCCGCCACCGCCCACGGTGACGCCCTCGTCGTGCTCGACCACGTGGACAAGTGGTTCGGCGACCTGCACGTCCTCCAGGACATCAACATCGCCGTACGCCGCGGCGAGGTCGTCGTCGTGATCGGGCCTTCCGGATCCGGCAAGTCCACGCTCTGCCGGGCGATCAACCGCCTCGAGACCATCGACAAGGGCTCGATCAGCCTCGACGGCCAGCCGCTCCCACAGGAGGGGAAGGCACTCGCTAACCTCCGGGCCGAGGTCGGCATGGTCTTCCAGAGCTTCAACCTCTTCGCCCACAAGACGATCCTGCAGAACGTCACGCTCGGACCGATCAAGGTCCGCGGCGTCGGCAAGCAGGAGGCCGAGAAGCAGGCGATGCAGCTGCTCGAGCGGGTGGGGGTCGCCCAGCAGGCCCAGAAGTACCCGGCCCAGCTCTCCGGTGGCCAGCAGCAGCGGGTCGCCATCGCCCGTGCCCTGGCGATGGAGCCGAAGCTGATGCTCTTCGACGAGCCGACCTCCGCGCTCGACCCGGAGATGATCAAGGAGGTCCTCGACGTGATGGTCGACCTCGCGCAGCGCGGGATGACGATGGTCGTCGTCACCCACGAGATGGGCTTCGCCCGCACCGCCGCCGATCGCGTCCTCTTCATGTCCGAGGGCGCCGTCGTCGAGGAGGGCACCCCGGAGCAGTTCTTCACGAACCCGGAGACGGCCCGCGCGCGCGACTTCCTGGACAAGATCCTCAAGCACTAGCAGCTCCACAACTCGGGACAAGGGAGACACAGATGAAGTACCTACGGATCAAGGCGGCCTTCGCCGCGACCGGGATGGCGCTGGCACTGGCGGCCTGTGGCGACGCGGGCAACGACGACAGCGACGACGCCCCCGACGTCGAAGCCCAGGAGAACGCCGCGGACGACTTCGACGACGGCACCCGCATGAAGGAGCTCGCCGAGAGCGGGAACATCACGATCGGCGTGAAGTTCGACCAGCCGGGGATCGGCTTCAAGGGCGCGACCGACGACATGCCGAAGGGCTTCGACCCGGAGATCGGCAAGATCCTCGCCGCGGACCTGGGCATCGACGCCGCGGACATCACCTGGGAGGAGACGATCTCGGACAACCGCGAGCCGTTCCTCCAGAACGGCAAGGTCGACCTGGTCATCGCGTCGTACTCGATCACCGACGAGCGCCGCGCGGTCGTCGGCCAGGCCGGGCCCTACTACGTCACCGGCCAGCAGCTCCTCGTCGGCGCCGACAGCGACATCGACAGCCTCGACGACGTCAAGGGCACCGAGGTCTGCTCGGTCACCGGCTCCACGTCGCTGGAGAACATCGAGGCCGAGGGCGCCAAGCCGCGCGGCTTCGACACCTACTCCGAGTGCGTCGACCAGGTGCTCAACGGCACCGTCGACGCGATGACCACCGACGGCGCGATCCTGCTGGGGTACGCCGCGGAGAACCCCGACCAGCTGAAGGTCGTCGTCGAGCCCTTCTCCGAGGAGCGGTACGGCGTCGGCTACTCCCTCGACTCGCCGGAGATGTGCGAGTGGATCACGGACACCATCGAGGACGCCCAGGAGGACGGCGACTGGGCGACGGCGTTCGAGGCGACGCTGGGTCAGTCCGGGGTGGAGACGCCCGACCCGCCCGTGATGGACGAGTGCCCCGCCGCCTGACATGGAGGACCTGATCGACCAGTACGACCTGGTGCTCCAGGCGTTCTGGTTGACCATCCAGCTGGCCGTCCTGTCCGGACTCGTCTCGCTCGTGGCCGGCACCGTGCTGGCCGCGATGCGGGTCGGGCCGGTGTGGGTGCTGCGGTCGGCGGCGACGACGTACGTCACGCTCGTGCGCAACACCCCGCTACTGCTCGTCTTCGTCTTCGTGTTCGTCGCGGCGCCCAACCTCGGCTGGTTCGTCGGTACGCCGTTCCTGGTCAAGGGCGTGATCGCGGTCAGCGTCTACACGTCCGCGTTCGTCTGTGAGGCGGTCCGGTCCGGGGTCAACGCCGTCGCACTGGGCCAGGCGGAGGCGGCCCGGGCGATCGGCCTGACCTTCGGCCAGACGATGGGGACGGTGGTGCTCCCCCAGGCCTACCGCGCGAGTGTGCCGCCGCTGGCGAGCGTGCTGATCGCGATGACGAAGAATACCTCGATCGCCGCGGTGTTCGGACTGATGGAGCTGACCGGCCGGATGCGCTTCTTCAGCAACAACAGTGCGGACGACACGACGATCTTCCTGGTGTTCGCGGCGCTGTACATCGTGCTCGTCGAGCTGATCTCGGTCGGCGCGATCAGCCTGGAGCGACGTTGGAGGGCAGCGCGATGAACAGCGTCCTGTTCGAGACTCCTGGCCCACGCACCCGGGCCCGGCACCGGATCTACACCGCGGTCGCCGGGGCGGCCCTCGTCGGGCTGGTCGTCTGGTTCGTCCTGGTCCTCGACGAGAACGGCGAGCTCGCCTACGAGCTCTGGGAGCCGTTCCTGACCCCCGCCTACATCGAGGTGCTCTGGCAGGGGCTGCTCGACACGCTCGCGATGGCCGCGATCGCCGTGCTGCTCGCGGTCGTCTTCGGTGCCGTGCTCGGCGTCGGCAAGCTCTCCGACCATCGCGGGGTGCGGGTGCCCTGTTGGCTGGTCGTGGAGTTCTTCCGTGCCGTGCCGCTCCTGCTACTGATCATCTTCCTGTTCTTCGGCCCGCTCCGGCTGAGCCCCTACTGGTCGGTCGTCGTCGGGCTGACGCTCTACAACGGTGCGGTGCTAGCCGAGATCTTCCGCGCGGGCGTGCTCGCCGTACCCAAGGGGCAGGCGGAGGCGGCGTACGCCCTGGGCATGCGCAAGACCCAGGTGATGATGCAGATCCAGCTGCCGCAGGCGGTCAAGATCATGATCCCGGCGATCATCAGCCAGTGCGTGGTCGCGCTCAAGGACACGAGCCTCGGCTACTACGTGCTGGCGCCCGGACTCACGACCGTCGGGCGTCGGATCTGGATCGAGTTCGGCAACCAGTTCCAGACCGCCGTCGTGCTCTCCGCGATCTACATCGCCTGCAACCTGGTGCTCGCCGCGCTGGCGACCTGGGTGCAGCGCAAGTACGTCGGCGAGAAGCGGCTCGTCGTACCGATGATCGGGGAGGACCGCGCCGGAGGCGTCTGATTCGCGGGGCTACGCTGCGGCCACCATGAGCATGAATCTCGACCGCCGCGCCCTGTTCCTCGCCGGAGCAGGCGCCGTCACCACCGCCGCCCTGATCAACTTCGAGCCGGCCGCCGCGGGCACCACGACCACCAAGGTGTTCAAGGGCAGGTTCCAGGGGTCGAAGGTGCCCGACTGGGTCTACCTGCCGTTCCACGTCCCGAGCGGCGTGCGCGAGATCGAGGTCAGCTACAGCTTCACCCCGACCACCGGCGGCCCGATCACGACGAACGTCGTCGACATCGGCATCTTCGACCCGTCGGGCGCCGGGCTCGGCAACGCGGCCGGCTTCCGCGGCTGGTCGGGTGGCGCCCGCAAGTCCTTCCGGCTCAGCCGGAGCTCCGCGACGCCGGGCTACCTCGCCGGACCGATCAGCAAGGGCCGCTGGCGGATCGCCCTCGGCCCCTACCAGATCAACGGCGCGGGCACGCCGTACGAGGTCAAGGTGACGCTGCGCCACGGCAAGGGAGGCCCGAAGTTCACGCCCGTCCGCGCACCTCGGTCGGTGCCCGGCAAGGGCCAGGGCTGGTACCGCGGCGACCTGCACATCCACACCGTCCATTCCGACGGATCGCAGACGCAGGCCCAGGCGTACGCCGCCGCGCGGGCCGCGGGCCTCGACTTCATCGGCAGCTCGGAGCACAACACCAGCTCGGCCCAGCTCACCTGGGGCAAGCACGTGCCCGCCGACTTCCTGGTCATCCCCGGCGAGGAGGTCACCACCCGGGCCGGCCACTGGGTCGCCGCCGGGCTGCCCGCGAAGGGCCACAAGGGGACCTGGATCGACTGGCGCTACCGCCCCGCGGACGGCCAGCTCGCCCGCTTCACCCAGCAGGTGCGAGACGCCGGCGGTCTCGCGATCGCCGCGCACCCGTGCACCCCGGTGGACTCGATCCGCTGGGACTTCGGGTACGACGACATGGACGCGATCGAGGTCTGGAACGGTCCCTGGACCGGCATCAACGCGCTCAGCAACCGGAACGCCGTGAGCCGCTGGCACGAGCTCCTCGTGGCCGGCAGGTTCCTGCCCGCGGTCGGCAACTCCGACTCCCACAACTCCGGGCAGCGGGTCGGGACCGCGCAGACCGTCGTACGCGCGGAGGCACTGTCGGTCGATGCGATCATCGCGGGCTACCGCGGTGGGCACTCGTGGATCACCGGGTCGTCGGGCATCGGCCTGGACTTCACCGCCACGCTCGGCGCCGTCAGCGGTCAGTGCGGCGACCGGGTGCCGAGCGGGCCGGGCGACACCGTCGCCGTACGCCTCGCCGTGACCGGGGTGGCCGCCGGCGACACCGCCAGGCTGATCGGCCCGACCGGCGACCTGGGCACGGCCGTCGCCACCGACGGCACGCTCACGCTGGACGCCGCCGTACCGGGCGGGACGGCGTTCGTGCGCGCCGAGGTCACGCGGAGCAACACCATGCTCGCGCTGACGAACCCGATCTTCCTCAGCTAAGGCCTGCGTCCCGGGCGGCCACGACCGCCTGGGCCCGGTCCCGCAGGTCGAGCTTGGCGAAGATGTGCCGCACGTGCGTCTTCACGGTCGCCATGCTGATCACGAGATCCGCAGCGATCTCGCTGTTGGAGCGACCGGCGCCGATCATCGCCAGCACTTCGCGCTCCCGGTCGCTGAGCTCGGCGAAGCCGGGCGGCAGCGTCGTCGCGACCGGCGGTCGCTCGACGAAGTTGGCCATCAACCGGGCCAGCACCGCGGGCGCGACGACAGGTTCGCCGGCGGCGGCACGGCGTACGGCGTCGACCAGGGCGTCGGCCGTCACGTCCTTGAGCAGGAAGCCCACCGCACCGGCCCGAAGGGCGTCGACCACGTGCTCGTCCACGTCGAACGTCGTCAGGGCCAGCACCCGCGCGGGCTGCCGGGCGGTGATCAGCCGGGTGGCCTCGACGCCGTCCATCACCGGCATCCGGAGGTCCATGAGCACGACGTCGGGTGCGAGCTCGGCGGCCTCTCGCACCGCCTCGGCGCCGTCCCGGGCCTCCCCCACGACCTCCAGGCCGGCCAGCTCCAGGATGAGCCGGAGCCCCTGCCGGACCAGGTCCTGGTCGTCGACGATCAGCACGCGGGTCACAGCGGCAGCACCACTCGCACCGTGAACTTCCCGTCGAGCACGCCGGCCTCGAACTCGCCGCCGAGCAGCTCGGCCCGGTGCCGCATCCCGGCGAGGCCGTGTCCGGGCGCCGGCTCCCCGACGAGGTCGGTCGCGTTCGTGGCCGACATCCGCACCTGGCGCTCCTCCCAGCAGACGTCGAGCTCGACCGGCGCGCCCGCCGCGTGTTTGCCCGCGTTCGTGAGGCACTCGCGCACGATCCGGTTGACGGCCAGGCGGGCCTGCTCGTGGTGCTCGGCGGGCGTCCCCGAGAGCGTGAGCGAGTTGCCGATCCCGGCCCGCTCGGCCCGGTGCGCAACCTCGGTGAGGTCCTCCGTCGCCCCGCGTACGCCGTCCTCCGCCGCCAGCACGTCCAGCACGCCCCTCATCTCGGCGAGAGTGCGGTGGGCGGTGACCCGGATCGCCTCCACCGGCTCGACGGCCCGCTCCGGCGCGAGCCGCAGGGCGGCCGCGGCCGCCTCGGCCTGGACCGCGATCAGGGTGACCTCATGGCCGACGACATCGTGCAGCTCCCGGGCGATCCGCGCCCGCTCCAGGTCGACCGCGTTCTCCTCGGCGAGCCGACGCTCCTCGCGCAGCTGGCCGGCGAGCCGGTCCAGCTCGGCATTCTGTGCGCTCAGGTGCGCGACGAGCTGGCCGGCGACCACCGGCGCGAGCACCGCGATCGCCGCACCGATCGCCGCGACCGGCGCCTCCGGGCCGAGCAGCGTTCCGACGACGACCGCGGCCGCCGCCCACGCGGTGGTCGCGGCAACCGCCCACCGCGGCCGGCCACGGCTACCCAGCGCGAAGAACTGGAGCACGACCACGACGAACCCGAGGACCGGGAAGCCCTCGGTCGGGATGAACCAGAACACGGTCGAGGCGAGCGCCGACACCACCGGCCGCGTGCGTCGCCAGGCCAGCGGCAGCGTCGTGCCCAGCACGTAGAGCTGACCGACCACGCCGTCGGCGATCGGCCAGATCGTGACCTGCACGAGCCCGACCAGGACGAACACCGCCGCGAGGACGGCGTCGGTGCGGTTGCGAACGGTCACGCGTCGCAGCGTAGGGCCCGGAAGCCCTTGCTGGCCTCAGCCCTGGGGCTGATCCGAGGAGCCGCCCTGCGGTCGATGTGGCACCACCGCCCGGATTCCTACGGTCCTGTCATGACTCTCACCGACACCCCCCAGACCCGTACGGCGGGCCCCGACCTGGTCCGAGCCAGCACCTGGTGCGGCCTCGCGTTCACGATCTGCCAGCTCGCCGTCATGGTGTTCATGGCGATCTTCGTGCTCCCCCACGGCGGCACACCCGGCGACGACCCGACCGACTGGGGGCGGCGGGTCCTCGACCACGCCGACGCCTACCGGATCGGCAACTACCTCTTCATGGTCGCCGGCGTGTTGCTGCTCGGCTTCCTCGGTGCCGTGGGTGTGCGGCTGCGCCGCGCCGACGGCACCGGCATCCTCGCGACCACCGCGGTCGCAGCGGGCACGCTGCTGGCCTTCGTCTGGCCGTACGCCGCGGTGCTGCACGACGTCGCGATCGACGCGGCCGAGGCGGGCACCGACGTACGGCTGGTGGCTGCCTGGGACGCGGTCGCGCCGTACTCGCTGGCGTTCTCGGCGCTGCCGCGGATCTTCTTCGTGCTTGCCGTCGTCTACGCGCTCAAGCTGACCGGGGGCTCCGTGTGGATGCAGCGGATTGGCCTCGGCATCGTCGTGCTCAGCGCGATCGGCACCGCGACCTCGCTGACCGCCGCGGTGTTCCCGGCGCTCGCCCTGGGCTCGCTGGGCTTCGAGCTCTGGGTCGGCGCGCTCGCGATCATCTGGCTGCGGGACGGCTCGTGACCCAGAGGCGGATGACGCCCTCGATGACGACCGTCCCGTCGGCGAGCTCGCCGCGGACCCGGACGGGCACGTCCACCCCGGAATCAGACCGAGTGTCGGCGATCCACTGCTCCGGATCGGTCTCGGCGATGCAGGTGACGTCGCCGGTCGCCTTCGCGGTGTAGGCGACCTCCATGCCCTTCGGGATCCAGCGCCTGTCGGCCGGGATCGTCGCCTCCGCCAGCGCCCCCATCGCCGCCTCGAGACCGTTGCACAGCGCGATCGCGTGCACGGTCTTGAGGTGGTTGTGCACCCGTCGGCGCTTGGGGACCACCAGCTCGACGTGGTTGGGCTCGAGGGTGCGGAACCGCGGCCGGACCGAGGCGAAGTACGGCGCCTTCTGCGCGAAGAGGAACGAGAACACCCGCTCGCCGAGGGGCAGCGCGGAGGACCTGTTCCAGAGGGTGAGGACCTGACTCATGCCACGACATTACCCGTTGGTAACTTGGACCCGCATCTGACACGTGTCAATTCCGGCTGCTAACGTCCGCGCCTGTGACCGAGACCACGTCTCCCCCCGACGGCCAGGACCTTCCCGAGATCGGCTGCTACGGCCTCGCCGGCCACTCCGCTAGCCCGCGCGACCTGCTCGCCGAGGTCCGCCTCGCCGAGCGGCTGGGCATCGGCTCGGTCTTCCTCTCCGAACGGTTCAACGTCAAGGACGCCGCCGTACTGGCGGGCGCCGCGGGGGCCGTGAGCGAGACCATCGGCATCGCGACGGCTGCGACCAACCACAACACCCGGCACCCGCTGGTCACCGCGACCTTCGCCACGACCATGCACCGGCTCACCGGCGGTCGCTACGCATTCGGACTCGGCCGCGGCTTCGACCTGCTCTTCGACGTCATGGGCGTCCCCAAGATCACCGGCGCGCAGATGGAGGACGCGGTCGGCATCTACCGCTCGCTGTGGCACGGGCAGGCGGTGATGGGCCACGACGGCCCCGCCGGCAAGTTCCCGTACCTCTCGCAGGACAGCTCGTTCGACGAGGACATCCCGGTGCTGATGATGGCGATCGGGCCGAAGTCGCTCGAGCTCGCCGGCCGGGTCGCCGACGGCGTCGTGCTGCACACCTTCCTGTCCGACGAGACCCTCACCCGGTCGGTCGCGACCATCCGCGCGTCCGCCGAGGCCGCCGGTCGCGACCCCGCTTCGGTCCGGGTCTGGGCCGTGCTCGCGACCGTCGAGGAGTCGATCGGAGAGGAGGCCAGGCTGCGCAAGCTGGTCGGCCGGCTCGCGACCTACCTCCAGGGGTACGGCGAGGTGCTGGTCCGCGCCAACGGCTGGGACCTCGCGGCGCTCGAGCGGTTCCGGGCCGACGAGCTCGTGCAGGGCTACCCCGGGGCGTTCGACGCCATCGGCACCGTCGAGGAGCTGACCCACCTGCGCGACGACGTACTGCCTGCGGAGTGGCTGGCTGCGTCTGCGACCGGCACCGCGGCGCAGTGCGCCGTACGCATCCAAGACCAGCTGGACGCCGGCGCGGACAGCGTGATCCTGCACGGCGCGACGCCCACCGAGCTCGCTCCGGTGCTCGACGCGTGGCGCGCGATCCGCCCGGCCGAGCAGCTCGCCGGTCTCCCCACCAACCCGGGACGGTCCCGATCATGATCACCGCAGAGTGGCTCGGCGGAGTGCTCGGCCGCGACCTCGACTCGATCACGGTGGAGCAGGTCGGCACCGGCCAGATCGGGACCGCCTTCCGGGTCCGGTACGGCGCCGACGAATCGGTCCTCGTGAAGCTGCCGCCGCCGGACGCGTCCGCCCGCGACATGATGGCCGGCGCCTACCGCGCCGAGGTGCGCTTCTACCAGCTGCTCGCGCAGACCGTCGCCGTACGCACGCCGCGGTGCTACCACGCCGAGATCGCCGACGACACCGGCGACTTCGTGATCGTGCTCGAGGACCTCGCGCCCGCCGAGCAGGGCGACCAGATCGCCGGCTGCACCGGCGACCAGGCGCGCGACGCCGTGGTCAACCTCGCCGGCCTGCACGGCCCGCGCTGGTGCGACCCGACCCTGCAGGAGGTGGACACGCTCTCGATCAACGGACCGGAGGAGATCGCCCTCCTGCTGGAGATGTGGGACCCGACCGCCGAGCTCTTCCTCGACGGGCTCGGCGACCTGATCCCGGCCGAGGACGCGGCCACCCTGCGCGCCTGCGGGGACGTCATCGAGCGCTGGCTGCTCGCGCGCAGCGAGCGGTTCGGGCTCGTGCACGGCGACTACCGCCTCGACAACCTGATGTTTCCTCCCGGCGGCGCCCCGGGCGTGGTGGCCGTCGACTTCCAGACGCTGAGCCTCGCGCTGCCGGCTCGCGACCTCGCCTACTTCGTCGGCACCAGCCTGTCGGTCGAGGACCGGCGGACGCACGAGCGCGACCTGGTGGCGGCGTACCACGCCGCGCTCACGTCGTACGGCGTCGTGGACTACTCGCTCGAGCAGTGCTGGGAGGACTACGTGTTCGCCATGATCCAGGGGCCGCTGGTGTCGATCTTCGGCTGTGCGTACGGCGCGCGGACCGAGCGCGGCGACCGGATGTTCGCCGTCATGATCGCGCGCACCTGCGCGGCCATCCGCGACCTCGGCACGCTGGAGCTGGTGGCGGGCCAGTAGCGTCGCAGCCATGACGCTTCGACGTGGGTTGGTGCTGGGCGGCGGTGGGATCACCGGGATCGCCTGGGAGACGGGCCTGCTCCTGGGACTCCAGGAGCTCGGGGTCGACGTGACCACGGCAGACGCCGTCGTCGGCACCTCGGCGGGCTCGGTCGTCGGCGCCCAGATCACCACCGGGGTCACGCTCGAGGACCTCTTCGCTTACCAGGTCTCCACGCCCAAGCCCGCACCGCTCGCGTCGATCGGGCCGGCAGTGCTGGCCGGCTTCGCCTGGTCGATGCTGCGCGCGCGAGGCGACCTCGAGGCCTTCGGGCGCAACGTCGGCCAGTGGTCCGTACGCCGAGCCGACGCGGGCAAGCTGCCCACCCTGGAGGAGCGGTTCGAGGCGATCCGCGAGCGGCTGCCGATCCAGGAGTGGGCCGGCGACGGGCGGCTGCTCGTCACCGCCGTCGCCGTCGCCACCGGGGTGCTCCGGGTCTTCGACGACTCCGACGGCGTCTCGCTGGTCGAGGCCGTCTCCGCCAGCTGTGCCGTGCCGGGCGTCTACCCGCCCGTCCCGATCGAGGGACGCTCCTACATCGACGGCGGCGCCCGGTCGGGGTCGAACGCCGACCTGCTCGCCGACTGCGACCGGGTCCTCGCCTTCACGCCCGTCGACCGCGCCATCGGCCCGATGCGGACCGCGGGCCAGCTGCTCGGGTCGGTCCCGCACCTCGTCGTCTCCCCGGACACCGACTCCGTCGCCGCGATCGGCAAGAACGTGCTCGACCCCGCCCGGCGAGCGGCGTCCGCCCGGGCGGGGCGGGTCCAGGCCGCCGCGGTCGCGCCCCTCGCCCGAGAGATCTGGAGCTCATGAGCAACGTCAACTGGGGCCTGCTGTGCGTCGCCCTCCTCTGCCTCGTCCCGGTCGTCGGCGGCATCGTCCTGCTCACCTACGACGGCGGCGCGGCCCTGGGCTGGGGGCTGATCGGCTTCTTCGGCGCCGGCGTGGTCGTGCTCGGGCGCAAGGCGATCACCGGGGGCTGATCGTGGGTTGGTTGTCGACAACCAACTCGCCGAGGACCTCGACCCGGTTGCCGTGCCCGTCGTACGTGTGGAACCGCTGATGGCCCGGGAACGTGTGCCGCTGGCTCCAGTCGACCTCGAATCCCAGCCCCTGCAACCGATCGGCCGTCGACTCGAGCTCGGTGACGCTGTCGAGCACGAGCGCCGGGTGCGCCTTGCGGGCCGGTGCGAACGGACTCTCCACGCCGACGTGGATCTCGGCGCCTTCGGTCCGGAACCACGCGCCGCCGCGCGACTTCAGGTCGTCGGGCTTCTCGACCTCGACCATCCCCAACCCGTCGCCGTAGAAGCGCCGTGCCTCGTCCTCACCGCCGGCCGGGCACGCGACCTGGACGTGGTGCAGCCTCATCGTTCGGTGGTCGAGCTTGTCGAGACCTGCGCGACCACGAAGACCCGGCGGAACGGCAGCACGACGCCGTACGCGTGCTGGGGGTACGCCGCCGCGAGCCGCCGTTTGAACTCGGCCTCGAAGCCGGGCCGCAGGTCGTCGGGCAGCGCCTGGAGGGTGGGCCGGGCGCCGGTGCCGGAGACCCAGGTGAAGACCGGGTCCGGGCCAGTGAGCAGGTGCAGGTACGTCGTCTCCCACGCGTCGACCGTGCAGCCGAGACCGGCGAGCGCGTCGAGGTAGACGGCAGGATCGTGGCTGCTGGGCACCGCGACGCCGGCCGCGTGCTCGGCGTACGGCGCCTCCGCGGCCAGCTCGTCGCGGATCGTGTGGCTGGGCTCGTCGAAGTTGCCGGGCACCTGGAAGGCGAGCCAGCCGCCGGGCGCGACCGCGCGCACGAGGGAGGGCAGCAGGTCGAGGTGGCCCGGCACCCACTGCAGGGTGGCGTTGGAGACCAGCACGTCGACTCCCCCGGTGGTCGAGCCTGTCGAGACCGGAGTCCAGTCGCGCAGGTCGGCGACCCCGAACTCGATCCGGCTGTCGGCGCCATGCGCCTTCGCGATCATCTCCGGGCTGGAGTCGAGGCCGACGACGGACGCATCCGGCCAGCGATCGGCGAGCAGCGCGGTGAGGTTGCCGGGGCCGCAGCCGAGGTCGACGACGGTGCGCGGGCTGGTTGCACCGATGCGCGCGAGCAGGTCCACGAACGGCCGGCCACGCTCGTCGGCGTACGTCAGGTAGCGGTCGGGGTCCCAGGTATGGCTCACCCCGCCATCGTGCGCCGCAGTTATCTTGATGTCAAGATTCTCGACGCATCCGCTACGCTCGCCCCATGCGGGACGAGGTCGACGAGCTGGTGGAGGCCTGGGCGGCCGAACGCCCCGACCTCGACCTCGCGCCCGTCGAGGTGTTCAGCCGGATCAGCCGGCTGGGTCGCCACCTCGACCTGGCCCGCCGCGACGCCTTCACCGCGGCGCAGGTGGAGTCGTGGGAGTTCGACGTGCTGGCCGCGCTGCGCCGGGCCGGTACGCCGTACGAGCTCTCCCCCGGCAAGCTGCTGCGCGAGACCCTGGTGACCAGCGGCACGATGACCAACCGCGTCGACCGGCTGGTCGACCGCGGGCTGGTCGAGCGGCTGCCCGACCCGCACGACCGCCGGGGCGTCCTGGTCCGGCTCACGCCCGAGGGCAAGGTCGCCGTGGACAGCGCCTTCGAGAAGCTGCTCGACGCCGAGCAGACCTTCCTCGCGGGGCTCCCCGAGAAGGAGCGCGGCAAGCTCGCCGCGCTGCTGCGCACCCTGCTCGCCCCGTTCGCCGACTGAGTGATCCGCTACTCGAGCAGTGTGGTGTTCGACCAGGTACGGCGGCGCGGCATCGGCAACGACCCTCGCGCCTCGGGCACAGTAGCGTCGACCCGGACGGCATAGGGGGCGCCTGGTGAGCGACAAAACCGCGAATCTGATCGATGACCACTCGGTGACCGTTTCCATGTTGGCCAATCCGCTGGAATGGCGCACGCGGGTGGTTGAAGAGATAACGGTCGATGCCGCAACCACATGCCTCCGGCGGCGATCCCTCCAGGTCGTGTCGCTTCGCAAGCAACTCGGTGCCGCGGTCGAACCGGATGACAGCCACGCGCTCCTCGCGCTGTACGTCGCGCCGACCCCACGAGGCCCGTTGCTGGATTTCGACGTGCGTGGTCCCGAGGGCGACGGATGGCTGCTACCGAGGGTTGAGATCGCCGGCATCCAAGCTCGGTATCTGGAGCAGCTCGCGTCAGCGTGCCAACAGCCCGTGAGTGCAGATCTGCACGAGTTGCTCACCGCGGTCTGCGGGTTCACGGGCGAACTGCTGGCGGACTTCAAGGGCAAGTCACTCGCCGCCTACCTCGAGGCGGGGCTCGGTCGCGCGGTTCCTGATGCAACAGTCCAGACGTGGTCGAACATTGGCGACTCCTGTCGCGATGTGCTCAGACCGCGGCTCGATGTCTTCCTCGGCTATTCGGCTCCGGAGAATCCAGCCTTGGTGTTGCCCCAGCTGTTCGCTGCAGAGATCCTGACAAGCTACGAGCACGCGACTGCGTGCCTTCGCGAGTACCAGGACCTTCTTCTCACAGTTGCGAGGCAGGTCGACCAGTCCGCTCCGACTGTGGCAGACGAGTTCCTGGTCGCTCTCGCGGACTACGCCAACTACTACGACCTGATCGTTGCGATGCGCGTTCCACTCGACGAGCCGTTCATTGTCAAAACCGCGGAACGCCGGGACCTCAGACTCTCACCGTTCAGCAACAGCGGCACTCAGGAACTCGTCATCGCCGACGCTCAGACCAACCATGTGACGTTCAAGGTCCCGGACCCGAACGTTCGGATCCGCCGATTCCGAGCAATCATGCCCAATTCTGACGGGTTCTCGTACGGGGCATTTCAGTCACGACAGTCTCCTCAGAATCGCGCCTTCTACGCCCACGATCCCGACCGCGACTACCGCGTTCGACTGTCGTTCCAGCTCGGCCTTCTTCGGCGCCTACAGTTAGTGCCCTACCTTGTCACCGGCCTCCTGGTTCTCCTGGCAATCGCACTTCTGACGGAGCAACCCGATGACCTGCGCACTCTGGCCGTCGTCGTTGGACCAGCTGCACTCGCTGCGTCCATTCTGCTCGCTCGGGAGCCGTCGACCTTGGGCTCCAGGCTCCGGCTGGCAAGTTCGCTGACAGTCACGATCGCACTTCTCGGGCTGATCCTGGTCGCCGCAGGCCTGTACGTCTCGGGCCTAGAGGACGCTCCGAACAACACGCCCCGGCCTACCGGATCCAATGTCCGCACCGGGCAGTAGCATCGCGTCAGGAGGAACGATGGCAAAGAACACTGGACGTGGCTCTCGCCAAGGCGCGGTCGCTGGCCGATCACAAACCCGTAGCGCTTCCGGCACCTGGGTCAAACGAAACACCTCCACTGGTCAGTTCGTCCAGGCCAAGAAGAGTGGCGGCAGTTTCAAGGGTGTGCGCAAGGAGAAGTAGCTCCGGACGACGAACTACTCCAACAACTCCGAGGCCTCGAGCCACTCCAGCTCGAGCTCGTCCTTCTCCTCCGCGAGCGCCGTCAGCCGCGCGCTGAGCCCCGCGAGCCGCTCGTAGTCCTGCGCATGCTCCAGGATCTCGGCGTTGATCTCGGTCTCCTCGACCGTGATCCGGGCCAGCCGCTTCTCGATCCGGGAGACCGCCTTGCGCGCGGCCCGCTCCTCGGCGCCGCCGACCTTGGCCCTCGCCTTGGTGGCCGTGGCGTCGGCGGCCTGCTGCGAGGCCGAGCCCACGTCCAGCTGGCCGGAGGCAAGACCCGCATGACGCCGCTCGAGGTACTCGTCCACCCCGCGCGGCAGCATCGAGATCTGGCCGTCGCCGAGCAGCGCCCACACCGAGTCGGTCACCCGCTCGAGGAAGTAGCGGTCGTGGGAGACCACGATCAGCGTCCCGGGCCAGCCGTCGAGGAAGTCTTCGAGGACGTTGAGGGTGTCGATGTCGAGGTCGTTGGTGGGCTCGTCGAGGAGCAGCACGTTGGGCTCGTCGAGCAACAGCATCAGCAGCTGGAAGCGGCGCCGTTCTCCACCGGACAGGTCGCCGATCCGGGCGGTGAGCTTGTCGCCGGTGAAGCCGAAGCGCTCCAGCATCGACGTCGCCGTGATCTCCTGGCCGTCCGCGGTCTTGGTGACGCGGCGGTAGGACTCCACCATCGGCAGCACCCGGCCGTCGGGGTCGAGGTCGTCGAGCTGTTGGGTCAGGTGCCGGAGCGCGACGGTGCGCCCCTGCTTGACCTTGCCTGCCGCGGGAGCGAGCGCACCCGAGATCAGGTTGAGCACCGAGCTCTTGCCCGCACCGTTGACGCCGACGATGCCGACCCGGTCGCCGGGGCCGAGACGCCAGGTCGCGTGCTTGAGCAGGGTCCGCTCGCCGCGGACCAGGTCGACGTCCTCGATGTCGATGACGTCCTTGCCGAGCCGCTGGGTCGCGAACTTCTGGAGCTCGAGGCGGTCCCGCGGCGGCGGCACGTCCTCGATCAGCGCGTTGGCGGCGTCGATGCGGAACTTCGGCTTCGAGGTCCGCGCCGGCGGGCCGCGGCGCAGCCAGGCCAGCTCCTTGCGGGCGAGGTTCTGGCGGCGGATCTCGGAGGCCGACGCCTGGCGGGAGCGCTCCGCCTTGGCCAGCACGTACGCCGCGTAGCCGCCCTCGTAGGCGTCGACCGCGCCGTCGTGGACCTCCCAGGTCCACTGGCAGACCTCGTCGAGGAACCACCGGTCGTGGGTGACGACCACCAGCGCGGAGGTGCGCTTGACCAGGTGCTGCGCCAGCCAGGCCACGGCCTCGACGTCGAGGTGGTTGGTGGGTTCGTCGAGCACGATCAGGTCGTGGTCGCCGAGCAGCAGCGCCGCCAGGGAGCACCGGCGCCGCTCGCCGCCGGACAGCCCGTCGACCGCCCGGTCGAGCGCGACCCCGGCGAGCAGCACCTCGACGATCTCGCGCATCCGGTAGTCCGCGGCCCACTCGTGGTCGGAGCGACCGCCGAGCACGGCCTCGCGCACGGTGTGGGTGTCGTCGAGCTCGTCGCCCTGGTGCAGGTAGCCGATCAGCAACCCGCGCTGCTGGGAGACGCGGCCCGTGTCGGGCTCCTCGAGACCGGTCATCACCTCGAGCAGCGTCGTCTTGCCGTCGCCGTTGCGGCCGACGATGCCGATCCGCTCGCCGACGCCGATGCCGAGCGAGACCTCGGTGAGCAGCGGGCGGACGCCGTACGACTTGGAGACGCGCTCGAGGTTGAGGAGGTTAGACATAGGTCACCGTGTGCGCTCCGGCGACAGCCCCGGTCGTGACGAGTACGACGTCGTGCTTGGCGCGCAGCTCCGCGGCCGTCTCGCGGGCCTGGTCGGCGGACTCGCAGAGGAAGACGCACGTCGGGCCGGAGCCTGTGACGACCCCGCGCAGCGCACCCGCCGACTCCCCCGCAGCGATCAGCTTCGCGAGGTCCGGGCGCAGGTCGACCGCGGCGGGCTGCAGGTCGTTGTGCAGGGCCGCGGCGAGGGCGTGCGGGTCACCAGTGGCGAGCGCGGCGAGCAGCGGCTCCGGCATCGGGGGTACGGCGGGGGCGTCCGGGAACAGCAGGTCGAAGTGGCGGTAGATCTCCGGCGTGGACAGCCCGATCGGCGACGGCACCAGGACCCACCACCACGAGCCGGTGTCGGTCACCGGCTCGACGATCTCACCCCGGCCGATGCCGAGGGCGGTGCCGCCGACCAGCGCGAACGGCACGTCACTGCCCAGCTGCGCGGCCAGCGCGAGCAGGTCGTCGTCGGAGGTGTTGGCGCCCCAGAGCCGGTCGAGCGCGACCAGGGCGGCGGCGGCGTCGGCTGAGCCGCCCGCCATCCCGCCGGCGACCGGGATCGCCTTGTCGATGTGAACCGAGCCGCTGACGGCCAGTCCGTGGTGCGCCGCGAGCAGCGCCGCGGCGCGATCGACGATGTTGTCCCCGGCGAGCGGCACGTGGCTGCGGTCCATCCAGTCGGACACCGTGACGTCGACCGACCAGCGATCGTCGTCGTCGACCGTCAGGTCGTCGTACACCCCGACCGCCTGGTAGACGCTCGTGAGCGAGTGGAACCCGTCCTCGCGCGGTGCCCCGACTCCGAGGTGCAGGTTGATCTTGGCCGGCGCTCGCACCGTGATGCTCACGTGGGGAGTCCTTCTGCGATGCGGACGAAGTCGTGGATGGTCAGTGTCTCGCCCCGCGTGAGCGGCTCGATGCCCGCCCCCTCGAGGGCAGCGTCGACGGCGTCACCGGGTGCGATGTTGCGCAGCGCGCCGCGCAGCGCCTTGCGGCGGTGGGCGAACGCCGCGTCGACGACCGCGAAGACCCGCTCCCGCGGCACGGAGGTGGGAGGCGGCGGTCGGTGGGTCCAGGCGACCAGCCCGGAGTCGACGTTGGGCGCCGGCCAGAAGACGTTGCGCCCGATCGTGCCGGCCCGGCGTACGTCGGCGTACCAGGCGGCCTTGACCGACGGGACGCCGTACACCTTGGAGCCGGGGGCCGCGGCCAGCCGGTCGGCCACCTCGGCCTGCACCATCACCAGCCCGTGCCGCAGCGACGGCAGCAGCGCCATCAGGTGCAGGAGCACCGGCACCGACACGTTGTAGGGCAGGTTCGCGACGAGCGCGGTCGGCTGTGGGCCGGGTACCGCGTCGACGTGCAGGGCGTCGGCGTGCACGACCTGGAAGTGGTCGACCTGGTCCGGGGCGTACGCCGAGATCGTCTCGGGCAGCAGCTCCGCGAGCTTGTCGTCGAGCTCGATCGCGACCACGCGGCCGGCGACCTCGAGGAGCGCCAGCGTGAGCGAGCCGAGCCCCGGTCCGACCTCCAGGACGACGTCGTCGGCGGTGATGCCCGACTCGCGGACGATCCGCCTGACGGTGTTGGGGTCGATCACGAAGTTCTGGCCGCGCTGCTTGGTTGGACGCAGGTCCAGTCGCGCGGCGAGCGAGCGCACCTCCGCCGGGCCCAGCAGGCGCGGCGCGGCGGGGGTCTCGGACATGCTCGCCAGCGTAGTCAGCGGCGCGATAGATCCCGATTCCGCACCGGGACCCAGGCCAGGTCCGTCAACAAGTGGTCGCGATTCGTCGGTTTTCGTGATGCGGGTGACAAGTTCCGGGTCGGCGCGGATGTCATTCTCGTGTGATCGGCTCTTGTGTGGGTTCCCGGGACTACGGTGCCAGAGGCCGTCGGAATCGATAGTGTCCGACCACCATTTGCCACGGCCTCGGGCCGCATCGACTCGGAGGATCCCTTGAGACGCGTCCTACCTGCCGTCACCGCCCTCGCCGTAGCCGCTGTGCTCCCGGTGGTCGCATCACCCGCGCAGGCAGCGGCTCCGGGCAGCACGGCCGAGCAGCCCGTGCAGCGGTCCGACGTACGCCGAGACGCACTGGCCACCGAGCGGTCGACCGAGCGGCAGAACGCCGTCGACGAGCTGGTGACCGGCGGCGCGAAGCTCCGGGGCACGGGTGCCGACCGGGTGATCCGCCTGACCGACGGCACCGAGGTCAACTACCCGACCAACGAGACGGCGCAGCTGCTCACCTTCCTGGTCGACTTCGGTGACGGCACGGAGAACCCGGCGTACCCCGACCAGACCGCCGGGCCGGCCAACAACGAGATCCCGGCGCCGGGCCCGAACGACAACTCGACGTACTGGAAGTCCGCGTTCAACACCGAGCACTACCTGGACATGTTCTTCAACGGCATGGACGAGCAGGACGGCGAGTCGTTCAAGGGCCTCTACAAGGAGATGTCCAGCGGCCGGTTCGACCTCCAAGGTGACGTCTCCGACTGGGTCACGGTCCCGCACCCCGAGGCGTACTACAACGACGCGGACGGCGTCGAGGGTCAGCCCGAGATGACGGCCTTCATCGGCGACAGCGCGACGGCGTGGTACGACGCGCAGGTCGATGCCGGCAAGTCGGACGCCGAGATCAAGCAGTACCTCCAGGCCTACGACCAGTGGGACCGCTACGACTACGACCAGGACGGCGTCGTCAACGAGCCGGACGGCTACATCGACCACTTCCAGGCGATCCACGCCGGCGAGGGCGAGGAGGCACAGGCTCCGAACGAGGACACCTGGATGATCTGGTCGCACCGGTGGGCGGCCAACCAGGGCGGCTTCGGCGTCGACGGCCCGTCGTGCAGCGGGTGCTACAAGCTCGGCGGCGTCCAGATCGGCAACACCGGCTACTGGATCCGCGACTACACGACCGAGCCCGAGAACGGCGGACTCGGCGTCTTCGCCCACGAGTTCGGTCACGACCTCGGCCTGCCGGACTTCTACGACACCGACCAGGACCGGATCGACGACAACGGCGCCGGCTTCTGGACGCTGATGAGCTCGGGCTCGTGGCTCAGCCAGGAAGGCGCCGCCAGCGGTACGACGCCCAACCACATGGGCCCGGCCGAGAAGCTCTTCCTCGGCTGGTACGGCGCCAACGACCTCGCGGTCGTGGACGGCCTGTCGGACGAGCCGGTCGAGGTCACCCTTGGCCCCTCGACCCGGGCCACCACGAAGGGCGACCAGGTCGTCGCCGTCGACCTGCCGGACGGGCTCCGGCCCGCCGACGGACCGGCGGTCGGCAGCACCGACGACGACTACCTCTACTCGGGCGACCGAGCCGACTACGCCGCCACGGCGGCTGCCCCGGCCCCGATCGCGATCCCGGCGGGCGACAGCACCCTGACGGCGCGGGTCGCCTACGACATCGAGAGCGGCTACGACTACGCCTACCTGCAGGTCTTCAGCGCCGGCGCCTGGCAGAACGTCGAGACCAGCCTGTCCACGGCCACGAACCCGCACGGCCAGAACCTCGGGCACGGCATCACCGGGGACACCGGCGGCCACGGCGCAACCTGGCAGACGCTGACGGCCGACCTCTCGGCGTACGCGGGCGGGCAGGTCCAGCTGCGCTGGAAGTACGTCACCGACGAGGAGACCACCGACACCGGCCTGATGGTCGACGACCTGGAGATCGGCGGCTACTCGACCGCGTTCGAGCCCGCATCGGGCTGGGTCCTCGGCGGCTTCCACCTCGTGGAGGACGGCGGCTACGAGGCGGCGTACTCGCGCTACTACCTGGCGGAGAACCGTCAGTACCGCGACTACGACACCACCCTGGAGTCCGGCCCCTACAGCGCCAACTACGCCGACTTCAACCAGCTGGACCACTTCGCCTACCAGGACGGCCTGCTGATCTGGTACGCCGACGGGCGCTACACCGACAACGACACCAGCGTCCACCCCGGCGGCGGCATGGCCCTGCCGGTCGACGCGAACCCGGCGAACCAGCTCTGGGAGCCCGAGTCGGGGCCGGGTGTCCTCACCCGTAGCCGGCTGCAGTCCTTCGACTCGACCTTCGACGTCGACGAGACCGATGCCCTGGAGATGACCCGGGGCGACCAGACCCTCAGCGTGCCCGCGCACCCGAGCGTGCCGGTCTTCGAGGACGCCGACCCCGAGGCCTACCTCGACCAGTCGGGTGGCCCCGGCGGACTGTGGTACTCGACCGGGGTCTCCGGACTCGGGTCCGAGATCCAGGTGCTCTCGTCGAACGAGACGACCGGCGTGATGAAGCTCAAGGTCGGCCAGCGCTTCGTGGCCGCCACCAGCGAGCCCGGGATCGCAGGGGCGCACGCCGTCGGCGAGACGCTCACGGCTACTCCGCCGAGCTGGTTCCAGGACGACGTGACCACCGAGGTGGCGTGGCTGCGTGACGGCCAGCCCATCGGCGACGCGGACGACGAGACCTACGAGATCACGCCGGCCGACGTCGACCACACGATCTCGGCGTCGTTCACCGGCTCGAAGCCCGACTACACCGACACCACGGTCGAGACCGACGGCATCGAGTTGGTCGCCGACCCGGCGCCGGAGCCCCTGGGGCAGCCGAGCATCACCGGGACCACGGAGGTCGGTAAGGAGCTCGTCGCCCACACCGCAGGGTGGCCGGTGACCGGCGAGTCGAAGTTCACCTGGACGGTCGGAGGCGAGCCGAGGGGCGTCGGCGGTGACTACACGATCAGGCCGGAGGACCTCGGCCAGGCGGTCCGGCTGACGGAGACCTTCACGAGTGACGGCCGCGAGGACGCCACCGTCACCGTCGACAGTGCTGTGGTCACGAAGGGCACCGCTCAGGCGTTGTGGAAGCCCCAGAGCTTCCTCAACGTGGCCCAGGTCGGCCAGGCGTTGGCGGCCTCGAAGGCGACCTGGACGGTCGACGGAGTGTCCACCTACGTGTGGACCGTGGACGGCGCGCAGGTCGGCACGGGCCCGCTGTACATGTTGACTCCCGCCGACCTCGGCAAGCGGATCACGGCCACGGAGACCTTCACCAGCCCCGGCTACCACGTCGCCACCAACGCGCTCACCAGCCCAGCGGTGATCCCCGGAGCGGCGCCGCTCGCGACGACCGCGCCGAGGATCTCCGGGACCATCCGCGTCGGATCGACCCTCGAGGCCGTCCCGGGGACCTGGCCGGTGGCCGGCGCCTCGACCCTCGCCTGGTCGGTCGCAGGCCAGACGGTCGGGACCGGGACGACGTACGTCGTCAAGGCGGCGGACGCCGGCAAGCCGCTGAGGTTGATCGAGACGCTCAGCATCCCGGGATACGACAACGGCACCGCGAGCACGGTGTCGGAGAACGTCGGGAGGTCCCCGGTCACGTTGTCGGTCACCATCGGCAAGGCAAAGAAGGGCAAGCGGGTGTCGGTGACAGTGACCGCGAAGTCCGACCGACTGGCAGCGCCGGGCAAGGTAACGCTGACCTATGCGGGCAAGCCGGTCGGCTCCCCGACTCTCAAGAACGGGAAGGTCACCGTGAAGCTCCGGGCGAGGCCGAAGGGGCAGTACCGGCTGAAGATCTCGTACGCCGGCAACGGCGTCTACGGCAAGGCCGGGAAGCTGGTCACCGTCAAGGTGAAGTAGTCGTCGAACAAGGGCCCCGTGCTGCGCACGGGGCCCTTGTCGCGAAGACGCCGGTGACGTAGTCCGACAGACGGGGTCAGCGGGGCAAGCCGAGTTTGGCCGCGCAGCCCGGCCAGGCGCCGTAGCCGCCCGACGCGTCACGGACCTTGGTCGCGATCGCGATCTGGGTCTCGCGGCTGGCGTTGCTCGGCAGACCGGTGCCGCCGTTGGCGTGCCAGGTGCCGAGGTTGAACTGCAGCCCGCCGTAGTAGCCGTTGCCGGTGTTGATGGCCCAGTTGCCTCCGGCCTCGCACTGGGCGAGCCGGTCCCAGACCGAGTTGCCGCCGGCGAAGTTGGCGGCGGGAGCCTTGGTGCCGACCTTGACGATCTCGTCGACCGGCCGGCGCCGTACGTCCTGCTGGAGGACCTTCTTGTCCGCGACCTCGCCGTTGCGGAGGACGATCCGGTAGGTGACGTCACGCAGGCCCGTCTTGCCGTCGCGGACGACGGAGGTCTCGCCCTCGTACATCGAGGAGTCCTCGCGCTCGACGGTGCCGAAGTCCATGACCTCGCCGTCGACCTGCTTCTGGACGACCTTCACGTTGGTGAAGACCAGCTTGTCGCCGTCCTCGAGGACGTGGTCGGCCGCGGGCTCGGTGCGGTCGTGCTTGCCGACGTCGACGCCCAGCTCGTCCAGGGCGTCCTCGACGGTGAGCGCGGTCAGCGTGCGGCGTACGGGCTTGTCGTCGCCGACCCGGACGGTCAGCTGCTTGGGGGTGACGACGTCGAGCGTCATGCCCCCGCGGTCGATCCCGCCTCCCCGGCTGGCGGAGAGGTCGGCGCCGGCGTACCGCTCGCCGATCTCGGCGAGCGCGCGGGAGACGGTGGTCGAGGTGACCCAGTAGGTCTTGGGCTCGCCGTCGACGTTGACCTCGAAGGGCCGGGCGAAGTGCACGGAGATGCGCGACCCGTCGGTGACGGTCTCGTCGACCGCCGGCAGGACCTGGTCCTTGGCGCCGACCTCGATGCCCTGGGCGGCGAGCACGTCGCCGACGGTGCCGCCGAAGGCGGTCACCTCCTCGGACTTCCCGTCGAGGGTCAGGGTGACGGACTTGCTGAGTGCGCTGTAGCCCCAGGTGGTGCCGGCGACCGCGAGGACGACCACCGTGGCGAGGGCGATCATCAGGGGGCGGCTGGTGGTGGCCTTGCGCAGCCAGGTGGTGTGCTCGTTGTCGGGCACTGTTCTCCGAACGTCGTACTCCCCGGGCCTCGGGTGCCAGCGGCGAGGAATCAGCTGCCGACAGCGTGCGAAATCAGGTCCCGATCCCGGCCATCAGTGGTTCAGACCACCAGCCTTCCCCGGTGATTGCAAACCGAACTTGTCATATTTCGGTACGTCGTGACGGGGATCTCGTGGGTAAGGTCGCCGCGTGCCAGCCTCCTCGCGCGCCACCTTTGCGCCCCTGACCAGCGGAAACGGCGTCTCGCTGATGGCCGCGAACCCCGGTCCAGACCTCGCCGCCGCCGCGTGGGAGGAGACCGAGCTCCTCGCCTCCGGCACGGCGGTGTCGTACGGCGGGCACCCCGGCGCGGCGTACCGCACCCGCGTCGTGGTGCGCCGGCCCGCCGAGGCCCCCTCCAGCGGGACGCTGGTGGTCGAGTGGCTCAACGTCAGCAGCGGCTCCGACGCCGCACCCGACTGGACCTACCTGGCCGAGGAACTGGTCCGCCGCGGGCACGCGTGGGCAGGAGTCTCGGCGCAGTACGTCGGCGTCGAGGGCGGGCCGGTGGCGGTCGACGCCGGAGCGGGCATGTCGGGGCTGAAGGCGGTCGACCCGTCGCGGTACGGCCATCTCGCCCATCCCGGCGACGCGTACGCGTACGACATCTACACCCAGGTCGCTCGCGGACTGGCGGAGTCGCTCGATGCGTCGTGCGTGCTGGCGGTGGGCGAGTCGCAGTCGGCGTACGCGCTCACGACGTACGTCAACGAGGTGCACGCCCGGGCCGCGCTCTTCGACGGGTTCCTGATCCACAGCCGGCCAGGCTCGGCGATGCCTCTCGGCAAGCCCGGGTGCGGCATCGACCTCGCCGACCGGGTCGGCGCGGAGCCGACGCCGGTCCGCGACGACGCCGGGGTGCCGGTGATCATCGTGCAGGCCGAGGGCGACCTCTTCGGGCGGCTCGCCTACCTGGCGGCACGGCAGCCGGACTCGTCGCTGCTGCGGCTGTGGGAGGTGGCGGGCGCCGCGCACGCGGACCGCTCCCAGATCGGGGAGTTCGAGTCGTTCCTGGGCTGCCCGGACCCGGTCAACCGCGGGCAGCAGGCGTACGTCGTACGGGCGGCACTGCGGTGGCTGGAGGCGTGGGCGCGAGGTGGCGCTCCCGCGCCCTCCTCGCCGCGGCTGTCGGTGGTGGGGTCGGGGTTCGCGCTCGATGACGTCGGCAACGTGGTCGGTGGCGTACGGACGCCGGTGGTCGAGGCGCCGGTCGAGGTGCTGTCGGGCATCGCTGCTCCGGACGCCTCACCGATCTGTCAGCTCTTCGGCCGGACGCTGCCTCTGGCCCCTGACCTGCTCGCGGCCCGCTGGTCGTCACGGGCGGCGTACCTCGCGGCGTACGCGGCGGCCGTGGATGCAGCTGTCGCCGCCGGGTTCGTGCTGGCGGACGACCGGGACGCCGTACTCGCTGAGGCTCGGCCGGACCTACTGCCGGGCTAGCTTGTCGGGGTTTCCTGACGCCTGACAGCCGTTGCAAACCCCCACAAGCGTCGGGATCCCCGGTCGACCGGGGATCCATGCACGGTCCGACGCCCTACCAACCCCCGCCGAACGCCACGTCCGTGTTCCCGTCGATGGCGGCGCACAGCTCACCCAGGTCGTCCCCGCGCACGTCCGCCATCGCGCGCACGGTGAGCGGGACCAGGTAGGACCCGTTGACCTGGCCCCGGTACGGCGTCGGGGTGAGGTACGGCGCGTCCGTCTCGACCAGCACCCGGTCGAGCGGGGTGACCGCGAGCGCCTCGCGCAGCGGAGCGGCGTTCTTGAAGGTCACCGTCCCGGCGAAGGAGAGGTAGGCCCCGCGCGAGAGGCACTCGCGCGCAAAGGCAGCGTCGCCGGAGAAGCAGTGCATGACCCACCGGTCCGGCGCCCCCTCGGAGTCGAGCACCCGCAGCACCTCGTCGTGGGCGTCGCGGTCGTGGATCACCAGCGTCTTGTCGAGCCGCTTGGCGATGTCGATGTGCCGCCGGAACGACTCCTCCTGCACGGCCCGCCCCTCCTCACCCGTGCGGAAGTAGTCGAGGCCGGTCTCCCCCACGGCGCGGACGCGATCGTGCGCACCCGCGAGCGCCTCGATCTCGGCCAGCGCGTCGTCGAGCGACGCCACCCGCGGGGCGTCGTTGGGGTGCAGCGCGACGCCCGCGACGAGCGAGGCGTACGCCGCGGCTGCCTCGACCGCCCACCGCGCACCGGGCAGGTCACAGCCGATCTGCACGATCCGGGTCACCCCGACGGCGGCAGCGGCGGCCAGCGCCTCCTCGAGAGGTACGGCGGGGTCGTCGCCGCGACCGATGTCGAGGTGGCAGTGGTTGTCGACGACCGGGTGCGGGAGCGGCTCGGGCGCAGCGGGACGCGTCATGCACCGACCTCAGAAGCCAGCACCCGCTCGATGATCGCGGCGGCGCAGTCGTCGGGGGCCTGGGTCGGGATCCAATGGCTGACGCCGGGCAGCTCGAGGAACTGGTACGGCGCATCCACCCACGCCGCCGTGGCCTCCGCACCGGAGCGGGCGATCGCGATGTCGCGGTCGCTCCACACGAACGTCGTCGGCACCGTCGTCTTGTGGTCGGTCTCGCCCGGCTTGAGCAGCGGGAGCGCGCGGTACCAACCGAGCGCGTGCGGCAGCGCGCCGTACGCCACGATCTCCTGACGGAAGCGGGTGACCTCCTCGGCGGTCATCCCGGCCCTGCTCATGCTCTGGTCGAAGCGGCCCCCGGCACGGCGGGCACTGAGCTCGGGCAGCACCGGGACGTTGAAGAAGAGCATGTAGCGCGAACGCCGCCGCTGGCTCTTGGTCTTCATCGCCCGGGCGAACGCCGCCGGGTGCGGCACCGACACCGCCGTCCAGCTGCGCAGCAGGTCGGGACGGCGCAGGGTGACCGCCCACCCGACCGCCGCGCCCCAGTCGTGGCCGGCCAGGTGCACCGGCTCGCCGACCTCCTCGATCAGCGCGACGACGTCGCCGACCAGCGAGGACACCTTGTAGTCACGCCGCCGTCGCGGCCGCGCGCCCGGCGAGTAGCCGCGCTGGTCGAGCGCGATCGTGCGCAGCCCGGCCTCGTGCAGCACCGGCGCGACCAGCCGCCAGGTCGAGCTGCGCTCGGGGAAGCCGTGCAGCAGCACCACCGGCTTCCCGTCCCGCGGCCCCTCGTCGAGCACGTCGAAGGTGAGGCCGTCGTGGTGGAGGGTGCGGATGCTCATGCTGGACGTTCTCCCCCGTGCACCAGGTTGTAGACCTCGCGCTTGGGTACGCCGGCGCGCTGGGCGACCTCGACGATCGCCTCCTTGCGGCGTACGCCCTCGGCCTCGAGCTCGGCGACGGCCGCGAGCAGGCTGGCAGGGTCCGACCCGACCTCGGCGTACGGCGCAGCTCCGGCGACCACGATCGTGACCTCGCCCCGGACACCCTCGGCGGCCCACGACACCAGGTCTGCGAGCGGACCTCGCCGTACCTCTTCATGGGTCTTCGTCAGCTCGCGGCAGACGGCAGCGGCGCGGTCGCCGCCCCAGGCCTCCGCCATCGCTGCCAGCGCGGCCTCGGTGCGGTGCGGCGCCTCGAAGAAGACCATGGTGCGGGTCTCCCGCAGCAGCTCGGCCAGCCGCCGCGAGCGCTCCCCCGCCTTGCGCGGCAGGAAGCCCTCGAAGCAGAACCGGTCGACCGGCAGGCCGCTGACTGCCAGCGCGGTCAGCACCGCCGACGGTCCGGGGACGGCGGTAACCGGCACGTCGTGCTCGACCGCTGCCACGACCAGCCGGTAGCCGGGGTCCGAGACGCTGGGCATCCCGGCGTCGGTCACCAGCAGCACCCGCTCCCCGGCGAGCAGTGCCTCCAGGAGCACCGGCGTCCGGGCGGACTCGTTGCCCTCGAAGTACGACACGATGCGCCCGGTCACGGACACGCCCAGGTCGTTGGTCAGCCGGCGCAGCCGACGGGTGTCCTCGGCGGCCACGACGTCGGCCGTCGCGAGCTCCTCGGCCAGGCGCGGCGGCGCGTCCGCGACCCGCCCGATCGGCGTGGCTGCGAGGACGAGCACACCGACGTCAGGAGTCACGATCTAGAGTCTTCCACCGTGACGACCGCCGCGCCGCCCGAGCCCCCGAAGGAGCGTGTCGGCCTCTCCACCAACGCGGCCGGCGACGCCGTACCTTCGGCGTGGCAGCGGGCCCGCACCCGGATGCGCGCGGAGGACCCGTTCGTCGGGTGGGCGAGCAGCATCGCGGTCGCCCTGCTGGCGCTGTTCCTGCGGCTGTGGCACCTCGGCAAGCCGCGCGAGTTCGAGTTCGACGAGACCTACTACGCCAAGGACGCGTGGTCGCTGCTGCACCACGGCTACGCCCGCGACTACGTCGACAAGGCCAACGAGCACATCCTCGCCGGTCAGACCAGCGGCCAGTGGAAGTCCACCCCCGAGATGGCGGTCCACCCCGACGTCGGCAAGTGGCTGATCGCGCTGGGCGAGAAGGCCTTCGGGATGGACCCGTTCGGCTGGCGGGTGTCGGCCGCTGTGGTCGGCGCCCTGATGGTGCTGGTGATGTGCCGGCTCGCGCGCCGGCTCACCGGGTCGACGCTGCTCGGCTGCATCGCCGGCCTGCTGCTGTGCTTCGACGGCCTGCACTTCGTGCTGTCCCGGCTCGCGCTGCTCGACATCTTCGTCGCGTTCTTCATCCTCTGCGGCGTGCACTGCATCGTCGCCGACCGGGACTGGTACCGCGCCCGGATGGCCCGCCTCGTGCCGGAGCAGATCAACGACACGAGGGCCTGGGGGCCCGTACGCCGCCTGCTCTTCCGGCCCTGGCTGGTCGCCGCCGGCATCACCTGGGGGCTCGCCGTCGGCACGAAGTGGGAGGCGCTCTACCCGCTCGCGGTGTTCGGGCTGCTCGCGTGGCTGTGGTCGGCTGGCGCGCGACGGTCGTTCGGGGTCCGCTGGTCGCTGCCCAAGTCGGTGCTCGCCGACGGCATCCCGGCGTTCGTCCAGATCGTGCTGGTGGCGGCGATCGTGTACGTCGCGAGCTGGACGGGCTGGCTGGTCAACGCCCACCAGTACGAGGAGCACCTCTCCGCGACGCAGTACACCCACTACAACGGCGGCAAGGACTGGCCGACCCGCACCGAGCCGGACGCCTCGGGGCTCGGGGAGGTCACGCAGTCGCTGCGGTCGCTCTGGTACTACCACCACGACGTCTACGCGTTCCACACCCACTTCCTCAACGACAGCACCCACACCTACGCCTCCAAGCCGTCGGGCTGGCTGCTGCTCAACCGGCCGGTCGGGGTCGCCGCCGACACCAAGATCCAGCCGGGCACCCAGGGCTGCGACGCGCCGGCGGGCAGCGACTGCCTGCGCCAGGTGCTGCTCCTCGGCTCCCCGGCGATCTGGTGGGCGGGGTCGCTGGCGCTGCTGTTCGCCCTGGTGATGTGGGTCGGCGCCCGGGACTGGCGGTACGGCGTCGTAGTCGTCGGGGCCGCGTCGACCTGGCTGCCGTGGCTGCAGTACGACGACCGACCTATCTTCTCGTTCTACGCGATCATCACGCTGCCGTTCATGGTCCTCGCGATCACGATGGCCATCGGGCGGCTGCTCGGGCGCTCGACCGAGCCCAGCAGGCGGCGTACGGCCGGGGTGATCGTGGTCGGCGCCTACCTGGTGCTGGTGCTGCTGAACTTCGCCTGGTTCTGGCCGATCTGGACCAACCAGCTGCTCACCCACGCGGAGTGGGTCGACCGGATCTGGTTCACCCGCTGGATCTGAGCGCCCCGTCGGGATAGTCCGTCACGTTCCGGTCACCCGTCTCGGCGTGTCGGCAACCAAAACGTGACGGACTATCCCGACGGATCGCCGGCCGATCAGAGCGCGAGCTGCTCCGTCACCCACGCCCAGAGACGCTCGCGCTCGGCGGCGCCGGTGCGGGTACGCCGCAGGAGCTGGGTCGGGCGCGGCTGGCGGTCGTGCCAGAGCCGGCCGCCGGCGCGGGCGGGCTCGGTGGCGGCGAGCCACACGGTGGTGTCGGCACCCTCGGTGGCATCGCGCAGCAGCGGGCCGGTGAGCTTGCGGAAGGTCGGCAGCGACTCGGCGACGCCTGGCGTGTCCGCCCAGCCGGGGTGGGTGGCGTGCACGTCGACGCCGTGCGGCCGCCAGCGGTGCTGCAGCACCGGCAGCAGCTCGACCTGGGCCCGCTTGCTGCGCGCGTACGCCGTGGTCGGTGAGTAGTCCCCGTCGAGGTACTCCGGGTCGTCGGCGCGCAGCCGCTGGGTGTACATGCCGCCCGAGGTCACCATGACCACCCGGCCGTCCCGCAGCCGCTCCCCCAGCAGGTCGGTCAGCAGGACCGGTGAGAGCACGTGCAGCGCCATCGTCATCTCGTGGCCCTGCGGCGACTCGGTGCGGGTCGGCGGCATCGCGCCCGCGTTGTGCACGAGCACGTCCACGCCACCGTCGACAGCGGCCGCGAACCGCCGTACGTCGTCGAGGTCGGCCAGGTCGCAGCGCTGCACGTCCAGGCGCGCGAGCGGGAGCCGGCCCTGGATCTCGCGCACGACCGCGGCGCCCTTGTCGGTGTCGCGGACCACGAGGACGACCTCGGCGCCCAGCGCGGCCAGGCCTTCGGCCGTCGCCACCCCGAGCCCGCTGCTCGCGCCGGTCACCACTGCGCGCCTGCCCACCAGCGCGTCGGGAGGCGGGTCGGCCGGCCACGTCGACAGGCGGCGGCGTACGGCGGGGCCGAGCCGGGTGTAGCCGGGGACGACCGTGCGATCCATCAGGGTGTCCACGAGCTGAGCGATCTGCGGCATGTCACGAACGTATCCGCCGTACATATCTCTGGGGCCGTGCCAGCATGTGCGCGTGACCTCGTGGCAGCCCGGCTGGGCGGACTTCCCGCCAGCACTTCTGGAGTTCTGGACCGAGCGGCACCTGTGCACGCTCACGACTTTGCGCGCCGACGGCCGCCCGCACGTCGTCCCGGTCGGGGTCGCGCTCGACCTCGAGGAGAGCTGCGCGTGGGTGATCACCTACGGGACCTCCCGCAAGGCCCACCAGGCGGCCGCAGACCCGCGCGTCGCCGCATGCCAGGTCGACGGCGGCCGGTGGTCGACGATCGAGGGCACCGCCGAGGTGCTGAGCGACCAGGCGTCGGTGCAGCGGGCGATGGACCGGTACGCCGCGCGCTACCGCACCCCGCAGCCGAACCCGCTCCGGGTGGCGCTCCGGATCGAGGTGGACCGATTCCTCGTCTCCGCCGGCCTCGTGTGAGGATTTCTGCATGCACGCGGAAGGTGACCAGCTCAGCGACCTCGACCGGGAGATCCTGGCGTTCGAGGAGGACTGGATCTCCCATGCCGGGGCGAAGGACGAGGCCGTCCGCGAGCGGTTCGACCTCACCCCGGCCGGCTACCACCAGCTGCTCAACCGGCTGATCGACCTGCCGGCCGCCGAGGCGCACGCGCCCCGGCTGGTGCGCCGGCTGCGCCGGAGGCGGACCGCCCGCCACGAGGAGCGCAGCGCCCGGCGGCTCGCCTCCGGCTGAGCCCGGTCGTCAGCCGATGCTGACCGGCACCACCGCGACCGGGTTGTCGAACTCGCTGGTCCGCACGCTGACCGCCACCGACCACTCACCGTCGCGCGGGATCACGACGTCGCCCTCGTAGGCGCCCCGACCGGTACGCCGCAGCTCGACGTCGCCAAGATCCACATTGCCGAGCTCCACGTCGTCGCTGCTCAGCGACATCGTCGGCTTCGCGTAGGGGCGCAGGGGCGCGCCTCCGGACGTCGTCAGGGTCAGGCGCAGCCGGTAGGACCGACCGTCGGTCTGCCGGGCTGACACCGTCGCCGTACCCGCCTCGCCGAGGTCGGCCGTCTGCGCACCGCCGGTCTGCGATGGGATCGCCGCCACGGCCTCCTCACCGGACGTCTCGGGTCCTGCCGCCACGACCACCAGCAGCGGCGCGACCACCAACACGACGAGACCGCCCGCCGCGACGCGGAGGACCGGCAGCGACCCGTGCCGCGGCCGCGCCGTACGACGGACCACGGCGACGAGTCCCGCCGCCAGCAGGACGCTCGCCAGGAGCAGCCAGGTCCGGCCGCTGGTGAGGCCGTTGAGCCAGGTCACCCAGTCGAGCGCGTCGCGCAGGGTTCCGCCGGCGGAGACGACCTGGAGGAGCGGCACCAGCGCCAGGGCGGCGACGAAGGCGGCGTTCCACAGCAGGTGCAGTACGCGGACCAGCCCGTGGTGGGTCCACCGCGCCGGCAGGGTGCCGCGGGCCGCGACCAGCACCGCGAGCACGACGATCGCCAGCAGCGAGCCGACCAGGACCGCCGCCGCGGCCCAACGGGCGATCTCGACGCTCCGGGAGACCGTGTCCCCGCTCGACTCCCCTGCAGCCGCGCCACCGGACGGACTGCCGATCGAGAAGGTCAACGACCCACCGACGACGTGGCCGTCCTCGGAGATCACCTTCCACGCGACCACGACGGTGCCGGTCCCCGGGTCCTCCTGGGGTACAACGACGAGCCGGTTGTCCTGGGCCTCGGCGGTCACCGACCAGTCGTCACCGCCGGGCGTGAACGCCTGGACCTGGTCGAGCCGCACCGGCTCGTTGAAGGTGAGCACCAGCTGGTCGGGCAGGGCGGCGACCACCGAGCCCTCCTCCGGGTCGGAGGAGAGCAGGCTGGCGTGCGCCGACGCCGGCGCCCCGGCCAGCAGGACCAGGACACCGACGACGAACGAGCAGAGAAGGGCTCGCCTCACGCCTGGCCGCGCCCGCGCGTGCGGACCAGGGCGACCGCCCCCAGGGCGAGACCGAGCAGGCCCGCGACGAGGCCGGCGATCGCGATGCCGTTGCCGCCGTCGCTCTCGTCGTCGCCGTCACTGGCGGCGGCGGTGTCCGCCATCACGGCCGCGTGGTCACCGGTGGCCGCCGCCGTCACCTCGAAGGCCGGAGCAGGGTGCTCGAGGTCGTCCTCGGACTGGCCCGAAGCGGGGACCTCGCTCCAGGCGGTCTCGCCCTTCTCGCAGGTCTGGATGGCGGGGAAGGTCAGCGTCTTGCCGGCCGCGTCCTCCGGGATCTGCAGGGAGAGCTCGAAGGTGTCGCGCTGCCCGTCGGGCAGCGGCGTCTCGGCGGTGTAGACGACCTTGCTGACCCGCTCGGTCAGCTCGTTGCCGTGGGCGTCCTGGACCGGCTGGTCCAGCTTCTCGGTCACCTTCTCCACGTCGTAGAAGGGGTTGCGGGTGGGCGTCACGCTGTAGATGCCGTCGGGCATCCCGATCGCGACCTTCGTGGTCGGCGATCCGTCGCAGCCGTGCGGCACGCTGACGGTCACCACGGTGTAGGCACCCGCGGCGGTCTCGGACGGCGTGACGGTGACGTGCGCCGAGGCTGCGCCGGCGAGCCCGAGCGCACCGACGAGGGCGGCCGGTACGACGGCGAGGCGGGCGCTGGTGCGGAGGAGGGACGTGTTCATGGTGGTGCTCCGATTCGTGGTGTCGAGTGGGGTTCCGAGGTGGTCCGGCCGCGCGCTCACGCGGTGCTGAACCATCGGGACAGCGTCGGCACCCGGCGCAGGACGAGCTGGTCGAGCAGCAGCACGACCAGCAGGGAGAGGCCGAAGAGCGGCAGGAAGATGCCGAGGGCGACCAGGACGACGGCGAGCGCCGGCGTGGACCGGATCGGCATCCGGCCTCGGGGCGCGCCCATGGTGGCTGCGCCCTTCGGCCGGCGACGCCACCACATCAGCGGGCCGGTCACGCACATGAAGATGATCGCCAGGCACATCAGCGCGGAGCCCCAGAACGACCACAGCCCGAGGCTGCGACCCTCGTGCAGCCCGATGCCCTGCGAGACCACCTTGGCCAGCGCCGGGTAGTCGTCGAAGCCGTACGCCGACACCACCTGCCCGCCGTACCGGTCGATGTGCACCGTCCGCTCGTCCGACGGCGCGTCGAAGGCGTAGCCGATCACGGAGAAGACACCGGCGGTGTCGTCGGCGGCCGGGAGCGCGACGGTCATCGGGTGCCGTAGCCCCTCGCGCTCGGCGATCTCGATCGCGGTGTCGACGTTGGCGACGCTGCGCTCCTCGCCGTCCTTCGGCGGGGTCGACGAGGGCACCTCGGAGTCGCCCATCGCCCACGGCACGTCACTCTGGTGGCTGTGCGGCAGCGACTCGTCGAGGGTTGACGTGGGGTTGCTGACCGCACCGGGGTCGGTGCTCCACATCGAGGTGCCCTTCTCGGTCGCGAAGGTCTGTACCTTCGCACCCCAGAAGCCGGTCCACGGCAGGCCGGTCACCAGGAGCGTGAGCAGTCCGACGCCCGCCACGGCTCCGACCAGGCCGTGCCGCCAGCGCAGCTTCGCGCCCGGGCGACCGGTCGTGCGGGCCCAGCGCCGGGCGCGCCATCCGCGCACGAACAGGTAGTAGCCGGTGATCGCCATGACCACCGCCCAGCAGGCGCCGAGCTCGATCACGTAGTCGCCGTACGTCCCGGCCATCAGCTCGCCGTGCAACCGGATCGCGGTGCCCGACACGGTGGTGTCGGGGTTCAGCGAGCCGAGCACCTCCGGACCGTACGGGCTCACGTAGACGTCGCGGCCCTCGCCGGCGGCCGTCGTGATCGAGACGATCGTCGGGCTGTCGGCGTCCCGAGGCTCCGCCAGGGAGACCGGGGTCGAGCCGGGGTAGGCGTTCTCGACAACAGCCAGCTGCTGCAGGTAGGGCTGCGTCACCGCACCCGCCGGCGGGTCGACCTTCATCAGGTCGGGGTGCATCACAGGCTCGAGCTGGAAGCGGAACAGGTAGATCAGGCCGGTCACCGCGAGCAGCAGCAGCACGGGGACGACCAGGAAGCTGGCGAAGAAGTGCCAGCGCCAGACGGCTCGGAACCAGCCACCGGAGGTCGCGGGCCGTCTGGGTCTGGATGGTGGGTCAGCGGGTTCGCGCTGGGGCGCGAGCACGTCGGTCATGGGTTCTCCTCGAAGAGTGGGTGCGCGCGAACGCGCAAGTACGCCGGGACCGTGGATGGGTCCGGCGTGGGAATGCTGGTCAGGCGGCGAGGAGAGGAGGCCCGCGACGCGAGTCGGGGCGGACCAGCCAGACCGAACGCGGTCCGGAGGGAGCGCGGTCGGCGTCGACCGCGGTGAGACGTGGGGTGGCGACGACCGGGCGCAGCGCCCAGGCCGCGGCCAGGATGCGCCGCCCGGTGAGGGCGAGCAGCGTCCAGAGGCAGCGTTCGCCGTACCCGAGCCAGAGGCCGACGAGCGCGGCGACGGCCAGGTGGGCGGCCATCATCGGCGCGTGCGCCGACAGGTCGTTGACCAGGTGGCCGACGGGCAGCGACGGCGCCAATCCGCCGTGCTGGTCGGCGGCCCCGGTGTAGGCGTCCTGGAGCGAGCCGACGCGGCGTCCGTCGAGCACCGGGAGGTTGCCGAGGGCGCTCGAGCGGGTGGCGACGGTGCCGGTCGCTCGGTCACCGGCGTGGCCGGCGCTGAGCGACAGCACCAGGTGGAGCAGGGTCTGGCCGCCGACGAGCATCGCGACCAGCCGCACCGAGGAAGCCGGGCGGCTCAGCATCGGCGCGCTCAGCAGCACCGACATCGCCAGCAGAGCCGCGAGGAACGCCGGGCCGGGCAGCAGTCCGTCGGCCGTCACGTGGCCGACGACGCCCAGGAAGAACGCCAGGGAGCCCACCACGAGCGCGCGTGCCCACAGCACGCAGGCGTCGACTCGGGTCTCCACGGCGCCGAGTCTCCCACGCCGGTCGGCTGGGGTGCGACTCCTGTCGCCCAATGACGATGGTGCGGGTGCGACGCCACTTCGGTCGACGGCAGCGAGCCGCTGCGGGCCGCGTCTCCCGGTTGGTTGTCGACAACCAACTGGGGAAGGCATGGCGCGGAGCCCGAGGATGCGACTCCTATCGCCCAGATAACGATGGTGCGGGCGTGCGACGCCTCATCGGTCGACGGCAGCGAGCTTGGCGTAACGCGCGGTCAGGCCCACCCGAATCAAGGAGCCACCCTCTATGTCCGAACCCGTGTCGCATCGAAGCGGTCCACGAGCACGCCGTGCCGCAGTCCCCGGTCGCTCACCGTGAGCGAGTCGGTGCCGAGCAGGTCGAGGACGGCACGGACGATGCAGGCCCCCGCGAGGATGACCTCGGCCCGGCTCGGCTGGAGCCCGACCACATCACTCCGGCGACCTTCGGCGTCGCGGGTGCGGTAGAGGTCGATCTGCCGCTCCACCTCCTCGCGGTCCAGGACCGTCCCGTGCACGACCTCCGGGTCGTAGTCGCTCAGGCCGTGCCGTACGGCGGCGAGGTTGGTGACCGCTCCGCCCATGCCGATGAGCAGGTCCGGACGGTCCTGCCCGTCCAGGCGGGCGAACCCCGCGCCGATCTCGTGGGCGACCTCCGCCAACACCTGCTCCGACACCGGGCCGGCCAGCCCGAACCGCTCGGTCAGGCGGACCGCGCCCACGGGCACGCTGAACTGCTCGTCGACCTGGTCGTCGCGCCCGAACGTGACCGACCCGAACGTGAATTGCGAACTCCCGCCACCGGTGTCGAACGCGACCAGCGATCCGGGTCCGGCCAGGCCGGCGGTGGCCGCGCGGGCGGCCAGCCTGGCCTCCTCCTCACCGGAGATGATCTCCACGACGACACCGCACCGCCGGCGTACGGCGCCGACGAACTCGGCGCGGTCGGCCGCCATCCGGAGTCCCGCCGTCCCGACTGCGACGACGGCGACCGCCCGCTCCCGCCGGGCTTCGTCGGCCATGTCGGCGATGGCCTCGACCGTCCTCGCAGCAGCCTCCGGAGCGAGCCGTCCACCGGCCGTGAGGCCGTCGCCCAGCCGGGTGACCTCGGCCCGGTCGACGACGGTGCGCCATGTCCCGTCCGAGGCTCGCTCGCCGACGTGGAACTTCACCGAGTTGGTGCCGACGTCGATGACCGCACAGCGCGGGTCGCCGAGTCCGAGCAGGACCACGAGGCCGCGGCCGTAGTTGAGGTTCGGCCGGGCCGCGAGCCCTAGGCGGTCCACCACCTCGACCACGTGGTCGGGGTCCGGGTCCTCCACCGCCACCGTGCGGGTCTGCCACCCCCCGGCCGTGACGTCGGACAGCTCGACCATGCACCCGCCGAGCGTCGAGCGCACGCGACGCTTGTGGACCTCGACCGCACACAGGTCGGGGTGCGGCTCGACGACCTCGGCCAGCAGGTCCGCGAGCGACCACGACGTACGTGCCGACACGGCGCCCGCCGGCAGGCCGAGCGCGGCCGTCACCGTGCCGAGGTCGTCACCCGCCAGCGGGAAGGCGGCCTTCAGCACCGGGACCCACTGCTCGAGTCCGTGCTCGTCGACGCTCTGGAGCTCCTTGACGTCCATCAACCCGTCACGCACCTTGACGATGCCGGCCCCCGGCGCCGACAACAGGTACAGCTCGTCGCTCTCGACGACGTGGGCGTCCTCGGGCTGCAGCAGCTCCTCCGCGGCTCCGAAGCTCGAGCCGAAGCTGCGCCACTCCCACCTCGGGACGATCTTCACCATCTTCGAAGGGTCCCAGGTCCGCGCGACCCGCGATAGTGGTCCCCATGCTGGTGCCGATGGTCGGCTGGATCCGCTCGTACGAGCGCGCCTGGCTGCGCGGCGACCTGGTCGCGGGAGTGGCCGTCGCGGCGCTGATCATCCCCAAGAACCTGGGGTACGCCGGGATCGCCGGCATCCCGCTCCAGAACGGGCTGTACGCCGCCGCCGCCGCGACCATCCTGTACGCCGTGCTCGGCACGTCCCGCCAGATCTCGATGGGTCCGAGCTCCGGTCTCGCAGCTGTCGCCGCGAGCGCGGTCCTGGCCGCGGGCATCACGAGCGAGGCCGACGTGGCGACGTTCGTCGCCGGCATCGCCCTGCTCTCGGGGCTGATGTTCGTCCTGCTCGCCGTACTCCGGATGAGCTGGATCGCCAGGTTCCTCTCCCAGGCGGTCGTCACCGGGTTCCTGTTCGGTGCCGCGATCGACGTGGTGGTCGGCGAGCTCCCCAAGATCACGGGCACCGACGCCGAGGGTTCCAACGCGTTCCAGGAGCTGTGGTCGTGGCTGGGCGGCCTGGGGTCGACCGACTCCGCCACCTTCGTGGTCGGCGCCGTCGCGCTCATCGTCGTCTTCGGGCTCCGGCTGGTCGCCCCGTCCGTGCCCGGCGCCCTCGTGCTCCTCGTCGGTGGGCTGGTCGTCAGCGTGGCCGCCGATCTCGAGGGGCGCGGCGTGGCCGTCGTCGGCTCGATCCCGAGCGGACTGCCCTCGGCCGAGGTGCCCGACGTCGGCCTGGTCTGGGACCACGTCGGGGTCGCCTCCAGCGCGGCGCTCGCGCTGGTGCTGATCGGCTTCTCGCAGACCGCCGGGGATGCCAAGGTCTTCGCGACCCGGCACCGCTACCGGGTGGATCTCCAGCAGGAGACGATCGCCCAGGGCGTGGCCAACGCGGGAGCCGGCCTGCTGCAGGGGATGCCGGTGTCGACCAGCCTCTCCGCGAGCTCACTGAACGACCGCGCCGGCGCCCGGTCGGGGGTGGCGTCCCTGACGTCTGGGCTCGTGGTGATCGGGACGCTGCTCTTCCTTGCCCCGCTCTTCGCGCACCTGCCCAAGCCGGTGCTCGCCGCTCTGGTCATCGAGGCCGTCGTGATGGGCATGATGAACGTCGGCGAGCTGCGCCGGCTCGCCCGGGTCCAGCGCTTCGACTTCTGGGTCGCGATGGTCGCGATCCTGGCAACGCTCGTCGTCGGGGTGCTGGCGGGCGTGCTGGTCGGCATCGCCCTGTCGCTGCTGTGGCTGGTCGCGGTCGCGACCCGACCGGCGATGCCGACACTCGGCCGGCGGCCCGGGACGACCCTCTTCCGCCCGCTCGCGCGGCACCCGGACGACGAGCAGTTCCCGGGCGTCGCGGTCCTGCGGCTCGAGGGCAGCCTCTTCTTCGCGACCTCCGAGGCACTGGACGAACGTGTGCGCGAGCTGATCGACCGCAGTGAGGGCGGGCTCGAGTGCGTCGTGCTGGACTGCTCGGCCATCACCTTCACGGACGCCCAGGGGGCTGCCGCGCTCGACGAGCTGGTCACCGTCGCGGACGAGTCCGGGGTCGAGCTCCGGCTGGCCCGCCTGCGGCCGGCCGTGCGGCAGGTCCTCCACCGTGACGGCGTGGTCGGCCGCATCGGCGAGGACCGGATCCACCCGAGCGTCGACCTGGCGGTGCAGGCACATCTCCCGGCCGCGGGGTGACGGAGTCCTAGAGTTCTCGCGTGCCCTACGTCGACGTCCTCGGCCACCCGAGCTACCACGAGATCCACGGCGACGGTGAGCCGTTGCTGCTGCTCCACGGCGGCTACTGCTCGATCGAGAACCTGCGCGGGCTGGGTGACGGTCTCGCCACCGCCTACCGGGTGCACGCGCCCGAACGCGTCGGCCACGGTCGTACGGCGGACCGCGACGGCCCGTTCAGCTACGCCGGTGGTGTCGACGAGACGATCGCCTACCTCGACGCGATCGGCCTCGACTCGGCGCACGTGGTCGGCTTCAGCGACGGCGCGATCCTCGCGCTGCTGCTGGCGCTGGACCATCCCGACCGCGTGCGGTCGGTCGTCTCGATCAGCGCCAACCTCGACCCGGACGGCTTCGTCGCGGACGAGCTGTTCGCCCGGGCGATGTCCGAGGAGGACAGCGCCCAGATCGAGCGCGAGTACAAGCAGCTCTCCCCCGACGGCCCCGAGCACGCCGACGTCGTCGTCGCGAAGCTCACCGACATGTGGAAGTCCGAGCCCCACATCACGCCGGAGATGCTCGCGACGGTGCGGGCGCCGACGTTGGTCGTGGCGGGCGACCACGACGTGATCCGTCCCGACCACACCCTCCTGATCTCGGAGAGCATCCCGGGCGCCCGGCTCGCGATCGTGCCCTCCGCCGGCCACCTGGTCGCCCAGGACCGACCGGCCCTGCTCGAGCTGATGTTGCGCGAGTTCCTCGGTCAGGTCGGCTGACCCTCCCCGAATTGAACGCGTTCAAAACCGTTGTAGGGTGACGGGCATGCGCATCGTCATCCCCGGAGGCACAGGTCAGGTCGGCGGCATCCTGCGGCGGAGGTACGCCGCGGCGGGCCACGACGTCGTCGTGCTCAGCCGGCAGCCCGAGACACTGGAGCCCGGCGTACGGCACCGGGTCTGGGACGGCCGCTCGATCGGCGACTGGGCCGAGGAGCTCGACGGCGCGGACGTCGTCGTCAACCTCGCCGGACGGTCGGTCAGTTGCCGCTACACCGACGAGCACCTGCGCCAGATGATGAGCTCCCGGGTCGACTCGACCCTCGCGGTCGGACGCGCTCTCGAGCTCGCCGACCGGCCGCCGGCGGTCTGGCTGCAGATGAGCACCGCGACGATCTACGCGGATCGGCGCGACGCCGCCAACGACGAGGCCACGGGCATCATCGGTGGCCGCGAGCCCGGCGTCCCGGCGTACTGGGAGTTCAGCGTGCGGATCGCACGGGAGTGGGAGGCGGCCCAGCAGCAGGCCACGCTGCCGCACACCCGGCGGGTGGCCCTGCGCACCGCGCTCGTGATGAGCCCGGACCGGGGTGGGATCTTCGACTACCTGCTCTGGATGGCGAGGCTCGGCCTCGGCGGCCCGGTCGCGGGCGGCGGGCAGTACGTCTCGTGGATCCACGCCGCCGACCTGTGCCGCTCGATCGACTTTCTGGTCGAGCGCTTCGACCTCGCCGGCCCGGTCAACCTCGCCTCCCCCGGCTCGGTCCCCCAGCGCGAACTGATGCGCGACCTGCGCCGGGCCTGGGGCCGGCGCCCGGGACTGCCCGCGACGCGCGCGATGGCCGAGCTCGGCGCCTGGGCGCTGCGCTCGGACACCGAGCTGCTGCTCAAGAGCCGGCGCGTGGCGCCCGGCCGACTGTTGGAGGCCGGGTTCGAGTTCGAGCACCCGACCTGGCCGGACGCGGCCGCCGACCTGGTGGCCGGAGTGCGCGAGCGACGGCGGCCGGCCTGAGGCGACACCGAGAACAATCGCCGGAATCCGTACGACGCTTTAGGTGCGTCGATATGGCTGGACCCTCGGACCGAGGATAGTCACGTTTAGGCAATGAAACCGATGATCGGCAGTCAAGGGATCGCCGCCGCTAACGACGCCTCCTGTGAACTAACGCTGCCGGGAGAGGTTGACGTCTCCCGGCAGCGAATAGATCACGGCATCACTTCGAGCTCTTGTACTGCTCCAAGACGTCCCTCGGGATACGCCCACGCTCAGGCACGTCGATGCCCTGAGCCTTCGCCCAGACCCGGACGTCCTTGGCGCTGTAGTCGCTCTTCGAGCCGGCGCTCGTGCTCCTACGACGCCCGCCGGTCTTCGTGGCGTGCTCGAGGTACAGCGCGACCGCCTTGTCGAAGCCAGCTGCTTCCTTGTCGGTCAGGTCGATCGAGTAGCTCGCACCGCGGTACGAGAACTCGATTGACTCGCCCTTACCGTCTGCGATCTCGTCTCCTGACAGATCGCTGACGAGCTGTGTGATAACGCGTTGTGCCATGTGCACCCCTCCCAGGGAATCCCCCGTCCAATAGGACAGGCTCCACCATACGACGAATGTCCGAAATGTAGCGGAATTCGGCGCGGGTTAGTCCACTAAGGAATTCCGGCGCCCTGCGCCTCCTGGGAAGTCCGCGGCGATCCCTTACTTGCTGCGCACGACTCGGACCACCTTCGCGGTGCTGGTGGCAGCGCTCTGGAGGCGGGTGCCGGCAAGGGTGGCCGTGAGGAAGTGCTTGCCGATACGGAGTCCGGGTCGCTTGAGCGTGATCGTCCCCCGGTGTCCACTCCGCAGGGTCGCCGTGGCAATGGTGCGGCCGTCTTCTCGAAGGACGATCTGGCCCACGGGATACACGTGCGAGCTGCCGGCGATATCGGCGACCACCCGGACGCGCAGCCGCTGACCGGCCCGGTGGCTTCGTCCGGCCACCTTGAGGCGGAGCTTGGGATCGGCCTTGGTGACCCGCAGGCTCGCGGTCATCGACGAGGAGGCCACCTTGGCACCCCCGCCGTAGCGCGCCGTGACGGTGTGCCGTCCGGGCTTGATGCCCTCGGGGAGCCGCACCCTGGCGGCGCCACCGCTGAGCTCGGCACTGACGGTCTGCCCGGCGACGGAGAGCAGCACCGCGCCGGCGGGCACGGCCCCCTGGGTCCCGGACGGGACGACCCGGACCTGGGCGACGGTGGACGTGCCGTAGGCGTAGGTCCGCCTGTCGAGCGTCATCGTGGTCACCGACGCGACCGGGCCGGGCGTCCCGCCGGTGACCTCGTCGCCGAGCGTCAGGGTGGCGTCAACCGGGTCGAGCGCCGCGCCGGCGGTGTAGAAGCCGGCGAACGCGGGGGCCCCGGCGTCGGTGAGGGTGGCGGGGAGGTCGCTGAGCCCGAGCGTCGCAGCGCCGCCCGCGACACCGTGACTCGCGTCGAGGGAGGCGAGTACGACGTCGGGGTAGCTCATCGTCTGGCCCGTCTCCATGTTCTTCGACGTCACGTTGGCGACGAGGGCCCCCGTGGCGGCCGTGAGGCGCAGCTCGGGGTCGGTGATCTTCAGGTCGAGCGCCGGACCGCTGCCGGAGTCGTGGCCGGTGAACCGCACGGTGCCACCCAGACGGACCTCGGCCTTGCCACCGGTCGCGGTGTAGGTGCCGCCCAGGACAGGGAACCGGCAGGTGCCGTCGGCGTTGAGAGTGGCACCGTCGGTCGCCGCGACAGCTCCGTGCGCGATCGGCCCGGCGACATAGCTCCGGAAGGACTGCTTGACGCCCCAGTCCATGGCGCCGCCGGTGATCGCGCGAGTGGGCGAGGCCGCCTTGGTGACCGTCAGGGTGACGGCGGGCGTGTACGTCGTGGCGACGGCGTTCACCAGCTTCGCCCGGAAGAGGGACGCGGTCTGGTCGACGTTGGTGTCGACCACCGTCAGGCTCTGGCTGTCGTCGTGGAGGACGAAGCCGTCATCCTCCGCCGTGATGCTCTGCCAGAAGCCGCTCACTCGACGCTGCCAGGTCACCTGCGGGGCCGGGTGAGCACCGGCGACCAGCTCGAACGTGGCGTCGTTGCCCTCGACGACCGTCTGGTCGGTCGGAGCGGTCGCGATGCGCGGGGCCGAGTTGACGGTCAGGGCGACCGGCTCGGTGGCGACCCGGCCCGCCGGGTTGGTCAGGACCGCACGCACCTGGGATCCCTGGAGGTCGCGGCCGGCGGGCACGGTGGCGGTCGTCCCGGTCTGGCCGGCCAGGCTGGTGAAGCGGTCCGCACCGCTGCGCTTGAGCTGCCACTGGATGGTGGCGGCCGGACGACCGGACGCGGCGACGGTGAAGGTCGCTTCCGCGGACTCCTCGTCGTCGTTCAGCGACGCGGTCGCCGGTTCGGGCTGGGTGGTGACCGTCGGCGTGGTGCCGGTCAGGTCGAAGCGGGTGACGGAGTACATCGAGGACCCGAGGACCACGACGCCGCCGGTCGTCAGCGAGTAGATCTGGTGGTCGGCTCCGACCACCACCGGGCCACCGCGCGCCGAGCGCTCCGGGTAGTACGCCGAGGAGACCAGCTCCCCGTCGCGCACCCCGATCAGTCGCTGCGACCCGCGACCGCCCCACCACAGGGTCCCGTCGGAGGGGTCGAGGGCGATGTTGAACGACGTCCGGAGCTCACCGCCGACGTACGGCACGGTGACGGGCGGGTCGACGTTCTCGACGGCTCCGCTCCCGCTGACCGTGAGGGTCTGCACTCGGGCAGCACCGATGTCGTTGGTCAGTGCGACCAACCCGTCCGGGCCGGCGTGCAGGGCCGTGTACGCCGACCCACTGTTGTCGAACTCCGTCCCGGCGATCGGGGTGGCGGTCGCAGTGTGTGCCTCGTCGTCGAGCACGACCCGGTAGGCGCCGGGCACCTGCCCGGCCGGGTATCCCGACTCGCCCGTCTCGGGGTCCACGCAGGACCGTCGCGTTCCCAGGATCAGCAGCGACCCGTCGGCGAGCACCGTCGACGTCGGCGGGCTCGCGGCCACGGTGTTGAGCGCCGCGGCGATCGGCGCCGATCCGGCGCCGTACCCCGTCAGGTTGCAGCCAGGGTCGAAGCTGGGGAGGGTGTACGCCGGGCCGTTGGTCACCGTGGAATCGGTGATGTCCCAGGTCCGGAGCTGCCAGACATGGTGGTCGACGTCGGCCGGGCTGACTCCGACCGGTTGGACGCGGTCGACCGTGTAGGCGCGATCCCCGACGGGGTCGTACGCCGCCCGCTGCGGCAGGGTGCTGCTGGTCAGGGTGCCGGTGAGGTACGTCCCGGCATCGCGGTCATAGGACAGCCACCGGCCGGCCACGGACTCGCCGACGCGGGCGTAGAGGACCCGGTCGCGGGTGGTGTCCCAGGTCATGAGGTTGAACGGGCGCTGCGCGTTGGGGATGACGAGGGGCTCCCCGGTGTCGGACATGGTGGCCAGGTCGAAGGCCTGCAGCACGTAGTTGCCGCTGGGGTCGCGGAACCAGTAGTGGGCCAGCAGCTCCTCCTGGTCGACCCACCAGAACGTGGTCGGATAGTTCAACCCGTTCTCGGTGAGCACGGTGGCCGCCTTGGCCTCGAGCACGTCGATGCCCTGGTCGTCCCACTGCTCGTCGACCACAGGTGCGCCGCCGGGGCCGTCGTACGCGAAGGCGACCTTGTCCATCGCCGTGCCGACGACGTACAGGCCGGCGGTGCCCAGCGCTTCGGTCGCGGTGCTCACCATCGCCGGCCAGGTGGTGACGGGCGCGGCACCGGTCGTCACGCCGGGATCGATACCGGAGATGTCCAGGGTCGCGACGGCGATCCGGCCGTGGTCGATCAGGTTCCAGGTCGTGCTCGACCTGGTGACGAGGCCCGCGGTGATCGTGGCCTCGTCGGAGCCGAGCTCCACCTCGGGATCGGTGAGGGTGACGTCGAGGACGAAGGGGTCCGGGTCCGAGCCGGTGTAGGCAGCGGGCCTGGCCCAGCCGAGGTCCGAGACCGCGTGGTACTTCGTCCAGTGCGTGGTGCCGGAGTAGCTCATCCGGGTCGTCCCGGTGGTGGCGTCGTAGCTGCCGTCCTCGAAGGCCCAGGTCAGGTTGTACGTCGCGCCGGTGGCCGCCGAGTCGGTCGGGACCACCGTGGCGCCGTCGGACACGGCCGGCGCGGGTGCGTAGTTGCGCCAGGTGGTCTTCAGCCCCCACGCCAGAGCCGGAGCCGAGGTGATCGCGACCGAGGTCTCGCCTTCGGCGTCCGGCGCTGCCGCTGTCGACGGCGCCGGGGCGGTCACGAAGCCCAGCGTCACCGCCAGCACGGCCACGATGGCGCAGACGGTTCGGAGGGCGGGGAGGAACGAGGAGAACATCAAGAGTGCTGCCTTCTGGGACGACCGAGAGCGAGGAGAGGACGTAGCTGACGGGTTACGTTGGTGGGAGTGGGTGGGTCTTGCTCACTTGCATTGAGCAAGACCCACCCACCTACCTACGGGGTGTGCGGTGGATCAGAACGTGATGTTGTGCAGCTCGGCCCCGAGCTGGGTCGTGCCGTTGTAGTACGAGACCACCACGGCGCACTGCGAGCCCGTGGCTCCGAGGCAGGTCGTGCTGGTGCCGGTCGCGACCGGGCCGCCCCCGCCGAGGAAGGTGTAGTCGGCGAACGACCCGTACACCGGGAACGCGATGCCCGAGGCGTAGTCGGCGATCGTCTCGAAGCCGGACGCGTTGAGCGCGTCGCAGCGCGAGCCTGGCGTGACGCCCGAAGCGACGTTGCAGACAGCCAGCGTCACGCGCGTCGCCGACGACGCCCACACCGGAGCCGACCCCGACACTGTGACAGTCGAGCCAGCGGGGTTGAGACCGGTCGACGGGGTCACCGTCACCGACGCGTGAGCGGGCGTGGCGGTCAGCGCCACCGCGGCCACGGCGGCCCCCGCTGCGACGACCGACGCCAGACCGCGCCGGAAGCGCGGTGCATTCATTGTGCTGGACATGGTTCTTCTCCTTCTCCACCGCCGCGCGTCGCCGCGATGGGAACCGAGGTCGCTCCCGGACCGGGAACGGCCAACCAAGGAAGGTTAGGCTTGCCTAATATGGCCCGAGTTCAGGCAAGGCGCTAGAGCCGTCTCAAAATCCGGCGGTTCGGCGCGCGTCGCGAGTCCACGACCATGGCAGGCGGCATCGTCGGGATAGTCCGTCACGTTCTGGCTGCCGACACGCCGGCCCGGACCACCAGAAGGTGACGGACTATCCCGACAGCTCGGCGGTCACGCCAGGAAGCGGATGCGCCCGGCGGCCTCGAACTCCGCCACCAGCGACTCGCGGTCGGCGTCGGTGAGCGGACGGTACGACGGGGCGCCGCGACCGCTCCACCAGTAGACCTGGTCACCGTCGGTCCCACGCCACCCCGCGAGCTGGATCTCCTTCTTGGCCAGCTTGTTGGAGCCGGTGCTCGGCAGCGCCCGCGAGAGCCGCACGAAGCGCGGCGCATCTTTCGTCCCGAGGTCGGCCTGGGCCGCGAGGAACCCGGCGAGGTCGAGCTCGTCGAAGGTAGTCGGCTCCGGCACCTCGACCGCCGCCATCACCTGGTCGCCGGACCGAGGGTCGGGTACGGCGAAGGCGACAGCGGCCAGGATGCGCGGATGCCGACGCAGCACGTGCTCGATCTGCAACGCCGAGATGTTCTCGCTGTCGACCCGGATCCAGTCGCCGGACCGGCCGGCGAAGTAGAAGAGACCGTCCTCGTCGAGGTAGCCGAGGTCGCCGGTCCAGTACCACCCATGACGGACTCGCTCGGCGTCCGCCTCGGGGTTCTTCCAGTAGCCCTCGAACCGCGCGGCACCGTCGACGTCGACGATCTCACCGACCGCGTCCTCGGCATTGAGCACCCGGCCGTGCTCGTCGGTGCGGGCCGGCACGCAGGTCTCCCGGGTCACCGGGTCGACGATCCGCACCCCCGGGCGCGCCGGCGCGCCGAGTGCGCCCGGCGGCAGGCCGTCGACCCGCCGGAGCAGGCCGCCGCCCTCGCTCGATCCGTAGCCCTCGTGGAGCCGGGCGCCGAAGCGGCGTTCGAACTCGGCCTGGTCCTCGGGTGAGGCCTCGGTGCCGAAGCCGTGCGTGAGCGGGTTCTCTCGATCATCGGGACGCTCCGGTTGCGCCAGCACGTAGCTGACCGCCTTGCCGACGTAGGTGAAGTACGTCGCGCCGTAGCGCCGTACGTCGTCGAGGAACCCGGACGCGGAGAAGGTCGGCGCCAGTGCGACGCAGGCGCCGGTCAGGACCGCAGGCGCCCACAGCATCATCAGCGCGTTGCCGTGGAAGAGCGGCATGCAGCAGTAGCAGACGTCGTCCCGGTCGATGTCGTACTTGGCCGCGGCCGTCCGGCCGAGCTCGACCAGCCTGCCCTGGGAGCAGATCGCCGCCTTGGCGGCCCCCGTCGTCCCGGACGTGAAGACGAGAAGCATCCGGGTGTCGGGCCGGACGCCCGGGTCCGCCTCCGGTGCCGTCCGGTGGCCTTCGATCAGGCTCGGGTAGTCAGGCTCGTCCACGAGAACGAACCGGTCAGCAGGGAGCCCGATGTCGAGGCCGCGGAGGAGCTCCACCCCGGCCGCGCCGGTGACCAGGAACTGGCACTCCGTGTGCCGCAACTCCTGCTCGAGGAAGGCGCCCCGCCGGGTGGGGTTGACGCCGACCAGAGTCGCGCCCGACAGTGCAGCGGCCCCGAGCCAGAAGACGTACTCCGGCACGTTGTCCAGCAGCACGCCGACGTGGAACGGACCGCGCGTACGCCGCCGCCGCAGCAGCTCGGCACGTGCGGCGCTCTCACGCACGACCTGGTCCCACGACCACGTCCGGGTCGCGGCGCGCAGGCCCGGACGGTCGTCGCCGAGGCGCGCCAGCAGCGCCTGCGCGACGGTCTCGTCCCGGCCCACGACATCTGTCACCCGACGTAGCTCTCCGGTTTGCCCCAGTCGGCGCTGCGGGTCGTCGTACGGTCGACGAGCACGCACCGGGTGCCCGTGAAGTTGGTGGGCATGCACTTGTTGCAGTGGATGCACAGCGAGGGCGTCGACGCGTCGTCGGCCAGCCGGTTGACCAGGTCCGGCTCGCGGAGCAGCGCGCGGCCCATCGCGACGTACTGGAAACCCTCGCGCATCGCGAGGTCCATCGAGGCCCGGTCGGTGATGCCGCCGAGCAGGACCATCGGGAGGTCCACCGCCGCCCGGATCTGGCGCGCGTCCTCCAGCAGGAAGGCGTCGCGGTACGGGTACTCGCGGATGAACCGCTTGCCGACGGCCTTGACTCCGAGCTTGATCGGCTGGGGCATCACGGCGGCGAACTCCTCGATCGGCGCGGCACCCTTGAAAAGGTACATCGGGTTGAGCAGTGACGAGCCGGCTGTCATCTCCAGCGCGTCGCAGGTGCCGTCTGCCTCGAGCCACTGGGTGACCGGGATCGCCTCGTCGAGCCAGAAGCCGCCGGGGACCCCGTCGTCCATGTTCATCTTCACGATGATCGCGATCTTGTCACCGACGGCGTCCCGGACCGCCCGCATCGTCTCGCGCGCGAGGCGGGCGCGAGACTCCAGCGGCCCGCCGTACTCGTCGGTGCGGCGGTTGAGCTTCGGGCTCAGGAAGGAGCTGATCAGGTAGTTGTGGCCGAGGTGCACCTCAACCGCGTCGAAGCCGCAGGCGATCGCACGTCGGGCCGCCTCGGCGTGCGCCTCTGTCACCCGGGCGATGCCGGCCTTGTCGATCTCCGGGACGAAGCTCATCGAGGTCTTGTGGAAGTGGCGGCTCGGCGCGAGCGCCGGCAGCTTGTTGCCCTTGGGGTCCGCGACCGGACCCCCGTGCCCGATCTGCGCGGAGACGGCCGCGCCCTCGGCGTGCACGGCATCGGTGAGGGCCCGCAGGCCGGGCAGCGCCTCGTCGGTCCAGTAGATCTGGTGCCGGTCCGTGCGACCCTCCTTCGCGACCGCGCAGTAGGCGACCGTCGTCATGCCGACGCCGCCCTTGGCGTAGCCGACGTGGAAGTCGACGAGGTCTTGGGTGACCCGACCGCGGTGGCTGAGCCCTTCGTACGTCGCCGCCTTGATGACGCGGTTGCGGAGGGTGACCGGTCCGAGGCGGACCGGGCTGAGCGGGTCGGGTGTCGAGTTCACGTCCGCACGGTAGGAACCACTGCCGCCCGGCGTCGCCGTCGATCTCGGTCACCGGGAGCGGTCCTCGAAGCGCCGGTCGCTCCCGGTGAGTGGGACCGACCCGACGAGCCGGCCGGCGAGCTGCGCACTGTGACCGCGGCCACTTCCCACCTTTGAGGAGCAGCAGTGAAGTCACCTATCTCGCGTCGCGCCCGGCTGGCGGTGGCGCTCCTGGTGAGCGCCCTGGCCGTCGCCGGGTGCGCCAACTCGTCGTCGGACGACGGCGATGCCAAGAAGGAGTCGTCGGCGGGCGGACTCAGCAAGACCGAGATCTACACGACCGGTCTGGTCGGCGACGCCGACGAGTCCGGCGAGCCCAAGCAGGGCGGCACCCTCACGGTGGCGGACTTCGGCGAGCCGCGCGTGCTGAACCCCGCGCAGACCTACGCCAACGGCGCCACCGGCGGCAGCGCGATGGCCGCCATCTACGACACCCTGATGCGCTACGACTTCACCTCGGGGACGTTCGAGCCGCAGCTCGCGGAGTCGCTCACCAGCGATGACGACACCACCTGGACCCTCAAGCTCCGCGACGGTGTCACCTTCACCGACGGCACCCCGCTGGACGCCGACGCGGTGCTGGCGAGCCTGAAGTACTACCAGGCCAACTACGCCTACCAGTCCCTGTTGCTGATGGCGAACGTCGCCGACACCAAGAAGACCGACGACCTGACCGTCGTCTTCACGCTGCGCTCGCCGTGGGCGACCTTCCCCAACATGCTCGCCCAAGGGCCGGGCATGATCATGGCGCCTGCGGCGTACGCGAACCCCAAGGCCTTCAAGCCGATCGGTGCCGGGCCGTTCGTCTTCGAGAAGTACGCACCGGGCGAGGAGCTGGTGCTCGACGCCAACAAGGACTACTGGGCCGGCGCACCGCACCTGGACGCGCTGCGGTTCATCTGGCTCGGCGGGGCCGACGACCAGCCGAAGCTCGACGCGCTCGAGAGCGGCGACGCCGACACGGCGTACCTGCGTGACGCGGCCGTCGTCGAGAAGGCACGCGACGAAGGCGTCTCCGGGATGATGTTCGCCACCGGCCTCGGCGACAACCTGTGGATCAACGCCCGCGAGGGCTACCCGGGAGCGGACCCGCGGGTCCGCCAGGCGATCAACTACGCGTTCGACCCGGAGGCCTACGTCGAGCGCACCCTCAACGGGGCGGGCCTGCCGACCAAGAGCATGTTCGCCGAGAGCTCGCCCTGGTACACGGGCGTGACTCCACCGGCTGCGGACGCCGAGAAGGCGAAGGCGTTGCTCGAGGAGGCGAAGGCGGACGGCTTCGACGGGAAGATCTCCTACTCGCACGCGGCGGACGCGTCGTCGCAGGCGGGCGCCGTGGCCATCAAGGCGATGCTCGAGGCCGTCGGCTTCAAGGTCACCCTCGACCCGGTGCGCAGCGTCGCCGACCAGGTCCAGAAGCTGTACGTCGACCACGACTACGACCTCGCCGTCGGAGCCACCACGATCCCGGACGAGGACCCCTACTCCCGGCTGGCCGGAGCTCTCGGCGGCCAGTCCCCCTCTAACGCGACCGGCTATGCCAGCAAGGAGATGGACGCCCTGCTCACCCAGCTGCAGGCGGCCGACTCGCCCGAGACCGGCAAGGCCACGATGACCAAGATCGAGGAGCTGTGGGACACCGACGTCCCCGGCGTCTCCATCGCCGCCGGCGGCACCTTCCAGCCCTGGAACGACGACGTCCACGGCATCGCGCCCACGACGGAGACGATGTTCCTCTACGACAAGGCGTGGAAGGAGTAGCCCTCCCGCCGCGCACTCCTGACAGGTGCCCCGGACCCGCTCGGGTCCGGGGCACTGTCGTTGGTCGAGCGGCATCCCCGGTGGTTGAGGTGTGAAGGCCGCCAGGCCTGAGCCTCGAAACCATGGGCGACCCGGCCGCCGGGACGTTGGTTGAGGTGTGAAGGCCGCCAGGCCTGAGCCTCGAAACCATGGGTGACCCGGCTGCGAACGGCTGAGGTGGTTCCCGGGGTTTCGAGGCTCGGCGCTGGCGCGCCTCACACCTCAACCACCGGGACGGCGTAGCGCGCCTCACACCTCAACCACCGACACGTTGGTTGAGGTGCGAAGGCCGCCAGGCCTGAGCCTCGAAACCACCGGCGCCCCGGCCGCTGACAGCTGAGGTGGTTCCCGGGGTTTCGAGGCTCGGCGCTAGCGCGCCTCACACCTCAACCACCGGGACGGCGTAGCGCGCCTCACACCTCAACCACCGAGACGTTGGTTGAGGTGCGAAGGCCGCCAGGCCTGAGCCTCGAAACCACCGGGGACCCGGCCGCTGATCGCTGAGGTGGTTCCCGGGGTTTCGAGGCTCGGCGCTAGCGCGCCTCACACCTCAACCACCGGGACGGCGTAGCGCGCCTCACACCTCAACCACCGACACGTTGGTTGAGGTGCGAAGGCCGCCGGGCCTGAGCCTCGAAACCACCGGGCTAGTGCAGCTGGCCGACGACCAGCATCAGCGCACTCGCCACGAGGCCGACGGTGAGGACTCGGTGGAAGACCTCGGCCCGGAGGCGGTCGAAGACCAGGTCGCCGAGCAGCCACCCGACCGGGCAGCAGGCGAGGCCGATCGCGGCGGCTCCGAGCGCCTCGCCGTGTATCAGGCCGAGTACGACGAAGCCGGCGATCGCCGCCAGGTCCTGGGCACAGAGGACCGCCTGGAGCGTCCCGCGGAAGCTCCGCGGGTCCGGTCGCTGCGCGAAGAGACCGAGCACGAGCGGCGGCCCGTTCATGCCGGTCGAGGTGAGCAGCACCCCGCTGAGCACGCCGGTGACGCGAGCGGTCGCCACCCCGGCCGGCACCCGCACCCGAGCCGCCACCAGGACCAGCGCGGCCAGCACGGTGACGGCCATCAGCCCCTGCAGCAGGCTCTCGCTCGCCCGCGCGAGCAGCACCAGCCCGACCGGCATCCCGACGAGTCCGGCAAGCGCCATCCGCCGCGACATCACCACGTCGACGTACCGCCGCTCGCGCAGCGCCGCCCCGCCGCTGAGCACGACGCTGACCAGCGTGACCGCGACGACCGCGTCGCCGGGGCCGAGCACCGGCGCCAGGATCGGGACGGCCACCAACGCCGCGCCGAACCCGCTGACCGACTGGACGAAGCCGGCCAGCAGGAAGGCGAGAAGCGCGACGAGGACGAGGGTCAGGGCGCGAGCCGCGACCAGGGCGCGGCGCGCTCGACCTGTGCAGCGAGCGAGAGCAGGAGCGCCTCCTGGCCGAGGTCGGCGGCGAACTGCACGCCGACCGGGAGCCCGCGCCCGTCCGCACCGAGCGGCAGCGAGATCGCCGGCATGCCGGTGACGTTGAAGACGCTGGTCCAGGCGGAGTAGGTGCTGCCGTGCTCGTACATCGTCTCCGGGCGGGTCGTGTCCAGGAGTCCGAGCGGCGGCGTGGGCTGGGCGAGCGTCGGCGTCAGCAGCACGTCGTACGTCGCGAACGCGGCGCCGACCTCCCAGCCGATCTCCTGCGCCCGACGCAGCGCCCGGTGCACGTCGGTGCCGGTCAGACCGCGGTAGTGGTCGAGCAGCACGGCCGTGAACGGCTCAATGTCTCCCGGCTCGAGCCCGCGGCCGAGGGCGGCCAGCCGGTCCTCCACCATGACGACCAGGTCGGCACCCATCAGCACGCCGGACGTCGCCCCGACGTCGGCGACGTCGAAGGCCGGGACCATCTCCTCGACGTGGTGGCCGAGCTCCTCGCACAGCTTCGCCGTCGCCAGTACGGCGTCCAGGCAGGCCGGGTCGACGTCCACTCCCCCACGGGCGCGGGTGGCCAGCCCGATCCGCAGCCGGCCGGGGTCGCGCCGGGTCGCGGACAGGAAGGTGCCGTCGGGCGCCGGAGCGGCGTACGCCTCACCCGGGAGCGGTCCGGCGATCACGTCGAGCAGGACCGCGCTGTCACGGACCGAGGTGGTCACGGCGTGGGGCACCGACACGGGTGCCGCGAGCGTGCCCGGGTCCGGGTGTCCGGTCGTGCGGCCGCGGCTGGGCTTGAGCCCGACCAGGCCGTTCATCGCCGCCGGGATCCGGATCGAGCCGCCGCCGTCGGTCGCGTGGGCCGCCGGCACCATGCCGGTGGCGACCGCGGCCGCGGACCCACCGCTGGAGCCGCCGGTCGAGCGAGACGGGTCGCGCGGGTTGCGGGCCGGCCCGTGGAGCTGCGACTCGGTGCTGGCGTTGAGCCCGAACTCGGGGACGTTGGTCGTGCCCAGGACCACCAGGCCGGCGCGCTTGTAGCGCCGGACCAGTTCGCTGTCGGCAGTGGAGACCAAGTCCGCGAAGAGTCGGCTGCCCTGCGTCGCGGGCAGGCCGGCCACCTCGGAGCCGAGGTCCTTGATCAGGAACGGCACCCCGGTGAGCGGCCCGTCCGGCAGCCCGACGTCGACCTCGGCCAGAGCCTCCTCGAAGCGGCGCCCGACGACGGCGTTGACCCGCGGGTCGACCTCCTCGATGCGGGCGATCGCCGCCTCGACGGCCTCGCGGGCGGACAGCTCACCACGGCGTACGGCGTCGGCGATCGCCAGCGCGTCACGACTCTCGGTGGGGGTGGTCGTCATGACATCAGCTCCTGGGTGTCGACGTGGTGGCAGGCGACGAAGTGGTCCGGCCCGACCTCGCGCAGCTGCGGCTCCTCCGCCGCGCAGCGTTCGGTGGCCAGCGGGCAGCGGGTGCGGAAGCGACATCCGGACGGTGGGTCCAGTGGCGAGGGCAGCTCGACGGCCCGGGCCACCTCCTGCGCCGCGGCCGCGACGACCTCACGTCCGGGCACCGAGGCCAGCAGCACCTGGGTGTAGGGGTGCCGGGCCCGGGTGTCGATGTCGGCGGCCGGCAGCACCTCGCACGTCTTGCCGAGGTAGAGCACCATGATCCGGTCGCTGATGCTCTTCACCACCGACACGTCGTGGGCGATGAAGACCATGCTCAGCCCGTAGCGCTCCTTGGTGCGCTCGAGCAGGTTGAGGATCTGCGCCTGCACCGAGACGTCGAGGCTGGAGACCGGCTCGTCGCAGATCAGCACCTGCGGCTCCAGCAGCAGCGCCCGCGCGATGCACACCCGCTGGCACTGCCCGCCGGACAGCTCGTGCGGCCGGCGCTCCCAGACGACGTCAGGATCCAGACCCACGGCGGAGAGCGTCTCTCGGAGGAGCGCGTCGCGGTCGTCCCCGTCGTACCCCCACACCGCGAGGCCCTCCGCCACCAGGTCCTTGACCTTGCGCCGCGGGTTCAGGGACGAGATCGGGTCCTGCAGGATCATCTGCATCCGAGCGCGGGCGCGCCTCAGCTCGCGCGAGCGCAGGCCGGTCAGCTCGCGCTCGCCGAGCCGGACGGAGCCCGACGTCGGCGGCGGCAGCTGCATGACGGCGCGGCCGGCGCTGGACTTGCCACATCCGGACTCACCGAGGATGCCGAGCGTCTCTCCGGCGCGTACGTCGATGCTGAGTCCCGAGACGGCGTGCACCCGCTGCCGCCGTCCCACCGGGAACTCGACCACGAGGTCGCGGACGCTCAGCACCGGCTGGGCGTCGGGGCGCAGGTGCGCGTGACCGCCGCCCGCCATCAGACCGCCTCCTCGGCCAGGCCGACCGGGAGGTGGCAGGCGACCGCTCGGTCGCGTGCCCCGGCCGCGACCAGCAGCGGCTCCTCGACGTCGCAGCGGTCGGTACGCCGGGCACACCGCGGCGCGAACCGGCAGCCCGCCGGCGGGTTCGCCATGTCGGGCGGCTGGCCGTCGATGGCGCGGAGCAGGGTGTGCGGTGGGTTCGACAGCTCCGGCACCGACGCGATCAGCGCCTCGGCGTACGGGTGGTGCGGCGTCGCGAAGAGGTCGACCGTGGTGGCACGCTCGACCACGCGTCCGCCGTACATCACGGCGACGCGGTCGGTGCGCCCCTCGATCGCCCCCAGGTCGTGGCTGATCAGGATCGTGGCCATCTGTCGCTCGGCCGCCAGCTCGGCGAGCAGGTCCAGGATCTGCTTCTGCACGGTGACGTCCAGCGCCGTGGTGGGTTCGTCGGCGATCAGGACCTCGGGGTCGCAGCTGAGGGCGACGGCGATCATCACCCGCTGCCTCATGCCGCCCGAGAGCTCGTGCGGGTACTGCCGCAGCCGACGCGAAGGGTCGGGGATGCCGACCCGGTCGAGCAGCTCCACCGCCCGGCGTACGGCGTCCTTGCGGCCGAGGCGGAGGTGGAGCCGCAGCGGGTCGGTCAGGTGCGCGCCGATCGGGCGCACCGGGTTGAGCGAGGTCATCGGGTCCTGGAAGACCATGGCCACCTGGGGTCCCCACAGTCGCCGCCGATCGCGAGGCGACAGGTCGTGGACGGACCGACCGCCGATGCGTACGGCGCCGGTGACGGTCGTCATGGCGCCGTTGGTGACCAGGCCCATCAGCGTGCGGCCCAGCACCGACTTGCCCGACCCGGACTCCCCCACCAGGCCGAGCGTCTCACCGGCGAGCAGACTGAGGGACACCCCGTCGACCGCGCGTACGGCGCCGCGCGGGGTGTGGAAGAGCGTGCGCAGGTCATCGACCTCGAGCACAGGACCGTCGTACGTGCTCACAGCTTGGCTCCCCTCGGGTCCCACCGCTTCTGAGCGCGCTCGCCCAGGAGGTTGAAGGAGAAGACGGTCAGGAAGAGGAACGTGCCGGGCACCAGGAGCACGAAGGGGTGCAGGGACATCGTGTCGTTGGCCTCTGCCTCGGCGATCATGTTGCCCCAGGTCGGGCTCGGGGGTTGGATGCCCAGACCCAGGAAGCTCAGCGAGGCCTCGGCGACGATCAGGCCGGAGATCACCACGACCGCCATCGACAGCATCGGCGGCAACACGTTGGGCACCAGCTCGCGGAGCATGATGCGGCCGCGGGTCGCGCCGATCGCCCGGGCAGCGAGCACGAACTCGCGCTGGCTGTAGGCGATGGTGTTGGCCCGCGCCAGGCGCACCATGGTCGGAATCGTCAACAGGGACAGGGCAAACGCCATGTTGCGCACCTTCGGCTCGAGCACCGTCGCGAGCACGATGAGCAGGATCAGTGGCGGTACGGCGAGCAACGCGTTGGTGAACACCCCGATCACCGTGTCGACGCGGCGGCGGTAGAAGCCGGCGACGACACCGACGGTGCCGCCGACGACGAGCCCGATGGTGACGGCAAGCAGCGAGATCGTCAGCGACGCGCGGGCGCCGTAGATGACGCGGGCCAGCATGTCGAGCCCGTAGCCGTTGGTGCCGAGCGGGTGGTCGGCGTACGTGAAGGGCGGGAGGTACGTCGGGTCGAGCATCGTCGCGGCGACGTCCTCGTGCTCGCCGAGCGGCAGCCAGGGCGCGAAGAGCGCGGCGAGCCCGAGCAGGATCACCCAGGCAGCGCACAGCCAGAGCAGGAGGTCGAAGCGGCGCACCGCACCGCGCAACCCGCGGGAGTCAGACATGGACACGTCGCGTCCTCGGGTCCAGGTAGCCGTAGGTCAGGTCGATCCCCGCGTTGACGACGACGTAGATCGTGGCGATGACGAGGGCCGCGCCCTGCACCATCGGGAAGTCACCCTGGCTGGCCGCGGTGACGACCAGCGTGCCCATCCCGGGCAGGCTGAAGAGGTACTCGACGATCACGGTGCTGCCGATGAGGGTGCCGAGACTGATGCCGAGGACCGTGACCAGCGAGAACGACGAGGGCCGCAGCGCCTCGCTCATCATGATGTGCCGCGGGCCCATGCCCTTGGCCCGTGCGGCGAGCACGTAGTCCTCCCGCAGGGTGCGCACCAGGTCGTTGCGCAGGATCCGGGTGAAGAGCGCGACCTCGGGCAGGGCGATCACGATCGCCGGGAGGATGGCGTGGGAGAGGTTGCCGCTGACGCTGTCGGTGAGCCGGACCCACTGCGAGCGGGGCAGCCACCCCAGCTGGTCGACGAACAACATGATCAGCAGCAGGCCCAGCAAGAACGACGGGATCGAGAGCACCGCGAAGACGACGGCGCCGATCACCCGGTCGGCCAGACCACCCTCGTCGTACGCCGAGAGCAGGGCTAGTGGCACCGCGACGACGAGCGCGATGACGAGGCCGAGCGTGGCCAGCTCGAGGCTGACCGGCAGCGCGGCGGCGATCCGATCCGAGACGGCAGCGTGCGGCGGGATGATCGAGTGGCCGAGGTCGCCGGTCAGCGCGTTGCCCAGCCACTCGAGGTAGCGCTGCAGGACCGGCTGGTCGAGCCCGAGCTCCGACCGCAGCGCGGCGTAGTCCTCCGGCGGGTGGCCGGGACCGAGGATGGCGGCGGCCGGGTCTCCCGGCAGCAGCGCCACCAGGAGGAAGACGCCGAAGCTCACCAGCGCCAGGACAGCGACCAGCTGGCCGAGTCGGCGCAGCAGCTCTCGCACGGTTGTCCCTTCCTCCTCCGGGGGCTGGACCGGAGCGGCGTCAGGCTAGGTCGCGTGACGGCGGCCACACGGTCGCCTGTCCCGCTCACCGGGAGCCAGCCGGTCCGGTCGACCAGGGATCAGCCGAAGAACGCCTGGCCACCGTCGAGCGGCACCGTCGCCCCGGTGAGGTAGCGCAGGTCGGGGCCGACCAGGGCGACGACCGCGCGCCCGATGTCCTGCTCGCAGTCGCCGATGCGGCGCATCGGGATCGACGCGACGAACTCCTCGGCCTCCTCGGGATTGTTCTCGGTCCACCACTGCAGCCCCGGCGAGAGCGCGTGCGGCGCGATCGAGTTGACCCGGATGCCGTCGGGCGCCCACTCGACCGCCGCCGTACGGGTCAGCGAGCGCAGCGCCTGCTTCGAGGCCGCGTAGGCGCCGTACGTCGTCGAGTCCCACCGCACCATCGCCGAGGTGACCAGGTTGACGATCGAGCCGTCGCCGCTGGCCTTGAGGTGCGGGTGCGCGGCCTTCATGAACGCGAACGACGCGAACGGTCCGGTCCGGAACCCCTTCAGGAAGGCGCGGTCGCTCAGCTCGAGCAGCGGCCCGTAGGCGCCAGCCCAGGCGTTGTTGACCAGGATGTCGAGGCGCCCGAAGCGTGCGACGACCGCCTCGACGACCGCCGGGACCTGCTCGGTCTCGGCGACGTCACACTCGAACGGCTCGGCCTCGACACCCCGCTCGCGGACCAGCCGACAGGTCTCCTCCAGCTTGCCGGCGGTGCGGCCGAGGACGGCGACGGAGACGCCCTCGGTGGCCAGCGCCAGGGCGATCCCCTGGCCCACCCCCTGCCCGGCACCAGTGATCAGGGCTACGCGTCCGGCAAGCGGTCGGGTCGTCGTACTCATCGCTCTCCTCGTCATCGGGTAGGCGATCATCGGCGCCTGCGACGGCGGGGCCGGGCGAGCAGTCCCGCTGACCGGTACCCGACCGGTTCCGGCTCCGCGCGCGGGATGAGACTGTCGCCACACCCGTACGCCGAAGGAGCACGCATGACCACGACCAGCGACCCGCAGGCCGCCGCCGCCGAGGTTCTTGGGGGCCAGATCATGGGAGGTCTCGTCGGCCCCGGCGGTCCGTTCGAGCTGGTCGAGGAGGACGTGCTCGGGACCCGGCTCCCGGTCTTCGCCCACCGCCGCCGGGCGCTCCACGAGCTGCTCGCCGAGTCGGTCGAGCACGGTGACCGTGTCTACGTCGCGACCGCCGATCGCCAGCTCACCTTCGCCGAGCACGCGGCGCAGGTCGCGTCGCTGGCCCGCGCGCTGCGAGAGGAGTACGGCGTCGGGCCGGGTGACCGGGTGGCCATCAACGCCGCGAACTCGCCCGAGTGGATCACCACCTTCTGGGCTACGGTCTCGATCGGCGCGATCGCGGTCGCCTTCAACGCGTGGTGGTCACCACGCGAGGTCGCGTACGGCCTCGAGCACTCCGCCCCCAAGCTGCTGGTCGCCGACCGGCGCCGGGTCGAGAGCCTGCCGGAGACGACGGTCCCCGTCCTCACCATCGAGGAGGACGTACGCCGCCTGGCCGCGGCGTACCCCCGTGCCGACCTCCCCACCGCCGACGTGGCCGAGGACGACCCGGCCGCGATCGTCTACACCTCGGGGACGTCCGGGCGGCCCAAGGGCGCGGTGCACAGCCACCGCAACCTGCTCGCCGTCGTGGAGTACCACCGGATGAACGACGCGCTGATGGCGGCGTTCGGCGACCCCACGGACCCGCGGGACCGCAGCTACCTGCTGGTGCTGCCGCTCTTCCACATCGCCAGCCTGCACAACCTCGCCGTACCCCGCCTCGCGACCGGCAGCAAGGTCGCGCTGCACGAGGGGGCGTTCGACGTCGACCGGGTGCTGGCGCTGATCGAGCAGGAGAAGGTGACGAACTGGGGCGCCGTACCGACCATGGCCCGGCGGCTCCTCGAGCACGACGACCTGACCCGCTACGACACCAGCTCGCTGCGCGCCTTCTCGCTGGCCTCGGCCCCCTCGACGCCGGAGTTCCACCAGAAGCTCCGCGGCGGCCTGCCGTTCGCCAGCTCTCTGGTCAACAGCTACGGCCTGACCGAGACCTGCACCGGCGTCTCCGCGGCCACGCCGATGGACCTCGCCGAGCGGCCCGACACCCTGGGCCGTCCGATCATCGGCGTCCAGGTCGAGATCCGCGACGCCCTAGGTGCGTCGGTCCCGGTCGGCGTCGAGGGTGAGATCTGTGTGCGCAGCGCCTACAACATGGTCGGCTACTGGGCCGACGCCGAGGCGACGGCCGGCACGATCCGGGACGACCGCTGGCTGCACACCGGCGACATCGGCAGCCTCGACGAGCAGGGCCGGATCTCGCTCAGCAGCCGGCGTACGGATCTGGTCATCCGGGGCGGCGAGAACGTCTATCCCGCCGAGATCGAGGGCGTCCTCATCGAGCACCCCGCGGTCGCCGAGGCGATGGTGCTCGGCATCCCGCACGACGACCTCGGCCAGGAGGTGGCCGCCGTCGTCGTACCGCATGAGGGGACCGACCCCACGGAGGAGGAGCTACGGGTGTACGTCGCCGAGCGGCTCGCCTACTTCAAGGTGCCGAGCCACTGGCGGTTCACCCGTATGCCGCTCCCCCGCAACGCCACCGGCAAGGTCAAGCGCGCCGAGGTCTCTGCCTAGATCAGCACGCCTGTCCTGGTCAGGGTGTGCCATGCTCGCCGCATGCGCCGGGTGGGGAACCGATGACCCGGACCGCACTGTCTGTGGGGATCGGCGCCGCGAGTGCGCTGGCAGTGGATGCCGTGACTCGTCGCTACCTGGCGCCGTACCAGCTCTCGTTGCACTCGGCCGTGCTCGTGGGTGCTGCTGTCGTCTATCCGGCAACCCACTCGAGGTTCGGTGCCGAGCCCGCTGAGCGTCGACGCGAGGCGATCGGCGTTGCCGCCTACGCGGTCCTTGCTGTCGCCGCCGCTCGATCGAGACGGCGAGCTCCCGTCCTCGCCGCCGGCTGGGCGAGTCACGCACTCTTCGACGCCGTGCACGACCGCAGCGCGAGTTCGCTGCTGCCCGACTGGTACCCAGCGTTCTGCGCTGGGTACGACGTGGCGATGGGAGCCGCTCTCCTCAGGCCCGACGGAAGTCGGTGACGTCCCCGAGGTTGGCGAAGCCGGCCGCGACGTAGGTCGCCACGCCGCCGACGTTGTCGCTCGGCGTGCAGACCGTCGCGCTGGAGGCCCCCATCTCCCGCAGTGCGGCGGCCGCGGCCTGCGAGATGGCTGTGCCGTACCCACGGCCGCGGTGATCACGATGGACACCCATGGGCTCGAGCAGGCCCGGTCGTCCCTGCCCGGCGGACCAGACCGTCGCCACGGCGACAGCAGCATCGTTCGCGTCGTACCCGACCAGGCACCGGGCTCGACGGTACGCCGGGGCTGCGGCCATCGCCTGCCAGCGCTCGAGACTGAAGGTCGAGTTCGCGAACGCCGCTCGCTGCACGGCTACCCGTTGCGCGACGTTGTGCTCGTCGACGACCTCGATCCTGAGCCCGCAGTCCTCCACCTCGTCGGTGAGATCACGACGCAGTGGTGTCCAGGACTCGTCCGCGAGCCAACCGCTCTCGGCGAGGAGCCCTCGGAACGCCGTACCTGACCGGGCCTCGACACACGCGCTGCCCTCGGGCAGCACCCCGCGGGCCGGATCCGACAGATCCGCCAGCAGCTGCGCGGCAAACGCAGCGTCCCGATCGACGCTCGGCGCCATGCCCAGCCGGATCAGCCCCGCATCGTCCACGAGGCCGACGGCGAGGATCTCCCCGTCACGCCAGACCCGGGCCGACTCGGCGAGGTGTGCGGCCCCGAAGCTCCAGTTCCACCCGAGGTCACCGGAGTGGAGCTGCACCGGCCCGCCCTCGTGCTGCCAGGACGCAACTGCCTCGACCACCTCCTCCAACGAGGCGACGGTCGGAGTGCTCAGCGTGAGGGACATGGGCCGATCCAACTCGACCGTGCAGGGACGTGCACCCGGTTTTTTAGCGCCGTCTCGCGACGACGATGATCTCGGGTGACGCAGAGGTCAGTGGTGTGCTCGACCAGTCCCCGAGCTCGGTGACGATCTCGAACCCGGCGTCCGCCAACGAGGTGCGCAGGGTGGCGGGGTCCCGAAAGGCGAGTCGGTTCGGCGTCCGGTTCGCCTCGCCGGTGTCGAGGTTCCGGGTGAAGGTGTCGTAGGCGACGCACGGCAGATCGACCTCGACGGTCTCGTGCCAGAACTCCACGGGACCTTCGTCGGTGTTCATGGTGCGCAGGGTCGCCTCACGGGTCCACGCTTCCCAGCCCCTCGCGCCGGGGTTCCGCGTCTCGAACGCCAGGGTCCCGCCGGGAGCGAGCGCCCGATGCAGGTGCGTGAGGACCGTGCGCCAGTCCTCGTCCTCGACGAAGACCTGGGCCACGTGACCGGTCATCACGGCCAGGTCGACGCTGCCGGTGTCCGCGCTGTCGCTGTAGCCCAGACGCCAGTCCACCTGCTCCGCCCCGGGCTTCGCACGGGCCACGCGCAGCATGTCCGGGTCGGGGTCGATCCCGACCACGGCATGGCCCCGGCCGACCAGGAGCCGGGCCAGTACGCCGGTCCCGCACCCCAGGTCCAGCACCCGGGTCGAGCCCAGCTCGCGCGCGAGCGCGGCGTAGAAGCGGTAGTCGTCGTCCGCAGGGTTCAGCTCGTCGTACGCCGCTTGGAAGTCGAAGGACACGCGGTCACTGAATCGGAGAGACCTCAGCGGCGCAACCGCGAAGCGCGGAAGGTCGCTCACCGCGCGCCGGCCTCGACGACCGACATCCGGCTGCTGGTATGCACGACACCGGTCAGCTGGAGACCGGCGGCGTCGAAGAGCGCGGCGTACTTCTGCTCGGTGCGCTCCAGGCCACCGGGTAGGACCAGCATGTTGAGGTCGGAGAACGCGGCGTCGACCTCGTGGCCCGGCCGGCCGACGAGCGTCTCGACCACGAGGACGACACCGCCGGCAGAGAGACTGCGCCGGCAGGTCCTCAAGATGTCGACGCACCGGTCGTCGGGCCAGTCGTGCAGGACCGACTTCAGCAGGTAGCAGTCGGCGGGCGGGACGGCGTCGAAGAAGCTCCCACTCGTCGAACTCCACCGCGATGCGACCGACCGGGTGGCATCCGGCGTCGGCCCCTGGGCGACGACGTGCGGCAGGTCGAAGACGGTCCCCGTCAGGTGCTCGTGCCGGGTGAGCACCGCCTCGAGCAGGACGCCCTGCCCACCGCCGATGTCGACGACCTTCGACAACCCGGCGAAGTCGTAGGCACTCGCCACGACGTCGGCGACCGACGAGCTCAGCGCCGACATGTTGTCGTTGAAGATCGCGTTGTGCTCGGGATGGCTCTGTCGATGTGCCCACACGTCCACGCCGTGCAGTGCCTCGAAGGCGTTGTCCCCCGTTCGCACGCTGTGACCGAGGTGGCCCCACGCCGCCCAGACCGCCGGGTCCGTCAAGGTCCGCGCCAGGGGCCGCAGCGAACCCGGTACGTCGGACCGGAGCCCTTCACCGAGGGCCGTCAACGCGAACCGGCCGTCACGCTGCTCGTCGTACACCCCCACCGTCGCCAGCGCACGCATCAGCCGGTAGAGGGTCTCCTGGTCCGCCGACACCGCCGCAGCGAGATCCGCGACGCTCCGCGGCCCAGCGACCAGCTCGTCGGAGACACCCAGATCCGCGGCCACGGCGAGCGCTGCCGAGAGACGGAACCCCGTCACCATCGACCGCAGGTCATCGCTACTACCCATGTCCCGGATGATCCTCCCCGACGGCCGAACCCGCTACCTGCGTTGGCGTCGCGCCGGCCCCGAGGCTGACCACGTGCAGCACGACGGTCGCCAATCGCGGGTGGGCGAGTCAGTCCGTGGCGTAGGTGAACCAGGTGATGAACATGAACAGGCCGAGGATCCCCGCGCCTATCAGGACCGCGCCCAAGAGCGCGATGGCTGAGGCCCACCGCTCCTCGTCGTACGTCCGTGCAGGCTCGCTGCCGTGCGGCATCTGACTTGCCATCGCGTCCCTCCGTCCCGCGGGCGAGGAGACCCGCTGCTTCCTTGGTACTCCTCATCGGAGGAGGTGGCTAGCCCCCGAAGCAGCGTCAGCGCTCGTCGTCCCAGGCCAACGCGCTGATCCGCCAGCCGGTCTCGGTACGGACGAGCTGGATCGTCTTGGCGCCGCTGCCCGTCACGTGCTTGCCGTCCTCCACCCACTCCTTGGCGTAGGTGCACCAGTGGTGGGCGATGTCGCCGTACACCGTGGTGCTGCCGTCCACCTCCCACTCACGGAAGTCGGTGACGCGCCCGCTCGTCAGCAGGTCGCGCCGAGGTTCGATGAACCCGTCGACGCCGTACGACGTCGGCAGGCCGCAGGTCCGCACGATCAGTGCCTCCGGGAGCAGCAGCTCACGGAGCCCCGCCAGGCGCGCCTCGATGTCGGGGCCGGAGGTGAAGGCGGCGAAGAACGTCCGGACGACCTGCTCGATCTGACTCTGGTCGTTGCTCACGTCCGTGACGGTAGACGGCGAGCAAGCGCCACCTGTCCCAGAGTCAGTAGTGGGCGGCCGGCCGCAGCGTCGCCTCGGCCCCGCCGTCGACGTAGATGACCTGTCCGGTCAGGTGCGTCGTGGCGGCGTCGGCCAGGAACGCCAGCACCCAGGCGATGTCCTCGGCCCCGGCGTACCCGTGCAGCGGCATCGGGACAGCTCGGTCCATGACCGCCTTCATCCGCTCGTCCTCGAAGAGCCCGGCAGACATCGGCGTCAGTACGACGCCCGGCGCCACGACGTTGACCGCGATCCCGGCGTCGGCCCAGCCCGGGCTCACCGCCGTACGCCGTGCCCACTGGGCGATCGCCGACTTCGAGGCGGGGTAGAGCTGGTGCGCGCGACCGTCGGCGATGACCGCGCGGGCGGCGTCGAGAGCCCCGTCCTCGTCTCCCCGCAGGCAGGCGGCGACGACCGCTTCGTCGGCGGGCTGCGTGCCGGAGATGGACCCGACCAGCGCCACCCGGGGCGCGGTCGACCGGGCCAGCAGCGGTCGCAGCCCGCCGACGATCGCGGTGGTGCCGAAGAAGTTGACGGTCACCATCGCCTCCCCCGGCACCGACGTACCGGCACTCGTGACGACGGCGTCGACGACGCCGTCGGAGAGCTCGGCGATCCGCGCGACGGCAGCGGCGCGTCCATCGCGGGTCGCAAGGTCGGCGGCGACATCGGCGCCGGCGAGGTCGACGCCGATCACCCGGTCACCGCGCTCGGTCAGCATCGTGCGCAGGGCGGCTCCGATCCCGGAGCCGGCGCCGGTGACCACGATGGTGCGAGACATGGCGCGACCCTAGGCAGGCCGCCGTCGCCAGGTCGGAGACGTCCCGGTGACCGGGAGGCGTCAGCCGCGGCCGAGGTCGGCCAGCAGCAGCCGGCAGGCGAGCAGGGTGTCCGCCTCGGCCTCCTCGGCGCCGATGTGGTTGTTGAGCTCGGAGGTCAGTACGCCGTACCAGGTCTGCTCGACCAGCCGGACCAGCCGGAGATCGTGCGGAGTGGGCTCCTCCACGCCGGCGACGCGAAGGATGAGGTCGGCGAACGCGCCGGTGACGGCCATCGTCGGCGAGTCCCCCGCGACGGTCGCGTTGTTGGACTGGAGCATCGCCTGGGCCAGGAGCGGCCGCTCGAGCAGGCGGCGGCTCGCGTCGTTGAGCACCTGCGCGACGGCGTCGGCCGGGGTCTGTCCCGGCTGGACCTCGGTGGCAGCGCGGTCGACCCGCGCGACCTGGCTGTGCAGCAACGCCGTGAAGAGGACCGTCTTGGAGGGGAAGTAGCGGTAGAGCGTCGCGATCGCGACGCCGGCGTCTTTGGCGATGTCGAGCATCTGGATCCGGTCGAAGCCGTACGCCGCCCCGTGCTCCGCGGCCGCGCGCAGGATCCGGCGGTACCGGTCCTTCTGGCCCGGCGAGCTCGGCAGGGCCGGCGGCCGGCCCTCGGCGACTCTCGGCACGTTTCTCTCCCTGCGACGACGGACTGTCATTGTCACCCGTCTGCGGCCGCAGCGGGCGCATCCGCGACCGTTCAGTGGGACTACGCCGGACACCCGGGCGGCCGCGGCCGCAGACTCGCGCCATACCGCCCGGGAGCCGGGGCGTACGACGAGGAGGTCCGATGAGCGTGCAGCAGGACGAGGTCCGCAAGATCGAGGCCGCGGCGGCGCCGACCCGCTTCGCCCGCGGATGGCACTGCCTGGGACTCGTGCGCGACTTCGCCGACGGCGAGCCGCACCAGGTCCTCGCCTTCGGGCAGAAGCTCGTCGTCTTCGCCGGCTCCGACGGCACCGTTAACGTCCTCGACGCCTACTGCCGCCACATGGGTGGCGACCTGTCGCAGGGCACGGTCAAGGGCGACGAGATCGCCTGCCCCTTCCACGACTGGCGCTGGGGCGGCGACGGTCGGTGCAAGCAGATCCCGTACGCCCGCCGGGTCCCACTGCGTGCGCGGACCGCCGCGTGGCCGACGCTGGTGCAGGACGGCATGCTCTTCGTCTGGAACGACCCCGAGGGCAAGCCGCCTCCCGCGGACGTCACGATCCCCCGCATCGACGCCGCTTCGCGCGACGACTGGACCGACTGGGTCTGGTACACGACCGTCATCGAGGGCTCCAACTGCCGCGAGATCGTCGACAACGTCGTCGACATGGCGCACTTCTTCTACGTGCACTACTCCTTCCCGACGTACTTCAAGAACGTCTTCGAGGGCCACGTCGCCACCCAGTACCAGGACGGCCTGGGTCGCGAGGACGTGCGTCCGGCGCCGAGCAAGACCGGCATGCCGGAGTTCCTCGGCAATACGTCGGTGGCGTCGTACCACGGCCCGTCGTTCATGATCGACGACCTGACCTACCACTACGAGGACGGCGACGTGGCGAGCGTCCTCATCAACTGCCACTACCCCATCAGCGAGAACTCGTTCGTGCTGCAGTACGGGATCATGGTGGAGAAGGCGGCGCACCTCGCCGACCCGGAGGGCATGGCCCGCAAGATGGGCCAGTTCATCAAGATCGGCTTCGAGCAGGACGTCGAGATCTGGCGCAACAAGGCGCGCATCGACAACCCGCTCCTCTGCGAGGAGGACGGGCCCGTCTACCAGCTGCGCCGGTGGTACGAGCAGTTCTACGTCGACGTCGCCGACGTCACGGCCGAGATGACCGAGCGCTTCGAGTTCGAGATCGACACCACCAAACCCAACGAGGCCTGGCGGCGCGAGGTCGGGGCCAACCTCGCCAAGCGCGCGGCAGCGTCGGTCTGATGGCGGTGCGTCCCGACGTACGGCTGGAGAGCGGGCCGATGACGCCGGTCGCGTGCGCGACGTGCGGCGCCGGCGTCGAGGCGCGCAAGAGCAGCTGGGACCAGACCAGCATCCAGTGGTCCGCCGAGGCCGTCGGCACGTGCGTCGAACGACGCGCCAGCTCGCCGCGCCCCGGCCCCAACGGCGCGGCCTTCCTCGGCTGCACCGCCCTCAACCAGTCCCTGCGCGAGGCCGCCGTCCGTGGCGACCTGCCCGTCCAAGAGGAGTGCACCCGATGACCGACGTCAATCGCTACGGACCCTGGGCCGTCGTACTGGGTGGGTCCGAGGGTGTCGGCGCCTCCTTCGCCGAGCAGCTCGCCGAGGACGGGTTCAACGTCGTACTCGTCGCGCGCAAGCCGGATGCCCTGGCAGCCACGGCCGCGCGTGTGCGCGACCTCGGCGCCGACGTACGCGCCCTCTCCCTCGACCTCACCGAACCGTCGTCGGTCACGTCTCTGACCGAGGCCACCGCCGACCTCGAGGTCGGGCTCCTGATCTGCAACGCCGGCGCCAACAGCTACGGCCGCCCCTTCCTCGACGGCGACCTCGCCGGCTTCCAGGGCGTCATCGACCTCAACATCACCACTCCATTGGCCCTCGCCCACCACTACGGGCGCCTGATGACCTCCCGGGGAAGCGGCGCCATCGTCTTCGTCGGCTCCCTCGCCGGCTACCTCGGCTCCGCCCGCGAGAGCGTGTACGGCGCCGCCAAGGCCTTCACCCGGATCTTCGCCGAGGGCCTGTGGCTCGAGCTGCGCGAGTACGGCGTCGACGTGGTCGAGCTCGTCCTCGGCGTCACCCGCACCCCCGCGATGGAGCGTGCCGGCCTCAACTTCGACCTCCCCGGCCTCAACGTCGGCGAACCCGACGACATCGCCCGCGAAGGCCTCGCCCACCTCGCCGACGGCCCCGTCTGGGTTGCCGGCGGCAACGACAAGATCGTCGAGATCCGCAGCCGACCCGACCGCGCCAAGCTGGTCCTCGCCTCGCACGAGGCGATGCGGCGGCTGATGCCGGACGAGTAGAACTCCAGAGCTCCTTCAGGAGCCTCTACGTGCAGCAAGAACGGCCATCACGTCCCTCATGCTGTACGTCGTACCTAGCGAGTTACGCCTCTCTCACTGTGCGAGGTTGGCCTCGGTCAGACGCGGCCGAGCTTAAAGGTGCGCAGCTGAAACGAACATCTGGGTCGGATGGTGCGACAGGATCGCCTACGCACGTATGACCCGGTTGCAGTTGCAGTCACCCAGGACACATTCCAGAAGGTCAGGCGGGGAAGTAGTGATCCACGAGTCGGTACTGAAGGGCTACGTCCTCGAGGAACTCCTCGCGAGATTGGTCAAGAGCAGCGGCTACTCACTCATTGTCGACAAGGACCACGATCCATGGGCCCTTGACGGCGCGGGCAACGGACTGCGAGTCCACGGCCGCGGAGCGGACCACCAGGTCGACGTACTTGGCGAGCTCGACGTCGACGTTCAACTCGCGCTTCCGATCCGCCTCTTCCTCGAGGGCAAGTGCCGCGGACAGAAGAGCGACCTGCGGGACGTTCGCAATGCGGTCGGCACCATTGATGACGTCAATCAGTACTACACGTCCAAGGATGCGAGCACCTCCCCGCCGCCCAGGAGGTACCAGTACAAGTATGCGCTCGCGTCCACCGGCGGTTTCACAAAGGACGCAATCTACTACGCGGTCACGCATCAACTCTCCCTCGTGGACCTCAGCGATTCATCCGCTGCCTGGCTCCGGAGACTCGTCGATCGGATCACCGCTCGACTTCTGACACTGGCGAGCGCATCGGACCTCGCGAGCTTTCCGGTCGGCCAGATGCGTGAGGCATTGCGCAGGGCACTCGGAACCCACCCCGACGCAGACATCGACCTCGAAGACGAGGACAGCGCGGTCGCGCCCGTCGACCGCGCGCTTGCTACGCATGGACCCCTGGATGGGCTGGATACGCGCGCCCTGGCGGAGGTGTGCGGGGAGGCGGCAGCCGATCTATCCGGGAGGCTCTTTCTGGCGTGGACCTCAAGTCCGTTCATTGTCTTCATGCAACCGACGGAGCGAATGCGCAGAGCCGACGACCTCGCCGCGGCCGTCGATACCGAGGGTCGCCGTCTGCGAGGGCGGCTCACATTCGTGGGGCCGACTCCCGACGAAGGGCGCTGGACATTGGCCGCGGAGACTCCTGGCCGCTTGGAACCCACGCAAGCTGCAACGCCGCACCTGGATCCTCGAGGCAGCGTCGTCGTCGAGATGAGCCTATGGGTCCCGCCCGACCTGGAGCCATTTCTCATTGCGACTGCTCCACGCGATTCGAGAGATCAGTTGAACGAGGCTTCCTCGGTTTTCACCGTCCAGATTTCTCCCGACATCCGGACACAGATCACGTACGACCCAATTCCGCTACCGGAGGTCGACCCGGATCGGTCGGGACAAGACGGTGAGGCCGTGTGGCGTTCGATTCGGGATCGATATTGGCAACCCCAAAGAAGGGTCGAGACTGACGACGATCTCGATCCAGACATTTGGCCGCCCTGGTCCGAGGCCGCCTACCGCGAACTCATTGGACGCCTGCAGGCAGAGGGTGCCGTCCAAGCGGCAATCATTCAGGCGGCTGCCACCGATGGGGGTCTGGTGACTCGCGCCTCGGTCTACCGGCTTGCGAACCGCCATCGCGATCGGACCCTGCGCGGCATCACCAAGCCGTCCACGCGAATCGCGCGGGACCTCATTGACGAAGGCATCCTGGACCCCGGCGCGACGACACCGCTGTGGGCCGTCTACCGATCGGGCGTCCAGGCGAGCCACTTCGAAGTGCCGGCGGAGTTCACGGAGTACGTCGACCCGCTCTGGTACGAGCCCCAGTAGTCGGACGCCTGCGACTTGTCGAGCGGAACTTGTCGCTGGAGAGGTCTCGCCACGTGTCACGTCGTCAGATCATCGCGAGCATCGGCCCGGGCGGCGGCTCGACGTCGAGGTCAGTGAGGGCGGAGGCGTGGAAGACCGAGCCCGGCACGTGGATGGCATGCGCCAGGCCCATGTGCCCGTCGCGCCAGAACCGCTGGATCGGGTTGTCCATCCGCATCCCGTTGCCGCCGCTGCGGGCGACCACCTCGTCCATAGCGCGTACGGCGCGCCATGCTGCCGCCACCTGCGTACGACGGGAAGCGGCCCGCTCGGCGAGGGACACCGGTACGCCGGCAGCGGCCTTGTCGTAGAAGCCCGAGATGTTGTCCAGCATCGCCGTACGCGATGCCTTGATCTCCTCCGCCGCGGCGCTGATCGCGTAGAGCACGTAGGGGTCGTCCTTCACCCTCGTCCCCGTGATCTGCACGCGGGTCCGCTGGTAGGCGAGGTGCGCCGCGAGCGCACCCTCGGCGATCCCGATCACCGCCGACGTGATGCCAAGCGGGAAGATCGTCGTGAAGGGCACGCCGTACGTCGGGTTCGTGCGCCCCGACTCCCGCAGCGCGGAGCCGTCCATCATCCGTGAGAAGGGGACAGCCCGGTACGACGGGATGAACGCGTCCTTGACGACGATGTCCTTGCTGCCGGTGCCGCGGAGCCCCACGACGTCCCAGGTGTCCTCGACGATCTCGTAGTCGGAGCGCGGCAGGATCACGTGGTAGTTCTGCGGCGGTCGTGCGACCTCGCCGGCCTCGTCGCCGAGGAACCCACCGAGGAAGATCCAGTCGCAGTGGTCGGTGCCGGAGGAGAACTGCCAGCGTCCGTTGAAGACGTAGCCGCCGTCGACCGGTCGGAGCACGCCCATCGGTGCGTACGGCGACGCGATCCAGGTCTCCTGGTCCTGACCCCAGATCTCCTCCTGCACGCGCGGATCGCAGAGCGCCATCTCCCAGGGGTGTACGCCGACGATGCCGGCCACCCAGCCGGTCGAGCCGTCGAGCGACGCGAGCCGCATCACGGTCTCGGCGAACTCGCGCGGGTGCGCCTCGGCGCCGCCGTACTCGGTCGGCTGCAGCATCTTGATCGCACCGGTCTCACGCAGCAGCCTGGCCGCCGCGTCGGTGAGCCTGCCGAGTCGCTCGTTGTCCGGACCGAGCGCGGCGAACTCCTCGGCGCGCTCCTCGACCGCCACGAGAGCGAGGTTCATGACACGACCTCGTCGCGGAGCAGGAACGCGAGCACAGTGCTCTCCCACGCCGCCTTCTGCTCGATCATCGCCCAGTGCCCGCAGTTGGGGAAGACGTGCAGCTCGACGTCGGGGATGGTGCGCATCGGCAGCAGCGCCATGTCGACGGGGCTGACCCGGTCGTCGCGCCCCCAGGTGAGCAGCGTCTTCGCTCGGACCTTGTGCAGCATCGCCCAGTACGGCGGCTCGTCCGACGCCGCGGCTGCCTTGGCGGCGGCCTCCATCACGCCGCGGCCGTACATCTGCCGGGCGCTCGCCAGGGTGTCCGGCTCCGTGGCCTGCGCCCACCGCTGCTCGATCAGCTCCTCGGTAACCATGGCCGGGTCGTGGACCATCGACTCGAGCCACTGCACGAGCCGCTCCCGGGTCGGATCCTCGGTGAACTCGACCAGCAGCTTGATCCCCTCGCCGGGCGCCGGGCTGAGGAGGTTGCGGCCCATCCCGCCGACCGTCACCAACCGTCGCACCCGGTCCGGCTGCGCGATCGCGAAGCGGGTCCCGACGATGCCGCCCATGGAGTTGCCGATGACGTCGACCCGGTCCAGGCCCAGGGCATCGAGCAAGTCTCCGAGGGCCGGCAGGGCCGAGGCCATGGGGTGCCGACCGGTGGGGGCGCTGACCCCGAACCCGGGGAACTCGACGACCAGGCAACGGAAGTGCGGGGCGAAGGCAGCCAGGTTGTCGCCGAAGTTGCGCCACCCGGTGACGCCCGGGCCCGAGCCGTGCAGCAGCACGAGCGGAGGCCCGTCGCCGGCCTCGTGATAGCGGAGTACGCCGCGGGGCGTCTCGACCTCGCGCATCGTGCCGTGGTGGGTCAGGTCGGTCACGACACGTCACCAGAGAGCGAGGGGAAGAGCTCCGAGGTGACCTGACGCGCTGCCGAGGCGACCAGCGGCGCGACGCGTTCGAGCGGCGTACGCGCGTCTCCGACCAGTGAGATCGCGGCGACCGGACCCTCCGGGCCCCGGACCGCGGCGGCCACGCACGCGATCTCGTCGAAGCACTCCCCTCGTTCGAAGGACAGTCCGTAGCGCGCTCGGATGCGCGAGAGCTCCAGGTGCAGGGTCGCGAGGTCGCAGATGGTGCGGCTCGTCTGTCGACCCAGCGCCTCGACGACCTGGCACTCGACGTCCTCGGCCGGCAGCCAGGCGAGCATCGCCTTGCCGAGGGCGGTGCAGTGCGCGGGTGCTCGCCCACCGACCCGGGACGGTACGGCGCTGGCGAAGCGACCGCCGACCTTGTCGAGGTACTGGATCTCGGCACCGTCCAGCACCGCGAGATGTACGACGAGGCCGGTGCGCACCTGCAGCTCGTGGAGCGCGCCCGCGGCGACCTCCCTCAGCTCTAGATGGCCGCCACCCGTGCCGCCGAGGCCGAGCGACCGAGTGCCCAGCGCGTAGCCGAAGGAGGAGTGCGAGAGCCACTGCAGCCGGACCAGCTGGTCGAGGATGCGGTGCGCCGTCGACCGCGGCAGGTGCGTCACCCGCGCGACCTGCTCGAGGGTGAGGCGGGCGCTGGGCGACTCGAACGCGTCGAGGATCAGCGTCATCCGCTCCACCATCGACGGCGGCAGACCCGGCCGGTCGCCGGCCTCCAGCGCACTCGTCTCGTCCGTCCCGATGGCCAGAACCGACATGCTCACTCCTGATCCACACTCAAAACTGAAATGATTTCTGGTTTTGGGAAAGTTAGCACGGCCGCACGAGAGGCGGTCAAGTTCCGGTCAGCGGGAGGGCCGCGGTCGCCGTACGCCCGAGGTGCTAGTCATGGCGCATGCAGATCGGCATCGTGAGCCCGGTGGTCACCCGCGTCCCGGGAGCACACGGTGCGTGGGAGGTCACGGCCGGGATCGAGGACCTGGCGCAGATCGCCGAGTGCGCCGACCGGCTCGGCTTCCACCACCTGACCTGCAGCGAGCACGTCGCCGTACCGTCCGGCGTCGCCGAGCAGCGCGGCGCGACGTACTGGGACCCGCTGGCGACCTTCGGCTACCTGGCGGCCCGCACGTCGCGCATCCGGCTCGCGACCCAGGTCGTCGTCCTCGGCTACCACCACCCGCTCGAGATCGCGAAGCGCTACGGCACTCTCGACCTCGTCAGCGACGGCCGGCTGATCCTCGGCGTCGGGGTCGGGTCGCTGCAGGAGGAGTTCGAGCTCCTGGGCGCGACGTACGACGGCCGCGGCGCGATCGCCGACGACGCCCTGGCGGCACTCCGGGCCTCCCTGTCCGTCCGGACCCCGAGCTACTCCGGCACCCACTTCTCGTACGACGACCTCGTCGTCGAGCCGCACGCCGTCCAGGCGCGGGTCCCGCTGTGGGTTGGTGGCCGCACCCGGCGCTCGCTGCGCCGGGCCGTCGAGCTCGGCGACGGCTGGGTGCCGTTCGGCCTCTCGCTCGACGAGCTGCGGACGATGGTCGACGAGGTCTCGCCGGCGGCTGGCTTCGATGTCGTGCTCTCGGCCGGACGGCCGCTCGATCCATTGCACGATCCGGACGGAGTCCGGGCGCGCCTGGAACGCGTGACCGACGCCGGCGCGACGATCGTCTCCGCCAGCATCAGCGCGACGTCGGCGACCGACTACTGCGACCAGCTGGCCGCGCTAGCTGATTTCGCCGACCTCGCCGACCTGACGAACGGAGACTGACATGGAGGGCCGGATCGCCGAGCTCGAGAGCCGGCTGCGTCGCCTGGAGGACGAGCGTGACATCGCGCAGCTGATCGCGGCGTACGGACCGCTCGTCGACGCCGGAGCCGCGACCGAGGTCGCCGACCTGTGGACCCCCGACGGCATCTACGACGTCGACGAGGTCTACCTGGAGGGGCACGAGCAGCTGGCCGCGATGGTCCTCTCCCGCGCCCACCAGTCGTGGATCGAGCGCGGCTGCGCACACTTCGTCGGCCCCGCCCGGGTCACCGTCGACGGCGACACCGCCATCGCCGTCTGCCACTCGCTCATGGTCGTGCGCAAGGACGGGCGCTTCGTCGTACGCCGGGCCACCGCCAACCACTGGGCTCTCGTCCGCACCGATGACGGCTGGCGCGTCTCGCGCCGTACCAACCGGGTGCTCGACGGTCGCGCCGAGTCTCCCGTCCTGCTGGCTGCGGGCGCCCGGGGGCACGCCGCCGTTTAGCAACCGAACCGCGGACAGCTCCCAACGAGGCGCCTCCGGAACCCGTCGACCCCGTCGAGATCAGCGAGAAAACGTCGCCGCAAACACGGGCGCCGGCGCCAGCTGGGTACGCCGCACAACTGCCGACGCCCCCGCAACCGAGGGCGCAGCCGCCAACGACCTGACTGCCCGCGACCTTATCGTCGGCGGCCAGACAGCGCGCGCAGCCATCGCCGAAGGCGCCGGCGCCAGCTGGGTGCGCCGCACAGCTGCCGACGGATTCGCAACCGAGGACGTACTTGCCGACGCCCTCACCGCCGGCGACAGCGCACGGCGCGCGGCCAAGCGCACAGACGAGCGCACAGGCACAGCCGCCGCCGCAGGCACAGGCACAGCCGCGGGCGCAGCCGCCGCCGCAGGCACAGGCACAGGCACAGCCGCGGGCGCAGCCGCCGCAGGCACAGGCACAGCCGTGGGCGCGGGCGCAGGCGCGGCCCCCACAGGCGCAGCCGCCGCAGCAGCCGCAGCCGCAGCCGCGGGCGCAGCCGCCGCAGACGCAGACGCAGCGCCAGCCAGTTTCTGGAGCTCTTCAGGGCTACCCAACTTGTGTCGCATAGCGATGCGCGTAAGTAGATTTTGCGACACTAGAGGCTGTTGTCGAGTCCGAGGATCGAACTCGAAGAGCATGACATCCACACCCTCGCCGCCTCGGTAAAACGACACGTGATACTTGATAAGGTCGGAAATGTGATACGTGCGGTCGCATATTTGCGCATGAATCGCAATTCTTGCCGTCAGATCATCAAACCGGCCGACGACGTCCTTAATTGCATCTTCGACCATGATCATGGCAGCATTGCATTCGCTCGTACCCGCGACCAAATTGTCTGGCACTTGTGGCCCCGGACCTTCCATCATTCCCCCCATGCTGTGCGCAATGAGGTGCAGCCACTCCCAGTCTCCCGGACCTGTATAACCAGCTAGATATGCGGCCCGAGATGCACTGATGCCCATAACCTCAACTTGGCTCTTCTCGCGGGTCTTGCCCGACCAAATCTTAATGAGGTGGTGGTCCAACTCGTCGCCGTTCACCGTCTTCGTATATGTCTCGATTTCAGGAAGACGTTGACCAATCATCGACTCTCTGTCATCGGCAACCTCCGGGGCAGCGGGTTTGAAGGCCGCAGGGGTGCCGCCATTCTTGCCACCACCCTTCTTGGAACCGTTCTTGCCACGCTTCTTGCCACCACCCTGCTGAACCGCCGCCGCCGCCACCTGCGCCGCCGCCTGCGCGGCCGCCTGCGCCGCTTCAGCCTGGCGACTAGTAGCCAGAGCCCTATCTGGAAGTTCCCGACCGCGGACATCTCCCGCCTCGCGATTCGCGTAGGTCGCGCCGAACTTGTCCTCCCCGAAACAGATCAACTCTTGAGTCGTGCCGTCGTCGCATTCAACCTCGATGGACACGGGATATCCACCCGCACCCAAGGGTCTATCGGAAAAATCGAGGGGCACCCCCCAAGTCACGGCGCTCCGCAATGTCCGCTCGCGAAGGGCCTCCCTCATCGCTTCAGTGGGGTCCGCTGGAATGAAAGCGACCGTAGTCGCTGAACTATTGAACCGCCCGAAAGGATTGTAGTGATCTGAGGTTTTAGTTGATCGATTTTCGTTTGCACGTGCGAAATATATTTCCGCCGTCATCGCCCACAACTTGACCGCCGAACGCGTCTGCCTTTTCGCATCTACTGCAAACGTATGGTAGGCCTCCTTGGGAGCCTCGACCTTTTCCGCCTTTTGCCACAACGCGGGCGGAGCAGGTGTGCCACCGTCAGGCACGGCACCCTCCCAGAAATACTTCTTTGGAGTCGGCACGAAGTCGTCGTTAGCCTCGATGAGGAGGAGCCAACGGCCCGCCGCCGAAGCAGTCGCTTCGGACGGCGCGGGAGAGCCGCTGGCCGCAGCAGCCGCTGCAGCCGGCGCCGCGGCAGACGCGGCGGCCGCCGGGGCCGCAGCGGCTGCTGCAGCCGTCCGCACCTTGAACATTCTTCTGACCGATCCCCCGGCGTGCGCTTCACCGACAGCGCTTGGGCGCCCTCCCGCAGGTTCTGGTCTGCGCAGCACCGGGAGGGGAAAGGGACGCAGCGGCGGAGAATCGAGTGGGTCGCCAGCGAGTGACGGCTCGTCAGCTAACGCGGATCGGCGCGGGCTCCGAGCAACGCCAACGGATTCCCACCGCAGCATGGTCGGACCCTGCGCCGCACCAGTCGCAGCTTGGACTGGGACCGACAGCTCAACCGCAGGCGCGGGAGCGCTGTCGTGTTCAGCATGGACCACCATCAGCTCCAAGAGATCGGCGCTCTTGATATCGAGCTGGCCAGATCGTCGCACGCGCCGAAACGTTTGTCTGGAAAAGGTTTGTGCATCAAATAGCTGCGCGCCCTAGGCACGCTCAGCGTTCCGGAGGATGCTGCACAGACGGGGACCGGCCCGGCGCCACACCCAGCCAAAGCAGAAGGCCGGACCCACGATCTGGGTCCGGCCTCCCGGCATCTCCGGAGAGATCACACTGGTGGAGCTGAGGGGATTCGAACCCCTGACCTTCTCATTGCGAACGAGACGCGCTACCAACTGCGCCACAGCCCCAAGTGCGTCGGAAACGTTAGCACCCGGGTTCGGGAGCTACCGAATCGACCCATGACCCGGTCAGGCGACGAGCAGTCCCTCGAGCTGTTCGAGCGCCTGACGGGCGTAGCCCTGCCACATCCGGCCGAAGGCCGGCATCAGCAGGGCGGTCGCCGCGGTCGACGGATGGACGGTCCAGGACCAGGTGATCCGTACGCCGGTGCCGGCCTCCTCGAAGGTCCACAGACCGTCGATGGAGGCTGCCAGCGGGCGCATCGGGCCATGCAGCTGGTCGATCCGGTAGCCGAACGACTCGGGACGTACGACGGAGACCAGCGTCTCGCGCATGGTGCTGCGGTCGGCGAGGACGATCGTGCGGGTCTGGCCGACGTCCGCCCACTCGCCCACCTGGTCGCGCACCTCGCGGATCGCGGGCAGCGCGGCGTACCGGCGGCTGAACAGCATCGGCAGCGGGAGCGGGAGTACCGCGTCGAACGCCCGGGCCACCCCCACCGGGAAGGTGCGGGACCGCGAGAGGTCGAGGGACTCCGTCAGGAGCCGACCGCCTGCTGGTCGTCGCCGTCGCGGCGCGACTTGCGGGCGGCCTTGTCGGCCTCGTCGGACTCGCGGGCCAGCGCCGCGTCCGCGTCGGTGCGACCGGAGGTCCACACGCCGGTCGAGTCGAGGTCGATGGTGCGGACGGTGCGCTTCGCGGCCGCCGGCTTCGTGACGTACGTCGGCAGGGTGACCGGCACCGGGTCCCACATCGCCGGGTCGACGATCGCCGCGATGCCGGTGGAGGTGTCGGCCATCGGGTCGACGTCCTCCGCCTCGGGCTCGACCGGCTCACGCGTCGGCGTCTCGACCCGCTCCTCCGCCGGCGTCTCCGCAGGCATCCGGGCAGCGGGGGCGAGGGCACCTTGCGCTCGCTCTTGACCATCAGTCGGCAGGCGACCAGCCAGGCGACGAGCAGCCCGGCCGGGATGGCGACGTACGGCCACGGGATCACCGCGAAGGCGGCGACGGTGACGACGGCGAGGTTGGCGACGAGCAGTACGGCGAGGACGTTGCGGCGGCGCTTGGTCGCGCGCTTCGCTGCCGCCCGGTGGGCGCGCAGCTGCGCCGGAGTGAGCTCGACCGGCGCTTCGGCCTCGGCCTCCGGCTTGACGCCCGGCGTCACCAGACGTGCGGTCTTCTTGTCGACGACCTCGCGGCGGGCCAGCACTCGCATGGTGTGCGAGAAGCGGTCCACCGTGCGGCTCCGGGCGACCTCGTCGTGGTGCTTGAGCGCCTTGGGGACGAGGTAGACCGCCCACGCCACGGCGAGGGCGACGAAGATGAATGCGCTCATGTCCACGTGACAGAGGTTATGAGTGCTGCCTCATGACACATCGGATGTCAACAGGTGTGTCGCAAATTCACTCGTGTGACTGTTGGGATTCCAACCGGGCCAGCAGCCCCTCCGGACACTCCTCCGCAGTCACCGCATAGAGGCGGTGGTCGCGCCAGGCGCCGTCGATGTGCAGGAACCTCGGGGCGTAGCCGACCTCCCGCAGGCCGAGCTTCTCCACGACCCGCAGCGAGTTGGAGTTCTCCGGACGGATCGCGATCTCGATGCGGTGCAGCCCCGCCGCACCGAAGCAGTGGTCGACCACCAACGCCACGGCGCGCGGCATCACCCCGCGGCCGGCGTACCTCTGGTCGATCCAGTAGCCGACCGACGCGAACTGCGCCGAGCCGCGCACGATGTTGTTGACCGTCACCTGGCCGGCGAACCGGCCGTCGACCTCGATGGCAAAGGGGTACGTCGTGCCCGCGCGGGCCTGCTTGTGGAGCCGGCGGACCAGGCTGCCGAACGTCGACGGCCGGGCCTCGGCACCCGGCGGCACGGTCGCGTCCCACGGGATCAGCCAGGCGGCGTTGCGGCGGCGGGCGTCGCGCCAGGCCCGCGCGTCGGACGACACCAGCGGCCGGACCGTCACCTCACCGGAGACGAGGCGGGCCGGCCAGCCGCGAGTCAATGGTCGCTCCCGACGACCTGCTCGACCGCGTGCACCAGGATCGGCCGCAGTACGGCGAGCCCGTCCTTCACTCCCCCACGCGAGCCCGGCAGGTTGACCACGAGACAGCTCCCGACGACGCCGGCGAGACCGCGGGACAGTACGGCCGAGGGGACGCCGTTGGCGACGCCGTACGCCCGGATCGCCTCGGCGATGCCGGGCACCTCGAAGTCCAGCAGCGCCCGGGTGACCTCAGGCGTGCGGTCGGTGGGGGTCAGGCCGGTGCCGCCGGTGGTGAGTACGACGCGGGCGCCGCCGTCGGCGGCCGCGGCGATGGCGGCACCAACGGGAGCGCCGTCCGGTACGACGACGGGCGCATCCACGACGAAGCCGAGCTCGGTCAGGAAGTCCACGATCAACGGGCCGGTGGTGTCCTCGTAGACACCGGCCGCGGCCCGGTTGGACGCGACCACGACCTCGGCCCGGAGGGACGTCATCGAGACCAGTCCCCGGACTTGCCGCCGGTCTTCGTCTCGACCCGCACGTCGGTGATCACGGCACCCTTGTCGACCGCCTTGACCATGTCGACGACGGTGAGAGCGGCGACCGAGACTGCGGTCAGCGCCTCCATCTCGACACCGGTGCGGTCGGTGGTGCGCACGGTCGCGCTGATCTCGACGGCGTCGTCGGCGACCGCCAGGTCGACGGTGACCCCGGAGACCGACAGCGGGTGGCAGAGCGGGACCAGCGCCGGTGTCTGCTTGGCGCCCATGATCCCGGCGATCCGCGCGACGGCGAGCGCGTCGCCCTTCGGCACGCCCTCGCCCCGCAGCAGCGCGACGACCTCGGTCGACACCAGCACCCGGCCCGACGCGGTCGCCGTACGAGCGGTGACAGCCTTGTCCGACACGTCGACCATCCGAGCGGCGCCCGACTCGTCCACGTGGGTTAGACGTTCGGCCATCAGAACTCCTCGTCGAGCCTCAGCACCCGGACCTGCTCGCCGGCCGCGACCGCCGTGACGTCGGCGGGCACCACGACCAGCGCGTTGGACGATGCCAGATCGCCGATCAGGTGGGAACCGTGTCCACCGACCGGCGTGACACAGGGTCCAGCCGCGTCGACGTCGTACTCCGCGCGCACCAGCTGCTCGCGACCCGCCGGGGAGGAGATCGCGTGGGTGAGCCGAGCCGGCACCGTCGGTCGGGCGTACGGCGTGAACCCCATCAGCTTGCGGATCGCGGGGAGCACGAACTGCTCGAAGGAGACGTACGACGAGACCGGGTTGCCGGGCAGCGTGAAGATCGGCGTCCGGTCGTCGCCGACGTGGCCGAAGCCCTGCGGCTTGCCCGGCTGCATCGCGACCGGGCCGAACCACACGCCCAGCGGCCGCAGCGCCTCCTTGACCACGTCGAAGTCGCCCTGCGAGACGCCGCCGCTGGTGACCACGATGTCGGCGCGCACCAGCTGGTCGTGCAGCGCGTCGAGGAAGGCGCGCGGCTCGTCGGGGATAATCCCGACGCGGTAGGCGATGGCGCCGGCCCGGCGCGCGGCCGCGGCGAGCAGGTAGGAGTTGCCGTCGTAGATGGAGTCCCGGCCCAGCGGGGTGCCGGGGTCACGCAGCTCCGACCCGGTGGAGATCACCACCACGCGCGGTCGCGGGCGGGACCGCACGGTCGACCGGCCGACGGCGGCCAGCAGCCCGATGTGGCGCGGGCCGAGGACGGTGCCGCTGGAGACCAGCATGTCGCCGACCGAGACGTCCTGGCCGGCCGGGCGGACGTGCCGCCCGGGGTCGGGCGCCTGGTCGATCCGCACCTGCACGACGCCGCGGTCGGTCCACTCGTAGGGCACCACGCTGTCGGCGCCGGCCGGGATCGGCGCGCCGGTCATGATCTTGGCCGCGGTGCCGGGAGCCAGCGCCATCAGGCCGCCCTGGCCGGCACCGATCTCGCCGACGACGGGCAGGTGCACCGGCGACTCGGCAGTCGCCGACACGACGTCCTCCGCGCGTACGGCGTACCCGTCCATCGCGGAGTTGTCGAACGACGGCAGCGCCACCTCGGCGACGACATCCTCGGCCGCAGCGAGGCCGAGGGCCTCCATCAGCGGCTGCGGGAAGTCGGTCAGCGGCTCGATCGCCTCGAGGATGCGCGCCCGGTGCTCGTCGACCGTCCAGATCTCGGGTTCGGACCCACCCATCCCTCAGGCGTCCGAGCCGGTCGAGAGCACGGCGTCGGCCGGGATCCGCTGGGCCGACTTCGCGTCGAGGTCGACCTCGCCGACCACCTGGACGCCGTGGCCGAAGGTCCAGTCTCCGGCCACCTTCAGCGACTGCGCCTTGCGCATCGACGGTGCGCCCTCGGGGAAGCGCTTGTCGAAGTCGCCGACGAGCTTGTAGTAGTGGGCATCCAGGTCGACGTACGGGATCTCGACCGCCACCTGGTCGAGCACGAAGTCGCGGCCGATGTCGTAGACGTCGGAGCGCAGCACGAGCAGGTCGTTGGTGGTCTTCACCGGCACGAACCGGTCGCGGCCGACCTCGATCAGCTGCGAGCCCTGGAACACCTCGATGGCCGCGCCCATGGCGGTCTCGATCTGGATCACCTCGGGCGTGGACTTGTCGCCGGGGTCGAGATGCTTCACGTTGCGGATCATCGGGAGGCCGAGGATGCCGTCGCGACGGTCCAGCTCGTTCTGCATCGCGACCAGGTCGAACCACAGGTTGTTGGTCGAGCAGAACTGGTGCCGGTCGAGGTCGGTCAGCGCCTCGAGGTCCTGCGGCAGCGTCTGCGCGGTCTCGCGCAGCACGATCCGGCCGTCGGACTTGCGGCGGGCGAAGTGGCCGCCCTTCTTGTCCGACGGCGTACGGCGTACGGCCTCGATCGCGAAGGGCGCGCCGCTGCTGGCGAACCAGCCCGCGACCCGGGCCTCAGGTACGGCGCCGAGGTTGTCGGAGTTGGAGACGAAGACGTAGCGGTAGCCGGCCTCGATGAGCTGGTCGAGCAGCCCGGTGCCGCGCAACGCCGTGTAGAGGTCGCCGTGGCCGGGAGGACACCACTCGAGGTCGGGGTCCTTCGGATAGCTGGCGGGGCTCAGGTCCTTCGCCAGCAGCTTGGGCTCCTTGTTCTGCAGGAACTCCAGCGGCAGCCCCTCGACCGGGAGGTCCTCGTAACGGGCCAGCGCGGCCACCGTGTCACCGGACGTGCGGAAGCTGTTCATGAAGATCAGCGGCAGCGGCGCGTCGTACTCGCCCCGCAGGTGCAGCACCTGGCGGGCGATGATGTCGAGGAAGGACAGTCCGCGGCGCACGCAGAGCAGCGACTTCGCGCGGTCCATGCCCATCGAGGTGCCGAGACCCCCGTTGAGCTTGATCACCGCGGTCGTCCGGATCGCCGCGGCGGCGGCCTCGTCGGACACCTCGACGTCGGCCAGCGAGTCCATCCGCACCGGGTCGATCGACGCCTCGGGGATCATCCCCGTCTCACCGTGCTCCAGCAGCCGGTAGTAGTGGGCGAAGGTCTCGATCGCGATCTCGTCCACCCCGGCGGCGACCATCTTGTCGCGCGCCTTCTTCAACCCTGCACTACCCATGATCACGATCGTAGGCTTCCCGCGTGGACCGCATCCAACCACCCGCCAAAGTCGCCGTCCGGGACCAGCTCCTGACCGACCGCCGGCGGCGTCCGCTCGCCGAGGTGGTGGCCGCTGCTCGGGCCATCGCGGAGCACGTCCTCGCCACTCCAGAGGTACGCCGGGCCGCGACCGTCGCGGCGTACGTCTCCCTCGACGGCGAGCCCGGGACGGGCCCGCTCCTCGACGGACTGCGCGCGGCGGGCAAGCGGGTGATCCTGCCGGTGCTGCTCCCCGACGGCGACCTGGACTGGGCGCCGTACGACGGTCCCGACGGGCTGGTCTCCGCCAGCCGCGGGCTGCTCGAGCCCGCCGGGCCGCGGCTCGGACCCGACGCCGTGGCGACCGCCGACGCCGTACTCGTCCCGGGCCTGGCGGTCGACACCGCCGGCGTCCGGCTCGGCCGAGGAGGCGGCTCCTACGACCGGGCGCTGGGCCGGGTCCCGGTCGGCACGTTCACCTGCGTGCTGCTGTATGGCGGCGAGGTCGGGGTGCCGGTGCCGGTCGAGCCGCACGACCGTCCGGTCGGCTGGGCCGCGACGCCCGCGGGCATGGTGCGCCTCGGCTCCTAGTTTGCTGGATCTCTCGGCTATCCTTGGCACTCGTCCGGGTCGAGTGCCAGACGCGATTGCCTGAGGAGAACCGTGCCCACCTATCAGTACGCCTGCACCGAGTGCGGCCACGCCTTCGAGCAGGTCCAGAGCTTCTCCGACGACGCACTGACCGTTTGCCCGGAGTGCGAGGGCAAGCTCCGCAAGGTCTTCAACGCCGTCGGCGTGGTCTTCAAGGGCTCCGGCTTCTACCGCACCGACTCCCGGTCCGGCTCGTCGGCGACCGACGGTGCCGCCACCAAGTCGGAGACCAAGACCGAGACGAAGTCCGAGACCAAGAGCGAGTCCAAGCCGGCGCCGGCCGCCGCTGCCGCCAGCTCCTCCGACTGACCCTCCCCTCCACCCCTGTGGAGAGCGGGAGCGGGCTCCCCCGCTCCTCTCCTAGCGTCACGGCATGTCCTTCCGTGACCGACTCACGACCACCCGTCGCGCCGTACGCCGCACGGTGCTCGCGCGCCGTCGCCTGCTCGCCGGGCTGCTGACGGCGGTCGCCGTCGCCGCCGGCCTGCACACCGCCCGGGCGGCACCGCCGGCTGAGGTCCCGGTCCTCGTCGCGGCCCGCGACCTGCCCGCCGGCGTCGTCATCGCGGCCGACGACGTACGACGCGTCGGGTTCGCCCCCGGCTCGGTCCCGGCGGGTGTAGCGCAGAACCCCGCGGGTCGCACCCTGGCGGCTCCGATGCGCGCAGGCGAGCCGCTGACCGACGTACGTCTCGTCGGGCCGGCGCTCACCGACGGCTACCCCGGCCTGGTGGCGGTCCCGGTCCGGCTGCCCGACCCCGGCATGGCGGGGCTGCTACGCGTCGGTGACCGGGTCGACCTGATCTCCGCCGATCCTCAGGGGCGCTCGGCCGAGACGGTCGCGGCCGACGTACCGGTGCTGGCACTACCGGACACCCCGACCGAGGTCGGTGCCGCGGGCCTCACCGGCCGGCTGGTCGTCGTCGGTGCCCAGCCCGGGGAGGTCGCCCGGATCGCGGATGCCTCCGTGCGGACCTTCGTCACGATCGCCTTTGCCGACTAGCGTCACGGCATGACCGGATTCAAGAACTTCATCCTCCGCGGCAACCTCGTCGAGCTCGCCGTCGCGTTCATCATGGCCGGCGCCTTCGCCGCCGTGGTCACGGCGACCGTCGGCCTGATCATGGACCTGATCGGGAAGGTCGGGGGCGTCCCGGACTTCTCCGACTACCTGTGGCACGGCATCTCGATCGGCGCCTGGCTCACCGCGGTGATCTCGTTCCTGATCATCGCCGCCGTCGTCTACTTCTTCATCGTGACGCCGTACACGAAGGCGAAGGAGCTCTACTTCCCCAGCCCCGAGCCGGGCACGCCCGAGGACATCAAGCTGCTGCAGGAGATCCGCGACCTGCTCGCGGCGCAGCAGGGTCGTACGACGCTCTAGTCACCATGGTGGGGCGGCACCTGCGCACGGAGCCACGCGTCGGTGCCGGTCTCCCGCTGGCCGGGTGACTCGTCGTCCCGCTCGTCCTTGGTCGTGTCGGGCAGCGCGTCGCCGAAGACCTCGGCGAGCCGCCGACGGCGCTCCCAGTCGGTCTCGCCCTTGCCCTGCGTCATACCGGCAGGGTCACACGCACAGGCCCGCGTTGGCGAGAGCCTGCTTGCTGGCCTCGTCCTCGGGGGTGCTGGACGGTGTAGAGCTCGGGCTGCCGGAGGGGCTGTTCGACGAGTCGGCCGACGGGCTCGACGACGGGTCGGACGAGGGCTTGGCCCCGGGGAGGTTGCCGGCGCTGATCACGTCGGAGCTCAGGCGGCGGGTCAGCGGCTCGTCCTTTCGGACCTTCGCCCAGACCTGGTTGGCCTGCGGCTGCACGAAGGCGAGCCGGTTGGGGTCGCTCGGTGCCGCCATGATCGGGATGGTGAGGAACTGGATGTTGTCCAGGCCGATGCTCTTGAACTGGGCGCCGAGCTCGGCGATCTTGACGACGTTCTTCAAGCCCGGGTCCACGGTGAGTGACTTGGTCGCGGAGTCGAGGAAGCGCACCAGCCGGTCGGGACGGGCCAGGGTCCCGGCGGTGACGACCTGGTGGGCCATCGAGGCGATGAACGCCTGCTGCCGCTTCATCCGGCCGACGTCCGAGCCGTCGCCCACGACGTACCGCTCACGCACGTAGTTGAGCGCCTCGTTGCCCTTCAGCTTGCGGGTGCCTGCGGCGATGTGAATGTTGTGCGCGGGGTCGTCGATGTCCTCCGGGACACACATCTCGACGCCGCCGATGGCGTCGACCATGCCGCGGAAGCCCTCGAAGTCGACCTTGACGAAGTGGTCCAGGCGGACCCCCGTGACCTGCTCGAACTGCTGCATCGTGCAGGTCGGGCCGCCGACAGCGAACGCCTCGTTCCACATCGCGCCGGCGTGGGCCGGGATGACGTCGCCGTTCGCCTTCTTGCACTCCGGCCGGTCGATCAGCAGGTCACGCGGGATGCTGATGCCGTACGCGCGCTTCCGGTCCGCCGAGACGTGCAGCAGGATCGTGGTGTCCGAACGCTCGCCGCCGCCGGTCAGGCCGTCGATGTTGTTGCCGGCGCCGTCGCGGCTGTCCGACCCCATGACGAGCACGTTGATCGGGTCGCGCGGCCCCTCGACGACGACCTTGTCGGGCCGGTTGGAGAGCTGGGCCGACGGGTCGAGCACCTCGAGGTTGCCGTTGAGGTGGCGGTAGAGGAAGGCCACGCCCAGCCCGGCGGTCAGCCCGAGCACGACCACGCTGGCGAGGATCACCTTGCCGACCGTGTGGCGCTTGCGCACCTTGCCACGGCGTTTGGGGCCGGTGGGGGTCGCGGCGCTGGGCTCGGACGGGGTACCGTCGAGTTCAGCGTCGGGCATAGAGCTACCTCGGGATCGAAGACAGTGGGAGCCGCTCCGCGGCATCGCCGAGCGTATGGTACGAACCTGAATTGTCCCTGTGACCAGCCGGTTCGACCAAACCGGCGACGGGCGGCGGAGTCTCGCCGGGATCGGCTAATCCGTCTCGAGCACGTACTCCCATCCGGGTTGCCAGGTGAAGTCGTCCTTGAGTGCCTCCTCGAGGGCGACCCCGCGCAGGTAGTGATCGAGCCCGGCCTTGGTCGCGACATGGCCAACGACCAGCACGCGGGCGCCGTCCCAGCGAGGTAGCAGGTCGGTGAGGAACCGGCCGACCCGTCCGACCGCCTGCTGCCAGCTCTCGCCGCCAGGGTAAGGAGCGGTGAGCCTCGCCAGACGATCAGCGTGGACACGATCGCGTGGCATGCCGTTGAGCTCGCCGTAGTCGCACTCCCTCAACCTCCAGTCGAGCAGGACGGGCACGTCGGTGTCGGCGAACGCGACGTCGACCGTTTCGGTCGCGCGAGCCAGGTCCGAGCTGAACACTGCGGCCAGCCCGTCATGGCGGCGGCGCTCGCCGAGCTCAGCCGCCTGACGGCGCCCCGATGCCGATAGCCGTCCGGGTAGCCAGCCGGTAGCAATGCCTGCTTCGTTGTCTTCGGTTGACTGGTGGGTCTCGAAGACGATCTGCACCACCATGGGTCACCTCCTCCGCGCTGACCCGATCCTCTGGCGCAACACCGGGACCCAGTGGTCGCCGTACGTTGCCTGCAGGTCTGGTCGGCTCCAATCGACTCCGGTGATGACGCGACGACAACCGGTCGCACCGCACCGGCACTCCATCAGGAAGTCCGGATCGTCGGTGAGGGTTCCGTAGTCGACCGTCAGCTCTGTGCCCCTCGCAATCGCTGCGCGCGTCACCAGGGAGAAGTGGTCGACCCACCAGAGGTTCGGGTCGCAGCTGTGGTTGCCGCAGTGATTGGGGCTGCCGGGAGTGAGGACGAGATTGCCGTCGTCGAAGACTGACACCGTGTCGATATAGGTGTCACCGGCTGCCTGCATCATCAGCTGCAGGGCCGCGTTGGTCACGATCCGACCACCGAGGCGAGAGATCACGACGCCCTCGTCGATGTCGTCGGTCGCGAAGAGACCCTGCCCCGAGATACCCGACGCACGCGGCTCCGCCTGGCCGCTCAACCAGCAGTCGGGATCCGGGATCGTTTGCACTGCACCAGGCTCGCAGAGAACCGCAGTTCGGTCACGCTCAGGGGCCGCGTTCGTCACGTCACCCGTCGGCTGCCAAAATGTCCACCGGCAGTGGACGTTTCACCACGAACGTGCACCTGACCCGCCCCAGTAGCTCAGTGGATAGAGCAGCCGCCTCCTAAGCGAAAGGTCGTAGGTTCGACTCCTACCTGGGGCACGCTGAGAAGGGACCAGTCCGCAAGGGCTGGTCCCTTCAATGTAGCCAAGGGTGTAGCCATGTCGCAGGCGAAGGATCACCCGCTACTCATCGCCCGACAAAGCTTCTGGCGCCGCCATGCAGCTGTCCGTTGGCGCCGGATCCGGACTGGTCGAGCCGTCGTGTCGAGGTCGATCGCGTAGGACGCGACACAAACCCCGCGCGCCGTCCAAGATCCCCGCGCACCTGAGAAGCACGCGACACCGCCGTCGTCCCCCGCGGGTCGGCGATTGGTTGAACGCTGACGCTCACTGTGCGCAATTGATAACGACAAGACCTCGAAGACAGGCCCCCTTCATGACCGAACAGCCCAGCTCGACCAACCCCAACGAGACGCCCGGCCGGCAGCGGCCGCGCGCCACCTGGCGGATCGTCCGTGCGTTCGTCACGCGCGCGCTGATCCAGATCGCGATCGGGTACGTCCATGACCTCTTGTGAGGTGCGGTCACGCGGGGTTCTCCTCGTCGCCGTGCGCGCGGGTCCGGGGGCCGACGAGGTCCGCGATGCTGACCGCGATCCTGCGGAGTCGACGGTCTTCGCCGACTCGGCCGGCCGCGTGGAGGACGGTGGAGTGGTCGCGGGCGAGGTAGCGGCCGATGAACGATGAGGACAGGCCGGCGTAGCGCATGGCGGCCATGGCGACCGCCCGGGCGCCGCAGGTTGCGCGGTGTCGGTCGGTAGATCGGATGCGGCTCATGCTGATGCCAGAACGAAGCGCGGTTTCGCGGAGGATGTGGCGGGCCTTCTCGTCGGGCCCGAAGTCGGTGACCTCATCGGCGTCGTTGTCGGCGACCGCGCAGCATGCTTCGTGGGTCCGGCGGCGAGCCGCACACCCTTTACAGATAACCACCGGAAGCGGCAATATTCTGTTATGACGAACAGGGGCGACTTCCTGACGACCCAAGAGGTGTCTGACCTCCTGGGCGTCGAGGCGCGCCAGGTCCGCGTCCTCGCCGAGACGGGGTCCATCACCCGCGTCGCCCGCGGCATCTTCGACCGCATATCGGTAGAGCGCTACCGTGCCGAGCGCGGCTCGGGCCGGACCCGAACATGGGCAGAGCACACCGCCTGGGGAGCCATCGCCATGCTCTCGGGCGCGGCCCCGCCACGCCTCGGCGACGTCCAGACGTACCGGCTCCGCGCCACCCTGCGCGAGATCGCCGACCCGACCGAACTGACCATCAGGCTGCGCGACCGCGCGACCGTCACCACCTGGTCCGGCCACCGCTCCGTCATCGATCGCGTCCGCACGGAGCTCGCCATCCCCGGCCGCCAGCGGCTCGGACTCGTCGAGGACGACACCATCGTTGACGGCTACATCCATGCAGACCGGATCGCGGACCTCGTGCGCCGCTACCGGCTGAGCGAGGACACCACCGGATCCATCACCCTTCGTTACACCTCCATGGACATCGACTTCATCAAGTACCTGGCAGCCCTCAACAGGACGCTCGCCGCCGCAGACGCCGCCACCTCCCTCGACCCGCGCGAACGCGGTGTGGGGGAGCAAGCCTTGGTCCGCCGGTTGGAGCTGTTCCGCGAGAATGTCAGACCGTAAGCACCCGGGCATCGAACGCCCCATCATCGACGTCGCCGCCCCCAGCGGCGGCTGGCCCGACCCGTGGCCGAACGTCGCGGAGATCGCCGCAGCACTGCCGCCCGAGAAGTGGACCTTGGTCGGCGGCCTGATGACCCAGTTGCACTCCATCCACCACGACCTGGGCATCGTGCGCCCGACCAACGATGTCGACATCGTGCTGCACATCGAGACCTCTCGCGGCGTCGCGGCCGAGACCGCGACCGCGCTGCGCTCCCTCGGCTACGAACTGCGCTCGGCCGTCGATCCGCGCGACAACACCGCACACCGCTTCTACCGCGGCACCAACAACATCGACCTAGTTACCGACCTTCACGACGAGGAGCCGGAGGCAATGGTCGATGTCATGGTCTCTGACCACCACGCCCCGAAGGTCACCGAACGGCTCGCCGGACGCGACATGGTTCGCATCGAGGGCGGCACGCAGGCGCTGCGACGCACCATCAACGCGCAGCTGGAAATCGAACCCGGAACCACCACCATGGTCTCGGTGCCCGGGTCGTTCGGCGCACTCATCTTGAAGGCCGCTGCGTACAAGACGGACTCCCGCGACCCCGACCGCCACCTCCGCGACGCCGTGGCACTGCTTGCCTGCATCGACGACCCATTCGCCGAGCGCGAGGGCTTTGCCGGCTCCGATCGCTCCCGGCTCCAAACCCTGCGCACCCGACTCACGCCCGACGACATCTCCTGGACTGTGCTGACCGGCCAGCCCCGCGTCGACGCCGAAACGGCCCTGGAGATCCTCACGGACGAGGACTGACCCCGGAACCCACGTGTACGCCAAGTCCATCGAGCAAGCTGGGTGCGGGCTTCGTCGTACGGCGAGGTGGGCGGTCGACCCAGCTTCAGCTTCGACAGGGTCGCGCCCAACTCGAGTGCGCACGTCCCGGAGACGCCGAAGGACGCGAGGTCGAAGGTGAGACCGGTAACCACGACCGGGACCTTCTTGGCGGACTGGGCCACCTTCACCTTGCCCTTGAACGTCGGCATCGGGATCGGTGCGTTCGCCGGCACGTCCATCGAGACCTTGCCCTTCAGCGTTGTCGCCTTGCCCCCCACCTTCAACGACAGCGTGGCGGCCAACTCTCCGCTGACCGGCACCGGCGAGATGCCCGGCATGTCGCTCATCTTCGCGGTCAGCGAGGCAACGGCAGCCTTCGGCTTCGCCTTCTTGGCGGCGACCGACGTCTTGGCGGTGTAGCGGAAGTCGCTGTTGAACGGCTGCAGGTTGCAGCCGTTCGCGACGGTGCCGGCGGCCGGCTTGGCCTTCGGCTGGCGGCGTGCGCTGCCGGGCCGGTCAGCGCCGTGAGCGTGGTCGCTGCGAGCAGGCCGGCGGCGGCGAGTGCTCCGAGTCGAGTGGTGTGACGACGAACGGTCATCGCATTCTCCTTGCTTCCCCATGATCCCGGCTCTATCGAACGGAAGCGTTCTCGCGACGATCTACGTTCTAGGAAAACCGTCACCGGGCCGAGCCGGAGCCTGGGTCACCGGCCAGCCGCGTCGATGCGATCCACGACGTACGCCGCGATCGCGAGGCTGGACGTGGCTGCGGGTGACGGGGCGTTGCGGACGCTGGTGATGCCGTCCTCGTGCTGGATCACGAAGTCATCGACGAGGGAGCCGTCCCGCTCGACGGCCTGGGCGCGGAGGCCGAGGCGGCTGCGGGTCACGTCGGCCGGACCGATGTCGGGTACGTAGCGCTGGGCCGAGGCCATGTAGGCGCGGGTGGACAGTACGCCGCGCGCCTCGGTCAGGCCGGTGCGCCAGTGCTCGCCCGCGAAGCGCCAGAACCCGGGCCACGCCAGGGTGTTCGCCAGGTCGCGCGGGGAGAACGAGAGTCGGCCGTAGGCCTGACGGCTCAGCGCGAGGAAGGCGTTCGGGCCGACCTCGAGACTGCCGTCGACCCGGCGGGTGAAGTGCACGCCGAGGAAGGGGAAGCGCGGGTCGGGGACCGGGTAGATCATGCCGCGGACGAACTCCTGCTTGGCCGCCACGACCGACATGTACTCGCCGCGGAACGGCACGATCCGCGGCGCCGCCGGACCGCCGACCAGCCCAGCGAGCCGATCGGACTCCAGTCCCCCGCAGATGACCAACCGGTCCACCGGATGCCGTTCGCTCCCGCAGACCACGTCGATGCGACCGGCCCGGCGCTCGACCCCGGTGACGGCCGTGGACAGCAGGACCCGCCCGCCGGACTCCTCGACCTCCGCACCCAGACGCTCCGCGATGGCGACGAAGTCGGTGATCGCGGTGTACGGCGAGTGCAGGGCCGCGATCCCGGCGGCGTGCGGCTCGATCTCGGCGAGCGCAGCTCCATCGACCCGGCGCAGTCCGGGTACGCCGTTGCGCCGGGCGGTCTGCTCGAGCGCCGCGAAGCGACCCAGCTCGTCCGGGTCGACCGCGACGACGAGCTTGCCGCACTCGTCGTACGGCAGCCGGTGCTCGGTGCAGTAGTCGCGGATCAGGGCACGCCCGCGGGCGCACAGCTCGGCCTTGAGGCTGCCCGGCTTGTAGTAGAGGCCGGCGTGCACCACCCCCGAGTTGTGGCCGGTCTGGTGCGCGGCCAGGCGGTCCTCCTTCTCGAACACGACGATGCGTACGCCGGGGCGCCGCCGGCTCAGCTCACGGGCGATCGCGAGGCCGACGATGCCGCCACCGACGACGCCGATCGTCTCGGTCACCCGAGGACGACCTCGAACCGCAGGCCGGCCGCCTGGAGGCGGGCGAGCAGCGCGTCCCCCATCGCCTGGGCGGTGGTGACCTGTCCCGCGGTCGTCGGGTTGTCATCGAAGATCAGGCACAGCGCGGCCTCGGCGAGCATCTTCGCGGTCTCGTCGTAGCCGGGGTCGCCGCCGGAGACCCGGGTGCGCAGGGTCCGGCCGTCACCCTCGGCGACGAAGTCGACGCTGAACCACGACTTCGCGCGGCGCCGCTCGTCGGGCCCGTCGCCCTGCTTCACCCGGTCCAGCGCCAGCCTCCGCAGCGGCGGCACCTGCGCGGTGAGGAACATCGCGGTCGCCCCGATCGCGCCGCCCGCGGCGTACCGCAGCGTCTTGGTCCCGGCGTAGTGGGAGTAGCGGAAGTCCGGGCCGTACGACGTGAGCGCGGCGCCGCTGCGGGCGACGACGAGCGGGTCGATCGTCGGCAGCGGGAGCAGCCAGTAGCCCAACAACGGGTCCTTGTGCGGCTTGCCCGCGGTCGCGCGGGACGTGCGCCCCTCGGGTCGCGGCTCCGTACGACGCCGCTCCTGGGTGACCGCCTTGGTCTGCCGGGCGCGGGCGAAGGCCGTCATCGCGGAGTGGAAGGTGCCGCCGGAGAAGGTCGCGCTCGCCCGGACCACGCCGCGGACCCGCACCGGGCCACGGACCTGGAACTGCTGCAGCGTGTAGAGGACGCCAAGGTCGTGCGGTATCGAGTCGAAGCCGGCGGCGTGCACGATCCGAGCACCGGAGGCCACGGCGGTCTCGTGGTGCGCGAGGTACATCAGGTCGACGAACTCCGGTTCTCCGGTCAAGTCGAGGTAGTCGGTCCCGGCGGCCGCGCATGCGGCGACCAGCGGCTCGCCGTACGTGAGGTAGGGCCCGACGGTCGTGATCACGACCCGGGCGCGGCCGGCCACGTCGGCGAGGGAGGCCGCGTCCTCGACGTCGGCGTGCAGCAGCGGCAGGTCGGCGAGCGCCGGGGCGACCTCGGCGAGCCTGCGGCGTACGTCCTCGAGCTTGGCCTGGTTGCGACCGGCCAGCCCCCACCGCAGGCCGTCCGGTGCGTGCCGGGCGAGGTAGTCGGCGGTCAGGCCGCCGGTGAAGCCGGTGGCGCCGAAGAGGACCAGGTCGAGCTCGCGGGAGTCGGGCATGCGATCCATGCTGTCAGGTGCCCGCGCGACGTACTCTCGGAGCATGTGCCGCAACATCCGCCCCCTCAACAACTTCGAGCCGCCGGCCACCTCGGACGAGGTCGCTGCTGCCGCGCTGCAGTACGTGCGAAAGGTCAGCGGTACGACGAAGCCGTCGCAGGCCAACCAGGCGATCTTCGACCAGGCCGTGCGCGAGATCGCGCACATCACCGCGCACCTGCTCGAGGACCTGACCACCACCGCCCCGCCGAAGAACCGCGAGGCCGAGGCGGCCAAGGCACGCGCCCGGGCGGAGCTCAGGTACGCCCGGTGACGGTGTCGACGACCGGGCGGGACACGTCGTACGACGAGGCGCTCGCGCTGCTGCGCGACCGCCCGCTCGTAGTCCTGACCGGCGCCGGTCTGTCCACCGACTCGGGCATCCCGGACTACCGCGGGCCGGGGGCAACCACCCGCCTGCCGATGACCTACCAGGAGTTCGTCTCGGGTCCGGCCGCGCGCCAGCGCTACTGGGCGCGCAGCCACCTCGGCTGGGGGCGGATGCGGCGGGCGGAGCCCAACGCCGGGCACCGGGCACTCGCACGGCTGGATCCGGAGCTGCTGATCACGCAGAACGTCGACGGGCTGCACGAGCAGGCCGGGACCCCGCGTCTCGTGGCGCTGCACGGCCGGGTCGCCGACGTGGTCTGCCTGGACTGTCGTACGACGTCGGCGCGGGTCGCGCTGCAGGAGCGGCTGACGGCCCTCAACGCCGGCTTCACGGAGCGCCACGCCGCGGTGGCCTCACGACCCGACGGCGACGTCGACCTCGAGGAGACCGCCGACTTCGTGGTGCCGGAGTGCGACGGGTGTGGCGGCGTGCTGAAGCCCGACGTGGTGTTCTTCGGTGAGAACGTCCCGGCGGCGCGGGTGGCTCGGTGCTACGACGCGGTCGACGCCTTGGCCGGGCTCGACGGCGCGCTGCTCGTCGCCGGGTCCAGCCTGACCGTGATGTCCGGGCTGCGCTTCGTCAAGCGCGCCGCCAAGGCCGGGACGCCGATGGTGATCGTCAACCGCGGCGAGACCCGCGGTGACCCGCTGGCGACGATCAGGGTCGACGCAGGCTGCAGTCAGTTCCTGACGGCACTCGCGGGCGCGTCGTACTAGGAGGCGCGGCCGCGCAGCTCGCCGAGCAGGTCGACCAGCTCGTGCAGCGAGAGGTCGTGCTCGACGGGGTCCAGGCCCTCGACGCGCTCGAGGGCGAGATCCTCGGGCAACCGAGCACCGACGTCGAAGGTGTAGATGGTGTCGTCGAGCTCGAACTCGATCCCCCGCACCTGAGCGGCGTAGTGGTCCCCGTCAGCGGTGTGCAGCACGACCGACTCGCGGGGCTCCAGACCCCGGGTCAGCTTCGTCGACGAATGTCCGACGACAAGAGTGCGCTCGCCACGGACGCGTACCGCTGCATCGAGTTCGATGATCTCCATCACGACCTTCCCACTGCCAAGAATGGCAGGCCCCCAACACGCGGCATCCGTGCCGCGCCGTCGGCAAAAGTACCCCTTTAGGCGTAGCCGAACCCCGAAAAGTCGGACAACAGAGGTCCAATATTTCTGCAAGATCGCCCGATTCGGGTGACCAACGCCACTCCGAGCGCTCAGAGACGGCGTACGAAGATGTGGTCGGCCGCCTCCGGCACGATCTCCGCGGTCTCGCCGCCCGACCCGACGAGCACCCCCGCCTCGGTGGCGATCACGGTGATGGTCTTGTCCGGCAGGGCTCCGACGCGGCGCATCGCGCTCATCAGGATCTCGTCCTTCTGCATCTCCTCGGAGATGCGGCGGACCAGCACCCGACCCTCAGCCGCCCCCGCGGCCTGGGACAGCGGTTCGACGCCCTCCATGAAGCTCTCGCCGACCTCGATCTCGCCGAGCTCGTCGAGACCCGGGATCGGGTTGCCGTACGGCGACTCGGTCGGGTGGTCGAGCAGCTTGAGCAGCCGGCGCTCGACGGTCTCCGACATGACGTGCTCCCAGCGGCACGCCTCCTCGTGCACGAGCTCCCACTCGAGCCCGATGACGTCGGTGAGCAGCCGCTCGGCGAGGCGGTGCTTGCGCATCACCCGCACGGCCAGCCGCATGCCCTCGTCGGTCAGCTCGAGGTGCCGGTCGCCCTCGACGGTCAGCAGTCCGTCGCGCTCCATCCGGGCGACGGTCTGGGAGACGGTCGGGCCGCTCTGGTGCAGCCGCTCGGCGATCCGGGCACGCAGCGGGACGATTCCCTCCTCGACCAGCTCGTAGATGGTCCGGAGGTACATCTCGGTGGTGTCGATCAGGTCGCTCACGCGGCACATTCTGTCTCATCGACCCAGCGGCTGGCAGGCTGGCACCGATGGGTGACAGGACGCCGGCAGTGATGTGGTTCCGCCGCGACCTCCGGCTCGCCGACAACCCGGCCCTGCTGGAGGCGTCCGCCGACGGCCCGGTGCTGCCGTTCTTCGTGCTCGACCCGGCACTCTGGGGCCCGGCCGGGCCGAGCCGGCGGGCCTACCTCGGTGCCTCGCTGCGCAGTCTCGACGGCTCGCTGCGGCAGCGCGGCTCGCGGCTGTCGGTCGTCCGCGGGGACCCGGTACGCCGGGTGGTGCTGGCCGCCCGGGCAGTCGGGGCGCGGCGGGTGCACGTCGCGGCCGACTTCGGCCCCTACGGCCGCCGCCGCGACGCGGACGTCGCGGCGGCCCTGGCCGAGCACGGGGTGGAGCTGGTGCGCACCGGCTCGGCGTACGCCGTGAGCCCGGGACGGGTGACCAACGGGAGCGGTGCGCCGTACCAGGTCTACACGCCGTACTCCCGCGCCTGGGCCGACCACGGATGGCGGGCGCCGGTCGACGCACCGCGCGGAGGCAGCTGGCTCACGCTGGATGACACGACAGACATCCCGGAGCCTGCCCTCCCCAACCACCTGGAGCTCCCCGAGGCAGGCGAGGCCGCGGCACTCCGTCGCTGGCGGGAGTTCCTCGACGACGTCGAGAGGTACGACGACGAGCGCGACCGTCCCGACCTCGACACGACCTCACGGATGTCGACCCACCTGAGGTGGGGCGAGATCCACCCACGCACGATGCTGGCCGACCTCGCCCGGCTGCGCAGCACCGGCGCCGCGACGTACCGCAAGGAGCTCGCCTGGCGGGAGTTCTTCGCCGACGTCCTGCACGCCCGGCCCGAGAGCGCGCGGGAGTACCTGCGCCCCGACTACGCCCGGATGCGGTACGACGAGCCGGGCGCGCAGCTCGACGCCTGGAGGCGTGGTCGCACCGGCTTCCCCGTGGTCGATGCCGGGATGCGCCAGCTGCGCGCGACCGGGTGGGTGCACAACCGGGTGCGGATGATCGTCGCGAGCTTCCTGGTCAAGGACCTGCACGTCGAGTGGCAGCACGGCGCCCGGCACTTCATGCGCTGGCTGGTCGACGGCGACCTGGCGTCCAACCAGCAGAACTGGCAATGGGCAGCCGGCAGCGGCGCCGACGCGGCGCCGTACTTCCGGGTCTTCAACCCGACCACGCAGGGCCGCAAGTTCGACGCCGACGGTCGCTACGTGCGGAGGTGGGTGCCCGAGCTCGCCGACGTCGCTGACCCCCACGACCCGTCGGCGGACGACCGCGACCGGGTCGGCTACCCGATGCCGATCGTCGACCACGCGGCCGAGCGCCTCGAGGCGCTGGCGCGGTGGGAGGAGATCCGGTGACGCGCACCGCCTGGCTCCCCGCACTCGGACTCTTCGTCCTGGCGCCGGTCTGCGCGGAGTACCTCTGGGGCTACGACGACAGCACCGGCCACCCCGGCACCTTGGTCGGCAACCTCATCGTCTTCTCCCCGCTGTACGGCGCACCCGCGCTGCTGATCCGCGAGCTCGCGCGGCGCCGCGAGCTGGGGTGGCCGGGCCTCCTGCTGCTGGCGGCCGCGTTCGGCGTCGTCCAGGCGGCCATCGTCGACCAGTCGATGTGGAGCACGGGCTACCGCGACATCCCGTACTGGGAGGAGATGTCGGTGCCGACGTACCTCGCACCCATCGGGCTCAGCCTCTACCTCGCGCTGTCCTTCGTCGGCGGCCACGTGATCCTCAGCATCGGCTCGCCGATCGCGGTGGTCGAGACCTTGACGCCCGGGCGGCGTAGCGCGCGCTGGCTCGGGCCGGTCGTCCTGTGGGTGGTCGTCTTCCTGTACGCCGCGGCGTGCGTGCTGGTGCTCAAGGACTCGTACGACACCGGTGAGGCCTCGGCCACCTGGGGCCAGCTGGTCGGATCGGCCGTGGCTGCCGTCGGGCTGGTGGTCGCGGCCTTCGTGGTCGGCCGCCGGCCCGCGCTGATCCTGCCGGGCGCCGTCCCGCGGCCGCTGATGGTGTGGGCGGCGGCGTACGCCGCGATGATCGGCTGGGTGGCGATCCCGCCGACCCGGATCGGCACCGCCCTGGTCGCGCTGCTCGCCCTGGGCACCGTGGTCGTCGTCTGGCGCTGGTCGCACCGCGGCGACTGGGGGCAGCCGCACGTGCTCGCACTCGCGAGCGGCGCGGTAGTGGCGGCGGGGTGCTTCGCGTTCTTCACGACGCCGATCGGCTCGGTGAGCGATGCCGAGAAGTACGGCCACAACATCGCCCTGCTCGGCCTGATGCTGGCGCTCAGCGCCTGGGCCGCCCACCGAGCGTTGCCCGGGTACCGTCGGGCGCGTGACTGAGCTGATCGTGCCCCGCCGCTACTGCGGCCCCCCGTCGTCGGGCAACGGCGGCTTCACCGCCGGCGCGCTCGCTGCTCGGCTCGGTGCACCGACCGCGTCGGTCTCGCTGCTGGCACCGCCTCCGCTGGACACCCCGATGCCCGTCGAGGTCGTTGACGGCATCACCGTCGCGAGCGCCGGCGGGGCGCCGGTGGCCCGAGCCGAGGCCGCCGAGCTCGACGCCTCCGCGGTGGGACCGGTGCCGGCCGCAGAGGCGCGCGCGGCGGAGCGTGCCTTCGTCGGGCTCGCCTCGCACCCGTTCCCGACCTGCTTCGTGTGCGGCCCCGACCGGCCCGACGGGCTGCGGATCTTCCCGGGTCCGGTCGGCGACCAGGACGGGCTGACCCGCCTGGCCGCCACCTGGACCCCGGACGAGTCGGTCGCCGGCGATCTGTCCGCGGTCACCTGGGCAGCTCTCGACTGCATCGGCGGCTGGGCCGGCGGGCTGGCCGACCGGACGATGGTGCTAGCCCGGATGACCGCGCAGGTCGACGTACTCCCCCGCATCGGCGAGGAGCACGTCGTCGTCGGGCTGGACCGCCGTACCGAGGGGCGCAAGACGTTCACCGCCGCCGCCCTCTACGACCCGGACGGGCGCCTGCTCGGCCGCGCGGAGCACCTCTGGATCCAGGTGGACGCCGCCGCCTTCGCCTGACCACCGCCCGCTCCTTAGGATGGACAGCATGGGTTTGAACGATCAAAAGACCGGCCAGGAGTGGTGGCGGCACGCCGTCACCTACCAGATCTACCCGCGGAGCTTCGCCGACGCGGACGGTGACGGCGTCGGCGACATGGCCGGCATCACCTCGCGACTGCCCTACCTGCGCGACCTCGGCGTGGACGCGATCTGGCTCTCGCCGTTCTACACGTCGCCCCAGCACGACCACGGGTACGACGTCGCCGACTACTGCGACGTGGACCCGCTCTTCGGCAGCCTCGCCGACGCCGACGCGATGATCGCGCGGGCCCACGAGCTGGGCCTGAAGGTGATCGTCGACCTGGTCCCCAACCACAGCTCGACCGAGCACGTGTGGTTCCAGGGGGCGCTGGCCGCCGGCCCAGGCAGCCCCGAGCGGGCGCGCTACCTCTTCCGCGACTCCCCTGCCGGGGCTCCGGAGGGCACCCCACCGAACAATTGGAACTCTGTCTTCGGCGGCATTGCCTGGACCCAGGTCCCCGACGGCCAGTGGTACCTGCACCTCTTCGACTCCAGCCAGCCCGACTTCGACTGGCGCAACCCCGAGGTCGGCGACATGTTCGTCGACGTGCTGCGCTTCTGGCTCGACCGCGGCGCCGACGGCTTCCGGGTGGACGTCGCGCACGGCCTCTTCAAGGAGGAGAGCCTGCGCGACCAGATCGTGGCCGAGGGCGAGGAGCCGCAGAGCGGCGCCTCGACCGACTCCTCGATGGTCGAGCGCACCCTGCGCGACGAGCCGATGTGGGACCAGCCCGAGGTGCACGACGTCTACCGCCGCTGGCACGACGTGCTCGCGGAGTACGACGGCGACCGGATGTTCGTCGCCGAGGCGTGGACCCAGACGCCCGAGTCGATGGCGCGCTACATCCGACCCGACGAGTTCAGCCAGGCGTTCAACTTCGCCTGGCTCCTGGCCTCGTGGTCGGCGGCGCAGTTCAGCGACGTCATCACCGGGACCATGGAGGCCGTCGGCTCGGTCTCGGGCTCCCCCACCTGGGTGCTGAGCAACCACGACGTCGAGCGGCACGTCAGCCGGTACGGCGGCGGCGAGGTCGGGCTCGCCCGCGCGAAGGCGGCCACGATGGCGATGCTCGCGCTGCCCGGCTCGGCGTACGTCTATCAGGGCGAGGAGCTCGGCCTGGAGCAGGTCGAGGTCGCCGACGAGTTCAAGCAGGACCCGTTCTTCATCCGCACCGGCGAGGGCGGCCGCGACGGTTGCCGGGTGCCGATCCCGTGGAGCGGCACGGCCGCGCCGTACGGCTTCGGGCCGGGCAATGGCCAGCCGTGGATCCCGCAGCCCGCCGACTGGGCCTCCGTCACGGTCGCGGCCGAGGAGTCCGACTCCGACTCGACGCTCTCGTTCTACCGAGCCGCGCTCGCGGTGCGCCGTACGTTTGCGACGACGGCGGGCGACGAGGTCGAGATGCTCGACCTCGGCGCGGACGTCCTGGCCTTCCGGCGTGGTCCGGTGACGGTCGTCCTCAACGCCGGCACGGAGCCGGTGGCAATGCCCGACGGCCAGGTCATGCTCGCCAGCGGGCCGGTCGACGGCAAGCTGCCGGTCGACACCGCGGTCTGGCTGTCCTAGGCGTCGAGGGCCGCGTTGTAGCTGGACAGCATCCGGACGAACTCCGACAGGTCGCTGTCCGGCCAGTCGACGAGCCGGTCGTCGAGCCAGCGCCGGCGGTCGTCGTTGACCTGGTTGATCCGGGTGGCGGCTTCGGCACTGACCGAGACCAGCGTGGCGCGACCGTCATCGGGGTCTGGCGTCCGGTCGACCAGCCCCAGGTCCAGCAGGTGCTGGACCTGGCGGCTGATCGCGCCCTTGTCGATGCCGAACGCCTCGGCCATCGCCGACGCCCGCTGGGCGCCGTGCTGGTTGAGCCAGGTGAGCATCAGGTACGACGAGGACTGCAGGTCCGGGTGCACGGACCGCGCCCGCTCGCCGATGACCCGCCGGATTCGGCGGATCATCACGCCGACCTCCTGCTCGAGGCCACCGAGGAGGTCGGCCCGCGCCATCGCCGTACTCGGCTCTGTCATGGCACTCATTGTGCTCACTTGCTCGCGATCGCGTGGTGCAGCTCGGCCGCGACCTCGGGCGAGGCCTCCGCCTCGGCCTCCAGGTTGGACGTACGCAACGGCACCTCCTTGATGAAGAGGACACAGACCAGCGCGACGACCGCGAACGGGACGGCGACCAGGAAGAGCTCGCCGATGGAGGCGCCGAAGGCGTGCTCGAAGACCGCACGGACCGGCTCGGGCAGGGTGCTCATGTCGGGCACGGAGTGGCTCTCGGTGCCGGAGCCGTCGATGCCGATGGCGGCCAGTCCGGAGGTCACCTTGTCGGCGACCTGGTAGCTCAGCAGCGCGCCGAGCGTCGAGATGCCGATCGAGCCGCCCATCGAGCGGAAGAACGCGACCACGGAGCTGGCCGAGCCCATGTCCGACATCGACACGTTGTTCTGCACGGCGAGCACGAGGTTCTGCATGGTCGCGCCGAGGCCGACGCCGAGGATCGCCATGAAGGCGCCGACGGCGACCAGGTTGGTCTTGTCATCGATGGTGCCGAGCAGCGACAGGCCGATGACGACCAGGACCATGCCGCCGACCAGGTAGCGCTTCCAGAGGCCGGTGTTGCTGATGATCCGGCCGGTGGTGACGCTCGAGATGAAGAGCCCGCCGACCATCGCGATCGACATCAGGCCGGCCTCGGTCGGGGTCATGCCCCGGGCGACCTGGAAGTACTGGCTGAGGTAGACGGTCGAGCCGAACATCGCCACGCCGATCATCACCGAGGCGAAGGTCGCGAGGGAGATCGTGCGGTCCTTGAAGAGGCGCATCGGGATGATCGGATCGATCGCGACCTTGGCCTCGACGTACACCGCGGCGACCAGCAGCAGGGCGCCGAGCGTGACGAGTACGGCGGTGGTGGCCGAGCCCCAGGCGAACTGGTTGCCGGCGAGCGAGACCCAGACGAGCAGGGTCGAGATGCCGCCGACGATCAGGGTGGCGCCGAGGTAGTCGATGTTGACCGGGCGCTTGATGACCGGCAGGTGCAGCGTGCGCTGCAGCAGGAAGAACGCGATCAGGGCGAAGGGCAGGCCGATGAAGAAGCAGCCGCGCCAGCCGAGCGCCGAGTCGACGACCACGCCACCGATGAGCGGGCCACCCACCGTGGCGAGGGCGAACGTCGCGCCGAGGTAGCCGGAGTAGCGGCCGCGCTCACGCGGGGAGACCATCGTCGCGATGACGACCTGCACCAGGGCGGTGAGGCCACCGACGCCGAGGCCCTGCACCACGCGGGCGCCGATCAGCACCTCCATGCTCGGCGCGAACGCCGCCACCAGCGAGCCGACCGTGTAGATGACGAGCGCCAGCTGGACCAGCAGCTTCTTGCTGAACAGGTCGGACAGCTTGCCCCAGATCGGGGTGCTCGCGGTCATGGCGAGCATCGTCGCGACGACCACCCAGGTGTAGCCGGTCTGGCTGCCGTGCAGGTCGCTGACGATGCGGGGCAGCGCGTTGGACACGACGGTGCTCGAGAGCATCGCCACGAACATGGCGAGGAGGAGGCCGCTGAGCGCCTCCAGGATCTGGCGGTGGGTCATCTCCACGGCCGGTGCGGCAGCGGAGGGCACGACGGGGGCGGGTGACGCCTGGGACACGGAAGCTCGATTCACGATCAGTAGAAGGTTGCCGTCGGCAACTATATTCCCGGATCGTTGCCGCCAACAACCAAATCTGGTGTGCGGCGGGGCACAGCACGTTGAGTCGGGACTTCTGACGGTTGAATCCGGAGATTCGACCGTCGGAAGTCCCGACTCAACCGTCGGAAGTCCCGACTCAACGGGTCAGTCGCGGTCGCGACCGAGCGCCTCGGAGAGCTGGGCGACGAGGTCGTCGCTCGGGGAGGCCGCGTTGCGGTTGCTCTCCTCGAGCTGGGCGAGCAGCTCGGCCCGGTGGACCTTCACGGAGCGAGGGGCGTCGATGCCGATCCGTACGACGTCGCCGCGGACCTCGAGGACCGTGATGGTGACGTCCTCGCCCAGGACGATCGCCTCGCCCGCTCGGCGACTCAGAACCAGCATGTGCTCACCGTAGCCGAGGTCAGAGGTTCGACCGACTCAGGAACCACCGAGCAGGGGCGCGGCGACCGGCAGTCCGGGCTCGTCGAGCACGACCTGGCCGGCCCGCCGGGTGATCGGGTTGACCAGCACCGGCGCGGCGAGGTTGGCGGTCGTCTCGTGCAGGCCGGCGCCTGCGTTGAGGACGAGCAGGACGAGTACGTCGGACGCCGACTCGATGCCGAGGTCGGCGACGACGTCGTCACCCACCTCCGGTGCGTAGTCGGGGAAGAACGCGGCGGGCGGGACGACCAGGAACCGCAGGCCCGGCTCGTCGAGCGAGCTCAGGCTGCAGAGGTCGCTGGCTCCGTCGAGCTGGACGAGCGCGAAGCGCTTGTGCTCGGGGAAGCCCGGCAGCGGGCGGACCATGTCGATCACGGGGATCTCGATGGCGTGGGACTCGGCCACAGTGCCTCCGTCGGCTCGTTCGGGTGCGGCCATCATGTCAAGGGCGGGCGTCGTCGTCATCGCAGGAAGTCCAGGAGGCTCGGTTGCAGGACCTTGGCCGTCGCCCCCAGGGCCGCCTGGTAGGCGACCTCCTGGAGGCCGAGCTCGACCGTGGCCTTCGCCAGGTCGACGTTCTCCACCTCGGACAAGGCGTTCTTCAGGGTCAGGGACGCGGCGGTGGCGACGCTGCGCGCGTTCTCGACGCGCACGGTGCGGGCACCGATGTCGGACTGCACGTTGGCGATCCGGTCGGCGTCGCCCTTGAGGCTGTCGACGGCGGCCGAGATCCCGGCCGTGTCGTTGGTCTTCAGGGCGGTGGACAGGGCCGCGAGCCGGTCGAAGACCGAGTTGGGCGAGGCCCCGAAGACGTCCGGCCCCTCGACGTCGATGCGCACCCGCGCACCCTCGGCGACGGTGCGGACCACGCCGGTCCCGGCCCCGATCGACGCCGGGTCTGCCAGGAGACCGGTCGCGGGGTCGTACGCCTTCGTGCCGGCGGTGATGCCGCCGAAGATCGGGCGGTCGAGGTACTGCGTGTTCGCGGAGCCGATCAGGCCGGCCCGGATCTGGTCGACCTCGGTCGCCAACGCCTCACGCGCCTGCTGCCCCATGGCACCGGTGTTGGCGCCCTGGAGTGCGATGTCGCGGGCCCGGGTGATCTGGTCGCCCATCGTCGACAGCGTGCCGTCGGTCTGGTCGAGCCAGCCGACAGCGTCGTCCGCGTTGCGGACGAACTGCTCCTGGCTCGCGAGCGAGGAGCGGATGCGCATCGCGGTCGTGGCGCCGGTCGGGTCGTCGGAGGGCCGGTTGATCAGCCGGCCGGTGGTCAGTTGCTCCTGCGCCTTCGCCACCCGGTTCATCGCCGACTGCATGCCGCTGAACGACTGCTGGCTCAGCATGTTCTGAGTGATGCGCACCAGTGTCATCGTCCGACCATCCCGGTGCGGTTGATGAGGGTGTCGAGGATCTGGTCGACGGTCGTCATGACGCGCGCGGCCGCCTCGTACGAGCGTTGCGCCATCACCATGTTGACCGTCTCCTCATCGATGCTCACGCCCGTGAGCTGCTCGCGGGCGGCGTCCACCTGGGTGGACATCGCCCGCTGGTTGTCGGAGAGCCGCTGGACGGAGGCGACGGCACTGCCGAAGCCGTTGACCAGCCGCTGGTAGCCGTCCTGGATCGTGATCGAGTCGATCAGCGCGGGAGCGTTGCCGGTGTCGGTGTTGCTGCTGCCGCCGACACTCGACACCGCCACCTGGCTGAGCGTGGCGACGACCTTGAGGGTGCCGGCGGGGTCGGCCGGGTCGTAGTCGAAGAAGTCGCCGCCGGGGTTGCCGCTGGCGTCGTAGCCGAGCGCGTGCGCGGCGTTGAACGAGTCGGCGAGCTGGGTCACCAGGCCGTTCAGGCCGGCCGCATAGTTCGGGAGTACGACGTCGATCAGCTCGACGCTGGCGGCGAGATCACCCGCGGGCGGGGCGACGGCCACGGCGGCGCCGGTCGTCGGCTGCAGCTGGAACGTGAGGGGCGACCCGTCGGCGGTGCCGTCGGGGTTGACGCCACTCGCGATCTGGAGCGTCGCGGCGTCCCTGCCCGTGACGAGCGGCTTGCCGTTGAGCAGGACGTCCATCCCGCCGTCGGCTCGTGGGGTCGCGGTCGCACCCGTGAGCTCGGCCAGCCGGAGGGCGAGCTGGTCGCGGGTGTCCATCAGGGTGGCCGTGTCGCTGCCGCCGCCGCTCGACGTCGAGATCGTCAGGTTGGTCGACGCCAGCTGCTTGGCGACGTCGTTCGTCTCCTGGACCGTCGCGAGCACCCGGGCGCGTTGGTCGCCCATCTCGTCCTGCAGGTTGTGCGACTGGATGTTGAACGCGTCGGCGAGGGTCGCGGCGCTGTTGAGCACCTGGCTCCGGGCGGCGTCGGACGTCGGGGAGTTGTTGAGGTCCTCGAGGCTCTTCTTGAAGTCGTCGATCGCCTTGGCGACGCCGTTCACGGAGGGCTCGGCGATGCCGGTCTCCACCCGCGACATCGCCGCAGCCTTCAGGTCGAGGTAGGTCTGGCGCGAGTGCTCGCGGCGGACGCGGGTGTCGAGGAGCGGGTCGACGAGACGCTCGACCCCGGCAGACTGCACGCCGCTGCCGATCTCGTTGGAGCGCGACCACACAGCGGGCGCCGCCGCGGCACCGACGGTCTGACCGACCACGCGCCGACGTACGTAGCCGTCTGTGGAGGAGTTCGCGATGTTCGTGCTGGCGATGTCCAGTGCGGCCTGCTGGTAGCGCAGGGCCGAGAGGGCGGTGTTCAGCGAGGAGAAGGAGCCGCCCATGTCACAGGCTCCGGTCCAGGACCGCGCTGCGCGTGTCGCCGCGGTCCATCGAGCCGGCGGCCGTGTAGGTCGCCGAACCCTGGTCGATGCCGAGCAGCGTGTCCTGGGTCGCCCGGAGGCCGGCCACGATCAGCGCCCGGTTGGTCTGTGCGACCCGGGCGATCTCGTCGGTCAGGGCCAGGAAGGTGTCGCGGTGCTCGGTGAGGATGGAGCGCCACGGCTCCGGAGCGGAGGCGATGAGGTCCCCCAGGCTCGAGTTCGGCGCCAGGCCAGCGGCCTCGGCGGCCTCGTCGGCGGCCACGGCACGCATGACCTCGACGTCGCGCAGTGCGGCGGCGGCGGCATCGACGTCGCTGGCGGTGTTCGCGAGCCAGCGGGTACGGCCGGTCGACATCACCAGCTCCTCCAGCTCGAGGCGGTAGAGGAGGGCCTCGAGGAGCTCACGCTCTCGCCAGAGGACCCAGGTCAGCTTCTCCACGTCACTCCCAGGATTCGTTCGATGGTCCAGACCACTCGCGCGGCTCGGCGGTGGTGTCAGGGGCCCCATCGGCGTCCACGCGGACCGTCCTGAGGAAAAGAGGAGAGGAAGTTCGCGCCGAGCGCCGAAGTTCGCGTTCTAAACCTGGATGTGACCAGGGTCACTATGTCCCTGCGGTAAAAGGTTCAAGGAATCTGCCAGATATGCGGACACCCATGTCTCTGAAATGCACAATAAACGTCGTGACCCATTACAACGACGTCCCGCCGGGCTCCGAGGCGTTGATCGTGGTGCACGTACCCCTGGTCGGACACATCGTCCGAGAGACGATGGCCAGGGTTCCGTCCCACGTCGACCGAGACGACCTCAGCTCCGCCGGACTCGCCGCACTCGTGCAGGCAGCCCACTCCTACGACTCCGAGCGCGGAGTGCCGTTCAACCGGTACGCCAGCACGCGCATCCGGGGCGCCATCCTCGACGAGCTCCGCAGCATCGACTGGGCCTCGCGCTCGGTCCGCCGCCGGGCCCGAGAGCTCGACGCCACCCGGTCGCGCCTCGCGACGGTCCTCGGCCGGTCGGCCACGACCGCCGAGGTCGCGCAGGCCTCCGGCATGAGCACCGACGAGATCGCCGCCAATGAGGAGGACGTGGCTCGCGCCCAGGTGCTCTCGCTGCACGCCTCGGAGGACGACTCGCTCGGCGAGAGCCTGGCGAGCAGCAGCCCGACCCCCGAGGCCGTCCTCGAGCACCGCGAGAAGCTCACCTACATGACCGAGGCGATCGCCGAGCTGCCCGAGCGGCTGCGCCACGTCGTCGAGCAGTACTTCATCGCGGAGCGGCCGATGGCCGAGATCGCGGCCACGCTCGGCGTGACCGAGTCCCGGATCTCGCAGCTGCGGGCCGAGGCGCTCGTGCTCCTGCGCGACGCACTCAACAACGCCCTCGAGCCGGACCTCGTCCCCGAGGCGGCCCGGCCGGGTGGAGCAGCGGACCGTCGACGTGAGGCCTACTTCGCGGCCGTCGCCGCTCGGCACGCCGTCGGCATGCGCACCTACGCCCGCGACCGAGGCCAGGCCACCGCCAGCGCCTGACCGACGCCAGCAACACCCTGAGGGGATCGCCGCAGAAGTTTCCGAGATTTCTGCGCCGATCCCCTCAGGCGTTCCGACCCCCGGCCGATCTAACCGGCGCAGGAGCCCACGGATGGGCTCCATCGACTCGAATCCAGGAAGGAACCACCATGAGTCTCCGTATCAACCAGAACATCGACGCCCTCAACTCCTACCGCAACCTGTCGGTCACCCAGGGTCAGATGTCCAAGTCGCTCGAGAAGCTGTCGAGCGGTTACCGCATCAACCGGGCCGCGGACGACGCCGCCGGTCTGGCCATCTCCGAGGGCCTGCGCTCGCAGGTCGGCGGTATCAAGGTCGCCACGCGCAACGCGCAGGACGGCGTCAGCGTCGTGCAGACCGCTGAAGGTGCGCTGACGGAGACCCACTCCATCCTGCAGCGCATGCGCGACCTGGCCGTGCAGTCGGGCAACGACTCCAACGACCAGACCTCGCGTGACGCGATCCAGTCCGAGTCGGCCGCGCTCAACAAGGAGCTCGACCGGATCGCCAACAAGACGACCTTCAACAACATCAACCTGTTGGACGGCTCGTTCAAGGGCAAGGACTTCCAGGTCGGCTACGCCTCGGGCGACACCATCCAGGTCGACGTGGTCTCCACGGCCGCCCAGGGTGTCAAGGCGACGTACGCCAACGGCGCCGCCAGCACCACGGCTGCCACCGCCACGTTCGCCGCCGGCGGCGTGTCCGTCACCACGGCCGCGCTGACCGCGAGCACCGACTCGACCAACATCGCGGGTCAGCTCAACAACGACAAGGCATTCGCCACGGCCTTCACCGCCACGGTCACCGCGACCGGTGGCCTGGAGATCAAGTCGAAGAACGCGTCCCTGTCGGCAACCGCGATCACCGTCACCGGTGGTCTCGGCGGCACCAAGACGGACACCGCCAACGCCACCGGCACCGGCGGGTTCAGCTCGACCGACCTGAACGTCAACACGGTCGACCTGTCGACCAAGGCCGGTGCCACCTCGGCGATCACCGCGATCGACAGCGCCATCAAGGCCGTGTCGACCTCGCGTGCAAACCTCGGTGCGCTGCAGAACCGGTTCGAGCACACCATCAACAACCTGTCGGTGACCCAGGAGAACCTCTCGGCCTCCGAGAGCCGGATCCGCGACACCGACATGGCTTCCGAGATGATGAGCTTCACCCGCTCGCAGATCCTCTCGCAGGCCGGCACCGCGATGCTGGCCCAGGCCAACCAGGCTCCGCAGGGCGTTCTGTCCCTCCTGCGCTGAGCCAGTCGGCGGGTCGGCCATCGGCTGACCCGCCACCGAACCTCGGTCTCCGGGGGAGCGACCCTCCCCCGGAGACCGTTTCAGTCCCCATCCCCGTCCGAGCAGGAGGAGCAGCATGGCCACCAGCAGCATCAGCGGTCTCGCCAGCGGTCTCAACACCGCCGACATCATCGATCAGCTCATGCAGCTGGAGACGGTGCCGCAGGACAAGCTCAAGACCTCCCAGGACAAAGAGAACACCGTCCTCTCTGCCCTCCGCGCGCTGAACACGGACACCGCTCTCCTGGCCAGCAAGGCCGCGACCCTGTCCAAGGCGTCGACGTGGCAGACCCTCCAGGGCACGTCCACGGGCGCCGGCGTCTCGATCGCCGTCACCGACAAGGCCAGCGCCGCGTCGTTCTCGCTGACCGTGGACCGCCTCGCGACCACCCACCAGCTCGGCTTCACCACCGGTGCGGCCCTCACCGATGTCGTCGCCGGCTCCCAGATCAAGATCACCGGCAGCGACGGCGTCGCCCACAGCATCTCCGTCGGCGGCGGCACGCTCGATGAGCTGGTCACCGCGATCAACGGGTCCACCGCCGACACTGGGGTCAAGGCGACGGCGGTCAAGGTCGCCGACGGCAGCTACCGGTTGATCGCCGAGTCGACCAAGACCGGCGCCGCGTCGGCGTTCACGCTGACCAAGGACGACGGCACCGACCTGCTCGGTGGCGCCGCGGTCCGCACCGGCACGGACGCCCAGATCAACCTCGGCCTCGGGATCACGGCGACCTCCGCGACCAACACGTTCACCGACATCGTCCCCGGCGTCAGCATCACGCTCGACCCGAACACCACCGTCGGCACGACCTCGAACGTGACGGTGAAGCAGAACAGCTCGGGCATCGCCTCGGCGCTGGGCTCGTTCGTCGACCAGATCAACGCGCTGTTGACCAAGATCGACACGCAGACCGCGGGCAAGAAGGAGACCACCGCTGCCGGCGTGCTCGTCGGCGACCCCACGGCGCGGGCGCTCCGCAACCAGCTGCTCAGCACGGTCTTCGGGGACAGCACCACGTCGATGGCGACGTACGGCGTCCAGACCGACCGCTACGGCAAGCTGGTCTTCGACTCCGCCGCGTTCGAGAAGGCGTACGCCGCCGACCCGGCCGGCACGGCGGCCAAGTTCACCTCCGGCGCGACCCCGGCACAGGACGGCTGGGCCGCACGCGTCTCCGCGGTCGCGAAGGGTGCCAGCGACAGCCTGGAGGGCACGTTCGCCTCCGCGATCAACGGGCACACCACGACGGTCACTCGTCTGCAGAAGAGCATCGAGGACTGGGACACCCGCCTGGAGCTCCGGCGTACGAGCCTCGAGCGTCAGTACACCGCGCTCGAGACCGCGCTCTCGAGCCTGCAGAGCCAGAGCAGCTGGCTGGCCAGCCAGATCTCCAGCCTCCCCACCTACTCCTGACCCACAACAGCGCCGTACAGCACCACCCCGCACGACCGCCCTCATCGTGACCACGGAAGGAAAATCGATGACGATCCTCAACCCGCGCGACACCTACCTTGCCGCCTCCGTCTCGACCGCCACGCCCTCGCAGCTGCTCGTCATGCTGTACGAGCGGTTGGTCCTCGACGTCCAGCGCGCGGGCGATGCCCTGCGCCGAGGCGAGCCCAGCCAGGCCCACGAGCCGCTGCTGCACGCGCAGGAGATCGTCCTCGAGCTCAACGCCAGCCTCGACGTCAACGCGTGGGACGGTGCCGCCGGCCTCGCCTCGCTGTACGACTACCTCCACCACGAGCTGGTGAAGGCCAACATGGCCAAGGACCTGAAGGTCACGGAGTTCTGCCTCCACGTCGTCACGGTGCTCCGCGACACCTGGCGCGACGCCGCCGGGTCCCTGCTCGCCCAGACGGCCTGAGCACCCGGTGAACACCGACCGGCACCACCTGCACTGGGCGACCGCGCTCGACCGGCTCGAGCTCGAGGTGATCCTGGCCGAGCGCCGGCTCGAGGACCCGAGCCGGCCGCCACAGGACACCTGGGACGAGCCGGACCTGCACGGGCCGATCCCGCCGGACCTGCGCGACCGGGCACTCGCCTTGCGCGACCGGCAGCAGCAGGTCCAGGTGGCGATGACCACCCTGCTCGGCACCATCGGGCGCCAGCACGGCTTCGCGACCCGCGTCGACCGGGCAACCCGGCAGGCCGGCACGTCCGTCTATCTCGACGTCACGGCCTGAGCCGACCGAGCAACGACTTCGGACCTTTTCTTCCAGATTTCCTCAAGATGGCGTACCCGTCGCCGATGAGTTCTCCTGAGCAAGGATCGCTCCTCCCCCCCGCCGACGGAACGGCAACCAACCTCGTCTTCCTCGGAGGCCTGGCGTGCCGTTCCACCTGTCCGATCCCGTCGGTGCGATCCTCGGATCCGCCCTCGACGGCATCGCTCTGCGTCAGCGAGTCATCGCTGACAACATCGCAAACGTCGACACCCCGCACTACCGCGCGAGCAGTGTCGACTTCGAATCCGACCTGCGCTCCGCGATCGCCTCGGGCAGCCCCGATGGCTCGATCTCCCCGACGTTGACCGCCACCGACACCCCTGTCGGCGCCAACGGCAACAACGTCGACCTCCGCAAGGAGACGCTGGCCGCGGTCCAGTCACAGTTCCAGTACCAGCTGATCACGCGCGCCACGAGCGACCGCTTCGATCTCATCCGCACGGTGGCGGCCTCCTGATGGGCGCCTTCGACACCCTGCGCATCGCGGGCTCCTCGCTGGGCATGCACCAGACCTGGCTGGACGCGCTCGCCAACAACATCGCCAACGTCAACACGGTCGTCCGCACCAGCGAGACCGCGTTCCAGACGCAGATCCCGATCGTGCGGTCCATCCCCGGCGGCGGCGTACGCGTCGAGGGGATGGCGCTGGGCGACCCGGAGGGCCGGATGATCTCCGACCCGGAGAACCCGCTCGCCGACGCCGACGGCTACGTCCGCGCGCCCGAGGACGACCTCGCGACGCAGATGACCCAGCTGGTGATGGCCCAGCGCGGCTTCCAGGCCTCGGTCCAGGTGACCAAGGACGCCCAGGACAACTACCGCAGCGCGCTCGAGATCGGTCGCCGCTGATGTCCGTATCCGGGATCGAGGCCGTCGGCTTCCAGCCGTACGTCGCACCGACGTTCTCGCCGTCGTCCGTCACCAGCACCACCGGCACCTCCGGTGCGTCGGGTGCGAGCTCGGCGTTCGGCGACCTGCTGGTCGACGGCCTGGACCGCCTCGAGGCCGTCCAGGACAAGTCGGACAAGCTCGCCGTCCAGGCCGCCACCGGTGACCTCGACGACATCCACGACTACACGGTGGCCGCGACCGAGGCCTCCGTGACTGCCCAGCTGACCGTCGCCGTACGCAACCGCGCGCTCGAGGCGTTCAACGAGATCATGCGGATGCCGATCGGATGAAGCAGAACCTCTCCCGCACGCTCGCCCGCCTGCGGACCACCTTCATGTCGTTCACGCTCGGCCAGCGCCTGGTCGTCGTGGTCGGCGGAGCGGCGCTGCTCCTCGCGGCGTTCATGGTGTTCCGCTGGGTGTCGACGCCCAACTACGCACCGCTCTACAGCAACCTGGCCTCCGAGGACGCGGCGGCAGTCGTCGACGAGCTCGATGCCCAGGGCGTGCCGTACGAGCTCAGTGACGGCGGCAGCACGATCATGGTGCCGCGCGACAGCGTCTACTCCACCCGCATCGAGATGTCGGGCCAGGGACTGCCCGCCGACAGCGGAGACCAGGGCTACACCCTGCTCGACGGCCAGGACATCTCGACGTCCGACTTCCAGGAGCAGACCGACTTCAAGCGGGCGATGGAGGGCGAGCTCGCCAAGACCATCGAGGCGATCGACGGCGTCAACACCGCCGTCGTACACCTCGCGCTGCCGGAGAAGAAGGTCTTCTCGGACGAGCAGGACCCGACGACCGCGTCCGTCCTGGTCGACACCTCCGCCGGCACCAGCGTCGCCCCGGAGAAGGTTCAGGCGATCGTCAACCTGGTCGCCTCCAGCATCGACGGGCTCGAGCCGGGCAACGTCACCGTCGCCGACTCGACCGGCAAGGTGCTCTCGACCGACAGCACCACCGGCGGGAGCGCGGGGACGCAGGCCCAGGCCGTGACCGACTTCCAGGCCCGCAAGACCCAGCAGATCCAGACCATGCTCGACCGCGTCCTGGGTCCCGGCAACTCGACCGTCCAGGTCTCCGCCGACCTCGACTTCGACAAGGCGATCCAGGAGTCCACGACGTACAACACCAAGAAGAAGGCCCCGGCGCTCTCGGAGTCGACGAGCAAGGAGGTCTACAACGGCACCGGCGCCGGCGGCGGCAGCACCGGCGTCGTCGGGCCCGACGGCCAGATGGACTCGACCGGCACCGCCTCCGGTACCGGCAACGGAGCCTCTGACTACTCCAAGGAGTCCGCCACCAAGGACAACGCGGTCGAGACCACCAAGGAGCACCGCGAAGCAGCCCCGGGCAGCGTCGAGTCGCTGCACATCGGCGTGGTCCTCGACCAGGGCGCGGCGCAGGACGTGAACGCGGCCGACGTCAAGGACCTGATCTCCGCGGCCGTCGGCATCAACACCGACCGCGGTGACACCGTCGAGGTGACGACCATGGCCTTCGACCGCACCGCGGACACCAAGGCGGCCGACGAGCTCGCCGCCGCCAACAAGGCCAAGGCCGACGCACAGCGGTGGCGGCTGATCCGCAACATCGGCATCGCCGTCGCCATCCTCGCGATGTTGCTGCTCGCCTGGCTGCGCGCCCGCCGCGGCAAGCGCAGCCGCGACGCTCGCACGGAGTACCTGGTGGAGCAGCTGCGCCAGGACGCCGCCGACCGGGCCGCCGCTGCCGCGGCGCTCGAGCCGGCCCCCGCCCTCGCCGCACTGGAGTCCGCTGACCAGGCCGCCAACGACGAGCTCAAGCGCGAGATCGCCGCCCTGGCCGAGCGTCAGCCCGATGAGATCGCCACGCTGCTCCGCGGCTGGCTCGTAGAGCGGGCCTGATGACCATGAACCTCGCCACCCTGGGCGTCCGCAAGGCCGCCATCATCCTGATCCAGCTCGGCCGCGACAAGGCAGGAGAGGTGCTCAGCCACCTCTCGGACACCGAGGTCGAGGCGATCTCCGCCGAGATCGCGCGTCTCGACGTCGTCGATGCCGCCGAGAGCAGCGCGGTCCTCTCGGAGTTCTCCGAGATGGCGACCGCCCATGCCAACATCGCCCACGGCGGACTCGCGTTCGCCCGCACCATGCTCGAGCAGTCGCTCGGCGCGGATCGGGCCCAAGAGATCATGGACCGGTTGCAGGCGGCCGCGGTGAAGATGCCGTTCCAGTTCCTGCACCGCGCCGACCCGAGCCAGGTCCGCACCTTCATCGCCGACGAGCACCCACAGGTGATCGCCCTGGTCCTCGCCCACATGACGCCCGACAAGGCGTCGATGGTGATGGCCGGGCTGCCCTCGCACCTGCAGGCCGAGACCGCGCACCGCATCGCGGTGATGGACCGTACGACGCCGGAGATCATCCGCGCCGTCGAAGCAAACCTCGAGCGCAAGCTCTCCTCGGTCCTGCAGCCCTCCGAGCTCTCGCGGGTCGGCGGCGTCGACCCGCTGGTCAACATCATCAACCGGTCCGACCGGGTCACCGAGCGCCAGATCGTCGAGGGCCTCGAGTCCCTCGACGCCGAGCTCGCCGACGAGGTCCGCAGCCGGATGTTCATGTTCGAGGACATCGTCCATCTCGACGACCGTTCGGTGCAGCTGGTGCTGCGGCAGGTCAACGAGGCCGAGCTGGCCCTGGCGCTCAAGGGCGTCAGCGAGTCGGTGCGCTCCAAGATCACGTCCAACCTCTCCAGCCGGGCCGCCGAGACTCTCATCGAGGAGGTCGACCTGCTGGGCGCCGTACGCCTGACCCAGGTCGAGGAGGCGCAGCAGGGCGTGATCCGCAAGATCCGCCAGCTCGAGGAGCAGGGCCAGATCATGGTGCACCGCAGTGGCAGCGAGGAGGAGCTCGTTGTCTGAGGCACTGGCGCACCCCGACACCCACCCCGAGAGCTGGCGATCCGCCGATCGACCCGACCTGCGTCGGGGCGAGTGGACGCGCCTCGGCGACGAGCGGGTCCTGGGCGACGGCGCGACCGAGGCCGTGCTCGGCCGGCTCGCCGAGCGGACCCGCAACGCCGCCCAGGCACAGGGGTACGCCGTCGGCTGGTCCGAGGGCCAGCGGGCCGCGCTGCGCCGGAGTGCCGAGGAGTCGGCCGCCGCCGTCGCCGAGGCCGTACGACGCGAGCAGTCCCGGGCGCGTGAGCACCAGGCAGCGGTCGCCGGACTCCGCGCTGCTGCTGCCGCCGTCGCGGCGTCCGCCGAGGAGGTGGCGGCGCAGATCGCCGAGCAGGCGGCCGACCTGGCGTTCGAGGTCATCCACACCTTGCTCGGTCACGAGCTCGCCGCGACCGCCGACCCCGGCCGGGCCGTCGTCGAGCGGGTGCTGTCCGTGCTGCCGAAGGACCCGACGACCACGGTGCGCCTGCACCCCGCGACCGCCGGGTCGATCGCGGGCACCGGCCTGGCCGAGCATGGGGTCGAGGTCGTCCCCGACCCGACCCTGGACCTGCACGACGCCGTCGTCGAGACCGCCACCTCCGCCATCGACCTGCGCCTGTCCCAGGCACTCGACCGCCTCCGCGAGGCGCTGTCATGACGACGTTGACCACCGACCGGCGCAGCGCCGCCCGCGCCGCCGTCGTACCGCCGCGCCTCGGCCGCGTCTCCGGACTGCTCGGCCTGCGGGTCACCGTGTCCGGTGTCGCCGCAGCCCTCGGTGACCTGCTCGAGGTCCGTGGCTCGGCCGGTCCGGTGCCGGTCGAGGTCGTCGCGAGCGAGCACGGCGTGCTCACCTGCCTGCCCCTCGCCGAGACCACCGGCCTGCGCGTCGGCGACCACGTCGAGGCCAGCGGGCTCGGCCTGCGGATCGCCGTGGGCGACGAGCTGCGCGGCCGGGTGCTCGACGGTCTCGGCCGCCCGATCGACGGCGGCCCGTCGCTCGGGCACCTGCCCCAGGTCGTCGTCAACAACGAGACCCCCAACGCCCTCCTGCGCCCGCGCATCGACCAGCAGCTCAGCCTCGGCGTCCGTGCCATGGACTCGCTCACCGCCTGCGGCCGCGGGCAGCGCCTCGGCATCATGGCCGGGTCGGGTGTCGGCAAGTCCAGCCTGCTGTCGATGATCGCCCGCGGCACCGACGCCGAGATCTCCGTGATCGCCCTGATCGGCGAGCGTGGCCGCGAAGTCCGCGAGTTCCTCGAGAACGACCTCGGCCCGGAGGGTCTGGCCCGGTCGATCGTCATCGTCGCCACGTCGGACGAGCCGCCCGTCGTACGCCTGCGCGCGGCCTTCGTCGCGACCCGGATCGCCGAGTGGTTCCGCGACGCCGGCCGCCACGTGGTCCTGATGATGGACAGCCTGACCCGCGTCGCTCTCGCGCAGCGCGAGATCGGCCTGTCCGCAGGCGAGCCGCCGGCGACGCGCGGCTTCCCGCCCAGCGTGTTCGCGATGCTGCCGCAGCTGCTCGAGCGCGCTGGTACGTCGCCGGCCGGCAGCATCACCGGCCTCTACACCGTCCTCGTCGAGGGCGACGACCTGCAGGACCCGATCGGCGACGCGGCCCGCTCGATCCTCGACGGCCACATCGTGCTCACCCGCGAGCTCGCCACCGCCGGCCACTTCCCCAGCATCGACGTGCTCGAGTCGATCTCGCGCGTCTCCGCGATCGTGTCCCCCGAAGGCAAGCAGGACGCCCAGCGGCTGCGCCGCATGCTCGCCGCGCACCGCAACGTCAAGGAGCTCGTCGAGATCGGCGCCTACGCGCCCGGCAGCGACCCCGACGCCGACCTCGCGCTGGCGCTGATGCCCGCGATCGAGGCGTTCCTGCGCCAGGAGATGGACGACACCACCCCGGCGGCCGACACCTGGGCCGCGCTCCACCAGCTGGTGACGACATGAGTCGGATCCAGGGCAACCTCGGCGGGCTGGTCCGGCTGCGCAGCGTGCGTGAACGCGACAGCCAGATCGGCCTGGCCACGGCCCTCAAGGAGGAGCGCGAGGCCGCGGCCGAGGTCGCCGACCTGGAGCAGCTGCTCGCCAACCTGCCGATGCCGGCAACCGTCGACCTCACCGACTTCCAGGCCCGCCAGCACACGATCGAGATGATCCGCACCGCCCTGGCCGCCGCCCGATCCACCGTGGAGACCGCCCGTCAGGTGACGTCCGCCGCCCGGGACCACTGGGTCTCGGACCGCAGCCGGCTCGCCGCCGTCGAGTCCCTCGTCGAACGCCGCGCCGCCGTCGTACGCGCCGAGCGCAGCCGCCGGGAGACCCGCGAGCTCGACGAGGTCGCCCAGGAGATGTGGCGCCGCCGTACCCCCACCCCTGCAGGAGATGCCCGATGACCGTCGCCGACGTGACCAGCCGGATCAGCCAGATCCAGGCGCAGCTCGCCATGCTGAGCCCGACGACCTCCGCCACCAGCGCCGCCGCGTTCTCCGGGGCGCTCGACGAGGCCACCAGCGCGGCAGCCGGGTCGGCCGCGGCCTCGACCGGTACGACGCAGGGCGACGCGGTCGTAGCGGGTGCGCGCAAGTACCTCGGCGTCCCCTACGTGTGGGGCGGCACCGACCCCGACAAGGGTCTCGACTGCTCCGGCCTCGTGCAGAAGGTCTACTCCGAGCTCGGCTACGACCTCCCCCGCGTCTCCTACGAGCAGGCCCGGACCGGCCGCGCTGTCGAGAGCCTCGCGCAGGCGCAGCCCGGCGACGTCCTCGCCTTCGGCTCGCCCGTCCACCACGTCGGCATCTACATCGGCAACGACCAGATGATCCACGCGCCGCGACCGGGCAAGGACGTCGAGGTGTCCTCGGTCTACGAGACGCCGACCGCGATCCGCCGGGTCCTCCCCGACGCCGGCGCAGTCAGCGTCACCGGTGGCGACGCACGCGTCGCGGCGGGCACGCCGTACGCGTCCCTCTTCGAGAGCGCCGCCGCGAGGTACGGCGTCGGCGCCGACCTGCTCTCCGCCGTCGCCAAGCAGGAGTCCGGCTACAACCCGAAGGCCACCAGCCACGCCGGCGCGCAGGGCCTGATGCAGCTGATGCCCGCGACCGCACAGGGCCTCGGTGTCACCAACGCCTACGACCCGGCGCAGGCCGTCGACGGCGCCGCCCGTCTGCTCAGCACCCTGCTCGACCGCTTCGGCAGCACCCAGCTCGCGCTCGCGGCGTACAACGCCGGGCCGGGCGCCGTGCTCCGGTACGACGGCATCCCGCCGTACGCCGAGACCCAGAACTACGTCCGCTCCGTCATGTCGACGTTGGAGGCAGCATGAACCCCACCACGCTCCTGAGCGGCCTCGGCGCCGCGATCACCGCCGACCCCGCCCTCGGCGGGGCGAGCAGCACCGGCCGGGACTCGAACCCCGGCAGCGGCGACCTCTTCCTCGCCCTGGTCAACGGTCTGCTCCAGGGCGGCGACCAGGCGGACCTCGGCGCGACGCCGGGGCCCGTGGCCGAGCCCGGCCCGACGCCGGGCGAGATCGCGCCCCCCGTCGTACCGCCCGTGCTGACGACCGGCCCGGCGACGGACCCGGCGACCGTCGCCGAGACCCAGGCCGAGACGGACGCCGAGACCGACCCGGCCACCGACCTGGCCACCGACCTGTCGATGCTGCCGGTCGCCCTCACCCTGACACCGGTCGTCGTCCAGCCCGCCGTCACCGAGCAGGGCGACGCCGCCCCCACCGGGTCGTCCGTCGACACGACGGCGGGACCAGCCGACATCGCCGTCTCGGCGCCGAGCACCGGTGGGTCGCCCCAGGCCGGCACGGACACCGGTGCCGACCAACCCAGGGACGGCGGTCCGGCCGACCAGCCCGCCGCTGTCGCCCCGAGCGCCCCGCGGGTCGAGGTGCGCCCGGACGCCGTACAGGCTCAGCCCACCGGAGTGCCGGCCGCCGTCGGCGTCGCGCCGACGACGGCTCCCACCGCAGTGGCGGTGCCCGCGACCTCCGCCGACCTGCCCCGGGTCGCCGACCAGGTCTTCCCCGAGGTGCTCCGCGCGACCGGCAACGCCGACAACGGCACCAGCCGGGTGACCGTCAAGCTCAACCCGGAGTCGCTGGGCGAGGTCCGGGTCGTGCTCACGCAGCGTCGCGGCGAGCTCGAGGTGACGCTCGCGGGTGGCGCCGACGCCCGCCGCGCGCTCACCGAGGGCGCGCCCGAGCTGCGCCGCCTGCTCGAGTCCGTCGGCCGGGCCGACTCACGGATCTTCATCCGCGACCTGCCGACCGGGTCGGCCCTCCCCTCTTCGGCCGCGCCCGTGCCTGCTTCGAGCGGACAGACGACGCGGACCGACGTCTCGACCGACCTGGCCGGCGGGGCCTGGTCGGGAGCCGGGCGCCCTGGCGGCGACTCGGCACCGGACCGGGACAGCTCCCGGCGCCACCCAGGAAGCACCACTGCCACGGACGGCATCCCCAGCGTGACCATCCCGTCACGCCCCATCCAGACGGCCGGGCGGACCCACGCCGGCCTCGACCTGAGCATGTGAGGAGCAGCAGCGATGTCCGTCCAGGCGACTGAGGCCGTCTCGAGTGCGGGGATGTACCAGCCCCCCAACGCGGCGACCGGAAGCGATTCAGACAAAGAGATGTTCTTGAACCTGATGGTGGCGCAGCTGCGCTACCAGGACCCGATGAACCCGGCGGACTCCGGCGAGTTCCTCGCCCAGAACGCCCAGTTCACGGCACTCGAGAAGATGCAGGACGTCGCCGACCAGACCGCGGCACTGCTCTCCACCCAGATCTCGTTCGGTGCGGCCGGCATGGTCGGCAAGAACGTGACCTACCAGAACGCCGACGGCACGACCGTGTCCGGCCTCGTCGGCTCGGTGACGTACGACGCGAGCGGTCCGATGCTCGTCGTCGGCGACAAGTCCGTCTCGCTCAGCCAGGTCCAGTCCATCTCCGCGACCGCCAGCACCACCCCAGCCGCCACGGCCCCCACGGCCGGCTGACCCACTCCACCCACCCGACTCCAGGAGACCACCATGCTTCGTTCCCTCTTCGCCGGCATCAGCGGCCTGCGCGTCAACCAGGTCATGCTCGACGTGACCGGCAACAACATCGCCAACGCCAACACCGTCGGCTTCAAGTCCAGCTCGACCGTCTTCTCCGACACCCTGTCGCAGATGCTGACGTCGGGCTCGGCGCCCAACGGCGCGGCCAACCGCGGCGGCAGCAACCCGATCCAGGTCGGCCTCGGCGTCCAACTCGCCGCGACCAACACCAACTTCAACCAGGGCTCCAACCAGACGACCGGCCGGGCCACCGACCTGATGATCCAGGGCGACGGCATGTTCGTGGTCCAGAAGGGCAACGACACCGTCTACACCCGGGCCGGCGCCTTCTCCTTCGACCGGACGGGCAACCTGATCGCCCCGGGCGGCGGCCTGGTGCAGGGCTACACGACCTTCGACGGCGCCGGCAACCACACCGGAGCCCCCGGCACGATCACGCTGCCGGCCGACGACGGCGCGACGCCGACCCCGCACGCACTCAAGTCCTACGAGATCGGCGCCGACGGCAAGATCACCGCCACCTTCGACGACGACAGCCGCACGGTGATCGCCCAGGTGGCGATCGCGAACTTCACCAACCCGATGGGTCTGGAGAAGATCGGCGGCACCAGCTTCCAAGTCAGCGCCAACTCCGGTGCCGCCGACCTCGGAGTGGCCGGTGAGGGCAGCCGGGGCGAGATCGTCCCGGGCTCGGTCGAGATGTCGAACGTCGACCTCGCCGCCGAGTTCACCAACCTGATCCTGGCCCAGCGCGGCTTCCAGGCGAGCTCGCGCGTCATCACGACCTCCGACCAGGTGCTCGAGGAGCTCGTCAACATCAAGCGGTAGTCGCCTCGGCGGTCGGCACGCAACCTCTCAGGTTGCGGTGCCGACCGCCGATGGACACCTCGAGCCGCCACGGAAGGCGCTCTCGGCAAGGCCCAAGGACGGTGCACATGATCACGCTTACGCGACTCTCGGGGACGAAGTTCGCCCTCAACTGCGACCTGATCGAGCGTATCGACGCCACACCCGACACCGTGGTCACCCTCGTCGACGGCAAGAAGTACGTCGTCCTGGAGTCACTCGAGGAAGTCCTCACGTCGGTCCGCCGCCATCGCGGCGAGGTGCTCGCCATGAGCACGGCCATCGACCTCGACCTGTGGGCCCGCGCCCAGACCCAGCCGGCCCAGTACGGGAAGGTCGTCGAGCACCCCACGGCTCGTCTCGGCCTGGCCCCCGACGAAGCGGAGCGCTGATGGATCCGGCAACCCTGATCGGCGTCATCGGCGCGCTGGTCTTCATCGTCGTCGCCAACGTGATGGAGGGCGGCAACCCGATGAGCTTGATGCTCATCCCGCCGATCCTGCTCGTCGTCGGTGGCACGATCATGATCTCGATCGCCGGCGGCACCCTGGGCGACGCCAAGCTCGCCGTACGCGGGCTGGCGAAGGCGTTCACCGGCAAGGCCGGCAACGCCGCTGCGCTCGTGCCGACGCTGGTCTCGCTGTCCGAGAAGGCCCGTCGCGAGGGCCTGCTCGCCCTCGAGGACGCCCTGGCGGACGTCGACGAGCCGTTCCTGTCTCGCGGCCTGACCCTGGCGATCGACGGCACCGACCCCGAGGAGGTCCGCGACATCCTCGAGGCCGAGGTCGTCGCCGTGAAGGCGGAGGCCAAGCAGGCGGCGAGGTTCTTCAACGCCGCGGGCGCCTACGCCCCGACCATCGGCATCATCGGCACCGTCATGGGCCTGGTGCACGTGCTCGAGAACCTGGCCCAGCCCGAGGAGCTCGGCCACCTCATCGCCGGCGCGTTCGTGGCGACCCTGTGGGGCGTCATGTCGGCCAACGTGTTCTTCCTCCCGGTCGGCGCCCGGATCGCGCGCCTCGGCGAGCTCGAGACCGCCCGGATGGAGCTGATCATCGAGGGCATCGCCGCGCTCCAGGCCGGCTCCAACCCGCGCGTCGTCCGGCAGCGGCTGCAGTCGCTGCTGCCCGCCGACCAACGTGAGCCGGAGGCCGCCTGATGGCCGGCTCCACCCGGCCCGGCGGCCGGCGCAAGAAGCCGGAGGAGCACGAGGAGCACCAGAACCACGAGCGGTGGCTCGTGACGTACGCCGACATGCTCACCCTGCTCATGGTGCTGTTCATCGTGATGTTCGCGATGAGCCAGGTGGACCAGAAGAAGTACAACGCGCTCAAGAACGGCCTCGCCGACGGCTTCGGCTCCACCAGCTCGTTCATGAAGGGGTCGGACTCGATCCTGGAGGGCCACCTCGAGGAGGCGTCCAACCCCGAGCTCCAAGGCACCCAGATCTTCGAGCAGCTCTCCCCCGAGGGGAAGGCCTTCGTCACCGAGGTGATGGACCAGGAGGAGCGGAAGGACCAGAAGGAGGCGCGCGACGCCGCCGCCAAGGAGGCATCGCGCCTCAAGGAGGCCGAGCGGAAGCTGAAGGCGGCCCTGAAGAGGCGCGGTCTCGCCGACGACGTGTCGACCACCATCGACGAGCGAGGGCTGGTGGTCAGCCTGGTCTCGCGGCACGTCGTGTTCCAGCCGAACATCGCCCAGCTGAGCCCGCGCGGCCAGGAGGTCGTCGACACGCTGGCGCCGGTCCTCAAGGAACTCGGCAACGAGCTGCGCATCGACGGCCACACCAACCAGGCGGCCGGCCCGCCGAAGTTCTACCCGACCGACTGGGACCTGTCCGCAGCGCGCGCCCTCTCCGTGCTCCGCCGGCTCAACGAGACGTCCGGCATCCCCGGCGGACGGCTCTCGCTGGCGGCGTTCGGGCACGAGAAGCCGCTGATGGACCCCCAGAGACCTGGCTCCCAGGAGGTCAACAAGCGGGTCGACATCGTGGTCCTGCCCGACGTCGGGCAGGACGCGCAACAGCTGCTCGACGAGGCGGCGAACCCGCGGCCCGAGAGCACTGACGCCACCGAGAGCACCGACAGCACCGAGCACGGGTCCGACGCCGCGAGCGCCGGCCACGAGTCCGAGGGGGGACACGAATGAGCGCGACCGCCGAGAAGGCGCCCGACCAGACCGCGGACGAGGGCAGGCTGCGCGGGAAGAAGAAGATCATCGTTATCTTCGTCGCCCTGCTCGTCGTCGGCGGCGCGGCGTACTGGTTCTTCCTGAAGCCGAGCGGTCCCGCGCCCGCTCCCGAGCCGGGTGAGATCGTGCCGATGGACTCGACCCAGATCAACCTGGCCGACGAGCACTACCTCCGGCTCGGCCTGGCCCTCCAGCTGACCACCACCGCCCACGAGGCGGACGGCAGCAAGGCACTCGACGCGGCGATCGAGCTCTTCAGCGGCAAGAAGCTCAGCCAGGTCGAGGGGCACAAGCGGGAGGCGCTCAAGGAGAAGCTCGTCGAGGAGCTCAAGCACCTCTACCACGGGGAGGTGATGGACGTTTACTTCACCGAGTTCGTCACCCAGTGAGGTGCTCATGAGCTGATGAGCACGGCGCGGGTCGCGCCGTCCTCCAAACTCGCTTCGGCACATTCCTCAGGTAGTCGCGCGCGGGGCCGATCCGTCTGTCGTGCCGCCTTCTGACAACCCCGACTCGTACCCCGGCGCCCTCGTGGCGGACCGGGGCGCTCGGCGTGCCCAAGCGGAGCCGGTCCTCTACGACTTCCGGCGTCCGATCCAGCTCTCGCGTGAGCACTCCCGCATGCTCCAGGTCGCCCTCGACGGATTCTGCCGCCAGGCGACGACGGTCCTGACGTCGTCCCTGCGCACCGTCTGCGCGGTGACCCTGACCGGCATCGAGCAGAGCAGCTACGCCGAGTACGTCGACTCGCTCGAGGCCACGACGTACCTCACGATCTTCTCGGCCGAGCCCCTGCTCAGCAAGTGCGTGCTCGAGATCCCGGTCGCAGCGGTGATGACGGCTGTCGACCACATGCTCGGCGGGCCCGGCCGCGCCGACCAGCCCGAGCGCCCCCTGACCGAGATCGAGACCGGCGTCTCGCGCGGCCTGATCGAGCGCCTCCTGCACGAGCTGCGCTACTCGCTCGCGTCGATCGTCACCTTCGAGCCGGTCGTGACCGGGGTCGAGTACAGCCCGCAGTTCGCGCAGGTCGCCGGCGCCTCCGACGTCATGGTCGCGATGCACCTCGAGCTCAAGATCAACGAGCGTGAGTTCCGGATGTCCATGTGCATGCCGTTCTCCGGGCTCCTCCCCCACCTGCTCCGGGCCGCCGCGCCTGCTCCGGTCTCGGACCGCGAGCGGGCCCAGCGCGCCCGGGCCGCGACCGAGCTGAAGGACCAGTTCCACCGGGTCCCCGTCGACGTCGCCGTCCGGCTCCGGCCGACGACGCTGAGCCCCCACGACCTCGCCGCCCTCCAGCCGGGCGACGCCATCCGCCTCAACCACCCCGCCTCCGCACCCCTCGAGGTGGTCGTGGACGGCATCAACTTCGCGCACGCCACTGCCGGGACCAGCGGGTTCCGGCTCGCCGCCCTGATCGTGGGCACCCCCAAGGAGAACTCGTGAGCAACCAGAACGCCGCCGAGCTTGCCCTCGCCGCCGCCGCAGCCGGAGCGGCCGTGCTGCCGTCCGCCGAGCCCCTGAGCGTCGGCACCGTCGCCCCGGGCGACCCCCAGGTCGCCGGGCCCTTCGCCGGTGCGGTGGTCGCCGACCTCGAGGGCGCGGTCGGCGGCCGGATCGCCGTACTCGTCGGCCAGGAGCTGGTCGACGCCCTCGCGAGCAGCCCGCTCGGCGGCCTCGACCTCGCTGCCGCCCTGCAGCCCACCATGGATGCCGTGGCCGCCGCGCTGCACGGCCGGGTCGGCGCCGCCCGCGAGGTCGCCCTCCCGATGGTCGCCCGCGACGTCGCGTCGCCGTTCACGGTGGCCTTCCTGCACACGAGCTCGGTGGCCGCGGCGGTCCTGATGCCCGACAACGTGCTGTCCGGCGCCCACAACTCCGAGCTGTCCGCCGACGCCGTCTCCGGCACCGTCGCCCAGGAGAACGTCGTCCAGGGGAACGTTGCCCCCGGGAATGTGCTCAGCTCGGTCAGCCGCGCGGACCAGCGCACCAGCCCGGGCATCGAGCTGCTGCACGGCGTCGACATGGAGGTGACCGTCGAGATCGGTCGCACCCGGATGACGGTCCGTGACCTGCTCGACCTCACGCCCGGCGCGGTGCTGGAGCTGGACCGCGCCGCCGGCAGCCCCGCCGACCTCCTGGTCAACGGCCGCCTGATCGCCCGCGGCGAGGTCGTCGTGATCGACGAGGACTTCGGCCTCCGGATCACCGAGATCGCCGTTGACGCGGCAGCGAGCTGACCTGACGTCATGCTCGAGCTCGCCATCCGGCTGGTCTTCTCTTTGGCCGTCGTCCTCGGTCTGCTGTTCCTGCTGACCAAGTTCGGCTCGCGTCGCTTCCGCGGCAACAAGGACGCACTGGTCCAGGTCGTGCACCGCCAGCACCTGTCCCGGGGCACCGCTGTCTCGGTCGTCACGGTCGGCAGCCGCGTCCTGGTCCTCGGCACCACCGAGCACCAGGTCCGCGTGCTGGCCGAGCTCGACCCCGACGAGGTCGCCGAGCACCTGCCCGAGACGATCGCCGACGGCGAGATCCTCACCCTGGTGCCGACGACCGACGGCGCGATCGAGCTGGCGGCACCCCGTCCGGCCGGCGCCCACCGGGCCGCTGCTCCAGCCGGCCGTCAGGCGCCCGCGAAGGGCGGCCGCCGCGCGGCCACCCGGGCTCCCGAAGGCGCCCTCACCGGATCGGTCCTGAGCGTCGACACCTGGCGTCAGGCGCTCGCCGCGGCGACCGGGAAGGCGTCATGACCACGCTGCTGCGGCGTACGGCGACGCTCGTCGGCGCCCTGCTGGTCACGGTCGTCCTCCCGGCGGTCGTGCTGCCGCTCGTCGCGAACGCGGAGCCGACCGGCCCTGGCGGCCCCGGAGGGACCTTCGGGTGGCAGCTCCAACGTCACCATCGGGCTCGACGGCCTCACCGACACGCCCAGCTCGTCGGTGACGGTGCTGATCGGCCTGACCCTCGTCTCGCTGCTGCCGGCGATCCTGCTCAGCTGCACGGCGTTCACCAAGATCTTCGTGGTCCTCGGCCTGACCCGCAACGCGCTCGGTCTCCAGCAGACCCCGCCCAACCAGGTGCTGGCCGGCCTGGCCCTCTTCCTCAGCCTGTTCGTCATGGGCCCGGTGCTCAGCGAGATCAACGACGTCGCCCTGCAGCCCTACCTCGCCGGCGACCTGACCGCGGGTGCCGCCATGGAGACCGGCATGGAGCCGCTGCGCGGCTTCATGCTCGACAACACGGACGACGACGAGCTCGAGCTGCTCACCAACGTGGCCGACCGGGAGATGCCGTCCAACCGGGACGAGGTCGCGACGACCACCCTGATCCCGGCGTTCGTGCTGACCGAGCTGAAGCAGGCCTTCATCATCGGCTTCATCATCTTCATCCCGTTCCTGGTCATCGACCTGGTCGTGAGCGGGGCGCTGATGGCACTCGGCATGATGATGATGCCGCCGGTGATGGTGTCGCTGCCCTTCAAGCTGCTGCTGTTCGTGATGGTCGACGGCTGGGCCCTCGTCATCAAGTCCCTCGTCTCGAGCTACGGGTAGGTAGGCGCATGTCCGACACCGCCATCATCGACATCGCCCTCCAGACGATGCTCGTCGCGCTGAAGCTCTCCGCGCCCATCCTGGTCACGTCGCTCGTGATCGGCTTCACGGTCTCGCTCTTCCAGTCCCTGACCCAGATCCAGGAGGTCACGCTGGCGTTCGTGCCCAAGCTGGTCGGCGTCGGCATCGCCCTGCTGCTGTGCGGCAACTGGATGATGCACACCCTGGTCGCCTTCACCAACGACCTCTTCGACGGCATCCCGTCGCTGTTGGGCTGATGGACCTCACCGTCTCGGGCGAGCCACTGGTGGCGTACCTCCTCGCCTCCGTGCGGATCGTCGCGTGGCTGGCCGTCGTACCGCCGTTCTCGGGTCGCACCGTGCCCGCGATGGTCAAGGTCGTCATCTCGATGGGGCTGGCCTTCGCCGTCGTGCCGGACGGCGACAGCATCCCGCTCGACACGGTCGGGCTGCTGCTCAACGTGGCGACCCAGGTGCTGGTGGGCGTGGCCATGGGCTTCGTGACCTACCTGCTGCTGGCGGCCGTCGCGGCCGCCGGCAGCCTGATCGACGTGTTCGGCGGGTTCTCGCTCGCGTCGGGCTTCGACCCGCTGTCGATGAATGCCAACACCGTCTTCGGCAAGTTCCACCAGATGCTCGCCACCGTGCTGCTCTTCGTCAGCGGCGGTCACCTGATGGTGATCGGCGGGCTGCTCAAGACCTTCGAGTTCCTGCCGCTCGGCACCACCCCGGAGTGGGGCAGCTTCCCGGACGTCCTGATGACGGCGTTCGGCCTCTTCTTCACCACGGCGGTGCAGATCGCGCTGCCGATGATCGCCGTACTGTTCCTCGCCGACCTCGGCCTGGCCCTGCTCACCAAGGTCGCCCCGCAGATGCAGGCGATGACCGTGATGTTCCCCGTCAAGATCGGCCTCACCCTGCTGCTGGTCGGCCTCTCCTTCCCGGTCATCCCGCACGCGGTCGACCGGATGGTCGACCTCTCCAACCAGGCGATGTCCACGCTGTCGGGAGCGGGGTGAGCATGGCGTGAGTGAGGAGAAGTCCGAGAAGGCGACCCACAAGAAGAACAAGCAGAACCGCAAGGAGGGCAAGGTCCCGCGCACCCAGGAGCTGGGCGCGTGGTCGGCGCTCGCCCTCTTCTCGCTGGCCCTCCCCAAGCTGCTCGGCCACGAGGTCACCGAGCTCCAGGAGCTGATGACGACCAGCCTGGGCATGGGCGGCGAGGCGAGCATCTCGAAGGCGCTGACCATCCTCGGCGAGGGCCTCTGGCACGTGCTGGTCACCCTGCTCTTCCTCGGCACCGGCGTCCTGCTGATCGGCGTACTGGGCGCCCTCGCCCAGGGCGGCTTCTTCATCGCGAGCAGCTCGGTGAAGCCGAAGCTGTCCAAGCTCGACCCGATCCAGGGCCTCAAGCGGATGTTCGGCGCGCGAGCCTGGTGGGAGGCCGCGAAGATGCTGGTGCGCTGCGCCGTCGTGGTGGTCCTGGTCTGGATGACGATCAAGGCGGCGATGCCGCTGGTCGGTGGCATGGTGCCGATGCAGGTGGTCCTCGACCAGACCGCCGCCAGCGCCCTGACCATGATCCGCAACGTCGCGATCGTCGGCATCGTGCTCGGCGCCGCCGACTACATCATGCAGCGCCGGATGGTCGGCAAGCAGGCCCGGATGACCAAGGACGAGGTCAAGCAGGAGCACAAGCAGTCGGAGGGCGACCCCCAGCTCAAGGGCGCCATCCGGTCGCGCCAGCTCGCCGCCTCTCGCAACCGGATGATGCAGGACGTCCCGATGGCGGACGTCGTGCTCGTCAACCCGACCCACGTCGCCGTCGCGCTGCGCTACGACCCCGAGCGCGGCGCGCCCCGGGTCGTCGCCCGCGGTGCCGGCGTGATCGCGACCGCGATCCGGGAGAAGGCGGGCGAGGCGCGGGTGCCGCTGGTCCGCGACATCCCCCTCGCCCGCGCGCTCTACACCTCCACGACCGTCGGCCAGGAGATCCCGGCCGAGCTCTTCGCCGCGGTCGCCCAGGTGCTCGCGTTCGTCATCAGCCGCCGCACCCGGGGTCAGCGGGGTGGCGAGCACGGCACTCCCCGCACGGACCCCGACGTACCGACCGTCGTTCCTGCTGGACGTCGTCGTCGAGAAGCCTCAGGTCCGGCCCTCGCCGGCCGATAGAGCCCTCGGACCCCAGGACGGAGTCACCGCGGTGCCATGGACGGCGCGCCAGCAACCGACCCCGTACGCCGCTTGCGGCGAACTTCTCCTGGAGGACCACACGTGAAGCGGATGAACCAGCTCGGGGTTCCCGTCGGCATCGTGATGATCATCGTGATGCTGGTGGTCCCGCTGCCAGCGGCGGTCCTCGACCTGCTGATCGCGCTGAACATCACCGCCGCCCTGCTCGTGCTGATGACGGCGATGTTCGTCCACAAGCCGCTCGACTTCGCGGCGTTCCCCGCCGTACTGCTGGTGATGACGCTCTTCCGGCTCGCGCTCAACGTGAGCGCCACCCGGCTGGTCCTGCTCGACGGCTTCGCCGGCAAGGTGATCGACACGTTCGGCCACTTCGTCGTCGGCGGCTCGTTGATCGTCGGCCTGATTGTCTTCGCGATCCTCCTGGTGATCCAGTTCGTCGTCATCACCAACGGCGCAGGGCGGGTGGCCGAGGTCGGCGCCCGCTTCACCCTCGACGCGATGCCCGGCAAGCAGATGGCGATCGACGCCGACCTGAACTCCGGGCTGATCGACGAGGACGAGGCGCGCCGGCGCCGTGCCGAGGTGCACGCCGAGGCCGACTTCTACGGCTCGATGGACGGCGCCTCGAAGTTCGTGAAGGGTGACGCGATCGCCGCGATCATCATCACCCTGGTCAACCTGATCGGCGGGTTCGCCATTGGCGTCGGCCAGCTGGGTATGCCCTTCGGCGAGGCGGTCACGACGTACAGCCTGCTGTCGGTCGGAGACGGCCTGGTCTCGCAGATCCCGGCGCTGCTGCTCTCGGTCGCGACCGGCCTCATCGTGACCCGCTCGGTCAACGACAACGACATGGGCTCCGACATCGTGCGCCAGCTGATGGCGAACCAGATGCCGCTGCGGGTGGCCGGCTTCGGCGCGCTCGCGCTGTGCCTGATCCCAGGTCTGCCGAAGCTGCCGTTCATCATCGCCGGCGGCCTGATGCTGATCGCGTCCTCCCGGGCCGGGGCTGCCGCGAAGGAGGTCGAGGCGCAGGCGAACCAGGCGCAGCAGGCGCTCCCGTCCCCCACCGACACCCCCGAGCTCCTCGCCGCCGAGATCCAGGTGGACCCCCTCGGCCTCGAGCTGTCCGCCGACCTCATCGACCTGGTGGACGCCAGCAGCGGCGGCGACCTGCTCGACCGGGTCAAGGCGCTGCGCCGCAAGATCGCCACCGACCTGGGCATCGTGGCCCCGCCGGTGCGGACCCGCGACAACCTCCAGCTCCCGAGCCAGACCTACGCGATCATGCTCTTCGGCATCGAGGTCGCCCGGGGCGAGGCACCACCGGGCACGGTGCTCGCCATCGGCGACTACCTCGGCTCGCTGCCCGGCCAGCCGACCCTGGAGCCGGTGTTCGGGCTCGAGGCGAAGTGGATCCCTGCTGAGCTGCGCAGCCAGGCGGAGCTCAGCGGCGCCACCGTGGTCGACCGCGCCTCGGTCATCACCACGCACCTCGCCGAGATCGTGACGCAGCACGCCGCCCGGCTGCTCGGTCGCGAGGACGTGCGGATGCTCACCGACGTCGTCAAGCGCACCCACCCGGTCGTGGTCGAGGAGCTCACGCCGACCCAGCTCAGCCTCGGCGAGATCCAGCGCGTCCTGCAGGAGCTGCTCGACGAGAGCGTCTCGATCCGCGACCTGGTCCGAATCTTCGAGGCGCTGTCGCTGCGGGCCACCCGGACCAAGGAGCTCGACCCGCTCGTCGACTCCGTGCGCCTGGCGCTCGGACCGGCCATCGCGGCGCCGTACGTCGTGGACAAGACGCTGCACGTCCTCACCATCGAGCCGCAGCTGGAGCAGCGGATCCTCGAGTCTCTGCGTCCCGGCGAGCACGGCCAGACCATCGCCCTCGACCCCGACACCAGCCAGAGTCTGCTGAGCGGCCTCGCGCAGCTCACCCAGGACGTGGAGAACCGCAACATCCGCCCGGTGCTGGTGTGCGCTCCGCAACTGCGCGCCGCGCTGCGCCGCCTGGTGCACCCGATCGTGCCGCGGCTCGCGGTGCTCTCCTACCAGGAGCTCACCGGCGCCAACCAGATCCGCTCCGAGGGCGTCGTCAGTGCCGACGCCCACCTGGCGGTCAACGCATGAGCCCGCTGTCGTGGCCGGTGCTGGCCGGCACCCTCGTCGTCGGTTCGCCCGCGTTGTACGCCGCGCAGGTGCGCGGCACGCTGTCACTCGACGTCGCGCTCGTGCGGCTGCTGATCTGCATGGCGGGCGTCTGGCTGGTGTGCTCGATCGTGGCCAGCCTGGTCGCGGGCACGGTGGCGGCCAACAAGGCCGCGGAGGATGCCGAGGCGACGGACCCGGCCGAGCTCCCCGTCGTACCGACCGACGGGCGCGGCGAGATCGAGGCCGCCTGAGCGCCGTACCTCCAGAAACGCAGCGACCCGCAGGCGTCGAGCCCAGGTGGGCCCGGCTCCGGTGGACGTGATGACCGGATCGCCTGCGGGTCGGGTGACTGCGATGGATTCACCAGCAGCCGTCCTGGTGCGACTCGCACCAGGTCTTGCTGATGGGCTGCTAGCGGGCAGCCACCTCACGCGTCCCAAAAGAAATCATTCTTCGGACCACCTCCTTTCCCGTGTGCGTCAACCGTAGGTCGCGCGGCGCGGACGTTCAACGGGATAAATCTGCTGCCGCCTCAGCCGTCCCACTTCTCAGGGAAACCTGTCACTTCTCAGGCGATGCAACGCCTGAGAAGTGACGGTTTCCCCGGTGCACCGGGGAAACCGACACCGGGCTCAGACGACCTCGGTCGCGGCCGCGGTGAACTGCGCGTTGTAGAGCCGCGCGTAGGCACCCTCGGCCGCGAGCAGCTGCTCGTGGTCGCCCTGCTCGACGATCGCGCCGTCCTCCATGACGAGGATCAGGTCGGCGTCGCGGATGGTGCTCAGCCGGTGGGCGATCACGAAGCTGGTCCGGTCGGTGCGCAGCGCCGCCATCGCCTTCTGCAGCAGCAGCTCGGTGCGGGTGTCGACCGAGCTGGTGGCCTCGTCGAGGATCAGCAGCGCCGGGTCGGTCAGGAACGCCCGCGCGATCGTCACGAGCTGGCGCTCGCCGGCCGAGAGGTTGGAGCCCTCCTCGTCGATGACGGTGTCGTAGCCGTCGGGCAACGAGTGCACGAACCGGTCGACGAACGTCGCCCGCGCCGCCTCCAGGATCTGCTCCTCGGTGGCGTCCGGGCGCCCGTAGGCGATGTTGTCGCGGATCGTGCCCTCGAAGAGCCAGGTGTCCTGCAGGACCATGCCGATCTGCCCGCGCAGGGTCGAGCGCGGCATGCCCGCGACGTCCACGCCGTCGATCGTGATGCGGCCCGCATCGACGTCGTAGAAGCGCATCACCAGGTTGACCAGCGTGGTCTTGCCGGCGCCGGTCGGCCCCACGATCGCGACCGTCTCGCCGGGCCGCGCGACGAGCGAGAGGTCGGTGATCAGCGGGCGCTCCTCGTCGTACCGGAACGACACGTGCTCGAACGCCACCTCCCCACGCCGTACGGCGGGAGCGGCGAGTGCCGGAGCGTCCTCGACCTCGGCATCCGCGTCGAGGAGCTCGAAGACCCGCTCGGCGGACGCGACGCCGGACTGCAGCAGGTTGGCCATCGAGGCAACCGTGGTCAGCGGCTGGGTGAACTGGCGCGAGTACTGGATGAACGCCTGCACCTCACCCAGCGACAAGTTGCCGCTCGCGACCCGGAGACCACCGACGACGGCGACCAGCACGTAGTTGAGGTTCCCGATGAACATCATCGCCGGCATGATCAACCCGCTCACGAACTGCGCGCCGAAGCTGACCTTGAAGAGCTCGTCGTTCTCCTCGGCGAAGGTCTGCTCGACCTCGCCCTGCCGGCCGAAGACCTTGACCAGCGCGTGACCGGAGTAGGCCTCCTCGATCTGCGCGTTGAGCTTGCCCGTACGCCGCCACTGCGCGACGAACTGGCCCTGCGACCGCTTCATGATCTGCGACGTCACGATGAGCGACAGCGGCACGGTCACCAGCGCGACCAGGGCGAGCAGCGGCGAGATCCAGAACATCATCCCGAGCACCGCGAGCACGGTCATCACCGAGGTGAGCAGCTGGCTCATCGTCTGCTGGAGGGTCTGGCTGACGTTGTCGATGTCGTTGGTGACACGCGACAGCAGCTCGCCGCGGGGCGAGCGGTCGAAGTAGTTGAGGGGCAGCCGGTTGATCTTCTCCTCGACGTCCTCGCGCATCTGCCGGACGGTGTTCTGCACGACCGTGTTGAGGATGTAGCCCTGCAGCCACGCCAGCAGCGACGCGCCGACGTAGATCAGCAGCACGACCATCAGCACGTCGCCGACCGCTCCGAAGTCGACGCCCTCACCGGGTACGACGCCCCTGCCCTGCACCGCGTCGGGCAGCGCCGACTCGGGAGTGCCGGGCGGGAACTTCGAGCCGATGAACCCGTCGAAGACCAGGTCGGTCGCGTGGCCGAGGATCCGCGGCGCGATCGACATCAGCGCGACGCTGGCGATGCCGAGGATGACGACGGCGATCGCCTTGCCGCGGTCGGGACGCATCAGCGAGACGAGCCGCTTGGCGGACGGGCCGAAGTCCATCGCCTTCTGCCCGACCATGCCGCCGCCCATCGGGCCGCGGCCGGGTCCACCCTGGGGTGCCTCGATCCGCTCGGTGGCCTGGAAGCCTTGCTTCTTCGTGTCGGCCATCAGGCTGCTTCCTCTGCGGTGAGCTGGGAGGTGACGATCTCCTGGTACGTCGCGCACTCGGCCAGCAGCTCGTGGTGCGTGCCGCGACCGACGATCCGGCCGTCCTCGAGCACGAGGATCAGGTCGGCGTCGCGGATCGTGGAGACGCGTTGGGCGACGATGACGACGGTGGCGTCCCGGGTCTCGGGGCGCAGCGCCGCGCGCAGCCGGGCGTCGGTCGCCAGGTCGAGCGCCGAGAACGAGTCGTCGAAGAGGTAGATGCCGGGCTTGCGGATCAGCGCTCGCGCGATCGCGAGCCGCTGGCGCTGGCCACCGGAGAAGTTGGTGCCGCCTTGGACCACCGGGCCGTCGAGCCCCTCGGGCAGCGCCTCGACGAAGTCACGACCCTGCGCGACCTCGAGCGCGGCCCACATCTCCTCGTCGGTCGCGTCCGGCTTGCCGTGCTGGAGGTTGCTGCGGACCGTGCCGCTGAAGAGGTAGGCCTTCTGCGGCACCAGCCCGATCTGCTGCCAGAGCAGGTCCGGGTCGACACGTCGTACGTCGGTCCCGCCGACGCGTACGTCGCCCTCGGTGGCGTCGAAGAGCCGGGGCACCAGGTTGACCAGGGTGCTCTTGCCGGCACCGGTCGAGCCGATCACGGCGACCATCTGGCCGGGGCGGGCCGAGAAGGAGACGTCACTGAGCACGGGCTCCTCGGCACCGGGGTAGGCGAAGGTGACGTGCTCGAGGTCGAGATGGCCGCGCTGCGCCGGATCCGGAGCGACCGGGTCGGCCGGGACCGGCACCGAGGTCTGGGTGTCGAGCACCTCGGCGATGCGGTCCGCGCAGACCGAGGCCCGCGGGATCATCATCAGCATGAAGGTCGCCATCATCACCGACATCAGGATCTGCATCAGGTAGGAGAGGAACGCCGTCAGCGCACCGACCTCCATCTCGCCGCTGTCGATGCGGTGGCCGCCGAACCAGATCACGGCGACGCTGGAGACGTTCACGACCAGGATCACCAGCGGGAACATGGTCGCCATCCACCGGCCCGCGGCCACCGCGACGTCGGTCAGGTCGTCGTTGGCCTTGCCGAACCGCTGCTTCTCGTACGGCTCCCGGACGAACGCGCGGACCACGCGGATCCCGGTGATCTGCTCGCGCAGCACCCGGTTGACCTCGTCGATCCGGCCCTGCATCAGGCGGAAGTTCGGCACCATCCGGCTGACCACGAACCCGACGCAGAGGAAGAGCGCGGGGACGACGACGGCCAGGATCCAGCCGAGCCCCATGTCCTCGCGCAGCGCCATGATCACGCCGCCGACCATCATGATCGGCGCCGACACCGCGATCGTGCAGGTCATCAGCACGAGCATCTGCACCTGCTGCACGTCGTTCGTCGTACGGGTGATCAGCGAGGGCGCGCCGAAGTGCTGCACCTCGCGCGTCGAGAACGTGCCGACCCGGTGGAAGAGCGCCGCACGCAGGTCGCGGCCGAAGCTCATCGCGGTGCGCGAGCCGAACCGGACGGCGATCACCGAGCAGATGATCTGGCCGAAGGCCACGGCCAGCATCACCCCGCCGGTCGTGACGATGTAGTGGGTGTCCCCGGTCGTCACGCCGTTGTCGATGATGTCGGCGTTGAGCGTGGGCAGGTAGAGCATCGCCAGCACGCCGAGGAACTGGAACAGGACGACGACGCCCAGCCAGGCGCGGTAGGGCACGAGCTGGGTGCGCAGGAGTCGGAGCAGCATCAGTTCTTCCTCAGGAGTCCGTACAGGACGGTGTCGACGATCTCGTCGGGGGTGAGCAGGCGGCCGTCGGCAATGTGCTCGTGGCTGCCGGCGAACGTCATCAGGCGGAGCACGTGGATGAAGTGGTCGAGAGGTACGGCGAGCTGGTCGGTGTCACCGCCGACGACGGCGCCGAGCAGCTGGCTGAGCCGGTCCCGCCACGCGGCCGCAGCCTCGGAGTCGTGCAGGTGACGGGGCGGTCGGACCAACCCCATCTTCTGCATCAGGTCGAAGGTGGCGCGGAAGCGCTGCTGAAGGATGGCGACCAACGCCACCAGCCGGTCGCGTAGGGGCAGGTCCGGGTCGATCTCCAGGATCCGGGCGACCAGGTCGCCGGGCTCGAAGGCCCGGGAGATGGCGGCGTCGAGCAGCTCCTCCTTCGACGTGAAGGCCCGGAACACCGTCCCCTCGGCGATGCCCGCCGCCTCGGCGATCTGCCGGGTGGTCACGTCCCGGCCGTGCACGCGCAGCAGCCGGAGAGTGACGTCGGTGAGGTCGGCGCGACGTTCGTCGGGTGACATCGGGCGGGCGCGAGGAGACACTCACGCAGCATAAGTGAGTGAGCACTCACTCACAAATGGGTTTTCGGGATAGTCCCTCACGTTCTGGTCCCCCGGGAGCGTTCCCAACCAACCATTTCGTGACGGACTACCCCGACGGTGGGCCTAGTACCCCGATTCGATCGTGTACGCCGGGAGCGGGGGGTCGAACGTGAGCACGGCGTTGGGCGCCTCGTCCGGCTGCTCGTCGCGCGGCCAGACCGCCGTACCGACGTAGCGCCTGCCATCCAGGGTCAGCCGCACCCGGTAGGTGAAGGGCAGCGGTCCCAGCTGCGCCGCCTGCCGGGCTTGATCGTCGTCGCCGCGGAAAGAGACGGAGCCCTCGGCGTAGCACGTGCCCGGATTCTCGCTCTCGGCGTCGAGGACCATCGAGCGCCCGTTGGCAGCGGTGACGGTGACCTGGGCGTCCGCTTCGCGAGGCTGGAAGGCCAGGTCCTGCACGACGAGCTCGAGACCATAGGACTCGAGCTCGTCGCGGTCTCCGGAGACGAGAGCCATGTAGGCAGTGGCCTCGTCCGTGGGCCCGTCGGCCGCGGTGGTCCATACGAAGCCGGTGCTGACGCTGCCGTGGGCGCCACGGCCGGACAGGTCGACCCGGTAGCGGCCGGCCAGACCGGCCGGATCGAGCCGGAACCGGTGGCCACCGGTGCGCACCGCCTGCACCGTGTGCTGTCGCGGGCAGTCCTCGCCAAGCTCGGTGAACGTGGCCTGGAAGTCCCAGCCTTCGACGCCGAACCAGAAGTCCACGGACGCGGGGCTCCCGATGCGCTCGAGGCTCTTCGTCGGCCAGTACCCGTCAGCGCACTTGCCGTGCTTGAGCCCGTCCCGTTCGGGTGGCCCCATCCAGCAGTAGGTCCCGGGCTTCAGCACAAGGTCACGGTCCGCGAGCCGGAGCACGACCGGAGAGGGCTTCCTGCTCACCTCGTACGTCGGCTCCGCGCGCGGCGCCTCGGTCGGGGAGGGACTCGGGCTGCTGGTGGCGGGGCCGGTGGCATGGTCCGAGCGGTCCGAGCCGTGCGCCTGGGTGCCGATCGAGAACGCCACGACAGCGACGGCCACCATCGCCGTGCCACCCGCTGCGAGAGCCCGCCGCCGGCGTCGACGACGGTCACGTCGCGCCAGGACCTCCGGGAACGGCGCCGAGTGCTCCGGGGTCAGCGAGTCGACGTGCCTGCGCAGGCGGTCTTGGAAGTCGTTCATGTCGCGCTCCGTTCCTCGTCGGCCAGCATCGGAGCGATGGCCGCGCGAGCCCGCGACAACCTCGACTTCACCGTGCCGGTGGGGACGTGGAGCAGCTCGGCGACCTGGGCGACCGAGAGGTCGTGCAGGTGGTGCAGCACCAGGACCGCGCGCTGGTCCACGGGCAGGCTAGCGAGAGCCTGCGCCAACTCGACGTCGGAGTCCGGTTCGACCGCGGGCGGTGCCGTCGCGGCGCGGCGGCCGAGCACGGCCATGCCCCGGGCAGCGACCTGCCGCCGCCGATGACGCGACACGAGCATCCGTACGGCGACCGTGCGAAGCCACGCCTCGGGGTCCGCGTAGTCGCGGACCTTGCCCCAGTGCTCGAGCAACCGGACGAAGGCGTCCTGGGCGATCTCCTCGGCGTCGGCGCGACTGCCGCCGATCGCGGTCAGCAGGCCCACCAGCGAGGGGCTCGCCCGCGCGTACAGGGCGGCGACTTCGTCCGTCTCCACGGCGATAACACGCGGCAGCGCCCGATCCGGTTCCATCCAGGTCAGGGCGCGAGGCGCTCGGTGACCCAGCCGCCTGTCGTACGCCGGTAGACGAGCCGGTCGTGGAGGCGCGACGTCCGCCCCTGCCAGAACTCCACGACCTCGGGGCGTACGACGTAGCCGCCCCACTCGTCAGGGACCGGTACGGCGTCCGGGAAGCGGGCCTCCGCGTCGGCGTACGCCGTCTCCAGCTCGCCGCGGCCGGCCACCACCTGCGACTGGTGGGAGGCCACCGCGCCGAGCTGCGAGCCGTGCGGGCGGCTGGAGAAGTAGGCCTCGACGTCGGCGCGCGGGAGCGGCGTCGCGATGCCGTCGACGCGGACCTGGCGCTCGAGCAGGTGCCAGGGGAAGAGCAGCGCGCAGCGCGGGTTGCCGGCCAGTTCGGCGCCCTTGCGGGAGCCGGTGTTGGTGAAGAAGACGAAGCCGGCGTCGGACACACCCTTGAGCAGCACCATCCGCGACGACGGCGCGAAGTCCGCCCCCACCGTGCTGACGACCATCGCGTTGGCGTCGTGCTGGATCGCCTCGTGCGCCTCGCTCATCCATCGGCCGAACATCGTGAGCGGATCGGACTCCAGGTCGGTCTCGTCGAGACCGTCGCGGGAGTACTCCTCGCGCAGGGCGGAGAGGTCGAGGTCGGACATGCCTCGACCCTAGTCCGGGCAGGGGTGCACAATGCGGGGCGGCGCCTGACGCGCGTCAACTACGAGTGCAAGGAGATGCAATGCCCGAGGTGCACCACGGACTAGAGGGCGTCGTCGCCTTCGAGACCCAGATCGCGGAGCCGGACAAGGAGGGCTCCGCGCTGCGCTACCGCGGCGTGGACATCGAGGACATCGTCGGCCGGGTGCCCTTCGAGAACGTCTGGGGGCTGCTGATCGACGGCTCCTACACCCCCGGCCTCTCCCCCGCCGAGCCCTACAACCTGCCGGTCCACACGGGCGACGTACGGGTCGACGTGCAGGCGGCGGTCGCGATGCTGGCACCGGCGTTCGGGTTCGGGCAGACCTACGACATCAGCGACGAGCAGGCGCGCGAGGACCTGGGCCGGGTGGCCGTCATGGTGCTCTCGTACGCCGCGCAGTCGGCGCGCGGGCTCAACCAGCCGGTCGTGCCGCAGAAGGTCGTCGACGAGGGCAAGACGCTCGCCGAGAAGTTCCTGATCCGCTGGAAGGGCGAGGCGGACCCCAAGCACGTCAAGGCGATCGACGCCTACTGGAGCTCGGCGGCCGAGCACGGCATGAACGCCTCGACCTTCACCGCCCGCGTCATCACCTCCACCGGCGCCGACGTCGCGGCCGCGTTCTCCGGCGCGATCGGCGCGATGAGCGGCCCGCTGCACGGCGGCGCCCCCTCGCGGGTGCTCGGCATGATCGAGGAGGTCGAGAAGCGCGACGGCGACGCGACGTCGTACGTCAAGGAGCTGCTCGACAGCGGCGAGCGGCTGATGGGCTTCGGCCACCGCGTCTACCGCGCCGAGGACCCGCGGGCCCGCGTGCTGCGTCGTACGGCGAAGGAGCTGGACGCTCCGCGCTACGCGGTCGCCGAGGCGCTGGAGCAGGCGGCGCTCGCCGAGCTGCGCGAGCGGCGCCCGGACCGGGTGCTCGAGACCAACGTGGAGTTCTGGGCCGCGATCGTGCTCGACTTCGCGGAGGTGCCGGCGCACATGTTCACCTCGATGTTCACCTGTGCGCGCACCGGTGGCTGGTCGGCGCACATCCTCGAGCAAAAGACGACCGGCCGGCTGATCCGGCCGTCGGCGATCTACACCGGCCCGGCGTCGCGCCCGGCCTCGGCGGTCGAAGGGTGGCGGTCCGAGTGGGACGTGTGAAGACAGATGTCGACGGGCACTTCGGCGGCAAGACCGCCATCGTCACCGGCGCCGGGTCTGGCATCGGCGTCTCGCTGACCCGGGCCCTGGTGGGCGCGGGCGCGCACGTGGTCTGCGCCGACCTCGACGAGATGGCCGCCTCCCGCACCGTCGCCTCGGTCATCGGACGGGGCACGGCGCGGGCCGTGCGGCTCGACGTCACCGACGCCGGCGCCGTGCAGGCACTGGTCGACGAGGTCGAGCCGGACCTGCTCTTCAACAACGCCGGCATCACGTTCGGCGGCGAGACCGAGGACCTCACCCTCGCCCAGTGGAACGCGATCATCGACGTCAACATCCGCGGGGTCGTCCACGGTGTCGCCGCGGCGTACCCGCTGATGGTCCGCCGAGGCTCCGGCCAGATCGTCAACACCGCCTCGATGGGCGGGCTGATGGCGGCCGGCCTGATCACGTCGTACGTCATGACGAAGCACGCCGTCGTCGGGCTCTCCCTCGCGCTGCGCTCGGAGGCGGCCGACAAGGGCGTCGGCGTCACCGTCGTCTGCCCGGCCGCGGTGGACACCCCGATCCTCGACAAGGGGTACGTCGGGAAGTTCCACGGCCGCGACTTCTACCTCAAGGGCCAGGGCATCCGGCACCCGCTCGACCCGGACGTCTTCGCCCAGCAGGTGCTGGAGACCGTCGCCGAGGACAAGGCCATGCTCGTCACTCCGCTCCCCGCCCGGATGGCCTGGCGGCTCGGGCGGTTCTTCCCCGGCTTCGTGCAGCGCTCGTCGATCACGTTCGTCGCCAAGCAGCGGCGGATGCAGGACAAGCGCGCGCAGAAGGCGGCCAAGGCGGCGGCGTGAGGCTGGCTGGACGCGTCGAGTGACGTGAAGTGGCTGCGGATCGGCCGGTTTGCCGACCATTTCGCGTCACTCGACGGGATCTCCGGCAGCATGACCCTGTGCCGCTGACCTTCCGCACCGCCGTTTCCGTCGACGCCGCCGACGTACTCGCCTTCTGGAGCCGGGCCGCCGAGGACGCACATCGACCTGGCGACAGCGCGGGTGCCGTCGAGCGACTGATCGAGCGAGATCCCGCCGCCCTGTTGCTCGCGATGGACGGCACCGAGATCGTCGGCACAGTGGTGGCCGGCTGGGACGGGTGGCGCTGCCACCTCTACCGGCTCGCGGTCGCACCCGAGCGACGGCGGCTGGGCATCGGCCGAGAGCTGGTCCGGCGGGCCGAGGCCCGCTTCGTCGCGTACGGCGGGACTCGGGCGGACGCCATGGTGCTCGACGACAACGAGCTGGCGCACGCGGCCTGGGCGGCGGCGGGCTACTCCCGCCAGGCCGAGTGGTCGCGCTGGGTCAAGCCGCTCTAGAGCCGACGCGCCGTCCTCGCGAGGTACGCCGTCCCTCGGGGCGAGACCTCGTAGCCGACGTCGAAGCTGCGGGTCAGCCCGAGGTTCTTGAGCTTGCGTACGTCGATCTTGAACGGGTCGCGCTCCCGGCCCATCTCCTCGGCGAGATCCGGGGCGCGGGTGTGCGGCCGGCGCCCGATGATGTCGAGGGTGGCCATCGTCCACGGGCCGTGGCTGCTGGCCCGGTCGAGCCGCTCGAGCTTGGCGTCGATGGCGGCCACGTCGTCGTCGGTGAGGTCGGCGCTCTCGCGGAGCGCCACCCGCGGGTCCGGTCCGGCCCAGCTCAGCCTGACTCGGTAGGTCTCGCCATCGGTCACCTTGTCGAGCTGCCGGCGCAGGCGGTCGGCGTCCGACCAGCCCGCGGTCACCGCCTCCGCGTCGGTGATCGCAGCCGGGTCGACCACGGCGACGTCATCGACGCGGACCACACCGGAGACCGTGCGGAACTCCGAGCCGACCGCGACGTCCTGCTTGCGCCAGCGCCGGAAGGCCAGCGTGACCGTGCCGTCGGCGACCCCGTGGGCGACCTTGGGAGGGAGCAGCATGCGGCCAGCCTAAGGTTGCCCGATGACCTCTCGGGAGAGCGACAGCTGGGACGCCCAGGCCGCCACCTTCGACGACGAGCCGGACCACGGGCTGCGCGACCCGCTGGTGCGCGACGCCTGGCGCGGCCTGCTGCGGTCCGTGCTGCCGCCGATCCCGGGCCGGGTAGCCGACCTCGGCTGCGGCACCGGCACGCTCTCGCTGCTGCTCGCCGAGGACGGGTACGCCGTCGACGGCGTCGACTTCGCGCCCGAGATGGTGCGCCGCGCGACCTCGAAGGCGGGCTCGTTCCCGGGGACCAGCTTCGTCATCGGCGACGCCGCCGATCCGCCGCTGGAGGACGGGTCGTACGACGTCGTGCTGAGCCGCCACGTGCTCTGGGCGGTCCCCGACCCGGCGGCCGCGGTCGCCCGGTGGGCTCGCCTGCTGACTGTGGACGGGCGACTGGTGCTGGTGGAGGGCAGCTGGTCGACGGGCGCCGGGCTGACCGCGCTCGAGACCCTCGCGCTGGTCGAGGGCGCCGGACTGACGACGACCTCGCGCGTCCTGGACGACCCCGAGTACTGGGGCGGCCCGATCGACGACGAGCGCTACGTCGTGGTCGGCCGGCGTCTCGGCAACAGTTTGGCGTAGCAGCGCGACAACGGCTCGTCCTTGTAGTAGCCGAACGGCGCGACCGGCTCGTAGCCGCTGCTCTCGTAGAGCGCCATCGCCTCCGGCTGCCGCAGGCCGGTCTCCAGGACGACGGCGCCCGCGCCGTGCTGGCCTGCGTCGGACTCGAGATGGGCGAGCATCAGCCGGGCCAGGCGCCGCCCGCGAGCCTGCGGCGCGACGTACATCCGCTTGATCTCGGCGGTCGCGCTGGTGCCCAGTGCCGACACCCCCGAGCGCCGCCAGGCGCCGGTCGCGACCGGCTCGCCCTCGGCGTACCCGACGAAGAAGCTGCCCTCCGGCGGCTCGAACATCAGCGGGTCGAGCGGGGTCTCGTCCGGTCCGCCGTACCGCACGACGTACTCCGCCTGGACCTCGTCGATCAGCCGCAGCGCGTCGGGATGCCCGTAGCCGACGCGGCGGATCTCCCAGGCCGGCTCAGGCGAGCGCGGTGCCGCAGGAGTCACAGAACCTGGCGGCGCCGTCGTTGCGGACGCCGCACCTGGAGCAGTAGGGGCCGGCCGTGCGGCCGACTCCGAGGATTCCTTCACCGTCGGAAAGGTACGCCGCCGAGTCCTTGACGACCGGCATCGTCTCACCCGCGCCGTAGCGCGCGGCCGCACCGACGAAGCCCCACTGGAGCAGCATCAGACCGACCCCGACGACCAGCAGGCCGCCCATGAATGCCGCGATCTGGGCGCCGCTCGGGGCGTCCTCACTCCCGAAGACCGACCTGATCCCGTAGCCGAACGTGACGATGCCGACGACGAGGACCACAGCACCGAGCACGCGGAACGTCGTGCGGTACTGCGCCTGGCGGGCGAGACCCGGGCTGGCGGTCATCTGGACTCCTCGGGAAAGCTGGTGGACGGCGGTGTCAGAATAGGTATCGCTGACAGCGTGGTCAGGGAGCACCCTCTATCCCGTTCGGAAGGTTTTCATGACCGCCCTCCAGATCCCCGCAGACCTGCTGCCCTCCGACGGGCGGTTCGGCGCCGGACCGTCGAAGATCCAGCCCGCCCACCTCGACGCGCTCGCCGCGACGGGCACGTCCCTGATGGGCACCTCGCACCGCCAGGCGCCGGTGCGCGACCTCGTGGGCCGGGTGCGGTCCGGGCTGGCCGACCTCTTCTCGCTGCCCGACGGCTACGAGGTCGTGCTGGGCAACGGTGGCGCGACGGCGTTCTGGGACATCGCGACCTTCGGGCTGATCGAGCAGAAGAGCCAGCACCTGTCGTTCGGCGAGTTCTCCGCCAAGTTCGCGTCGGCGGCCGCTGCCGCGCCGTGGCTCGCTGACCCGTCGGTGATCAAGAGCGAGCCCGGTTCGCGCCCGGTCGCGGTCGCCGAGGACGGCGTCGACGTCTACGCCTGGGCGCACAACGAGACCTCGACCGCGGTGATGGCGCCCGTCGTACGCCCGGCCGGCATCTCCCCCGACGCGCTCGTGGTCATCGACGCCACGTCGGGTGCCGGCGGCCTGCCGGTCGACGTGAGCGAGACCGACGTCTACTACTTCGCGCCGCAGAAGAGCTTCGCCTCCGACGGTGGCCTGTGGCTCGCCCTGATGTCGCCGGCCGCCCTCGAGCGCGCCGCCAGGATCGCCGCGACCGACCGGCACATCCCGGCCTTCTTCGACCTGCCGACCGCGATCTCGAACTCGGCGCTCAACCAGACCTACAACACCCCGGGCGTGGCCACGCTCTTCCTGATGGCCGAGCAGCTGGACTGGATGAACGCGTCCGGCGGCCTGTCGGGCATGGTCGAGCGGACGACCGCCTCCTCGGACGCCCTCTACACGTGGGCCGAGAAGTCGCCGTACGCCTTCCCGTACGTCGCCGAGCCGTCCCACCGGTCGCTGGTCATCGGCACCATCGACTTCGAGGAGCCCATCGACGCCGCCCGGATCGCCGCCGTGCTGCGGGCCAACGGTGTCGTCGACACCGAGCCCTACCGCAAGCTCGGGCGCAACCAGCTCCGCATCGCGATGTACCCCGCCGTCGACCCCGCCGACGTCGAGGCCCTCACCGCCTGCATCGACTGGGTGATCGAGCGCCTCTGAGCTGCCACGGAGGGCTGCGCCCTCACGGGCGTGAGCGCCACCGTTGGACCAGGAGCCAGGCTCCGAGCACGACCCAGACCAGACACAGCAGTCGGCCCACCGGGTTGTCGCCACGGACCACGCCACCGATGGCCGCGAGCATGGTCCAGGCGATCAACGCCATGACGATGGCATAGCCCGCGATCGGGCGGCGGGTCGAGTTCTCGGACACGGCGGGATCGTCCCACACCTGGTGCAGCGCCGGTCAGGATCCGGAGGTCCCGCAGCTGACGGTGGAGTGGTGCCGCGGCATCGACCAGGCGGGGCAGCCGTTCTCGCCCGGGGGCGGCACCGGCATCACGAGCTGGGGGTCGGTGCCGATCGCCGCCAGGTCGTCGTACGACGTGGTGAACGCGGCAGCGCCGGGATCACGGTCGGTCGCCTTGAGCCGCTCGGTGACGTAGGTGATGAGGGTCTCGGACTTGATCACCTTCACGGTGTGGGAGAACCACAGCCGGTCGATGGGGATGGTGTCCAGGCGCTGCCTCTTCACGATCAGCCGCTGCCCCCACTTGGGCTGAGTGGCCTCGAGCCTGCTGATCACGACATCGCCGTCGACGGTGCGAGAGACCGTGCACTCGAGGTAGTAGCCGGCGTCGAGACCCGAGCTGCAGTAGGCGTCGGGGTCGCCCTCGGCTTCGCTGCGAGCGTGGCTGATGGACACGGTGTACTCGTGCTCGGGGGCTCCGTAGGCGACCTCCAGCGAGCTGGCCCTGTCCCAGAACCTCTCCGGCAGCTTCGTCAACTGGTCGTCGTACGCCGCGAAGCGGGACTCCCCGAGGTCGGGCGCTGTCGCCTCGAGCACGCCGCGGACGCGCTCGTCCATGAGCGCCGGCATCTGGTGGGCGTCGTACTGCTCGAGCGCACGCGCGGACGCCGGGTCCATGCCGCTGTCGGGCTGCTGCGCCGCGTCGCGATGGGTCCAGGTCGCCACGCCTGCCCCAGCGATCGCCAGCACCGCCAGCACTGCCGTCGCCTCGGTCAGCCGCCTGGTCCGCAGTCGGCGGCGTCCGGCCCGGACAGTGGGGCCGGGCAGAGGGGCGGGTGGCTCGCCGCGCCCGGCGTGCTCGCGGAGCAAGGTGGTCAGTTCGTGCTGGCTCATCGGTTCTCCTCCGGATCCGGGTCGCTGGTCGTGCCCGCGGTCGGGACGAGCTGCGGCAGGTGCTGTCGCAGCGTCTCCATGGCCCGCGCGGTCTGGCTCTTGACGGTCCCCTCGGCGACGCCGAGCAGGCTCGCCACCTCCGACACCGGCAGGTCGTCGAGGAAGCGGAGGGCCACGACCGCGCGCTGCCGTGGTGGCAGCAGCGCGAGGGCGGCGTCCAGGTCGAGCGCCGCTTCCTGGTGTGCGATCGCGCCGTCGACACGGTCCGGGACGGACTCGTACGGCGTCTCCGGTCGTCTCCGCCGCAGCTGTGACAGGCACTCGTTGACCACGACCCGCCGCGCGTAGGGGAGACGACCGTCCGGGCGGACCCGTCGCCACGCGACGTACATCTTGGCCAGCCCCTGCTGGGTCAGGTCCTCCGCGAGCTGCCAGTCCCCCAGCACCAGGTACGCCGTCCGCCGGAGAGCCGGGAAGCACGCCACGAAGAACTCGCTGAACTCCTGCTCGCGTCCGCCGTCCACACCACTAGTACGCGATCGGCCATCTTCGAGGTTCGCACGCACGACGACCAGTTTCGTCCGTCAGAATGGCGCACCGCAGTCAACTCGAGGAGACGGAGTGGATCCGCTAGGGCTTGGCCCAGCTCCAGGACAGGGTCCCGACCCGGCGCGTCCCGGGACGTGGTTCGAGTCAGGTGACCATTGGTACGTCATCGGCGTCTTCCCGCTGCGCTTGCCCCACGGTCTCGCCTTCCAGCTCGGAGCCAGCAACAAGCCGATCCTGGGTGCGGCGTACGAGGATCTGCTCGGGGCGCTGGCCGCGCGCATCGACCACCGGCACAAACTCGTGGTGTGGCGCAAACAGCCACCGCTGTTCCGGGGCGGCGGATGGTTGGTCGTGCACCTCGAGGTCCACGCCGACCAGCAGTCCGCCGAGGACCGTCGCAGCGAGCTGGTTGCCGACTGGGATCCCCGCCTGTTCGCGGATGCCCCGGCTATCAGCACCCGAGAGGCCCGGCGCAGGCTCCGGCAGGCGCGCCACACCACGAGAGGCATGGGGTCCTGACGTGAGCCGGGTGATCTTCATGTGCGGCCCCGCGGGGTCCGGGAAGTCGACGTACGCCGGACGCCTCGAGAGCGGGGGCATGGTGCGGCTCTCGTTCGACGTGGAGATGTGGCGCCGCGGCATCACCGACGTGCCGCTGCCACCGGAGCTCCGTGACCAGATCGAGGCGGGGCTGCGCAGCCAGCTGCTGGAGCTGGTCGCCGCGGGCACCGACGTCGTCCTGGACTTCTCGTTCTGGTCGCGTCGGATGCGCGACGACTACCGGGCGTTGCTCGCTCCCACCGGGGTCGTGCCCGAGACCGTCTACCTCGCCACCGACCGCGAGACGGTGCTGGCGCGCGTGCGTGCCAGGCGCGGCGACCACCCCGACGACTTCGTGATCACCGAGGAGCTCGCCGCGCAGTACTTCGACCACTTCGAGCCGCCGAGCCCGGAGGAAGGGCCGCTCGACGTCGTCCGCTAGCCGGAGTCAGAGCCGCGAGAGCAGCGCGAGCACCCGCTCGGTGAGCAGGTCGGTCGCGGCGGCGTCGTACGACGGCAGCGAGCTGTCCTCGAAGAGGTGCTGGTCGCCCTCGTAGACGAAGAGCTCGCCGTCGCTCGTGGACGCGACCAGCTCGCGGGCGGCGTCGAGGTCGCCCTCGCCGGCGAAGAACTCGTCGGCGTCCATGCCGTGCACCTGGACCGGGACGCCGTCGGGCCACGGGCCGATCGCCCACTCGCCGCTGACCGGCAGACACGACTCCAGCAGTACGGCGCCCGCCGCGCCCGGTCGCGTCTGCGCGAGCCGCTGCGCCTGCATCACCCCGGACGAGATCCCGGCGTACACGAGCCCGGCGGGCAGCGCGGCCACGGCCTCGTCGGCGAGCGCGGCGAGGTCGGGATGGCCCACGCCGCTGCTGTAGGTCGCGCCGTCCTCGATCGAGGCGAACGTGCGACCGCCGTACAGGTCGGGTGTGTGGACGGTGTGCCCGGCAGCGCGCCATCGGGCCGCGAGCGCATGCACGCCGGGGGTGAGTCCCTGGATGTGGTGGAAGAGGACGACGTCAGCCATACGAGCACGCTAACCCTGGCCGCCGACAGCGTCGCCGACACAGCCCGACGTACGGTCGGATCCATGCCTGCTGACATGACTGAGTTCCCGCGGCTGCTGCACACCGTGATCGACACGACCGACGTCCGCGGCCTCGCGGAGTTCTACCGCGAGCTGCTCGGCCTGCGGTACCGGCGGGGCGACGAGGAGCCGGCGGAAGGCGAGGACTGGCTGGTGCTGACCGATGCCCACGACACCCGCGTGCTCGCGTTCCAGAAGGTCGAGACGCAGACGCGCACGACCTGGCCGGCCGACGACGTGCCGATGCAGCTCCACCTCGACTTCACGGTCACCGGCCGCGACGCGCTGGAGCAGGCCCGCGAGCGCGCCCAGGCTCTCGGCGCGGAGCTCCTCTTCGACCGCACCGACGACCCCGACGAACCGCTCTACGTGTTCGCCGACCCGGCCGGGCACCCGTTCTGCGTGTTCGTGGGTTAGCTGTACCCGCTCGGCAGCCGCACCGTGTAGTGCTCCTCGAGGGCAGCAGCCTCCTCGTCCGTCAGCTGTACGGCGAGCGCGGCGACCGCGTCCGGTAGGTGGTGCTCCTTCGTGGGACCGACGATCGGCGCGTCGACGACGGGGTTGCGGAGCACCCAGGCGAGCGCGACCTGCGCCATGGGTACGCCGCGCGCCTCGGCGATCCGGGCGACGGCGTCGACGATCGGGCGGTTCTCCTCGCCGACGTACCGCTGGCCCATCGGGTCATTCTCGGAGCGCTTCGTCTGCTCGCCCCACGGCCGGGCCACCCGGCCCTTGGCGAGCGGGCTCCACGGGATCGACCCGACGCCCTGGTCGGCGAGCAGGCCGAACATCTCGCGCTCCTCCTCGCGCTGCAGCAGGCTGTACTGGTTCTGCATCGAGACGAACCGGGTCCAGCCACCGAGGTCGGCGGCGTGCTGCAGCTTCGCGAACTGCCAGGCGTGCATCGACGAGGCTCCGAGGTAGCGCACCTTGCCGGCCTGCACGACGTCGTGCAGCGCCTCCATCGTCTCCTCGACAGGGGTCTCCGGGTCGAAACGGTGGATTTGGTAGAGGTCGACGTAGTCGGTGCCGAGCCGGGTGAGCGACGCGTCGATCTGCTCCATGATCGCCCGCCGCGACAGGCCCGATCCGCCCGGCCCCTCGCCCATCGGGAAGAAGACCTTGGTGGCCAGCACGACGTCCTCGCGGCGGGTGAACTCCCTGATCGCGCGGCCGGTGATCTCCTCCGACGTGCCGGCGCTGTAGACGTTGGCGGTGTCCCAGAAGGTGATGCCGAGGTCGACGGCTTGCCGGAAGAGCGGCGCAGCGGCCTCGTCGCCGAGCGCCCACCCTCCGGCCATGCCAGGGGCCGAGCCGAAGCTCATGCAGCCGAGGGCGACCCGGCTGACCTTCAGGCCGGAGCTGCCGAGGCGGGTGTAGTCCATGGGTCAGGCCTCCGGGATCTCGCGGCTGAACGCGGGGAACGTGACGTCCTCGGGCGCCGGGCCACCGCGCTTGCCGGTGTCCAACGCATCGATGGCGGCGAGCTGCTCAGGGGTGAGGTCGAAGTCGAAGACGTCGATGTTCTCGGCGATCCGGTCGGGCTTCGTGGACTTCGGGATCACCTGACGTCCCTCCTGCAGCCCCCACCGCAGCATCACCTGCGCGGGCGACTTCCCGTGGGCGCTGGCGATCTCACCGATCACCGGGTCCTCGAGGGTGCTGGTGTGGCCGCTGTCGCGGTAGAACGTGATGCCGCCGATCGGCGCCCACGCCTGGGTGAGGATGCCGTGCTCGGCGTCGTACGCCTGCACCTCCCGCTGCTGGAAGTAGGGATGCACCTCGATCTGGTTAACGGCCGGGACCACGGTCGCGACCTCGGCCAGTCGCGTGAGGTGCTCGACCATGAAGTTGCTGACCCCGATCGCCCGGACCTTGCCGTCCTCGAGCAGGGTCTCGAGAGCGCGGTAGGCGCCGAGGGTCCTGTCGAACTCCGCGGGCCAGGCCTGGTGCAGGATCAGCAGGTCGATCTGCTCGACGCCCAGCTTGCCGGCGCTCTTGTCGAACCCGCGCAGCGTCTCGTCGTACCCGTAGTCGTTGAGCCAGATCTTGGTCTCCAGGAACACCTCGTCCCTGGGCACAGCGGAGCCGGCGACCGCCTCGCCGACCTGGCGCTCGTTGCCGTACGCCGCGGCGGTGTCGATGTGCCGATAGCCGGCATCCAGGGCCGCGCGTACGGCGTCGCGCGTCTCGTCGGGCGGGGTCTGGAAGACCCCGAACCCGAGGGCAGGCATCTCGACGCCGTTGTTGAGGGTGTAGTTCTCCATGACCACGACGCTACTCATGGTGCGGGCACGCCGCTTCGGGACGTCATACGGACAGAGCATCCGCTTGCTCCGACCGTATGACCTCCCGCGGGAGCCCGGTCATGCCGGCAACAGCACGTCACCGACGAGGAGTACGCCGCCGCTCAGCCCGAAGGCAGCGCCTGCAGCTTCCGCTCCAGCACCCGGCGCTCGGGCTCGCTCGCACACAGGCGTACGGCGGCCTCGAGCTCGTCCCGCGCCTCCTCGGTGCGGCCGAGGCGGGTGAGCAGCTCACCGCGGACGGTGGGCAGCAGGTGGGTCCCGGACAGGGTGCCTGCCACCACTAGCTCGTCGACGATCGGCAGGGCCGCCGCTGGACCGTCGGCCATCGACACCGCGACGGCACGGTTGAGGTCGACGATCGGCGAGGGAGCGAGCCGCCCGAGCGCCTCGTAGAGCACCACGATCCTGCTCCAGTCGGTGGCCTCGACCGAGGGCGCGACCGCGTGGCACTCGGCGATCGCCGCCTGCACGCCGTACGACCCGAGGCCGCGGCCGACCGACCCGGCGGCCGCCAGGGCGGCCCGGCCACGGCGGATCGCCGACCGGTCCCAGCGACGCCGGTCCTGGTCCTCGAGCAGCACCGGCTCGCCGTCCGCGTCGAGGCGGGCGGGGAAGCGCGCCGCGGTCAGCTCGAGCAGTGCCAGCAGCCCGTAGGTCTCGGGCTCGGGCATCAGCCGGGTCAGCATCCGGGCCTGCCGGATGGCCTCGCGGGCGAGGTCGGTGCGGATCAGCGCGCTCCCGGCAGTGGCCGAGGAGCCCTCGGTGAAGATCAGGTAGACGACGCTGAGCACCGAGCCGAGCCGCTCGCGGCGCTCCTCGACCGGCGGCACCTCGAACGGCACCCGGGCCGCGGCCAGCGTCTTCTTGGCCCGGGTGATCCGGGCCTGCACGGTGGCGGTCGGCACCAGGAACCCCCGCGCGATCTCGTCGCTGGTCAGTCCTCCGACGACCCGCAGCGTCAGCGCCACCTGCGCCTCCCGCGACAGCGCCGGGTGGCACGAGATGAACATCAGCGCCAGCACGTCGTCCTCGATCCGGTCCGGGTCCCAGTCGGGCTCCTCGGGATCATCCGCCTGGTGCGCGATGGCGGCGTACCTCTCGTCGAGGGCCGACCGCCGCCGGAACGCGTCGATCGCGCGCCGGCGGGCGGTCGTCAGCAGCCACCCAGCGGGATTGGCGGGTACGCCGTCCCGCGGCCAGGTCACCAGCGCGGCGGCGAGCGCCTCCTGCGCCATGTCCTCCGCGAGCGCGAAGTCGCCCGTGTAGCGGGCCAGGGTGCCGACGATGTGGGCGGACTCGATCCGCCAGACCGCCTCGACCTCCCGGCGGACGCTCACAGTTGGCCGGTCGACTCCCGCCACGCCCGCTCCCGCTGGATCCACGGGTTGTCCTGCGGGAACTCCTCGATGCTCGGCACCCGGCGGATCTCCGTCTTGATGCCCGGCCGGGTCATCGGCAGCCGCTTCGCCCACTCGACGGCCTCCTCCTTCGAGGCCACGTCGAGGATGTAGTAACCGCCGAACAGCTCCTTGGTCTCGCCGTACGGCCCGTCGGTGACGACCGGAGGCGTCGACGAGTAGTCCACGACGACACCGTCCTCGGCCGCGTCGAGGCCCTCGGCCGCGACCAGCACGCCGGCGCTGATGAGCTCGTCGTTGAACCGGCCCATCGCCTCGAGCATGTCCTCGAACTTGACGTCCGCGAAGGACGCGGCGGCCTCGTCGTTGCCCCGCATGATCAACATGTACTTCATCGCTCCGCCTTTCAGATGGGGTCGCCTCCCGACCCTCTCACCCAGCAGACGAACGGTGCTGGCGCGAGATCGACAGAGGGCGGGAAGTTTCTGGCAATCTATTGATTTTCGATAGATATCGAGTGACCATCGATTCATGATGTGGGAGCAACGGGCCGTCGTGCCACTCAAGATCTGCCTCGTCGTCCTGTTCGGGATCCTGCTCGTCTTCCAGACGCTGTCCCTGCCCGGGCAGTTCCGCTACCAGGCGGAGCAGCATCCCGAGGACGCCCACCTGCGCTGGCCGCTGACGGCACTCGCGGTCTTCTTCGTGCTCTGCGTGCAGGTGGTCGTCGTGGCCACCTGGAAGCTGCTGAGCCTGGTCTCGGCAGACCGGATCTTCACCCGCGACTCCCTGGTGTGGGTCGACGCGATCGTCGGAGCCGTCGGCGCCGCCTGGCTGGTCTTCTTCGGACTCTTCCTCTGGGTCGGCTTCCACGCGGACGACCCCGGCGCGCCGATGCTGATGTTCCTGATCCTGGTCGGCGGTGCCGTGTTCGGCCTGCTGCTCGTGGTGATGCGGGCGCTGCTGCGACAGGCCACCACGCTGCGCACCGACATGGACGCGGTCATCTGATGCCGATCGTGGTGCGCATCGACGTCGAGCTGGCCAAGCGCAAGCTGAGCGTCGGTGAGTTCGCCGAACGGGTCGGCCTCACCCCGGCCAACGTCGCCGTACTCAAGAACGGCCGCGCCAAGGCCGTGCGCTTCAGCACCCTCGAGGCGATGTGCCGGGTGCTCGAGTGCCAGCCGGGCGACCTGCTGGAGTGGGTCGACGAGCCATAGTCCGGACGCGGGCGGGTCCCGTGTGCCACCCTGCAGCCGTGCCTGACGCCAGACTCCGCCGCTCCCGACTCTTCGGATGGGTGACGGTGCTCCTCGGCGTTGTCGCCCTCGGCACCGCGGTCGTCGCTGTCACCCTCTTCGTCCGGTCGCTGGAGGGGGACAGCGTTCGCGTCGACGAGAGCCCCACCCAGGTCGAGTTGCCGGCCGACCGGACGTACGGCATCTACGTCGACGATGCCGACAACAGCGGCTACTCGCAGAGGTGCGACGTACGGGACCCGGATGGTCGGGAGGTCCCCCTGCGCGACCCTGGATGGACCGTCAGCTCCTCGGAGACCGAGATGCTGGACCTGGTCTTCGACACCGGCGCCGGCGACCTGACGATCAGCTGCACCGTCCCAGGCGAACTGGTGACGGCGAAGCCGGTGCCGAACGTCCTCGCACTCGCGCTCGGCATCGTGGTCGCCGGCATCCTGGGCTGCATCGCCCTGGGCTTCCTGGTGATGTGGCTCCTGGCCCGGTCGCGGGCGCCGTCCGCAGCCGCCTAGTGCGAGAGGCCGCCTGCACCGTCCGGTGCCCCCGGTGGCGCTGCGGTGCGGCACGTGTCCGACCTTCTGCTCGCGCGGTCTACTCGGGCGCCGTCCTCAGCGACGCCGAAAGAGGCCTGCGCCGGTAGTCCTCACGGGCGGGGGGTGTCACGATGAATCCGCCTCACCGACCCAGGGAGATCTGATGAGCAGGTACCCAAAAGACCCACCACTCGAGTGCGACCTGGTCATGAAGGGGGGCGTGACCAGCGGGGTCATCTATCCCGGGACGATCTGCGAGCTAGCGACCACCTACCGGTTCAGGTCGGTCGGCGGAGCCTCTGCGGGGGCGATCGCAGCTGCTGCGACCGCCGCTGCCGAGCTGGGGCGGGTCGACGGTGGTGGATTTGCGCGGCTGGAGTCGCTGCCGACACGGCTGATGCTCACGTGCACCAACGGATACTCAACTCTGTTCAACCTGTTCCAGCCCGATCTCGAGCTGGTCCGTCCGTTTGAGTTGATGACCGCCAAGATGGCCAACCCTGACGTCTCTGGGAGGAAGGCGCTGGCCCGCTCGGCCTGGCGCAACTACCGAGGGCGCGCCGTGCTGGGGGCAGCACCAGGCGCGGCGATCGCGGTCATGGGACTGGCCTCAGGGAATCCATGGGGTGCCGCGTCAGGTCTGGTTGGTGCCAGCGTCGCCATGGGCGTCGGATCCGTCGCCAATGCAGGCGTCGGTCTCTGGAACGACCTCACGGAGCTCGAGAGGTTCGGGCTCTGTTCGGGGATGCCCGCCGCGACCCTCCGGCCACGCAAGCTGGACGCGGGCTCAGGCAAGCTCGCAGCCGCTGCCATCGCACGTGACGGCCGGCCGACGCCAGAGCCGGAAGCGCTCACACCCTGGTTGCACCATGAACTACAGATGCTCGCCGGCCGCGACCCCGACGGTGATCCGATGACGTTCGGGGACCTGGCTACGGCGGGCGTCGAGCTGCGGATGATGACGACCAACCTCACGCAAGCCCAACCTGTCACGCTGCCATGGGCTAATCGCGAGTTCTACTTCGATCCCGATGAGTTCGAGCAGTTGTTCCCGGCGCGCGTCGTTCAGTGGATGCGCGACCATCCGCCGACCCTGACCGGAGCGCCGGGCGACACGTTCAAGAGGCAGGTCGGTCGCGTCCAGGCCGAACCGCTGCTGCCCTGGCCCGAACCGCAGGACCTCCCCGTCGTCGTCGCCACGCGAATGTCGCTGAGCTTCCCTGGGCTCGTCCAAGCAGTTCCGGTCTACGCCACGAACTGGACCGATCCACAGAACCAGGATTCCGGCGAAGCTCTAGCCAGGTGGTACTCGGAGCATCGCCACGACGTCCCGGGGCCGAGTGTCGATGATGCCGCGCTGCAGGTGCCGGCGACGAGCAAGCTGGTCAACTGGTTCTCGGACGGCGGCATCTGCGCAAACCTTCCGGTGCATATGTTCGACTCGCCACTCCCCACTCGCCCGACGTTCGCGGTGAATCTCGATCCATTCGGCGACGCTCGCCCTCGACGGGCAGACGAGGCGGAGAACTCGTACCTACCCGCTGACGCTCGCGGTGGTCGGTTCCGTCCCTGGCGCGTACTGGATGGCACCGGGGCACGTGGCCTGGTCGGCTTCGGGTCCGCGATCCTGGGAACCGCCCGAGGCTGGGTAGACGAGCAGCAACTGACCATCCCGGGTTACAGCGGCCGCGTCGTCACGATCTTCCACGCGCCAGACGAAGGCGGTCTGAATCTCAACATGTCCGCCGATGTCGTAGCCGATCTGTCCGAACGCGGGGCAGGTGCCGGGAAACGGCTCATGGACCGCTTCGCAGGGCCTAGCCCTGCAGTTGCGGATGCAGACGGCTGGACGGCGCACCGATGGACCCGGATGAGATTGGCCCTGGCTGGCTACCAGCAATGGGCGACACGGTTCGCGCGGGCCTACTACGAACCGCCAACGACAGAGGGGCGCCTGGCCTATCCCGACCTGTTCGCCCTCGGACGCGAGGGGTTGCCGGCGTACAAGACCAGCGATGCCAACCTCTCCTACCTGGGCCAACATGCCAGCGAGCTGGCCTCAGACGCGGCCACCTGGGACGTGACGAAGACTCTCGACGGCGCCCCAGCCAGACGTCCGGTCCTGCGGTTGGCGACGGAGATGGATGAGAACCGCCAGACCTGACCGGAGCTCGTTTCAACCTCCACGACCGCTGCCGTCGTGCGGATTGGGCACGCGATTGACGAGGACGCCGATCTTGTCGATCCGGTGCTCGGGGTTGCCGAACCGGTCGGTCCAGTAGTTGCCGCGGGCGTGGTCCTCGGAGGTCGCGCAGGTCGAGATGGTGATGTAGCCCTTCTTGGGCTTGGCGCCCGGCCTGCCCGGCACCGCGGCGCGTTGCTGGCGCAGGGACTTCGGCGACCGGAACGACACCCAGCGGGTCGCGACCACCTGGTAGACGTAGCGCCAGCGCCCGGCGTCGACGACCACCTTGTCGCCGCGATGCAGCGACGGCGTACGCCGGAAGACCCCACCGTGCGAGGTGCGGTGCGCCGTGACCTGGTAGTTGCCGAGGCCGCCTGGCCCGATGCCGCCGTTCGGACCGTGCGAGCTCGCGGCGACGCCACGGTTCTGGATCCGGGTGCCGGGAGCGTCGTCGGTCTTCCCGCGGTAGGCGATCACCTGCAGGCGGTGGATGCCGACCGCGGGGTTGCTCAGCTTGGCGTTGCGCGGCTTGCCGCTGCTGAACGTCACCGGCTCGTGGCCAGCGGTCGGGTGGGCAGCAGCGAGCTCTGCCGGTGGTCCGGCGAGCACGACCGCGGTGGCAGCAGCGACGGCGGTCAGGGCGATGCGCACGGGCGTCATCGGGCCAGCGCCTGCTCGATCATGGCGTACGTCGAGCCGTCGAACGCGACCAGACGGGCCTCGGCGACCGCCGTCTCCGTCGACGCGAACACCTCCAGGGCGCACGCGATCGCGTCGCCCTTCGGCCACCCGTAGACGCCCGCGGAGACCAGCGGGAAGGCCACTGTCATGGCGCCGAGCTCGTCCGCGACCGCGAGCGCACGTGAGTAGCAGGACAGCAGCAGCCCTCGGTCGGTCTCCCCCGCGTGCCGGTTGGGGCCGACCACGTGGATCACCCATTGCGCGGGCAGGTCGCCCGCCGTCGTCCAGCCCGCATCGCCGGTGGCAAGCCCGGTCGGGAAGCGGCGTACGCAGTCCTCGAGGATGGCCGGTCCTCCGGCTCGGTGGATCGCGCCGTCGACACCGCCTCCGCCGCGCATCGCGTTGTCGGCGGCGTTGACGATCGCGTCGACCCGCTGCTCGGTGATGTCACCCTGCACGGCGGTGATCTCCACGATCAGGCCTCCTTCAACCCTCTATGTGATCAACCGCAGCGTCGCACGCTCGAGCGCTGCCTGTCGTGCGTCGGGCGTGTCATAGGTACGCCGGGTGGCGCGCTCGATCGTGCGGCCCTCCTCGTAGGCGTCGACGACCCGCGGATCGACGTACGACGACCGAGCGAGAGTCGGGGTGTTGCCCAGGAACGACGCGACCTCCTTCATCGCGCCGACGACCGCGCGCTTGCGCGACGCCTTCGTCGCGCCGGGCTCCGGCGTCTCCGCGAGGGCGGCCGCGGCGAGGACGGTGGCGTGCCAGGTGCGGAAGTCCTTGGCGGTCGCCTCGAGACCCGTGGACGCCCGGACGTACTCGTTGACCAGGGCAGGGAGCACGGATCGCCAGGACCGACCGTCCTTGTAGGACAGGAGGCGCAGGTCGGCCCCACGCCGGCGGCGCATGATCTCGACGGCCTCGATCACGACAGCGTCGTCGATCTCGATCTCGTGCTCGACCCCGGACTTCCCGACGAACGCGAAGACGAGCCGGTCCTGGCGTCGGCGCACGTGGCGCCGCTCGAGCGTGGTCAGCCCGAAGGAGCCGTTCTCGTCGGCGTACACGTCGTTGCCGATCCGGAAGTAGCCGAGATCCAGCAGACGTACGGCGACCGCACAGGCCCGTTCGAGCGGCATGCCCTCGCGCCCGAGGTCGGTGATGACGAGCTCCCGCGCCTTGGTGAGCGCCTTGCCGAACTGGAGCATCCGGTCGTACTTCGCCGCGTCCCGGCGGATCCGCCAGTCCGGGTGGTAGAGGTACTGGCGCCGCCCGGCGTCGTCGGTCCCGACCGCCTGCAGGTGCCCGTTGGCGTACGGCGTGACCCACACGTCCGTCCAGGCCGGGGGGATGACGAGGTCGCGCACCCGCTGGGCGTCCTCGTCGGGGAGTCGATCGCCGCCCTCGTCGAGGTAGACGAACCCGCGCCCGGCTCGCCGGCGGGTCCAGCCGGGCTGGTCCGGAGAGGTTCTACGAAGCCTGACCACGACGACGAGGTAGCCATCCGGCGCCCACCACAAACACGATCACGCCACCGAGTAGCCACGGCCAGAGCGGCTCACTGCCGTCGGTCTCGGCGGCGGCGCCGTCCGGTACGGCGTCCGTTGGCTGCTCCGCCGTGGCCATCGTGTCGGCCACCTCCGCCGGGAGCCGGATCCGGAGCACGTCGCTGAACTGGCCTTCGGAGCTCAGGTAGATCCGGTCGTCGGGGCCGACCGAGATCCCCTCGCCCTGGTCCTGCCGCGGCAGCTGGAAGGAGTCCAGCCGCTCGTGGTCGGGGAACGAGTAGACGGCCGCGCTCGTGTAGCCGCGCACGATGTAGTGCCGCCCGTCGGGGAAGAACGACCCGTCCGTGGCGAAGCTGAAGCCCTCCCCGACGGCCCGCAGCCGGTTGGGGTGGTCGGCCGAGAGCTTGCGGGGTGCGGCATAGATCGTGCCGCCGACGACGTCCTTGGAGACCACGAAGAGCTGGCCCGTCTGGGGATTGGCCATCAGCGTCTCGGCGTCGTGCGCGCGGTCCGGGTAGACCAGCTCGTACGCCGCGGGCGTGACCTCCTGGTCGGTCGCGCCGTACGGCACCCGCAGGACGGTGATCGAGTCGCGACCGCGGCGGTTGTCGCCGGTGTCGCCGACCCACACCTCGCCCGGCCCGGCCGGCGCGAGCGACTCGACGTCGACCGGGTCGCCGGCCCACGTCGTCGTGCCGACGGTCTTGCCAGTGCGGTCGACGACGAAGACGCGGCCGCTGTCACCGGAGTCGTTGACGGTCAGGAAGAGGTCACCGGTGGCGACCAGTCCGCTGGACTCGACGATCGCCGGGTCCTGGAAGGAGAACGCGACCTTGGCCTGCGGCGCGGCCGGGGCGGCGGTCGTGCCGACGGCCATGGACAGCGCGGCCGCCAGGCCGAGGACGCGGTCGAGCATCAGACTTGGTGCGACGGTTCGAGGAGCTCGGCGAGCTTCGGGTGGATGCCCCAGGCGGTGACGAGCTCGTCGTACTCCTTGCGCACCGAGCCGCCCTTCACCGGTCCGCCGGTGCGGACCGCGCGGAGCATGGTGTTGCGCGGGGTGTGCTGGCTCTCGACGAACTGCACGACGTCGACCCGGTAGCCCTGGAGCCGCATCAGCGACGCCCGCAGCCCGTCGGTCAGGGTGTCGGCGAGCCGCTCGCGGAGGATGCCGTGCCGGGTGAGCATGGCGTACGGCGAGGGGGTCGGCGCCTTGCGGATCTGGGCCGCGATGTCGTGGTGGCAGCAGGGTGCGGCGAGCACGAGCTGGGCGCCCCAGCCGACCGCCTGGGCGAGGGCCTCGTCGGTCGCCGTGTCGCACGCGTGCAGGGCCAGCACGACCTCCGGCGCGGGGTCCAGCTCGACTCCGCCGATGGTGCCGACGACGAACTCCGCGTCCACCCCGAGCTCGGCGGCCACCGAGCTGTTGTGCTCGCGCGACTGCTCCTTGACGTCCACGCCGGTCAGCCGCACCGGCAGCTTGCGGACGCCGGTGAGGTAGCGCTCGGCGGCGAAGGTCAGGTAGGCGTTGCCGCAGCCCAGGTCGACGATCCGCAGCGGGTCCTCGAGGGTCGGGCGGCGCAGGTGGCCCTTGTCGATGGCCTCGGTGATCGACGAGTCGAGCAGCCGCAGGAACTCCTCGACCTGGCGGTACTTCGACTGCCGGCTGGGCTTGATCCTGCCCTCGTCGTCGGAGATGCCGAGCACCAGGAAGACCGGGTCGTTCTCGGGCAGCAGCCGCTCCTTGGGCTTGTCGTGACGTCGGTCGACCTGACCATCCCCGGTGGTCGAGCCTGTCGAGACCCGGTCGGTCGTGTGCACGATGGCCTCGAGCTTCTTGGTCACCTTGAGCCCGTGGCTCTGGGTCGCGGTGTCGACGTGCCAGTCGCCGAACGGCTCGTCGAGCAGCGCGTCCACGGCGTCCCGGGACGCGTCGCCGACCGCGTGGTTCTCGGTGAACGCCTGGGTCTGGTCGTACGTCGTGATCTGCAGGTGCGTCCCTGCCTTGAGGTCGACGTACCGCAGTTCCGCGCGCCGCCAGGTGGGCACCTCGCCCTTCTGCCGTCCGGACGCGACCGCCTTGACCAGCACGGCGGGGTCGAGGATCAGCGACCGGAGGCGGTTGAGCTCACGCAGCAGAGGCTGTGTCGTGGATTCGGCCATGTCACCTCACCGCCGCGATCACGACGATCAGCAGGAGCGCCACCAGTGCGATCGGGATGACGAGACGACGGTGGCGAGGATTCACCCGTCGAGTCTAGAAGCGAGGGCGTCGGCGAGCGACATCGCTGGTTCCGCGCCCGTTCGCCGCACCTCCGTGCGGCGGACGCGGCGGAAGGCACCCACACCTCGACACTTCGGATCAGCCACTTCCCGGACCCGCACAAGAGACGCTCCGCCCGACCGGTTGACAACAGAAGGGAGCCGGTAAGACGCACCTCGAGGACCGCGCCGAAGGCGTCAATCGTGGCGACGTCGCTCTTCCAGACGGATCCTCGTGTCCGAGGCAGGTTCCCGACCTCGACTATCGCCACGCCAGCCGGCGACGGTCTAGTTGACGGCGCGCCTCGGTTGCTAGGTCGAAGGCTACGAACAGGACGTCGTATAGGCGGTCACGGTTGCTGTTCATTGCGACGTCGACACGACCTGCGGGGTCCGGTGAAGACACCTCGAGATCGAGCCAAGCAATCCTGCTCCACTCTCTGGCATGCGCGAAACCGCTGCAAAGCCGCCACATCATCTCAGTCGACTCTGGGGTCGCGATCTGACCAATGGTCGCTGCCTCGCGTACGACGCCCACCCAGCTCGACTTACCGCAGATGAAGCTGAGGTCCAGATCTAACTGGCGCCCTGTCTCTTTGATTCGGTTCCGGTGGTCTGCGCCCCACCCGTCCTCGTGACGCCCGAGGCACCGCTCCGCGGTTGCGGCGTCGCCCCAATCACCCCATGCCACGCGCAGCCGCCGCTGGAGGCGATCGTCTGTGTCCTCCGGCTGCAGAAGCCAAATAGCTAGAGCCGCGTTCTCGATCGCGACTCGGAGCAGAGACCAAGGGGCGAAGGTGTACAGAGTCCGGGATCGCTCGACAAGATCACCCAGCGCCTCGAGATGGTCGACCGCTCCTTGCCACGCATCCCACGCGGCGGTGAACGGATCCCAACTTGGACAGCGGTTGCGGTCTCCGTCTGCCGAACTCCCAGGCTGAATTGTCGGCGGGTGCTCCTCCGACCAACGGGCGACCACATCCCAGATCGTGTCGGCTGTTCTCTCCATGCGAGATTCTCAACTCCTGGCGGGGGAACAAGTTGAAGCACGCAGCGAGTCGACCGCCCATGGTCGGCGCTGCCTTCCTAACCTCCCACGCCGCCGGGGCGTCGCGCACTGGCATGCGCATCAGATGACAAGTCGGCAATCGTCGTGCCAGTGCCGGCAAAAAGACCGAATCAGTCGGCCCGAGCTTTGACCTAAGGGCTCTGGCTTGTTGGGGCGTCAGGGGTCGCGCCGCCCCCACGCTGCAACCTCGCCCGCATTCTGGCGACAGCTCAGCGCCAGCTCACCTTGGAACACGTGGTCGACGCCGCGCGCGGTGACCTTCCAAGCGGCGGTGACCTCGGTGATCATCGGATGGTGGCCCTCGGGGGTTGCGTCGTTGTGGTGCTCGTGGAGGTTTTCGTCGGTGAACACCGCGAACTCCTCGTCGACCCTGCTCCGCCCACGCGGCGGTAAATCGCCGACGAACCACGACACGACGTACTCGTCGTCCACCTGCTCGACCTCGACGTTGAGCGCGGGGAGGTCGGGCACGATCGGAGCAACCCGAGGCAAGATGTAGTCGCCCAGGCCGTACGGCTTGAGGTCGCCGTACTTCGCCGGCTTGTCGGGCAGCATCTGAAACGGTCGGAACTGGCCTCCATGGTCGCAGTAGTCGGTGTCCGATGCCATGAGCACTGTGGCGACAGATGGGAACGTGACCGTCACGCGCACATTCTCCAAGTAGCGGTCCGACTCGTTCTCGATCATGAACGTGCCGTGCTCCAAGGTATGGCGCAGGAACTCGGTGACGACACCGGGCAGCGCCTCCTCGCAGGCGTACCGCCACTCCTCGACGTCGCCGCGAAAACGGTCGGGGGAGCGCTTGTCCCCGCGCGCGGCCGTCTGCTCAAGGATGGCCTGTACGCCGACGCTGTAGGGGCTGCGCGCAACCGGTGCCGGGATTCCGTCGAGTAGCTCGTCGGCGACTTCATCCACCATGCCTTCGATCACCTCATGCACGTTGGACCTGCTCGTTCGGTCGAAGGCGCCGACGTAAGTCACCCGCACTTGGGCGCCGGTGTGCGGCGCCCGAGAGCGCCGGAATTCCAGCTGCGCCAGGTCATAGCTCGTTGCCTGACGGGTCTGGCCGGGCACTCGTACGAGCACGTCACCGTCACGAACACTGAGGCCCGACGCATGGTCCGAGTACTCCTTGCGGCATGCGTGGATTCGGTCGCCCCACTGCGGCGGGTCGACGATCACAGCCAGCACCAGGCCGTTCGGGTGGTCGATGAAATGGTGATCCCATCGCGGCCCGTCTTCGCCGACGTATGGCTCCACGGCGTCACGCAGGATTGCCCCGTCGACCTGCTCGGCGCCGACAACAGCCTGTTGGCCGATGCCCACAAGCACGACGCTGTACCCGCCCAGATGCCGCGCTGCAGCATCCGGCATCCGGTTGGCCATGGCGAGGATCGCGCGGCTGAGGACGACGGCGGAGCGTTTGCGGTCTTGGCGCTCGTTGAACCGGAGCGCGCCCTTCAGCTCGAGGTAGTCCACCTCCGAGAGATCGCCCAGCGCCAACGCGTGGTCGGCCAGTGCAAGCCAGCCGGCGGTTCCGGGTGGCAGTCGCGAGAGGTCTACGTCCATGAGTCGATTGTTCACGAGACCACCGACGCTTCCGGGATTCCCGCGCTCTATGCGAGAAGGTCGAGCTCGAGGAACGCTTCGTCGGCGTCCGCTTCGCGGCGGTAAGACGCGTCATCTCCGACGTCTACTTGGTGCGAACATTCGCCCGTGAGTATCGAGAGTGACGATGGCAGCTACGGGTGGCGCGACAAACTGGCCGATCGTGTGGCAGATCGCATAGCGGATCGCACAGCGACCCGCGTTGCAGATCGGGTGGCCGCTGATGTAGCCGCCATGGTCGCCGACGACAGGTCGGCCCCGCTAGCGGTAGGCGCGAGTCTGGCGGCCCATGATTCGCTCCCGTCGATGGCGCCTTCGATCGCTATCGCAACCGCGAGCAGCGGAAGTCATGGACTGGCCCGAGTCGTAGCCGTGACACTGCTCCGATCGTTCATCCAACTCGCTGGGGCATTGGCCGCGGTGCTCGCAGGAGGCGCCTTGTCTGCCTTCCTGGTCGCACGCCAACAGCGGGACGCTGCAGCGACCGCGGGGGATCGAGCGGCGAATGCCTATCTGCAGGCATCAGCAGAGACGTTTTCCGATGTTGCCGCGACGCTGCTGGCGGCCAGTATCGGATGTTTCGCCGTGCTTGTGTTCGTGCTGGCGCTCGAGGCACTGCACGAGCGCACCGCGCCGTTAGACCTGTGCGACACACGACCTGGAGGGTCCTGAACCTAGGGTGGTGGCCGGCTCGTTCCCGCTACGCGCGGTAGAACGCGGGTCGCGTGACCTGCTGACGCTTCATCGCAGTTGGGCCCGCAGTCGGTAGTGCAGAGGCAGTTCGAGCCACAGTCACCCAAAGCGCAGCGGACTAGCCGCCTAGGACATGTGTCGACCCGACCAAACGCAGACGCTAGCGCGAAAGTTTGGATACCCTCGGGGGAGTGAGCAGAGCCGCGGCAGCAATCGGGGACCATCTTGCGCTGACCATCTCCATAGTTGGTGCGTTGCTAATCGCGATTCGAGTAATGTCGATATCGGCGTGGAACGCAGAGACTGCTGCCACAGTCTTGTCCGAGCAGGGAACGGTAACCGTTCTAGTCGGAGCGTGCCTAGAGGTCCTCGCGTTGCTGCCGGCGGCACTCGCCCTCACGTTCTTTGCGCTGGCGGTGCGGGGTCGGTCAGGGGCATCGCGCACCTACTTGAGCCTCGCCTTCCTGATGACTCTGGCGGCGGCCTGCATCATTCCATGGCCGATGGGACTGGGAATTGTCGTCTGTGGGGCGGTGGCCGTGGCCTGTTGCGGCGGGCCGGAATCCGCGCGTGACTTTCGTCTAGACAACAACTCGAGGAGCCGCCATCGCCTCACGTCGCATGCACCGTGGCTTGCCATCGTGCCCGTTATGGCTTTGGCGGTCTTCACTGTGTTTCGGTCCACTCCGTGGATGCCAGCAGAATACGTAGATACAACCACCCGCTCGTACGCCGGCTACGTTCTTGCATCGGATCATGATGGGTTGGTTGTCCTTGAAGCCGATCCCCGTCGAGTCGTACGCATCCAATCCGACCGAAAGCCGGTGCGGTCGTATTGCGACTTCCACAGTGACAGTGCTCGCCGGAGTTGGTACGAGGCGTCCAGTTTGCTGGAGTTTGCCTACGGCCGATACGACTATGCAGACTGCTCCCGAGTTCGGCTCGATGTTGACTCGGTCGACTAGTCGCTGCTCCTTCCAATCCGCGTACATCACACCTAATTCGGGCAGACGCGCGCACTCGTTGACGACGGGACAAGCGAAAACACTGTTGTATGCGCATGCGAGGCGGTTCGCTGTCGGGCCAGTGCAAGCAGTCGGCACGGACGAGCGGTCAAATTCGTGTGCCTGTATTCCAGCCATCGCAGACGTTTGCGCGATCCCGCAACGAAGGCTGTGAGCGGGCAGGACCGTCAGCTGGAAAGCGTCAAACACCCGACTCTCCACCTGCCGCGGGGACTCACCCTCAACTCCCTACGCGTCGAGCATCCAAACCCCATCGATCGTCGCCGCACTCGCGGCGGAATGACGCGATCTCACGGAGCGCGTCCGCATGGGCCTTCGAGCATCCCGCTGCGGCGCTATAGGTCGCGACCATGCAAGGCGGGCCTTGGGAGGACGACCGTGACTTCGGAGCCTCTAGCAGTGAACGAACGGCAGGAGCGGATCTTGAGCGAGCTCTGCCGCCCTTGAGGATCCACCCCAGGGCCCGCTAGTCTGAACGGGCAGCTGGAAGCCTGCGCGTCTCAGAGTCGACTGTCCCCGCGTGACGTCGATGTTGATGACAAGGTCCCCCGGATCGCTTTCGGAGTCACCACATTCAACTCACTCTTCACAGCATGTGCAGGGTTTGTGGCGCGGGCTCAGCCCTGGAGGAGTTTCAATGACAGCTAGTGCTGCCGCCAAGAAGGCTATTCGCGCCTTCGCTAAGTACGAAGGCATCAACTACACCGAGGCCCGCACAAGGCTCGAGAAGGCCCGCGACTGCTGGCATTTCATGACACTGGGCACTGATTACGACGGCAGCGAAGTCGTCACGTGTATCACCTGTGGGCTGCCTGCCGAGCACATCCCAAATCCCGAGGACGCCACCTTGGAGTGCGAGACGCACACCTTGGAGGAAGCCCTCGACACGGGAAATCTGCTGGCCTGCATGTCCCCGTCCCCGATTGGTGACACTGACGTGATGTCCTGCCAGACCGAGTACCCGGGTTGGTACGACGAGGACTGAGGTGTCTGTACACCCGAAGCCGGGAGATCTTGTGCGATCTCCCGGCTATCGGGTTTTCGTGCGGAGGGATGTCAGCGGGACGACCACCGTTAGCCGAGCCTCCGGGCGCGATTCCTCGGGTAAGGGTTGGCAGGAGCGGGCAGCGGGTGACGCAACGCATGACCTCTCCACGAGCCTGTGGCCCAACGCAACCTTCCGTGGCCCAGCTGATGCAGGGAAGCCGGAGAGCTGCGAGGGCAGGCGGTCGTCGGTCGTCGGTCGTGAACGCGTAGGCGGCTCTCAGCCTCAAGCTCGTGCTGAAGGGCGGAGTCCTGCTCGCAGCCTTCGGGACCGGACGCACCGCTAAGGACGTCGACTTCGCGGCGCTCGGCGGCCCGTCCAACGAAGCACGACCTGACAGCCCAGCGCATCTCCGGGTGGAGAGGCTTAGGCTTAGCAAACGCTTCGCGTGGGCTCTTCGCAACGCTGGCGTGCGTTGAACGCAAGCCTGCTGTGACAGGCGATCATTCTGGTCGTGGGGTTCATACGCTGCGTGAAATCTAAGATCTCGGTGCGTCTGGATACCCAAGTACAGCCGCAGTGGCTGAGGCGACGACTTCAAGTCCGGGTCGCCGGATAGGCCCTGCGTGATGGCATGAACTCAGGGATCGGACCCTAGTCTTCGGCGAACCAGTGGTCGCGCTTCACGAGGTCGGCGATCGCGGGAAGGGCTGCGCTTCGTATGATCCCAAGTCGTCGAGCCGCGAGGCCGACGACATCCGGTGGCCAGCGATCGGGCGCGGCCAAGATCTCGCGAGCCTCCGATAGCGGCACCTTTCGTTGCGGCAGATGCCGAAGCGTCCCAAGTGGAAACAAAGATCTTGAGCCTTCGAGGTCCCGGAGAGGGATCGCCGTGTTGAGCGAGTTCACGCTGGTCCGCAGGACGCTGACGGCCGGCTGTCCGTCCGCTCGAACAGGAAGAGATCCGTCGACGACCATGCGGTAAAGGTGCAGGTTGACGGTTGGCTCGCTTCTGATGGTGAGGATCGACGCAGCGCGTGCGCCGGCAGTCAGGTTGCCGCGTCGAAGCGCATCCTGGAGGTTGAGCCGACGCGCTCCAGGTCGGTTTCCGAATCGATGTACTGCAACATGCAGGGCCGCGTACTCACCGCGACTCAACTTGGTCACAGCCAGGTCCACGGCTGAGAGGTTTTCGACCAGTACCTGGGTGCCGCCGATCGCCAATGCTGCCAGCAACCAATGGCGTCGGGCGAGGCCGGCCGATGGGATCGGATGCGTCTCCCACCACTCACGTGACGAGAAGTTCTCGCTGGCTTCGCGGACCCATGCCGTGTGGGCTCTCCAACCGGCTGCATCCTCGAGCGACGGCTCAGTACCGAGCGACAGGTCGACCGGATCTGCGGCGAAGGTCGCAACGACCCGAAGGAGCCATGAGTCCGGGGAAACTTCCTGCAGGGCCGCCACCAGTTCCTTCCAGTCGCTCGCGCTGTGGCGGTTTCCCCGCAGGCCCTCGTCGGCCAATCTCCACCGATCGAAGCCGTTGGCTACGTCTGCCCCTACGACCTGGCCATTGCGTCGCCGGACTCTCGTGCGGCCCTCTGGCGTCACTGAAGCCCTGCCCGCCGGTACGCGGCGCCGCTGGTCGGTCGCCGGCTCAAGCCGACCGAGGGCGATCAAGGACCCCAACGGCGAGTCAGGGTCAAGCGTTCGCAAGCTCACCCGCTCCGCCGCGCCATCGAGGACTTCGCTGGTGGCCAACGCCATGAGACGTCTATCGCTGCCGTCGTAGTGCCCGAGAGCGAGTAGGGAGATGGCAGGGACGCTTCGCGCGGAGTCGTAGTCTCCGACGGCAGTCGCGAGACGTGTCGTTCGGTCGTGGCTGAGGTCGCTGAATGCACCCAGCTGAGCGAGAAGTGTCACGTCGGACTCAGTGAGAGTTGTCGCGACGTTCGCCCAAGCCCATTCCCGATTCTCGGCATCAGGAGAGTGCCGCAAAAGTGCTGCTGACAGTTCGCTGCGCGGACCCGTGCCTTCGTCCGAGATCAAACGGCTTCGGATGTGCTCGACGAGTTGGCGTGCGCCGGCCTTCTCTCCGAGAACGATCGGTAACCCTCCAGCGTCCAGCAGGCCGTCCTCGCCCAGAACGATGCCGTTGCCCTCGAAGATGAAGTCGACGACCTTGGCGATTTGCGTGTCTGCCTGGTTCTCGTAGATGCGGTCGTCGAGCAGTTGTGTGGCGACCCAGCGAAGGTACGGGTCAAGACGCGAGTCCGAGTCTCCTTGACGTGAACGAAGGTTGTCGACCAGGGACTTCACCTCGCCCTTGCTGAGCATGCCGACGAGGAACCGCATCACGTTGGACCAGTACGGGCGCTCGACGAGAGCGCTTAGGCAATCGTCTCGGGAGTTTGCGCCGCCTTGTGGAGGCGCCTCTTCATACACGTAGAGCGCGGCGAAATACTCCCGAAGCGACTGGACCTCGAACTCGAAGTAACCGGTCTGTCTCTCAACGAGGCAGAGCACACGAGAGGTCAGGGCGGCAATCAGTTGGTCAGCGAACTTCAGGCTTTCGGCGCTGTCCTCCAGCAAATCCCGAACTTGCGAGACCAGGTCGGCGCGGGAGATCGCTCCTGTCGCGTGCTCGTCCGACTCTGCGCCCGCCTGTAAGTACCAGGCGAGGTACGCGTGAACGTCGACGATCACCTGTCGATGGGCGTGAAGCAATGGCTCTTTGTCCTGTTCCTCACGATCGAGGAACGTCTTCACGTACTCGCGGTAGAGCTCAGTCCGCTGTTGGGGAAGCAGACCCCGCCGATAGAGCAGGTGGAGCAGGATGGCCAGCTGCATCGGGTTCGCTCCGAGCTCGCGAACGTGGGGAACGCTCTGGTTCGTGATGAGCTTATCCTGCAGGTCTTCCGCCCTTTCAGGGGACACCTGTGCCTGCGCACACCACTTGGAGAGGTATTGAACCTTCAGACCAAGGGAGAGCGGACGCAGGGTCATCAGGGTGAACCCAGCGTCAGCCCAGCGGCTCGAGTCAGTCGCGCCCGGCCTGGTCGCTACAAGGACGACCATGTCCGTCGAGTTAGCCTGAAGTCGAGGAATGCTGGTGGCGATAACTTCACTGGCTCGCTCGCGGTCTTTCAGAGACGCGATCTCGTCGAGTCCATCGAGCGCGATGAGCACCGAGCGTTCAACAAGCATCGTGACGAGGTCCTCGATGCTGAAAGGGTGCCCTGAGCGCTCTGCGATGTGGTGGGCAAGATACTTCGCCAAAAGGTCTGGTTGCGGTTCGGCCGGTCGTCTGTCGCGTTTGCGACCTCTGTCCTTGCGTCGTTCAGGCCGTGGCGCCGTCTCGGCGCGAAGCCATGAAGAGAAACGTCGAAGGTCGATCCGCACGGGCAGCCGAGCCACCGTCGTGACGCTGCGGAGGCCCTCGGATACGCCGGTGTAGTGGTCGTCCTTGCCGGCGACGAGGCGGGATCGGTGGAACTGGCATACGTATTGGAGCAACGTGGACTTGCCTTGTCCTGGGCCGCCTTGGATCAGCGCGTTCCCTTGCCACAGAGGGCTCAGAAGCACTTGAGCACCCCCTGCCACCTCCAACTCGTTGGTCGAGTCCCGGGCCTCAAGGTCTGCTGGTGCGCTCTCGTGAACCGCAGCGACGATCTTTCCGGCGTCACTACCTACTGGAGCGGCGATCGGGACGTCGACAAACATCGACTCGACGCTCGGACCATGAAGGTCGACGGCCTCGAACAGGACCTTGTTGTCCTGTCCCCACTGGTCGGCCAGGTAGGCGGCGTAGACCAGTTGCAGGCGCTCAATCTTGGCTGCCGACTGTTCGTGATCCCGGCGCATTCGGATGAGGTCACGCACCTTGTAGCCCCGACCGTTGTCCTTGTCGACGCGGGTGTGGTGCGTGGGGCAGAGCAGGATCAAGTTCTCATAGTTGTCGATCAGGGCGTCGTCGTATTCAGGCTCATGACGTGGGCCGTCCACGCGGCCAGAGCGAATGTGTGCCTCCTCGCCGATGACAACGGGACTCAACTCACCGGTGTCTGCGTCGGCGAGGGCATCGACCAGCCGAGCGGGGCAGGCAGGGAAGGCGCATTCGTTTCGTGCGAGCGACCAGAGCTTCTTTCGCTCGACCACACTGATCGCCATGTCACGTCCCTCTCGACCTCAATGTCACGGTGCCGGGGACGATCGTTCCACGAGGTCGCGCATCAGATGGTGAAACGTCGCGCCAAGCGACCTGCAACTCGCAGGACGCGCCTGCACGTGCCGCTATCGCCAGTGCCAACGTTCGAGGGCTCTGCCTACGGCGTCTACAACTTCGGCGCGTCGTTCGGGCGGCACATTCCGTAGCGCGGCGAGTGCAAACACGGACTTGCACAGGGCGACGGCGACGATGGCGGTTGTCACGGCGAGGGCGGGGATCCAGGGCAAGGAATCTGTCCTTCAGGGCGCGGTCAGGGGCGTCTCCCCGTGGAGAGCGAACACCACGGGCAGAACCCGACTCGAAGATTCCCTAAGTGCCAAGATCTGGGATCCGGCCGCGCTCGACCGGTCAGTAAGAACATATCAACGCGGTGCGACCGGCTCCTGGCGACACGCCAGTGATGGCTCACACGGGGGATGCTGTAGTCATGGGCACGCACGGCTGGTGCGGATGGAACGGCCAGCCTCATCAGGCTGGCGTCTCGCCCTCCGCACTTCGTGCCGTCGCTGCCCCGACCAGCGTGGGTGCCGTTGCGTGAGCGTGGCAGGTCCGCCTGTCGGTCCCATCGCGGATGCCTCAGGGGACTTGGTGACTGCCTCGGTCTCACCACCGAAGGAGGCGACAAGACGCCACGGAACCTGTCGAGCGACGTGACATCTGTTGGTCGCTGCTTGTCAGGTGAGCGATCCGAGGCGGGGCTGGCTCGGTGCTCAATTCCCACCGTCTGTCGGTTGGACGGGACAGGATGTCCTGGGTGGCGTTCGGCGAGGCATGAGAGATGGTGACGATGTTGAGCGGTGACGACACTGCGGTGCGCCGAGTGCGCTTCTTCGGTGAAGGTGACATGGCGTCCGGACTGCATGCTCAACGAGTTGCTGAAATCGCTGAGCATTTCGATCCGGCCGGCACTCCACCCGACATCACAGACGCCATTGAGCTTCACCACGTGCAGATGTACTTGGAGCGTGGCCTCGTGCCGCGCGCCTACACCGAGGAGCAGACCAAGCGAGCGAAGGATCGTGCGCCAGAGCTCGGCAGCGCCATCGCAAGGTTCTTCTCCACGATCGACGATGGGACCGTTGCAACGGTGGTAGCTGGCGTGGACCGCGAGTACCACGTCGCTCTGATTGACCTCCTGGGTCGCAACAAGGCGTTCGAGCGTTGCGATGCCTCAACCATGTTGCCAGCGCTCGCCGCAGCCGGTGTCCGCCTTGGCACTCTGCTCACGAGCAGGAAGCTCGTCCGCGCATACGACGCTGAAGTTCGCGATGAACTGCGCGCTGAGCCTCGGAACGCCGAGCATCTCATCCGTAAGTACTTACAAGACGACGTCCGAGACGACATCCATCTCCCGCCGAGCTTTACAACAACTGATGGCCGCGAACTCATGGCCAGTTATGTCGAAAGCCCGGACGCGAACCTCAACTACGTCGGGCTCGTCGAGTTTGCTCCGGTGAGCCACCTCTCCGGCGTCGATGCCAAGCTCAAGCTCAAGGCCAGGAGGCGCAAGGCGCAGTTGACCGAGGAGCTCTTCAAGCACACCACCGGGATACGAACCGGCTGTGAGGTGATCATCTCCGACACCCAAGAGGAACCGGTCAACGCCAAACTCGACGGGATGTTCTCCAGGTTCTCGTACAGCCGACGGTGGCTTGACGGCACCACTGACTTCCCAAGCGTTCTGAACAACTTCCAGCATCTCTTGAGGTTCGCTGACCGAGAGTGTCTGCTGACTCTGCCCTCCTATCCGTCAGACCTGGGTGTGCTGGAACGCCACATCGGGTTGCGTGGACGAACCGACTACCACTTCGGAATCGCATTCAGCTCCACCGACACCAACTCCCTTCTCCAGACGCAAATGATGCACGGCTACCTGCGGTCCAAAGAGATCGATCTTGAAGAGGTCATCTCGTGGTTCTTCGCGGAATACCTCGTCGAAGAGTTCGACGCACCGAACTTTTCGTTCACACCGTCTGGGAGTGGTGCGTCCTACCTTCAAAAGGTGCGACACCTGTTCGCCGAGATGGAGAGCGTCGCCAACCAGTTCAGCCTCTACGTCCAGGATGGCGAACTCGATCGAGAACTACTGGCCATGACCTCCGACCAGGTTCGGTACAAGAACATTCCGACACTTCTCGAGGGGAAGTACCTCTACGCCACACATCAGGACGAGGTAGTCGTCATCCTCAACCTGCTGTTCTCCGACCAGTCGCTGTTGAACTACATCAACGAAGACCTGCAAGACGACAACGCCGCCCTTCTCCTCATCCGGAACCACATCGCCTACACAGACTTCGAGGACTACCAGAAGGAGGGCATCGACCATCTGCTTGGATTTGGGGTTCTCCAAGACACCGGTACGCGTGTTCGGATCGCAAACGACGAACAGTTCCTGATCCTGAACGCGCTATGGGCGACCGAGGCAGCAAGCTACTTCCATCTCTCACAAGCGGGACGCGCACAGGCTGACGCTATGGTCGAGAGGGGGTGGGTCACCCAAGGTTCCACGCTGTTGACGGACGCCGAGGGCCAATACTTCAATTACTTCCTGAACAACGTCGACTTCAGCAACGGACCTCAACTTCGGAACAAGTACCTCCACGGCTCTCAGGCCGCCGCAGACGGCGAGGACGCGCACTTCAGCGTCTATCTCATCGCCTTGCGCCTCATACTCGCGCTCGTGATCAAGATGAACGATGACTTCTGTCTGGCAGCTCATGAAGGGGTCATCGCCGCGGGTGATGCAAAGGCAACCAGCCCTGCGCCAACCGATTGAGCAACCCGACCTGAGCCTGTCGACAGATCGTCGGGCGCGTAGCCCTGCACGTATCGACCCGAACCTCGGCGCGGGTCACACCCATGTCAGGTACGTGCGATGGTCACGTTGTAGGGAGCGAGCATCTTGCGCAGTGCGCGGAGACCTGGAGGAGTGTCAAAGTCCGCGCTTGGACCAGCGGGTACGTCTGGGTGCTCCTGAGCAACTGTGATCGCGCCCAGAGGCAAGCGATCCCCAAAGAGGACGAACGCCATCGTCGGCGGCTCGCGCCGCGATGGCCAGACGTAGCCCTGCGCTGTCGGCACCTGCGAACGGATCCAGTGGCCCCAATGGCGTGTCTGCGCGTAGTCGCTCGGGTCAGTCCAGACCAGCCATGGGTCCTGGGCCACTGCGGCCAACCCAACTGCGCTCCTCATGTCGACCAGAGTGATCTTGGTGGTGGTCGCAATAGCGCTGATTCTTCGTCCTCTGACCCGCACTCTCGGAAGTACGCGAGTGCCAGCGTCCATGACAGGTAGATCACGTAGGAGTGTCTCGGCTACGGCCGTAGCGACCTGTTCGCCGGCGTAGACGTAGCTATATGAATCGTCAGCGGTCGAGTCGAAACGCCCGCCGCCGTAGTAGCGATGACTGGCAACCGGGTTGAATGCATCGGCCGCAAATTGTGTCTGGTGCACGCGGAAGAGCACCGTCCCGGCGGGGATCTGAACCAGTTCAGGTGTCGTCACCAGTATCGTCGGCGGCTTCGAGTTGGACACGAGTCACCAACTGTCGTTCGCAAGTTGTTCGATGGCGTACTCGATCTCGTCCTGACGGCCTGTGCCCAGAAGCGCAGCGGGCGTTGTCCCAAGCCAGGAGTTCGGGCTCATCCACCAGCTGAGGGTGCCCAATGGGTCTCGATCGCTCTCCAGGCGCTCTGACGCGCGGGCGAATGTGGGGTGCAGGACACGGTCATCGATGCTCTCGAACTGGAATGCCGGAGCGATGCGTCGACCGTTTAGTTCGATCGCCACGACGCCACGTGGAACTTCTGCGCCTTGGCCGAATGAGGCGTATCCCTGGCTCGCGACAGCACGAGCGGCGACCTCGAGCAGCGCGTCCACGGCAAGCTCCGCCTCGACGTCGTCACTGCTAAGTGCTGCCTGCGCAGACGCAGCGATCTGCCTTACGGCCGCTGAAAGGCCCGGACCGTCTTGTGCGCGGCCCTTTTGGAGAAGCGACCACGCTCGGTGCGTCGGCGGGAGATGGTGCGCCAGAACGTTGAACACCAGCTCAGGAAGGTCTCCTGCCATGCTTTGAGGTGGGTTCGCGAGGAGCCGCAGCTCACGGTCGGTAATAGTCGGAAGCAAGTCCTCCCAATCGGCAGCGATTGCCGCCAATGCGTCTTCCACTGCCACGGGTGCAAGTTACCCGAGGTGCGGACACGCAACTGAAGATTGTCGACAAATTCGTCCGTCAGTCAGGGCTGGTACGGCTTACCGTCCCGATAGGACCACGCCAGAGTCCGCGGACTGGGTCGTCCCCAGCGGAGCGTCCGGGTGGATGTCTGCGTGATGCCAACTGACATGACGAGCACGTGACCGGCTGGCGGTGTGCAAGCTTGGCGGTCGACACCACGCTCGGCCGACTCTTTGTGGAACTTCGACAACCGTCCACGGCCGACCGTCAGCGATTGCAGGACCGCTGGAGTCTCACCGGTGGCTATTTTTGAGCGTGACTTGAGTCTCACAGATGTCGGCGTCCGACATTGCAGAGTGCAGTGCGTCTTTGTGGGCGGTTAGACCGCGCCGTTCGAGGCCGGACGTTCTACCTGACTGCTCCACCGAGCGGCCAGACGGCGTGACTGAGCCGCCGACGAGCCCGATCCGGATCGTTGGACGGAGCTGAGCGCGAGTCGACGTCCCCGGGTTTCGCGGCTCGGCGCTGGCGCGCCTCACACCTCAACCGCCGGAGACGCGCGACGCGAAGAGCTCGGCCAGGTGCATCGTGGGCTGCTGCGCGAGGTCGTCGAGCTGGACCCGGCAGGACATGCCGTCGGCGAGCACGACAGCGTCGGGGTTGGCGCGTACGGCGGGCAGCAGGTGCGTCTCGGCGACGGCGACCGAGACCTCGTAGTGCCCCTTCTCCATCCCGAAGTTGCCGGCCAGCCCGCAGCAGCCGGCGACCTGGGTGACCGTCGCTCCGGCCCGCTCGAGGATCCGCTTGTCCGCGGCCCAGCCGAGGATCGAAGCCTGGTGGCAGTGCGGCTGGGCGACAACCTCGACACCTGCGAGGGACGGGAGCGGCAGGTCCAGCCGCTCGACCAGCTCCGCGAAGGTGAGCACGTCGAGGTTGGCGCCGGTCAGTTCGGCGGCGTCGCTGCGCAGGGTGGCCAGGCAGGACGGCTCGAGGCCGACGACCGGCACCCCCGACTCGACATACGGCGTGAGCGTGCGGACCGTGCGCTCCATGATCGAGCGTGCCTGGTCGAGCTGGCCGGTCGTGATCCAGGTGAGCCCGCAGCAGGCGTCGTCGGCGATCACCCGCGCGGTGACGCCGACCGACTCCAGGTAGCGGATCGCCGCATGGCCGTTGCCCGGGAAGAAGTGGTCGCTGAACGAGTCCGCCCAGATCCACACGTCCGGCACCACGTCAGGAACGCCGACGGATCGACGCAGCGTCTTCGGCGCGAACGCCGGGATCGACCGCCGCTGGTCGATGCCGGCCGTGGCCTTGGCCAGCCGCGCGACCGGGCCGAGCTTCATCATCCGGTTGGCCACCGGCGCCATCGGGGCTGCCAGCGCGGCCCACTTCGGCAGCCGGCCGAGCAGGTAGTGGCTGCGCGGGCGCTTCTCGCCGAGCACGTCGTGCTTCTGGTGCAGCGCCTCGGCCTTGTACGTCGCCATGTCGACGCCGGTCGGGCAGTCGGACGCGCAGCCCTTGCAGGCCAGGCAGAGGTCGAGCGCCTCGCCGACCGCCGGGTCGGCCAGCCCGCCGACGAGCTCGCCGTCGAGCGCCTCCTGCAGCACCCGCGACCGGCCGCGGGTGGAGTCCTTCTCGTCCCTCGTCGCGAGGTACGACGGGCACATCACGCCGTTCGTCTTTGGGGCCACGCACTTCCCGACGCCGGTGCAGCGGTGCACCGCGTTGCCGAAGACCCCGTCGTCGTGGACCAGCTTCAGCCCCGCGTTGATCGCGTGGCGCGGGCGGGTCGGGCGGAGGTCGGCGTCCAGCGGCGCCGGGTCGACGATGTTGCCGGGGTTGAGCAGGTTCCCCGGGTCGCAGATCGCCTTGACCGCACCGAACAGCCCGATCGACTCCTCGTCGTACATGACCGACAGCAGCTCCGAGCGCGCCCGACCGTCGCCGTGCTCGCCGGACAGTGAGCCACCGTGCTCGCGCAGCTTGTGCGCGCAGGCGGTGAGGAAGTCGCGGAAGACCGCGCTCCCCTCACTGAATGGAAAGTCGATCCGCACGTGCACGCAGCCGTCGCCGAAGTGCCCGTACGGCACCCCGTCGAGGCCGTACGCCGCGAGCAGCTCGTCGAAGTCGCGCAGCCAGGCACCCAGCCGCGCTGGCGGGACGGCGGCGTCCTCCCAGCCGGAGTACGCCGGACGCGACAGCGACCGAGCCGCGAGCCCGGCGCCGTCCTCACGGATCCGCCACAGGGCGGCGGCCTCGCGCCCGTCCTCGACCAGCCGGTGGGCGAGAGCTCCGGCTGCGGAGACCACAGCCGCGGTCTCGGCCGCGGGCACCTCGACGAACAGCCACCCGGCCCCGCGCGGGAGCTCCGGCGCGCCCGGCACCAGGTCGACGATCCGCGAGTCGAGGCCCTCGCACGCCGTCATCCCCGGTGCCACTGCGAGCAGCGCGGGGACGGCGTCCGCCGCCTCGGCCATCGACGGGTAGCCGAGCACCACGAGGTGCCGGTCGGGGTCGTCCTCGACCAGCCGGACGGTCGCTGCGCGCACGACCGCGAGCGTGCCTTCGGAGCCGACGAGGAACCGCTCGACGTTGCGCCCGTTCTCCGGCAGCAGGTGCTCGAGCGAGTAGCCGCTCACCTGACGGGTGAACTGGCCGAACGACGTACGGATGTGCGCGAGGTGCTGGTCGACCAGGGCGCCGAGCTGCGCAGCCACGTCGGTGGCACCGGGCGCCCACGCGACGTCGAGGTCGACGACGTTGTCCGACGTACGGCCGTAGCCCAGCGCCCGCGATCCGCAGGCGTTGTTGCCGATCATCCCGCCGATGGTGCAGCGGGTGTGGGTCGACGGGTCCGGGCCGAAGCGCAGGCCGTACGGCGCCGCCGCGCGCTGCAGGTCGGCGTGCACGACGCCGGGCTGCACGACGGCGGTGCGCGCCTCCGGGTCGATGGAGACGACCTTGTTCAGGTGCTTGAGGGTGTCGACCACGATGCCGGTGCCGACCGCGTTGCCGGCGATCGACGTACCAGCCCCGCGCATGGTCACCGGTGCCCCGGTCTCCTGCGCGGCGTCGAGGATCGCGGACAGCTCGTCGGGATGCCGCGGCCGTACGACGACCTGGGGGACGACCCGGTAGAGGGAGGCGTCGGAGGAGTAGAGCGCGCGGGTCAGGGTCGAGTCGTCGACGTCGCTGATGCCCCGGCGACGCAGCGCTTCAACCAGGTCCGGGGGCGTCTGCGTCACGTCACCAGTGTTCCATCGACCGACGGAAGACCGCCGCCAGGTCCTCGTCCGTGGGACTCTTCGGAGCGGTCGCCAGCAGCCGCTGCTGCTGGACGGCGCCCGCCACCAGATCGGGTACGTCGGCCTCGCCGTACCCGACCTCGGCCAGGCCGCTCGGAAGGCCGATGTCGCGCATCAGCGTCGCGAGCACCGCCGGCAGTGCGTCCGGCCCGACGCCGGCCTCGGGGTCCAGCAGGCGGGCGGCGTGCAGGTGCCGCTCGGGGGCGGCGTCGAACGTGAATCGGAAGGCCTCGGGTGCGGTGAGCGAGACCGCCATCCCGTGCGGCACCATCGGCTCGTCCGGGTAGCCCGCGGGCCGGTAGTCGCGCACCCGGCCGGCGATCGGGTAGGCGTTGGCGTGCGGGATGTGCACTCCGGCGTTGCCGAAGCCGAGGCCGGCGAACGTCGCGGCCAGGGCCAGCTGCTCGCGAGCCACGACGTCGCTGCCGTCGCGCACCGCGCGCCGGAACGCACCGGCCAGCAGGCTCAACGCCTTCTCCGACCACATGTCCGCGATCGGGTTCGCGCCGCAGTACGGCACCCGCTGCTCGGGCTGCTTGGCGTCGAAGTCGGCGTACCACCGCGCGGTGTAGCTCTCGAGCGCGTGGCACAGGATGTCCATCCCGGCCGCCGCGGTGACCATGGTCGGCTGAGTGAGGGTCAACGTCGGATCGACCACCGCCAGCGTCGGCCGCAGCGCGGGGTGGCTGATCCCGGTCTTCACGTGCAACGAGAGCACGTCGAGCACGCAGATGGTCGTGCTCTCCGAGCCGGTCCCGGTCGTCGTCGGCACCGCCACCAGCGGCAGCAGCGGCCGGCTCGGCGCCTGCGCCTTCCCGACCGGGGCGTTGATGTAGTCCATCAGCTCGCCCGGGTTGGTGGTGAGCAGGTTGACGGCCTTCGCGGTGTCGATCGCGGAGCCGCCACCGACCGCGAGGACCGCGTCGAACGGCCCGGCGTCGCGGGCGAACTCGATCGCCTCGTCGAGCGACGCGTCGGTCGGCTCGACGTGCACCCCGTCGTACGTCGTCACGGCGACGCCGTACGCCGTCACCTGCTCGGCGATCCGGGCCGGGTGCCCGGTGGCGGCGACACCTGGGTCGGTCACCAGGAGCACCCGCCGCGCACCCATCCGGGCCAGGTCGTGGCCGATCTCCGACGCCGCCCCGGGGCCGAACTTGAGCGCGGGCGCGGCGTACGTGAAGACGGTCTCGCTCATTCGATCACCATAGATGTGGGGTGTGGCCGTACCATCCGTGGTTGAAAGAGGGGGGCTTCATGCGGCACGCGCGTTGGATCGTGCCGGTGGCAGCGGTCGTCGTGCTGCTCACCGGCGGTGCGATCTATGCCGAGCGACGCGACCCCGCGCCCGAGCAACCCGGCGTCGAGACGGGTGCCCCGCAACCGGTCGTCGCCGGCAACCGGCTGGTCGACCAGCGCAGCGACGCGCAGTTCATCCCGCGCGGCGTGAACTGGAGCAGCTTTGAGTACGCCTGCGCGCAGGGCTGGGGGATGTCCTCGCTCGACACCCTCGGCGGGTCCGACGCCGCCGACGTCGAGGCCGCCGCGATCGCCTCCTGGGGCGCGAACACCGTCCGCCTCCCGCTCAACCAGGACTGCTGGCTGGGCACCCGGGGCGCGCCGGTGAGCGACCAGTTCGAGGAGCGCACGTCCGCGGGCTACCGCTCGAGCGTCCACGAGTTCGTCACTGCCCTCAACCGGCAGGGCCTGGTCGTCATCCTCGACCTGCACAGCCGCAAGCGGATGGGCCAGCCCGAGTTCGGCAACCTCGCGATGCCCGACTCCGAGTCGCTGTCGTTCTGGCGCTCGATCGCCACCGAGTACCGCGAGAACCCCTCGGTGATGTTCGACGCCTTCAACGAGCCGTACTCGCGCTACGACGCCGCCGACAACCTGGTCTTCGACCTGACCTGGGAGTGCTGGCGCGACGGAGGTTGTACGGCGCCGATCGAGGACGACCAGACCGCGACCGCGGGCCAGGTGACGTACGCCGTCCAGGGCGTCGCCGCGGTGGTCCGCGAGATCCGCCACGCAGGCGCTCCCCAACCGGTGCTGCTCGGCGGCCTCGACTACGCCAACGACCTGTCCCACTGGCTCGACTTCGCACCCGACGACGACCAGCTCGTCGCCGCGTTCCACAGCTACGACTTCAAGAAGTGCAACACCGAGCGGTGCTGGGACGCCGTACTGGCACCGATCGCCGACCGAGTCCCGGTGCTCACCGGCGAGCTCGGTGCAGAGGACCCGCTGGACGGGTACGTCACCCGCTACCTCGACTGGGCGGACCGCCACGACATCGGCTCGCTCTTCTGGGTCTGGGCCGACCACCCGTCCGACCCGATGGCGCTGGTGCGCGACGGGACCGGAGATCCCACCGAGTACGGCGTCCTGGCACGTCGCTATCTGCGCTCGGCGGCCGCCCGATCCTGACCTGACCAGCACGTTCTGTGTTGTTACCCCATTGTGGATCGGATGTTGACCCCCCGACGATCGCGCCCCGATAGCCTCCGTTTCAGCTTGGGGGATCCCTCTCGGATCCCGCCGGGAACTACAGGGGGAAATACATCATGGCCGTGCACGCCGGTTCGGCGCGACCACAGCGCATGTCGGTAGGAGCAGCAATCCTGCGTGTCTTCGTCACGCTGATCCTGTTCTTCGTCGTCTTCATCCCATTCCTGATCGCGCCGTTGCTGGCCCTGGCCGCCGGCTACCTGGTCTACATCGTCATGCGCTCTCGCGGCAGCAAGCCCAACGCCCCCAGCGCGCCCGGCTCCCCGGCCGCGCCGTCCCCCTCCGGATTCGGAGCAGGTGCCTGATGACCACCACGACCACCGCACCCCAGGTGTGGGCCCGGCTGACCGACGGCATCACCGGCGACCTCGGCCGCCTGCTGCCCGAGGGCATCTGCCGCACCTTCCGGGTGATGCCGTACGCCGTCGCCGACGGCGTCGTGCTCGTCGCGGCCGCCGAGGTCGACGACCCGATCACCCGCCAGGTGGTCGAGGAGCGCATCGACCGCCAGGTCCAGCTGGTCCGCCACACCGGCAACGAGATCAGCGAGGCCATCGACGAGATCTACCCGCCCGCCGAGGGTCAGGTCGAGACCGCGGACGAGCGCCGGTCGCGGGTCCAGCTCGCGCGGATGCTCACCAACAGCGGCCTCGTCACCAACGAGCAGCTCCAGATCGCGATGCTCGAGTACTCCCGGACCGGCGACCCGCTGGGCGACATCCTGGTCGCCCACGAGGCGATCACCGAGGACGTCCTCGTCGCGGCGCTGTCCGAGATGTACCAGATGCAGCGCGTCGGGCTCTCCGACTTCTCGCCCGACCTCGAGGTCGCCCGCCGGCTGCCCGAGCGCCTCGCCCTGCGTCTGCAGGCGATCCCGGTGGCGGCGACGGAGGACCTCGTCCTGCTCGCCGCGGCCCGCCCGCTCGACGCCGACCAGGCGCTCGACGTCGAAGAGGCACTCGGTTCGCCGTTCCGCCAGCTCCTGGCCAACCGGACCGAGCTCGACCAGCTGATCCAGAAGGTGCACAGCGAGCACTACGCCGAGATCTCGACGGTCTCGCTGATGGAGTCGCAGCCCGAAGCCTCGGCGCACATCGTCTTCACGGGTGGCCAGAAGGCGTCGGCCGTCTGCCTGGGCATCGCCCTGCTGCTGTGCGGCATCGTCTGGCCGATGGGCACGCTCGTCGGCCTGGTCGCCCTGGCGTCGCTGATCTACCTGCTGGTCTCCTGCTACAAGCTCCAGCTCACCTTCCGGGCGCTCGGCGCGCACCTCGAGACCGAGGTCACCGACGAGCAGGTCCTCGCGCTCGACGAGCGGACGCTGCCGATGTACACGATCCTGGTGCCGCTCTACAAGGAGGCCGGCATCGTCCGCCGCCTGGTGCGCGGCATCAACGAGCTGGACTGGCCGCGGACCCGCCTCGACGTGAAGCTCCTCTGCGAGGAGGACGACACCGAGACGATCGACATGATCAAGTCGCTCAACCTCCCGCCGCACTTCCACCTCGTCGTCGTGCCCGACAGCCAGCCGAAGACCAAGCCGAAGGCCTGTAACTACGGCCTCCAGCTCGCGACCGGCACCTTCTGCGTCATCTTCGACGCCGAGGACCGGCCCGACCCGGACGAGCTGAAGAAGGCGTACCTCGCTTTCCAGCACGTCGCCCCGAACGTCGCCTGCGTCCAGGCCAAGCTGAACCACTTCAACCAGAACCAGAACCTGCTGACGGCGTGGTTCGCCAACGAGTACTCGATGCACTTCGAGCTGGTGCTGCCGGCGATGGGTGCGGCCGGCTCGCCGATCCCGCTGGGTGGCACCTCCAACCACTTCATCACCTCGGTGCTGCGCGAGCTCGGCGCCTGGGATCCCTTCAACGTGACGGAGGACGCCGACCTCGGCATCCGCCTGCACCGCCAGGGCTACCGGACCGCGATGATCGACTCGACCACGCTGGAGGAGGCCAACTCCAGCGTCCCGAACTGGATCCGTCAGCGCAGCCGCTGGATCAAGGGCTACCTGCAGACCTGGCTCGTGCACATGCGCAGCCCCGGCCGGCTGCTGCGTGAGACCGGTCCGCGCGGCTTCATCAGCTTCAACCTGACGATGGGCAGCGCGTTCGTGCTGCTGATGAACCCCATCTTCTGGGGCCTGTCCACGCTCTACGTCCTCACCCAGACCGGGTTCATCCAGCAGATGTTCCCCGGCTTCGTCTTCTATGCCGCGAGCACCTTGCTCTTCGTCGGCAACTTCACGTTCGTCTACCTCAACGTCGCGGGCAGCCTGCAGCGCGGCGAGTTCGGCATCACCCGGACGGCGCTGCTGTCGCCGCTCTACTGGGGCCTGATGAGCTGGGCCGCCTGGAAGGGCGCCATCCAGCTCTTCACCAACCCGTTCTACTGGGAGAAGACCGAGCACGGTCTCGACGGCGGGGAGCACGAGTAATGACGACCACCCAAGAGCCCGCCGGCCCGGCGGCCGTCGTCATCGAGGACGCAGCGGCCAGCCACATCCGCGAGTCGCAGGAGCGCAAGGAGTCCCTGGTCCAGTGGGTCCACGGACGAGCGGGCGACATCACCCGACGCCCGTGGGAGAACCTCGCCGTCTTCGCCGTGTTCACCGGCTTCTACATCTGGTTCGGCTACTGGCTGGTCGTCCAGATGCACGTGGTCGGGTTCGAGACCCTCGACCGGCTCAACCGCGCGCTGATGATCTGGCACAACGACCCGGCGAAGCTGTCGGCGCTCGGGTTCGACTACCCGCCGCTGGCGACGCTGCTGATCTCGCCGCTGGCGATCTTCCCTGCGGTCACCTCCTCGCTGATCGCGGTCCCCATCGCCTCGGCCGCGTTCGCGGGCCTGACGATGATGTCGCTGAACACGATGATGCGCCGCGCCCTGGTGGTCGGCCCGCTGCGGTACGCCGTCCTGATCGCGCTCGGCCTGAACCCGCTCTTCCTGCTGTACGCCGCCGGCGGCGCCCGTCAGTTCATCTGGATCGCGTTCCTCGTGGTCGCCATGGGTGCCCTGGTCGCCTGGTACGTCACGGCCGACGTCCGCTACGTGATGCTCGCCGGCCTGGCCTTCTCGGTCGCGGCACTCTCCGGCTACGCGAGCCTGCTCTGGTTCGTGCTCACGGCGGTGATGATCGGCGCGATCCTGGCCAAGCTCGGTGCCGACGGCAGCGAGGTCGAGGGCACGACCATCGGCTTCACCGTGCCCACGGCGTACGTCATCGCGATCTGGACCGTCTTCAACCTGGTCCTGCTCTCCAAGCCGTTCTACTGGATCACTGCCGCCAGTGACGCCGGTGGCATCAACCCCGGCAGCTTCACCGGCGTAGAGCTGTTCCGGGACACGGTCAACCTGGTGCTGTACGGCGCACCGATCGCGATCGTGGTGCTCCCCGTCCTGATCTTCATGGGGGTCGCACGTAGCAACCCGATGGCGCTCTGGCTCGGGGTGCTGCTCGGCGCGGCCGTCGTCTCGCCGGCCCTGTCGGTGGCGCTCGGCCTGACCGACTCGCCGATGCAGCTGCGCAACGCGCTCCCGATCCTGCTGCTGTCGGTCGTCGGTGGCATCTGGGCTGCCCGGTCCGCGGACACCAACAACACGTTCGTCAGCGCCGCGCTGATCGTGCTGCTGCTCGCGAGCATCCCGTGGACGTTCCAGGCCATGAAGACCTACCGCTACCAGAACCTCGAGTCCAACTTCGCCGCCGCCGTGTCGACGCGTGAGTCGCAGGAGGGCGCGCAGACCCTGAGCGGCGCCACAGTGGGCACCCGGGACGAGCAGGCGACGGCCGACTACATCACCGCCAACATCACCGGCCGCAACACGATCCTCACCGACAACTCGCAGACGTACGCCGTGATGCTGCTGACCGGCAAGCCCGACCTGTTCGTCGACCGTGTCGACAAGAGCGACGGCCCGTGGAAGGACATCGCCCGCGACCCGGGCCGGTACGTCGACTACATGCTGATGAGCACGGACGGCAACGGGGGCGACGACCTGCTCGCCCAGATGTACCCCAACGCTGCTGCCGGGTCCGACGGGCGCCTGCCGGTGATCTACCGGACCGACCGCTACGTCCTGCTCGGGGTGCCGTCGAACTTCGACCCCGAGGACACCACCGGACAGCCGGCCAGCACGGACGGGGCCGGCCGGTGATGGACCAGAAGGTGAACCCGATCCAGCCGCCGCCGTCGGTCGACGACCTGCTCGCCCTCGGTGCGGAGGCGCGCGTGGGCAAGGTCGACTTCGCGAACCGGCTGGTCCCCACGTCCGACGCCGGCATGGCGACCGTGACCTCGGTGCTCCCGCGCCGGCGGCCCGTCGCCGCCGTACCGGAGCTGCCGGCCGAGGTCGAGGCGGTCGCCGAGCCCGAGCTCGAGCCCGCCGTCGAGGTCGTCGAGGCGGTCGCCGAGCCCGAGCCCGTCGTCGAGGTCGTCGCCGAGCCCGCAACCGAGCCCGAGCCCGCCCCCACTCCCCCAGCCGCACTCGCGCCGAAGGCGAAGCCCGCTCCGCGGAGCCGGCCCAAGCCGGCGGCGAAGGCCAAGCCGGCGCCGAAGGCGAAGCCGGCCCGGTCACCGAAGATCGCCGAGCCGGTGATCGAGCCGGTCAACCAGCCCAGCAACGGGCACGCCGTCGAACCAGCCATTCCCGCGATCCTGCCGATCGCCAACCTGTCCGGAGATGCCGTGTCTGCCAGCGCCGCCTACGACGACGAGTTCTACGGCCACGAGGTCCCGGCCACGCGCGTCGTCGCCGACACCGCGCCCACGCGGCGGATCCCGATGGAGCCCGTGCCGGCACCGGTGCCGGCTCCGGTCGTCGAGGCCTCGGCAGACTTCGGTGGGACCGTCCAGGAGGTCGCCGACGCCGCGATCGAGCGGCTCCGCGACGCCGAGAACGCCACGCTGCAGCACCTGGCCGCCCTCGAGGCGGAGGCGGCCCGGCGTGCCGAGCTGCTCACCGCCCAGGCGGAGCTCGACGCCGAGCTGATCCGGATCACGGCGCGCCGCGAGGCGCACGCGATCATCAGTGCCGCGCGCACCCAGGCGGGTCTCGGCGCCCCGAGCAGCCGCGACGCCCGCCAGCTCGCCGAGATCAGCGACGCGGTGTCGCGCTTCGCCGAGTCCATCGAGTCGACCCTGACTCCGATGCACGCGCACCCGAGCCAGGGAGACCAGGCATGACCACCCGACGACGCGGGACCCGCGCCGCGCTCGCCCTCGTCACCATCGGTGCCCTCACGCTGGCCGGTTGCGGCGGCGACGACGACGCCTCGACCAAGAAGTCCGACCTCGAGGTCGTCGTCAACCCGGACGACTCCACCAACGAGGGCGTGGCCGTGCCGGAGCGCCGGTTCTTCGCAGCCGACTCCCCGTGGAACACCCGCATCGACGGCGCCGGTGTCGACGACCGGTCCTCGCAGATGATCGGCCTCGCACGCGAGCGGGTCGGGGTGGTCCAACGCAACGGCACCGAGGAGCTCGTGCGGCAGCGACGCATCGTCAACGAGGGTGTCTACATCAACACCGAGCGGTGGACGACCGCGGTGGTCGCCGGCGGCGAGCCCACCAAGCTGGTGTGCCGTCAGATCGTCTGCGGTGACGGTGCGGACACCACCACCCTCAGCATCCCGTCCGACGTCGACCCCGACCCACGCTTCGACGGGTGGTTCACGGTGTTCGACGTCAGCAAGCCGATCGCCTACGACCTGTGGCGCGCGCGCCGCGAGGACGACGGCACCATCTCCTACAACTTCATGCGGCAGTGGGATCTCGACGGCTCCGGCTTCCAGGCGCCGCAGACGGTGAGCGCCCGGGGCTCCGGGCTGCCGCTCTTCGCCGGGCTGATCCGGCCGAAGGAGCTCGAGGCCGGGCTGATCAACCACGCGCTCGCGATCAGCGTGCCCGGCCCCGCCCAGAGCGTCTTCGTGGAGCCGGCGTCGTCGACCGACGGCAACGGCCGGGTCAACTCACTCCCCGAGGGCGCCCGGATCCGGCTCAAGGCCAACATCAGCGTGCCCCGGCCGACCGACCCCAAGACCGGCAAGCCGATCCGGACGACTCCACAGCAGCGACGGATGTCCGACGCGATCGTGGCCGCGCTGCGCACGTACGGCGCCATCGTCGTCGACCGCGCGGCTGTCCCCACGCTCTACGCCCAGCGCGACGTCACCTCCGACATGATCGCCGGCAACGAGCTCTCCGGCCTGCACCTCGACGACTTCGAGGTCGTCGAGCTGGGTCGCAAGCACCGGTTCACCCCGGGCAGCAGCTCGACGCCCAGCCCGTCGCCCAGCCCCTCACCGTCGGCCTCGGCCAGCACGAAGGACAACTGATGGCCACCACCCACCGGAGGATCGGACGCCCGGCGCTCGTCGCCCTGGCGCTGTCCGGCGCGCTGCTGATGTCGGCGTGCTCCCAGAGCGAGGACCCGGACGCGAGCGACCTCGTCGCCGACGCCCAGGCGCAGGACTACGCGGCTCAGCAGGCGGCGCAGACGGCGATCACCAAGGCCAACAAGGCGCTCCCCACCCGTCCGTCGGGGCAGCTGGCCATCGACGGCACGACGACCTTCACGCTCACCAAGGAGGGCGTCCAGCGCTACAACGCCACCGGCGCCACGACCACGATCAAGGTGGGCGACAACACCCAGGACCAGGCGTTCCAGGAGCTGTGCTCCGGCAAGATCGACCTGGTCAACTCGGAGCGCTCGATCACGCGCAGCGAGTGGGAGGCCTGCCAGGCGGTCGGGCTCGACGTCGTGCAGTTCCAGATCGCGTCCGACGGCATCGTCATCGCGATCAAGTCCGAGTCCGACGTCGGCGGCGACTGTCTGAGCACCGACCAGGTCAAGGAGGTCTGGCGGGCCGGCTCGCCGATCACCGACTGGGCCCAGCTGGGTCTCGACGACATCCCGATGTCGGTCGGCGGTCCGTCGGTGGGCAGCTTCCAGGTCGGCTTCGACGAGTTCGGCAAGACCGTGCTGGGCTCGCAGGGGCCCAGCCAGACCGACCTCCGGTCCGACTACTTCAGCTATGACCGGTTCGACCAGGCCCGGAAGTTCCTCAACGGTGGCGCCCGCAAGGCGAAGGTCGCCCAGACCTACCCCGAGCGGGCCCGCCAGCTGGGGCTGCGCAAGTCCGAGCTGGTGACGGCCCGCCAGGTGCTCGCCGATGCCGAGGCCGAGCTGGAGACCGCGAAGTCGGAGCGCGCCAAGGGCATCCGGGACAAGCGCAGCGCGGCCGACCAGGCCAAGGACGAGGCCCGGGTGCTGGCCGCCCAGGTTGCCGTGGACAAGGCCCGCGGCGCCGTCAACACCGCCCGCGCCAAGTTCGAGCACGCCAAGCGCGACGCCAAGACGGCGGCCGACGCCCGCCGCAAGGTCGACGGCAGCCTCGGGCACGTGATCTACGCACGCTTCGGCAACTACGAGCTGTTCGAGGAGGAGCTGCGGCCCTTCGAGATCACCCTGCCCGACGGTCACCGCAACTGTGTCTTCCCCAGCCAGACCACGATCGCCAGCGGCATCTACCCGCTCTCGACGCAGGTCCTGCTCACGACCACGACGCGCTCGCTGAAGCGTGACGAGGTCAGCGGCTTCCTCAAGGACTACCTCACGTCTGCGCAGGACGCGGCCACCGAGGCGTCCATGATCGCCCTGACCGACGAGACGCTGCGCCAAGAGCTCCAGTGGCTCGACGGGACCAGCCAGCCGACCCTGGTGATTCCGCCCGAGGACAAGCCCGCGGCCGACGCCGACCCCGACGCCACCGAACCGGGCGCACCCGCTCGATGACCGCACCGTCTCGCCGCCTCGTCGCCATCGGCACCGGCCTGCTGCTCCTCGCGAGCCTGCTGGCCGGGGTCGGCGCCCTGCCGTCGTACGGCGACGGCGCGTCGGCCCGCCCCGCGGCGAAGAAGAGCGTCACGAAAGACAAGCGGATCGTGGTCAGCTGGAAGGGCGAGCGCAAGCGCCGCGTCTACCAGAAGACCGCGAACGTGCCCGGCATCGGCACCGTCGGACTGGTCTGCCGGCCCAACAGCACCGAGGTCCGGATCCGGCCCAACAGCCGCAACCCCGAGACCCAGCTGTGGATGGCCAAGTTCGAGCGCAAGGGCGGCCGTGACGTCGTCGCGGTCAAGAACGTCCGCGTCTACACCTACGCGACCGCGGCCGACAACGGGCGCGGTGGCACCGGCGCGCGCGCCCACGAGGGACTCAACCAGAAGCCCAGGATCGAGGACTTCGCGTCGGGCAACGCGTACGGCGTGATCAGCCAGCGCCCCGGCCGCAACCAGGACGGACAGGGCGCGCTGACGACGCCGGCGACGTCGTTCAGGCTCACCTGGTGGTGGGAGCGTTTCGACTACCCGGGCCACCAGTACTGCAACATGGCGCTGACGCTGCACACCGACTCCGCACGCCAGTTCGGGCTCTCGTGGCACGGCAGCGCCGAGGGCGCGACGCAGACCACGAGCACCACGGCGCTCCCGGGCATCGGCGACGCGATCGTGACCTGTGTGCCGGGGAGCAACGCGTACGACCAGACGGTGGCGTTCCGGCCGTCCGGGGCCGACGCCCCGAGTTCGTTCATCGACTACGAGTACGTCCAGGGCGAGGGCGACGTCGACGACCAGGTCGAGCACGTCGACGACCTCGACTACGACCCCGTCACCGGCCTGCTCGGCCCGGTCGACCTCCCCCGCAACGGCATGATGCGGCTGTGGGTCTCGGTCGGCGGCGTCAAGCAGGCCTACGTGCTGAGCTCCTACTACGTCGTGAACAACGACCAGAACCCGGCCGTCAACGTGTGCGAGATCGCGGCAGCCCCGCTGCCCTAGCTGGTGGGCAAGCCCAGCGCTTCGCGGACCAGGCCGAGCACGGGCCGCTCGCCCGACTCGATCTCGGCGACCGGCACCCACGCCACGGCGTCAGTGGTGCCGCCGACCTCGGCGAGCACGGGCTCCGCGGAGTCGTCGATGATGACCGCGAAGGCCAGCGAGACGGCGTGGAAGTCCTCGTAACGACCCGACGGCGCCGTACCGCTGAAGTGGTCGTCGTGGGCCGCGACCAGCTCGTCCACCGTGCCGTCGACCCCGCAGTCCTCCCGCAGCTCGCGGAGGACCGCGCTGCGCGGCGACTCGCCATGGTCGACGCCGCCGCCCGGCAGCGTCCAGGAGCCGGTGTGGAACCCGCGCTCGGAGATCCGGGTCAGCAGGACCGCGTCGCCGCGACGCACCAGCGCATAGGCGCCCAGTCGCTGGTGCCGGACCGGGCGGTGGTCCGCCAACGTCTCGAGCACCATCGCCGCCACCGGCACGGTGCCGTCGAGCACCGCGTCGACCGACTGCCAGGCGGCGGCCATGGTCGAGCCACCCACCTCGAGGACCTGCGGAGCCGGGGCGTCGAGCGCGACCCACCCTTCGTAGACGATGCGCAACGCGTGGGTGTCGACCCGACGGCCTCCCCGCCACACGCCCGACAGATGGGTGGAGTAGACCCGGGCGGTCTCGCCGACCACGGCCTCGAGCCCGGTCTCCTCGCGGATCTCACGGATCACCGCGTGCCGGGGGTCCTCGCCGTGGTCGAGACCACCACCGGGCAGGGTCCAGATCTCGTCCGGTGTGACGTTCGGTGCCAGCCGGGTGAGCAGGATGGCGCCGTCGCGCAGGATCACGGCGTACGCCCCGACGCGCTGACGCTTCGGCAGCGCGCTCATACGAAGGGCGGCCGGTGGTCGCGGGCGATCGAACGCCGGCCGGCCCAGCGCCAGACCCGGGCCGCACGGTCGCGGTCCTCTTCGGTGACGAGGTTGCCCATCCAGCGCAGGGCCAGCGTCATCAGCCAGTCAGAGCGCATCCCGACCGGCCCCAGGGCCGGCAGCAGCCGCGGCACGGTGACCAGACCCGCGAGCCGGCGGGCGATCGAGAACGACTCGCCGTAGTGCTCACGCAGCAGCGCCGGCCAGGCCTGCGTGAGGTCGAGGTCGTCGCCGGTGCGCTCCGCCAACATCTCGGCGAGGAGACGCCCGGTCTCGAGCCCGTAGTCGATGCCCTCGCCGTTGAGCGGGTTCACGCAGGCGGCGGCGTCACCGATCAGTGCCCAGTTGCGACCGGCGACGTTCGAGACGGCGCCTCCCATGGGCAGCAGCGCAGAGGTGGGCATCCGGAGCTCGTCCCCGAGCTGGAACTCCTCGCGGAGCTCGCTCGCGTAGTGCGCCATCAGGGGCTTGATCGCGAGGTCGGCAGGCCGCTTGGCGGTGGCCAGCGTGCCGACGCCGAGGTTCACCTCGCCGGTGCCGAGCGGGAAGATCCAGCCGTAGCCCGACAGGATCTTCTGGTCCTCGCCGCGGAGCTCGAGGTGGGAGCTGATCCACGGGTCGTCGGACATCCCGGAGGCGACGTACGACCGGCCGGCGACGCCGTACACGGTCTCGCGGTGCCACTCGCGGCCGAGCGCCTTGCCGAGCGGGGAGCGTACGCCGTCGGCCACGACCAGCCGGCGGCAGGCGATCTCGACGGGACCGGCGTCGGTCTTGAAGACCACCGCCGCGACGCGGTCGCCCTCACGTCGTACGTCGACGGCCCGGTGACCGTCGACGGCCGTGGCACCGGACTTGATGGCCGTGGTGCGCAGGTGGTCGTCGAGCTCGGTCCGGGCCACGGCGGAGCCCCAGTCGGGGAGGTTCCCGCCCGGCCAGGGCAGCAGCAGGGTCTGGCCGAAGCCGTGGGCACGCAGTCCCTGGTTGACGGTGTGTGCCCGCAGCCAGTCCTCGAGCCCCAGGCGCTGCAGCTCACCGATCGCGCGCGGGGTGAGCCCGTCGCCGCAGGTCTTGTCCCGCGGGAAGACGGCCGCGTCGGCGAGCACCACGTCGGCTCCGGAGCGCGCCGCCCAGGCGGCGGCCGCCGACCCCGCGGGGCCGGCGCCCACGACGAGGACGTCGGTCTGCGCAGGGGTGCTCACCCGCCGATTGTCTCAGCCACCACCCGGGCGCCCAACTCCGACCCGCTCCGCCGAGTCGGCGCAAAGTGACCCGTGAGTCGGCGCAGTCTGACCCGGACACGACTGGATCTCGATACGCCAAGACCCGCCCACGCAAGCGTGGGCGGGTCTTGGGCTACTCGATCTGGCTCCTGGTTACCAGAACTGCGCGCTGGCGCGCTT